>NZ_JBIOQS010000014.1:0-371 GCF_051713845.1 Enterococcus sp. AZ191 | reverse complement strand
AATCCCAACCAGAAAACTAATACTAACTAACAATATTTTCTTCCCTAGATTCAATTCAATCACTCCTTATTGTATTCCTAAAACTTCTTTAGGGTCGAAAAGCTAAAGAGTATCAAAGATATATTGTAAAAGGCAATTGACGTCTTTTATTTTTTTCAACCTGTATCGACTTCAAATAGCCTGATTTCTTGGGCTTCTTTCTCAGGAATTAGTTGTTGAATTGTACTTGTCCATTCATCGATTGTTAGCTTAAACTGCGCAATGATTCCTTGAATAAAGGCTTCTTTTTCTTCTTTCTTCGCTTGGATCAAACTTGCGAATAATACACGTACTGAAGCAAGTAAAAGTCCGCCACCACGCCCTTTTTTGAC
>NZ_JBIOQS010000013.1:0-437 GCF_051713845.1 Enterococcus sp. AZ191 | reverse complement strand
TCCACTTAAATCCTGTTACTTTCCAAACATTGTTTTCGTCTTTTTTCAACTCCACTCGGTTCAAAAATTGTTCAGGAAAAACGTCGCCATCCCCTATTTTTGCCTGTAAACTCAGAAATGCCATAACGCTTGCTTTCCCATTTACTGCATGTAAATCAGTGTAATATTTTTCTGACACAACTTCTTGTACAAGCACATTTGAAGCATGTTGTGTCAACCACCCTGGACGATATTTTTCACTGTTATTATCAATAGTTAACTTCTTGATTTCTGCTAAATTCTTATCGATATTTTCTGTTGTTGTTTGATAATACAGTGTTAAAAAATCAGACGCGACTGCCTGAATAGCTTCTAATTCTCTTTCCGTTCGTGTATCATTGGGCAATCCTTCATAGCTGTTTTTTTTGGCTTCTTCTTTGATTTGAGTTGTTGATTCC
>NZ_JBIOQS010000012.1:0-709 GCF_051713845.1 Enterococcus sp. AZ191 | reverse complement strand
TATTCTTGCACCCAACGATAAATCGTCGTATGAGAAACGTTAATGCCACGATCATATAAGATTTCTTGAACTTCACGATAGCTAAGGTTATAACGAAGATAGTAGCCCACAGCTACAATAATCACATCCTGCTGAAATTGCTTTCCTTTAAAATGATTCATCGTCATTCCTCCTGCTATCTTTTTCTATTATTCTACCTTATTTGATAGTAGATTTAAAACTTTGCAACAGAACCGGACGGAATAACGTGATTTTTACACTCTCTTTGGCTTATTATTCTTCTGGTTACGGACAAGAAACTTGTGAGTATAACATGTTTGAGTTTAACGAACGCTTAAATGAGCCGTTGTCTGAAGGCGAAGTGCGAAAGATTGTCAAAAGTGCGTATTCTGGCAATTATCAAGCAGCCAATCGTGACTTTGTTTTGGAATTATGCCAGGAATGGGTCGCTTCAGATATTCAAGAAAACGAGTTGTTTATCCAACGTCGTGGCTGGTGGAAGTTCAAGAAACCACGTGAACAACGAGAATATAGTCATAAACATGAATGGCAAGAAGATATTATGCGCTATTTGAGCGAAAAAAGTGATCTTCGTATGCCTTATTTGAAACTGTCTAAAAAAGAATTGGCGGAACAATTAAATATGCCATTAAGAAGTCTGGATCGTGCATTAAGCGCCTTAAAGCAAGAACACAAAGTGTTCTACCAA
>NZ_JBIOQS010000011.1:0-1433 GCF_051713845.1 Enterococcus sp. AZ191 | reverse complement strand
TATGTCATTGATTATCAGACGGGAAATTCTAGAGTTCAAAATTAATTAAGGGCGTAAAAATAGAGGTTACTTCCGCAAAAAGTAACCTCTGAAAAATATAGAACCTACGCCCCATTCTAACAAGAGAATGGAGAGAAATCAAGATGAAGAAAATAAACAGTAATTTAGTAATGTTTATATTAACAGTTGTTATTTGGATTAGTTTTTTATCCATTGAATGGAAAGTTATTTTGTCTGCAGGAACAATGATTTACTTATTTTGTTCGTGGGATGTATATGTTGTAGAAGAACTACCGAGGAATTGTAAGGAATCATTGGGAAATCTTCATATAAAATAAATGGAAGAAGGTAAATTTCGATATGGAGAATAAGCAGACAAAATTTGAATACCGTCGACAGATGTTGGATCTATTAAATGACTATCCTTATCCAGAATGGTACGAAAGGCAAGATATTCGAAAAAAAGTAGAACGTCTTGGAACGTTATTGGGTAATAATAAAATGGATAAATGTCATCCGTTGAAATCGGGGTCAATCCAGGTGTTAACTACTCAACATATTCATGATTTACTTGAGTTAGGTTACACCAAAAAACATATATGTCAAGCAGCAGGAATCTCAAAACATGAGTTTTCAAAGTTAAAGATTACTAGAAAGGAATGATCAAAGAGGTTGAAAAGAAATATCGAGCAAAATTATCTCCCAAATTGTCTAAAAAGATTATTAAGTATGTCGGATAACGTAAATATGCAAAAAAAATAATTCCAACTATATTAAAATAATATGATTTGTCAAATTAAGCTAGAATAAAATGAAACTAAAATCTTAGTCAATTTATCTAATTCTATTCAGATTTCATCAATAAATCGTAGAGAATGTACACCAAATTTCTCTCTAAAAAAATAAAAAAGACAAAAAATTTTTTTATGATGTCACGATAGTAAAATAAGCAAAGATTAAAAGGCTATGGAGTGATATATATATGAATAAATTCAATTTATTTACCAAACTATTTAAACATACCCATCATAGATCATCGACAACAGTACAAGCTAAAAATCTATTTTTTATAAAAAATCCATGTGACCGAGGTACATTTAAAAAAGTACAAAAAGAAGCACGATTTGTTCAACAACGGATGTCTGGATATCCAACTGTAAACACACCTTATCCAGGAAAAAGTGGGCACGAGGGAAAATCATTACAAGAAGTACTAGCACGATTTGCTCCGCAAAATCCACCACATACTAAACAGAATATCCAACTAATGAATCGATTCCAACAAAGTAATATGGAACTATAATACAAAGACCTATCATTTTGTAGTGATCCCAAAAAGTTAGATGGAGTGGAGAAATCCACTCTTTTTTTCGTGCAAAAAATCAAATATTAGTCATCTAATTGTGTTGTTTCATAAAATTGAACGGGGTCTT
>NZ_JBIOQS010000010.1:0-1999 GCF_051713845.1 Enterococcus sp. AZ191 | reverse complement strand
TGTTGATCCATAAAAGCAGTAGAAGAAACAGCAATAAAAGCACTTCTGCTAATACCCATAGATTTAGCTCGTTCATCTATCCTTTTTAAAACTTCATCTTCTAAAGTTATATTAACTCTAACAGACATGAAAAACACCTCCTATACACATAGAATACTCACTTTGGAATGGAATGTCAATAAAAAAAGTTGCAAGCCTTTATAGACTCACAACTTTATGCTACTATTCAGCTGATCAGAGAAATCAACTAAACAGTAGCAAGCTTGCCAGAAGCAAGCCATCCCTTCAATTCTCCCAATAATTGAGGGGTTTTTTCTTTTAAAACCGAATTTATCATAGACCTAACATCTAATAAGGCAGGCAACTCACGCATTTTCTTACGATATCTAACTTTAGTCCTATTAGGTAACTTAGCGAATTTATCAGGAGAAACAACCATAGAAGACAAAATGAACTCATCCATAGGAGAAACAGAAGAATAATCCGGAATTTTAATTTGCCTTTCAAAAGAAAATCCATTGTCTAATACCTTCTCAATTAAGCGCCAGCGATTATATTGCACTTCATAACGCCACCAATCACCCTCACGACGATTTTCTAAATCATCAGTATCCTCTAGTTGCTTATTTTTATTGTAAATACGAACGAGCATATCAGAACCAGCAGTACCGATATACCATGTTTCTAATTCACCATTTACACCGTAATATTTAGCAACTTTCTGACCTTTCACCTCATGCCAAACATCAGCCAAAGAAAAATCAAACTCAACTGCTAAATCATAACGATTTGCTTTCAAATCACTAACAGCATAAAGAATTTTCGTTTTTAACTGATATTGCCTATCTTGAGATAACTTCGAAGGATTAAATTCCAAAAAGAAATTATTTATACCCCAAGAATCCGCACGAGTCTTATCGTATTCAAAATAAACACTATTTTCATCCATACAAAAGAATTTACCACGAACCGAAGTCGAAGTCGTAAGACCAATGGTTTCAGTCTCTATATCATTTTGAATATAGTTCGTAAGGACAAAAATATCCGAATCCGAAATGTTACCAGAAAGACGCAATTTATCACATTTAACATTAAATATTTCCAATATCTCACCTCCAAGAAAATAAAATGTGCCAATTTGGCACTTCTAACCGGCTGTTAGAGGGGGCCGGTCCCCAAAACTCATTAATCAGATTTCAAATCATCAACAGCCAAATGCTCCATGGTCTGATTGTTTTTCGCGTGCGCGGGGGCGCTCGCGCGTCCCATGCGCCCCGCGAAAAAACAAAAGCAGACTCATGTGCGCCTTTTGGCTGTTTGAATGAATAATGAAATAATGATAAAATAAGTCCTACGAGACGACTTTAAACTCTTCGCTGTGCAAGGCTGGGTTCTGAGTTCGTCTTTTTCTTTTCTCACAAATATCGAACATAGCTTTCTCAAACATTTGATAGCAATCATCACGCAAATGGTCAAACTCAATATAGCCTAATTCATTATACATTTCGCCTAATTGGCGCTCTAAGCTATAAAGCAATAATATCCTATCAAAATCTTGTAACTCCTCAGGAATCGCCCTATTTTCGCCCTCATAGTCCATATCATATAAATCCCATTTAACAATCATAAAAGTACCTCCAAAAATTAAATATGTTCTTCTATCCCTATCCACCCTAAATTAAGCAGATAAAAGGCACATACACCAAGGGTTTGAATCCTATTTTGTATGTAAAATTTGGGGATTTAAGTTGCCTATATTATCAAGATAAGAAACTCCTAGCCATATCCGCAATCATTGACAGCAGGTACCTCTTAGCATGTTCCAATTCTGTGGGGCTTCAGCGATAAAAAGACTAATCCAGAATTCCATTGCTGAAGCAATTACCAGGATAACATGCACGACCTACTGTCAATGAACCGCTACGCTTTGCTCTCATCATTTCTTTTGACTTCACCACCCAAACTAGAAGGAAATTCGCTAACAAATCGAATAGCATCT
>NZ_JBIOQS010000009.1:0-2147 GCF_051713845.1 Enterococcus sp. AZ191 | reverse complement strand
TAGCAACTAGTGATGATTGCCACTTCATGAGAGAAATAAAAATGATGAGATTGAATCTAAGCGACCTAAATCTAAAGTTCAAACTAGAATAGGATACAACGGATATCAACCAAAGAACCAAGAGTATGAATTAAAAAAGATAATGAATCAGCTAAGAAAAAGTTGCGACCGGAGTCTTCAACATTATTTGAATCAACGAGCATATGAAGAAATGGAATATGCAATTGAGCATAACCTTTAATTGTGTAAGCACAGATAAAATACGTTGTAAAATCTAATTTTACGTGGTAAAATATTTGGCGAACAGGGGGAATGCAGAATGATTCATGTAACAGCTAGAAAAGTTGGTAATTCAATCTCTATTTCAATTCCTAAACAATATCAAGTTGAAGCAGGAACAGAGTATGTCACCTATAAATCAAAAAATGGTGGATTGATTTTTACACCAAAAATTAAAAATCCATTTTTATCAGATGAATCTTTTCAAAAAGCAGAAGATGAGGAATGGCAATTTTTAGCTCAGGAGGAGATAGAAAAGGATGTATGAACCGCAACAAGGTGACCTTATATGGTTGAATTTCACGCCGTCTTTTGGAAGAGAGATGAGGGGGAAACACCCAGCCCTGGTTGTTTCTTCCAATGCGTATAATCGTAAAACGAATTATATTATTGTGTGTCCAATTACTTCAGGAGGAAATAATTTTTCTGGTTATATTCCATTGCATGGATACAAAATACATGGAAGAATCAATGCGACACAGATTCATAGTTTTGATACTGAACGAATTGTGAGTAAAGAGTTTATTGATCGATTAAGAGGTGAAGACTTTTTATTAGTGAAACAAATCTTAGATTATTCATTAGAAATTGATTTTTGATAAAAACTGAATAGAAAAGGGTACGCCTTTTCTAAGGAGGGGCGTATCCGCTCCTCCTTCTTTTATTTTTATAGGAGGGAAACTATGAATTATCAAAAGTACAAAGAATTAGGAAACTTATTCAAGGAGACATTCCAAACGGTTGTTTCTGATAAGAACAATTTATTTGATTTTTTTAATCAGGTTCAGATGTTTCATAAATACGATATTTATGAGCAAATATTTATTTACGGACAGAAGTCGAATGCTACCCATATCGCTGATTTTGATACGTGGAAAAAATTAGGACGATTTGTTAAAAAAGGAGAAAAATCCATTGCTGTTCTTAGCCAGTCAACAGGGAAAATAAATATAAAACATTATTTTGATCTTTCTCAAACAGATGGAAAAGAACTTAATTTTCCAGATTATACGTTAGAAAAGAATGATTGGAATCTTTTAGTTAGCCAAGAGATAGAAGATTTAATTGATGAAACAGTTGATTTTACTGAAGAACCAGATATTCGTAGACTATCTATAGAAATTGGTTTATTTTTGGCAAAAAATAAGAGTATTGGTTCTGAAGTAATGGATATAACCGAACAAGAATTCACTATGTTACAAAGTTTGCCTAACTTTTTTAAAGTAATGAATTATGCAAATGAAATAAACCGACTAATTAGTAAAGAAATTTTAGTTTATAAAAGAGAAAGGATGAATGAACATGAGTCTAAAATACTACGAGAACGAGACAGGACAACTGATACCAGAAGTCGAGTATCCCAATTATCCATTGGGGAGATTCGGGAAAATAGCCGTAGCCAAATTACAGGAAGAGAATCCCGTGGAGTATCAAATCAAACTAGTCGAGGGCGATTTGATGAAGTGGGGACACGAGATCAACAAAAAAGTGTGGAACAGAGTAAGCGAATTGATGGAAGCGTTGGAAGAAGCCAATCCACTGACTCCAACTCAACAAGCGGATTTCGAGGAAAAATCGAAGATTCTCACACAATTTCGAGAACAAGCAATCGAACTCGCAATGAACGAGATTCTATAGAGGTAAAATCTAATATAGATATAAAAGACTTGGAAGAAAAACAATCTTCGGAGTCTTTTTTTGTTGAAAAAAATCCTGATTACGAAGAAATTACTCCAGATTTTACGGAGGAAGAGCTAAACAACATATTGAGACGTGGATCAGGCGTTGAAGGTGGAAAAATACGTATTTACCATTTATATCAACGAACTCTCTCCAAAAAGGAAAGAGGTTCTTTTTTAAAAGAAGAA
>NZ_JBIOQS010000008.1:0-4969 GCF_051713845.1 Enterococcus sp. AZ191 | reverse complement strand
AAAAAGAATTTTTAAACGTTAATTCAACTCACCCTGCTATTTTTAAAACTTTTGAAATCAAAAAAATTAAAGCCTACAAAGGAAATAAGATAGGATCTCTGCAAATTTATTTTGAAGAAAATATACCTTCAATTACCTTAGATAATTGGTTAGAGAAATAATACCTAACAATTTAGGAGGCAATTATCATGCAACTCAAAGAAACCTTTACAATAAAGGAATTATCTGAATTATTTGAAATAAGTAGGCAAGCAATCTCTAAACATGTTGATAAATTAGACCCGTCCTTATTAGCTAAAAATGAGCGTGGTTATAAGGTTGTATTACGTTCTGGAGTATTGCAACTTGCTAGCAACTTAGGTAACCAAAGGTTACTAGATAGGTTGCAGGAGTATGAAAAAGACAACGATAAAAACATTTATATATCAAGCAAAAACGTGGTTGTAAACGAGTTGCTAGATAAGTTGCGTGAAGAAAATGAATTTTTACGAGAACAACTTTCCCTTAAAGAGCAAAATAATTCTAATATGCAAAAATTACTCGACCAGCAACAACAGCTCACCCTACAGGCAAATCAACAGATCGAAAAACTGCAAGAACAGTTACAATTAGCTTATACGGAAGAAACTCCAGAAGATGAATCAACTACTATTCTTTCTGAAGAAACAGAATCGATAGAAAAACACACAAAAAAGAAGAAGCAAAAATGGTGGCAGCTTTGGAAATAACTGGAGGGAACATTCATGACAAGAAAAAATCTTCTATTCGGTTCTATTTTACTAGGAATTCTAGGATTCAGTCCGATGTTATTGTCAGTGATCAATAAAGGGAATAAACATGGTGAATTGAAATTGAATCCAAATTATTACAACAGTCCTAACGAAGAATTGTTTGTAAAAGAGACGGATAAATAATAAAAAAGACTGCTCTTCCGAGCAGCTAGTTAAAAAAATAATGAGAGTTTATTCTTGAAAAAGCAGCGCGCTTATGAAGCGCTACCAAAAATTTACCATATTTTACAAAAAATAACAAGTCTTTAAAAAATGACAGATAAAAATGCACAAAGAATTAGATATAGATAACCGCGAAAAATCAAGCTTTAGAAAGTCGCTTTTAGCTAGACCAATTAAAAATCACAAAGTGAGCGTCTCTATCCATTGGTAGAGGCACTACTTGGCATAGTGTACATTATGTCTACTAGCTCTTAATATAACTATTTATAATTTAATTTAAACGATTATGAACTTAAAATAATCATTGAAGAAATATAATTCAAAATCAGATATCATCATTGTACAATATTAGGGTACTATTATTTGATAAAAGGATTAACTAATGACTGTAGGAAGTACTTTGAAATATCATAGAAAAAAAGCAAATTTATCTCAAATTGAACTTGCACATAAATTACATGTAAGTCGTCAATCTATATCTAGTTGGGAAAACGATCATTCTTATCCTTCTTTAGATAATTTAATAGCTTTATCTAGAATTTATCAAACGTCTATAGAAGACTTATTAAAAGATAATGAATCATTAAGAAATAGGTTATCTGTCCATTATGATCAACTATTAGAATGTGAGCAAAAAATATATCAAATACAAACTCAAGTAGATAATTTAAACCAAGATTTAAACTATGATAAAGAAGATGAATTTTTATTTTGTATTACTTTAATATTTATAAGTATAACTCTAGCTCCTTTAGGACTTGTTATTCCTATTATTTACTTTATTAATAAAAAGAAAAAAAGAAAGAAGAGATTATTTGAAAAAGATAGCTGAAAAAAAATGGTTCTATTGGATTATTGCTTTTGTTATACTTTTATTTTATATACTTTTCTATATCACTAAAAAAAATGTTTTCTTAATAGCTTTTCTTGTATCATGGATTAGTTTTACCCTTTATGGTTTTTATCTAATTCTACATGAACTTAATAAAAAATCCGATTAGTTTTAACTAATCGGATTTTTTATTAAAATACTAAAGTCATAATAGCTGCAGTTACAATGTTTGCTACATTTTTACTCATGCCAACTTTTCTACATGCATTATATACAGCATCTTGAATTGTACCAGTCGCATTTTCGATAAAACTTAAAAGAGTATCTAGCCCTGTATGTGCCGCAATATATCTTTTAACTGATTTAGGTAATTTATTATATCCCTTTCTAATAGCCTTTACTGCCCAAGTAAATTTTCCTCTTTCTTTATGTTGTTCTTTACTATTTAGAACCATTCCTTCTTGAATATAAACAGGATTATTTAAATTGTCATGATAGTTTATAATATCTGCTTCTGAAAAACCTAAATTTCTCAATTCATTATCGCTCAAACCTTTAAATTGATCATTTTCTACAGAGACATTTTTAATTTCATCTGCTTGTACAATTGTTGTTCCCACAGGAATTGTAGCAGATAATAAAGTAATAGTTGCTAATCCAACAGTAATAAATTTAGCATGTTTCATAATTGTTTCACTCCTAGAAATATTTTGTATAAAAATTACAAAATTATCTTATCTAGCTTATTAAATAAATAAAAGAAATTTTAACTTTACATAGCTTTACATATATATTATTAATTTATATTTTTTTAATAACCATTATGTCTACTAATTGTTAAAATAACACATTTTATAAAACAAACCCTCTTGACGGTTCTGTTGCAAAGTTTTAAATCTACTATCAAATAAGGTAGAATAATAGAAAAAGATAGCAGGAGGAATGACGATGAATCATTTTAAAGGAAAGCAATTTCAGCAGGATGTGATTATTGTAGCCGTGGGCTACTATCTTCGTTATAACCTTAGCTATCGTGAAGTTCAAGAAATCTTATATGATCGTGGCATTAACGTTTCTCATACGACGATTTATCGTTGGGTGCAAGAATACCCTTTTCTCTTCGCAACTTCTACTAACTTTTTCTGTATTTCTATCTCTACGTCACGTATTTTCATGTCTCTTTTAGTCACATCGTCACATCCGTTCTATTTACACTTTTGTTATTTTATTCCTCTTCTTATTGAGTCAGTTCTTAGCACTCACTTAAACGTTCCTGTTTGTTGTATGAGCATAAGGGGAAATGGGGGACACACAAGGTGTCCCGCCTTGCAGTGCAAGGCTTTCCCATGGGCCCCAAAATTACAGTTTGTCACCCCAAATTCGCCCCTTTTCGCCCTATTTCCGCCCCAACTGTCGCCCTGTTTTCGCCCCAATCTAAAAAGGGATTAATTTGTTTTTTCACTCTGTGCTTATCGGTTCTTTTCAATCAGTTTTTGACGTTTTTCTTCTAACGATTTTTTGGTCAATTTTTTTCATTTCTTCTGTTAATTCTTCGATTGTTTTATCCGCTTCATTTCTAGTTTTTAAAGTCTGTTCAATCTGTTCTTGAGTCATTTCAATTACATGCTTTAAAACGAGAAATCAACGAATTGGAACGTGAGAAAACAGAATTTAAAAGTGATAGTATTCGTTTAAGAAATGGATTGGTTACACTGTATAACGAGGGCAAAATCTCAATGGAGGACTTATGCAAACCATTGACAGAACAAGAAAAATGAGCGATTGGGATTGAAGTAGAGGAACCTGACTATGAATGGGATTATTTTGAACGAACAACTATACAAAAAGAACTCGAAGGTCCTAGCATGGGGATATAAGGCTTTATTTTTCGTTTTAACAACCTTTAATTCGATTGGTATATATTTATACCTAAAACAACCTAAAACGTCTTAAATCGAAAATTAAGCGGGTTATATAGCGTTCTGACAGATGATTGTTCTTTGGGTTTGAATTTAGAGAAAAGATACAAGAGATTTCAGCAAAAATAGAATTAGAGATTGCCTTTGGGTTGTTAGGGCTTGCCCTGACCGCCTGTAAGGCGTTTTAGGAACTAGATAAGGGATTTGTTCTAAATCTGTCTCAAAACGACTTAGACAAGTTCTTAGAGCCTCACAAAGTTCTCTTTGAACAACGGTTTTGGCAAAGGAGCCTTTAGGCGACTGCGCAGTACAATGTGAGAGCATAGCGATCACACCTTTTTAGCGACCGTAGGGAGCAAGTTTTCCAGTTTAGAAAAATTCGCGAACCTGTTTGAGTAAAAAGTAGTAGTTTTTTAGGCGGGAAATTAAATGTGCTCTTAAGATATACTGTTAGATATACTGTTAGATATACTGTTAATAATAACTGTTAGGTATTAGCAACCTCATGGGAGAGTAAGTATTGACATAGGTAGTGGGGGATAAATTGTCACACTATGGGGGATAAATTGTCACACTATGGGGGATAAATTGTCACACTATGGGGGATAAATTGTCACACTATGGGGGATAAATTGTATTTTACATCCTCTTATGTCTGTGATAACCTAATTTATTGAGGTGATTTTTATTGAGTAACGATATAGTTCGATATAATAATGGATTAAATTCTGTCCCTTTAAGAAAATTTACTCCTATAGATATGGATTTATTTTGGGGAATATGTTCTAAAATGAAAAGAAAAGGTACAAAAGAAGAAATTTTTACATTTAAACAAATAAAAGAATTAATTGATTACAATATAAATGCACGTGGCGACCGTTTTGCTAATGATTTAATAAAAATGTCAAAAAAAATCATTACTTTGTCTTTTATTTATGAAGACGAAAAAACATATGAGCAATTAAATCTGTTTCAAAAATTTAAAATTGATAAAGTGAATGAAACATTATTAATAAAGGTTTCTGAAGAATTTGAATATATACTTAATTCAATCGGAACTAATTTTACTCGTTTCGAATTAGAAAATATGACAAACTTAAAGAGTAGCTACGTTAAAGAGTTATATCGCCAACTTATGGCTCATAAAAACAGAAGATCTAAAAAAGGTCACTGGTTTGTAAAAATAGAAGATTTTAGAGCTCTATTAGCAATACCAGAAAGTTATCGTATGAGAGATATTGATAAACAAATTTTTGCCCAAGCGA
>NZ_JBIOQS010000007.1:0-5724 GCF_051713845.1 Enterococcus sp. AZ191 | reverse complement strand
ATGTCTATTCAGTTATTCGATTAAACAGCTTTACCGAAGAAACGTTTTGCAATTTTAACAGTTGCAAAAGCTACAGCAATTACCCCACCAACAGATAGAAGAATTGGTAATCCACCAGAAATAACCTCAGTAGCACCCGTTTTAATTTCAGTCAACGTAGCTGTGACAGCATCAGTAGAAGCAGATCTTACAGCTCTAGCACCTGCAGAAACAGATTCATCAGCAAAAACTGCAGGACCTAAAGTAGAAACAGAAGCTACCGCACCAGTAACAAATAAACGTGTTTTAAAACTTGCATTCATAACTTTTTCTTTCAAATTTTGCATAAAATATTCCTCCATTAATTAAAAAATTGATTTCAAAATAGATTGATAAATTTTATAAATAGAGAAACCTGCAATCAAAAGTGGTATAATAAAAACAATCAGAATATAGCCAGCAGTTTGAAAGCCGATTTCAATTTGTTGAGCTTCAGGATCAATATAAGTTTGCGCTTGTATTGATCCTATTTTTTGATCTAAAATACTAAAGTTTTCCCCCGAAATCTTCTCAGTATTACTAGATAAATTTGAAACCTTTTCTAACAAGTCATTTCTAGATTGTTCAGAAGCCTGCACCTCCTTAAAATATTCAGTTTTAAATTCATCAAAAGAGACAAAATACTCTTTTAATTTAGTTAATTGATCGGAATAAACCATATCCATAAAATTTGAAGATTGATAAATATAAGGATATATATAACTTCTCATCCAATAGTCATGGTTCATCGAAAAGTCAACTAGAGCTATATAATTATACTTTTGAGCCTGTATTATGGCTTGCGTATCATTCGACAATCCTTCCTGTTTCAATAAATTGTCAAAATCTGTCGTATCAATTTGAAAACCTGCTCTAGCATCTTTTAACTTAGGAATTTGAATTATATTATTCTCTGTTCCATCCATCTAAAATCCCCACCAATTCAAGCTCTAAAAAACCTTTATAGTTACGGGTCATTTTCTTAACTAAAGTAACCTCACAAGGCACTTTTTGAGTAAAACTAGAAAGAATCGCAAGATTCTCAGTAATTTCATAAGCTACTTTCTTCCCAAATCCTTCATTCACAGGATAAGGAACTAAACAACTCAATTTTGCTCGATCTACACCATCTACTTTATAATTGTGAAATCCTACTAACTCTACTTGTTCATATACTTCATTCATATTAATCCATCCTTCTTATTATAAAATAGACCTCAAAAAATAAACGAACAAATTTTCTGGGTCGTATTTATAATATAAAAAAAATAACAAAAAATCAAATAAACAAATTTTATTTTTTTGAACAGAAAAAACAAAAAATATTTTATTTTTTATAATACTTTTTACGTTCATCATCACTAGCTTGATTAACAATATAAAAAACAGCATCACGTGAAATTTTAGACAAATTAAGATTCATCTCATTAGCTTTATCAACTAAAACATTGTCTATATTCACCTTTACATTTCGTTTTCCTTTTTCATAATCCAAAGGTTTACGTCCCAAAAAAATCACCTCAAAAAAAATGATTTTTTTTTGTTAATAATAACACAACAAAAAAACCCAACCTAATACAATAAGTTGGGTCTCATAAAAATCTAGTCTTTTCTAAAAATTGTTCCTCTAAACTCATTTCCCTATACTCTTTTTCATATCGCATAGAATCATAATTAAACTTCGCAATCATCAAATAAACATAATCAGTGCTATCAACCGTTTTCCAATCATCTAATTCACCATTTTCAAACATTTTCGCATAATCATACATACAACCACCGTAAACTAGCAAACGTTTATGTTTCATTGCAGTAAAAAATGTGTCAAAAACTTCTTGATTAATCAAATAATCCGAATCTTTCGCAGAATATTTTGCGACCTCAAGAACAGCCTTATCAACATTATCCATATTAACCTTCTTAACATGAAACTGAGTAATCTCAGGCATACCAGTAACATCACGCCAAAGATCTAACCATTCAGATTGATTAATATAATTCTTTGTAAAATAATTTTTACGAACTGCAAAAACTGCGTGTATATGCGGATTATAATCATCACGCTCTTTATTATAAGTAACCTCGATTTTCTTCACATACCCTTTTACTACACCAGAAAAAGGAGTTCCATGACGATTTTCTCCCCAACCACGAATCTTTTTACGCTTCATCATTTTCATGAAACTTTGATTAAAAAATTTAATCTCATTTTCCAATTCATCTGCCGGAACATTTGGAGTTGTCAAAGTAACAAAAAGAAAATCATATTTATATTTTTCTCGCATCATTTTCATAATAACCGAAAGCTTCGTCGCATCTTTACGCGCTTTGCGCCAAGCACAATACGGGCACCAACGATTTTTACAAAAGAAACCAGACTTCAAACGGTGCTTTTCTTTCTTTGCATCTGCTAAAAATTGCAAATGAGCCCCACAATCATCCATAGCTTCGATTCTTAAATCAGAAACTTTCCCAAACATGAATTTTACAAACTCATAGTTTTTCTTTTTCTTATTTTCAAAATGATCTATTTGCGCTTTATTCTCTTGACTTATAATGCTTTTTTCGTTAATATTATCCATGAATTTAAACCTTTCTAACTTGCAACGGACGAAGTTTTTATTTTGTTTTTCTAGACAATTAACACTATAAAACTTTCTACCCCGAATTGCAAGTTTATTTTTTTCTCTAGCCCTTGAGCCACAACGGTTTATGGGCTCTTTTTGTATGTAAGAAGGTAAGATTTAAGTTGCCTATATTATCAAGATAAGAAGAACGAGTTTCACTCGTTCAAAAACAAACATTTTTTTGATAATTAAATTGGGTAAACTTTCCACATTTAACCGCCTATTAGAAGACGCGGTTCTCTTTTTTCAAAAAAAATAAAAATATAAATAAAACAAAAAACAAAGAAAATAAAACAAATAATATAATGACATACACATTTTTTTCATTTTTTTATCCCTTATTTTTAAAAAAATATTTAGCCTAATATCTTTTTTAGTCCCTTGTTCGTGTATACAAGGGACACTTTTATTTTAACCATCAACTCCCCACCCCCTCGTTCTCGAGGGGCACCCTCGCCGGTAGGCAGCTCTCTTCGGCATTTCATACCAAAGAGAGAAATTTAAGGGTCTGGGATATCGTTTGTAGCTGTCAATGCATAAATTCCCTCGCTCCGCTCAGTCAGACATTTATAATTGACAGCGCCATATATCTACTCCTTCATCATGCTCGGTACTAAAGCCAACGCAAACATTAAAACTAAAAATGTAATGTTCTCTATCACTTTTTATTCTCCTTTTCAGCCGCAATCATTTTATTAATCACCGCATAACTATCGTATAATTCACGGATTTTTTTCGTTTGTACAAAATTACGTCTCCACTTCCTGTGGAGCTTTCTACGGGCTTCTGGGCGCCCTATGGTGTCTTCATAGTCTTTCGCATTAAAACAACGCTGGAACGTCCACCAGCCTCCTACCGTATAACATTCAACCACTTCAAAGGTTTGTTCACGTAAAGGTTTCGTCACACGACTAAAGTGTTGACTCGTACCAAATATTTTTATCTGTTGTTTTCGTTGTTGCGTCGCAACCGCAAGAACACGAGAACTAAAATTCCGAGTATCATAAACATCAAATTCATTCTGTATCTCATCAATTGCAAATACTATCCCCGCTTCATTGCGAAGAGTCAAAATCTGTTCCCATGAGTCAAGAGAGACATCTTCATGGATATAACCAAAATTCGTACAAATCACTACATCAGGATACTTCTTCCTAATCCTTTCTAACTGTTCAACTAAACTCATTGTTTTCCCACTACCTTGCATCCCCGCAAAAATCGTTAAGCCATACATTTTAAATCTTTTCCGCTCTTCATGATCAAATAAATCTTTGATTTTACATTTAAAAAATCGAAACAACTTAACAAATACATTTTGATTCGACAAAATCTCAAATTCACGTTTCAATTTACTTTATCCACCTTTCAAAATTATTTGAGCAATTTCGCAGGTTATATTTTTTTCGCGTGCGCGGGGGCGCTCGCGCGTCCCATGCGCCCCGCGAAAAAAAATATTAACCAAGCGAGAATTTGCTCAAAATAAATCTTAGAATACGTGTAAGAAAGCCTAAATTGTCTACAACAACAATCGCAGCAATACACGACAAAACAAGCTTAAAGCTAACCAAAGTGTCAAAATATGCCAAAGTATCCGAAAAAGCCGAGAAATTCAATTCTTCTGCGGAAGGAAATTTTATCGTAGGAAACAAACCGACAATAAAATTTAAAATACCTACAAAAAAATCGACAAACATTTTAAGTAGCAATAACATCACCTTCCCCGACAAGACGCTTGTAAATCGTGATACATGTCCACAAAAAGACAAAAATATTCGCTACATTTCTAACAACAGGAACAAAACTACCAAACCAGCTTCTAGGAAATGGGTACAACCTTTCTCCACGATAAACAACATAAAAATCATATAAAGATTTTTTACTAGAAAACAAAGATTTAATGTAATCAATCAACTTAAAAATAAAATCAAATTTATCTTTTAAGCGATCAATAAAATCAGAAAAAGAGTCTTGTATCCCGTCAAAATCAGGAACAAAAAAATCCTTAAGCCATGTCAAAATACCAGAAATAGCACCACCTATCACACCAGAACCAACATCAACATCAGCATCAGAACCAGCACCTTCACCAGTACCGACATTTTCGATAGGCGTGGATATTGCAATATCATCAACCAACGCACCATCAACAACACCAGTTTGAGTAATAGGTTTTGTTTCATCAAAAGTCAACTGAGTTCCAATGGCAACATCTTTCGCAAGAGTACCACTACCAGCTAACGTCTTTGTAATAGTTCCAACACGGACATCTATATCTAATCCTGTTAAAACCCCTATAGGATAATCAATAGAATCATAACCACGCTTCACCTTCAAATACGTTAAATCTTTAGTTGTTCCAGTGGTAGTCAAACCATAAGTAACCGAATCAGGAGTAGTAGTAATCACACGCAAAGCACCAAGCGGATTCGCTGCAGGAGTAGAAACAAAACCAATCTCAGGCGTATACTGAGAAAAGCCTCCAGACCTAACAGTCAATTCGAGAGTATTCATCCACATATTGCCATCAGAATCCACTTCAAAACCATTCGCAATAGGTCTAGCAGTAAGATAAGCTATATTAGCGCCAAAAAGATTCGCCAAATCAATATAAAAACCATCATTTGCTTGAATACTTGCGGCGTTTAAAGGTTTATAAAACCCCGAACCATCAAAATAATTTTTATTTTCAACTACATAATCTTGTTTCAAAGCATTTTGAATCAAACTATAACTAAAAGCAGTAAAAGCTACAGCAGTGGTATTCTCAAAAACAAATTCAGCCATCTCAGAAGCTGTAAGACCAATACCAATCGATCTCCCTTTTTCTTCAAGCTCGTCCCAGTTTTTAACAGCAACACCGCCAACAGCCAGACCAGCAAGTCCCAAAAGCACATACTTCAAATTTCCAGGTCCTCTAATTCTCTTATAATCGGAAATCGTAGGAGCATCAGAAAAACTCAAAGTGGCAGTATCCGCATGAACCTTATCAAAACTAAAAAAAGCAAAAAAAATAGCAATTAAAACAAATAGTTTATTCTTCATAGAACATCTCCTAATAAAAAAATAGACATTCCGAAGA
>NZ_JBIOQS010000006.1:0-7379 GCF_051713845.1 Enterococcus sp. AZ191 | reverse complement strand
AGGAGGCTGGTGGACGTTCCAGCGTTGTTTTAATGCGAAAGACTATGAAGACACCATAGGGCGCCCAGAAGCCCGTAGAAAGCTCCACAGGAAGTGGAGACGTAATTTTGTACAAACGAAAAAAATCCGTGAATTATACGATAGTTATGCGGTGATTAATAAGATGATTGCGGCTGAAAAGGAGCATAAAAAATGTTAGAGGATTTGGAAAGTATCTTTTTTTTAGTTTTATTATTTGCGTTTGTTTTATCATTTTCATGGAGGAAAGGTTTATGAATGATCAAGAAAAAATTACTGCGTATTTAAAGAAATATCCGTTCTTGGTTTGTAATCCTTTGATTTATAATCCTTTCTTTTTCTATACAATTTTTTTGAAAAGAATAGAAAATATTGATGAACATTGGGATTCTCTTTCTTTGAAGTTTATTGAAAATATAAAAAAGAAGTAGATATATGGCGCTGTCAATTATAAATGTCTGACTGAGCGGAGCGAGGGAATTTATGCATTGACAGCTACAAACGATATCCCAGACCCTTAAATTTCTCTCTTTGGTATGAAATGCCGAAGAGAGCTGCCTACCGGCGAGGGTGCCCCTCGAGAACGAGGGGGTGGGGAGTTGAAGTTTAAGATAAAAAAATGTCCCTTGCATACACAAACAAGGGATAAAAATAAAAGTTTTTAGGTTGAAATGGATGATCTTCTCATGTAATAAAACTAAGTTAAGGAAAACTCATTTTTGATTATAAGGGTGTGTATGATTTCATACTACTTTTTGTTTTTGTTCTTTTTCTATTTTTTTCTATTTTTTCTTGGATAAAAAAAAATAATTGGGCCTTCTTTTTTTGAGAGCGTGGGGAAGTTGATGGTTAAAATAAAATGGTCCCTTGCATACACGAACAAGGGACTAAAAAACAAGATTTGATATCAGCTAGATAGGTTGATATGAAATGCAAAAAGAAATAATCGTGTATGAATTTATTTTATTTGTTTTCATTTCTCTATTTTGAGTTTTATCTATATTTTTTATTTTTTGAAAAAAACAATCGTACCTTACTTATCTTGAGATTGTGGGGAAGTTGATGGTTAAAATAAAAATGGTCCCTTGCATACACGAACAAGGGACTAAAAACAAGATTTGATATTAGTTAGATAGTTTTTTTTGATATGGAATACAAAAAAACAGAAAAAATGTGTATGTGATTATATTATTTATTTTATTTTCTTTATTTTGGTTTTTATCTTTTTTTTATTTTTTTTAATTTTTTAGGCATTTAGACTTCATAAAAAATAGCCTTGCATTGCAAGAAGGCCAGTGATAAAGTTTAAGTGTCGAATTCAAACTAAATATCAGAAAGGCAACTTGTAACGTAAGACTATTTTTTTATGTATGCATTAGGGGCATACGTCTTCTTATCTACGAGTTAAGGGTATATGAGAAATGAAAAAAAATCAAGAAGAAATTACTTCAGAAAGTTTAAATAATGAAAATTTAGGTGTTCGAGATCGTGAAAAAAGAACAACGTTAAATGAGTGGGAAAAATTAACCGCACCCTCTAACAGGCGGTTAAGTGTGGAAGATAGGGACACCCTTATTAAACTTACCTGGTCAATAGATAGGATTACCATTGTTGGAAAGCTTAAAGAAAACATTTGGTATCGGACTAATAATGGAACTATTTTAGTTAATTTTGAACAACTTATGCGTTTGAATGAAAATAATGGTTTTCTCGAAGCAGTTGGTCAAAATTCTTGGAAATTATGTGATCATTATGGGGAAAACATTGCTTTTATTGAGATGCTTAAGTTTCAAAAAGGTTATGGACGCATTGATTTTAATCCGAATAAAATTGGAGAATTTCTTTCTGGTAGTATGAAGAACTTTATTCACGATTTATTTTTAGAGCCCCATTTTTCACGTGCAGATATAGCTTGCGATATTATTGATGTTCCAGATGATTTTATAACTCAGTATAGAGTTGTTGATTCTGTTTCTTTTAAACCTATTTATGGTCGTTCTGGTGCTCTTGAGACAGCTTATTGGGGTAGTCGCTCAAGTGAACGTCAAATACGTATGTATAATAAAAAATTAGAACAACAAAACAAGAAGAAGGTTATTCCAGATGAAGTTAATACTTGGTGGCGTTTAGAGTTGCAATTAAGACGTGGTAAAGCTAATGAGTGGCATAATATTGTTAATGAAAGTCTTGATAGTTTTTGTTCTCCGCATTATCTGCCTTCTCATGTTAAATCTATAGATAAAATAATGATTGATGGTTTAATTGCAGATCATTCTAATTGGTCGATTTTATCTCGTAAAACTAAGTATAAATATAGAGATATTTTGAAACTTGAATCTAAAAATGATGAACTTACTCAACATTTAAGAGAAAGTTTTTCAGAGAGTGCTGATGAATTAAAAAAAGAACTCGATACTTGGTTACTTGGTTTAGACGTTAGTGGTAAGTAAAAAATGAAATCCAATTTTGGGTTTCGTTTTTTTTTGAGTAAATTAATCTTTTTTATTTATTGTATATTTTTCATGGGGTATTTTGTGTGATTGAAATTTATGATATATCTGAATTTTATAAATTAGGATTTTCTTTTTTTGATTTATTTGATTACACGTTTTTTTTATTTCTTTTAAATAGAGATGGATATGTTTTATATAGTCCTGTTGATATTTCGATATATGATATAAATAAAATTTTTTGTTTTAGTGTAAAAATATTATATTAGGGATGATATTTTTGGAAAATGTATTATTAAAATTATTTAATGAATTTGATGATTTATATCAATTATTTATTATTCAGAATTCTTTTTTACAATTGTTATTATTATCTTTAGTTTTTTTTATTTTATATTTTATTTATTTGATTATATATTCTATCTTTATGGCTATTATTAATATATTTTTTGATACTTCTTTAACAGGAAGACAAAGAAAATATAATAGATTAGTTAAATCTGCTTTAAAAAAACAAAAAAAGGTTATACATGAAAATTATAAATCAGGAAAAACAGATTCTAAGGATTTCAAAGAAATTTATAATAAGACAAAATGATTTTATAATGTTTTTTGAAGACAAAATAACTTTGAAGAATATAGCATAAAACCCAACCCACTTTAGTAGGTTGGGTTTTATATGCACTTTAGGTTTTATAGGCTAGATAGCAACTTGCTTTTTTTGTTGCTGTTTTTATTATATTTTATTTTAGCTTTTTATTTTTTTGAGTTTCTATTTTTAGTATATTGATTTTTTAATTTTAGTGAAAAGTAAATAGTATTTTTGATTTTATTGTTTTTATATATTATAATTGGATTGTGGAAACGAAATGATTTGGAACAATATAGCACAAAACCCAACCTATTGCAGTAGGTTGGGTTTTTTTATGCACTTATTGTGGATTATAAGCGTGTGGGTTAGAAAGCAACTTGCTTTTAGTTATCTTCTTTCTCGTCTAACCAGTGAGAAACTAGGGTGTTTACTAGAGCCACAAATAGTGGAGCGATAACTAACGAAATGATTTGGTAAAACAATATAGCCACCCCCTTTTGGGGCAAGTTGCCTTTTTCATTATACTTTATTTTTTATTATTTTTGTTTGGTTTTTGAACATGCTATATGTGTTAATATTAATAGAAAAAAGCTCTTTTTGAAGTGAGGGATTTGATGGGAAGAAATAGATTGGATTATCAAGAGAAAAAGAGAGCTAAAAATGTTAGTATTAATAATAAAATTTTAGATGAAGCCGAAAAGTTAAATCTTAATTTGTCGGCTATTCTTGAGGATTCTTTGTTTTATTATATATATAAAGCTAGTGATGAAGAACGTGAAAAATACAGTAAAAAAAAGAGTTGAAAAAGCTTTGTTTTTTTTATAATATATTTATGCGCACAAAAATAAGTTCGCGTAATTTTTGTGTAGTTTAAGAAGGGATGTAATGAATATGAATGAAGTATATGAACAAGTAGAGTTAGTAGGATTTCACAATTATAAAGTAGATGGTGTAGATCGAGCAAAATTGAGTTGTTTAGTTCCTTATCCTGTGAACGAAGGTTTTGGGAAGAAAGTAGCATATGAAATTACTGAGAATCTTGCAATTCTTTCTATTTTTACTCAAAAAGTGCCTTGTGAGGTTACTTTAGTTAAGAAAATGACCCGTAATTATAAAGGTTTTTTAGAGCTTGAATTGGTGGGGATTTTAGATGGATGGAACAGAGAATAATATAATTCAAATTCCTGAGTTAAAAGATACTAGAGCAGGTTTTCAAGTTGATACGACAGATTTTGACAATTTATTAAAACAGGAAGGATTGTCGAATGATACGAAAGCTATAATACAGGCTCAAAAGTACAATTATATAGCTCTAGTTGATTTTTCGATGAACCATGACTATTGGATGAGAAGTTATATATATCCTTATCTTTATCAATCTTCAAATTTTATGGATATGGTTTATTCTGATCAATTAACTAAATTAAAAGAGTATTTTGTCTCTTTTGATGAATTTAAAACTGAATATTTTAAGGAGGTGCAGGCTTCTGAACAGGCTAGAAATGACTTATTAGAAAAAGTTACGAATGTTTCTTTGAATACTGAGAAAATTTCGGGGGATAATTTCAATATTTTAGATCAAAAAATAGGATCAATACAAGCCCAAACTTATATTGATCCTTCTGCACAACAGCTTGAAATCGGCTTTCATACTGCTGGCTATATCTTTATTGTTTTTATTATACCAGTTTTGATCGCAGGTTTCTCTATTTATAAAATTTATCAATCAATTTTAAGATCAATTTTTTAATTATTGGAGGAATATTTTATGAAAAATTTGAAAGAAAAAATTATGAATGCAAGCTTTAAAACACGTTTATTTGTTACTGGTGCGGTAGCTTCTGTTTCTACTTTAGGTCCTGCGGCTTTCGCTGATGAATCTGTTTCTTCAGGTGCTAGAGCTGTAAGATCTGCTTCTACTGATGCTGTTTCAACTACATTGAATGAAATAAAAACTGGTGCTACTGAGGTTATTTCTGGTGGTTTACCAATTCTTTTATCTATCGGCGGGTTAATTGCTGTAGCTTTTGCAACTGTTAAAATTGCAAAACGTTTCTTCGGTAAAGCTGTTTAATCGAATAACTGAATAGACATTCTTCGGAATGTCTATTTTTTTATTAGGAGATGTTCTATGAAGAATAGATTATTTGTTTTGATAGCTATTTTTTTTACTTTTTTTAGTTTTGACAAGGTTCATGCGAATACTGCTACTTTGAGTTTTTCTGATGCTCCTACGATTGCTGATTATAAGAGAATTAGAGGACCTGGAAATTTGAAGTATGTGCTTTTGGGACTTGCTGGTCTGGCTGTTGGCGGTGTTGCTGTTAAAAACTGGGACGAGCTTGAAGAAAAAGGGAGATCGATTGGTATTGGTCTTACAGCTTCTGAGATGGCTGAATTTGTTTTTGAGAATACCACTGCTGTAGCTTTTACTGCTTTTAGTTATAGTTTGATTCAAAATGCTTTGAAACAAGATTATGTAGTTGAAAATAAAAATTATTTTGATGGTTCGGGGTTTTATAAACCTTTAAACGCCGCAAGTATTCAAGCAAATGATGGTTTTTATATTGATTTGGCGAATCTTTTTGGCGCTAATATAGCTTATCTTACTGCTAGACCTATTGCGAATGGTTTTGAAGTGGATTCTGATGGCAATATGTGGATGAATACTCTCGAATTGACTGTTAGGTCCGGAGGCTTTTCTCAGTATACGCCTGAGATTGGTTTTGTTTCTACTCCTGCAGCGAATCCGCTTGGTGCTTTACGTGTGATTACTACTACTCCTGATTCGGTTACTTATGGTTTGACTACCACTGGAACAACTAAAGATTTAACGTATTTGAAGGTGAAGCGTGGTTATGATTCTATTGATTATCCTATAGGAGTTTTAACAGGATTAGATATAGATGTCCGTGTTGGAACTATTACAAAGACGTTAGCTGGTAGTGGTACTCTTGCGAAAGATGTTGCCATTGGAACTCAGTTGACTTTTGATGAAACAAAACCTATTACTCAAACTGGTGTTGTTGATGGTGCGTTGGTTGATGATATTGCAATATCCACGCCTATCGAAAATGTCGGTACTGGTGAAGGTGCTGGTTCTGATACTGATGTTGATGTTGGTTCTGGTGTGATAGGTGGTGCTATTTCTGGTATTTTGACATGGCTTAAGGATTTTTTTGTTCCTGATTTTGACGGGATACAAGACTCTTTTTCTGATTTTATTGATCGCTTAAAAGATAAATTTGATTTTATTTTTAAGTTGATTGATTACATTAAATCTTTGTTTTCTAGCAAGAAATCTTTATATGATTTTTATGTTGTTTATCGTGGAGAAAGGTTGTACCCATTTCCTAGAAGCTGGTTTGGTAGTTTTGTTCCTGTTGTTAGAAATGTAGCGAATATTTTTGTCTTTTTGTGGACATGTATCACGATTTACAAGCGTCTTGTCGGGGAAGGTGATGTTATTGCTACTTAAAATGTTTGTCGATTTTTTTGTAGGTATCTTAAATTTTATTGTTGATTTGTTTCCTACGATAAAATTTCCTTCCGCAGAAGAGTTGAATTTCTCTGCTTTTTCGGATACTTTGGCATATTTTGACACTTTGGTTAGCTTTAAGCTTGTTCTTGCGTGTATTACTGCAATTGTTGTCGTAGACAATTTAGGCTTTCTTACACGTATTCTAAGATTTATTTTGAGCAAATTCTCGCTTGGTTAATATTTTTTTTCGCGGGGCGCATGGGACGCGCGAGCGCCCCCGCGCACGCGAAAAAAATATAACCTGCGAAATTGCTCGAATAATTTTGAAAGGTGGATAAAGTGAATTGAAACGTGAATTTGAGATTTTGTCGAATCAAAATGTATTTGTTAAGTTGTTTCGATTTTTAAAATGTAAAATCAAAGATTTATTTGATCATGAAGAGCGAAAAAGATTTAAAATGTATGGTTTAACAATCTTTGCAGGAATGCAAGGTAGTGGGAAAACAATGAGTTTGGTTGAACAGTTAGAAAGGATTAGGAAGAAGTATCCTGATGTAGTGATTTGTACGAATTTTGGTTATATCCATGAAGATGTCTCTCTTGACTCATGGGAACAGATTTTGACTCTTCGCAATGAAGCGGGGATAGTATTTGCAATTGATGAGATACAGAATGAATTTGATGTTTATGATACTCGGAATTTTAGTTCTCGTGTTCTTGCGGTTGCGACGCAACAACGAAAACAACAGATAAAAATATTTGGTACGAGTCAACACTTTAGTCGTGTGACGAAACCTTTACGTGAACAAACCTTTGAAGTGGTTGAATGTTATACGGT
>NZ_JBIOQS010000005.1:0-15184 GCF_051713845.1 Enterococcus sp. AZ191 | reverse complement strand
AAATTTTTGTGAATTTCGGCTTATTTCCGAAGGAGTTGCTTCTGCTCTCACCGTTTATTCGTTTTTAAAGAATGAGGCAAAAGTGTTTCTTACTTTTGTCCCACTCCCTTTTTTGAGTGGTAAGATCAAAGTGATTTTTACTTTTGATCCAACCACACTACATAATCGCTTATTTCACACGTTTGTAATTTTCGTCAAAGTATCTGCCTTCACGGATATCTGCAGGCATACCTTCATAAGGTTCTTCGCTGATGACATCTTCATTATCTACGCCAGCATCGCCCATGTAAGTGATCGTGGCAAATTCTGGTACCAATAATTTTGGATAAGTTTCATATTTTTCACGAGCAGCTTCCATTTCAGCGATGTGTTCATTTTGGAAAGTTACAGTGATTTCTGGATGTTCTTCGACCCATTTAGGGAAGAATATCGTGCCGTGTAATTTCTTTTCATTTGGCATAAAGTCTAATGCAACATCTGTACCTGTTGGTTCAGTCCAAGTAATTTTAAATACCCCATCAGTTAATTTTACGATGTCAGCTTCTTGATCTTTGACCCAACGTCCTTTAACCATCCCACCATGAATACGGTAATCGACAGTATGGTTATTTTTTGCATACCATTCATATTCCCAACCGTTGTCATATGTGTAGATAAAATGTGTACCAATAAAATCTTCTAATTCTTTAAATTCTTTCATGCCTAAGCATCTCCCTTTAATCAAAAACATGTAATAAACTACATGTTTTTGATTACTTATTTATGATAAAATGAATTGAATGATTTGTCAAGGAGGAAGACTGATGGCGAGAAAAAACACATTGCGCTATATTTTATTAGGGTTGCTGAGCAAGAAAAGCATGTCAGGATATGAACTGAATCAATCATTTAAAAATGAAATCGGTGAGTTTTGGCAAGCGAAACATAGTCAGATTTATCCAGAACTGACAAAAATGGAAGAACGGGGAATCATCGAACATGAAGTTGAAATAACTGGTATGAAATTGGAAAAAAAGATTTATCGACTAACAGAAGAAGGGAAAATATTATTGAACGAATGGATCCATACGCCTACGAATGAATTACCAGTTAATCGGGATGAATTTGTGTTAAAGCTGTATTTTGTTAAAGACGTCAATGATCCGGCACTGAGAGAGATCATTGAACAGCAAAGAGATCTCCATGAAGAAAAGCGTGTCCACCTATTAGCACGAAAAGCAGTGATATTCCCTACAGAAAAGGAAAAACATGAGAACTATGGGCATTATCTGATTCTTTCACATGCAATCAATCGTGAAACGGAATATACCAATTGGTTGGCCAGTGTATTAGAAGAAAAATGAAAAAATGTAGCTGATGAGAAAGCCACATCCAACAACTGGAGGAAGGCTAGACCATCAACTACATTTTTTTGACTTCTATGAATAAAGGTCAGTTATCAATTGTTTTACATCTATTTTTTCACCCACAGGCAAAACATTATACGTTAGTTCATCTGTTTTTTCATCATGAATGATATAGATCTGTGCATCTTCTTTTTTGAAATCTCCAATTAAGAGGACGGTATAACGTTCATCGATTAACTCGATTTCCTTGATTGCTTTAGAGAAAACCTTTCTGACGTGATGCATTTTCTTTTGACGGATCGTTGCTTTTTCCGCGGCTTTCATCAAAGTATAGCCTTCATCTAAATAAAGTTTGATCATTTCAACTTTTACGACTGTTGGCAAACGATATTTTCGAGGACAATTGCTATCTGCTGCGATGGAGTCTATCAATCCTTTTTGTTCCCAATAACGTAATTGTCGAGGAGAAACCCCGACGAGTTCACTTAATTCACTAATTCCGACTAGTAATTGATCATTTTCTAACAATCGTTTGAGAGAAGCACCAACCATTTTAGTCACTCCTTTTGTCCTTCCTGTTTCCTCCATTATACTTTCATTAACTTATGTGTCAAGTAGGTTGACAAACGTAAAAAATAGGACTAAAGTATTCTAGTGGTTTCAGAAAAAATTCAGAAAGAAGGAGAAATATGAGTAAAAATCAACCCGTAGATATTTACGGCAAACCATATAATCGGACACTTTTAGTCGTTGTTTTATTGATTGGTACGTTTTGTACGGTTTTGAATCAGACATTATTAACAACAGCTTTCCCTACGTTGATGAAAGCTTTCGATATTTCTGCTTCAAGCGTACAATGGCTTACAACCGGATTCCTATTAGTTAACGGAATCATGATTCCAATCACAGCTTGGTTGATCAATAAGTTTAGTTCAAGAAACTTATATTTTTCAGCTATGTCCATTTTCTTGATTGGAACAATTACTTGTTTTGTTGCACCAAACTTCAGTACATTATTGATTGGACGTTTGATCCAAGCATGTGGTGTAGGGATCTCGATGCCTTTATTACAAAACATTATGTTATCCATCTTCCCACCAGAAAAAAGAGGGTCAGTAATGGGGATGTCAGGGATCGTTATTGGACTAGCGCCTGCCTTGGGCCCAACTTTATCAGGTTACATCATTGATAATTATCATTGGCGTGATCTTTTTGGTATGATTTTACCAATCGTCGTTTTAGTTTTAGTGTTGGCATTCTTCTTAATGAGAAGCGTGATTCCTCTATCTAATCCAAGTATAGATATTTTATCAGCTATTCTTTCAACTATTGGATTCGGTAGCTTACTTTACGGATTCTCAAGTGTTGGTGACGCTGGTTGGGGCAGTGCCAAAGTAATTGGTTTCTTGATCGTAGGTGTCGTATTTATTGCATTATTTGCATGGCGCCAACTTCATTTGGAAAATCCATTCTTGGAACTACGCGTATTCAAATCGTCTACCTTTACAATTGCGGCTGTATTGGCTGGAGTAACAAACATGGCCATGGTGGGTGCTGAAATGGTTGTACCTCTATATATCCAAAATATCCGTGGTGAATCAGCATTCCTTTCTGGTTTGATGCTATTGCCAGGTGCTTTGATCATGGGGGCAATGATGCCGATCACTGGAGCCATTTTTGATAAATATGGAGCAAAACGTTTAGCAATTATCGGGATGTTCATCTTAACCGCTGCGACAGCGCCGTTTGCATTCCTAACAAAAACAACACCAGTCTTATATATCGTCGTTCTTTATGCAATCCGCATGTTCGGTATCTCAATGGTTATGATGCCAGTTACTACATCTGGTATGAATGCTTTACCAAATAAATTGATCAGTCATGGCACGGCAGTAAACAATACGTTCCGTCAAATTGCCAGCTCGATCGGTACAGCTATTTTGATCAGCGTATTGACGAATGTGACAAAAGACAACCTTCCAGGTAAATCAGTATTGAATAGCACACCTTTAGCTTATAAAGATCAAGCAATCAATGCGACATTATCTGGTTACCATGCAGCCTTCATTGTAGCAATCGTCTTTGGAATCATCGGCTTCTTGATTGCCTTTGCATTGAAGAGAAAAGAACCTGTTCAAACGAAAGCGGGGGATAAAGCATGATAATCGCAGTATTGATCATTAGTTTAATCGCCTTTGCAGCTACAAATGTATTTGCAAAAAAATCATGGCAAACATTCCTATCATTGGTTTTTGGTTTGATTTTTGTTGCCTCATTGGGTTTGATCGTTGCTAACCTTTCTAACCACTTCGGAATGGAAAGAGTAACAGAAACAAAAACAACGAAAATCGTTTCTAGTGCAAAATCTGATAATACCAATATGCTTTTATATAAAGCATTAGGGGATGGAACAGAAAAGGTTTATCTTTACCGCACCGATGAAGATCAAAAGAAACCAAAAGCGACTGGTACCGATAATGAAACAAATAAAGTAGAACAAACAAGTGGTGAAGCAGAGAAAGTATCGAAAACCACTTATTGGGAATATAAGAATGACATGTATAAATTCTGGTTCAATCTAGCAGGTAACAATCATGAATACGACAAACGTGTCAATATATTCAAGATTCCAGCGGACTGGATCGAATTAAGTACAGATCAAGCAGAAAAATTAGCTGAACTAGTGAAACAACAACAAAGCACAATGGCAAATGATGCTAAAGCTTATGTGCAAGAAGGTATTGTTAAAGCGATGACTGAAAATCCAACGATGAGTCAAGAAGAACAAGCAAAATTAACAAAAGACTTAGCCGCAGATTATCAAAAACAAGCTTTAGCGAAATTAGTAAAAGAAGCTAAAGGAGAGTAATCTCTTAACAAAAGGTACAATTCAAAAAGAGGGACTACTTCAAAGTTTCAACAAACAATCCGGATCATTTCAATGATAACGAAAGTTATTATGAATGGTTCGGCTTTTTTTGTTCATACTTCAAAGATCCGTTCTCTAGCGTTGGGAGCGATGATCTATCTCTTTTTTTGGTATACTAAAATAAAAAAAGTAGGAGAAAGCAATGGGAAAAACATATTCTTTTGAATCACTTATTTATTCTTCGGAAGTTGGTAAGGGAGGTGCATACATTGTTTTTCCTTATGACATCAGAAAAGAATTTGGCGCAGGACGAGTCAAAGTCCAAGCAATGTTTGATGGAGTTTCATATGAAGGTAGTATTGTGAATATGGGTGTGAAAAGGGAAGATGGCAGTATTTGCTATATTTTAGGTATTCGAAAAGACATTCGCAAGAAAATCGGAAAAGACATCGGTGATCGTGTAAATGTAACAATAGAGCAGAGAGAATAAAACTGTAAAATAAAAAAACAGATTGGTAAGCAACTGAACAGTCAGTATTTCTGTTTTGGTCTGCTAGTGCCAATCTATTTTTAGTTAGGATGGTTTTTCTCCATTGGTATAATAAAGAGGTTTTTCGTTGTCGAAATGGTAGTTCTGCATCCAAGCTAAAATTCGCTGCCCCAAACTTTCTGCCATGGAAAAAGAGGCATGGATCTGTGCATTCGTAATGTGGTCGACATGGACACCTGAAGTGATAACGCAATTCCCTGGTAGTTCATCTTTAATGATGGCAAAGAGCGATTGTGCTAAGACATCATCTTTATGGAAGCGACCATCATGACTAGGGAAACGAATCGTTTGCGCTTTTGTCTCTTTAGAAAAAGTGGTGACTGTCCCGATATGTGCTACATTGCCACCAGTAATCGTTATCAGTAAATCTTTGCCGATAACTTGTACATTTGCTTGCATCGTAAAAGCTTCTTGTGTGACTAAAAATCGTTTGATTTCCTCCATCTTACTCACCTTGCCAATGTCTTGAGGTGTCATTTTCGATACTAAATTGATCTAGTAATTTCATGGTATGATGATCCACAAGGTCTTGGATCGTTTCAGGATGATTATAAAAAGCAGGGATTGGTGGAATGATTTGAACGCCAAGACGTGCTAATTTGGTTAGATTTTCTAGGTGAATCGCATTCAACGGCGTTTCTCGAGGAACGAGGACTAATTTTCTTTGTTCTTTCAATGTCACATCGGCTGCGCGAGTAATCAGATTCTCTCCTAAACCAATAGAGATACCTGAGATTGTTTTCATGCTCGCAGGAACGATGACCATACCGTCTGTTAAAAAAGAACCACTTGCTACAGCTGCTCCTAAGTCTTTGTTCGAATAATGATAATCAAATAGGTCTTCAAATTCATGAAGCGTCATATCTGATTCCAATTTTAAATTTTCTTTTGCCCAAGTGCTGATAATACCATGTGTTTCGACTAGTGGGTTTTCTTTTAATTTTTTTACAAAATTGATTGCATAAATGATACCAGAAGCGCCACTTACACCAACCACGATTTTTTTCTTTTTCATTTAGATCGTTCCCTTCTATTTTTTAGTATTAAAGGAAAATAACAATTGGCTCTCTCATCAAACAAGATCAATGAGAAAGAACCAATCGGTAAGGACTCTGAAATGACGTATCATCAGACTTAGTTTAAATAGTCTTTCCAGTTATCTACTTCTTTGAATTGCGCACGAATAAAATGCTCTTTCATGTCGAATGGCACGGTGCCATCGAAGATTGTTTTTGCGCTCATCCCGCGGAAGCGTATAACGCCAGGATTGTATTGTGGTAACTCTGAAGGGTCGAGTGGATGATTTCTCATACCAGGAATCACGATGATATCTCTATCTCCTTGGAAACGAGTGTTGAATGTCCACATAACATCGTTCATATCAAAGATATCGACATCTTCATCAACTAAAATAACTGTTTTTAATTCTTTGAAGGCGGACAATGCAAGGATTGCTGCTTGGCGTTGGATTCCTTCATCAGCTTCATTTTCTTTGTGAATTTGCATGATTGTCATCAATTTGCCGCCTCCAGCTGGTGGATTGTAAACATTGACGACTTTGCCAGGAATTGCTTTATCCACAAGTGCTAGAATACTTGCTTCGGTAGAGGGATGCCAGCCATAGAAACATGTTCTTCGCTTGGACCAATCGTTGTTTGCATGATTGGATTATCTTTGCGGTGAGTAATGGCTTTTACCTTAACGACATTCACAGCCGGATTTGCATCACCTGTATAACCAGGAAACTCGGGCATTGCTTTTCCTGAGTTCGTGTTGATATCTTCTTGCATTGTTTTGTTAGGCATGATTTCTGCTTCAATAATGAATTCTGCGCGGGCAATTCCAACTTCGTTTACTGCAACACCGTCAACGAGTTGAATGGGTTCATTACGTAAAGCACCTGCACACCATAGTTCATTGTAGCCAAGAGGAGTGGTAGGTGGCTCAAAAGTTGTTCCGATGGCAATCGCTGGATCTAATCCAATATTGATTGTAATAGGCATTGGCTGATTCAATGCTTCAAATTGTTTTTGGAAATGGCCGATGTGACGCCCGCCAGGCATGATGTACATGCCAATTGTATCTTTATCTTCCAAAACCATGCGATGGATAGTTACGTCACTCATTGTTTTTTCAGGATCAGAACCTAAAACAACGCCCATTGTGATATATGGGCCAGCATCTTCGGGTGTATTTTTTGGAGCAGGTAAAATGTTGCGGATATCGAAATCTGCATCTGTTGCAAGGTGGACAACTTCTTGTACAGGGGCATCCGCTTTGTCTACTTTCACAGGTTTAAGGGGATGCTCAACGGCATCTTTTAAGAAGCGTCCCAATGTACGATAATCATGGTGTAAGATTTGACCAACACGTTTGCGGCTAGCCATTGTTCCGATGCTTACTCGTTTTCCAGGAAAGCCTTTGATATTGTTGAAGGTCACTGCAGGTCCTTCTTGTGTGGGACGTTTGACCGTACCGCCAGCACCAATATAGCGATATACACCAGATAAATCTGCTTCTGGATCAATCTCAAGATCCGTTTCATGGTATTGACCAGGAAGAGTTTTTAGTTCTTTGATGACTTTTCTTAAGTCATAGGGTTGTTCTGTCATTTGTATTTCCTCCTTTTTCTTTCCTTCTTTATAGTACGAGCCTTAGGGTAGTGAAACAATTCAAGTTATGAAGATTTCTATTCCATAGTGGAATGGATACGCATTTTTATCATTCGATAGTCTGTGATACAATTAAAAGAAAGCGATCACAAAGGAAGTGGAGAGAAAATGACGAAACAGTTTCCAAAAGCAGTACGTGCTGAAAATCTAGCGAATGTTTTAAAAGTTGAATTTGAGGATGGATCAACGAGATTCATACGTACACACTGGGTCGGAGATATGACAGATTCCTTGCAATTCGGAAAACGTGGTAAAGGGAAACGAAAACTTCTGTTAACAGTTAGTCGAAATATGTGGATCGGTTCGAACATCACTATTGAAGATGATGGAACAGTGGTTCTAAATGGAAAGGATCGTTATACATCAGAAGAATTATGGCGTGATGGAAGCAGCTCAATGGCAGAGTTATAGTGAACGAGTTAGAAAGTCAGGAGGTAGAAGAAGTACATAACGTTTTTGAGAAGTAACAAGTTAGGTAAAACATCCAGGTAAAGTGTACGGGGGAAAATAGCCTATTTAAGGATATGAGTGCTAAAAAAAGACGAACAATCTGACGTTTACTACGAAAAAGATTGTTCGTCTTACTTTATTTTTTGGAATAACTTCGGTGTTTTTGGTATGTGAGTATTTTTCAGGTTTGCTTCATCTTTCGTGATAGAGGGGGGATTCAGCGGTTACTGAGTACATTTTTTGAAACATTTGCTGTTACATGATACCCTTCAATTAAGGTGTTAGAAAAGAGGGAAATGAATGAGAGTCGTGATCGTTGGTGGTTCCTTTGCAGGAACCCACACTGCAATGGCACTGCGCAAGCATTGTCCGGATAGTGAAATCATATTGATTGAAAAACAGGCGAAGATAGGATTTATCCCCAGTGGAATCAACTTGCTTTTGAAAAAAGAAATCACTGAGGAAAAGCAGCTTTACTGGATGACAAAAGAAAAAATGGAAGCGGTATACAATGTGGATGTGCGAATCAATACAGAAGTGGCTTCGTTAGGGACAACGACGAACACGCTTATTTTGCAAAACGGTGGCCAGTTGACTTTTGATCACTTAGTCATCGCTACAGGGTCCAACCAGCAATTTAAAACGATCAGTACAGAAAGCGAATTGATCCGTTCGGTGAGAGATGCTCATTTAAAGGAACCTTTAGAAGAAAAAATCGCACAAGCACAAAAGGTAGCTATTGTTGGTGCCGGTCAGGTGGGTATTGAACTGGCGGAAGGATTGATGGGTCAAAATAAGCAGATCCACTTATATGAAAGCCGAAAAAATTTGTTGTTCCGCTATTTTGATCCTGAAGTGGTTGCCCCGTTACGTGAAGAACTGGAAAAAAGAAAGATTCCTGTCTTCTTGAACGAGCAGGTCCAATCGTTGGTGGAATCTGAGTCAGTGACAGTCACTACGGATCAGCGAAAAGAACGGTATGATCTGGTTTTATTGGCAAACCACACAAGACCAGATAACCGACTTTGGCAAGAGAAATTGAAACTAAACGATGATGGAACGATCTGGGTGGATGATTACTTACAAACTTCGGCAAAAAACATTTACGCAATTGGTGACACGATCCAGGTGACTTTTCGTCCGACAGAAGAAAAAATGTACGTGTCACTGGTAAATAATGCGATACGCACGGCACATATCGTTAGTCGAACGATCAGTGGCAAACCAACGAAAGACCCGGGGACCTATCGTCCAGTGGGTAATCATTGGTTTGGCTACTTTCTAGGAAGCGTAGGGTTAACAGAAGAAGAAAGTATTTTTTATCCCCAACAAATCACAAAAGAGTATCTAACAACTCAGGTTTCTGCTACGAATCATCAGCCAGTAAAGATCAAGATCATCCAAAATGAACAGCAACAGTTAGTTGGTGCACAGCTTCAAAGCAAAGGCAATATTTTCCATCTGTTGGATCAATTTACGCTAGCAATCGAAGAAAGCTGGACATTGGAACAACTTGAGGAACACGAATTATTCTTCCAACCAGAATATCGGATGCCGATCCCTTTTACAAAGGTGGTTGAAGACACCCATGAAGATTGAACAATTATTGGAAAAAAAAGAACAGTTACAAGTCTTGTTGTTGAGAGAACTTGTGTTACAGGGTGGCAAGGCCTCTAGCAGTGAACTAAGGGAGAAAGTGAATCTTTCTAAATCAGCCTTTGACCAGTACCTTGAAGATATTGAATGGATCGGTTCGATGATGCGCAAAAAAGTGGAAGTCAAACGAACAGAGTTTCAAGTTATCCTTGAATTAGGTGAAGACACAAGTTTAGAACAGATATGTCTATTCTTGCTTCAACAAAGTTTGAAATTCAATTTGCTCACATATCTTTTAGAACACCAACAAGCGTCGATCGTTCGTTTAGCCACTGCATTCAATATCAGCGAATCTTCTGTTTTTCGCAAAATCAAAGAATTGAATCATTTATTGAAAGAATTTTCTCTTCAAATCAAAAATGGACAAATCTATGGGGAAGAACTACAAGTTCGGTACTTTTATTATGTCCTCTTTCAATTCATCCCAGAATCTCAACGACCGCTTTTCTTACAGAATATACCGGAAAAACGACCATTGATCCTAGGGTTGGAACGTTCGGTAGAAACAACTTTTTCAGCGGATGCATCAATAAAAATTGCTTGTTGGTTAGGAATTACGAGGAAACGACTAATGAGTGAAAAAACGACGTTCAAAACGTTGAAAACAAGAAAAACACTTTATGAGAACGATCGGTTGTACCAAGTGATTGATCCAGTCCTTTCGCTTTATCTAAGTCGAACTGCGGCTGACTTGAGTAATTATGAAACACTCATGTTCTACAGTTTTTTTGTGTCATTTGCAGTATTGGATGAGGAACACTTTTATCAGTATGATTTGACGCGTAGCAAAAAACTGCCGACTGCTGTCTTGGATACATATATCCGAGAAACAATGTTGTGGCATTATCGGCCCAGACGTCTAAAAATAAAGGAAGAAAAGGCTGTGGGTTATCAACTGGCACAAATCAATAATGAACTATATTTTTTTGACGGGCATATGCTGATCTACGATCAAGAACATCTATTGGCACAACAAAAAAAGATGTTGGGACACTCCCTCAGTCAGTTACTAGAACGGCTAAAAGAAACAACCATTGAACAATTTTCTTCTAAAAAATTTGACGAGGCACAATTAGAATATTTGATGATCCAATATGCGAATGTTTTGATGATGATCGATTTTTACATTGCCAAGTCTGTCAAAATCGGAATCGATATTGACACATTGCCGATTTATCGAATTGCGTTCCAACAATTTTTACTTAGAGAACTTAAAGGGATCAGTGGAATCGATATTGAAAATGTGCGTGCAGAAAAATCCTATGATCTAGTAATCACTTTTAATCAAGAAAAACAAAATCAACACTATTATTATTTATCAGAGTTTGCTTCAACCTATGATATCAAAAGGTTGAAACAGAAAATTGAGCAAGAGAAAAAAGCTAAAAATTAAGAAAACTGTCAAAAAAAGTCCAAATCGCTATTTTTTTGGCAGTTTCTTTGAAATAAATAGGTGTAAGATAAAAGTAGATTAAGAAAGCGTTTGCAAAAATGGAGGAGATTATAATGACTGAATCAACGTATATCATGGCCATCGACCAAGGAACAACTAGTTCACGAGCAATCATCTTTGACAAAAAAGGGAGACATATCGGTAGCTCACAAAAGGAATTTACACAATTCTTTCCTAAAGAAAGTTGGGTAGAACATGATGCCAACGAAATTTGGAATTCTGTTCAATCCGTCATTGCGGGAGCATTTATTGAATCTGGGATCAAGCCGAATCAAATTGCTGGGATCGGTATTACGAATCAGCGTGAAACGACTGTCATTTGGGAAAAAGACACAGGCCGTCCCATCTATCATGCAGTTGTATGGCAATCTCGTCAATCTGCCGCTATTGCAGATAACCTCAAAAACGAAGGCTATCAAGAATTTTTCCATAAAAAAACAGGCTTAGTGATCGATGCTTACTTTTCAGCGACAAAAATTCGCTGGATTTTAGATCACGTAGAAGGAGCGCAAGAGCGAGCAGAAAAAGGCGAGTTACTTTTTGGAACAATCGATTCATGGTTGGTTTGGAAATTAACAGATGGACAAGCTCATGTGACTGACTATTCAAATGCGAGTCGAACAATGCTATTCAATATCCACGATCTTGATTGGGATCAAGAAATACTTGACCTATTAAATATCCCACGAGTGATGTTACCGAAACCAACTTCGAATTCTGAAGTTTACGGTTACACGCAAGGTTATCACTTTTATGGCAGTGAAGCGCCAATTTCTGGAATGGCAGGGGACCAACAAGCAGCTTTATTTGGTCAAATGGCATTTGAACCAGGAATGGTCAAAAATACGTATGGAACTGGTTCATTCATCGTCATGAATACAGGGGAAGAACCGCAATTATCTAAAAACAATTTATTGACGACGATCGGTTATGGGATAAATGGTAAGGTTTACTATGCACTTGAGGGGAGTATTTTTGTAGCTGGGTCATCGATCCAATGGTTACGTGACGGCTTGCAAATGCTCCAAAAAGCGAGTGACTCGCAAGAAGCTGCGAAATGTTCCACGAGTGACGATGAAGTCTACGTTGTCCCAGCTTTTGTAGGTCTAGGTGCTCCATATTGGGATCAAGCTGCTAGAGGTTCGATGTTTGGTTTGACGCGAGGCACAACGAAAGAAGACATCATCAAAGCTACTTTACAGTCAATCGCATATCAAGTAAGAGATATCATTGACACAATGCAAGATGATACAGGAATCAAGATCCCAGTGCTGAAAGTAGATGGCGGCGCAGCAAATAATGAATATTTGATGCAATTCCAGACAGATATCTTGAATGTACCGATCCAAAGAGCGGAAAATTTGGAAACTACGGCATTAGGTGCTGCTTTCCTTGCTGGTTTGGCTGTCGGTTACTGGAAAGACACAGATGAGATCAGAGAATTTTATGAAGCTGGTAAAATGTTTGAAGTCGAAATGCCAGAAGAACGAAGAGAAAAACTATATAGTGGCTGGAAAAAAGCAGTCGCTGCTACACAAGCATTTGAGTAAAGGGAGGGAACGTTATGTTTTCAAGAGGAACGAGACAAGAAAATATTGAAAAAATGCAACAAGAAGAATTAGATTTATTGATCATCGGTGGTGGGATCACTGGTGCTGGTGTAGCCATCCAAGCAGCAGCTTCAGGAATCAAAACCGGTCTGATCGAAATGCAGGATTTTGCAGAAGGAACTTCTTCACGTTCAACGAAACTAGTCCATGGAGGCATTCGTTACTTAAAAACATTTGATGTGGAAGTAGTTGCTGATACAGTAGGCGAGCGAGCTGTTGTACAAAGTATCGCACCTCATATACCAAAACCTGATCCAATGCTACTACCGATCTACGAAGATGAAGGGGCGACGACATTCAATATGTTTTCAGTCAAAGTCGCAATGGATCTTTATGACAAGTTGGCAAATGTGACCGGTACCAAATACGAGAATTACACATTGACTCCCGAAGAAGTTTTAGAACGTGAACCTTTCTTGAAAAAAGAAGGTCTAAAGGGTGCAGGTGTATACTTGGACTTTCGCAACAACGATTCCCGTTTAGTCATCGAAAATATCAAGAAAGCAGCAGAAGATGGGGCTTATCTGGTAAGTAAAATGAAAGCGGTTGGCTTTTTATATGACAACGATCAGATCATAGGCGTTAAAGCGCGGGATTTATTAACAGACGAAGTAGTAGAAATCAAAGCAAAAATAGTGATCAATACAAGCGGTCCGTGGGTAGATAAGATACGCAACTTGAATTTCAAACGAGCAGTTTCCCCTAAAATGCGTCCTACAAAAGGAATCCATTTAGTGGTAGATGCCAAAAAATTACCAGTGCCACAACCAACTTATTTTGATACAGGAAAACAAGATGGCCGTATGGTCTTTGCGATTCCTAGAGAAAATAAAACCTATTTTGGCACAACTGATACAGATTATCAAGGGGACTACACCGATCCTAAAGTGACACAAGAAGATGTGGATTATTTGTTGGAAGTTGTCAACCATCGTTATCCAGAAGCGAATATCACGTTACAAGATGTTGAGGCAAGCTGGGCAGGCTTACGTCCTTTACTGATTGGAAATTCTGGTTCAGACTATAATGGCGGTGACAATGGTTCGATTTCAGATAAAAGCTTTGGGAAAGTAATTGATACAGTCACAGAATATAAAGAAAACAAAGTAACACGTGTAGAAGTCGAAGATGTATTGAATCACTTGGAAAACAGTCGCGACGAAAAAGCACCATCAACGGTTTCTCGAGGAAGTTCTTTGGAAAGAGAACCAGACGGATTAGTGACACTTTCTGGTGGTAAGATCACCGACTATCGTAAGATGGCAGAAGGGGCATTGAAATTGATCCGTCAATTGTTAAAAGACGAATATGGTGTGACAGCCAAAGAAATCGATTCGAAGCATTATCCAGTGTCAGGGGGAGATTTTGACCCAACTAAATTAGAAGAAACAGTCGAAGAATTAACAAAAATCGGTGTTGAAGCAGGATTAGCGGAGGAAGACGCTAGTTATATTGCGGACTTCTATGGCACGAATGCGAAGAAAATCTACGCACTTGCAAAAGATATGACACCATATCCAGGGTTAAGTTTGGCAGAATCTGCTCGCTTACGTTACGGATTAGAAGAAGAAATGGTCTTGGCACCAGGTGATTATTTGATTCGTCGAACGAATCATCTATTGTTTGAAAGAGATCAATTGGATGCAATCAAACAACCAATCATTGATGCAATCGCCACATACTTTGCTTGGTCACCAGAAGAGAAAAAACGTCAAGAAAATCGGTTAGAAGAATTGATTGCTGAGTCGGATTTACGTGACCTAAAGGAGGAGAAATAAATGAATGCAGAGATGACCCAGATCATGGGTGAATTCATTGGGACGATGATTTTGATTTTACTAGGTGATGGTGTTTGTGCGGCAGTCAACTTAAACAAGAGCAAAGCGCAAGCTTCAGGTTGGATCGTCATTGCATTTGGTTGGGGCATGGCTGTAACGATGGGTGTCTATATTTCTGGATTTATGGGACCAGCACATTTGAATCCAGCAGTATCTTTAGCTATGGCAATGACAGGAGCAATCGGTTGGAACCTCGTGATCCCATTTATTATTGCACAAATGTTAGGAGCTTTTGTTGGGGCGATTCTTGTTTGGTTAGCATATCTACCTCATTGGGGCGTAACAAAAGACCAAGATGCTATTTTAGGTACATTTGCAACTGGTCCAGCTATACGTAATTATCCAGCTAACTTTATTACTGAATTGATTGGCACATTTGTCTTGGTTTTAGGGCTACTTGCATTTGGGCAAAATGCTTTTGCAGATGGTACAAATGTATTTGCTGTCGGTGGATTGATCTTGGCTATCGGTCTTTCATTAGGCGGACCTACCGGATATGCGATCAATCCAGCTCGTGACCTTGGTCCGCGTATTGCTCATGCAGTATTGCCGATCGGAAACAAAGGAACTTCAGACTGGGCCTATTCTTGGGTGCCAGTAGTTGGACCAATGGTTGGCGCTATTGTAGCAGTGGGAGTATACATGTTGATGGTCTAAGACGTTTGAATGTGGGACAAATCTAAAAGTCAGGTTTGCTACAGACTCTCGAATAAACGGCGGGAACAGAAGTAACTCCTTCG
>NZ_JBIOQS010000004.1:0-32931 GCF_051713845.1 Enterococcus sp. AZ191 | reverse complement strand
ATCCCAACCTCTTTTTGCTTTTCTGATATTTTTGTCAGGATCCCAACAATCAAGTCAGTAAAAGTTTTAGATTACTCGTTTATTCTTTTATCTGATAGCGATTCGTTTCATTATCCAATGTCCTTGTTCTTTTGTGTCGTTTTATAAATAGCATCTGTTGCTGGTTCAAGCGTGTGACTCCAAATTTCACTCGTTGGTTTGGTTCCTCCATAGGAACTAGCCAGTAAGAATCCCCCTTAAGCTGCGTAAAAGTAAGCTGACCTTTTTCATTCGTAACCCCTTCCAAAGGAACGCCGTGTTGGAGTACTGCTTTTTTCTTTTTCACGCAAAAACGTTGATTGCCTATCGGGATCCCTTTCTTATCCAAGAGTATGAACGTAAAATCAAATAGACGTTTCTTCAACAGGAAACGATGCACTGTACGAAAAATACTATAAATGATCATTCCAACAAGTAAGGCAACTCCTAAAAGAATCAATAGATGGATCAATTGACTTTTTCTCGCTCCATCATTTTCTATTGCTTGGACTTCTTCATTATAAGGAACTCGTTCACCAGTGACTAATAAACGATGCGAATTGATCATGTACGGTGTACAAGTCAACAGCGTGACGATATCCTTCCTATTTTCCAATTTGATCCCAGATGTATCATCAGGTTCTACTACTTGGATAGTGCTAACTTTATATGCTAACTTTTCTCCCAACACAGTTAAAATAAAAAGATCTTCTTTTTTTAACTTTCCTAAATCAGTGAATAGTCGCCTCGTTGAGAGACCACTGTGAGCAGAAATCACAGAATGGGATGGCACACCTCCCAATGGAAAAGAAGTGCCCTGTAATACACCTGCTCCCTTTTCAAGAACTCGCTGGTTCAAGGTATCATATAATGCAATATTCACGTTGATTTTTGGAATATGGACTGCTCCGATAAGCTGGGCAGATGAATGTGTATCGGTCAGTTGATTGTCAAAGGGATCAACACCGGGAGCCAGACCAGCTTCTACCTTTTGTTGATTTTCTTCTTGCATCTGTACTTTTAATTTTTCTTTTTTCTTTATAGATATTTGTTGTGCTTGCTCGATTCGTTTTTGATCGATAAAACCGTTCAACGAGTCGCTATAGAATGGATAGAGGGTGATCAACAAACCTATCAACATACATATTAGCAAGAACACCTGAAAGACTAATCTTTTTTTCTTCAACTCAGACTCACCTTCTTCCCCCTGTTTCTTTTATTATAAATGTCTAATGGATAAATGAAAACGAAAAGCCGATTCTTATTTTTTATTGATAAAAAAACACTTCTTCTCTGTGTAAATTCACTTGGTAATTTCTTGTAACATTCATAAGCTTTTTCATATATTTTCTAATTTCTTGCCTCAATTTTCCGTAAGCTTTATGATGAAGCTAACTAATCTATAAAAAGGAGTATGAAAAATTGAAAAAGTATGTTCCGTATTTGACAATTTTGCTTTTCGCAATTTTATTTATTCTGCCAAATATCCTTACACATAAGTTAGTTATTGGAGCAGATGCCCCATTTCACTACAATCGGTTCTATGATGCAGCCGAACAGTTCGCCAATTGGGATTTCCATTATTTCCCTTCAATGTATGGATTTCAACAAAGTGGACGGATCGTAAATGCTGTCTATGGTCCATTATTTGCTTATTTCCAAGGATTGATCGTCTTACTCTCAGGTAGTTGGTTCCATTACCAAATTTTATCTAATTTTATTCTTTTCCTGATTTCTGGGTGGTCGATGCTGACTCTACTAAAATATGTTCACGTCAAAAACTGGGTAAGTGTGCCTATTTCTGTTTTGTTCATGACAACTTATTCGATCCAATATTGGGCTGTCAATCAAGGCTTTACTAGTTGGGGTACTTGTTTTTATCCCTTATGTATGATTCCAATGGTGGATTTTGTTGTCCACCGACGTTTTCCCATTCTTAAGGTCACTGCCTCGATTGCATTGATGACTCAGATTCATTTATTGTCTTCTGTGATGCTGGCACTGATGTATGTTCCTTTTTATCTTTACTATTTCTTTGATCAGAATGAAAAAGGAAAGGCTCTGCTGCAATTAGGAAAATCAGTCTTGCTCTATTTCGTGTTGACTGCGAATATTTGGGGTGGTTTAGCCCTAGTCTATAGCGGCAACAAAATACTGCCGCCTTTCGTGAATCGTGAGATGAGTCAAAAAGCAATCAACTTGGATGGGAGTTACTGGTTGACCTATCCCAAAATCTTCTCATTGATTCTATTTATTGGGTTCTTATTATTCTTACTGTTTCGACGTAGATATTATCCTTTCACTAAGTTACTACTTCGTTCAAGTATCGGCTTTTTCTTACTATCAACGAGTCTGATTCCTTGGACCACTTTAGTAGAAAAACAGGTGCCTTTTATCAGCTTGATCCAATTTCCATTTCGCTTTTTTGTGCCGTTTACGTTACTCTTCTTACTCTTTTTGGCACTTGTACTGAATCAATGGGAAAAGAAAACGTGGTATCGGGCACTTAGCGTATTGTTTTTACTGGTTGCTTCAGCCCAAACGCTTCAAAACTTATACAAACATTTAGACAGATGGGAATCTGAGACGTTTGTCAGCCGTCACACTTATTTATTCGATACACCAGAACAAGCCAGAAAAACATTTTACAGCCAAGACATGTCAACGAGCTTATTCGTCTTCCAAAAGACAACACCTGATTATTTACCGATTTATAAAGACACCACAGCCAATAAATACGATCGTTACAATGAAGAAATACTAGAAGGTGAAACAACCTTCATCAAAACACACCCTGACGGACGTTTAACGATCAAGTGGAAAAATACCGGTCAGAAAACAGTCCATTTACCAGTCATTGTTTACGACCGTACAGTATTGTTGCAAAACGGCAAACCTTTGACAGATTATGAATTGACAGACATCGGTACGCCAATCGTCAAACAGCATAATGGTATCAATGAGATCACCTTATATTATGACTTGCCGCTCTTCTTTTATTTCATCATTGGGTTGACCTTCATTGGTTGGCTGATTTTATTCATCATGTTTATTAGGAGTCGGATACATTCATAAAAAAATGAGGTCGAGACAAAAATCGTTTATGAGAAATTAGAAAAAAAACGAACAATACATTTTTTGTATTGCTCGTTTTTTTTTAAATTTCCGAAAAATCTGCCTTTCGGACGTCGTTTATTTGAGAGAGGCTGGGACAGAAGTGTTTAACTCCGAGAAATAAGAAGAAATGACCGAAAATTGCTTTTCAAATTTTTGTGAATTTCGGCTTATTTAAGAAGGAGTTGCTTCTGCTCCCGCGGTTTATTCGAGAGTCTGTAGCAAATCTGATTTTTAGATTTGTCCCACATTCTTATTGTGATAATATTCCTTCGTTTCTCTTCACTCCAACGTGACTGCTACCCCATAATGATCACTGACAATCGAGCCATTTTCCCCATCGAAAATACGTTGATAACTTGTAACAAAACAATCTTGTGGTACATAAATGTAGTCGATACGCAGCCCCTCTTTATTGTTTTCCCAGCCATCGATTTTCTTTTCGATCGTTGCTTCAGCTTGTTTTTTTTGAGCGATTGGATAAGCATCACGAATAGGCAACTGACTTTTTGCCACTAAATTGTACCCACTGCTTTCAGCAGGATTGTTGAAATCCCCTAATAGATACAGTGGCGTTGCGAGGGGGACTAAACTTGCTTCTAATTCTTTCCACTCAAATGCAAATCCGCTTTTTTCATCTGCCCACCAAGAAAAATGACAGCTTGCTACAGTAATAAATTGTGTTTTGACAGAGGTTTGACCCACTAATATTTTTCGAGTATGGTAATCCTCTTTTTCTTTTGTTTCGGAGACTAGGTGCGTTTGACTAATTAGTGGTTGTTTGGAAAGAAGCGCATTGCCTTCCTCATAGATAGCATAGCCGACATGACTCATTTCCCAACTCCAATAGTAAGTTTCACCTTGTTCTGCTAAGAGCTGGATCAAGCAATAGGCAAAGTTATCCGAGCGGACAGGCGTTTGTTCCTGCACCTGATTAAAATTCTTCAGCTGCTCACTGGTTAGTCGTTTTGCGTCCATCGTTTGATTGACTTCTTGCAATGCGATCACATCATATTGTTCATGACAGATTTTTTGAGCGATCTGTTTTAATTTTTCTCGTGGTTCCTCTTCTAACCAGCTATGCGTATTCAACGTCATTATTTTCATATAATTCTCCTTCTTAATGGGATGGGTCGAAACATTGCTCCCACCTTCTGAATCCATATTATAGGTAGAGACCCCAAAGTAGTTCATTCAAAAAATAAGCCAATAATCCCTGAAATAGGAAAAGCAATTTCGGGATTATCGGCTTACTTCTAGGAGTTACACACATCGAACCTATTCTTTCGATATGAAATACACGCATGAACTTCTGTGATTCTTTACAAGTTTATTTTCCCGATCACTGTTCCTCGTTCAGTGTCTCCTAATTTATTGATGGTCAGCCCATTGACTTTGTCATCTGTAAAGACTACTATGATCGTCGTTTCTTTCCCTTCGTTCTTGATTGCATCTAGATCCATCTGAGCAATCGTAGTTCCTGCTACTACTTCTTGGCCTTCAGAAACTAAGATCTCAAATGCTGGCTGACTCATCTGAACAGTATCTAGTCCCATATGGATCAAAACTTCTGCTCCTTCTGCTGTTTGCATGCCAATTGCATGCTTGGTTGGGAAGACACTCACGATTTTACCAGAAAGTGGTGCCGTCACTTCTCCAGTGGCAGGAATGACAGCAAAGCCATCGCCCATCATCTTTTGTGAAAAGACTGGATCGTTCACAGCTGTTAAAGCAATTACCTCGCCAGTTGCTACAGTGAATAATTCTTTTTCGATACCTAAAACATGTTTCTCTTCATTTTTCTCATTTTTATTTGTAGCCTCAACTGTTGGCTCTGGAATATCAGCGCCTGATTGTAGTAAATCTTCAATATCCGATTTCAACACATCAGCTTTTGGTCCATACACGGCTTGCACACCTTTGTCCTTAACGATTAGGCCCATCGCTCCAGCGCGTTTCCATTCTTCTTCTGAACCGACTTTCCCAGGATCCTCGACGCTGACGCGTAAACGAGTCATACAAGCATCTACATCCTTGATGTTTTCTTTTCCACCTAACAAATAGATGATCTTAATGATTTGTTGATCTGCATTAGTTGCAGAACCTGAAGTCGTTTCCTCACTGTCGTTATCATAGTTCCCATTACGTCCTGGTGTAGCATAATTGAATTTTTTGATCAAGAAGTTTGCCACAAAATACGTTAATACTCCAAATAATATGACACAGATAACAAAGTTGAGCAAGTCGATACCTAGTCCTGCTTTGATCGCTAATGGTGTACGTGTCAATAGTTCAATGTTCCCAAATGAATGGACACGTAAAGGTAGAATATCTGCCATTGCAAAAGCTGCCCCTTGGATCACGGAATAAACAATGTAAAGAGGTACAGCTGCAAACATGAACATGAACTCTAATGGTTCGGTTACACCTGTTAAGAAAACTGCAAGTGCTGCTGAAAAATACATTGATTTATATTTAGACTTTTTGTCTGGATCAACATTACGGTACATCGCTAGTGCTAATCCCATCAAGATACCGGAAGAACCAATCATTTGTCCCACTTTAAAACGAGCAGGTGTCCAGTTCGTCAATACGAATTCATATTGCGACATGTCGCCGGCACCTTTCAAGTTGACCAAATCAGTCGCCCATGCCAACCATAAAGGATCTTGTCCAAATACTTGTGTTCCAGCTTGCGCACCAGATAATATCTCATAGGTACCACCTAACTGCGTATAATTGATTGGGATCGTCAACATGTGATGTAAACCAAATGGTAGCAATAGACGTTCCAATGTACCATATAGGAATGGTGCTAAAATCGGAGCGCTTTCTTTTGACTCTGCGATCCACAATCCAAAGTTATTGATTCCTGCTTGGACATTCGGCCATACAATAGCAAGAATCAATGCAACAATCGTTGACCACAAAATAACTACAAAAGGAACAAATCTTTTTCCATTAAAGAACGATAATGCATCAGGTAATTTACGATAATTGTAGTATTTATTATAGGCCATCGCTCCAACGAACCCTGCAATAATCCCAACAAATACCCCCATATTTAGCGCTGGTGCTTCCAACACGCTGGTAAAGAACCCTTTGACCATGATTTTCGTGCCAAACAAGGTATGCGTAAATGCGTCTTCATTTGTCAACATCTCATTAGTCACACCAAAAATTGCCCCTGTGATCCGATTGATCAATATAAATGAGATCCCCGCAGCGAATGCTCCCCCTGCTCGTTCTTTTGCCCAACTACCACCTATTGCTAGTGCAAATAAAAGATGTAAATTTCCGATAATTGCCCAACCAATATTTTCGATCACGCCACCCGTTGTAACTAAAGGTGCAAGATCAGGATTGATCAACGGAATCGATTTACCGATACTGATCATCAAACCTGCCGCTGGCATAACTGCCACAACGACCATTAAAGCCTTTCCAAATTTTTGCCAAAACTCAAAGCTAAATATTTTTTTCATTTCCTCGTCTCCTTTGTGCAATCGGTTTCGTTGTTAGTTATTATAGCGTGTGTTTCTTTTTTTGTAAATGCTTTATTTCGTATTTTTATGGTTTTCCTTCAAGTATTCAATTGTTCTTTATACACTATTTCTGTCCATAATATAGTAGTAAACATTGATATGATCGCTTTTATTTTGTTTTTTCATCTACTTCAAAATTTAATTTCACTTTTCTAGTTGACTTACGCAATCGGTTGCGTTTATTATGGATGTATAAACGACAATGTCTAGGAGGAGAACAATGAAACAAATTAAACGGTTATTTCAGATCGACCCTTGGAAAATCAGTACGAATAAATTAGATAAAGAAAATTTACGATTGCAAGAATCATTGACCAGTATCGGCAACGGATATATGGGTATGCGCGGAAATTTTGAAGAAGCATACTCTGGTGATCATCACCAAGGAACCTATTTAGCAGGTGTTTGGTACCCTGACAAAACACGTGTTGGCTGGTGGAAAAATGGCTATCCTGAATATTTTGGAAAAGTAATCAATGCAGTCGATTTTATCGCTATGGATCTTTTTATCGATGATCAGCTGATTGATCTAGCTACACTTACTACTGAAGATTTTTATTGGGAATTAAACATGAAAAACGGTGTTTTGACACGTAGTTATACAGTCACTACCCCTTCAAACAAAGTTCATCTTTCATTCGAGCGCTTTTTAAGTATTGTCAAAAATGAAGCCGCTTATATTCGCTTAACCATTGAAATGTTGGAAGGAAATGGAACTGTAAAAGTTATTTCTAAGTTAGATGGCAATGTCCAAAACGAAGACAGCAATTACGATGAACACTTTTGGAATGACATCGATCATGGCGTCAAGGAAGAAATAGCGTACTTAACGACTAAAACGATCCCGAATAATTTTGAGATCGAGCAATTCACAGTGACTGCCGGGATGCGCCATTACGTTGATGGAAAATTATATACACCAAGCTACCAAAAGGGCACCTTAGCAATCGAAAGTTCATTCACCTTTGACTTAGCAGAAAATGAAACACTTCTAATCGACAAAGAAGTATTGGTTTTCACAAGCCGAGATATTCCTGAAGCGCAACAAGCGACACATCTCTTTAAAGAATTCAACGAATTGAACGTTCACTATTCCCAAGCAAAAGAGGAGCAAACAGCCGCTTGGTCTAAACGATGGGAATTGGCAGATGTAGTCATCGAAGGAGACGATGAAGCACAACAAGGTATCCGTTTCAACCTCTTCCAGCTATTTTCTACTTATTATGGCGAAGATGAACGTTTGAATATTGGACCAAAAGGCTTCACTGGCGAAAAATATGGTGGTGCAACTTACTGGGATACTGAAGCCTACGCAGTACCTCTGTACCTCGCTTTAGCGAAACCTGAAGTCACTAAGAATCTCTTGAAGTACCGTCATAACCAATTGCCGCAAGCAATCCATAATGCACAACAGCAAGGACTAAAAGGCGCGTTATATCCAATGGTCACTTTCACAGGTATCGAATGCCACAATGAATGGGAAATCACCTTTGAAGAAATCCATCGAAATGGCGCAATTGCCTACGCTATTTATAATTATACTAACTACACTGGCGACATCGACTATTTAAAAAATGAAGGTCTAGAAGTCTTGGCAGAAATCGCTCGCTTTTGGGCAGACCGAGTCCATTTTTCTAAACGAAACAATCAATATATGATCCACGGGGTTACAGGACCGAACGAATATGAGAATAATATCAACAACAATTGGTACACGAATACGATTGCTTGTTGGGTACTACGTTACACACGAGAAAATTATTTGAAGTTCAAAGAAGAGAGCACTGCTAAAATCAGCGACGATGAATTGGGACATTGGCAAGAAATTGCTGAAAATATGTACTTCCCAGTAGATGAAGAATTAGGGATTTTTGTTCAACACGATACTTTCTTAGACAAAGATCTCAAACCAGTAGCGGAACTATCCGCAAGTGAATTGCCATTGAATCAGCATTGGTCATGGGACAAGATCCTTCGTTCTTGCTTCATTAAACAAGCGGACGTTTTACAAGGTATCTACTTCTTCAATGATTCATTTACAAAAGAAGAAAAACAACGCAACTTTGATTTTTACGAGCCAATGACTGTCCATGAGTCTTCCCTATCTCCTAGTATCCATGCTATCTTAGCTGCTGAACTAGGCATGGAAGACAAAGCCGTTGAAATGTATCAACGCACTGCTCGTTTAGATTTAGATAACTATAACAATGATACAGAGGGTGGCTTACACATCACTTCAATGACAGGAAGTTGGCTTGCTATCGTACAAGGATTCGCGCAAATGAAGACAGATCATGAACAATTAAGATTTGCACCATTCTTACCTAAAACATGGTCTGCTTATTCATTCCATATCAATTATCGCGGCCGCTTGTTATTTATCGCCGTTTCAAATGAACAGGTAACATTGGATCTCTTATCTGGCGAAGCTTTACCGCTAGAAGTCTACGAAAAAGCGTATGTGCTTACTGATCATTTGACTATTCCATTACGAGAAGGTGAAGCAAATGTTTAAAGGTGTATTATTCGACTTAGATGGCGTCATTACAGATACCGCTGAATTCCATTACCGTGCTTGGAAAAAGCTAGGTGATGAGATCGGTATTCCCTTCGATCGGACATTCAACGAACAATTGAAGGGTGTAAGCAGAGAAGATTCTCTGGCTCTCCTTCTTGCTCATGGAAAAAAAGAAGAGCAATTCTCAAAAACAGAATTTCTCGAATTAGCGAAAAGAAAAAATGATTATTATCTTGAAATGATCCAATCGATTACACCAAAAGATGTTTTTCCAGGGATTTTAGAATTATTAAAAGACTTACGGGCAAATAATGTCAAGATTTCACTAGCATCTGCAAGCAAAAACGGCCCTTTCCTACTTGCCAAGATGGATTTAGAAAGCTACTTTGACGCGATTGCTGATCCGGCAAAAGTCGCTAATGGAAAGCCTGCACCAGATATTTTTCTACTTGCTGCGAAAGACATCGGTTTGACCCCTCGTGACTGCATCGGAATCGAGGATGCAAAAGCTGGAATCGCTGCGATCATTGCTAGTGGTGCGCAACCTATTGGCGTAGGACGTTCAGAAGATCTTGGGGAGGATATTCCAATCGTACCTAATACAGCTTCATTGACTTTCGATTACTTGAAAAAAACGTGGCAGCCAAATGCCTGAACCTTCTATTTCAGTGACCCCTATCCCCAACACTGAATTAAAAAAAATCACATTGAAGAACGACGAATTGACCGTCGTTCTTCTAAACTATGGTGCTAGACTTCACCAAATATTTGCTCCAGATAACAAAGGACATTTAGAAAACGTCTTACTTTCTTATGATGAACTTTCAGATGTTTTAACCGATGAAAGTTTCTTTGGAGCCACAGTCGGTCCCGTAGCAGGCAGAATCCGAAATGCTACGTGGGGGAATCATCAACTTGAAAAAAACGCCGGCAACCACCATATCCACGGAGGAACAAATGGATGGTCTTTCCAATACTGGGATGTCGAAGTGTTCAAAAATCCACAGTCGATCGGCGTTGTCTTTTATTTACAAGACACTTTTTCCGATTATCCTGGGCCTATCACTGCAACGATCACGTATCAGCTAACTGCGAATAGCCTGGAAACGATCACAAAAACGAACAGTCCCGTCGAGACGATCTGCAATCCAACCAATCATGCCTATTTCAACCTTTCTGGGAACGGTAAACGTGACATTGATACACATGAACTAGCCGTCCAAGCAGAAAGTCTATTGGTATTAGATGAAGATAAACTACCAACAGGCGAGCAAATCACTCAAGCAGATTTACCGATCAATTTCAAGAAACCACATACAATCGAAGAAATTCTCAACGCTTATCCTGAAGGACTTGATGACGTTTTTGTTCTTACTACACCGAAACGTTCAAAAAAGGTGCTGTGTCTTTCAGAAAAACAATCTGGACGCCAGTTGTCTATAGCAACAACAAATAGAAGTGTGGTATTATTTTCTACGACTGGTTTTGAAGCTGATTTTATGATCAACGGGAAACATATGCATTCAAACTATGGTTTAGCCATCGAGCCACAAGAATTTCCGGATCTAGTCCATTTACCCGAACTCGGTTCGATCGCTTTGTACCCTGGCCAAGAAAAGGTCAATCATACTACCTATCAGTTTACTATTTTACCGAATGAACAGATAGCAAATACTCAATAGTTGCTTGTTTTGATTACGAATAGCTCAGAAAAGAAGAGATTTTTATTTAGAAGAAAGGTGTTTAAATTATGGCAATTACGGTAAAAGATGTTGCAAAAAAAGCGGGAGTAGCTACATCTACTGTCTCACGCGTCATCAATGACCATCCAAGTATTTCCGAAGCAACCAAAAAGAAAGTCCGAAAAATCATGGATGAACTTGGCTATGTACCGAATATCACTGCTAGAAATTTAGGTAAACGGGTTTCTAGTGCCATCGGCGTGATATTGCCGCCACTTGATTCTAAAGAACGAATCGGTAATCCCTTCTACTTAGAGATCATGGACGCAATCAACGAAGAAGCACGTCACCACGACATGACAACAGCCATTGCAACAGCGAAAAATTTTGATGTCTTATTAGAAAATGTCCAAAGAATGCACTTACAAAAACAAGTCGATGGCTTTATCTTAGTGTACTCTGATAGCGAAGACCCAGTCATCGATTATTTGTATCAAAACAAGATTCCCTTCACCCTGATCGGTCAACCTTATCAGCATGAAAATGAGATCATCTACGTTGATAACGACAACCAACTATTGGGAAAACAGGCAACTGATTTTCTTATCCAAAATGGGCATGAACAGATTCTCTTCGTTACGAACACGACCCACGAAAGCCTCTATTTCGAACGCTATTTCGGGTATCAAAAAGCGATGATGATGGCTGGGCTAGATGTTCACCCTAGCGTTGTGATCGAAAAGGCAGAAGACTATCTATCCTTTGACACTATCTTAAAAAACACCGGTGCTACAGCACTTGTGGTAATCGATGATATTTTTGCACTTCGCACGATGCAATTAGCGCAAATGTATGGTTATCTTATTCCAGAAACCTTATCGATCATCAGTTTCAATAATTCGATTTTTTCTACACTGACTCATCCTTATCTCACAAGTATCGATATCGATATTTCCGAATTAGGGCGAGTAGCCATGCAAAAATTACAAGAATTGATCCATAACGAAATCAGTAGCGGCGTGCGCCTAGTCATCCCTCATCACTTGATCAAGAGAGAAACAGTTGTGCCACTGACCCCCAAGCAATAACTGGTAGAAATTGAAATGAACAGATAGAATAACCAAGAGATGAGGTTGAGACAAAAGTCGTTCAGGTTTGAGAAATTGGAGAAAAAACGAGTCTGGGACAGAAGTAAGAAAGACTTTTGTCTCATTCATTAAAAATGAATAAACGGTGGGAGCAGAAGCAACTCCTTCGGAAATAAGCCGAAGGAGTTAAACACTTCTATCCCAACCTCTTTTTTGAAATCTCCGAAAAGCCTGACTTTTGGACACCGTTTATTCGAGCGTCTGTAGAAAGAATATTTTTATATTTGTCTCGACCTCTCTCTTAATTTATAGTACCCATACTTGTACATATTTTCTTTAGTTTTAAAAATAAAAAAGGAGCCAAGTCATCCAACTGACTCTACTCCCTAAATATAAGTAACTACCGCAGCAACAATAAATTACTTTTCTGTCTTAGTTTACTCCTATCTGGCTCTTTTCCTTCTTATGATTCAATAAGAACCCGCCAATAATAGTGAAAATTGGCGCTAAGATCGCAAAGAACGCGAATGGTAAATACTGTAACGCACTGACTTTCATCGTACCCATGATAAATGTGCCACTTACTCCCCATGGCACTAATGAATTGACAGTAGCGCCTGCATCAGCCAATGTTCGCGTCAGATATTTTTTATCTAGACCGCTTTGTTCAAAGGAACGTTTGAATGTTTCTCCTGGCAAAATAATTGAAAGATATTGTTCCCCAACGATAAGATTGATCCCGATACAGCTTAAAGCTGTAAAACCAATCAAGCGTGACGGACGATCCATCTTTTCTCGTAATTCTTGGACAATCGTCTCTACGATCGTATATTTGATCAGTAATCCTCCCAATGCGAGAGCCAGTAATATCAAACTTGCAGAACTAAGCATACTCATAATGCCACCTCTAGAAAGCAACTCATTGATTTTTGGATCTGCTGTTTGGGCAACATATCCATTCATCAAAATATTGGCTACTCCTTGGATCGTCAATCCAGATTGATGGATAAATGCCAAGACAATTGCCGTAGCCGAACCAGTGAGCAGTGTTGGGATGGCTGGTATTTTTTTGATTGCTCCACCGAATAAGACAACCAATGGAATCAGTGTCCATGGAGAAATCCAAAAACCAGCTTTCATATTTTGGATCATCTCAGTAATTGCTTGAAGATCAGCTGTGTGACTACTATGGCCAAGAAAAATATAAAATAACATAGAAATCAAAAACGCTGGTAAGTCGGTATACCGCATTCCGGCAATGTGTTCAAATAAATTGACTTCACCGATCCCAGCAGCTAAGTTTGTCGTATCAGATAACGGTGAACAATTATTTCCTAGAAACGCTCCAGAAACAACAGCACCCGTTGTCATCGCATCATTAAAACCTAAAATATGTCCTATACCTAAGAATGCGATCCCAATCGTTGAAATCGTCGTGAATGAGCTGCCAACTGTGATACCAACGATCGTACAAACTAAAAATGCCGTTGGTAAAAAAAAGCGGACAGAAATCAATTGGAATCCATAAACCATAATTGTCGGAATGGTTCCAGATAATATCCATGAAGCAACTAAGACACCGATTAAAAGAAAAATCAAAATCGGGATGATCCCTGGTGTAATCCCTTTTACAATTCCGTCATGGATGTCATCCCAAGAGAATCGTCTAAACCGACCATAAAATAACAAACACATAAAAGCTGTAAGTATCGGGATATGTGGGGATAATTGAAACCCAATAATCAATATACCCAATATCGCTAGCAATACAACTAATACAGCTATACTCTCTTTTAACGCTATTTTTTTATTCACTGTACGTCTCCCTTTTCTAATAAAAAAGTCCCTACCACGAAAAACAAGGTGTTCTTTTGGCAGGACAGCTTTGCAACGAACATCATTTGAGAACGAGTATAAATTTACTCTCTCGTTACACCTAACTGATAGTTGAAAAGGTATTGATGTATAGAAAAGAAGATTGAACAAATCGGCTAAAACGAAAGAAATTCTAAACAAGCCACACTCAAAACAAGCCGAACAACCCCAAAAATAGGGAAAACTATTTTCGGATCATCCGGCTTGTTTTTCAAAGCTAGTTGGTCAAAAAAATGACAAACACAGCTCAAAGGTTTGTTAAAACCTTCTTTCTACACATTATTCTTCTATACTTTTTTCTACTTCAGTTCCCCAAGAATCTTTTTTGAATCGATTGATAATCAAAGGAATGACAAACATCACAATTGCAATGATCGCAACTAATAATGCATCTGTTAATGTTGATGTTCCTAAAGTTGAGAAGACCACCGCAATGATTGAAAAGATCAACATGCAGCTAACGACCCAAGCTAAGCCATTTCCATTTTTCCCAATTCGATAAGGACGTTCCAACTCTGGGTGACTCTTTCTCATTTTTATCAAAGAAACTGCAATCAAGATATATACGATACAATAAATAACTGTTGTTGCATTTGTTAACGTCAAGAATACGGCACTTACATCATCCATTACTCCATAAAGTAAGGCAAACAATGAAATAACGATTGATTGAGTTAACACGACATTTCTAGAAACACCATATTTATTTTCTTTATGGAAGCCAAATTTTGGTGGCAAGAATCCTTCTCGTGCTACTTGGATGATGGTTTTTGATGGACCAGTAACCCAAGCTGATAACTGTAAAAGTACCCCAATGAATACCATGAAACTAAAGATGTTCCCAATAATCGATGGTAAGCCAAGGATATCGCAGTAAATCAAGATAGGTTGAGTAATATTCGCCAATTCCATTTTTCCATTTGGCACAACATTTGCAACTAACATCGCATTGATCACGTTTAAAAGTACCAAACCGATCAAAGCAATAAAGACACCTTTTGTATAGTTCTTTGTAGCATCTTTTAAGCGTGGCATATAAACAGAACTCATTTCAATACCTACAAAAATAAATGTGATACCTGCAAGATATTTCAATGATTCACTGTGTTGTAAGTCTGGAAAAGCTTTTGACCAAGAAAAGTCACCTAAATAGCCATTTGATACCAAACCAACTTTGAATGCTGCAAACAAGCCTAAAACAAACATGATCACAACTGGGATATATACGCCTAACCAGACACCGATATTCCCACCAACTTTGGCCATATCAAACTTTAAATTCAAAATAGTAATAATCCAATAAATAACTAAAATACAAGCTAATACAAATAAATGATTATTGCCAAGTTCCACATTTCCAAAAGTATTTCCTAGTAATGGTCCTAATGTTGAAGCAACCATGACCATCCCTGGGAACATTTGCACCCATAGTAACCATGCAACTACAAATCCCCATTTACTTCCTAGCGCTGTTTTTACCCATAATTGTGGGCCACCTTCTTGAGGTAACATCGTTGAAAGTTCACCGGAAACCATTGAAATAGGACCAGCAAAGAATAACACTGCAAAAATCGAATAAAAAATCAATGTCCAACCAACTGCAGCTAATGTCGGAATACTCCGAACTGTCGCACATAACGCCATCGTCAGACCGACAAAGGTCCCTAGACCCATTTTACTTACTTGTGATTTACTCACTTTTGACACTCTCCTTGTTTTTTTGGATAAAAAACGGTGTCTTCAAAGTAATCGCAAGTCGCAATAACCGAAAGCAAAGAGGTTGCTTGATTAAAAATTGTTATAACGTACAAAGGTATTTGATAAATCGAACTTCAGCGCGCATCAAAAAATAAAAAAGCAATGCTTTTTTTCTAGTCAATTTCAATTATTTCCACAACCTCAGCTGTTTTGAACTTATTGCTCGAAGCGATTTTCTTCAAAGACAATCTCAAAACAAAAGGTAGCTGACCCCGTCTTTTTCAGACGGAATCAGAGCCACCTTATTCGATTATTTTGCTTCGCTTGCTAATAATTGATCTGCGTATATTTTTTCCAATTTTTCTTGAAGAGCTGCTTTGATTTTTTCAGCATATTCTTCAAAATGTTCTTCTTTATTCATGTATGGTGTCATAACACTTGCACGCAAGACAGTTACTTTACCAGCACGGTTCCATTCTTCATCAGAAAATCCTAATTGATTTACAAATTGTAATGGACTATTTCCGTAATCTGGGATGGCAAAGTCTGTATGTGATGTCAAGAATTCATTTCCATAGATGCTTCCTTTGACATATGAAGAATAATCATACACATCATGGTTCAATTTATTCATTGCAACTAAATCGTCGTTGCCTTTTTCCTTGAATACATAGTCAACCATATTGAAATCTGGATATGTCAATGGGTGTACTTCGATTTCTTTATCGCCAACTTTGAATGATAAGTTATTCAAGAAGTTATAGAATCGATGTGCCCCTTCGATTGAAGCACCCATCAATTTACCATAACCAGTTACGTTTAAAGGCAATACGTGATGAGCAGCCCAAACACTAGCAGCTGTCGCACCAGCTTTTGAACCTTCTAAGATATATGCACCTAGTAAAGCAGGAATGTCTGCACCTTTTTCAAATACGTATGTTGCAAAATAAGAGATCACATCTCTCATGCGTACATCTTTGATAACGATACCGCCGGCTGAGTAAGGAACATACCCCATTTTATGTGGGTCGATCGTTACAGATTCAGCTTCTTCGATTGCTTTATATGCACTGTGAACTTCTTCTAAAATATAATTTTTGTTTTCTGTGAAGACGTTATGTTTGAAATGTACGTCTTTCAATTCTTCAAAAGGAATGAAGTTGTTGTCTTCGTCTAAGAAAATTGCACGGCCATAACCGCCATAAGCAGCATCTACATGCAAGTAGAAATAAATACCGTCTTTTTCTAGTACGCGACGCAATTCAACGATCTTATCGATTCCGTCGATTGCTCCTTCTTCGGTTGAACCAACTACACCGACAACACCCAAGATTGGTGTTTTTTCAGCTGCTAAACTACGGACGATTTTTTCAAGTTCGTTGATATCCATACGATAGTTGTGATCAACTGGTACAGGGATAACTTGGTCTAACCCAACACCGATAATGTCGGCAGCTTTTAGCCATGAATAGTGTTTTGTTTGTGGTACTAACCATTTTCCTAATTTTTGTAAGTTTTTCCCGCTTCGTGCAGAATGTGCTTTGATCTCATCAATTTTATCTGGAACACTATCTAACAAGTCCATGATTTCTTTTGTAGACATGTTCATTAATTCCCAATCACTTTTACCAGCAACTAATTCAGGCGTTACTTCTTGCATCGCAAGAGGTAAAGATTTGATATTACGTGCATACCAAAGTCCTTCTAAGTTTGCTAAGGAGCCATCGGCAACAATGTGTCCCCAGCCATCTTTATAGCTCATTAATTTTGCAAATTCTAATCCTACTTCTTCTTCCATTTGACTTGTTGCTGGAGAAGACTCGTAAGCGACGTTATTACCATTCCATAACATTGCGAAATTATACGCTAGTAAAGATGGCATTAATGTTTCAGAGTTCATGTGGCCCCAGTAGCGACCGGCATTATGCCATGGTACGGAATGAGTACGCATACGTGCTGAAATTTCTGATAAAACATCTTTCGTGCGGTTCACAGTGTGTTCAAAACTTGCACTGCTTTTTTCTTCTGGCGTAATGATAGGCATGTCCTGAGGCATGTAGTTTTGACGCCATCCTAAGTGTTCGTCCACTAAATCGTTTAACAAAGTTTTATAGATTTGGCCGTTCTCAGCTTTGTCCCCGATAAATAGGGCGTTAAGGTTTAGATCATTTGACAATGATTCCATGTGAAACCCTCCTAAAAAAATATTTAAATTTTGTCGAGGCCTACATTACACCTGTTTTTTATTTCTGTAAACTAAATCACAATCGTTTTTCTAATAGAAATTTCATAAACACCAATTGTCTAAATTGTTTACACATTTAAAAAAATTAAAAAAAACGAGGGAATTTACAAAAGTAAATTCCCTCGCAAGGATTGTATTAACGACAACCAGCGTTTCCTTTTTAGGATGGATTTCAAAATTGGAATCTTGTAATAGTCTTAACCTTTTCCAAGGCAAAAATTTACTAAATTCTAATCAACTACTTTGGCCAAAAAGTAATTTTTCTTACCTTTTCGAATAACCACAAACTTACCATCGAATGCATCAGATGGATTTATGACAAAATTTAAATCGGTAACGCGGTCACCGTTAATACTAATAGCTCCGTTTGAAACATCTTCACGCGCTTGGCGTTTTGATGGTTCAATTTTTGTGGAAACAAGTAGTTCCACGATATTTTCAGGATTGCTTGAAATTTCTACGTTTGGCATTTTTCCAAACCCTTGTGCAATTTCAGCTGCATTTAATTCTTTGATATTTCCAGAGAACAATGCATCTGTTATTTTTTGCGCTTCTTTCAAGTCTTCTTCACTATGCACGAATCTCGTCACTTCTTCTGCTAAGCGGCGTTGTGCTTCACGTTTTTCAGGTTCAGTCTCTACTTTTTTCGCTAGTTCAGCAATTTCTTCTTGTGTCAAGAAAGTAAAGAATTTCAAGTATTTCACTACATCACGATCATCTTGGTTCAACCAGAATTGGTAAAATTCAAATGGGGATGTTTTTTCAGGATCAAGCCAGATTGCGCCACCTGCAGTTTTACCAAATTTAGTTCCATCTGCTTTAAGCATCAACGGAATCGTTAAACCGAACGCTTCTGCCTCTGGCCCTTCTAATTTACGGATCAAGTCCAATCCAGCTGTGATGTTGCCCCATTGGTCGGCCCCACCGATCTGTAATTGAACATCGAATGTTTTGTGTAAATGTAAGAAGTCAATTGATTGCAGGATTTGGTAAGTAAACTCTGTAAATGAGATCCCTACTTCCAAACGACTTGCGACGATATCTTTTGCCAACATCGTATTGATGTTGAAGTTTTTACCATAATCTCTCAAAAATTCAAGTAATGATATTTTTGATAACCAGTCGTAGTTATTCACAAATGTAATATTTGCATCTTTTCCAAACAATTTTCTCATTTGATTTGATAGTGCATCTACGTTATGTTGTACTTGTTCCATTGTTTGTAACACTCGTTCTGTCTTGCGTCCACTTGGATCACCAATCGTTCCTGTTCCGCCACCAATAAGAATATATGGATGATGGCCCGCCAATTGAAATCTTTTCATCATCATAAATGGGATCAAGTGTCCGATGTGCATAGAATCTCCAGTTGGATCAACACCGCAATAAAGTGAGATACTCTTTTCGTCAACGAGCTCACGAAGTCTTTCTTCGTTCGTTTGTTGATTAATGGCGTCGCGCCAAGTTAATTCATCGATAATATTCATTTTAATGCCCTCCGTATAATTTTTTTATGAAAGCAGGAACCTGCTAGCATGCTTCATTTGTACTACTTGAGTGGAAACGACAAAAAATCCCTTGGTTAAGATTAACCAAGGGACGAAATTTCGCGGTACCACCCATTTTATATGTTTTGTAGTAAAACATATCACTCGAACATTTAACGCTGTCGCGTGGCATCACTGCCATAGGCTCCTAAAATGTAATTCGCTTTAAAGCATGTACTAGTTCTCAGCAACCACTAGCTTTCTGAAACATTGGCTTTAATAACTACTTCGTTTTGATCATTGCCTGTTATCTAATTAATATGTGTCTATCATAGAACGGCATTTTTTCTTTGTCAATAAAAAAGTGAAATTTTTTTTATTTTAGTTTTTCTTGGAAATAAAAAAAGCGAAAATCCGAACATTTTCACCTCTCTCACTTTATAACTTTTACAAAATAGTACTTTTCATAAAAAGCGCTCTAATTAAAGAAAATAAGAGAAAAGTCAAAAAAACAAAAGTTTCTTTTACACTTGTTTCTATATTCGTTACAATGGTTATGGGAAGTTTTTCAAAGGGTTAAGAAAAGCTTACGGGGGTTTTTGAAATCAAAAAGTAGTAGGGGACGATAAAATGAAACATACACAAAAAATCATATTGGCTGTCACTTCTGTATGCACTGTTATTATTCTAGGTGTAAGTATCTTTTTTGTTACACAAGCAGCAACAAACAATAAATTAGAAAACACTAGTCAAACAACTCAACACTCAAGCAGCAGCTCAAAATCTGTTGAAGATAGACAAACGACGAAACAGCTTGATCAAGCAAAACAGCTTGCTGCAAGTTATCGTTATGATGAAGCCATCGCCTTACTTGAAAAAGACGACGCCAAAGAAGCGCGACAATTGTTAGCAACCTTGAAAAAAGAAAAAGAATCCTTGATAAAATGGGAAGATCCAGCCAAAATCTCACACGTCTTCTTTCATAGTCTGATCGTTGATCCAGCTAAGGCTTTTCATACCCAGCAAGCACAAGGGTATAAAGATTATATGGTCACTATTTCCGAATTCAATAAAACCATTGACCAGTTATATAAAAATAACTATGTTCTTGTTAATCTAAATGGATTAGTCAAAAAAGGAACAGATGGAAACCTGACCTTTACAGGTGTTTCTCTTCCAGAAGGAAAGAAACCGCTAATTCTTTCGCAAGATGATGTCAGCTATTATGAATACATGGACAATTCAGGATTTCCAAGTAAGTTGATTGTCGATAAACAGAACCAAATCAAGAATATTTATATCGACAATAAGAAGGAAACTGTTGGTGACTATGATATGGTTCCCCTGATCGATTCATTCATTAAAAAACATCCCGATTTTTCTTATCAAAGCACCAAAGGAACATTATCTTTAACAGGCTATAATGGTGTATTAGGTTACCGTACATCAAAATCAGAATATGGTGATAACGAAAAAACAAACAAAGAAATCGAAGCAGCAAAAAAAGTTGCTGACCAGCTAAAAAAAGATGGTTGGAGTTTTGCTTCTCATACTTGGGGCCATTTGAATATGACGCAAGCTTCTTTAGCAGATATCCAACAAGATAACGAACATTGGCAAAATGAAGTTGCACCTATTTTAGGCAAAACAAATATCCTGATCTATCCATTCGGTGCTGACATCAGCGATTGGCAACCTTATTCCGAAGCAAATCAAAAGTTTGCTTACTTGAAACAACAAGGATTTGATATCTTCTGCAATGTCGATGCCTCAACTCCTGCATGGGGACAACTAGGAACTGACTACTACCGTAACGCCAGAATCAACATTGACGGTATCCGCTTCGCAGCTGATCTAAAAGGAGAAAATCCAATACTCGATCAATTTATCAACGTCAAAGAAGTGTATGATCAAAAAGATCGAGGATAAGGTTGTGAAAGAAGCGCACAGCTCCGTGCAAATAAGAACTAGATTTCTAAAATAGCTGCTCATATTTTGGAAATCTAGCGCTTATTGTTGAGGAGTTGCTTCTTGAACACCATGGATAAGGTTGTGAAAATGCCGTTCAGCTCCGCCGACAATAAGAATGGATTTTTCGAAACAGCTTCTCATGTTTTTCATCTGTTTAGGCTTATTGTTGAAGATGCAAGCCTTTGACCACCGCGAATAAAGTTGCAAAAAAAAAAAACGTTTTGACCCGACAATAACCAGTAAAAAAGAGGTGACACCATTGCTAAAAGCAGCAGTGTCCTCACCTCTATTTTGCACAAGTCATCTTTTATTGTTTCGTTATTTTAATCAGGATCAAATTCTTTTTTTCATGCTAAAGAGTTATTCTTTCTTCTCGATTTTCACTTTCTTCGTTTAGCTTTTGGTAAATACCTCTGTCAGAAAAAACTCTAGGTAGGCACATGAAAGCAAACAAAAAGCCTGACTTTTGCAACAGTTTATGCTGTCGTTCAAAGTTAGGCTTATACAGTTTATAAATAGTCCGTTCTATCCATGAATCATGTCAAGTAGTGTCTGGAATAAGATTGCACTAGAAGCTGCTCCTGGATCAATGTGTCCAATCGCCCGTTCCCCTAAATAAGAGGCACGTCCTTTTTTTGCGACCAAATTTTTAGTATGTTCTTTGGCATTTTCGATGACGTCTGCGGTTAGCTGATTGTTTTTTAATGCTTCCGTAACAGGCAACCAAACATCTAGCATTGTTTTATCCTCTGCTTCAGCTTTTCCTCTTGCTTGTATTCCATTTGTACCTTCTTCGATGATTTTCCCTAATTGCTCTTGTGAATTGATGACGTCAACATCCTTTGTCGCTTTCATCATGTTCATGAATGCTGAACCATATAGCGGACCTGAAGCTCCTCCAACTTTGGAGATCATTGCCATTGAAAAAACTTTAAAGGTGTCACTGATTGTTGTCGGTTCCTCTTTCTTAAAGGCGTCTTCAAATGCGGAAACACCTCGTCCCATATTATTTCCATGGTCACCGTCACCAATCGGCGTATCTAGATCACTAAGATAACTTTTGTTTTCATTGATTTCTTTTGTAAATTCCATCAACCATTCTTGTATCTCTTTTACCGTTATATCCATCTGTCATTCACCCTTTACCAAGAAATTGTTTGTACGTCACTTATTAATGCTTCTCGCCAGTCTTTATCCTTCAAATCGATCATCGTCAAAGAAAGTCCTTGCATATCCAGAGAAGTCATCAGATTTCCGACTTTATGAAAAGTCACATTTATATTTTCTGCTTCTAACAAAGCTAAAACATCATTCATGAAAACAAATTGTTCCATTAGTGGTGTGCCACCCACACCATTGATTAAAACGCCGACTTCTTTCGGTTTTTCCGTATAATCAGCTAGGATTTTAGTAACCAACTCTTTAGCCAATACTTTGGATGATTGCAATTTTTCTCTGCGATAACCAGGTTCACCGTGAATGCCGACTCCATATTCGATCTCATCTTCTGCCAATTCAAATCCTGGCTTACCTACTTCCGGAACAGTAGCAGCGCGAAGAGCGACACCAATCGTCTTGATTGCCTGCACTACTTGATCCCCTAGTTCCTTCAACTCTGCTAAAGATTGCCCTTTCCTAGCTGCATCTCCTAAAATCTTATGGACCAGGATCGTACCAGCCACACCGCGTTTTCCTGCAGTATAGGTGCTATTTTCTACCGCAATATCATCGTCGACCACAACGCTTTCCACTTGGATGTCATCCATCGCAGCCATTTCTTTGGCCATATCAAAGTTTAGAATATCCCCAGTATAATTTTTCACGATCAGCAAAACGCCTTTTCCCTGATTTGCTTCGTTGATGGCTGTTTGTACTTGGTCTGGCGTTGGAGAAGTAAAGACATCCCCCAAAACAGCAGCACTCAGCATCCCATTTCCGACAAAGCCTGCATGTGCCGGTTCATGGCCACTTCCACCACCAGAAACTAACCCTACTTGTTCGACCTTTTCATTTTTTGCTATTACTCTGGAATCAGCTACACGATGGATAAGTTCCGGGTAACTTTTCACAATTCCTTGCAACATCTCTTCTACGATACTTCCCGCTTCATTCATGATTTTTTTCATTTTATGACCAACCTTTCTGTCCGGCTTTTTTCGCTTCCGCTATGATTTGCGTGAGATCATCCGTCACTCCTGCAGTAATTGCACCAGCAAATGCCTCTTCCACAAGAGGTGCATCAACAAGGTAGTATTTTTTTTGCACTTCCTCATCTAACATATCTTTGGCCATTTCAGCATTTAGTACCGCACTGCCAATATCCGCAAAAACTAGATACACTTCTGCATCCTTTGACTGATCTACTGCATCGATGATCTTCATTGGATCTGAACCAATCTGACCGTCGATTCCTCCCAAAGAAAAAATAGTGACATCCTCTGATTTTTGCATTTGTTCAATCATTTCTTTCAGACCATCTGTCACCTTTTGGCTGTGGGAAATAAGCAAAATACTTTTTTTCATTTACGTTCGCCTTCTTTCATCTCCAGGCAGATTTGTTTCCGCTTTCATTTTTTTGAAAACAAGCTTCTGTAAATCCCCCGTTTTTTCCTACATTCCCAGTATATAATACAATCGGCTTTTTTTTTGGAAATGATGCGCTGTACTTATCACTAAATTTTTGATTTTTATTTTCCACTCCTCTCTGTTCTTACCATATATTCTGGTATACTAATTTTAAAGAAAGGAGTGATCGAATGATCATTACAACAACAAACAGTGTTGAAGATAGAACAGTCGAGTCCTACCAAGGAATCGTATTTGGTGAAGTAATCACAGGGATCAATGTATTGAAAGACTTAGGTGCTGGTTTACGCAATGTTTTTGGAGGTCGCTCAAAAAGTTATGAAGACGAATTGATGACTGCTCGTGAAGAAGCACTCCGAGAAATGGAAGACCGTGGAAAATCCCTTGGAGCAGACGCAATCATCGGTGTCAAAATGGATTATGAAGTATTAGGTAGTGACAATGGAATGCTAATGGTTACTTGTAGTGGTACAGCCGTTAAGTTAAACCGATAGACGCTAAAAGGCTGGGATAGAAGTGTTTCTTACTTTTGTCCCACGCTCATAGTACCTGATACTACAGAAAAAAGTGCGAATACAGCCAGAAATGGCTCGTCATTCGCACTTTTTTTCTTAAAATTATTCTTTTACCTGTCCAACGACTTCATTGGCTTGCACGAGTGCATTTGAGCGAATAGCCAGTTCCTTGACTGCTGCTCCGTTTGTGAAAACAACGATCATATCTGATTTTTTACCTGCTTTTTCAAGCATTTCTAAATCGACTACCGCAATCAATTGTCCGCGAGCAATTCGTTGTCCTTCTTCAACATAAAGCGTAAATGGTTCGCCTTTAAGATCAACCGTATTGATCCCCATATGCAGTAATACTTCGAGTCCATTATCTGTTTGAATACCGATCGCATGTTTTGTCGGAAAGACATTTAAGATCGTTCCAGAAATAGGAGCAAATACTTCATTCGCTTCAGGTAAAACTGCAAAACCGTCTCCCATCATTTTTTCAGAGAATACAGGATCAGCTACTTCGCTGATTGGAATCAATTCGCCTTTTGAAGGCGCATAAATAGCTAGCTGCTGTTCAGGTAAGTTTGTTTTTTCTTCTTTTTCTTCTACGATCATAGGCTTAGCTATAGATTCGCCTGTGTTTGTTCCACCTTGTTGCAAACGACTCATTTCATCAGCAACGAATTGGACTTGTGTACCTACGACTACTTGGATATTTGTTTTATCGATCACTTTCACTCCAGGGACACCTGTCTGTTTGATTTTTTCTTGATCGACTTTGTCAGTGTCTTGAACTTGAAGGCGCAAACGCGTCGTACAGTTATCGATGACACGTACATTTTCTTTTCCACCTAACGCCTGGTAGATCTGTGTTGCTAAAATAGCAAATTTATCATCACCCGTGGCAATATCCGGTGTTTCTTCCCTTGCTGTTTCTTCTCTTCCTGGTGTCATCAGATTGAATTTCTGAATAGCAAAGCGGAAGCCGAAGTAATAGATAACCGCAAATACAGCTCCTTGAACTAAAAGCATCAAAGGTTGATTTGCTACAGGATTTTTCAGCGACAAAAAGTAATCTACAAAACCAGCACTAAAAGCAAATCCAGCCGTCCAATGGAAAAAGGCGCTGACAGCTAATGAGATACCAGTAAAAACAGCATGCAAAACATATAATGGCCAAGCCACAAACATAAAAGAGAATTCCAATGGCTCAGTCACACCAGTGAAAAATGATGCAAAAGCTGCTGCCAACATCAAAGAAGCAGTTTGCTTTTTCTTTTCTGGCCGTGCACATTGATAGATTGCTAATGCTCCAGCAGGTAAGCCGAACATCATGACTGGGAAGAAGCCCGCTTGATACATCCCTGTTTGACCAACGATTGCTTGGCCACTATCTAAGGCTTGCTGACCTGCTAAGAAATTCCCGATATCATTGATACCAGCTACACCAAACCAAAAAACAGAGTTCAGCGCGTGGTGAAGCCCTGTTGGAATCAGCAAGCGATTGAAAAAGCCATATAAGCCAGCCCCTACAAAACCTAAGCGTAAGATTCCTTTACCAAATGCCACTAATACATCATAAACACTTGGCCAGATGAATAAAAGAATGCCAGATATAACCAACATCGCTAATGCCGACATGATAGGCACTAACCGTTTCCCACTAAAGAACGATAGCGCCATCGGTAATTTAACTTGACTAAACCGGTTATACATCGCTGCTGCGGTCAAACCGGCGATGATCCCAATAAATACATTGTTATCCATTGTACTGAATGCAGGATTCACATCGCTCAGCTTTTCCAAGCCCAATAGCCCTTGCACAGACGCAGATGATAAGACCGTTTGTGGGACTAAGTACACCACTAGTCCAGCAAGTGCTGCTGAACCATCTTTATCTTTAGACATTCCTAAAGCTAATCCTACGGCAAACAATAATGCCAAGTGATTTAAAATTGCTAGTCCTGCATTCATCAAAAATGTAGTACCAGCATTACTGACACCTATTCCAACGATCCAGTTTGCAATTCCCACCAACAATGAAGCGGCTGGTAAAACGGCAACTGGTAACATCAGAGAGCGTCCCATTCGTTGCATATAAGCTTTCATTTTCTTCCTCCTAAAACAATCATCCATCTAAATAAATGCAATAATCATTGATAAATATTTCTTTTTTGAAAACTTTCAAGAAACTATCTAAAAATTAATAAAATGAGTATACCACTTTAAAATAAAAATAAACAGATTTTTTTAAATTTATAAAAAACATTGTTCAAATAGTATAATAAAAGAAAAAATAGGGAAAATATCTTACGATAATGTTATATACCAATTATATATATTTCAATCATAAGAGAGGAATTCTCTGCATTTAATATTAAAATCAAATTTTTTACATTAACATGATTTGGTAATAATTAGACAAACTCTTAAAATTGTTCATAGTTATTTGTTGCCTTTTTTACTATAATCATAAGTTAGTAAACAGTATCGAGAGTGGGGAAATTATGAAAAAAATAGTTATTGTATCACTAGCCTTCTTGACTTTCCGCTGCTTTTTTCTTCAACAAGAAGTACAAGCAGATACAACGTCTGATAGTCAAATTATAGAAACAACTACTACAGAAGATTCTTCTTCGGCAACTACGGACAGTCAGCCAACTAGCGAAACAACTTCCAGCACTGGGTCAGAAACGGATAGCTCGGCTACAGAGACTTCTTCAAGCAGGGATATATTACAAGATTTAGAAAATCGCAGAAAAGAAATCGAACAGTCCTTAGAAGAAGCAAAAAATCAATTAGCTGAACATCACCAACAAATCGAGCAAGACTTATCTGCATTAAAAGACCAAGCAGATAAAGATCACACACAAATCCAACAAGATCTAGCAAATGCAAAAGCGAAAGCTGAACTTGCCGAAAATGATATAGATGCAAAGATCCAACAAGCAAAAGCACTCCAAGATGAATTGGATGCTTTCGGGCAGTCTGCTGCTTCTTCCATAAACAATGTCCAAACAGAGATCGAAACAGCTAGTGCAGACCTCCATTCAAAAATCACTGACGCAAAAGCAGTCATGGCTGATTTCGACTCTAAAAAAACAGATCTACAAGCAAGCATCAAACGGATAAAAGAAACGTTGAACAATGTCGGAACAGATTTTTCTCAATCAGCAACAAGTGAAGCACCACAAGCAACTAGTACGGTAAAAGTAACCAGCGAACAACAAAACACTTCTGCAAAATCCTTACCAAAAACAAACGAAACAAGTTCACGAATTCTTTTGTCTACTATTGGTACACTTTTTGTAACACTTGGCATACTCTTGAAAAAACGAATAAACTGACATCAATTGATACACAAAAAAAAGAAACGAACCGTAACGGTTCGTTTCTTTTTGCTTTTAATCAATGATTATTTTGCCAAACGATAGATGGCGCTCAAAATGAAAGTTGCTATATAAATATTTATCCCATGCAATAATATAATATCACACCAATATCACACCAAAATTCTCCCGGACAAATTGCTTTTTGCTCGTACATATCTTTTTTTTATTTAATCCTCGAATTGCCATTCTCTTTCAAAAGAAATGTCATCATCAAAGTCTAAAATATCTATAGTAAAATTTACAAAGAAACATATTCCTAAAATAACGAAAGTTACAAAAGGGAAAAGAACTTTTTTATTCTTTATTATCCCATGAATCAAAACTATAAATGCTAAAGAAAAAAATAGAATTGCAAAAAATAAGCTCAAATTACTACTTCCTTTTTTAATTTTATTATTCATGTTACTGAAAAAATTTTTTTCATACACATAAATAGACTATTTTTATAGATATCCTGGAACGGGTAGTTCTCATCATATAATTTAAGAGTGTATAACAGGACGACAATGTTGATTTTACTACAACTAAAATTAATATTTTCCCATTTTTTAATAATAGACAAAATATAATCATTTATGTGTAAATACATTCTACTTATGAAGAGCATCAAACATTGTTTTTTCACTGTATTCTTTATTTTTGTGTATTTCTTTTTTCATCATAGTTAAAGCATGTGGATAATAAGAAAATTGCGCTAATTCTTTTTTTAGTAAATCGATATTTTTAAAATCAGGATTCAATTTTTCAGCACAAATAGGATCATCTGATAATTTAGGAACATGATCATTCATTTTTTCAAAAACTGATCTTGATAAAATTGTTTGTAACTTCTTTTTAACAGTATCTTTTGCTCGACAATTTTTTAAATATAAATACGTATTAAACATATCTATTATACATGGTGTATAAACTTCCTTATTAAAATTCAATTGCTCAAACCTATCTAATAAAATCGCTGATAACTCCAAATAAATCTCTCTAGATGATTTTGTGTGAGGTAGTTTAACTTCACGTAAAAATGTAAATTGATCTCCTGATTCTTTATAATTAGTTTTAATTTTAGATAAAATAGAATATCTTTCTTGGCCTAAAGAAAACTTTATCGATGCTTCTAATTCTTTAGCTAAACAGTTGCCTAATAAATATTGATACGTACCAACCCTTTCTCCGTAATATTCATTAATAGCCATTTCACTAAGTTTTGTTAAAATTACTTCCTGCTTATAGCCGTCTAAATCTACCATATAAGATACTTGTTTCTTAGGGTTAATTAATCCCAAATATAAAATTTTAGCTAGTTCAAGAACCTTAGTTTCTTCTATTTCATAAACATAACTAACGATGCCCTTTTTATCTTGATATATATGTGAATTATATACATGATCACACACGTTCTTTCGACTTTCTATACTTATAGTAGACTTATCAATAATTTCAATCTGAAGCATATTTTCTTTTCTTTTAGCAATTACTCCAATTTCATGCAATCTAAAACTTTTTTTATCTTTAAAATAAAATGCTGTAGTTAGAGGTAAAATCAAAAAACTATCTTCATCATTTGATATTAATTTTTTTAATTTAAATTGTAATAACTCGGGTTCAATAGAAGCATATAAACTGTCATCCAACGATTGTTTAAGTTTTACTATATCTCTATTTTGAAATTTCTCTTCATTTATTGTTAAATAATCCTTATAGATTGATAATAACTCAATATTAGGTTTATATTCAGTACAATCTTTAGGTTTATAATGTGAACTATCTAAATTTAGTAATTAACTAAAAATCCTTAATAAAAATGAAGCGTACTTTTCAGAATTAACAAACTCTTGTCTTTTAATCTTCGCAACTGTTAATAAAAGTTCTTCTTTTCCATTATCATTCATATTTATAAACACTTCCTATTTATTTTTTTATAATGGTACCAAAATGAAAAATAGTTGTGCTGTTATTACCAAAAAAATAATAAATACAAAAAACAGAATACTAAGATATTTTGTTAGTATGTAATTTAAAATCTGTAGTGTACCTTCGCCGCACTCACTAATTCTTGATATCCATGCTGATTATGTGATCAAACTTATTAATTAATCATTCTCTGATCTATACTAACAGAGCTGTATCCTTCTTCATCGTTTAAATAACCTATGACCACTTTTTTAAAAATTTCAGTGTATATTTTCTCAATTTTTACAGTAACAAATAGAAAGGTTATGAACCGTCTGTTCTGATCAACTGAGTTAAGAGAAAGAAGTTACTTCTCGGTCAGAATCGATTTCAAAAAAGTAACCCAGTCTAATAATACTATTAATTAATATATTCCGATTAAAATATTGTATTAATTCCCATTATGTAAAAATGAACAGAAAGAATCTATCTCTTTCTGTTCATTTTTATTACTACTAAAATAGATATAAAATTTATATTATTTTAGTAAGGTGCTGATGGCAAAGGAGAAACTACCCCTGGAATTGGAACTGGAGTAATTGGCCCCGCCTGTTGTATCAGTAGGTTATAAAGTTCTTCCCAAGTACTAAACATAATATACACCTCCTTTGTAATAATAATAACTTTAGTATTTCAATGGATATATTTTTCACCAAAAAAATATATCCATTGAAATATATTTACGATATCAATCTCAATAACAAAATCTATGATATAATTACTTTATTATATTTAATTTGATAGTTTTTTTTTTATGAATTACAATACTTAAAATAAAATATATTATAGATTATTCATTCTAGAATTTTTACAGAATAAACATCCTTAATACGTATATCGCTAACTACTCCCTGATGGTTACCTTGGTTACAATGATGGACAACATTACGATTATGTAAAATATTTTATTGAACCAAGAAGATATACGTCAAAAAGCCACTCAAAGAGTGGCAATGAAAACTAAACGTTGATTTGTATGATATTCTTCAAAAAAATTCTAGCACAGAACTAACTAAATTACTATAGTATGTACCCTGTAGAACTCGAACCTACGACCGGACGGTTATGAGCCGTCTGCTCTGACCAACTGAGCTAAGGGTACAGGTTGTTGCCACCATTTATTTGCTTATTCATTTTAAAAGAAAGAGTTGGTGACAACAAACCTATTATCGCAGTAACTTAGATTGTGATTAACAATGGGTATAATGAACATGCGATAATATAATTATTTTATCGAACATGTTTCACTACTGTCAAATTGAATTTGAATATCTTTATTTACATATAATGGATATAAAAAAGAATCACCCGATTATATCCCATTGTTTCGATTTGTAAAAAGACTAGGATTTAATTCATCAGCTATTACGCTTAGCTTATATAGTTTTTGTAAAAAAACAATACAAAAAAAGCTACTCTTTCGAATAGCATGAACGGACATCATCATAACTTTACTAAAGAAAGTGGTGTTTAACTTTAAAATTCCTGAGTAAAAAAACTTCATCCAACGTGGAGCGTTACATAAAAAAAGAAGCGCCCAAAGGCGCTCCGCTGTTTAGAGCGATAAACATATTGGTAATTTGATTCATCAGCTATTATAGTTAAGTATTAAATATTATATTTTTATTGAAATTCAAAGTTACTGTAAATAAGAATATCCGAATTATTAATTAGCATATTTTATTTGCTGCTTTTCTATTATTGGATAGCTAATCAATTTCTCACCATTTAAATCTTCTTTATTCATATCCACAGCAGTAATTTGACTGTCTTCATAGGTTCGATAATAATAGATTCCTTTATCAACATTGCAACAGGAAGAATAAATTGTATATTCATATTTTCCATCACCCACATCACATAAACCTTTTTGTTGTTCTACTGAACCTAAGATATGGAAAAATTGACTAACACTTTCTGATTCTGAACTACCGGATACTGAGTTCAGTTTCGTAAAAGTTGCTTTAACAAAACGAGAAACTGAGGATAAATCTCCAGGTAATCCTATCCCACCCATACCGCGACTGTAAGCATTCAAATTAATTTGATCTGAAAAATTATTTTTTGGAGTTTCACTCGATAAGACACGATAATTATTTAAATTGAATAATTGATAATCAAATGATGGATTATTAGTAAGAACGCCCACAGGGTTATCATATATATGAAGGCCATCTTTCATACTTTCGATTACAATTGATCTTTCTTTATCAGCTAATAACCAATGTAAAGGAGACAATGGAAGCTCATCACTATAATTTATATTTGCTAAATTGATATTTTCTAACAATTTCTCTGCTTCATCTACAGTTGAACATTGGCCCAAAATCCAAGGGATGAATTCAAACGGAGATACATTATCTTTCCCTTCTTGTATTTCTTTATAATCAGCATACCCAGAAAAATTTAGCCCAGCTATGCTCAATCCTTTTTCATTTGTGGCGTCGTAATAAAGAGGATAGTCAGCTACTATACCGGCGGCAATACCAATCATTGCATAATGAGTGTCCAAATCATTTACCTTTCGAAAATTTAACTTATAATTTCTTGGAGTAATAGTGACTACTTCATTGTAAGATATTTCATAATCAAAATTTCTCCCAAAATAATGATCTCTTGTTACATAAGTAATAGACGTACACATAGTTTATTCCTCCTAAATATTATTCTGTTCATGTTCATATTACTCCTAACCCTTTCATATATCAAAAGAAAAGTATATCATGCACAAAGAAGTATTTTTATTTGTATAAACTATATTAAAGTTCTATACTTAAATTACTAAATAAAGAGGGCGTGAAGATAAATGTCAAATTTAGAAAACAAAGAAGAAAAAGTTCTAAACAAAATCGTTGCTGCAATCAATAAACTGGATATAGAATTAAGCGAACTTGATACGTTATCTGAAAATCCAGAAAAAAAACATAAGCTTAAAAAATGGTTAGTTGAACGTAAGGTGATTCATGAAATAAAAAAAATCCTTCATGAAGCTGATAAATATGATGAAAAAGAACTTGATAAAGAATTTAAAGAAATTAATGATTTATCACTCTGATCTATTAAATGACTCATTATGAGTCGTTTTTTTATACAAAGAAACTATCTAGAGGTGATACAAATATAAATATTGATTGCAGTACAAAAAAGAAGCGTCCGAAGACGCTTCGCTGTTTAAATGCGTAAAAAGATTGGGAAATTGATTCATCAGCTATTACGATTATTATAATCTCATCCTGTAAAAAATCAATACTAAAAAAGCTACTCT
>NZ_JBIOQS010000003.1:0-38641 GCF_051713845.1 Enterococcus sp. AZ191 | reverse complement strand
GTTCATTTCTTCTTATTTCTCGGAGTTAAACACTTCTGTGCCAGCCTCTCTCAAATAAACGACGTCCAAAAGTCAGTCCTCATAAAAAAGTTTGGTAAAATAAGAGTAAATAATCAGGTGCCGACGAATCGGTTCTGATCATTTGCTCTTTTGCTTGATTCAAATAGATTTGATTTGAGAAATCAGTTATTTGTTAATTTATTCAAGACATCCTTAGGGATTTTTGATTCTTCAATCGCAGATGGTCCCTTTGTTATTCGTTTTTTACTTACTTCAGCCGTGATGTAAGAGTTTGGTTTTAAAGGCTGTGGTTTTTCAGAGGAAACGGCGTAGGATATGTCAATTTTTTGACCACTCTCAGTGACAAAGGTCAATTGATAGTCATAAGACTTTAAGTTATCCACTTTTTTTCCTTGATTATCCAGTGTATCTTTTAGTGGTGGAACTGTTTCCGGTATTTTTGCGTAGGCTGTTTCACTTTTATAGGTTTCTTCATAATATTTATACCCTTTATATCCACCGAAGGCTAATAGCAAAAGGACGATTACAGTAATTATTTTTTTCATTGATTCACACTCTTTTCGTTTTTTCTTATTATCTATTAAATGTCAAATAAAGGAAAGCGAAACAGGTAACAATTTTGTTAGTTGAACAAACAAATTTTTTTGTTTGGTAAAAGCGATTTCTTGTATTAGTTGACAGGCAAAAATAAAGTTGATATAGTTGTGGTGAAAATAAATAAAACCTAGATGAATGAGGTATTTTGATGAGTGTAGCAGGTATCTAACGTAGTCAGTTGAATAGCCAATAAAGCATGAAGCTTATTTGGCGTGCGTATAGATGATACCTGTCAAAACCAATAGTTTGTATTCAACAAGGACGGGACATGTCTTATTTAAGTGGCTGTCCTGTTCTTTTATTTTATTGCTAGGTCTTATTTATTTGGGACAGGTATCTCTTCAATAAAGGAGAGAATATGAAAGATACACTCAATAAATTACAATTTGAAGAAATTAAAAGTGAAGTCAAAAAACGAGCTATCGGGAATCACAGTAAAGAACGAATTGATGAAATGACTATCCAAACAAATCTGCAAACTGTTCGAACCCGACAAACAGAAACGAAAGAAGCAAGGCTCATCTTAGAAAGTAATCAGCATGTTCCATTCATGGGATTGACGAGGATCGATGCATTAACAGCGCAAGTGAAAAAAGGCTTGGTTTTGACTCCCTCAGAATTGATCGAGTATGCTGACTTTTTAAGAAGTAGTCGGTTGATTACGAAATTCTTTGAAAAAAATTGTTATCAGACACCGCTATTGTATGCATATAGCAAAAATATGCCTGATCTAGTTGAAATCGAAGAGCTTATCTATCAAAAAATCAAAAATCAAAAGGTAAGTGATGATGCTTCGCGACAGTTGCGAAAAGTTCGAAAACAGTTGCAAGTGACAGAAAAAGAAATCCAAGATCGCTTGTTGAAATTTTTGCGGCATCCCGCTAATAAAGAAATGATCCAAGAAACGATGATTGTCCAAAAAGGAGACCATTACACGATCCCAATCAAGGCAAGTTACAAAAACAAGATACCTGGAAGTATCATCGAGCAATCCAACAAAGGAACAACTGTATTTATTGAACCGACAGCTGTCGAAAAAGCAAGTGGGCACTACCAACTACTGAAAGCAGAAGAAATTGCAGAAGAGTACCAAGTGTTGGCAGCTTTGACTGGCGCATTGGCTGAGAAAGAATATGCAATTGATTTGATCATTGAGACTGTCACACGTTTAGATATTCTTTTTGCTCGGGCAAAGTATAGTCGGGAAATCAAAGGTGTCACGCCTCTCGTCAATAAATCGGAATATATCAACATTAAACAGGGAAGACACCCTTTGTTGACAGGAAAGGCTGTCCCATTGGATTTTGAATTGGGGAAAGATTACCGTGGGTTAGTGATCACTGGCGCGAATGCCGGTGGAAAAACAGTTGTTTTGAAAACTGTGGGACTACTTACCCTCATGGCAATGTTCGGGTTGCAAGTACCAGCAGATGAAGGTACAGAGTTAGCAGTCTTTGATGGTGTTTTTGTCGATATCGGCGATCAACAGAATATTGAAAATGCCTTGAGTACGTTCTCTGGTCATATGCACAATATCTCAGCAATTTTAGGTAAAATCAAAAGGAATACGCTGGTTTTACTAGATGAGATCGGTAGTGGGACAGAGCCAAATGAAGGGGCAGCTTTGGCGGTGGCTATCATGGAAGCAATGTATGAAAAAGGCGCTTTGGTTGTTGCAACTACGCATTATGGGGAAATCAAAAAGTTTGCCAAAGACCATGAAGACTTTATTCCTGCGGCTATGGCATTTGACCGAGAAAAATTGAAACCGAAGTCTCTTCTGCGAGTTGGTGAAACTGGCGAAAGCCAAGCGCTGTGGATCGCCCAAAAAATGGAGATGTCTCCAGAGCTTATTCAACAAGCACAACATCATATCCACAATAAGGCCTATCAAACAAAGAAAAAAGCATTCCAAACGCTCGTCCAGAAGGAAAACGTGAAAGAAAAATTGGAACGATTTTCAAAAGGGGATCGAGTATTCTCGACCATCCATCAAAAAGAAGGTCTGATTTTTGAAGATCAAGGAGAAGACAAATTGATCTTTTACTTGGACAGTGAAAAAATCGAAGTCCCACGTTCTCGTGTGACTCTAAAAAGGCGCGCAGAAGAATTGTACCCAGAAAATTATGATCTGGACAGTCTATTTATAGATTTCAAAACGAGAAAATGGCAGAGGGATATCGAACGTGGTTCAAAAAAAGCCCACAAACAATTAGCTAAAGAAGCGCGTGAACGTCAGAAAAATCAGCGACAAACGTAAAATACGGATATCCAGCGGCAAGGTAAAAATTGGCACATCTATTTTGTTAGGTTAGAATAGACTAAAGTCTATTTAAGGGGCTGTAAAAGATGAAGCAACTATCCAATTGGCGTAAAGAAATACGAACGATCCCCAACCTATTATCTCTTTTTCGTGTTGTGTTATTACCTTTTTATTTTTATCTTGTCGCGCAACATTCTTTTTATTTAGCTGGCGTGATCATCGCTATTTCAGGTCTTACTGATTTTTTAGACGGTTTTATTGCTCGCCGTTTCAATCAAATCACGGAATTAGGAAAAATCCTTGACCCTGTGGCTGATAAATTGACTCAATTATTTTTGATTTTATCCATGGCCTGGCAACGTCCACTGATTTTTCTCGTATTAGGTCTATTTATTGTTAAAGAAGGCTTTATGTTGGTAGCTGGAATCGTCGGCCTCAGACATCATGTCAAATTAGATGGTGCAAAATGGTATGGAAAACTAGCGACCGCTGTTATATATGCAGGAATAGCAATTTTGTTGCTCTTTCCTCAACTAACTGGCAGATGGGTAAACTGGATATTTGGTGTGATCATCTATTGTTTGTTACAATCATTTGTATTGTATATAGGTACTTACCGAAAATTGTTAAAATCAGTCGTTGATTAAAAAAACAGCTTGGACTAAGAAGATTCCCCTTCTTAGTCCAAGCTGTTTTTTTAGTTATGGCTTGATATAAGCAAAACCTTTTTCTTGTAATTCAATCAAATCTAAAACTCCCGCTGGTACGACAATCACTTGTTCAGGTAAGTTTTTTTCGCTGATTCCATTCGCACAAGCATGGAATGTTACGTCTGTTAATGCGAGGAAATCCGCATTTTGGTCATCAAGATAGCCTGTTATTCCGTGACCATTAACAGTAACGATGATCTCTGTTTTCGGGGCTGCTTTTAGTAGATTTTTAACGTTCTGCTTCGTTTCGAGCCATTTTGTTATTTCATCGATGTGAAAGACAACTTTCATTGTTTTGCTCCTTACTTTTTGATGATCATATTGATTGCTTGTTCCATTTTTTTTGCTTGCTCCTCTGGACTATTTTCGGGATGTTCCAAGCAATCCTTAAGATTTTCGGCAACGATCATTCCCATGACACGATCAATGCTAGAACGAACAGCGCTCAATTGCGTAATAACGTCCATACATTCTTTATTCTCGTCGATCATTTTTTGGATCCCGCGTATTTGTCCTTCCGTGCGCTTCAAACGATTCATAATGTTTTTGTTATCGATCTCCATCTTGAATCCTCCTCATTGTTCTATTTGGATAATACCCTACATAGGTATGATTTGTAAATAAATAAGCTGATTTTTAAATTTAAGCATTGAATGGTTGACAAATATAAGGATATTGTGTTGAATATACCCTATGAGGTATTTTAAAAATTAAACGAGGTGCATAAAAATGATGTTGTTCCAAACGATAAAATCTATTACAATTGCTGAACTAAAAGGAAAACTAACGAGCTCTATTCAACTGATCGATGTGAGAACACCAAATGAATACCGAGGTGGGCATATTCGACAAGCCAAAAATGTACCATTGCAAAAAATCACTAGTTTTAAAGGAGATCAGGAAAAACCTGTTTATGTGATCTGTCAGTCAGGCATGCGAAGCAAGCAGGCAACGAAAGAATTGAAAAAAATGGGCTATCAGGCGATCAATGTACGTGGCGGTATGAATCAATGGTTGGATAAAACAATAGGAGGTAAGTAAATGAAAGTAGTGATTATTGGTGGCGTAGCAGGGGGAATGTCTGCGGCAACTAGATTATGTCGCTTAAAAGAAGATGCAGAGATTATCGTTTTTGAGAAAGGACCATTTGTTTCATTTGCCAATTGTGGACTGCCCTATTATGTTTCGGGGGAAATTGACGAACGTGAAAAACTTTTAGTCCAAACTCCTGAAACGTTAGCTGCTCGTTTTCAACTTGATGTCCGTCCCAATCATGAAGTCACAGCTATTTTAACGGATGAGAAAAAAGTCGAAGTACAGCATGATGGAATACGGACAATGGAATCATATGACGTACTTTTGCTTTCTCCAGGAGCAAAACCGTTTGTCCCACCTATTGCTGGTCTGTCGGAAGCGAAAAATGTCTTCACCGTTAGAAATGTACCAGACATTGATAAGATAATGCACGTCCTTGATACCCAACCAAAACAAGCAGTAGTTGTCGGTGCAGGATTTATTGGGCTTGAGATGGCAGAAAATTTGACCAAACGAGGACTTGAAGTAACAGTTGTGGAGAGTGCGCCACATATTTTGCCGACCTTAGATGAAGAAATGGCTGCATTCGTTCATGTAGAATTAGAAGAAAAAGGTGTAACAGTCAAAACGAATCAAGCGGTCATCGCTTTTGAAGAGGAAGGCCAGTTATTGCGTTTAGCAGATGGTACGGCTATTCCTTCCGAACTGACGATTTTATCTGTAGGAGTAGCTCCTGACAGTACATTGGCAAAACAAGCCGGTCTAGAAACTGGAATCAAAGGCGGTATTCTCGTTGATGAATATTATCAAACGAGTGATCCTGCTATTTATGCAGTAGGCGATGCAATCATCGTCAAACAACAAATCACAGGTGAAGACGCATTAATTTCGTTGGCCTCCCCAGCCAATCGTCAAGGACGTCAAGTAGCAGATAATATCGCTGGCACTGCACGAAAGAACCAAGGAAGTATCGGTACGGCAATCTTACGCGTATTTGATCTGACTGCAGCTTCTACAGGATTAAATGAACGAGCAGCTAAACAAGCAGGTCTGTCTTATTCAGTTATCCATGTCTCAGGAAAGGATCATGCAAGTTATTATCCAGACGCATCTGATCTTCTTTTGAAATTGATCTTTGATCCAAAAACTGGTGAAATCTACGGAGCACAAGGAATCGGTGAAAAAGGCGTGGATAAAAGAGTAGATGTTCTGGCTACTACAATCAAAGGAAATTTAACCATTTTTGATTTACCGGAATTAGAATTGACTTATGCGCCACCCTTCGGTTCAGCAAAAGATCCGGTGAACATGTTAGGTTATGTAGCTATGAATGTTGCAGAAGGATTAAGTGAGCCAATCCAATGGTATGAATTACCAGAAGTTTTGGCCAATGGAAAAGTATTATTGGATGTGCGAAATGAAGGTGAATTAGCCAATGGCGCATTTCCGAATGCTACAAATATTCCTTTGCATGAGTTGCGTTGTCGCTTGAGTGAATTAGACAAGAATCAAGAATACATCGTAAGTTGCCATAGTGGTCTAAGAAGCTATCTAGCTGAACGTATCTTAAAACAAGCCGGTTTCAAAGTTCAAAATTTAGACGGCGCATTTGCTCTATACCAGGCAGTACGACCCAATGAGTTGATATATCCGCATGAATAATTCTAGGCACCCTAAAAAGAAGAAAACGTTATAAAAAACTACTATTATAATATTTATTCTTTTAATTTATTAAGTTTTTATTAACGAGAAATCAAAGTAAGATACATCTTTTGTACTGCAAGTTACTATGATAGTGTAAACGTTTTTTATTCATGAGCAAAGTTTGAGAAACTGATCGAAAGATGTAGATGATAAAAGGAGGCGGAAATGGAAAAAAAAGTGAAAAGAGAAGATGTCGCAAACCTGTTAATAAAGGACAAGTACTTCTCAAAGGGGAATAATTGGTTAAAATTAAAGCAAACAATCATTGCAATCATTGGTTGGGGGGCAGTGGTTTTTCCGTTTATATGGGTGGGGCTGTCGATCAATACGTCCATAAAAGGAGAAGGGCTTCGAATACATTATTTTTCGGAAGAAAGGCAAACGTTTTATTTCCTACTCCTCTTATTATCGATTGTCTTTGTCGTATTTATAGTTGTCTTTCTTTTGATGACACGTTGGAATAATCGAAGATACAAGAAAATGCTGCGAAGCGAAAAAATGTATGACGAACAAAAATTGGAAAAACGTCAGGGAGTTTTAGAAAAAGAATATACACAGCGATTTGGCCCAAAGGAAGAAAGAGAAGCTGTTTGTTATTATGTAGTTTCTGAGGAACAGAATCTTGAGAAAGATTTGATCAAAAACCTCTATGAAAAAGAGGGGGTAGGTTTATGATGACTCCTATTATCCACTCTGGTAGTGAATTATTTAACCAATCCGCAACGATCATTTATTATCTGCTCGTCTCCTACCCTATATTAGGGAGTTTTGCTTGGTTTATTGGGGTGCTGTGCTATACGTTCTTATTTAAATACAAACATATCGATTGGGCAGAGATCCCTGCTGAAATCGAACTATTAATCACGATCATGGTTCCAGCTCATAATGAAGAAGTAGTGATCGAAGATACGATCAATTATCTGATGACGAACATCAACTATGGAAATTATGAGGTGTTGGTTACTGACGATGGTTCAACAGACCAGACTCCAGCGATTCTTGCACGTTTACAAAAAAAATATCCGAAATTACGTGTCATTCGGATCGATAAGAATAAAGGAAAAGCACATGCTTTTGATATTGGGATGGCATTTGCTAAAGGACGTCTGATTTTGAGCAACGATGCGGATACTGTTCCGGAGCCAGATGCGCTGTCTCGATACGTTAATTATTTTATACAGCCTGGGGGAAGAAATATCTCTGCTGTCACTGCTAATATGGACGTAAAAAATCGGACTTCTCTATTAGGTAAATCACAAACAGTAGAATTTTCCAGTATTGTCGGTATCATCAAACGAACGCAATCCGCTGTTTTTGGCGGTCTCTATGCTTATAGTGGAGCCAATACGATGTACCGTAAAGATGCATTGATTGATGTGGGAGGTTTTCGGCAAGACCGTGCTACTGAAGACATCAGCATTGCTTGGGATCATCAATTGAATGGATGGATCTCCATTTTTGCACCAATGATCATCTTCTTTATGGAAGTCCCGACAACGTTGACGATGCTCTATCGGCAACGAAAGCGTTGGGCAAAGGGAGGGACAGAAGTCTGGTTGACGAACTTTAAAAAAGTGCTGTTTCATCCATTTGATAATTTGGGCAGAACGATGATGTTTGTTGACCAAACATTGAGTATTTTGTGGTCGCTTTTCTTCTGCTTTTCTTTCATCGTCTTTCTTGTTATGATGGGTACCTATATTTATCAAGGAGACGTAGAACGAATCTATCGAACGCTGACAATCAGTTTCGTTTTTGTTTGTTTTGAAATGATTTCTGGTACGTTCCAATTGGTAGCTTCTCTTTTAGTAGATGATCAGGGGAAAAAACTAAAATATTTATTGTTTGCTCCTTTATACATGCTTCTTTTTTGGATGGTCAATGCGATTACGATCGTTACGACGTTTATCCCAGCTGTTAAAACTATTTTAGGTTATGGCAGTGGGACATGGAAAAGTCCAGAGCGAAAAAGCGAGTAAGATCGAAAGCCATTGTCATCTTAGCTGCAGGCGAAGTATATTTTCGTCTACAGCTTTTTTAGTGAGACTGGGACAAAACTTGTCTCGGTCTCTTCTAGTCTCTCTAAAAACCAATAAAGGGTGAGACAAACGTAGCATCTTCGAAAAATAAGCCGGAATGTACCAAAAATTTGAGAAGCAATTTTCGAAAAATGCCTTCTTATTTCTTGATGCGAAACATGTTTGTCTCAACCCCATTAAAAAATTTTTGTTTATATCTTATAATAATAGATGTGCGAGATTTGTTTTTTGTAAGGAAAAAAGCATGCCAATCAGGATAAATAAGCAAAAGGAGAGCAGAAAGATGTTTCAGATTAAGATCGATAAAAATGCATTAGGGATATTTTCTGAAGATAAACAGTCCTTCTATCAAAAAAAGATTTTTAATAAAGTGGAAGACAATCTAGACCATCAGTTCTATCGGATCAAGCCAATCAGAAATGCGAAAAGACTTCCAGTATATGAGTTAAAAATCACTCTAGAAAAGACAAGTTACCGTCTTGCTTTTACCATAGAAAAAAGTGAGGTATGGATTTATTACATCAGCAAGACGATCCAAAAACAGTTATTTGATAAAGAAGCTCTGAAATGGTTAAGTAAAAGGAGTACGTAAGTGCAGAAGTATAAAAAAGGGAATGCGTCGGTTCGTCTATAAAATAAGCAACAGTCTCAAAAATAAAACAAAACGAGGTGAAAGCCTCTTTAAAAGATCGATATACGAGGGACTGATTTGCTTATTTTTTTATGTTTATGTATTCGTAATAGTTCTATTTGTAAGCTGAAACAGTGGATAAATTAAAGATTCAAATAATAGTTTGACCTGTTTTTCACTAACTATAGTTTTTATACATAGAATGTTTTTATTGGAGCGCAGCTAATTGTTTTTTTATGTACCAGTGTTGGAATAACTCTTTGTATTGGATGATCGTCAAAGCCAATCGAAAAATTTTTTCCATTTGTGAGAATGGATACTTCCAAAACTCTGGGGTATATAATCAGTAAATCAATTATATCTTATAGAATTAGCCACTTTAAAAAACAGCTATGGATGATTTTGAATATGAGCAACTATTTTAAAAATGTTATTCTTATTTACTCAGATCCGGACGGAGTTTTCACAATCTTTATCCACGGTGTTCAAAGAGGTGTCCTTCGGCAACAACGCAAAAATATCAAGAAATGGAGAGCCGTTTTGAAAGTTTTATCCTTATCGCTCAGGTCAAACCGCGCTTTTCACAACCTTTATGCATATGTTTTGAGCTTTGCTTTTTTCCGTGTTAGGGTTGGATTGTACCGAATAAGAAGGAGGAAACTGACACATGGCAAAAGTAGATTTACCAAAAGTCGAAACTCATCTTTATATCAACGGCAAATGGCTGGAAGGATCGGAAGGTACTTTTGAGGTTAAGAATCCTGCAACTGGGGAGAGATTAGCTACTGTTCAAAAGGGCGGAGCAAAAGAAACGAAAGAAGCGATTCAATCGGCTAATCAAGCGTTTGAAGGTTGGTCACAGACTTCTCCTGCAGAACGAGCAAAATTAATGAATAAGATGGCAGATCTAATAGAACATGACAGTGAACGATTGGCAAAAATCATGACGATGGAACAAGGAAAACCGTTAAGTCAAGCAGCAGCGGAAATCCAAACGAATGTGGAAAATCTTCGGTGGAATGCCGCAGAAGGACAGCGTATTTTAGGGGACATCGTTCCTTCACCAGCTACTAATCAGTGGCAAGTCCGAAAACAGCCAGTCGGAGTAGTAGGAGCAATTACTCCTTGGAATTTTCCTTCTAATATGATCATTCGGAAAATATCGCCAGCAATCGCAGCGGGCTGTACGGTGATTTTAAAACCCGCAAAAGCGACACCTCTTTCAGCACTGGCACTAATGGAATTATTTGATCAAGCCGGATTCCCTGAAGGAGTCGTCAATATCGTAATGGGGGATTCTTCAACGATTGGTAAGATCTTATCAGAATCTGATGATATTCAAAAAATCACTTTTACTGGTTCAACTGAAGTGGGTCAAATCTTAAATGAGCAAGCGGCTCCAACATTGAAAAAAGTTTCAATGGAACTTGGTGGGCATGCACCATTTATTATTTTTCCGGATGCGGATCTAGAATTAGCGACAGAGATGTTGATCAAAACTAAATTTATCAACAATGGACAAGTATGTACGTCACCTAATCGAATCTTTATCCATAAAGAGATTAAACAAAAAACGACCGACCTTATCATGGAAAAGATGAAAGGTGTATCTGTAGGTAACGGGTTAGACGACCCAACAACAGGTCCGCTGATCAATGAAGAAGGAATCGAGAAAATCGAAGAACAACTGAAGGATGCAGTTGATAAAGGAGCACAGATTCTTTGTGGTGGAAAGCGTTTGACAGAAGGCGAGTATGCGAACGGCTTTTTCTTTGAACCAACTGTTTTAGACGGTGTAACAAAAGAAATGGCGATCTTTTATGAAGAAACGTTTGGACCGGTCATTCCACTGATTACATTTGAAGAGGAAGATCAAGTAATCAAGGATGCCAATGATACGATTTTTGGCCTGGCTTCTTACTTTTTTTCGAGCAATATCCACACAGTCGATCATGTCAGCAGTCAACTTCAGTATGGCATGGTGGGAGTAAATGATACAGCAATATCTAACTCTGCTACGCCTTTTGGAGGTGTCAAACACTCAGGATTCGGTCGTGAGAATGGAACCTATGGAGTTGAAGAGTATATTGAAGTAAAATTTGTGACGATTCGGACGGCTAAATAAAGTTATAGTAAATAGAAAAAATAAGAAGATTAGAAGAGGCTGGGACAAAACGTGTCTCAGCCTCTTCTCGTCTCTCTAAAAAACGGAGAAACGGGGAGACAAACGTCGCATCTTCGAAAAATAAGCCGGAATGTACCAAAAATTTGAGAAGCAATTTTTGAAAATGCCTTCTTATTTCTTGATGCGAAACACTTTTGTCTCACCCTCTTTTTTCAAATAACTGGTGTACGCATTAGTTGTACTAAAAAAACAAAACCCCAAAAAATCAAGAAGTGTTTTTTTTGGGGGGGGGTTCTTGTAATCGGATACTTATTTCTGAGTCTTGCTGTCCATCAATTCTTTTTGATATTCATGATAAATATGATAAAGATTCAATTCGTATTCTTTTTTTGCGTTTGTTACTACGGTGTCTAAAATCAGCCCGGTAACTAGTGAAAGTAAAGCCAGTATCATCAATCCAGTACTCAAAATAGCCGAAGGTACCCGTGTGATGAAGTGGGTCAACATATATTCACGAAGAACAGGTATCCCAGTGAATAGACCAAATAAAAAGAAGAAAAGTGTCCAGATCCCAAAGAACATCAGCGGTTTGTAATCTTTACACATTTTGATGATCATCATGATCACTTTAAAGCCATCGGAAAAAGTATTTAACTTTGATTCACTTCCTTCTGGACGATCGCGATAATCAATAGGGATTTCTACTAACTTGAATTTTTTATCTAATGCATGGATCGTTAGTTCCGTTTCGATTTGGAAACCAGAACTCATGATAGGAAAGCTTTTGACAAAAATCCGATTAAATCCACGATAGCCAGTCATGACATCGCGTATTTTCGTTTTATACAGTTGCGTGATCGTATTTTTAACTAGATTATTACCGAAATCATGGAAAGGACGCTTGTTTTCATCAAAATACGTACCGTTTGACAGTCGGTCACCAATGACCATATCCGCTCTGCCTGAACGAAGTTGATCGAGTAACTCATGGGCCGCTTCTGCTGGATAGGTATCATCACCATCGACCATTAGATAATAATCTGCTTCAATATCAAAAAACATTTGCCGAATCACATTTCCTTTTCCTTGGCGAGGCTCTTTTTTAACGATTGCACCACACTCTAGAGCTAGATCATACGTGTTGTCTGTCGAATTATTGTCATATACATAAATGTCTGCTTGTGGTAATTCTCGTTTAAAGTCTGCAATGACAGTCGAAATCGTTGCTTCTTCATTGTAACAAGGAATTAGAACAGCAATTTTTTCTTGTTGTTCCATTTTTCACTCTCCTTAAATCATCGAAAACACATTTTCCTTTTAAGAATACCGTATCATTTTCGTAAATACTAGTATTCCTAGAGAAAATTAACTTCTTTTTTAGCGCACTTCATAAAGAAATCCCTACGAAAAAACGAAGATGTTTTTTCAGAGAAGGGATAAGGAATCAATTCTATACAGTTAAGCAAATTCACTTTTTTTTCGTGTAATATCTAAAACAGTACCTGTGTAGGCATCTGCTAAGAATTCATAGTAGACAACTTCACCATCTTCGATTCGTGATATACCACCTCGATATGCCTTCGAATGGATCGCAAATTTTCGAGTAGGTTCTTTTTCAAAGGAAATCCAGGAACCTTCAATAGAGCCTTCTTTTAAAAATGATTCTTTGATTTGATGCAAGACTTCATCCGCAGATAAGGTCTTTTTTCGATGATACCAAATAGTTGAAGCAACACCGCTTAACAATCCAAGTCCGATTCCCACAGCAAGACCGCTTTTAAAATAGCTTAGTTCGCTTTCTTCATACATACGTCTTACCTCCTTTTATATCCAATAGCTTCTTTGTGTTTATTCTACCATACTATGGGTTTTTCTTTGAAATAAATAACCACTACTTGTGAAAATAAGTTATAATAAATCCAAGTGATTGGCTAAAATCGCTAAGGTTTGCGTCAATCAACAATAAGTTTGAGAGGAGCATAGTCTGAATTTTAGACGAACTTTATATGGACGAAAAAACATTTCAACGTATCAAAGAACTAACAGAACTTCAAGGAACAAGTGGTTTTGAGCAAGATATCCGGGAGTATATGGGTGCACACATGGAGCCTTTAGTGGATGAATTACAACAAGACGGGCTAGGTGGGATCTTTGGTTTACGTCACCATGATGATGCGGATGCTCCGCGCGTAATGGTTGCGGCACATATGGATGAAGTTGGCTTCATGTTGACCCAGATCCAAGAAAATGGCTTATTTAAAGTCGTACCTTTAGGCGGATGGAATCCTTACGTCGTTTCTGCCCAACGTTTTACGTTAAAAACGTCAACAGGAGAAAATTATCCATGTATTTCTTCCTCTGTACCACCACATTTATTACGCGGTACAAGTGGCCAAAAAGCAGTTGAAGTCACAGATATTTTATTCGATGCGGGCTTTGAGTCACGTGAAGAAGCAATGAGCTTTGGCGTATTACCTGGTGATACGATCGTTCCTTATGCAGAAACAGTCAAAACAGCCAATGGAAAAAATATCATCAGTAAATCTTGGGATAATCGTTACGGCTGTACAATGGTCTTAGAAGCTTTGGAAGCATTGCAAAATGAAACACTAGGGCATACTTTGATCGCTGGAGCAAATGTACAGGAAGAAGTGGGCTTACGTGGCTCTAAAGTTTCTGTCAACAAATTCAAACCAGATCTTTTCTTTGCAGTTGATTGTTCAGCAGCGGACGATACAAGAACAAAGAATGGCACTTTTGGTCATTTAGGGGAAGGGACATTGATGCGTATCCAAGATCCAGGTTTGATTATGTTACCTCGTCTACGTGAGTATTTATTGGATGTTGCTGAAACGAATCATATTCCTTATCAATACTTTGTTTCAAAAGGCGGAACTGACGCAGGTGCGGCACATACTCAAAATGAGGGAATCCCAAGTACAGTGATCGGTGTTGTAGGACGTTACATCCATACACATCAAACGATGTTCAGCATCCGTGATTTTGAGGCAGCCAGAGAAATGCTGATCCAAACATTAAAAGGCTTAGACAAATCAACTGTTGATACAATCGTATATGGAAAATAAAATATAAGAAAAATGGAAAGTAACGTATTGCTGAAATATTTATTTTTAACGATACTCTAGGGAACCTTAGAGGCTGAGACAGAAGTGTTTAACTCCGAGAAATAAGAAGAAATTAATGAAAATTGCTTTTCAAATTTTTGTGAATTTTGGCTTATTTAAGAAGGAGTTGCTTCTGCTCCCACCGTTTATTCATTTTTAAAGTATGAGACAAAAATGTTTCTTACTTTTGTCCCACGCTCAAACATACCGAGTCTATTCCATATCTCTTAGAAAATAAGCCTTAACAATCCGAACATAGCTTTTTATGTTTTTAGGATCGTTAAGGCTATTTTTGTAGGAGCTGAACACATTTTTCGCAATTTAGGCTTTGGGTTGGTCAGTTTTGGATAAAGGTGTATAATCTAGATGTAAGAAAAAGAAAAGAGGTAAACAGATGATTATTCCTGAGGGTTTAGAAGAATTAGCTAGTTATGTGGAAAAAGGAAATAATATCTTTTTCTTTACTGCAGATTGGTGTGGTGATTGTCGCTTTATCAAACCGCAGATTCCAGAGATCGAAAATGATTTTTCTGGATGGAATTTTATTGAAGTTGATCGTGACAAATACATAGATGTGGCCTCTGAATGGAGCATTTTTGGAATTCCAAGTTTTGTCGTCATCCAAGACGGAAAAGAATTAGGCCGTCTGGTAAACAAAGACAGAAAAACAAAACAAGAAGTCGAGGATTTCTTAAATCGTGTGATTGAGGGTTAACATCTGCTAGGAGGGATCAAGATGGAACAAGAATATCAAAATATTTTAGTCGGTATCGATGGTAGTGAACAAGCACTTTTAGCGTTTAAAAAAGCGGTCGAAGTTGCTCGAAGAAATCGAGGTACTGTATACGTAGTGAATGTGATCGATCAACAATTTTATAATTTTATGGGATATGCCCCAATCGATCAAACAGTAGTGGATCAACAAACAGAAGCAGCAAAACAAATGATTGAAGACTGCAAAGATTACGGGAAAACCGTTGATTATCAAGATATCGAAGGAATCATTGCCTACGGTTCGGTCAGAGAAACAATGGCAATCAATTTACCTAAAAAATATAAAATCGATTTGATCATGGTAGGACAATCAGGTCTAAATGCAGTTGAACGCTTTATGACTGGAAGTGTGGCAAGCTATGTCATTCGTCGAGCACCTTGTGACGTCTTGATCGTTTCAGATGAAGCAGCAGCAACAAAAGAATAAGAACATGCAAAAAGCGTGTTAGCGCATTGTTTATCTGAATTTTTAAGAGGCTGGGACAGAAGTGGCTAGATTCAAGAAATAAGGAGAAAATTCCAAAAATTGTTTCTGCAATGTTTGTGGAATTTTGGCTGATTTCTTGAAAAGGCTACTTCTGGAACGCCGTTTATCCGCAAAAGAGTGTGTGACAAGGATTTCGTCATACCCCTTTATTTTTTTTGGAATCAGAAAATACTATAACATATGGCAAACAGGTCTTATTTTTTGGATGAAAAAAATCTCATGCATCGATCAACAATTTTTGTTAAGATAAGTGACAGCAAATGATACTGGAGGAAAAAACATGATTTTTGCTTACAATAAAGCACATGTCGGTGATACTTTGATGGTGATCATAGCCGATGATAAAGGAACGGAAAATAGCGTTATCCGTAAAGGAAATGTCGCACAGGTAAAGGATGAATCAGGACAAATCGTTGCCTGGAATTTTTTCCATCTTTCCGACCACCTCGTTATTGAAGGAAACGGACAAGTTGAAGTAACGAAAGAACAATTAGCCGAATTGAACCGATTAGTAAAAGAAGCAGGCTTCACGGAAACACTCGTTGAAGATAATGAGCCTAAAATCGTTGTCGGCTATGTTAAAACTTGTGTCCCACATCCTGACTCAGATCATTTATCAATCACGGAAACACAAGTAAGCGATAGTGAAACATTGCAAATCGTTTGTGGAGCACCAAATATCGAAGCTGGACAAAAAGTTGTTGTAGCGAAACCAGGTGCGATGATGCCTGATGGAATGATGATTTGGCCAGGTACTTTACGTGGGGTAGAAAGTTTTGGCATGATCTGTTCTGCGAAAGAATTGCAGTTGCCAAATGCCCCAGAAAAGAAGGGCATATTGGTATTGCCAGCAGATGCAGTGATAGGGGAAGATTTCTTAAAGACCTGCAGTGTTTAACATAAAAAATAATTTTTGATATGAAAAAACCTCCCAAGAAAATGATGATTTCTTTGGGAGGTTTTTTCGTTTTGGGGAAGACGATAGTTTCTATAGTTAATGGAATCAGTTTCCTGAATTCGATGATTGGTTTTGTTTTAATGCAGATTGATCGATCGTCAATTCAACTGTAGCAGTTTTTTCATCTTTTTCTTGGTAATAAGTGATTTTTACTGTGTCACCAACTTTTTTCTTATAAAGAGCTGATTGCAACTCAACACCAGATGAAACTTCTGTGTCGTCGATTTTAGTAATTACATCATATTGTTTCAAACCAGCTTTTTCAGCAGGTGTTGCTGGTTGGACACTTGCCACGATCACACCATTTGTGACTGAAGAAGGAATCTTCAAGACTTGTTCTTTTTGTTGCGTTGAAACATAAGATAAATCGTACATCGTAATTCCTAATGCAGGACGTGTCACTTTACCATCTTTTTCAAGTTGGTTGATGATATTGACTACATCATTACTTGGAATTGCAAAGCCCATACCTTCAACGCTTACGCCAGATGAAGATTCAGAAGTAGTAGCGATTTTACTTGAGTTGATCCCAATCACTTGTCCTTCAATGTTGATCAGTGGACCACCTGAGTTACCAGGATTGATTGCAGCATCTGTTTGGATCGCATTGATATTTACAGTTTCGTTGGATTCATTTGTACTTGTCACTTGTCGGTTCAAAGAAGAAACGATACCTGATGTCACTGAATTGGCATATTCGGAACCTAAAGGAGAACCAATTGCAATCGCAGGTTCACCAACTTTTAAAGCACTAGAGTCGCCAAATGAAGCAACTTTATCGACTTTATCTGATTGGATCTTCAATACAGCTAAATCAGAATAAGCATCAGTTCCAACTAATTCTGCTTTGACTTTTGTCCCATCTTTGAGCAAAACTTCTAATCCTTGTTGCCCATCAACTACGTGGTTATTTGTTACGATATATGAAGTGTTGCCCTCTTTTTTGTAGATCACGCCACTCCCTTCACTCGAAGCCTCTAGATCACTATCTTCAGTACTTTGTTGCTGTTGCCCAAATAGTTTGCCAAAATCGTTCGATTGATTTTGACTTTGCAAGTTGATAACGGAAACTACCGCATCTTGTACTTTATCTACAGCACTAGTAATATCTGAATCTACATTCACTTTGACATTTTCTACGACAGTTTCACCTGCGGAATTCTGGTTACCCCCAGTACTCGTATTGGAGTGACCGTTTCCTAATGCAGCATAAAAAATACCCGCTGTTAACAATCCTCCAATTACACCACCGACTAAACCTAGTCCAAGTTTGCGCCAAAGACCATTGTTTTTCTTTTTCATTTTTGATGTCACATCTTTTCTATCCATGTGGCCTGCCTCCAATTATTATTTTCTTTTATTTAAGTATAGACCTATTTGTTAAATTTAGTCTACTTTGAGACTATGAACTTTTTATGAAAAAGCTTAGGAAAAATCATTGATTTCAGATGAAAAAAATAAAAAAATACTTTTCCACAAGATATGTGTAAAAAACACGGGATAAACTGCGGAAAAACAAGAGTATTTTTTATCCACAATATGTGTATAAGGTGGATAAATCTGTGAGAAACATATGTTTGCTTAAGAAATACTTATAAAATAAGCAACGAACACCTCTTTTTCTGTGGATAAACCTGTGGATGTTGTGTATAACTATGTGGGAATCTTTATAAAAATAAATCTGTCATTCCATGTCCTATCCGGAACGAAATTCTATTATAATGTAAGAAGAAATCAAATAGAGGAGTACGAGAATGTGAATATCAAAATAATTTCAGTCGGGAAATTGAAAGAAAAGTACCTGATCCAAGGAATTCAGGAATATGTTAAAAGATTACAGGCCTATGCCAAAATTGAATTAATCGAAGTACCCGATGAAAAAGCACCAGAAAATCTAAGCGATGCCCAGATGCGCCAAGTGAAGGAAAAAGAAGGAGCACGGATCTTAAGTAAAATAAAAGAACAAGAGTACGTCTATGCCTTAGCTATTGAAGGAAAAAATCCCACTAGTGAAGCATTTGCCAAGCAAATCAATCAATTAGGCATCCAAGGAAAAAGTCACCTTGTTTTTGTCATCGGTGGTTCATTAGGCCTAAGCGAGGCAGTAATGAAAAGAAGCAACACCCAAATCTCCTTTGGAAAAATGACTTATCCACACCAACTGATGCGACTAATACTCGTCGAACAAATCTATCGTGCCTTTCGGATCAATGTGGGGGCTCCGTACCACAAATAATGATATTTTTTCGAATAAATTCATTATAATTAATATGATTTTTCTTGGTATTGCGATGATACCGTAATATAATCAAAGTGTAGATTTATTAATTCAGGATGTGAAATTTGTGGATAAAAAAAATGTCTATTTGAGAAAGGGGAAGCGAATAACCAAACAACAGAAGAAGATACAGGAGGCGTTTAATAATACTCGAGAAGTAGAAATTATTCCTGCTAAGGTTACTAATTCTGATATCAGAAAAAAAAGAGTAGCTGCATATTGTCGGGTAAGTACTTATGCTGAGGCACAATCAGGAAGTTTTGAGTTACAAATTCAAACCTATAAGGAAAAAGTCTTATTAAATCCTGAATGGGAACTTGTAGACATTTATGCTGATAGAGGTGTTTCCGGAACTACAATCAAAAAAAGAGAAGAATTTAATCGAATGCTAGAAGATTGTCGTTTAGGTAAAATCGATTTAATTATTGTAAAAAGTATTAGTCGTTTTTCAAGAAATACAGTTGATTTTATAACAGTCACTAGAGAATTACGAACATTGCCTAACCCAGTAGGAGTATTAATTGAAGATTTAAATTTGAATACATTAGATTTAGCTACAGAAACATTGTTACTTTTTACTAGTGCAGTAGCACAAGCTGAAAGTGAACAAAAAAGTGAAGCAATATTGTGGTCTATTGTTGAGAGATTTAAAAAAGGATTAGCCATTATTCCCACACATAATCTATTGGGTTATAAAAAAGATAAATTTGGAAAAGTAGTCATTGAAGAATCAGAAGCAGAGGTTGTTCGATTTATCTATAGGAATTTTATTGAAGGCGTTTGTGCTATTGATATAGCTAACTTATTAAATGAGGCAGATATTCCTACAGCAATGGGTAGGAAGTGGAAATCTTCCTCAATTTATCGTATATTGAGAAACGAGAAGTATTATGGTTTGGTAATTATGCAAAAAACATATACAGTTGACTGTTTTACGCATAAAACAAGAATTAATCGCGGTGAAAAACCAAAATATCTTCTTAAAAATGGAGTACCTGCGATTGTTTCTGAAGAAGAGTGGAATCTAGTTCAACAATTATTATCTAATCCACATAACAGTAGAAACAATAAGATTACTAAAGATATTGAGAAACCTAAAACGTTTATTTCTACCATTAAATCAGGTGTATTTAAAGGATTTATAGTAATTGATGTAAAATGGACAAAAAAAGAAATTGCTGATGTATTATCGAAAGGAGAAAATGTATATTGAATAAATTAAATTTTGATGACTATAATTTTGAAGTAATTAATGTTGAAACAACTGGAATTTATTTGTTGACTCTTAATAAAAATTCTATAACATTTGATAAGTCGATTGCAGAAGCTCTAGGGTATTCGACTCATATAAGACCTTTGCTAGATAGGGAAAATAAAATCTTTGCAATTCAAGCTTGTAAAGCTAATTCTTTAAAATCTATTCCTTTTTCAAAATCTGAAAGTCAACAAAAAGGAAGTATTAAGATGCAGTATGGAGCACTTAGAAATATTTTGAGATCATTAATGAAAGATAAATGGAAAGAAGAAATGAGATATCAATTGGAAGGTGAATTGATACCTGATAAAAAAGCTATGATTTTTGAATTAGAAAAATTCAATGAACTACCTCTCAAATCTAGAAAGGGAAATTAGGGCTTTTATTACCATTATGTTAATGAGATAAATATAATTTATAGATATATTATTACAGTTTTGAAGTTCAATCATCCAATAAAGATGATTGGACTATTTTTGATGCTATAATTTCTAGATCGGATGAAATAGAGTCAACGAAACATTAATCTGAAAGGATATTTTTGTATATATACTAAATCAACGGACTTGGTGCATCAGGATTACTAGCGTTATTATTTCCAAGCTACTTTGGTACGGTGGATGAAATGGTTGTTCGAGCGTTATTAAAAACTGAAGAATTTAAAACTGATGAAAAAATAAAACAAATGAATCCACAAAATTTGAAGATAGAAGATGCAGTATATTTAATTGATATCTATCGTAAAAAAGCAAATCATTTAAATAAAATTTTTAAAACTTACAGCTGGACACCTAGAAATATTGACGTTATTCTATGGCATTTCCGGTAGTATTAGTTATCTGAAATAAATATAATTTGAATTATATATTATATCCATGAAGTCCAATCTTCTTTATAGAAGATTGGGCTATTTTTATAGCAAAGGAGGGAAAAGAAATGTTTCAAAATAAAGGACAACGTTATGTCACAAAGGGAGTAATGGACAGTTTACCGGTGGAATTCCAAGCTTTATGTTGGAATCTAATCGATCAAAACGTTCAAAAGCAACTTCCTTTAGACTATCTTCAAATTTTTGAATTTTCTACGGAAAAAGGAAATCAAAAGTTGGTTCATCGTCAAGAAGAACCGGAAGAAAGAAAAGAGTATCTGATTTCACCTAAGCTTTGTTTGAAATCAGTGTCTCAAAAAATATGGGTCATTGATTCGGGTGAGTATCAAACGATGTTATTACCAGAAGAATACTAGTATCTAAAAGAAAGGAGCGAAATGACTTGTTAGAAACGGCTATCGAAGTACTGGAAAAGTGTGCACAGCTAGTCACTACTTCTGAAGAGTGGGGCTATGAATCCGTTACGATGGAAAAAGAGGAAATAGAAATGGGTACGCTTCCTAAAGATGTTACTCTACCACGTTTAGTAATGACACATCTTTATATTTATTGCGCACCAGAAGATGGGAAAGACTACGTGGTTTATTTCATTACAGATATTACCAGCCAGCGAGAATTTGTTCGTGGGTTACTGACAGAAGGACGTTTGGTTTGGAGTCAGATTGGAGGAACCAATGAATAAGATCGATTATTTGAGAATGATTGCGAAATGTTTAGAAGATATCCTTACAGCGATTCATCAAATTCTGAAGAAAAAAGGAGAAGGAAGATGAAGTATTTTAAATTGGTGTTGACACTTGCGACCACAATTATTATTGAATTAATCGAACAAAAATTTGCTTAGGAGAAGAGACATGATTGAAAAAGAATTAGTGACCACACAAACAGAGGTTTGGCGAGACCCTCATCATACTCATCGCTATGTTTTCAAACGACAATGGACAATCAAAGGAAAAGAAGAGGAAGAAAAATTATGGTATCGCGAAAGAAATACGTGTGAACATATTAAAAGGAAACTTTGTATGCTTGAGACTTTCTCTGATGATTATTTAGTGTTGACAAATGGCACTTTTGATAGGCGAACTGGAGAGATTATTGAGAGTCAATCCAATCACTATGCTCATTTTTTTAGCACGGTTGTGTATGATTCCGAAAAGAAGTGCGCTCGATTTCTTCAATTTCTTAATGAAGTTTTCTATTCTGATCAATCAACAATTGCGTTTGTTCAAGAATGGTTCGGCTATGTTCTTTTGTCGAGCCATCAGGCGAATGCTTTTCTGATTGGATATGGATCGGGAGCGAACGGTAAATCTTTGTTGTTTGCTCTTTTAGCAAAGCTTGTTGGCGAATGTAATACGAGTTCTTCTGGAATTTCAGCTTTTCAAAGTCGATTTGGAATGGAAGTGATGCACAATAAGTTACTCAACTTAGCTACAGAAAGTGATGTAAATAGCTTTGAAACAGCTACTTTAAAAGCTGTTACAGCGGGAGAGCCAATCACGTTAAATCGGAAAGGCATCAAAGAAATCACTTGTATACTTCCTACTAAGTTCATTTTTTTAATGAATCATTTGCCTTTGATAACGGATTCTTCTTACGGATTTTCTCGTAGATTACTGATTCTTCCATTTCCTCGAACGTTTCGTCCAGAAGAGCAAGATCCTTTTCTACTAGAAAAAATGACACTGGAACTGTCTGGAATTTTAAACTTTGCCTTAGAAGGTGCGAAGCGATTAATTAAGAACGGATATCAATTTACTATATCTGATTTGATGAATGAGGCAAAAGAACAGTTTTTAGGATGCGTACATCCTTTGTCTTATTTTAAAGCGCACTATTTATCGAAAAATCCAACAAGAAAGGTGGAGAGTAACCTCCTTTTTCAAACTTTCCAAAAAATGTTAAAGGAAAATAATTGGTCGGCTAGACAATACGGAACGCTTCGTTCATTCAACAAAGGGTTGATCGAACTTTTTGAAGCAGAAGGCTTTGTTATTTCCACTAAAAAAAGTAATGGCAAAACCTATCTCTCTGGAATTGTCTTAAATCAGTCAATACAAGAACTGTAAGACATTAATAAGGGAGAGTGAAAAAAATTGATGGAACAAGAAAATTTCAATTCTTTGGTTTTAGAATTGATGAAAGCAGAAAACGGGGATTTTTCTATTGACCTGAGCATTTTTTATGAGGATATGGGGGTGGAAAAATAATGGAAGAATTTTTATCTCAACTTGCAAAAGACATAATTTCTTATTTTCATCATGAAAAAGATCTCGAAAAGCGAGCGATCGAAGACTAAATTCAATCGAAAGAAGGACAGTCAAAGTTTTTCTTTCAGTTGGTTATAGGAAATAGACAAGGGAAAGTTATTGGCTGCGATTTCAAAGCTACTGATTACTTATTTATATGATAGCGAGCAAACCCAAACGGAAGTAAATGAAGCTTGATCTATGCTTCATTTACTTCATTCAATCAAACATGAAAGAAAGGAAAATTCTAATGACTAAAAATAAAATGACACTAAAAGCAGAGGTTCTTCTGTATATTCAAGAACATTTTTCTAATCAAGCCTTTTTTACAAAACCAATTTACTTGGCTTTCGAAATAAGAGGGGTATCTGCTGGATCTATTGGAGGTACTCTTCAAGCGTTGAAGAACGAAGGATATTTAGAAAATCACTTTGTGCAACGTTCGTTCAATGGAAGAGTCGCGAAAGAATGGTATTTAGTTCATTCATAGAGAGGTGATTCAAGCATGCGTGTGGCTTGTTATGATCGAACGTCTGTTTATGAAGAAGCGAAAATCAGTAATGACGCTCAATATGATGCAGTGAAAGAGTATGTTTTAGAGAAATATGAACAAATTCCTCAACGATTTTCAGACAAAGGAGAATCAGGGGGAAAAGCGGATCGTCCAGCTTTTCGACAGCTTAGAGCTTGGGTTTGTGCGTCAGAAGAAGAGGGGGTGATCTATGTCTGGCGTTATGATCGATTGGCACGTCAAGCCAAAATAGCCTTAAAATTTATTGAGTTGTGCCAACAACATCAGGTTCAAGTTTATTCGATTTCTGAACCTCTTCCTGCTTCTTTCTCGCACGCGTCAACGAATAAACTATTTGTGCAATTATTGTTCACTTTTGCAGAACAACAGCGAAACGTCATTATTGAAAATGTTCGTGCTGGACTTGCCTATAAAAAGTAACAACGGCAATATTTGTCTTCTGCGGTACCATATGGGTATCGTTTAGTGAATGGGAAAATCCAACAAGAAGCACACGAAGCAAAAGTTGTCCGCCATATCTTTCAGCTCTATTTGACTAAAAAATATGGCTACAAAAAGCTTTGTCAACGATTGACGCAACAAAAGCTCTTCTTCCGCGAACGTCCTTTTCAGCCCTATCACATTTATAGTATCCTAAAAAATCCATTGTACTATGGCGAAATCAAAGGAGGCTCTTTGGGGAAGTATCTAGGAACCTTTGAACCGATTCTCTCAAAAACAACTTTTTTACAAGCTCAAGAGATTCGACAATCCAGACGTACAGCTAAAAAAGATACGTATCCGTACTTATTACGTCAAAAAATTAAGTGTCCCTTCTGTGGTCGTCATCTGAGTTCGAAGTATCAATGGAATACAAAGAAGACGAAGACGCTTCATTATTATCATTGTACCGACCGAAGCTGCCAAGGAATCTTTCTTCGGGCAGAAAGGGTTGAGTCAGAAGTATTGGAAAAGATACAGGCTTTTTTTCAACACGAAGGCGTCTATCAGGCTTTGATTGCCCAATTGACGCAACAGTTAGCCGAAAAGCGAAAAGATGAAAAACACAAAGTAATCCAACAAAAGAAACAAGAAGCACAATGGCTCAAGGCATTTGAAGAGGGCAATTGTTCACTGGAAGAACTCAAGCAACAGCTGCAAGCTCTTCAAAAACCGAGGTCTACTTCTTCGTTTCTTTCACTCCAACAGTGTGAAGCAAAAGTGAAAGAATGGCTTCAACTAAAAGACCTCTCTAGTCGACAATTGTTATGTGACCATGTTTGTCGGATCGAGGTAACAAAGGAAAAAACAGTCTGTGGGATTTACTTCCGACAACTGACACAAAATATTTTAGAAGGGAACGAATGATCTATGGAAACGACACCAACCAAACGAGTCGCATTGTATATTCGAGTGAGTACCCAAGAACAAGCTTTAGAAGGACATAGTATTCAAGCACAAGAACAAAATGGACGCCAGTTTGCCGAACGGATGGGCTATGAAGTGGTAGAAGTTTATGCCGATGAAGGAATCAGTGGGAAATCCATAAAAAATCGGTTCGCCTATCAACGAATGATGAACGATGCTCGAAACCATCGTTTTGATCTACTAGTGATTTGGAAATTGACCCGTCTTGGACGCAATATGTTAGATGTCTTACAAACCGTCGAGGAACTATTGCGATATGATGTGGGGTTACATTCGATCTCGGAACAATTTGACGTGACCACTTCGACAGGAAAACTGATGTTACAACTCCTTGGGAGTTTCGGTGAATTTGAACGCAACCAAATTGCGGAAAATGTTCAAATGTCAATGCAAAGCTTAGTGAAAGATAAAAAGCGTTATGCAGGAGGACGACGTTTAGGCTATGTCAGCGGTATTGACGCGAATGGTCAAAAACAATTGGTCATTGAACCAGAAGAGGCGAAAATTGTTCGACTGATCTATGCAAAATATTTAGGTGGAGCAGGGTATCGAGCGATTGCCAATTTTTTGAATCGTCAAGGATATAAAACAGTTAAACAGAATGCTTTTTCTACTACGGCAGTCAAAGATATCTTACGCAATAAAATTTATGCAGGGTATTTAGAGTATGGGCGCTATATCAATTGGGAAACTAAACGACGGAAGGGGAAGAATCCGAGACCGATTTTAGTGAAAGGAACCCATGAACCGATTATTTCAGAAGAAGATTATCAAAAAGTACAAGAACGCCTTGCTTTAGAAGGAAAACAACCCAAATGGAACCATACAGGTGAAAATGTATTGACGGGGTTGTTACGTTGTCCAGAATGTGGCGCACCGATGGCAGCGAGTAATGTCACAAATACCCTAAAGGATGGCACAAAGAAACGGATTCGATATTATTCTTGTTCAGTTTTTCGAAATAAGGGAGCAAGTGTGTGTCATGCCAATTCGATTCGTGCCGAACAAGCGGAAACATTTGTCGCCGATCGATTAAAGGAGATCGTTCAGCTACCAGAAGTTCTTCCCCGATTGGTGGCAGCGTTAAATGAAGAAATAGTGCGACAAAGCCAACCATTGGAACAAGAACTCGTGGTATTACTGGAACGAAAGGAAGAATTGAAGACTAAAATTGAAAAATGGGAAGCTGCTTTGGAAGATAGTCCCGAATTGTTTCCGATGTTAAAAGACCGCTTAGACGAATTGACTGAAAAACGCCGACAGTTACACATTCGAGAGAATGAAATCTTAGGTTTTTTTCAACAACAAGGAGAGCCGATTCAAGTCAAAGATGTCCAACGGATATTGACTAGTTTGGATCGCTTTCTTGCCCATAGTGAGAAGAAGCAAGTCAAAGCCTTGTATCGTACCTTTATTGAGAAAATCACCTTTGATCCTAACCATAAGGAGATGTTGGAAATTACGATGAAATTCACGCCTGCCGTGGTACAACAATTGAATGAGCAATATCAAATAGCCGTATCCAAAACAAAGGATACGGCTATTTTTATGTTAAAAACACCCTTTACGTTAACGATCTAGTCTAGGTTATATCAAACAACGTGAGAGGGGCGCTAACGCTTCTCTAGCGATTTGGAATAGTTAGAGGAGTTGTTAGGGAGGTGCGTCTCATCAGCTTTGTTGTTTGAGGAACACCGCTTGAATTATTTCTTTTTTGATGAGATAATCCATCAATGCAGTATTAAACAAATCAGATATTAATATAGTTTGAAATATCTATGTAGAAAGGGATTTTTCGATAGTGGCACAAAAAGTTAATAATAAAAAAAAATTTAAATCTGCTATAAAACTGACTAAAGATGAAATCAAAGAAATTTTATTAACAAAAATAAATGACGAAAAAAACAAAATAATTGAAAGTGAAGAAGACTATCAATTAATAAGTAATGTGAAATATTTGAAAGATAAAGCTAATGTTGTATCTTTGTTTAGTGGTGCAGGAGGACTTGATTTAGGAACAGAATTAGCTGGATTAATTTCTACTGTTGGTTATGATGAAGCAATGGAAATTTTCAATAATAAAGAATTATTTGAAAGAAGAAGAAATGAATCGATTTTCCATATTGGTTATACTAATGATATGTTTAAAGAAGCCAACGAAACGTACAAATTAAATTTTCCTGACGATGTTATCCAACATCAAAAAGACATACGACAAGTGGCACATTTTCCTAAAAATATGTTTATGGTCGGAGGGTTTCCTTGTCCGGGTTTTTCTGAAGCAGGTCCAAGATTAGTTGATGATGAACGAAATTTTTTATATATTCATTTTATTAGAGCATTGATACAAACTCAGCCTAGATTTTTTATTGCTGAGAATGTAAAAGGAATGATGACGTTAGGTCAAGGAGAAGTTTTAAAACAAATTGTAGAAGATTTTTCTAGTGCAGGCTATACTGTTACACCTCATTTAGTAAATGCCAGAGATTATGGCGTTCCTCAAAATAGACAGCGTGTTTTTTTAATAGGTGTTCATAAAGAGATTGAATCGATATTCAATTATCGATATGTTCTTCCCAATCCAACTCACTTTGACCCTAATGATTTAGAGCTGATCGAAGGCAAGGCGTGGGTAACATTGAGACAAGCTATTGGTGATTTGGAAAATAATCCTGGTCCTTATTTTGAAGGTAGTTATTCTACTATATATATGTCAAGAAATAGAAAGAAAAGTTGGGAGGAACAAAGTTTTACTATTCAAGCTAGCGGACGTCAGGCGCCGCAACATCCAGGTGGAGCTCCAATGGAAAAGATAGATAAAAATAAATGGGAGTTTCGCGGAGAAAACAATAGAAGACTTTCAGTAAAAGAAATTCAAAGAATTCAAACTTTTCCAGATTGGTTTGAGTTTTCGGATGGGGATAATGCAAGAATAAGTAGGAATGCACGCTTAGATAAAATATATAAACAAATAGGAAATGCAGTCCCTGTATTATTAGCACAAGCGATAGTTCAACCAATATCTGATTTTATCTATACTAATTTTAAAGTGCTCCAAGAAATGCAAGATAACGTAAAGATTAACTAGTAGACCTTATTAAAGAAATGTCCTTTAATTGAATAAAGGACATTTCTTTAATAAACCAATCTAGTATCTGAAATATCATCTACGAAATTGAAGTCGTAAGGAAATTGTTTGCCTAAGTTATCAAGTGATAAGTCTACTAATTTTTTCATATCATTGCTACGGCTATTGTCTTGTAAGGGATGATCAAATAATATGAAAGGGGTCAACTGATTATTAATATTTTTCCACTCAATACGCACTGCAAGATAACGATTTCCATCTGTTTTATTAACTGGTATACGATAATTATTTGCTGTGAATACTAGGTAAGTGTCAGGAACTTTATAATCAGAAATAGGTATAAGTTGTCGAATAATATCTTCTGTTGACGTAATTTGATCTAACTCAGTAATTAAAAGAAATTCTGCAATACCAGAGTCTATTATTTTTTCACCATTTACATAAGCATGTTTTTTTTCATCTGGTTGATTAGTTCCTTTATATACATAATCTTGTATTTCTTTATCGGATAGTGATATTTTTGATGAGAGATTTCTAGATTTTGTAGTTACTTCTAATTTCCAGCCTAATGTAACAAAAGGTTCTTTTGTTCTACCATAACCATTTGGACCAATTAACTTTGTATTATAAAACTTTTCTTTTATATTTAATGCTGTTTTTTGAACAATATTTGCCCAATCTTTTCCTAAAAGATTTTCGGCACTAATAGGAGTAAATTTGTTTCCTTGAAATTCATTTGTAGAATGAAGTTTACATGATATTTTTAATTCTAAAGATTCGGATGTAAGAGTATTTATTCCCAATACATATACATCAGTTTTACATTCGCCACCTTTTCTTGCTCTAGGTTTACCTACTGTTACTAGTTTATAAAAATTATTATTAAAAGTAAAATGATTTTCTCTTTGAAAAATACTAATGACTTTTTTTTCAAGAACCGAATAATTCATAAATATGTTTTTTCCTTTCAATATTTTCTGTTACTATTATATAAGATAATCAATGAAATTTTGCAGATTATTAAGAAGTTATAATGGTGGCTACGTATGCCTTATTACAGGATCATATGGATTATAAAATATTAATGCATAATCAGTAGTTTGAATTTTTTTGTATAATGACAAATTTTATAGAGAAGAAAGTTTTGTTTATCTTAATTGTCAAATTAAGTTAGACAGATCATCAATACTTACGTAACTCAAAAATACTTCCAAAGGTGTTCGATAATCCAGTGATTTTCTAGGAAGATTATTTCTGCGCCAGCATTTTCTAATGTTTGAATTTGTGTTTTGTAATCTTGGTTGCTTGTGCTAATTCTTGAATAGCCGTATATTGCCAAAATTTCATCACCCTTTCTGGACATAAGTTTCTGACACCAGTTAAAATCAAGTCTATCAGTAACCCATACACCCGTGAGGACGGGTGTATTTTTAATCCCCCTAGAAGGGGTCGACACTCGCTGCCCCTTAAAAGGGGATTTTTAAAAGACCGCCAACTGCTCATCTTCACTCACTTACTTCTCTTTATTTTTTAAATGGTTCTACGTACTCTCTTTTACTTATAATATATCGAATGCGATCATCAGCTTCTTGTTCACGGATGTATTTTTCACTTGTCTTTTGATTCAATCCGACTGTACTCACATAGTATCTCTTCGACCAAAAGGATTTGTTTCCGTATTTATATTTGAGATTTGCGTGCTGCTCGTGGATTAGTACCGCACTACGACCTTTCAGATACCCCATAAAACTGGATATACATATTTTTGGTGGTACTCGAACAAGCATGTGAATATGATCTAGCATTGCATGTGCTTCTATGATTTCCACATCTTTCATTTCGCACAACTTCCTAAGTATTTTTCCAAGATCTTTTCGTAATTGCCTATAGATTACTTTTCGTCGATATTTTGGTGTAAAAATAATATGATACTTACAATTCCAACGAGTATATGCTAAACTTTTATCGTCATTTGACATGAAAAAACTCCTTTCGATCTGATGAGCGGTTGGTAGCCACTCACTAGTATATCGAAAGGAGTTTTTATCGCTAAAGATACTTCTTCCACGCGTAGAAACGCGCGGTTTTCTTGTTTCGCACGCTTTACGCACAAAACTGACTGAAGTCATTAAGAAAATAAAAGGGTCTAAAACTTTTAAGTTTTGTACCGACCCCCAAAAGTTAGACCAAAAAATCTAACTTTTGGAGGTCGGTATTTTTTATAGCTAAGTATACTTTTGAACTTAAATTAAAGATCGTTCATGATTATTTGGATGGTAAAGGCGGAAGTGATTATCTGGCAAAGAAGTATTCCATTAAGGCTCCATCACAAGTGAAGCGCTGGATCAATGCCTATCAAGAATTTGGTGAAGAGGGTCTAGTAAGAAAGCGACAAAAGAAAAAATATTCTGTTCAATTTAAGCTGGATGCGATAGAGTTATATCTAACAAGTGAGCTGTCCTATCGTGAAGTTGCCAACACACTTAACATGAACAACCCTAATTTGATCGCTAGTTGGATGCGTCAATTCCGTGAGGGTGGGATCGATGGACTCTCAAAAACGAAAGGATGTCCACCTATCTTGTCTAAGAAAAATGAACCCAAAAATAAGAAAAAATCTACAACTAAAGCAACGTCTAAAGAACGTGAACGCATCGAGGAGTTGGAGAAACGAGTCCGTTCCCTTCAAATTGAAAATGCCTTTTTAAAAGAATTGAGGAAGCTGCGAAAACAGGAAGCCCAACAACGACGAATGAAGCAATCGCACGAATCATCGCAAGCCTCCGAGGACCGTTTAAATTAGTTGAGCTTCTAGAAACTTTAAAGTTCCCTAAGGCAACCTTTATGTACTGGCAAAAACGATTGGACCGTAAAAATCCAGATCAAGAGATTGAAGCGGAAATGCTTAAAGTTCGGGAGAAGCACAAGGATTATGGCTGTTTACGGATGACCAATGAACTAAGAAACCGCGGTTTCTCTATCAATAAAAAGAAAGTTCAGCGCCTGATCAAGAAGCTAGGAATAAAAGTAACGACATACACACGTAAATCACGGCGCTACAATTCTTATCGAGGACAAGTCGGAGCAGTAGCCAAAAATCGGATCCATCGTCGTTTCTACACCAGTATCTGCTATCAGAAAATCACGACGGATACAACTGAATTTAAATACCATGAAGTGGATGCCAAAGGCATTATCCGTCAAAAGAAATTGTATCTAGATCCTTTTATGGATATGTTCAATAGTGAGATTTTATCCTATCGTATCTCTGAAAAGCCCAATGCATTAGCGGTAATGGAAGGTTTGGAGGAAGCTATCCAGACCACTAACGATTGTCCCTATCGTCGTACGTTTCACTCAGATCAAGGTTGGGCGTATCAAATGAAAGCTTATAGAAACAAATTGAAGGAGTACAAAATCTTTCAAAGCATGTCTCGGAAAGGGAACTGCTTAGATAATTCACTTATGGAGAATTTTTTTGGCTTATTAAAACAAGAGATTTTTCACGGGAAAGTTTATAACTGTTTCGAGGAATTAAAATCAGCCATCGATAGCTATATCTATTACTACAATAATGAACGGATAAAACAGAAATTAAACTGGCAAAGTCCCGTCCAATTTCGTAAAACAACCGTAACAGTTGTGTAAAAATATCATTTTAGAGCATGAAAAAAGGAGTGGATTTCTCCACTCCAAAAAAGTCTAACTTTTGGGGGTCACTACAAGTTGACAACTCCTTTTTGTTTACAAATCAATTGGATATCTACAAATTGTATTTTCTAACGAATTTTATAGACATTAAAAAATTAATTTAACGTTAAATACTTCCTCCAGAAAGTATTGAGATTGGTAAAATATAATCCTTATTTGTCTTTTCGCCTTTAATTTTTTTCAGAAGAATATCAACAATAAGACTTGCAATTTCATCAATTGGTTGTCTGATTGTTGTCAATTGTGGGAAAAATTTCTCAATAAAAGAGGTACCATCGTATCCAATAATTTTTAAATCTTCTGGGATATTAAGTTTAAGTTGATGAGCAATTTTCATAGTGAGAATGGCTGTTAAATCATCAGAAACAAAAATACCATCTGGTTTGTGATTTATAATAGTTGACTTTATTTCCATTTCACGACGGATAGTAGACAGATTATTAGGAATTTTGAAAATTTTTCCATTTGGATTTTGAAAAGAAAAACCTAGTGCACGTAATTCTGTGGGAGAATCCGTGTTATCATTTCCTGTAATCATAATGGTATTTTGACAACCATTTTTTTGTAAAGTCTTAGCTGCAAGTTTTCCCCCTTCAAAGTTATCTGAAGAAACAATGGAAACATTAGGAGCTAAATTTCTATCAAAAGCAACAATAGGTGCTCTCACACGCTCATAATCAGCAATTCCAAGATTATGGCTTGATGAGATTATGCCATCAACTTGGTTGGCTTCAAGCATTTCAATGTATTCTCTCTCTTTAGCAGGATCATTTTGACTATTGCAAATAATTGTTTTATAGCCATGTTTGAATAATTCGATTTCCAGATACTCAATCAGTTCAGAGTAAAAGATATTACTGATATTAGGAAAAATAAGCCCAATAAGTTGGGGTGACTTTCCTTGAAGTCCACGTGCTAGATTATTAGGTTTATAACCAAGAGTTTTCATAGCTTCATGAACTTTTTGTTTTGTTTTTTCCGATAAATATCCCTTATTGTTAATGACGCGTGAAACGGTAGTTGGGCTAACTCCAGCTAGTTCAGCGACATCAGATAATTTTGCTACCATATTAATATTTTAATTCAAAGTATTTTCCAGTCGGTTCACCTGATTTAAGTTGAATACCATTTTGGTGTTTCTCAGGGAATACGCGACTAGTAAATACTTTTTCTCCTTTATTAATAAAAATCTCAATGATTGAATTATCTACAAAAATGTTAGCAATTGTTTCTTTAGTATCAATTGAGCATTCACGAATCGTACCAAAGTCAGTGGCATATTGAATGCCTGCTTTACTGCGATCTAAAATAATTTTTCCTTCTTTGGTATCTACAATCAAGCTAAGTCCATTTCCTTTACTATCAGAGAAAAGAAGTAACTCCGATTTCTGATTTGGAGGAAAAGTTAGTTCAAGCTCATAAGTATTATTTGTTTCTGCTTTTGCTGTAAATTGTTCAGAACTAGCACGTAATGATGTAATAGCTTCTACTGGATATTGGTAAAGTTTACCATCTTTTATTGAAAGTTCTTTTACAAGACTCATTGCTCCCTGATAATCATACTTATCAGTTGGATAATCGATATCAGGTAGTCCAATCCAACTGACAATCAGAGCACGACCATCAGGAGTATTGAATCCTTGAGTCGCATACGCTTCAAATCCATAATCAAGATTTTGAATTTCTGAAGCGCCCACAAGTTTTACTTTTTCTATGTCAAGCGATTGACAGATCTTAAAAGTATTCGGATAGATATTCCCATAATTTAGCTCAGATTTATCCAACCCTTGAGGACAATAAATGAGAACAGGTTTTTTGTCTACAAATACCAGATTTGGACACTCAATCATGTATTCTGAACCAGTGCCGCCAAAATCAAGGTTGCCAACTTCCTCCCATGTTTCCACGTTATTGTCATCCGCTTTGTAAAGTTTGATAAAGCCTGATTTTTCTAAATTTTGTGCTCCAACAATCGCATACAATTGTCCTTCATAATTAAACATTTGTGGATCACGAAAATGATCAGTTACATCAGCAGGTGGATGAATAAGAACATTCTCACCTTTCGTAATGTTGTAGTCTTTATCCATCCATGCTCCGATTTGAAGTGTATCACGTTCCCAATTTTCATTTCGAACGTTCCCTGTATAGAGTAAGAATAGATTCCCCTCTATTTCATATGCAGAACCGGAATAAGCGCCGTGGCTATCTCGTTTTGTGTCTGGAAGAAGTTCTGCTCCTGTTACATGAAAATGAACTAAGTCATCTGATTCAGTGTGCACCCATTCTTTCAAACCATGAGCAGCTCCAAATGGCCAATTTTGATAAAAAAGCGTATATTTTCCGTTAAAAAAAGAAAAACCATTAGGATCGTTTAACAATCCTGTTTTAGGTTCGATATGATAGCTAGCACGCCAAGGTGATCGTTTTACATTATCCTTAACTTTATCCATCTCATCTTTAGTCCAATCAGAATAAGCACGATATCGTATTTCTCGAGGTAAGTTCATATTTTACTCCTTCAATTTATCTTTTTACAACTAGTATGGTAAACGTTTTCCGTTGAAAAATCAATCATTTCATTTAAAAAAATAAATTATATGACAAACGTTTGACATATTTTTAAGATATGCTAAAATAAATTTGCATTTCAGTGAACCGTTTTCACGCAAAAATAAAAAAGGAGTGATTCGAATGAATTACAGTAAAGTAGCTTCCGACGTAATACAAGCGGTCGGAAAAGATAACCTTATTGCAGCTGCACACTGCGCTACACGTCTTCGTCTCGTACTAAAAGATGACACGAAAGTGAATCAAAAAGCTTTAGACGAAAATCCAGATGTGAAAGGCACATTTAAAATTGATGGGCAATATCAAGTGATTATCGGTGCAGGTGATGTTAATTTCGTTTATGACGAACTTATCAAAAAAACTGGACTTTCGGAAATTTCAACAGATGATTTAAAACAAATTGCTAGTAAAGATAAAAAATTCAACCCCATTATGGCATTAATTAAATTATTATCAGATATTTTTGTTCCAATTATACCTGCCCTTGTTGCAGGTGGTTTATTAATGGCATTACAAAACTTTTTAACAGCTGCTGGACTTTTTGGACCAAAATCAATTGAAGAAATGTATCCTGCGATTGAAGGTATTTCCTCAATGATCCAACTGATGTCCGCTGCACCATTTATGTTTTTGCCTATTCTAGTTGGTATTTCCGCTGCTAAACGTTTTGGAGCCAACCAGTTCCTTGGTGCTGCAATTGGAATGATTATGACAACACCACAACTTGGTGGTTCTATGGAATATTGGAATATATTTGGTTATCATGTCTCACAAACTAGCTATGCTTATCAAGTCATTCCTGTGTTAGCAGCTGTTTGGCTATTATCAGTACTGGAAAAGTTTTTTCACAAAAAACTTCCATCATCCGTTGACTTTACATTTACCCCCTTATTATCTGTAATCATTACCGGCTTTCTAACCTTCACAGTCATCGGCCCTGTCATGTTATTGCTTTCTAACGGGATTACAGATGCGATCGTTTGGCTATATAATGCAACCGGATTTATTGGAATGGGTATTTTTGGTGGAACTTACTCGTTAATCGTTATGACAGGTCTTCATCAATCATTTCCTGCAATTGAAACGCAGTTACTTTCAGCATGGACTAATGGTATTGGACATGGAGACTTTATATTTGTAGTTGCTTCTATGGCGAACGTTGCCCAAGGTGCTGCAACATTTGCTATCTGGTTCTTGACTAAAAATGCTAAAACAAAAAGTCTTGCTTCCTCTGCAGGGGTATCAGCTCTTCTTGGAATTACTGAACCAGCTCTGTTTGGTGTCAATTTAAAATATCGTTTCCCATTTTTCTGTGCTTTAATTGGTTCCGGAGTTGCCGCTGCAGTAGCAGGTCTACTGAAAGTAGTTGCTGTATCACTTGGTTCAGCAGGTTTTCTTGGATTTCTTTCAATTAATGCAACATCTATTCCATTTTACGTATTGTGTGAATTGATTAGCTTTGTAGTTGCTTTTGCAATTACTTACTTCTACGGTAAAACAAAAGCTGCTGGTATCTTTAAAGCAGAAGAAATTGCTGAACAAACACCAGTTAATTCTTCAAAAGTAGCAACAACAGATCCAATATCTACTGATGTTGAATCAACACAAACAAAAGTTTCATCAGAAACAATTGTTAGTCCCATTTCTGGTAAAGTGATTAGTCTTTCTTCAGTAAATGATCCAGTCTTTTCATCAGAAGCTATGGGAAAAGGGATTGCCATTAAACCAAATGGAAACACGGTCCATTCTCCAGTAGATGGTACTATTCAACTCACGTTTGAAACTGGACATGCTTATGGTATTAAATCAAATAATGGTGCTGAAGTTCTAATTCATATTGGTATTGATACTGTATCAATGGGAGGAAAAGGATTTACACAAAAAGTTACTACTAATCAAAAAGTTAGAAAAGGCGATATTCTTGGAGCATTTGACCGTTCAATGATTGAGAAAGAAGGTCTTGATGATACAACAATGATTATTGTGACCAATACTTCGGATTATTCAGAAGTAAATATAGTAGCTGAAAATACAGTCACTGAGGGTACTGATTTACTTGAAATCAAATAAATATATTTCCCTGAGTAAAGATGGAATTTTCTTTCCAAAATCAAATAATATAGATTAATCAAATATTTGAGAATAACATTTTATTTAATCTTTTCATATATCAATTGTATGAAAAATTATTAGAATTTTAAAAAATGATAAAAATTCAAAAAGAAAAAATAGTAGTTATTTACTTGTCATGTTACTAAATAAAAAAATAATTTAAATATGATATATAGTCATTTATTTAGTGATTTCATTCTAAAATAAAGGGAGAAATGTCTATGCTATACGGTGCAATTGAAGCAGGCGGCACAAAATTTGTGTGTGCCATTGGCGATGAAGAAATGACGATCAAGGAAAGAGTGAGCTTTCCGACAACGACACCTGAGGAAACAATGCCTTTAGTCATTGACTTCTTCAAACAATACCAAGCAGATTTAGCAGGGATTGGGATTGGCTCATTTGGGCCTATCGATATCCATCGCGATTCTGCCACTTATGGGTACATTACCTCGACCCCGAAATTGGCATGGCAAAATTTTGATTTCATCGGTACCATGAAAAAAGAATTTCCGATCCCGATTTCTTGGACAACAGATGTCAATGCGGCTGCCTATGGTGAGTATGTCTTCGGCAGTGGCAAAGGATTGAGCAGTGTCGTTTACTATACGATCGGTACGGGTGTTGGCGGCGGTGCCTTACAAGAAGGGCGCTTTATCGAAGGGTTTAGTCATCCAGAAATGGGGCATATGCTCGTCGTCTCTCATCCAAAAGATGACTTTGCTGGCAGCTGTCCATTTCATGGCAACTGTTTAGAAGGGATGGCCGCTGGACCCGCCATCGAAAAACGCTTAGGGAAAAAAGGACAAGAGGTTGCAGAAGATGATCCTTATTGGGAAATCGAAGCCTCCTATATTGCTCAATGTGCCTACAATACAACCTTGATGTTTTCTCCAGATGTGATCATTTTTGGCGGTGGTGTGATGAAACAACGCCATATGCTGCAAAACGTCCACGACGCATTTGCAAAATTGGTCAATGGGTATGTCGAAACACCTGAGTTAAGCAAATATATCGTGACCCCAGCATTAGAAGACAACGCTGGAACGCTCGGTTGTTTGGCATTGGCTCGAGAAGCGGTCTTACATTCATAAACGAAAAAAGGCTCTTCGACATTTAGTGTTGGTAGAGAAAGATACAACTGAAAATTTAGTCATAACCAGTTAGGCAGAGTGCTTAACTGGTTTTTGTTTTACTTGGAAGATCAAGCCTTGAATGAGATAAATTCTTGCTCGAAAGTTATGGAAATTTCGATAGCCGTAGGCCACTTGTATTGTGCAATAGTTTTTTACAAAAAAAAGGGGGTGCGGATATTTTTTTGGACCTTTTTAACAAATATATCTTTGCTTCTTCCGATATTGAAGAGGGCTTAGCCCTCCTAAAGATAACTTAATTCGTTGATTATTATACCAATGAATATAATCATCCAATTTGTTTATAAACTGATTGATTGTTGTATTCTTCCAGTCACGTTGATAAAACATCTCGTTTTTTAATCGTCCAAAGGGTTCTGTTGCAAAGTTTTAAATAAAGAATAAAATCCCTTACGGTATCTATGATTTAAGCTGGGATTCCCAATAATACCTTGATTTCAGTACAGACCGAAAACCCGAAGAGAGTGCCTTCTTTTCGGGTTTTCTTATATAATCCTCGAATGGCTTCCATGCCTTTAATCGTGGTAGAGGCAGTGCGTAAACTTCGATAGAATTTATTGCGTCTCTTTACTGGACGATGGTCTTGTTCAATCAAATTATTCAGGTATTTAATGGTACGATGTTCTGTCCCTTGATAAAAGCCGTATTCTTTTAGTTTCTTAAAGGCACTTGTAATAGAGGGGGCTTTATCTGTGACTACAACCTTCGGTTCATCAAACTGCTTCACTAACCGCTTAAGAAAAGCATAGGCTGCTTGTGTGTCCCGTTTTTTACGTAACCAAATATCCAAGGTTAAACCATCTGCATCGATGGCTCGATACAAATAATGCCATTTTCCTTTAATTTTGATGTACGTTTCATCCATTTTCCATGAATAAAAGGATTTTTTATTTTTCTTTTTCCAAATTTGATAGAGTAGTTTGCCA
>NZ_JBIOQS010000002.1:0-59455 GCF_051713845.1 Enterococcus sp. AZ191 | reverse complement strand
GCCTTCCTGCGTGTTATGAATATAAACATTGAAAGAAATTCCATTATCTTCTATACTTTGAGCTTCCATTTGTATGCCTCTGGAAACTAGTTCATTTCCTCGAAAATCTGGTCTTACTCGATAGCGAACATGATTTCCTGTTTTTCGTAAATACTCTGCCACTTTGTTTTCATACTCTACCATTGCAGGAGTGTTGAACGAGCGTGTACCTGTCATTAAATTTCTTGGATTATTATTTTCTCCAGTTAACTGGTAACCAATCAAATGGCAACGATTATATAGATAATCACCATTCTTCATCTTCTTTTGTTTCCAGCCTGTTGGCTTGATATATAACCGTTCCCTTTCTTCAGTCGGCATCATACTTTTGTGCAACATAGCATTCGCTTCACCTACTCGGTTTAGTGAATCTAAATCAGAAAATACTTGCCAATTCCCCTTATCTAGAGACAAGTCTTTCGAAGAAAAAGTTGGCTTATTATGATTTTTTACTTCTACTTGATCTGAAGTATGTTCCACTTTTTTATCAGATAACTCGTTAAATGTTTGATCGACAATCGAAGTGATTTGCCTTACTTCTTGTGGCTGAAATACACCAATTCCAATACCTATCGCACCAATAAATACGACAATGCCTGAAATAATTTTTTTCAAAACTACTCTCCTTCTGTTTTTATTTCTTCAAAATGCGTCGTTCCTTTTACCAAAGCATATTTCTTTTTGCACTTTAAGCATTCCCAAACATACGTATCATAAAAATGCCCATTTTTCATATAAGTTTTGTGTTTCGCTAATTCAGAACAATCACATTTTACATAAGTTGGTGGCCAGCAATGTGCCTTATTAAAATAATCTACAGGAATATAATTTCTTCCCCAAAAACACTCTCGATTTGAAAACATAAATATTCTCCTTTCATCTATTTTTCAAACTCAATAGAAACCTTTCGACTCGAAAATGGGGATCGAATGAGTTCAATCGTTCGAGGATAAGCATGATTATCTTCTGAAGAATATGAAAGTTGCATGGAGTACTTCTTTTTCATAAAGCTTTGAGTAGACTTTTCTATTTCAAAATCATCAATTTTATGTTGCCTTTTTAGTGTCGATAGCTCTTGATTCAAATTTCCATCAAATAAATAATCATCTATACGAATTGCTGAGAAAAAAACAGCTAAATATAAAACAAAAATTAAACTGATTTTTTTGTAGTTTTTCATAAATTATTTTCCTCCTTTATATTATGACAAGAAGGGAAATTTCTTGTCATAATACTTCTTTTTAACTAATTCAAAGCTCGGAGTTTTGATCTATCCCTGTCTCCTGATAAAAATTTAAATCTTCGTATTCTTTGATATTTTTTGATAAAATTTTAGGCTCAAATGTTCTTTCATCAATCACAATTTCAATTTCTTCTTTTACGTTCCCTTTAAAAACTGTCGCACTTTCGCTTAGAAAATTATCAAACCAGATAATTCTATTATCCGTAATACTAAAATAATTTCTAATTTCATCTGTCGTCCAAAAACAGATAACTTTTGAAGTTTCTAATGATTCCGGAAGTTCAAAGACCTCTAAATCACGTTCGTCGACAATTGCTACATCAGAATCAGGAATCAATAGTATCCCATCATCCGTAGCTTCTAATTTTCTTAATATTTCTTTGATTGAATAAGTTTCTTTCATTATTTTTCCTCCTAGCATTTCTTATCAATTAACTTACAAATACATTATAGCATACCTACTATAGTACGTATACCATAATATTGATTTTTTATAGTGGGAATGCTATATTTTTACTAAGGAGTGAATAAAACATGGAAATTAAAACAGAGGAAGAAATTCAAGAATGGATTTATAATAATTTAGTAGATAAAAGAAAAGGTGCTGAAATAACTGGGCAATCAGTTAAAGCTTTTGAACAATCCGTTCGTTTAAAGTACATCCAACCTTTTTATGAAAATGAAGGAAAAGGAAGTGCTAAAATCAAACTTTATAAAAGATCAGATTTAGAATTATATGCAAAAAATAAAAGAAAGTAAAAAGAAGGCAATAAGTACTATGCCTTCTTTTTATACATTTACATTCCCATTTCTATTTCTTCTTCACTACTTTCCTCGGTAGAGTAGTTCATTTCTTCGTCTTCCATAATTTCTTCATCTGTTGAATGCCTATCTGTCTTTTTACTTAGTGAACATTCGATTTCTGTATTAATTCGAGTTTGTTCTGCTACTTTTTCTTTTAATTCCTCTTCTTGCGGGAAAGACTGACCAAGTTGTTGTTTGGCTATTTCTAACTTTTCTTCTGTTTCCTTTAGTTGTTCTTGTTTTTCTAAGACCCGTTCAGGCAATTTTTGGACAATATTTTCAATTCGACGAACCATACCAATACCCGCTTGTGGATCAATCAACGTTGTATATTGTCCACCTTCAGATTGCAATTTCATTTCAAGCTTTCCATACTGCATTTCGCTACGTTTTAGATGGATACTAAAACCTTGATAAGCACCCACTTCTACAAATTCTTCAGAACGATTATAAGCTTGGCACAACTGTTCAAGCTTTTGCGTAGCTTCCGTTCGAGAATCATAAGTCATGTTCAATAATTGAACTTGAAATTCATTATTAGAATATTGTTTTGACAATTCGATATCTTTTTCCAATTGGGTAATCGAATGTTTAATTTCTTGCATTTTTTTCGGATAATTTTGTTCTACATTTCTTTTTAGACTTTCTTGTTCATTCAAGAAAGCAGATTGCAACATCCGCAAACGGCTAATCTCATTGTCCAATTTCATCTTCTCTGCAATCAATGGATTTCCTGTAGCTAATGCTTTGACTTCTGAGGCGTCTAGTACCGTTTCAGACAATTCATCAACACTTCGAGAAATTGCCTTTCCTGACATAACTTGAGAGATATATGTTTGTTTTTGTTCCTGAATTTGCCATAAGAAACTATCAAACGTTCCTTTCGTCACATAACGATAGATTTGAACTTCTTTATTCTCATTTCCTTGTCGAATAATTCGACCATCACGCTGCTCGATATCTGACGGACGCCAGGGACAATCAATATGGTGTGCCGCAATCATTTTGTTTTGGACATTTGTTCCTGTCCCAACTTTACTTGTGCTTCCCAACATAATGCGAATCGAGCCTTTTCTCATTTTCTCAAACATCGCTTCTCGTTGTTTATCATTTTTAGCGTCATGAATAAACACAATCTCTTCTTCTGGGATTCCCTTATCCATCAATAATCGTTTCATTTCATCATAAACATTAAATTTTTTTGGATTTGGTGTACCAGAATCAGAAAAAATCATTTGCGTGGAACGAGCTGCTTCTGTTTCTTTCCAAATCGCAAATACTTTATTGGCACAAGTAGCTAATTTTGTTTTCTTTAATTCTTCAGAATCATATTTTTCTTCATCATAGTCTTCCAATAAACGTGGATCTAAAGCCATGAGTTTTGCTTCATTCGTGATTTTTAACATATTGTCTTCTTCTGGCATTACTTTTTTTTCACGTACTGCCATCGCACGATCACCAAGTTCTTCCACCTTATCTTTTTGATACTGAATTGGTTCAGTGACAACAATTTGTGCTTTTCCAGTTTTTAATTTAGGCACAGGAAGTTTTAACATATCAGGTGTTTGGATATCCGCTACCAAATTAAACATAGTCATCAATTCAGGTAAGTTGTGAAATTTGGCAAAACGATTCTTCATCTGATAACCACTACCTTCAGGATTAATCTCTAAAGAAGAAATAATCTCGCCAAAAGTAGAAGCCCATGCGTCAAAATGACTGACCCCATATGTTTCTAATATATCGGGTTGAAGATATTTCTGCATTGTAAACATTTCAGACATCGAGTTGGAAATCGGCGTCCCTGTCGCAAAAACAACCCCTCGTTGATTATTTTCTTCTAACAGATATTTGACCTTCATTTCCATATCACTGGCACGTAAACTATTGGAAGAGTTCACTCCTGCCACATTGGATAGTTTCGTATAAGAATAAAGGTTCTTATAAACATGCGCCTCGTCAACAAATAAGAAGTCCACTCCTAAATCTTCAAAATAAATCATATGATCTTTCTTATCTTGTTTATTTAATTTCTCAAGTCTTTCGTTTAATCGTTTTTCAAAAGAAATCATCTGTTTGATTGACCAAGATTCTTCTTCGTTATTCATTTGATATTCCGCAACTGCTTCAGAAACTCGATCAATTTCTTCTTGTAACATTTTCTTTTGCCGTTCTGGCGATAACGTGATTTTTTCAAATTGACTATGACCAATAATAACGGCGTCATATTCTCCTACGGCAATTCGAGAAACAAACTCTTTGCGTTTACTTTTCTCAAAATCTTTTTTTGTGGTAATCAATACTTTTTTGGCAGGATAAAAGCGTAATAATTCTGTCCCAAAATCTCCAACTAAATGATTAGGCACAACGTACAATGGTTTCTTGATTAGTCCATGTTCTTTCATCATCATTCCTGCTGTAATCATGGAAAGTGTTTTTCCTGCACCTACAGAATGTGCCATTAACGCTCTTCCTTCATGTAAGATACGAGCAACCACATTTTGTTGGGCAGGACGTAAAGTAATCTTTTGATTCAGACCAGGAAACTCTAGTTGGCTACCATCATAAGTCCTCGGCACAATGCGATTGAACCGTTCTTCATAGATTGCGTGTAATTCTTCCAATACCTCACTATGATTCATCACCCAACTTTTGAAGGTTTCTTGTAGCTCTTCTTGTTTCGTACGTGCATACATCGTTTCTTTTGGATTGAGTTCGTATCGTTTCTTACCGTCATCATCAATCACTCGATCTCGTACTTCCACTTTTAAAAGATTTAAACTATTTTCCAAAATCAAATACGCATTTGCACGTTTTGTTCCATATTTATTGGTTGTTAGTGCATTTTCGTCTCTACTTTTTCCACGAATAAAATACTTAGAAGCATAGGAATCATACTCTAGTTGAATAATTCCGTTTCTCTGCATGTATTGAGGCGTTTCAAATAATTCATACATAAACGATTGATAAATTTCAGTTGGAATCCATGTAGCTCCCAATGAATAGTCAATATCTCCAGCTTTTAGTGGTGTTGGTTGTGATTGTTCAAGTGCTGACACGTTTTTTTGAAAAATTTCTGGATACGATTCAATCGCTAATTTTGCTTCTGCTAATTTCTGTTTCACATCTCCACTGAGATATTCTTCACGTGTTTCCCAAACATCACCATAAATATCTCCCTGATACTTCGTGGGATTGATAAAAATTGAATCCTCTAATTCGTCAATGATTGTTTCTTTATCTTTTGGATAAATAGAGACCATATAATCAAGATCCACTTTCATTTGACGATTGATTGATAATTGTAAAGCCTCTTGGGCTGTATCTACTTGAGTAATTTCTTCTATTTGTCGAATCGTTGCTTGAAAGAAGATATCTCCCTTTCGAACTGTACCGTCTTCCTGAACTTCTTCGATTGACTTTAACAACGGATAATATTCATCACGATCAAATATTTTACCTACTTTATTTATCGAACTATAGGTAGCTACAAATCCATCATAACAATCATTAAGCTGATTTAAAGAAGCTTGTAATTCTTCCTGTGTATATTCTGTATTTCGTTGTAACTCAATGACTGAAAGCAAAGCTTCTTTAATTTCAATCAATCGTTTCATTTGTTCTGTGGACTTTTTAGAACCCGCATACTTTTCTAATTCTCCAGCATCATTGAAGAAAATTTCGTCACCAATGACTCCATAATTGAACATTGGAATTTCTTTCTCTAACCCTTCTTTTTCTACCGAAACCAAATCAATCACTTCTGCTTCCGTTGAAATGGCTAATTGACCATTAAAATTCAAAAATGCTTGGTTTAAATAAGCAATTAAGTCTCCTTCATGTGATTTGACTGTTAGGGTTTGTCCTCTGAAGTTCTTGACAGCTAATTCTCCTAAAACCATTTCTTTGTGTCGAATAAAATAATTATTCATACTTACTTCTGGTATTTCTGGATCTGTTCCAGTAAATACCCAGCTAGGAGAGTATTCTAATTCTCGTTCAGAATTTTTTTGGAAGAAAAGAATATCTGTCACAACATCCGTTCCTGCAATCTTCTTAAACGCATTACTTGGTAAGCGAACAGCACCTAATAAATCAGCTTTTTCAGCATATTCTCTTCTAATAGAAGAATCTGATTTGTCCATTGTCGACATCGACGTAATAACTGCTACAATTCCGCCTTCTTTTGTGCTATCAAGGGCTTTTTTAATAAAGTAATCATGAATCGCATATTTTTTAGAATAGTTTTCATCTTCAATTTTGAAGTTGTCAAAAGGAATATTACTAATGACTAAGTCAAATTTATCTTTATTTAAAGGAGTTTTCTCAAAACCTGTAATTTCAATATTCGCGTCAGGGTGCAATTGTTGCGCAATTTTCCCAGTAATTGGGTCTAATTCCACCCCATAAAGTGTGGAATTTTCTTTGATTGTTTTTGGCATAGCCGAAAAGAAATTCCCTGTTCCTGTCGAAGGATCTAAAATTGTGCCACCTTTAAAGCCCATCGCTTCAATTTTTTGGTAAATGGCTTGGATAATACGTGGATCAGTATAATAAGCCGTCAACACGCTTTCTCTAGCTGCTCGGTAATCTTCTGCAGACAACAATACTTTTAATTGATTTCGTTCACTTAAATATTGGTCATCTCGTTCATCAAAAATCGAAGCAAGACCACCCCAACCGACATATTTTGCAAGAATTTTTCGTTCTTTGTCAGTAGTTATTCGCCCAGGTGTCTGACTGATTTCTTTCGATAACCGAATCGCTTCAAGATTTGCTTTGATTTTTTCTCTTGCTTTACTTGGATAAAATTGAGTAACATCTATATTTTCAAAAGAAAAACCATTTGTTTTATTCCGAGAAATTTGTTCAAATATTGTTTCGCCATGATTGATTCTCTCTTTTTTAGATTCTATTTTCGGAATAAATGCGACTTCAGTTCCATATCCTTCAGTTACAACAGGTTTTTCCTCTGTTTCTATCTCTTCTAAATCAAATAGCGTTAATTCCTCTGCTTCAGTATCCATTTGACTTAACTCTTCTTTAATTGATTCTTCTTTCTTTGATTGCACAAGTTTAAGTTCTTCTTCAGTTAGATACTCATTTTGACGAATTAACAAACCGATACGTTCCTCAATCTCTGACCATTTCATTACACGTTCATAGTCTTCATTATTGATTTTCTTAATTACCGTAATTCCCTTGCCTGGACGACAATCCATCATCGAAAAAGAAGAACCCTGAATATCTAGAGTAGAACCTGACCAACCATATTCTTCTTTTAAAAAAGAAACTCTTTCCTTTTTGGAGAGAGTTCGTTGGTATAAATGGTAAATACGTATTTTTCCACCTTCAACGCCTGATCCACGTCTCAATATGTTGTTTAGTTCTTCCTCTGTAAAATCCGGAGTAATTTCTTCGTAATCAGGATTTTTTTCAACAAAAAAAGACTCCGAAGATTGTTTTTCTTCAAAGTCTTTTATATCTGAATTGGATTTTCCATCTATAGAATCTCGCTCATTGCGATTTCGATTGCTTGTTCCCGAAATTGCATTCGTATCTTCGACGCTTCCTCGAAATTCGCTTGTTGAGTTGGAGTCAGTGGATTGGCTTCTTCCAACGCTTCCATCAATTCGCTTACTCTGTTCCACACTTTTTTGTTGATCTCGTGTCCCCACTTCATCAAATCGCCCTCGACTAGTTTGATTTGATACTCCACGGGATTCTCTTCCTGTAATTTGGCTACGGCTATTTTCCCGAATCTCCCCAATGGATAATTGGGATACTCGACTTCTGGTATCAGTTGTCCTGTCTCGTTCTCGTAGTATTTTAGACTCATGTTCATTCATCCTTTCTCTTTTATAAACTAAAATTTCTTTACTAATTAGTCGGTTTATTTCATTTGCATAATTCATTACTTTAAAAAAGTTAGGCAAACTTTGTAACATAGTGAATTCTTGTTCGGTTATATCCATTACTTCAGAACCAATACTCTTATTTTTTGCCAAAAATAAACCAATTTCTATAGATAGTCTACGAATATCTGGTTCTTCAGTAAAATCAACTGTTTCATCAATTAAATCTTCTATCTCTTGGCTAACTAAAAGATTCCAATCATTCTTTTCTAACGTATAATCTGGAAAATTAAGTTCTTTTCCATCTGTTTGAGAAAGATCAAAATAATGTTTTATATTTATTTTCCCTGTTGACTGGCTAAGAACAGCAATGGATTTTTCTCCTTTTTTAACAAATCGTCCTAATTTTTTCCACGTATCAAAATCAGCGATATGGGTAGCATTCGACTTCTGTCCGTAAATAAATATTTGCTCATAAATATCGTATTTATGAAACATCTGAACCTGATTAAAAAAATCAAATAAATTGTTCTTATCAGAAACAACCGTTTGGAATGTCTCCTTGAATAAGTTTCCTAATTCTTTGTACTTTTGATAATTCATAGTTTCCCTCCCATAAAGATAAAAGAAGGAGGAGCGGATACGCCCCTCCTTAGAAAAGGCGTACCCTTTTCTATTCAGTTTTTATCAAAAATCAATTTCTAATGAATAATCTAAGATTTGTTTCACTAATAAAAAGTCTTCACCTCTTAATCGATCAATAAACTCTTTACTCACAATTCGTTCAGTATCAAAACTATGAATCTGTGTCGCATTGATTCTTCCATGTATTTTGTATCCATGCAATGGAATATAACCAGAAAAATTATTTCCTCCTGAAGTAATTGGACACACAATAATATAATTCATTTTACGATTATACGCATTGGAAGAAACAACCAGGGCTGGGTGTTTCCCCCTCATCTCTCTTCCAAAAGACGGCGTGAAATTCAACCATATAAGGTCACCTTGTTGCGGTTCATACATCCTTTTCTATCTCCTCCTGAGCTAAAAATTGCCATTCCTCATCTTCTGCTTTTTGAAAAGATTCATCTGATAAAAATGGATTTTTAATTTTTGGTGTAAAAATCAATCCACCATTTTTTGATTTATAGGTGACATACTCTGTTCCTGCTTCAACTTGATATTGTTTAGGAATTGAAATAGAGATTGAATTACCAACTTTTCTAGCTGTTACATGAATCATTCTGCATTCCCCCTGTTCGCCAAATATTTTACCACGTAAAATTAGATTTTACAACGTATTTTATCTGTGCTTACACAATTAAAGGTTATGCTCAATTGCATATTCCATTTCTTCATATGCTCGTTGATTCAAATAATGTTGAAGACTCCGGTCGCAACTTTTTCTTAGCTGATTCATTATCTTTTTTAATTCATACTCTTGGTTCTTTGGTTGATATCCGTTGTATCCTATTCTAGTTTGAACTTTAGATTTAGGTCGCTTAGATTCAATCTCATCATTTTTATTTCTCTCATGAAGTGGCAATTCTTCTGTTTGGCTAATGTCATAAACCAAAATTTCTATAAATTCTATATAACCCATTTCATCTCTTCGTGGCGCAACAATTCGTATACCATTTGAAAGTTCATCTTCTTTTACTTTGCGATTTTTCAATCTCCATTGCTGTGAACCATATACCAGAGTTGCTTCAGAATATTGTTCTAAAATTCGGCGCTGATTTCCTCTTGAAAAAGCATCTAAGTTACTATTTATTTTTTGTTTATCTTTCTTATACGAAACAGATTGTTTATCTTTTGAATCTGAAGAATATTGTTTCTCTTCATCATCTGAAAAAAATTGCTTATCTTCTGAACTGGAAAAATTTAGTGACTGAATGTCAGGCTTTTCTCCGCTATGAAATACTCTTCTTTGTTGTAACTTTTCATGAGTAAATACAGATACAGGTTCAAAAAAGATATCTCCATCTTTTTCTCGAATATACATCGCACGTTTGTTCTTCCCATTCAACTTCTGTTCATATTTCATTTGTTCAATCACTGAAGCTTTTCGTTCCTCTAATGTTTCATCTCGTTTTTGAAAATAGTCAGTTAATTGACTCATTGCTTCATCTATTTTTTTAGAAGTTTCTTCCTGAATAAATAATGACTTATTTTTTTGTTCGTGCATACTATCAGTCTCGTCAAAAGAAACAGATTCTAAAAAATCGTCATTGATTTCTTGGTATTCTTTATCAGAAATAGCTATAGATTCCTCCATCTCATCAGGAATCTGATCTTCGAGTGATTGTAAATCATTATATGCTTGATAAACTTCTTCTGATTGAAAGTTTTCTAATGAAGCGTCAGGTAAATCCGTTCGAATACAAGCCTGTTCTAATCGTAATTGCTCAATATCATCCGTACTTAGACTTCCCATTACTCGACCTTTTTGTTGTTGCTTCGCATACGTTAATGCTTCTTTTAAAATAATATTTCCTATCCTCGCATACAAACCTTCTTTACCATAAATTTGATTATGAAAATAAGTCGGTTTATTTCGTGGATTGCCATAAGCTTCCTCATATTCGTCTGATACTGTTTGTAACAGTGGCAATAATCTTTCCATTGTTTTTTGACCATCTGTTTGTAGAAATAGATTCACTATTCGATCTAATTCTGGTTTGAAACCATGACGTTCTGCATAACCATATTTCCAATAGTTTTTCTTGCTAGGTAGCTTTTGATACAAATGTTCAAACAATTTTTCATATCGACCAGATAAAAAATCAGTGGAATGCTCTAAAGCAAGATTTTTTTGTTTTGCTAACAATTCTTCCATTTGAACCAACTGGTCTTTATTTTGTATTAGCTCATTCACAAATGTTCGTTTCGCAAAGTTGACATTTTTCTGTTTGAATTTTCCTTTAAATTGCCACCCTGTCTTTTCAATATCTGTCGGGTGTTCATAATAAATCCATTCTCTCGTAGGAAACTTTTCAACATAACCCACATGAATATGAATATGTCCTGTATTGTAATGAATAGCGGCAGACCATTCCCCTTTAAGTCCTTCTTTTTTCTCTAAAGATTCTACAGAAAGTCTTATCGCTTCTATCAATTTTTCGTGATCTAATTCATTCGTTTCTTGATCTAAATATCCTTGTTTAATCAACCACTCATTACGAAAACTATAAACGATTGACCATAATGGTGATTCATTTTTTTGTGCTTCTGTAAAATATTCTTTTAAATATTTTACTTCTTCTATAGGTGCTTGGTCATGTCTTCGAGTAAACAGGCTAGACGTTTTTAAAGGGTCGTTCATGTAGTCATTATAAGTCGCAAACATGGTCTCGCCAGCTCCATCGATTGCATTATAACTCCCTGCTCGATTCTGATCAGAATATAAATTGTATTTTTGAAAATTTTCGTTACGAACCGCTTCACTTCGATCCATATATGAGAGAAATTCAGCATATGCTTTACTACTAGGAAGAGTAAACGCTACGGTCATAATAATACCTGCGGTTTTCTTAGTCATTAGTCTCTCCTAAGATAATATTTTGCCTTATGATTAGCAGTTGTAACCAATCCTTTCTTCTCACGTTTATAGGCTTTCCTCGCTTCCATTAATGTCACCGATTCTTCTTCACGATAACCTGGTAGATTTTCGGAAAGTAACCAATTATCTGTCAGCCTTAACGTCAAGTTAGCATCTTCTTCAATACGCTTTTGACTGGCATATAATTTTTTTAGTTGGTGTAAAATCTCATCTTGAGTCTCTCTCTTTTCTTCCGTATGGCGCTCATAAAAAGCGATAAGAAAGTCGAGTACATCTCCTTCATTTTTATTCATTGAAACGGAGTAACCTTTTATTTTTTGGATCGTTTCTTCTGAAACATAATAATTCTTTTTACGTTTTGCCATAAATGAAAAATTCCCTTCTAACTTTTTTAAATTAGAAGGAAATCTTTTGACTTGGAGAAAATAAAATTTTAGAAAAATCCTATGCTAGAATCAAATTGCTGTCTTCCTATTTGGTTGAAATCTTCATCCAGAAAGGAGGGTGTTAAATGTTTTATATGCTTGACGTTTGTTTTAAAATTATTCTTCCAGTTTAACTTTATTTTTCTCACCAAACAGTCAAAAGATTTCCCATAAAATTTTATTCCAAACGATCTCATGAATCGTCTGGAACAATAAAATAATTTTCTAATTTTGAAATCTCATAATCGGAAAATTGTTGCGCCAAACTGTACATAAAATCTTTCTGCTGAATCAACAGTTGTTCCTGAAGTCCTTTGAGAAATTTGGTCTGTTCACTAATCAAATTTTTGTACCGTATTTCCGTCTCCATTTGGTACTCTTCATAAGCTACTTTTTCTAAAATTTCTCGCAACATTTCGTCCCGACTACTGTACCCTTTTCTCTTCGCAACTTCTACTAATTTTTTCTGTACTAACACATCTACATCTCTAATTGTCAGTATTTTTTTATCCTTAGTTGCCATGTATTCCCTCCAGTATTTTGTTATTTTATTTCTCTTCTTATTGAATCAGTTCTTAGCACTCACTTAAACGTTCCTGTTTGTTGTATGAGCATAAGGGGAAATGTAATACACACAAGGTGTATTGCCTTGCAGTGCAAGGCTTTCCCGCGTATTACACTTTTCTTGTTTTTCACCCCAAATTCGCCCCTTTTCGCCCTATTTCCGCCCCAACTGTCGCCCCAAATCCATCCTTATTCGCCCTATCTTCGCCCCGACTGTCGCCCTGTTTTCGCCCCAATCTAAAAAGGGATTAATTTGTTTTTTCACTCTGTGCTTCTCGGTTCTTTTCAATCAGTTTTTGGCGTTTTTCTTCTAACGATTTTTTGGTCTCATTTAATTCTTTTATTTTATCTTCGTACTTCTGTTTTTGAGACTCTAGTCGTTGATTCGCTCGCTCATATTCTTCTTTTTCTTCACCAGTTTTGTACTCAAGTTCTTCACGATTTTCTTCTATTTTTTGGTCAATCTTTTTCATTTCTTCTGTTAATTCTTCGATTGTTTTATCCGCTTCATTTCTAGTTTTTAAAGTCTGTTCAATCTGTTCTTGAGTCATTTCAATCACATATTCTTGTTTTGATTTTTTCTCCAAATCGTTTGTTTCTTTTACTTTTCGATAATCAAAATTAAAAGTTGTTTGGAGTGTTTTTTCCTCCTGCTTAGTCGAATTTTCTAAATCAAAATCAGCTAAATCGGTCTCTACATAACCAAAATCAACGACTAATTTTTTCCAATCTACCGGAATGTTTTCAACCTGTAAAACATAATAATTATCGTAAATTTTCATCAAATGCGACTTCAATTGTGTCTTGTTTTTTTCTTCCGAAACAACCGCTTGAAATTCTCGATTCGTATTTAATTGATCTCCTTCAACTTCAAAAAGAAACTCCCCATAATGACTCGAAGGATTCACTTTTCTGGATAAAACTTGTACATTAATTTCTCCAATTTTTTGTGTACTCATTGTGCCAGTCCCACTGTCAATAATTGGACTATCATCGACAAAAATATCTCTTGAAAAGAAGAAAAAGAAATAACCCACAATCGTTAAAATAAAGAGAAAAATATAAAGCCGAGAAGAAATTTTCTCGACTTTTTTACTGAATTTTGATTTACTTCTGCTTTTCGATTGGACTTGTTCACGATAATCGAATATCTTTTCTTTTAGTTCTAAAATTTTATCCAAAGTATCCCCCTCTTATTCTTTTTTGTATCTTTTTAAGAGTAGAAATCCTCCACATTAATGTAATCATCACTAGTTGCTGTCCACTTAAATCCTGTTACTTTCCAAACATTGTTTTCGTCTTTTTTCAACTCCACTCGGTTCAAAAATTGTTCAGGAAAAACGTCGCCATCCCCTATTTTTGCCTGTAAACTCAGAAATGCCATAACGCTTGCTTTCCCATTTACTGCATGTAAATCAGTGTAATATTTTTCTGATACAACTTCTTGTACAAGCACATTTGAAGCATGTTGTGTCAACCATCCTGGACGATATTTTTCACTGTTATTATCAATAGTTAACTTTTTGAGTTCAGCTAAATTTTTATCGACATTTTCTGTTGTTGTTTGATAATATAGTGTTAAAAAATCAGACGCAACTGCCTGAATAGCTTCTAATTCTCTTGCCGTTCGTGTATCATTTGGCAATCCTTCATAGCTATTTTTTTCTGCTTCTTCTTTGATTTGAGCTGTTGATTCTTTCGTTTTTATTTCCTCTTTCAACGTTTCAATTTGTTGGTCTTGACTAGCAGTTTCTTTCTTTTGAATAAAAGGATTAATCAAATAAATAGTTGCTACTATCCCAACCAGAAAACTAATACTAACTAACAATATTTTCTTCCCTAGATTCAATGCAATCACTCCTTATTGTATGCCTAAAACTCCTTTAGGGTCGATTAGATTCCCTTGTGATAAATCCGTTGACTTGGCAATTTCTAAGTGCAAATGTGGCCCTGTAGAGTCACCAGTACTTCCTATTTTTCCAATGACTTCTCCTTGTTTCACTTTCTGACCAGCTTTCGCAATCAATACTGATTGGTGTGCATAGAGGCTCACTTTTCCATCATCATGTTGAATAACAATATGATTTCCCCAACTATAATGGTACTCAGATCGTATCACCGTTCCAGAAGCAATTGCTTTAATAGAACTACCTGCTGCATTGGCAAAATCAAGACCTCGGTGAAATTCAGAACCACCTGTGAGCGGACTACCTCGCCAACCAAATGGACTTGAAACAACTGGATTATCTACTGGCAAAATGTACGAAGAAGAGCCACCTTCAGAACGATTACTTTCAGTATTTTCGATATATTGATAAACCAAATCAGCATAAAACATATTGCCATAAGCATAGCGCCAATTTCCTCTAGAACTTGCAATAGGGTTCGTATAAACGACTTTCTTACCACCTGCTTGTTGACACGCAAATTCCGCTCCTGCTTCAAAAGAATAGCTCTTATTATTCTTACTTAGCCAATATAAAAAACCTGCACCATAATTGTAAGATTGAATGACCGCTTTCTTATCTGTAACGTTTAAATTCTGAGCTGATTCTAAACAAGATTTATAATAAGCGACCCCTTGTTTGATGGATTGCTCTGGACTTGTAAAAGCATTTGGTGCTAGACCTGCACTCTCTGAACTTTGCATAGGGTCTAACCCTTTCCCGCCTGATTCGACCATCATAATTGCCAAAATAAATGGGACTTCATCAGGAATCCCATTTATTTTAGCATATTTTTCGACAATACTTTTTAGTGCTAAAACATCTTCTGAAAGGTTTAAATTAGTACTTATTTCAGATTGTTGCTGAGTCTCAGAACCACCTAATAAAACAATGACTGATTGTTGAATGTACTCAATTGTCGAAACAGCTACTCCTATTATTCCTCCCCCAAGTAAAACAATGACTAAAATTTTCCACTTCCATGAACGGATCATACAGTAGTCTCCATTTGTTGGCTGATCTTCTCTGCCCACATCATTTGTGCCAATTGTTTTTCTTTTATTTTTTCTTGTCGACTAGCTAATTGACCTGTCTCTTTTAGTTCTAAAATTTCATTCCAATCGCCATTTTCTAAATCAGGTAAGAACAAAGACAGCTTAACCCTTTCATCAAATTGAGACGCTTCTTTTTTCTTTAAATATTCTTGGTGGATTTTTTCAATACATTCTCTTCCACGAGTATCATTATTCAGTGCTAAAACAACTTGAACTCTTGGCGCAAGTAGATAATCTTGCAATTTATTGACCGTTGCCCACATGGTTTCTTCCTTCAATCCAGATAAAGATAGAAACCAAGAATTATCTGGTAAAGAGTCTTTAGTCAATTCATATAATGACATCGACTCAATGGGGCTTTCCGTAACATATAACGTGACATCCTGTTTATAGGAACACTCACAACCAAATAAAAAGCCGTAATTCTCCTGACTGTTCAAAGCCACGCCTTTAAAATATTTTCTTTCTAATTCCAATTGATTGGGATTGTTATAGTTAATTCTTTTTTCTAACGGACGTTCATACGTTCCTTGTACGTCTGCTCCTACTGGTTTACCAAAATTTCCATAATCTAAGCCGCTAAATCGAAAAATAATATTGTTTCGATTGTCACTAGAAATCAGCTTTCGTTGTGCTAACATATTTATGGTTTCTTCAGAGAAAAAGCGATTTTTTAAGTATTCTTTCCCTTTTTCTGATAACTGATTCGTATCATAGTTACCTGTTTCTGTTAGCTTTTCAAGTGAAAAATCAGGCTTTTTGTTTTTAGCTATTTTCTTCTCTTGTTCGTTCCATTTCTGATTAAATTTTTGTTGCACACGTTGATATTTTTGAAAATCTAACAAGGATTGAACGACTTGTTCGTAGGGTTCGTTAAAAAATTGCATAGCAAAATCAATCGAATTGTTCCAAGAGGTAAGTCCTTTAGAATACCAATTGACCACACCTGTTTTGATATTCGCACGTAAACTATCATGTACCGTATGTTCTACAAATTTACTACTAACCACATCAAAATCTTCTCCCCTTGCTAACATGTACTTAAACATATTCGTTCGTCTAGCATAAGCAATTTGTTTTTCCGTAAATACATCAATAGCTGAAGGCATTTTCTTTCACTCCTTTAACACTTTTTAAGCAAAAGCTGAAAAAATTAAACGTAATAAAAAAATGAAAAGAACAACGAAGAAAAGTTTTTTGCTTCGTGTTCTTTCCATTTTTTCAACGGGTCTTCCCCAAGTAATCAGCTTTCCAAGATCAATCGCTTTTTTTACCCCTTTTTTTATCTTCTTTGATTTTAATTTTATTTTTGGAGTTGCCATATTATAATCCTCCATCGAATAATTTCTTTTCAATATCTGTTAAATCGAATTGAAATTTGATATTTTGTGCACCTTTAATATTTAAAAGAACATCTCTTTCTTCAAATTTCACAATATCATCAATATCATATTTACTTAACTGCGCACCAAATACCTTTTCTAAGAGGTTACGTGAAGATTCATCTTGTTTGAAAATAAAACGGTAAGTCGATAATTTAAATAGTTTAGAAACAACTGTTGATATAGCGCCCATACGCCCTGTATCAGGTGAGTAATCAGGAAATGCGTCTGAAATATCATGAAAGATATAAGTCTGTCCTATCAACAATTTACGCCCTTCTCGACTATATTTATCTAATTGATTAATCAGTTCTAAGTTACCTGTACGAATTGGATTATGAAATTCATCAGAAGTAATATTGGTATAAACGAGTTCATCGACTCTTTTTTGTTTTCGGTCAAATAAATATTTTTCCCTCTGCCCAACACGTACAGATTCACTGAAGGCTGCCGTATATAAGTTGTAGTATTGTGCATTGTAAGTAGAAGTATCACTTTTATTTAATTTATCCATATCAAACGTAACAAACTGTTTATCTTTAAAATCAAAAACAGATTTTTGATTGAAAATATCTCCTGCGTCAGAAATAAACGATTCCATACTTTCAATCAATTTATAAAGCTCTTTTTTTTCAAACGGTTCGGATTCTTCGTTATATCTTTTTTTAATATAAGTTAATAAATCACCATAGATAGGATATTGTTCAGGTTCATACTGTGTAATACGTTGAATATCCAAGCGGTTCTTATCGATATAGTCAAGATATCCCTCATTGAAATATCGTTTTGCCTTACTCATAGTGACACTATTATTCGGTAGATTCGACGCCATTCCAAAAACTAGACGCATTTTCACTAAATTTGTTTTAAAGGATTCTTCTTCCAACGTCTTTTTCGTTTGCGCATCTACTTCTGAAGCAAAAATTTGACAAGGATTCATCACTGCCTTTCTTCCATCTAAAAATGTTCCACCCATATATTCTGTTAATCGTTTCGTTTCATCAGACATATAAAAACCAAAATGATTGTTATTCATTTCAATCGCTTGTTTTGCCATCTTCTTGTCAGCAGTAGTTTTCCCGAAACCTTGACTTCCAATAATCATCGTAGAATATGATTTTCTAAGATTATCTTTATGGAATCGATTGAATGCGACAATTCCTGAACCATACAAGGGATAACCTGTATATAATCCATCAGGATCAATATGATTGGCGTAGTTGAATGCATAGCTTGCAGCTAGAGCCGTTCCTTTGATTTCTTTCCCCTTTCGCCTTACAAACTCATGTCCTCGTTTATGAGAAACAAAAGTAGCCTTAAACTGGCGTTCATGTTCATCTAAAAAACAAGACGCTTGAAATTGCGATTTTTTCAATTTACGGTGTACTTCTTGTTCTCTAGCGTCTAATTCTTCAATAGTAGATTCACAAAGAATATAACGAACATGAATTTCTTTTAACAATTCTGTAGAATCAAGCACATGTTCGACTGTATCATTTAATTTTTGATATTCTTTGATTGCTTTCTTCCTAGAAATCTTATCTTTGGAACTCTCTATACGATCTTCATATTCTCCCAAGCTACGATTTAAATTTTGTTCTACCATCGGATTAGAAATATCAATCGTATGAATATCCACAGTAGTTGTGACATTCTTCATTAAAAAAACTCTTTCTCCCCAAAAATTAGGATTATTTTTAGGTCGATAAACAGTTAAATTTAACGTGCGTATATAGCCGTCTGAAATTTGCAAATCCTTAGAAGAACATGGACGAATCCCTCCTAATGGTTGAATTTGTCCAATAAAAATGGGATCATACCCTTTTTTATCGACAATTTTTTGAATCGCAGGATCTCGTCCTGTTTTATCAGTTTGTTGATAGGGAATCCCTAAAGGCAACGGTGATAATGGATTATATCTTCGAAAAAGCAACTTGATTTTCTGCGCCAGCGTCATTGGTAATACTCGAAAATTTTGACTCTGAGCAGTTCTTATCTCCTGGTCAACTTCTTCTAAAGATTCCTCATCTTCGCCAAAAACTTGAAGATACACCGTATCAATCAGACGATTGTTATCTAAATATTCTAAGGTTTCCAATGATTTTTTTTGTTCATTTTGAACAGATTTAGGAACTGCACGCATTTTGAATCGCCGTTTCGCATAATCAATATTTTCAGACATATCTAATGGAAAACTCGTAAATATAAATTTGATATCTGAATGAATAGATCGTAAAAATTGCAAAAAGCTATCTAGGGCTTCTTGCTGTTGTTTTAAGCTCCCTCTTCGAGCAGAAGCGTCCTCAATTCGATAAAAATTCGTTACTCCTTTATCCAGTGCAATACAATCTTCAGAAATCATTCTACGAAAAGGCAAAAATTTCAAAACCGTTTTTTCATTCTTTATTTTTTTTACTTTGTTTTTTTCTTTTCTTTCCTTTTTAGTTTCTGGTTCATGTACTGGCTCTGCAAGTAATTTATCGGCATCAATCACAAATAGTCCTCCCCTTCAATCATTGAATCTTCTTTTGCTGCTTCTTCTTCCGTTCCCATGACCATATCAATTCGTTCTTCCACATTGAAATCAATCCGGTCAATCGAATGATAGGTTTCTCGATTATTTGTTAGGATAAAATATAAACGATGGTAATTTTTCAATTGCTTATTTCCAAAACTAGGAAATATCCAAAAAATCCCCATCAAATTCACAAAAAGAAAAGCGAAAGTACTTAGTGGTCGATAAGTTCTTTCTTGTAAACCAGTCGCTAACTGAAAAATAATAAACATACAAACGGCATCTTGAGCTAAAATTTTCCCTACAAATTTTGCTTTTGTAAAAATTTCTTCTTGAATGTCATGTCGCAAATTCTTTCACCTCAAATAAAAAAAGAGAGAATATCATACGATCCTCTCTTACTCATTATGATTGTCATTTTCTTGATTTTTCCTTTCTTTTAACCAGTCACGTACATCTTGTCCAAATTCCTTATTTCTATTGTATCTATCCACCTGTTGACCAATATAACTTTTCCCATGATTTTCATATTTTGAACGATAAATTACTTGGTTCATACGTTTCTTAAATGGATTAGGAGTTTCTGTAGATGTCGTATTTGTATCTTGTGAATCAGAAACTGAAAACTCATTTTTATTTGTTAAATTTGAAGAGTCTGATTGGTTAGAATGAGACGAATCATTCGCTCTATTCCTATTTGGATCAGAATTTTCTATTTTATTTTGGTTGTTTTTTGAAGTAGTTTTATCATTTTCAATGTCATCTTCTTGATTAGTTGAAGAAGTAAATCCATTGTTCTTATCTGACTCATTTTTATTTTTTTGTTCATCAACCGTCTCTTCAGTATCTGGAGACTCAGAAAAATCATTTGTAGTGTTTTTAGGCTCTTCTTCATTTAAAGTATCTTCATCAGTCTCCTTATCTTGGATATTCCCTAAAGACTCGTCCTCTGATACATTGTCATTTTCGTTATTTTCATCTGGCATATTTTCTGATGAATCACCATTATCTTCAGATTCTTCATTTACCGAGTCGTGAGTATCCATTTCGTTTTCCTCTGTTTCAGTAGTTTCGTTTGATTCGTTTTCTGGTTTTTCATCATTTTCGTGATTCGTTTCTGGATCTTGCTCATTTTCTTCTTTATGATTTTTTTCCTCTTCCATTTCAGAGTTCACACCGTTATCTTCGCTATTCTTCTTTCCATCAGAAAATAGACCTGAGAGTAATCCAGCGGTACGAACAGTGCTATTAGCTACACCTTCTACTGTTCCTTTCGCTAAATCAGTTGAACCTTTAATAGCTTTTGCACCACCTGCTGTCATTAAAAATGCACCAGCAGTTGATAACCCTGCATCAATTCCTAATGTTTTCTGAATAATCGCTGGGCCATCATAAATAAACCATGCACCTGCAATTAATCCAAAAATCTTAGTTAAATAAGAGACATCTGGTTGTTGAAAAATATACGTATTCCAGTTGATAAACACGTAATACATCGTAAAAATAGATAGCAATAAAATAAAGCCTCCTAAGAGACTCATCAATGCCATTTTTAATTTCTTGATATCTCGAATACTAAAAAAGGCAATCACATTTGCCCAAATATAATCAAACGCCATTTCGATAGAGACACGACAAGCTCTTAAAATGGAAATAATCATCGCAAAACTTAATGCTAATAACGTACCAATAGTAGCTACCCAATCGACACGCCATCGATAATACGTTTCTGCAAAAAGTTTTTTCATAATCTTTTTGAAAATCCCACCGCCACCATCTTCTAGTTCAACCACTTCTTTTCCTTCTCCCCCTTTTTTATCAATCAATTTATTTTTTAAGGGGGCTCCATTATCCCCATCTGGAGCTTCTAATACTTTTTCGTTAATATCAAAATTATCTCGATCTTTTAAATAATTGGGAGGATCTGGAGTAGTGGTTGTCCATCCATTATCTGCTAAAACATAGACATCGGTCAGACTGTCTTTAAATGTTTTAAATCCTAATTCTCCTTGTTCTACCTTTAAAGAATCTGTTGTAGAATTGACAATCTTAATGCCATCTCTCATCATGCCTGGTAACATCAAAGTAATAATCAACATCATTAAAAAATTTAGTGGTACTTCTCTTGTTTCGGAAGTTTTCCCAAAAAATAAAACAGCACCAATTAATAATATGCTGATTCCTAAACCAAATTTTTGAAAGTTCCCCAATGTACCAAATAACCCTTTGTCTCCCATAGATTCCGTATTGTAAAAACCTAAAAATTTGATCGTTTCATACATAATTCCACTGATATGATCCACTATCCAAAGTAAAATAGAGACAATCCAATCTAAAATCGATCGTCCAATATCTCTAAGCAGCCCACTAATATGGAGGTAATCATTAAACTTGGTTAGAATATCTAATAGCTGTTCATTACTCATAAATGACCACCTTTCCACTCTTTAAATTGTTGAATACACAAGTTCAATAATTTTTCGTCTCCATTGGACACTAAGAATGAAAACAAGGAATCTAATGTTCCTTCTGCCACAATTTGATTAAATTCATTAAATGCTTCTGGAATATTAAAAAGAGAACCTTTCACTAGCTGACGAATTTTCCGAACCTGATCCTTTGAAAAAACCTCAGAGATACTCCGTTTACGAATCTCTTCATGATAAATTTTTTCTAATGATCTCGCCTTCTTTTCCTTCATGTTTAATTCTTTTTGTTCTTGTGTACCTAAATCCTTAATTGATTGAATAGCCATTGGCGTTTCCTCCCTTCTCTTTGGTTTTTGGTAAATCGGAAGATCGGGAATATTTTTTTCTTCCTCTACCCTATATTCTTGATTTTCTTCAGGTTCTAATGACCAAGCTAAATCTTTTAACTCCACTGCCATAAATTCATTATTAACAGGTATTTCATCCCATGAAACTTTTTCCATTTTCCGAAATTCATAAAAGGGAATCATATGGGTATCATTCTGACGTGTATTATAAATCGGATACTGATAAATTGGATTTCCTTGTAAATCAGTATGTTTATTTCCTCGCAAAATAATCGATTCCCCAATTTGTGTTCGTTCTAATTCAAAAGAAGCCATCAAATCAATTCTTTCAGAACTTTCTGTTTCTGTTGATTCAATAGACAACGGGCTTCTATGCCTTGTTTTAGAGTAATTCGAGCGTTTACCCAAACGTCCTGCAATATATTGATTGGTTTTATCTGAAGCTGTACGAATATAGGTCAGAATCCCTGTACTACCAATAATCGTATCTTTCGTATCTTCACTATAAAGCATGGATAATTGTTGTAAATCTTGTAATACCAAATGTAAAAACAAGTGTCGACTTAATCCAGACGTCCATTTTCTTGATAAATCTCGAATCGGAACACCTAAGTTTCCCCCTTCTTCTAAAATAAAGTGAACATCACGATAACATTGCGATGAAGTTTCTAAATTACAACGATTGAGTAATACTTGATAAATTTGGTCGAGATACATCACACCTAAATCATTATTAGAAGAATCTGCGTCACTCATCACAATGAAAACTGCGGTTGGCTGTTCTCGGTCAAATCCTATCAATTCCATATCAAATCCGTCATCAAAAGCTGTCATTTTCGCATTGGCAGACATAATAAAAGGCTCTAAGTCGCCGTCAAAATGAGTAATAATATTTCCTAACGTGACATGAGCAGGAGCAGAAGCCATGATTGCGTCATAAAACCGAGCTGCGGGGTGTTCTCTAGGTAATTCTCCAAAAAATACATCTAGTTCACTTTTTCCATCATAGGTAGCTAAAAGCTTCGCTAAATGTTCTTCCGAAGTCGCATACTTTTTCAAAAAATCATGACTTTTTTCCTTAATGCGTCGTTTTTGCATTTCATTTACTACTGTATAAATCGTGTAAGGATTAACTTTTAATGTTTCACCGTGATCATATTCTTGATCTGCTAATGCCATACCTACTGATTTAAATAAATTACGACAAGCTTTCGTCCAAAAACCACCATCTTTTCCCTCATTTACTTCTTTAAAATACATATGAGCAATTTGACTAATCATTTTTTCTGCATTTGCCAATTGCTTTTCTGCTTGAATAGAAAGATTCAGTGCCTGATCTTCAAGCCCTTTTTCTTTTTCTTGAATGGATTCTTCCCTTAAACGTTTATAATGCTTATAATAATGATTAAAGACCCCTAAAACTGGCATTGGATCAGAGTAAAACTGATTGACCGTATTTGCTACTCTTATACGATAACCACGTCTTTTTAGCGTTCTATACCATTTTCGAGGTTCGTCTCCTTTAGTAGCTGTCATCACAAAAGAAGCACGATTAGCAATCAGTCTAGCTCTTGTTAAGATATCAATGAAAGGATCAACAAAATAAATTCCTTTCCCTTGTCGTGTCCCTGCCAATGTAATAGAGTCCGAATCACTAGTGTCTACATAATAATAAAAGCGATTCAATCGTCTATCTTCTTCTGTTTGCGGTTTCCTTCCCACAGGATAACCAGGTTTACCATCAAAAAAGTCATCCTTGTCAGTATTCATATGAACAGGTACAAGCTCGTATTGTTTGTCCATATTTTCTACTGTTTCAAATTGCATTGTGCCTTGAACAAGGTCTTCTTCTAATGGGCGAAACGAGGTATATAGCTGATAGCTCACTTTGGCTAATACAGCAATATCAATGACAGATAAAATCATATACAGTAAAAGGTTAGAAAAAATGGAGTGAATAATTCTTATCTTCCAAAGTGAAAGTACCTCAAAATCCCATAAAGATTGACTGGTTAGCGCAAAGAAATTTTCTACAAGCCACACTTCTAAAATCAGTAAACAAAAATATGCAATAACCGATCCACTAATCAGCAATTTTTTATTCGATAAAAAGCGTAGTGGATTTTGTTTTCCTTTTTGATAATTTTTTTTCTGTGATTTACTCACTTCTTTTTTTCGCTTCATGAGCTTTCACTTTCCTCTATACCTAAATTTTTAAATTTACGTTCCCAAATTTCTTGATTGGTCGTGTCTTTTTCTGATTTATAATAGTCAACCATTTCTTTATAAATAGATGCTGTGTCAATCAGTTCTTCTAGGTTTTTATCCTTTAGCTGATTTTGTATTTCTTTTGCAGCATTAATATCTTGGTCTTGTAAATAAGCAATTGCTATTTTTTTGGATAATGTTTTACTTTGAATCTGTTTGTTAATTAACTCTGCTTCTTTTTTATTACCCAGTTCTAAAAATGCAATAGCTAACATCATTTTTCGTTCATCAGTCAAACGAGAAACATCTGCTTTTACTACTTTCTCCCATTCTTGATGATTAAACGCCAATTCAAATGACCCTATTTCCGTTGGATATTTTGCTTCATATTCTTCTAATTTTTTAAAAGCATGATTTTGAGCTAAAAAGTCCGCAATCTCTTCTTGACGTGAAGGAACTTTTTTCGCAATTTCTAAATAGTTATCCAATGTAATTTCTGTCTCTTTATTAAAATGGTCGCCAGATACAATGGTTTGATTACTTTTATCCTCATTGAACAAAGTCTTTTTCACTCCAATTCCTATACCTAAAACTAAAAAGAAGAAAAGAAAAATAAGACCAATGCGTTTCAGCATTGGTCTCATTTTTTCTGAATGAAATTCTACTTTCTTTAATTTAGGGAAAGAAATCTTAGGATACTCTCTCTTGATTACTTTTGAACTTGAATTACTTTTGAGATTAGAATTATCAGCTTCAGAAATTGGCTCATCATGTATAGCTTGCCAAATCTCGTCTTTTTTTAATTCTGTAATGCTTTTATTTTTAACTAATAATTCTAACTTTTCTTTTAAATCTTCTTCAAAAGTCTGTAAATGTTTCTTTTTATGATAGGTTCCTTGATAAATCGGCTCTCCTTCCACGATTAATAGCTGAAACTTAATGTATTCTCCAGCTTTCATTGCTTCAGTGATTTCAAGAAACTCTTCATAGGAAAATAAGGTCATTGGCGGTTGATTTTCAAAAACAGAGATATTCGTCGTTAGAATCTCCACTTCCACAGCCATCATCTATCCTCCAATCCAGCCCCATACTGTATTTCGAATCCAATCGAAGTTTACAATGATAACTGATCCTACAAATGCACCAAATGCAAGACGTTTTGCCCATTGGGCAATCTCCATTCCAAAAAAACGGCAAGCCCCATAAATTAACAGAACAATCCCTAAACCAATATTAGCATAATTTTTGAACTCACCGCCTAACCCTGTTTCAACTTCTTTTAACGTTCCTTGTACATCAGCAAACACAGGATAAGCTTGAGAAAAATCTACCCATGCTAAACCTAAAAACATTTGAAGAGAAGCTATCAAACGTTTCACTCGCTCGTTTATTTTATTTACCATATGATGTTCCTCCTTGATTATTTTGTCTTCTTTTAATTTCTTTATCGATAATCTCATCAATACATTCCATATTTTCATTGAGATAAAGCTCATGTTGTTGGTTCAACCACGTGTCGTAATCAACATTTTTTAGTGTCATAATTTGTTGTACACGTTTTTTTAACATGTTTTGTTCTGATTTTGTTTTTTTTGCCATTTTATCTCTCCTGATTCGTTTCATGTATTATTTTAGGGGTTATTAATTTGAATGGAACTTCTAAGCGTAACAAGAAATCTCGCTCATGAAAGAAATATTTTGTAGGAACTCGTTTAACATAGTGTTTTTTGACCCCATATTCTTCATAGCGATAGCCATGTACTTGAAATGTCTGATTTAATTCCAGTTGAGGTTTAACAACAACGTAATAATCAAAATCAAAGAGCATTTCTAATCGTGTTTGTATGGATACGACAATTTCACTATCTAATTCCCATAAAGCTATTTTTTCATTTTCAGCTTCTTCTTGAGTAGAAAAACTTTTTATCCACGCTTTTTGAGAAGAGTTCCATTGATACCCTGATCGATAAAGTTTCCCTTTGATTGAATAACTATTTTTTACTACTACATATAGTGGAATTTCAGACTGTTCAATATTCCATGTTGAAAATTCTCCACAATTTTCAACGATATCATTAATACATCCTGTTCCTGCTAATTCGATCAATTCATCTAATGAAAAAAAGCTACTTGATATAGCAGCTTCCATTAATTCTTGATAAATTGGATAAACTCCTTTGGAGTCGTCAAACAGTTCATTATTAATTTCTTCAATGTGACAAGCTAAGCAATATAAACCTGTTAAACATTGTTCAATTGGTTTTCTAGTTAAATTATTGATCTCTATTGTTCGTTCAAAAGAATGATAACGACCATTTCTTGATTTTAATTCCTTTAATAGAACTGAAATCAAAAAATATTTATATGCTTCAGCATTTTCAAAGATTCGATCAATAATCTCTATAAACGCTGTTTTTATCGCTAATTCTTTTTCGTTCATAAAAAATCCTTTCTGGTGGTGCTCTCACCCAATAGTTCTTCATATTATTCTCCGTAACAAAAAAAGCATAAATCCTAAGATCTATGCTTTACTTTGAATAGTCGATTCACTATTCTACTGATTTTTAATTTCATTTGCCTTACAGCAGGCAAATAAATACCTAAAACAGAAAAACTAAAAAAGATATAAGTGATTCTAGCAAGTAGTGAAACCTCAAAAAAATTCACCAGATTCGCTAGAATAAATGATATAGAAAAGAAAAAATAAACCGTTTGACATTTCAAACTTGTCTTAAAAATAAAACGTCTCTCTACAAGTATAGTCAGCAATAGAAAAACTAAAAAGAAAAGAGAAAAACAATTACTTATTCCATTCATTTTCTTCTGCTCCTTTAACAGTCACTCTCATGACTTCTGATTCTACAGTTGGACTTTGAAAGCCTGTAGTAATTTTTAAAGGATATGGTGACCATTTAACTTTATAAATGAAAATAGTCACTTCCTCTGTTTTTCCGAAATACCAAGAAAAAAAGCAATACACTATAGAATTGCTACAAGTAGGTATAACATTGTCTCCACAATTTCTTGCAATGTAATGCCGTTTACATTTGATAGTTGGAAACTAATCATCGGAAGTTCTTTCAGTTGTTGCCAACCCAAATAACAGCAATAAAAATAACTAGCCACTAAACTTAGTTTAAGCAAGGCAAGTAGCCATTTTCTCATCACAAAAAATTGATACTGCCACTTCCAGTCCGTATACATTCTCACACCTCTTTTTCAATTAGTGCATTCTTAGCACCTTCAAGTGCTTTTAGGGCTTCATTTACTTGTTCTTGTGTAGCATTTTCATTGCTAAACACACTATTAGCAGTTTTTAAAGTTTCTTGTAACTCAGCCCATGATTCCGGTGTATATTTTTCTTCTTGAAGTGCCGAAACTGTATCAATCATTGATTTCAAAGCTGTTTTATCTGCCTTTTTCACTAAATTTTGTTTTGCTTGGTTTAAATCCTCGATTTGTTTTTGTACTTCTTCTTGCGTGACACCTTCTTTTTTAGCCAATTCTTTTGATTGATTTAGGATAATTTCAAATGACATAAAAGAGTCACTCGTATAGTCTTCAGACTTCAGAGAATCACATTCTTCAATCAAACGATTTAAATAGACTAAGCTTAAATCTGGTTCATCAATTTTCTTCAATGAATCAAATGTACTCTTGAGATTGTTATATGCTTGATTGACATCTTCTTGAGTAGCATCTTTATTGTTCAAGACAGCTTCACTCTCACCAATTGCTTCATCTAACGCTTGAAGAGATTCAACAGTATAAATTGGTCGATCGACTTGTTTCGCCCTTTCTAACAATGACTGTAACTCCGTTTTATCTCCACGTTTTACTAATTGATCCATCGCATGATTTAATTCAGAGACTTGGGTATCTACATCTTGTTGTGTCAGTTCTGGTTCATTATATACAGCTAATGCTTGCGCATATACTCGATTAAAGACTTCGACTGAAGCAGTAGTATATAGTTCTAAATTAATCGACTGTGCTTTTTCAATTGCTTCAGCTAATGAAGCTTTATTTCCTTTAGGAACTAATGAATCAATCGCTTGTTGAATACGCATAGTTTGAGCATTTACTTCGCTTTGACTAGAATTTTGAGCATTTAGCATTTGTTGTCCAATACTGATTTCTGTTTGTAAAGCTTGATAGCTAGCAGATAGATAAGCTGAACCATCAATATTTTCAGCATAAAAAAGAACCTGTTGTAATGCTTGATAATCAACTACTTCCACTGGTGGTACAGGTGTAGGGTTAGGTTCTGGTTGTGGATTATCTGGCTTCACAATTGGTTCTTCTATTGGTTTATTGGATTCAATTTTATCATTTGACTGCTTATCATTCTCTACTTTATTGATTATTGGCTTTGTATCATCCTTTTTAGAAAGACTGTTTACCCAATTCATACCGGTAGAATTTAATAAGTTTTCTCTTGCTTCTTCTTGTTTTTTAGCTTCCTCTTTCTTGTTAGATAAAACTTGTGAAACATGAGAGATTTCTTGTAATTCTTGACGTGTTAAATTAGGAGAACTACTTTCAGTAGAATAACTAATTCCTGCCCTATCATATAGATTAGAAACTGATTCTTCGGTACTATTTTCAGATTTAGTAGTTTCTTTTCCCTTATTTTTCTTCGTTTCTTTATTTCTAGTTGTTTTCTTTTCTGATTTCTTTACAATACTAGAACTGGTTGGCTCTTTTGTATCTTGTTCAGCAGAACAACCTTTCAATAAAGCTACTGAACACAAACTAACCATTGCAATACCTATGACACTGCCACCAATAAATTTAGTTCTTTGTTCTTTATTCATTACACTCTTCCTTTCTAATATATTTATTTACTTCTTCAGTAAATTTGCTTCGATCAATCCCAAAATTTAATGCCCCACTCCTTGACTGAAGAACCCTCAATATAGGAATTTCTTGAACAATCCTTCTCTCATTATTTAAAATACATAATTTCTTAATGTATCGAGCATTTGGCAATTGGTTTTGATAAAATCGTTTTTTTTTGATTATTTTTTCTGGCAAACAATAACAATATTCAGATTCGATTACACCGCTCTTTCCTTTTCTCATTTTTCTTGAAACACGAGATTTGATAATATCTTTCCTATAGACAGTAAAAATTAAGTCCTTTTCTTTTAATACAAGATCCCTCACAGGATATAAATTCGATTCTTGGTTGTTCAAATTAAAACTTCCTCCTAAAATTAGATAAATCTATTTTTTTATTCTCTTTTAAATTATTGATCTTCTTGCTTTCCTGCAACTAATAATGCCTTTATTCCTATTCCAAACACAGCATCCACAAATAGACCTGCATAAAATAGCATATGAATCCCTTTCTTCATGGCAATATAAAAATAGCCTTATTCCTTAGAATAAGACTGTTTCTGGATCAACCAATTGTGATTGGTTTAAACTATAATCTAAACAAAGTTCAAGGTGTAAATGACTACCTGTGCTGTTCCCAGTAGAACCAACATAACCAATAATCTGCCCTTGTTTTACTTTGTCACCAACTTTGACTTGGTATTCTTGTTGGTGGGCGTATAAAGCCGTTGTACCGTCTTCATGCTCAATAGCTACATAATTCCCCCAAGAAGGATGAAACTCGGCTTTAACGACTGTTCCTGCTTTGCTAGCGTAGATTGGCTCGCCTTGTGGTGCTGCCAAGTCTAGTCCTCGATGAAATTCTGCTCCACGATTACCAAATGAGCTAGATTTCGTGTAATTTTTTAATGGTACGATGTATCCTTCTTTACTTAATTGTGGTCCTGATACTTCTTTATCATAAGTCGTTAATTCGTAGGTTTCGATTAAGCCATTCAATTTTTTATCGTAACTAGTATCTGTGGCATAACGTCCTGTCAAAAATTTCGTTGCTTCTTGATAGGTTTTCGCATTCGTTTTCCAAACCCCATCGTAAAAATGACTATTTCCTGTTAAGCCCTCTTTTAATAGTTGAGCATAGTCATTTAAACTTTCTTCGTAGTTCTCATACTGTCTAAAAGTGGCTTGGGTAGCATAGAGTGTTCCGTCCCCTAAATCTTCTTGTGTCGCAAAAGAGACACCTTTTCCATTATGTGTGCCTTTGATTCCAAATAAATTGTAATTCGGTGCTTGGGCTAATTGACTTTGACCACTTGCTGATTCTAAAATCGCCTGAGCAATCATGACTGAAGCATACAAATCATTTTCTTGTCCAATTTTACGAGCAGATTCACCAATTTTACGAATAAAACTTTCTACAGACTCGTCTTTTTCAAAATGAATATTCCCTTCGTTATCCTGTTTGCTAGAAGGGACTAATTCTTGAATGGGCTCAGTTGGTGCTTGATGATAAGCTTTTGACTCTTCTTGCATAGTTGGTTGAGCTTGTGCCTTTGTTTCTACTTTGAGTTGCACATTTTGTTCAGTTGTTGAAGGCTGTGTCGCAACTGGTTGTGAAGGAGTGACTTCCGCAGGTTTCGGTGGTTGCGTTGCTCCATGATTATCCGATTCACTCGGTTTTGTGGTTGGCTGTTCCACAGGCTTCGTTTCTGAAGGCTTCGTCGTATCTTGCGTATTATTTTCTGGTTGACTAGAGTCTGTCGTACCAGGAGTAGTTGTTTCTGGTTTTGACTCTGTTGTCTGTGAACTATCTGTCGTAGAATCAGTAGATTGATCTGTTGATTCACTTGGTTTTTGTTCAGGTTGTTCAATGGAAGAATCAGTTGTGGTTTCTTCCTTAGTTGTATCTGTACTATCTGTTATAGAATGGTCAGCATTCACTGTCGTTGATTGTTCTGTCGCTATATTTGATGGTTTTTCGTCTGCTAATACTTGTAAGGGTGTCGTGACTAACAGTTGAGATAATACAACCGTTGACGTTAATATAGAAAATTTTCTCTTTTTCAACACTTCTAATTCCCTTCTGTCTATTTTTTATAAGATAAAAAATTTTTTTGAAGATTTTGTAAAAAAAGAATAAAATCTTTCAATAAAAAATCATTCTACTCTGATTTTCCACTGGAAAGTACTGAATAACACCAACAGATAAACGACTGAAGCTGTTATTAGCACATACATATCATTGCATTCTTTGACTAACCAAATACAATATTTTTCAAAAGAAGAATACACTTCTTTTTCTTCCTTCAATGTATTCATTTCTTTGCTTTTCTTTACTGATTGGTTCGTATGCTCGTCTGAAGTAATGTCATGATTCGACACTGTATCCATCGAATTTGACACAATTGTATTGTCCACTTGTTTTTGATCTTGAACAACAGAAACAAGTCCTAATTTCTCTTTTAACTCATTATTTGCTTCACTTGCAGGATAAGAAGAAACAAACGTTCCTTGAACCACTGCTCGTTGAGTCGTATTTAATCCACCTTCGCAGCGAATAAAAGTAATAAGCGGTGTTTCTTCTGCTTTCGGCTCATCTAATACTTCTCCTTCTGATTGATTCATTACTTGATTCTTCGTTACTCGGTACTCATAAATATTGGCAAAATCAGTCGCATAAATTAAAGAACCTTCTGAAGTCTGACGAAGATTCTTTAACGCACCACCACCTTGCACAAGGTTATGAGCTAATAATACATAATTTCCTTTTCCTAGTCGTTGTTCTGCCCGATAAGTTCCAACACCAACCATTAAATTTTCGTTGCTCATACCAGCCAAAATTTTGGTTTGAATAGACGAACTCGGAATATACACCGCACCGATTCCCCATTGGTTCACAAGATCCTCATAGTGTAACTGAGCTTCTGCAAATTCTTCCGCATGAACAGGCTGAATTAACAGTGGATTAAAAGAAGCTTTCGCATTTTTACTTTCTTGCTTTTTTTCTACTTGTTCTTCCTGCTGGATTGGCGAACGCAAAAATTGACTACGATTGTCTGACTTTTGCAAAAGAAAATAGCCATAAGCAGTCGATCCTACAATAAAAAAACCAAATAATACCCAGCTAATCAAAAAAGATTTTCGCCATTTATTCATGAATCATCACTCTTTTCTCTAAGCGACTGATTTTTAGTAAAGTATTCTGTAAATACTTGTTGGATCTCAACCTGCGAAGAAATTGTCCCAGCTTCTGTTGCTTGTAAAATATCCTGAAACAATACTCTGGATTCTTCTAAAAACACAAGAAAATGAGCTTTTAGCACACTTCCATCTTCAATCAGAATATAATCTATACCATATTCACTATTGACAAATTCCTGCTTTGCTTGTTCCAACGACTCCTGATTTTCAGAAACAAATTGAGTAAAATCAATGAAATGATACTCATGTTTCCCTTCTAAGACTTCCTTGATATAATCACTTCTTCGCTTAATTCGTTTGAGGTATTCTTCTACACAAACTAAATAGCGTTGATAGTGATACATATATCCTTGAATATTTTTTTGATAAGGAATAGAAACTTTTGATAGATCAATTGCATCTAATAACTGATAATTGATTCTCATCGTCTCTAATTCTGTCGTATAAACTTCTATTGTTTTGACAGGAGCATTAGAAGTGTTTAAGTGGTAAAGTAATAGTTCATTTGAAGTCAATGAATAATGAAGCACATTTAAAAGAAGATTTTTCGTTTGAGAACTGTAAATTTTGCGTTCATTTATTGTTCTTGTCATATTGATTTGCCCACCTTTGTAAACAAACTTTACAAAATAGAAAAAGCTAAACGCCTTTTCAGACGTTTAGCCTAAGTGGTTTATTTATTTACACGTTGTTTTTTTGTGTAAACAAAAGTACCTACTGTAATTACCATTACTGCAGCAAATACACCAAATACCATCGCACCATTCAATTCACCTGAAGTTTGTGGAATGCTTGCTTTAGCAACTTGTTGAGTAGGTGTACTTGTTGGTGTGTTTGTTTTGTTTGAAACAACTGGTTTCACTGTTTGATCTTTATTAGTTAAATCATTGTGTTCTGCCACTTTTTTGCCAGTTTCGTCGTAAAGCTCTTCTGTCCACACATAGCTTGTGTTTTCATCGTCTTTTGACGTATCTACCAATGTATCGATCACTTCTTTTTCATTTTCTGCTTGAGCGACAAAATCTTTATCTGTTTCAAATACAACTTGTGCTTTTTCGTAGTTTCCGTTTTGGATTCTCCAAAGTTTGATTTTTAGATTGTATTTGTCATCTTTAATCAAGTTATCCAAGAAAATGTCATCGTGCATTGGTGTATCTTTTGCTGGCGTGAATGTTTTTTCACCATTGACAGTCGCTAAAGTACGGATTGTTGGTACTTTAACCAAGTTATTTGTGATAAATAATTTGCTCAATTGAATCACATTTAAACCGTTATTGATTGTATCTTCTGAAACAGTTAAGACTTTTAAAGGTTCTTTTTGACCTTTTTCCGTCACAGTAAACGTATATTCACGTTTTTCTGCGTCAAAATCAGAAGTAATTGTTAATGGTTTGATGATTTTATATCCTTCTGGCGCTTTTACTTCTGTTAATTCATAGTCACCATAAGGAATATTTTCAAATGCAAAGTAACCATCGTAACCGTCTTTATTTGTCACTGTTTTGGTGCTGATTGTTTCACCTTTTGTGTCATTGATTGGTGTTAATTTGAACTCAATGCCGTTATAACCAGATTTTGTGCTACCTGATTTAGATTCAACATACTTAAAGCCATCTAACGTAAATTTCACGACATTTTCTTTAGAAACAGATTCTGTCGCAATCACTTGTGTGTCTTGATCTTTATATGTGATTTCAAATTCGCGTTTTGTATTATCAAGTTGATACCCTTCAGGCGCTTTTGTTTCTTTCCAGTAATATTTTCCTAATGCTAAGTGTTTAACACTTGCTTTTTGAAGCTTGTCAGTCATTTCAAAGGCGATATTATCACCTTCTAATTTGTTTCCTTCCATATATTCTGGTTTAAACGCTTCTGACCATTTCACTGGAGTTCCGTCTTCGTGGAATAATCCGTATTGCGCACCATTAAATGTTGCTTGTCCTTGTGTTTCTGAACCTGTTTCAGCGTCAATTTTTGTTAATACAGTTGATCCTGTCACTTCTTGGTTTGTACCTTCAGTATTTTTTATAATAACCGCAGTTGTTTGGTTCGCATATTCGATTTTTACTGTTACTGGTTTGAATGTGTTCGCAAAACCGTTAGAAGCTGTTTTTTCAGTCACTACATAAGTGCCTAAAGGCAATTCTTTATTTGTTTCTGCATGTCCATTAACATCCGTTGTAACTGTTGCGACAACTCTTCCGCTTGTGTCATTTTCATGAATTTCAAACACATTTCCTGCTAGAGAATAGTTACCATTCCACATATCTTTACCAGATTCGACACCTGATTTTTCGATAATGATTTGCCCTTTTGCTTGTTTATTGCGTTGTGTCAATGTGATTGTTTGACCTGCGACAATATCACCTTCTACTACATCAGAATCACCAATAACTGATCCTAATACATAAGGAGCAGGTACAGCAGTCTCAGTTGCTTTAACATGAACACCATTTAACACTTTAATTTTTGGTGATACTCCATTTTCGTCAGTAGTTACTTCTGTTTGAGTTGGTGCAGTTGAACCTGCTGGAAGATTACTATATTCTAATTTGAATGTTGTACCTGGTACTGGATTCCCTGTTTCTTTGTCGATTTTTTTGATTTGAAATTCGCCAAATGTCTTGATATTGAATTTTACTGAATACGAAGCTGGATCATCTGTTGATGGAATAAATACGCGCTGTGATCCTTGTTTTTCTAATGCGATTGGCGTTCCTTCCATAAATGATCTTTTATAAGCAATTGTACCATTTTGAATATTAGGATCAGTCGGTGTGACAGTCACAGATTTTCCATCTGGAGCAATTGTCCAATTTACTTTCGCAGTATTTGAAACTTGTGTTTCAAATGAATTTAAATTGACCGAAGAAGTTAATGTTTTAGATTCACCATAAGTTAAGTCAATCGTTTTCCCATTAAACTCTGGACGTTGATTATACTCCTCGATTTTTTTATATAACAATGCTTTTCGTTGTGCATAATTAGGGATACGAGGAATATCATTGACATGTATCCCATAAGGTAACAATTCCCAAATAACCGACTGGGTAACAATACGATCATTTTCATTCGTGTCTCCACTAATACCTAAATCTGGATTATTCCAGATAATCGAAGCAATCTTAGCATCACGAGGAACATCATTTGCAGCTACAGCCTGATAACCAGGATTATCACTAGAAATAAATGGTACACCTGGTTGAATACAAAACGTCATGATATCAATACCACCATCATCTGGTTTGACTGCCATTGGCGCAGTAGCATCACTCCATGCTTGCCCATTACGTGTTCCATACATCATATAGACATTACTAGTATCGTAATAAACATTCCCTGTTTCTCCTGGCTTCATGGTAAATGCCTCTGGCACAGCTGCCTGAACATTTCCACTGCCAAAACCAATCCCCACAATACTACATACTAAAAAGAGTGCCATCATTATAGGCTTAGATTGAATAAATTTTTTCAACCAATTATTTATTTTTTTCACTGAGTAATTCCCTCCTAAAAAGTTAATAAAAAAAGACACCAAAAAGATTTTTTAGCGTCTTAAAAACAAGATTAAAATGATTTGATATAAACTTTCTTAAATACGATGAGTAATACCCATAAAAAGCGTAATGAGCCAGTTTCGTCACCCTCATCACCTCCTAAAAAAATAAAAAACTCACAAAAAATATTTTTGTGAGTTTTACTTTACTAATTTAACTATTTTACTTCCCAAGAAGTTGTACCATAAGAACTAGAACTAATGCCTTGCATTAACAAATTATCTGCATAGCTATCAATCCAAGCTCTTGCTTCTTCTTGTGTATCAAATATGTGTTGCCCTTCTACAATGTTATATTTAGGATCATCAAAATCACCCCAAACAGTGTATTTCATTTTAACTGGTTCATCTGGATTTGATGGTGTTGTTTGTCCTCCGCCAGTATTTCCACCTGTCGAACCATTTTGGTTACCATTGTTATCTGGTTGCGTTGGTGTTTGTGTTGCGCCACCATTGTTTTCTGGTGTGCTTGGCGTTGTTGTTCCAGTATTTCCAGTTGTTTGACCACCAGCTTGTGTGTTCCCTGCTACTGTGTTGTCAGTTGAAGGTGTTGTTGAATTTTGAATTGCTGAATTAGTTGTATCTTGTACTTGTTGTCCAACTGGTTGGTTTGCAACAACTTTATCTTCATTTTGGATTACTGATTGTGCAACTGTTTCACCATTACTGTTTTGAATAGTTGCTACATTTCCATCAAAAACTAATTTATTGCCTGCATAGATTAAATCTACATTCGCAATTTTGTTCATATCTGCTAATTTTTGTACTGAAATATTTGTTGCTTGGCTGATTCCGCTTAATGTATCACCCCAAACAATAGTATATTCATTACCCTTCATGTCTGCTTTGATTTGTTCCACTGTACGTGGTGTCCATTCTGCTGCGTCTACTTTCTCGTGAACTGTTGCTAACGTAACCCCACCAACTGTAACTCCAATAGCTAACACTTTCATTAATTTCATATTTTATTCCTTCTTTCTTTTTAATATTTATTTGTTTTATCTACAAAAATATAGTATCAAAGTTAATACCTTTTTGTCAACTATATTTTTGATTTTTTTCTTGATTTCTGATATATTAAAGTTAACACCTATTGAAAGGAGTGTTCTCATGTATAATTTGATTGATCAGAAAAAATGGATTGAAGAAAATTTACTTAATAGAAAACAAGCTTCAAAAATAACTGGTCAAAGCCATGCTGCATTTTCTCGTGCTATTCAGTTAGGGAGAATTAAACCTTTTATTGAAATAGGCGACGAACCTGGTCCTACACTTATTCGGTTATATTTAAAAGACGAAATAGAAGCCTACGCAGCAAGTTTACAAGCTAAAAAGCAGAAACAACAATAAGTCGTTTCTGCTTCTTTAATGAAAAAACAATTTTATTATGGAGAATAACTATTTATGAAGAAAAAATCCCTCATAATATTATCACTCAGTATCGTACTGATATCTGTACTTATCATTGCTTTTTCTCTTTTTAGAAAAACAGAAACAAGTAGTTCCACAACCACAACAATTTCTAGCAGTGTGATTAGTGATTCTAATTATCCTTCGCTAAGCGAATTAAAAGCCCTTCAAGGTGCTGATATTCAAATTTTGGGGAAGACTCAAATCACAATGGTATTATTTCAAAATAAAAATCTTGCTGTCCTTTCCCCTGAATCTGGAGAAGAAGTCCAGTTGCCAATAAAAGTAACTGACAAAGAGAAAAATTTATTTGAAATTTCAGAATTGAAATACGCTTCTAAATCATTGAAAATAGGGGATACTTTTGGCTTAGCCAAAAAAGAGAATACCTATTTCGCATATAAAGAAAAATGAGCATAGTTTCATTTCTAATTATAACAATTTTCGTTCTAATGTTACGCTTTCATTCATAAAAGATCATTTTGAACTCATAATCGTATAAGATCTTACGAGGGGCTTGCCCTCGTAAGATCTTATATGAAAAGAAAGAAGTAAAAATGAAATTAATAAACAAATTGGTCGTCTTCCATGAGTTCCTTATACCTTGTCAAAAGATAAACATCACAAACCCTTTGTAATCCTAACGTTGAAAAGAAACTTTAATGGTGTGTTTTCCCCATCGGCTATTCGGATCATAATTTTTCATTTTCTAATTCTCCTACTCTAATACTCAATACAACATACCCATTTTTCTGCATATAATCTATTATATACGTAATTTCAGATTGACATGACTTACCTGTAAAGCCATCTTTATTCCATTCTTTTAGAATTAACTGATCACCAACTTGAAAATCACGATCATTCTTGCGAATCTCAAACTGCTTACGTCCGTTAACAACTGCTTCAAAATATACAGGTAATATTTTTAGTTCATGAGTCATACTTTTTTTCTTTTCATTTTTGCTCTTCTTGTAAATTGAACTTCCGACTAAACCCATCGACTAAAGAGCGATAATTATAACTTGTTCTCATGCAATCCCCTCTTTTCCAGGAAGAACAAGAAGTACTAATGGCTCAAAGATTTTTTTCGCAAGAATCCATTCATTGGCTTCTTTTTTACTTGAACAGGAATAATACACACGTCCGGTATATTTCCCCATAACCTTTACCATAGGCATTCACTCCTTCTCTTAATTAATTGTCTCGAAATGCTTTACGTATAACATATTCGTTATCGATTATTCGCTCTAAAGAGTCACAAGGATAAATTCTCTTATTGCTTTTCTTTTGATCTTCTTTGACGATCCACTGAAGTTTTTGGATCGTTTCTTCACTGATCGCAATCTTAATTCTTTTTTTCTTTGTTCCCATCAGGTGTCCCCTTCTCTATTAGCAGGTGTCCCCTCTACTTTTCTAAACCTAAGCAGTTCTTAGTTTTAATATTCGTACAACCTGCCCGTTTTGAGTGACATAATTTGGAGGAATCGCCTGACTTCTTGATAATTCAGCCAGCAACTGGCGATAACGCCTTTCTGACCACTTATGTTTCCTCTTTTGCAGAGAAACATATTCAGCCATTGAAATTTCCTTGCGTTTTCTAGATTCTAAAAAACAAATTAATCGTTGAATTTCCGTCATTGAAAACCCTCCTGTTAAAAATTTCTCTTGTTTACAAATAAAAAATAGTGTTTCGTTGTTAGGTAAAACGATAACCTGGCATGTTAGGTAAATGCTCAACCTGTGAACCGTAAATTGCTCGAAATACTCAAAGTATCAGAAATCCTTCTGCTAACAGATAGTTGTCAAAGCAACCCTTACCTGCGCTACTCATTCCTCTACAACTTACTTCCACAAAATCATCCTAAAGGTTCACTACGTCTTCAGGTACTGTCCTTCCAAACACGACCGTAGATTAGACAGCGAGAATATCTACGACTGGTAAGAAAACATTCATATCTCCTTCTAAATCTTTACACCTCCTCATTTAGAAACCAGACGGTTTTCTTACACCCTTAAACTGTGTTCTTTTTATTCAGTTTTCAAAGATCAAAGTGTTCACAAGTAAAGAGATTTACTTGCAAACAAGAAAAATCTTTCCGTTCTTACATGTGTTTTATCCTGTAGGGTTTCTCCAAAAACAAGAGTCCTTCTTGTTTCTTTTTACGTTTTGCAATCACTTGATGATTCACGCCTACAACCGTTCGAGTCGAACGATAAAGCAAGAAAATTGGTCGGATTTGCTTGGTTTGACGATTAATAAACCGTCCGTCCCCTAGGTTAGCCCAAACGCTGTTGTTATATAGCTTGATCGTAATTGCTTGACGCTTCAGATCCTCTACTGTACAAAATCTTCCAAACATGTTTAAACTCCTTTTTAAGCGTTATTGCTCAACTTGTTGTCGAACAATGTAGAACTCAACAAAAAAGAGAGAGACTAACTACTACCTCTAAAGAAGCAATAACAGTCTCTCTCTTTATGCCACAAGGTTTTCCTTACAACAGAAGAATAATATACGCACTATATCTAATAAAATTAGATACACTACTCCATAAATTTTCAATAAAACTAATACAAGTATAAGATACATGATTGTTCATTACTACAAATTTATGGTATTATTGTTCACGTTGCAGGAAACCCTGCGGCAAAAAGGAGCAGCACCGTTATCTACACCTTAACGGTCGGGGTAGAAATCTATGACCTTTGAAAGAGTTGGCGCTCTTTCTCAGCGAGATTTCTAAACCACTCCTTTTTTTGTTGGGCTCTACATTGCACAGCAACACAGCAACAAAAAAAGTATATTTACTTTTAAATTCATTTTAATTTGAAAATTTCTAAAAAAACGATAACATATTCATTCACAATCTGCAAATAAATTTATCATTTTATTTTTTTACTTCCAAAAAGTCGATAAAAACAGGCTTTCGCCCTCCTTTACTCACAAAATCATTTACTCATGAATAAATTTGAACAGCTGCTCGATCAATTGACAAACTAAGTATTGCATATTTATTTTCGTTTGAAAACCCAAAAAACCTTAAATATTTGACGAAATTTTGCAAAATATTTATGTTAATTTTTTATTAAGTCTACTTGACAAACGATAATAAAGCGTTTTTTTTGTAAAAATCTTTACAAAAACAGCATATCATAAAAATGAAACGGGAACAAGTGTTTGCTTTTGCTCTATTTGATTCTCTCATCTACGATTTTGAAACCAAAATCAACGATTATGATTTAACCTAATCAATTTCTAATCACTATTTGTGATGAAATAAACAATACTCCTTGTAACATTTGTAATATCTAAAATTTATTTAAAATCAATCTAAGCGTTTTTTCACTTTCTTCCCCTTCTTAAACCCTACACGTTCACGATAACGATAATAGTCTTCTTGTAACTTCAGCAATTCCTCATAAATCTTCCCCATATTCCGACTAGAAGCTAAAGACAAAGCATAAATAAACGACGCAGGCAACGTCTCTACTGAACGCTCCCTTGTTACCCAACTAGCCACAGTCCCCTGGTTGAAACCATAAAGCTCACAAAACTGCTCCACGGGCATACCTAAATACCTCAAAATATACACATTTACCGCATGAGAATACACATACAACTTCATAGACATAAAAACTCCTCCTTCAGATAGCCATACATCATTACATACGTAATAATAGCATATAACTAGCAAATTAAAGAAAAACAGTAAAAGACCAAGAGATACCCGAAGATATAACTAAACAAACGAAGAGAACCTCTAGAAGTATCAAAGATATATTGTAAAAGGCAATTGACGTCTTTTATTTTTTCAACCTGTATCGACTTCAAATAGCCTGATTTCTTGGGCTTCTTTCTCAGGAATTAGTTGTTGAATTGTATTTGTCCATTCATCGATTGTTAGCTTAAACTGCGCAATGATTCCTTGAATAAAGGCTTCTTTTTCTTCTTTCTTCGCTTGGATCAAACTTGCGAATAATACACGTACTGAAGCAAGTAAAAGTCCGCCACCACGCCCTTTTTTGACATGGTAGAACACTTTGTGTTCTTGCTTTAAGGCGCTTAATGCACGATCCAGACTTCTTAACGGCATATTTAATTGTTCTGCCAATTCTTTTTTTGACAGTTTCAAATAAGGCATACGAAGATCACTTTTTTCGCTCAAATAGCGCATGATATCTTCTTGCCATTCATGTTTATGACTATATTCTCGTTGTTCACGTGGTTTCTTGAACTTCCACCACCCACGACGTTGGATAAACAACTCGTTTTCTTGAATATCTGAAGCTACCCATTCCTGGCATAATTCCAAAATAAAGTCACGATTGGCAGCTTGATAATTGCCAGAATAGGCACTTTTAATAATCTTTCGCACTTCGCCTTCAGACAACGGCTCAATTAAGCGTTCGTTAAACTCAAACATGTTATACTCACAAGTTTCTTGTCCGTAACCGGAAGAATAATAAGCCAAAGAGAGTGTAAAAATCACGTTATTTCGTCCTAATCGACCTTCTCCCCCAATAATGTTTGCTTTTCGTAGTAACAAATCAAACCAAGGCTCATCGACTTGGCGATACTCTTTTTTCTCAGGAAAAACAATCAATTTCGCACCTCTTTCTGCTTCAGTTTTTTGGTTAGACGCCCTTTTCATTGACCAATTTAACCAATCAGAGAAAGAATATTGATTTTCTAACTCACAAAAAACGATATTTTGTTGGTTTGGGAATCGAGCAATCCCAAAATGGTTACAACCTACATCGATACCTGGCAATTGGTTAGCTAATTGTGTCCGAATCGTTGTAGAAATACGTTTTGCCACTTCAATTACTTTGAAATTACTCTTTTTCGTCACATAAGCAGGTGTTTTTAACACAAAGTAAACTTGATAGCCATGATCCGATTCTAAAATCATCGTTGGCATATATCCTAGTTCATCCACACAAGCTAAGAAAATCTCTCCCTGGTGATTTTCTTTAGAATCAATATCCACGACGAAAGTATTGATTTGACTAATATTTTTCTCCGAATGTCCTTTAACGATTGAACGATTTTTGTCCGCATAAGTTCCATATCGATAAACATTTGGTGTCCAATGGGTCAGTTTAGATTCATTTTCTAAAATCGCTTCTTCAGACGTAATAACCATGCCACGCCCTGCATTCATCAATTGTTTACTGCGGTACGCAAAGATAGCACCATTCCTGCTGGTATTCTCATAACCGACAGGCTTCATGGTGCTGTTTCGATATTTGTATGTACGAATGCCTTGTTTTAGCAAAGCTCTATAGCAATTATCTAAGTTTTCCATCCTAAAATTTCCTCCGAATTGTATTGAAAAAGAGAACACATGCCAATTCTAAAAATGGTTCTGTGTTCTCTTCCAATATTCGGCTTAAATTCCTAGAAAAACCTAGAAAAATATCGCTTTATCTATTGAACTTCTCGCTCCAAATGTGCTATACTTTAAGCACATTTTTAAACAATAAAGTAGTTGTACAGACTACTTAATTATTTATTGAGACGAGCGCGAACACATGAGTATGTTTCATGTGATTCAGAAATAATTGATTCGACCAAAATCAGTTATTTCCGTCTCTTTTTTTATGTATTTTTTCGTGAAATACGATATCACATAGTTAAGTATTTTGTAAATAAAAATCTTTGTCTAAAACTAAACTACAATATTTAGTTTGCTTTGTAAAGAAAATATCAGCTTCTATTTACAATTTATAAATTATAAAATATAAATTGTAAATTATAATTGACATAGAGAATACTTGTGATACAATATTACTGTAAATATTTATAATTTGTATTTTATAAAATATAAATTATATTTTATAATCGGGAGGTAAAAATATGGAATTAACGTCAGAAAATTTAAAAAATGTACTTGATTACAAAAATACTGTCAATCGTCCTTTAACTATTACCGTAGCTAATTCTAAAGGTGGCGTTGGTAAAACAACCATTATTCGCTACCTAAGTTATGTGCTTGCAAATATGGGATTTAAAGTTTTAGTAGTTGATGCCGATCCCCAAGCAAATACAACTAAAACTATGTTGTTAACTAAAAATTATCACTCTAAAGACGACGAAATATTTATTATTGATAAAACTATGTTAGCTGGAATAGTTGAAAGAAATTTAGCACAACTAGTTGTTCCAATAATCGAAAATTTGTATTGCATTCCATCACATATAGACTTTAAAAATTTCCCTAAATACTTAACTAAGTTATATGGAGACGCAATTGAAGGTATAGATGATAATTATTTTGAAGTAGAAAGAAACAGAATTTCTGTTTTAAAAGACTTATTACAACCTATAAAAAAAGACTATGATTTTATTTTGATTGATACACCACCAACCATGTCAGATTTTACTAGAAACGCTGCCTATGCTTCTGATTATATTATTATGGCTTTCCAGACTCAGTCTGACAGTTTAGATGGTGTTGCTGATTATATAACCGAAGAAGTAACTCCACTAGTAGAAAAATTTAACTGCAAAACTGAAATTGTCGGTATTTTGCCTAATCAATTAAGTAAGGGAAGCATAGACCAAACAGTTGTTAAAGATGCTATTGAACAATTTGGAAAACAAAACTTATTTGACAATATACTTCCTTTCGTAAAAAGAGTACAATCTACACCTAGAACAGGATTGAACACAGACACTTATTGGGATAATTTAGCTTATGAAGAAGTTTTTGTTCCTCTAGCTAAAGACTTTATTCACAGAATTAAATTATTTGAAGGAGAAAGCTAAAATGACTGATAACAGACCAGGATTCTTTTCAAAGACAAAACCAGATACTTCCTACAAATCAATTCCTAAACCTAAATCAGCTTTTACCTCTGACAACTCAGAACTATTAGAAAATATACATGTAGAAGAAGACGTACTAAAAATTAATAATAAATCATTAGGAATACCTGCTATTGTTTGGTGTGAATTTACAGCACTATTAGACGCAACTCCTGACAATGATTATACTTATGAACTTTTAGAAGAACTAATTCACGAAAGAATCTCACGATTCAATCATGAAGAATTACAAACTTATAACAGAATATTAGATAGAAAAAAAGAACAAGAAAGAGAAAAAATTTTTAAAAAGAATAAAAAGAAAAAGAAGATGTAACTCTTCCTTTTTGCAATTTATAAAATATAATTTGCAAATTATATTTTATAAATTATATTGTTTGTTAATCTATAAAGTACCGATATACAAAGTTTGTGTGATTTATAAATTATAAAATATAAATTATATTTTATATAAAGTATGAATATGTATTTTTATATCTTATTGGACAATAAAGAAATATTTACGAGCATTATGTACTTTTTCAGTGTATTTGCAACTTCCACAGTACTTTGCTATAATTAAGATAAGAAAAAAGAGCTATGCACAAACATAGCTCCATGTAGAACCGTTAAAAAGACGGTGGCTTCATTAAGTGTATATTGTAACCATCTTAACTCGCCAAAGTTAGAAGATGGTTACTTTTTTTGGTCTTTATGGTCAATAATCAGCAAAACTAACGTCGCAAAAGCGATCATCAGTTGAATTGCTTCAAACGTTGACACGCGCTACTCCCTTCTAGGGATAAAGCTATGAACCATAGGCATCACCCCTTTTTCAAGAGATTAGCCACCATCTTTTCACTTTTCTACCGCTCAATTATAGCATATCTAATCGTTCATGACATTGCTATTCATTAGCGAACAACAACGGCATATTTACGAGCATTATAGATATTCTCGAATGTCGTACGACTCATCCAATAAGAGCCACTGATTGGATCAGATACATGTACCTGATTACTTCCTTTATTGTAACCGTCAAGTGTCACTGCATGGTTATTATTCGCTGCCACACCAAAGCTCCAATTCCCCCAACGTATTGGCTGGAAATTAATCGTAACCCAAGCTACAACAGGATTGCCGTTCTTCACTTCATTCAGTAACGTATTCATAGAACTTCCTGAAATGTTCTGTACATTCCCATATTTTTGTCCCCATGAAGTCAGTGGGGCAGGGTAGATAGCAGAATATGTCCATGAATTTTCGACAAACGGACTGCCAACAAATCCATTATTTGGACTGCCATTCGGTGACTTAGGTATCGTATTCAAAAATTGTCTCAAACTCCAGTTTGTCAACTTTCCTTTATATTGCAAAGCTTGTAAGAGAGAAGCTCCTTCACAACCACTTGGCGCACCTAAAGCATACTGATTATAATTTTTTACACCTAACAATCTGTAATCATCATTACTTGGTTGTCCATTTCCAACTGCATACCAACCTACACCTTCATATTTCCAACCTTGCTTGGTAATCACACGTTTTTCGTTCTCATCTAGCGTATAATGATGCCAATTAACTTTTTTGTTGTACAAACGACTTACTGGAATCCCATTCGCTCCTTTGTACGAGTACCAACCAATTCCTTCATATGTCCAGCCTTGTTTTGTAATGCTGTCTCGCTCTTTCGCATTTAATGTGTAAAAATGTTCCCCATTATAACGATTGTATAAACGATAAACAGGATCACCGCTTGTTGGTGCTTGCCAACCAATTCCCTCATAATTCCAACCAATTTTTCTCAAATGATCTCGCTCACCAGTATCTCGTGTGTAAAAATGTTCCCCACTATTAGGGTTGAATAGACGATACATAGGAATCGTTTTAACTGCTGCTCTTGCACTACTGCTCATGGAATCATCCATTAATTCTTCTTTAGGCGCTTGTGTTGCATTCGCTTCACTTTGTCCTGCTTTTTCTGGCGCTTCCAGTGTAACTTCTTGTCCATTAATAATTGCTGTTTGTGGTTGTTCTACATTACTTGTCTCGTTAGTAGTTATTGTTTCTATTGAAGATTGTGTCTCACTGGTCACTTGTGTATCTTCAGTAGAAAATATCGTTTCTTCAGTAACAACTGTCGAATTTCCTGTGTTTATTTCCTCTGCAGATACAGATTCCCCTAAACTAATACTAGACAATACACTAATACTTGCTAACAAAAAAAGATAACGCTTCATTGACTCCTCCTGATAAAAATAATTTCACAATAAAATTATACCGACTAAAAAAAATGGATTCAATATTTATGAAGAAAAACAAAAACTTCTGCCCTATTATGGACAGAAGACTACAAAATATTGAAAAGTTTGGGAACAACGACAGAACATCGTTGATAATGAGAGTATATCAAATATTCTAAACCACTGTAATATCTCTTACTTGCCTAAAAAATCAATTACATACTGTCATGGATTTAATTGGATCATCGTCCATATGGATATATATAGTATTGATCGTCATGATAGCTTGAACTTGCAGCAATATAGAAACTGAAGCAATCTACACCAACATCGTTGATTAATCGCTGATCATAACCCCAAATATCTTCTAATAACTGATCAAAAGTAATATACCCTAACTCATACTGCTGAATGATATTCATAATTGACTCCATTTATCTAACTCTTGAATCTCAGCATGGCGTACTTCATCATAATGAACTTTATGATCACCAACAAATATTCCTAATTCATCATGTCCTCTGATTTCACCAATAATATCATCAGGATAGTAGCCTTCAGAATCTCGTTCTTCTTTTTGAATACAAACAACTTTTCTTTTCAGGACAGCAGCGTTCAATACTTCCGTAATCTCTTCAGTCGTCATTTGTTCTTTGGCCAAGTTTAGATTTGCACGCTGCTCGACGTCGGCATCGATCTTTTCTGTGTGATCTGAAAGATAAAATCCTGCCCATTTCAAACGTCCTCGATCGTTATATTCAATCATTATTAAGCCCTCCATTGCCCCCAGCATGTCCACCAACCAATGTACTTCTAGTAATACTACGTGCGCCTTCTAACTTAGAAGAAGCGTGTACAATCGACGTAAATCCATATTTCTGTCGGATCTTGTCGATAATCTTATCTAGTTTTTCCTCATTGATCTGTTGTTGTGGATCACTAAACAAATCTAGCTGAAGCGAATCCGTATAAACGAGCTTACTGTAAGTAATTCCAACGTGTCTTACTTCTTGTCCTTCATAATATTTGTTGAATAGATAAAGGCAATAGTACTGAAGCTCTTTCGTATTGTCAGTGAGTGGGATTTTCATTTGGTGCGAAAACCCCGACTTTGTTTCCAGGATCGACGTACCTATATACAAGCGAACACAACCAGTCTTGCACTTATGCTGTCGAATACGTGCAGCCACTTGTTCCGCCATTTCCTTCACCACGATCTCAACTTCTTCTTTTTTCGTATAATCCTTAGGTAACACCTGAGAGTTCCCATACGATTTCTCTTTTGTCGGCTCTGGTGGTAAAGCTATATCTGTTCGATCGATCCCATTAGCATGGAAATATAACTGTAATCCAATAACACCTAATTGGCGCTTGATAGAATACGGATTCCAATTTGCTAAATCTTTAATACTCAGAATCCCCATGTGGTTCAATCTTTTTTTCATGCGTGAACCGATACCCCAAAAGTCCGTCATTTCTTTAATCGTCCAAATTTTTTCTGGCACATTTTTGTACGTCCATTCCGCAACAAATCCTTTATTATGCTTGGCTTCATTATCTAAGGCTAATTTGGCTAAAACTGGATTATCACCGATTCCGACTGTGGCAATCAAACCAGTTTGACAGTAAACATGTGATTGTATCTGTCTTGCGAGCTGTTTGCGTCTCTCACTTCTTGTATCAGCTGTTGTAAATAAGTTCAGCGATTTTGTTCCCTTTAGAATCGACTCATCGATCGAATAAATCAATAAGTCTTCATCTGCGACGTACTGCCGAAAAATACTGTTTACTTCCATATTTTTCTTTATATATAGGTTCATTCTTGGTGGTACAATGTGTAATTCTTTAGGCAAAGGATAAGGTAGATCGCGAGGTCTACTAACGTTTGTGATTCCGTATTTACTTTTGGCAGTGGGTGAAGCGGCTAAAGTAAGTCCTGACCCTGTATTATCTGCTCGACTCATCACAACTAAAGGCGTTGTTAATGGATCTAAATTTCTTTCGACACATTCAACGCTCGCATAAAAACTTTTTATATCGATCAAAAAGTAATCATTGACTGGCTCATTTGAGTAATCAAGCATGTTTTTCTCCCCCATTTCAATTTGATTATACAAACATACGTTCGCATTTGTAAAGGGGAACATTCTAAAATAGCAAAAAAGTCAGACTATTTGTCTGACTATAATAAACCTACTTATTTTTTTCGTTTAGCAATTGGAAGTCTTGGTCAATGAATTGGTAACAATTCCCACAATTTTTACAATGATATTGTTTCGTTTGAATATTTTGCTGAATCAGCTCACCGCAAGCACAATCGATCGATACAGCCGTTCTTCGTTCTAACCCGTATAATGGACGTCCCCAAAAAGTATAGCCTAATTGTTGTTCTTTCATTTGCTTCGATCCTCCCTAAAAATATCTCTATTCGTAGCTAATATGACGCTCTGTTCGACCAATGATATATCTTAATGAGCGAACTTGACCTTAGAATGTTCGTATAAACAACGATTCATTTAAATTGAAAGAGATTTTTATATTCATTTTATCAATCTTCTAATCACTGCCTTCTATTTGTTTCTTAATTCTAAAAAGTGTACTACGACTGAACCCCGTTATGGCTTCCACTTCTTTGTACGATTTCCCGGAAGTAATCAATTCATATGCGTGCCTCTTCTTTGGTGTGATTGTTGCTTTCGGACGTCCCTCTTTAAAATTAGGATTATTCTTTTTCGCAAACAATTTTCCTTCCTGAGTACGTTCTACAATCATATCACGTTCCATTTCAGCTACACTCAACAACGTGCGTGTAACCATTCGACCCATTGACGTATTTTCGATCGTTCCTAGATTCAATACCTTAATCGTGACGTTATCATCGAGTAAAGGTTCAATGATCTCTAGTGCTTCTCTTGTATTACGGGCGAATCGATCAAGTTTCGTAACAACGATTTCGTCTCCAGGCTTCAGACCAGCTAACAGCTGATTAAACTTCGGTCGATCTCGTTTCGTACCTGTAAATTTTTCAGAAAAAATATTCTTCTTCTCAACACCGTTCTCAAGCAGCTGTTGGATCTGCTCCTTTGTACTTTGAGAAGCAGTTGAGACACGTGCATAGCCATATTTTGTCATTTAACCCACCTGCTCTTACAAATCATCTATCGTATATTCAGAGTATCCTTCATAAAAATAGCTAACATCGATTCCTTTCATATATAACTCACGATCGTCGATTTGATCAGTCAGGGCATTGGAAATCAGATAGCGTATTTCCAAGTCGTTTATTGGACTGCGCTCCATTGCAGAAAGATAGTCTGCTTTATCAATCAAGTTCCAATCAACAACTTTTTGCAATTCTTCCTTTAAAATGAGATCTAGCCAAATTCTAGTACTTCGTCCATTCCCTTCACGAAAAGGGTGAGCGATATTCATCTCCACGTATTTATTAATAATCTCTTCAAAAGAAGTTTGTGGCATTTGATCAATATGCTTTAACGAATGTTCCAGGTACATGACCGGTGCGAAACGAAAATTTCTTTTTGCAATATTGACCGTACGAATTTTTCCGGCAAAATCGTAAATTTCTGAAAAGAGAAAATCATGAATTTCAGATAAGCCTTTAAACGTGCCGACTTCGATTTCGTTTATTTTTCCTGAATCGTATAATTCCTTCGCTTTTTGCTTGCTGAGTTTTTCTTCAGCCTTGGCCAGCTCAACCTGATTCGTTAAACCCAATTTATTCTCTAAAATCATGGAAAATCCCCTTAACTTTTTGACATAAGTTTATGAAACACTACAAATCCTATTATACCGCGAATTTAATCATGTGTCAAAAACTATTAAGTTTCTGACACGATTGTACCCTAAATAGACACTAGCGTATCATTGAAAAATCTCGATTTCTAATGTATGATTAGGGTGTATTTTAAATAGTTTGAGAAAGTAGGTAAAAAATTGAAAGTTGCTTATATTCGAGTATCATCGATTGATCAAAATGAACAACGACAAATTGCAGAAATGAAAAAGTTCGGTGCAGAAAAAATTTTCATCGAGAAACAATCTGGAGCAACGATCACTCATCGACCGATTTTCCAGGAAGCTTTAGATTTTGTCCGTGAACAAGATATTTTTATTGTCGAAGCCATCGATCGATTAGGCAGAAATTATGACGAAATCATTGACTCAGTCAATTATCTCAAAAAGAAAAATGTGCAACTAATCATCACTAGTTTACCAATCATGGCTGAAGCAATCGGAAATCCTCTCTTGGATAAATTTATCAAAGACCTAATCATTCAAATTTTGGCCATGATTGCTGAACAAGAGCGTACTGAATCGAAACGACGCCAGGCACAAGGAATTAAGATTGCAAAAGCGAATGGTGTTTACAAAGGACGTCCTAAGTTATATAGCGCAGATACAAAAGATCCCCAACGTCGCCTTGTTTATAAAAGCATCGTTGAGGATCTTGAGAATGGCGTTGCTATCTCTAAGATTGCTAAAAACTACAATATTACTAGACAAACTATTTACAGAATTAAGAATGATATTGACTATAACAGTAATCAAATGAATTAAAAAAGTTCTTTATACATTAAAATTTGTTCTTTTAAATCATCAATTCTAGGAGATCTAACATCTGAATCAGCAATTGCATTTAATACTTTATCAATATTTTCTTTATTCACTAGTAAAGGATCATAGTATTTTATATTCTTTTTAATTAATTCCTGAGTTTTTATATTTTGTTCTTTGTAATTAGCTAGAATTTCTTCTCGAGTTTCACCTGAAATCATAGCCATATCTGAACCAGCATTGACTCCTTTGAATGGATAAGGTTCTTTATCATATGCCTTTATCATTTCTACTAAGTCATCGTATCCTAAGTGTTCTTTAACATACAGCATAAAATTTATTAATGTAAAAAATGGCATTGAAGAATAGTTTGGAAATATAAATTGAAACAGTTTGTTCGCAAAATATTTATCATCGTCATTCCTTTCTGGGGAAACTGATACGCTGCTAAGCCAGTTTAAATAAAATTGAAATATCATTATTTGTTTTTTGGGATTATCTTCATTCTCATCATAAATAAGTTTTTCAGGCAAAAAATCATCTACATTATCTACTAAAGATAGATTATTAGCTTTCTTGATATAAGATATTAATTTTAATATATTCTTATTTAGGAATAACCTATATTTTTCTTCAGATATGTCTTTGTCTTCTAAAAATTGTGATAAAAATTTATTATATCTGTGTCTAGAGTCCCACTTAAAAATAGAGTTTTTTGTATAGATATCAAAGAAAACATTTACTTTGTCGATATCTATATTCTTGTTTGCAAGGTATACCCGTTTGATTTCGCAGTAAAGAAAATTGGACAACCTCTCATAAAAATCATAATTGACAAAATGATTTGTATTCTTTTCATCAATAATATTCATATCTATACTATTGAAATAAATAGACATAAATTCTAATTTTTTTTCATAATCTGTATTTTCATTACATTGCTCTACATACATGTCCAGTAATTCAATTTCAGCTATCTCTCCTTGTTGATCTACTGAATTCCATATGAGAGACCATGTTTCTTTCTGAACATTTTCATTCTTGGATAAGTTACTAATATACCCTTTCCTACATTGTGTTCTATATTTACCGGTTTTACTAGCGTTGTTCTTTGAATAAGTACGCTTGTTAATAATCCAAAAGTAGCACCTAACTAGCGATAGAGTAGATAAGCCTATACCGATTACATATAAGAAAAGAATTATGCAGTTAAGTATTACATAGAACTCATTATCTGTTGAATCTGATTGATAGAAAAGTAAAGGTAATGTTAATAGTATTATTCCAAAAGATAGTATTTTTATTTTTATAACTTGATCAAATACTACCATTTTATCCCAATCAACAGCGTTCTCATTCTCAAATAAAAATATAGCAATTGGTATAAATAATGCCAACACTGTACTTGTTAGATTCCATAGAACTCCCGAATCCATAATTATTTTCCTCCTTTAACAGATTTGTGAAACGTAAATATAATTACTCAATTATATTTTTAAAAGATTTCTCCATCAATTTAAAATTATCATCCATATCATTGCTGTTATATCTATAAAATTCTTGCATTTCTTTCAAAGTATCTAAAGTTATTACAAATGATATTCTTTCTAATACAGGGATCTGTAACGCTGATTCTATTCCAAAATTTGATGCAATATGATTAATACTACCAGTTCCATGAACATCCATTGATCCAATTCCATATATAAAAAAATATAGAGATTTGTCAATATTAAGTCTTTTCATCAACTTCAGTATGCTTGTTTTCTTTTCTTGGTCTAAATCGTACCAATGCCTATTGTCCCAACTATTCGTCATTCTATACTTAAATAATTTTTTTCGTTCATTCTTATAATACGTAATTAAATCACTAATACTTTTTGCGCCACTTACTTCACGATTACAATATTCTTCACTATAAATTAAGCTACCTGGTAAGTTTTTTTCAATATTTGACAAATTATTTAAATAGTCTATTCTAGATTGGAAAATAAAAGAATTAGCTCTATTTATAGAATCATCCCTATCCTCTAGTATATATCGTATGGACAAGTAAAGTTCATACAAAGATCGAGATAGTACACCAAGTGATTCCGTACTACCAATATAGATAAGATCATTTATTGTTTTAGCTCTATTAAATATACTCTTTGATAATGAATATATAACGAAATCAACATTATTTTCGTCCATTTGTTTCCATATTTTTTCGTAACAATTCACTCCACTATCAAAAAAATTCTTTTTATCTTCTAAATTATTCAAAGTTACCTCCAACAAGTTAAGATTTTAATGCCCAAGCTACATGACACAATATAATTATGATTCTACCATAGCCCTAAAAAAATCCAACAGGGTATACTCTATTGGACTCTAAACTACTTTTGTACATCCAATATTTTAATGTTATACTTTTTTTGGCAACTTGCCCCCAAAGGGGGTGCTTCTATTGTTAGACAAAATCTTCATATTAATTATCGCACCAACTTTTGTTGGGATAGTCATTGAGCTAGTTTCTCATTGGTTAGATGAGAAAGACGATAATTGAGCAAGTTGTCGCTAACCCACACATTCGGAGTCGCAACGAATGAAAAAAAGACAAGCCTATTCGCAGTAGGCTTGTCTTTGTGCTTCTATTGTACAAAATCTTCACATTTCGCAATTGTATTATAGCATTTCTACCTCAAATGCACAAATTAAATATTCGTTTATAACTATAACTTCTTATTTACTTGTTTTTCTTATTATAAACGGACGTTTACGATTTTCTTGTTTCTTTTGATTAGAAGTTACAATATTCTCTTCCTTTGGTATAGTGATATAGTCTGTCTTTTTGAACCCTTTCGCAACTTTTTTCAAAAAAAATGGTTTAAATTTCGGTTGAATGAAAGATACTTCTTTATTCAATTCTGTTGGTTTATAAACTTGGATAATTAATACATGGTACTTTTTACCTTTAAAAGAAAAGATCACAATATCTCCTATGCCAATTTTCTTATAAACAGTTGGTGGTACTTTGAAATAAACCTTTTGCTTGGTTTTGTGTAAGGTTTTATCTTTCAATTCTAAAAATAGCCCTTCAAAAATTGTCTTTTTATTTATGAATCGTATTTTAGGTACCCCTTCTCCTTTTCGCATAGGAAGAACACCAGGATTTTCGTTAAAAACTTTACTAATAATCGCAGTATACTCGTTTTCTTCTTCTTCGGATCTACCTGTAATTATGTTTTTTACATAAATCAATTGACCATCTTTAGAATACACAAGCATTCCCTTTTGAATCTTTTTTTCTAATTTTTCAGCTACACGAAAAGTAAATATCTTATTTTTTAAGTAGACGGAATCATTTATTCTTCCATGTGCTGGTTGAACATGAACAGCTTCTACTAACAACTTATTCACTTCCTCTCCATTTAATATATTGGCGAATTACCAAATGATATACTATGAATGAAAAAAAGCTATACGTAAACATAGCATCTAAAATTGCTTCAGAAACAGACAAAAAATGCTATCGTAACTACGTCTTGAGTATAACATCTATCTGTCAAATGAAAAAGATAAGTACTGCTTGAAACTTCATCAATGAGCAGTACCTATCTTTCTTATTTTTTTTATTACGCGAATTGTAAAATTAAGTTAGAAAAATAAAAAGGCATTTATGGTACACTCAAATTGTATTTCCGACGAAAGAAAACAAAGGAGTGTAACCATAAATGACCTACAAACATCTTACCATAGACGAACTGACAATGATAGAATCATATTATCTTCAACATAATAAACCGGTTGAAATCGCTAACCGAATGGGACGTGCTATACAAACTATTTATAATGTAGTCAATAAGTTCAAGCAAGGCAAGACTGCTCTTGATTATTGGCACCAGTATAAAGAAAATAAGAAAAAATGTGGTAGAAAAGTCATTCAATTACCTGCTCATGAAGTAGATTACATTAAAGAGAAAGTCACTCTTGGTTGGACGCCTGACGTCATTATCGGGCAAAAAGAAAGGCCTGTTTCATGCGGTATGAGAACACTTTATCGTTTATTTTCTAAAGGAATATTTGATATTGACACACTACCGATGAAAGGTAAAAGAAAACCCAATGGCCATCAGGAAAAACGGGGAAAACAACAGTATCAGCGCTCAATCCATGATCGACCTGATAATTATCCTGATTTCAATTCTGAGTTTGGTCACCTTGAAGGTGATACGATCGTTGGCATTCATCATAAAAGTGCCGTCATTACTTTAGTTGAAAGATTATCTAAAGTCATTATCACGATTAAACCCAACGGCCGTAAGGCATTAGATATTGAAACTGCCCTTAATCAATGGTTTTCTCGCTTCCCTAAAAACTTCTTTAAATCTATTACGTTTGACTGTGGAAAAGAATTTTCTAACTGGAAAGCCATTAGTAACCAACATGATATTGATATATATTTTGCGGACCCTGGAACACCTTCTCAACGCCCATTAAACGAGAATTCTAACGGGATTCTGCGTCGTAATGGACTGCCGAAATCAATGGATTTTAGAAAAGTGAATCAGACATTTATTTCCAGTGTCAGCAATCAACGTAATCATATTCCAAGAAAATCATTGAATTACAGAACACCAATCGAAATATTTTTGAGCTATGTACAAGAAGCATTTTATTCTAGCTTAATTTGACAAATCATAAATTGAAAAAAAATCAGACCAATATAATATTAAGAAATGCAATGAATGAACTAAGTCAAGAAGAAATAGAAAATAGAACTGTCAAAATCAACTATAAAAACAATTTGATTTTACTATATAATTCTTTGCTAGAAATAGATAAAACCGAATTTACAGATTTTATAGAAAAGATAAAAAAAGGTGGATCACCTAGGTTACAAAGTATTTTTAACAATATTACTCTTAAACAAGATGAAATAATCGATTTATATTCTTTGATTAAGGCAATAGATCCAGAAGATGGAGAATTAACTATCAGTCCTGATAATACAAAAATAGAAACAACATTTAATCCATCAATTATAGGAACATATCCTATAAAATATACTGTTTTTGATTCGGACAAAAATGAATCAACTATAGAGTTAAGTATTCAAGTGATTAGTAATGGTAACACCAATAACAGTAGTTCAGAAAACACTGAAGTAAGTGAAGATACGAGTACTAGTGATTCGGTAAGCACTGGAACGAGTGGGGATACAGGTACTAGTGATTCAGTAGATGCTGGAACAAGTGGAGAGACAAGTACAAGTGATTCAGTAAATGCTGAAATGAGTAGTAAGCCAAGCAATAATGATTCAGAAAATATCAACTCAGAAAGTAAGGAAATCAGTAAAAATAGTAGTTTAGGAATTAGAGGGACAAGAAATTTTAACGATAGAAGTATGTCAAAAATCGATAGGGCTAGTGATCTAACTGGAGGTTCTAGAAAGAATTTCTTAACAGAAAAATTGAATGAATCTAAAAAAGAACTTCCACGTACCAGTGAAAATTCTTCACTTAATAGATTATTTAGTATCTTAGGAATAGTCTTACTTCTCTTGTATATAATTCAGAAAAAGTATTTAAAACGAATAGAACGAGCGAAGTAATTATATAAATCTGAAAAGAAGTAAATAAATCATATGTGAACAGAAAGATATCTCTGTTCACATATGATTTCTAGTTATTTAATAATATTCGACAAGATTTTATCAATTAAATAATGTAAAGTAATTATTTGATTATTTATGGAAATTATTAATTTACTAGATAAAGTATACAATTATTATAATGAATGATCAGGTTGCTTATAGATAATACTTTTTTTTAATTTTTTTTGTTGTGATTTTTTTTCTTTTTTTGCTACATCTTTTAGTAAGTGTAAATGTTTAGGTACACTAGTTGATTCTTGATTTAACAAGTATTTGATAGAATTGATATTCTGGATGTTCATATGAAGATGATCAGTATGAATATTTGTAGAAATACTTTTTGAAATAGATAAATTTTGATTTTTATAAAATTTATTTGTTAAATAAGTTTGTAATTTTTTTGTCAGAGGACTATTTTCACGGCAACATTTTAAATAGGAATAAATGGAAAAAATATCTATTGCTATTTCTTTGCTCATTAAAGAATCAAATTTTAATGTATCTAAACGATCTAATAATATAGATATCAAGGATAGGTAGATTTCTTTAGTTGAACTAATCCCTGGTATTTTAGAAGTATATAAATATCTACCTTGAATCCCTTGTAAAGAAGGAGAGAATTTTATTTTGGAAATTTCACTAAATTTCCTTTCTCCTAAAGCTACTTTTAGAGCAATATCTAATTCTTTAATTACACAATTTCCAACGAGGTTTTGTGAAGTACTAGTAATGTCACCATAATGTTCATTTATAGAAAGATTCTTTATTTTAGAAAAAAATATTTCTTGAATATTTGATTTTTCTTTATTTTGACTATATTTTTGAGATTCTTTTTTTGTAATAATTTCATTAATTTGATTGCGTACATGTATAGTTCCTAATGAAAGAATGAGAGATAATTGATTTATTTTTTCCGGAGAAATAATATAGAAATAATTAATAATGTCCCTTTTATTACGTATTTTAGAATGGGGATCCATAGTTACTTGCTTGAAGTTTTTTCTGAGAGAATGAAATTGGTGTGCTTTATCAAAAAATTCTAGTTGAATATAATTATTTTTATTTTGTATCCTGCAGCTGATTTCATGGAGACTCCAATCTACTAATAAAGTATCATAGGAAACTATTGTAAGGGGGAGTAATAAAAAACTCTCCTTCTTATTAGGAACTAATTTTTTTATTTCAAAAGCTAATAGCTCGGGTACAATTGTGGCATACATACTATTATCTAAAGACTTTTTTAATAATTCTATATCCTGTGAATTGAAACTTTTTTCATTTAGTTCTAGATAATTTTTATATAAAGAAATAAGTTCAATACTAGGTTTATATTGTTCTATTTCTAACAGAGATATTTTATTTTCCATTAGATTGAGGAGTTGTAAAATAATCTGCATTGAAAAAAAACCGTATTTTTTAGAATTAATAAATGATGTTCTCTGAGATTTAGCCCAGGATAATAAATGTGAGTAGTACTCATCTTGATTCATGCATGGACACTCTCCTTTTTAATTTAATGATAATTAAAAACTGATTACAGTTGATAGATTTATCAAAAAAATCTAAAAAAAAACTATTTGAGAGATGTTTTCTCAGCATTAATTGAGCAACAAATGATAGTTTTTATTACCAATAATAAAAGAGGTTATTATACAAAAAGAATTTATAAAAATGACTAGAAATGGCAGTATATGAACCTAAAGTTGAAGTTTGATTTATTCTAGATGGCCTATATTAGTTCATAAAGATAAGGAATTCGACTGTATTAAGAAATCAGAATTATGTTATATTTATAGGGATTGATATATATTTGAGGGAGATATAGAATTTTTTGAATAAAAGAATTGTATACCCTTCTTTGGTCTAATATTATAGACTGGAGAATAGGTATATATCTAAAAAAAATATAAAGAGATTTTTTATGCTTTATAAGTCTCTACCTTCTTCAAGCCAATATTTTTCTTTCTATTGTAATGTGAAAATAGAAAAGTATGAAATTATAATAAAAAAACCTAAAAAATGAAGCTTCCCAAAAGTTAGACCAAAAATCTAATTTTTTAGGGTCACTATTTGTATAGAAAATACAGTTTCGAATTCAATATGAAAATCGTTCAAGAATATCTTGAAGGCAAAAATGAGATTCAATTTCTTTCTATCAAGCATGGTGTCAAATTCCATAAACGGCTTCAATTTTGGATAAATGCTTATCGAGAATTTAGAGAAGAAGTACTCCTGAGAAAACGACGAAATCAGAAATACTCTATTCAATTCAAGCCAAATATGACAGAGTAATATTAAACAAGTAAGATGTCCTACCGTGAAGTGGCCAACACCTTAAAAATAAACAATTTAGCACTTATTGTAGCTTAGATGCGTCAATTTCGTATAGCGAAAATTGAGGAACTCTCCAAATCGAAAGGACGTCCACCTAGCTTGACTAAAAAATGAGCACCCGAATAAATCAATATTAAAACAACAATCGAAGACCAATATCATAGCAATACGCTCCAAAAATAAGTGCGCTTGCTTCAAATTGAAAATGCTTTTTTTAAATAATTGAGGAAGCGATCCAGGTTATGGATGATTGTCCGTATTACCGTATATTCCACTCAGATCAAGGGGGAATCAAATGAATGCTTATTCGTATAAACTGAGAGAACACAACATTTTCTAAAGCATATCGTAAAAGGGGAAGTGTCTAGATAATTAACCAATGGAAAGTTTCTTTGATTTATTGAAGCGAGCGATAGATCAGTATATTTATTATTACAACTATAGGAGAATGAAAACGAAATTGAACTGGC
>NZ_JBIOQS010000001.1:1247500-2729123 GCF_051713845.1 Enterococcus sp. AZ191 | reverse complement strand
CTTAGCGTTATTCAATAGAATAATTTATTGATAGAGGACATTTAAGTTGTGCAGATTAGTTGAGTTTAACTATAACAATTTAAACGCTTAGGGTCCTTAAATCATGTTCAAGCATATCTAGTGAATACCTAGCGGAATGATACTGAGCTTGTAAATAGATAAAATAAAAAGAACTAGTACCTTTATCTATTGAATTTCTTTGTAAAGTTAATTTATTGTGGTCATTTTTATAATTACAATATAGATCGAAATTATCCATAAAATATAATAGACTGATAATGCTGTAAACATCTGTATATTGGTCTATATTTAATCGGTTTGCGTTATAAAATCCAGGAGTACCCATAATAATAGAAGGTGGATTCCATTGTTTCAAATCATAGGAAAATTCAAAATCAATCACAGAAATTTCTTGATGTTCATCAATTAAAACATTATCGAATGAAATATCCCTATGAATAATATTATATTTTTCATGGAGCAATTTAACTACTGAAATAATTTTTAAAATAATTGATTTTATTTTTTCAGGAGACAACGGTTCTTTTTTCATAAATTGATATAGAGTCTCTTTATTTAGATAATTTATTTCCAAGAAATAAGAGTTTTCTAAATAAAAATCGTCAATAAACGTTGGAAATTGATTTTCTTTATTTAGTTTTAAGAGGCTCCTCTTTTCTAAAGATAAAAGATTAATAGTATCCACATTATCGATTGTTAAATCACCTTGATGTATACCTTGTTTTAATAGTACTAGCTCATTTCTTTTTAAATCAAGGCATTGATATGTTCCACCTTTACCAGTTTTCTTTATAACTTTTAATAGTAATAAATGTTTAGGAATTTCTTTTAGTCTGGGAATATAGTAATCGTCCACAGGTATAATTATATCGTTCGGAATAGTTTTATCTCTAAGGTCATTGAAATTAGGGTCTACAACTATTTCTCCATATCTATAATTAACCACAGAACTTAACATATATCTAAAATCTGAAGGGATTTCAGGAGATAAGTCTGATTTGAAAATCAGTTCTAGCTCATTAAGTGTATAAAGAAATTCATCATCATCGTTTGGATAAATAGTGATTAACTTTCCTATTTGAGAATATCCTAATGCCCCAGTATTTTGTATGTCAAATTTTGCTAGAGTAGAAACGATTTTAAAGTCTAGTTGTTTTGTTTCATTATAGTTTAAAAATTTTTTAGCTATATTAATGGCATTATTAGTATTAGCACTTAAATGAATTTTAAATCCCTGTTTTTTTTTGTTATACATTTGTTTGTATGCATAAATCCAGTGATCTTTTTTTAGGGGATGTAAGTTATATTTAGATAATAAATTAAAATAGATACCATGTTGCCTCTTAACTCGATCATAGTAGTTCATATTAAAAATCCTTTATCATATATCTGCTTGCCATCGTTCAATGCTAGTACATAAAGGGAATGAGCGTATATATTTATTAATAAATTTGCTTCAATACCTTCCGCTAATAATATTTCTGACAACGTAGAAATACTGTAACGATTTTTTCTTTTATTATGGTAGGATAGAATTATAAAATCATAAAATAAATAGGAGGTTTGGGGTGTGAGACTTCGATTATCCTTATAGGAATCAATAAATTTTTTTAAAACATTCTGAATTTTCTGATCGATGGTTCGTTCAGCCATATTAGAATCCCTCTCTTTTAAGTAAGATTTAATTAATTATACCTTAGAAAAGGAGTTTAGTAATGAAAAAAAATGTATTAGATATAAAAGATTTAAGTCTTAAATATGGAAAAAAATTTGCGATAAAAGACATTAATCTTTCCATATTTACCGGTGAAATAGTAGCATTAGTTGGGCATAATGGAGCAGGTAAATCAAGCTTATTCAATATTATTGCTGGGATTCAAACTCCGACGACGGGTTCAGTAGAGTTTGATCAGGATTTTATAGAAAAACGATTATTTGCAACTATAGGTTTTTCACCGCAGACTCAGGTGATGGATTGGTACACAAATGTGTGGGATAACGTTTACTTAGGCAGTCAATTAGCAGGAATAGATGCAAAAACAGGAAAATTATTGACCGAAAAAGCCTTAGATTTATTAAGTATATCGGATTTAAAAAATAAACCTGTAGATGCACTATCTGGGGGACAGCAACAACGTGTTCAAATTGCGCGCTCCATTGTTCACCAGCCTGACTTCTATTTGTTAGATGAGCCAACAACAGGACTAGATGCAGAAACATCTAATCGGTTGTTGTCATTTTTAAAAAAAGAAGCAGCTAAAGGGAAATCAGTTTTTGTGTCGTCACATGACTTACATTTATTAGAAGAATTTTGTGATAATTTAGTTTTGATAGATAAAGGAAGGGTTTTATACGCGGGGGATCTAAAAAATTTCTTGATCGAAAACGCGCCTAAAAAAAGTTACCAGATTACTACTGATAGATCAATCCATGAAGAAATTATTCATAAGTTAAATGAAAAAGGTATTGCTGTGACAGGATTAGACAACTTTCAGTATAGATTTATATTAAATCAGGAAAGTGATTTAACACAATTGTTTATGGATACAAAAGAATTCTTTAGAATAGATGAAATTGTTAAGGAAACTATGTCATTAAGAGACTTATACATTCATTATAGAGAAGGGGGTCTTTAAAATGATGCCAAGTCAATTTAGGGAGCAACATTATTTAGGAATAAAGGGATTAAAAATCATTGTAAAAAATGAGCTAAATGCGTTTCTTAGAAACAAAGGATTGATCATATCACAATTGGTTCAACCGATCTTGTACTATATTTTTATTGTCTTAGGTATCAATAGTTTTGTCACAAATATTGCCTATGAGGGGAAAACAATTTCTTATGCCGATTATGCTTTAACTGGGATTTTGGGAATATTGATTATTTCACAAATGACTCAAACAATTTATCGAATTACTATAGATAAAAGATATGGTCTATTAGCTTTGAAACGTCAAAGTGGAGTTTCACCATTTTATTACATTATAGGAATGAGTATGTATCCTACTATAGGCATATGTATTCAGTCTAGTGTACTTTATATTATAGCTACTTTGTTTGGAAGCTCAATTGGTTTAATCAATTATTTGGCAGGGATAATAGTTGTGATAATTGTCTTGTATTTTTGGACATCCATAGCTGCGTTGATTACGATGAAAATTAATGATTATCAGCGAAGAGATTCAATTATTTCGTTTATTATTACTCCATTAGGGTTTACAGCTCCTGCATTTTATTTAATTACAAATGTCCCTACATTTATTAAAGTTATTGGTTACTTTAATCCGTTAACTTATCAACTATATGCAATAAGGTCTATAGTATTTGCTACACCAGCAAATAGTTTATTAATCATCGTTTTAGTATTTTTAGCCACATTGATTATGATAAGTATTTCGTCATTTGCTGTTTCCAAGATGAGTTTAGTGCTGACAGAACGATAGAAGGTGACTGAGTGAGAATCCTAAGCATTTTTTTTACTAATGATCGAAAATGTATAATTGCAAGTATGCTAAGTAAAACAGGTAATTATAGACTTTATTATTCGCTGTATCCATTTGAAAAGAAAGATATGATATGCGAAAGATCTTTTATGATAGTGCCAATAGGTATAAAAAAAGGAAAGCTTATCTATAAAGAAAAAAATCAAGTGAATCATTTTTATGTGCCTAATTGTAAAGCCTCTGGTTTCTTAAATAACGTCAGATCAATTGATTATAATACTCTGTTGCATGATACTTATAAAAATTTGAGTTTAACTGTTACGAATGATAAAGGAGGCAATATTGTATTTGTAAACCAAGAAAAATTAAATATTCCAGTACATTTTACTGTAAAAAATTGTTATTTTCTTGATAACAAAACATTGATTCTTTTATGTAGTTCAACTTTGAATAGCTCAATGCTAGTTTATTACAGTATTCCTGAAAGAGAATTAAATTATTTAAAGATGACTAGTCAACTTACTTTCCCTCTTTCTTTTTTTGAACATCAAATAATTGGTGAAAAAAAAATTCCTTGTTTAACTCACATTAATAGAAGTGATGATACAGTTCTGATATGTTTGCATGGAGGACCTAAATATCACTATAATCATGAATACTTAGATTTAATCTTTGATTTCTATCATAATTTCAATAATATTTGTTTGGTGAATTTTCCTGGAAGTACAGGATATTCCCAAAAATATGAAAATGAGTTAATAGGTAACGGAGGTGTTGTTGATGTTGAAGCTGTAAAATCTGTCGTTAGCTATTATGATTCTCAAGGATTTAAAATAAAAATATATGGTGAGAGTTATGGAGCGTATATCGCAATCTGTCTCTCTCAATTTATTAATTTTAGTATAGCAAGAATAGTCTCTGTTAGTGGATTTACAAATTTATTTTATATGTATCTTTGTTCAGATTCGAGAAACCTTATTGAAAAGTATTTTTCTGATTATAGGAAATTTTCTCCAGAAAAAAATCTGGCAATGAAAGAATTATTACCTATAAGATTTCTTCATGGAAGTGAAGATAAAACTTGTCCGATTGCACAAATTAACTATTTTGTAAAAAAATACGAAGGAATGCATTTGACAGTACTAGATGGTTTTTCTCATTATGAAGTAGATATAAAAAAAGAAAAAATCAGAAATAAAAGAATAGTCAGATTATTGAAGTAATTACTGATGAATGTTATCATATAATTATAAACTTTACGGAGGTGCAGTATTATGTCTAAAGAATTGAAAAAACTGGTTGCAGATTTACAGGGAAATATGGATGTTGTCGGTGAATTTATGGATAGTCCTCAAAGTGTCTTGGATAAATACAATGTACAAGGTAAAGAAAGAACTGTGATGTTGGCAAAAGATAGCGAAGGTTTGAATAAACTAGGGTTTTCGAGTCAGTTAGTTGAAGGAGCTTTATCTGGTGCTCACAGTCAAAGATGTCATGCACCAATATAAAAATATTTCCATATCCCTCTACTTTATTTATGTAGAGGGATATTATTGTGCTAATAGCATTGTTAAGTCAATCAATTATACTTAAATAGTCTGATTTATTTGCAAAGTTGAAGTTTAATTTATTGTAGTTTTAGATATCTGAGAATAAAGAGAGCTGTTTCCTTACCATACTTACAAATCGTTTTTTATTCTATAAACTGTTTGTCTAGTGATGTTATAATTTTTTGCAATTTTTGAAATAGCAATACCCTGATTTAGATCCTCAACGATGCTTTTATAAACAAGGCGACGTTGGGGATCTTTTGTGTCTGCGCTGTATAACTTAGGACGTCCTTTATAAACACCATTTGCTTTTGCAATCTTAATTCCTTGTGCCTGGCGTCGTTTAGATTCTGTACGTTCCTGTTCGGCAATCATGGCCAGGATCTGAATGATTAAATCCTTGATGAACTTATCCAAGAGAGGATTGCTTCAGCCATGATTGGTAAACTAGTGATGATAAGTTGTACATTTTTTCTTTTTAGATAATTAACCGATTCAATGATCTCGTCATAATTTCTTCCAAGTCGATCGATGGCTTCCACGATAAAAATATCTTGTTCTCAGACAAATTCTAAAGCTTCTTGGAAAATTGGTCGATGAGTAATCGTTGCTCCAGATTGTTTCTCAATAAATATTTTTTCTGCGCCGAACTTCTTCATTTCTTCAAGTTGCCTTTGTTCATTTTGATCAATCTATGAAACTCGAAAACAACTGACGAGGGTGGAGGAGGAGAGCAAAGTAAAAGATGTACCAAGCGAATGACAGTCTATGAACAAATACTCAATCAACCTAATTTCAATAAATTACTTCAACTATTTTAGTATCCGCAAGTTGAAAAATTTAATTATTCTTTTGAAGTTGTTCTTTTATATAGTATTATTGAACTATGCATAAGACGTGTTTTTTAATAAGTTAGGAACAAAAAGGAGAATAGACAATGAGAGTAGATTTTCATATACATACTCAAAAATGCAAATCTGGAGATAGTTCCAAAAGAATAATTAATCCAAAAGATTTTATAAAAAAAATGGATGAGAACAATGTAGTTATGTGCGCTATTACAAATCATAATAAATTTTGTAAAGAAGAATTTCAGGAGATAATGGATATGGAACCTAACTTTTCGATTTTTCCTGGGATAGAGCTAGACTTAAAAATAGATGATAAGAAACATTACCATACAATTGTTATTTGCGATCCAAATGAAATGGAACATTTTTATGAAACCTTTGATAATGATAATAATAGAGATTACGATAACTTTTATTTAGAATATCAGGATTTTATAAATAAAGTGAAAGAATTCTCCAGCGAAAAAATTGTGATAATTCCTCATTTCTTAGATAAGGATAAAAAAAGAGCATTTACACTCAAGGATAAAGAAAAACTACTTAAGGATTTAGAAAATTATATAATAATTTTAGAGCCTGGAAAAATTCAAACAATGGGTATCATAAATGGGCATGATGAGATTTCTTTACTTGGAAGTGATGTACAAGATTGGAATAAATATAGTGAGTATGAGCTACCTGAAATAAAGTTTAGAATAAATTCTTTTAGTAAATTTTATGAACTTGCTAAAAACCCAAAACAGTTTATAAAAAAACAATTAGATGCTGCTCAAAAGATTGATGTTGTGATTAATGAAAAGCAAAATACAGTTCCTATATATGAAGATATAAATATTGTATTCGGAGAAAAGGGAGCTGGAAAAACAGTATTTATGTCTAGATATCTTTTGCCACACTTTCAAAGAATTGGAAAAAAAGTATTTCTACATGAGGGAAAAAATTATAATACTGAATATGAAAATATTATAAAAAAATATAAGGATTCAGTAGAAGCTGACGAATACTCACAGGAAAATATAAGATATAGTTTTGATAAAGTTATTGGGTATAACGAAGATAGTATCCCTAATTTTATTCAATCAATATTGGAATATCATAAAGCAACAAAAGTTAGTGCGAATGCGTTATTAATAAAAAAAACAGAAGCAACATTTACTGAAACAAATAATAGTAATTTTGAAAAATTATATACTACAGCTATGCAAAATAAAAAAAAGATAATAGATGTAATAAATATCAATAACCAACTCAGGAACGAGGGAGATAATGATAAAAATAATCTAAACGAAGAATTGAATAAGTTGAAAAAAGATGTAATAAAAAAACTAAAGTTTAATTATAAAAATATTTATGTAAATAAAAATACTGATATATTACTAGAATTAATCAAAGGAACTGTAACCAAAAAAACAGGTAAAATTGCTAAATTAAATAAACTTGGTTTTTCGGATTTAGTTTCTAAAAGGTTAGAGTTCATGGAAAACATTAATAACATAAACAATCATTTAGACTGTATTAAACAGGGGGGGGAAAGGGTAAGCTTAGGTGAATTGCCTAATAAAGGAACTATTATCTTAGAAGTAAAAATAGTCACCTTATCTCCTGAATATGTATATAAACAAGGTTCTGTATTTAATAGAACTAATATTGCTTTGTTTAGAGATTTAGTGAAAAAAATAAGTACCTTTTCTGCCAGATCATTCAGTGAAATTAATAAGTATTTTTCACATATTGAAAAAAATACTGACGGCAATATATTTATTTCTGAAGTGATAAAAAAGAAGTAAATATACTAAAGGAATATAAAAACACCTCTGAAGCATATACACCTTCAGAGGGAGAGAAAGCTATTTTATCAATAAGTGGATTATTAGAGAATACAAAATTTGATTGCTATCTGTTTGATGAGATAGAGAGGGGTCTAGGAAATAAATACATTTCGGATTATTTGATTCCTAAATTAGACAACTTACGGAATCAAAATAAATTAATTGTACTGTCAACGCATAATGCTAATATTGCAACTAACACTTTACCTAGTCAGTGTATCTACTGTGACTTTAAAGATGATAATAGCAATGGATATTTTTATGGAAATATGTATTCTGGAGAACTTGTTGGTTCTCTAGATCCATCTGAAATACTTAATTGGGAAGATAAGGCATTAGATCATTTAGAAGGCAGCCAGAATATGTTCAGTAGGAGGAAAAATTTATATGGAATTTGATAATAAAATAATTAAAGTAGAAATACTTAGAAAAAAAGAAAAGGTTAGTTTAACTTTTAAAGAATTAAATAATTTAAATATAAATTTAAGTGATAGTTCTGTTGAAGATATTAAAGAATTATTTAATAATATTTTTGATAGTATTGTAGACGAAAATAAATTAATTGTTTTTGAACTCGTTGATGAAAAAAATGATTTATTTCATGAAGTAGCTGTTGACATAATAAATCGATTAAACTTAGAAATTGAACAATCAAAACCTGAATTAGTAAAAATTATTCAGTTTAATTCTCAATAAATAAAACGATAGTTACTTGATGGAAAACCAAAACAAACATGTAACGCTATCAATGAATAGAAACAAGAATATTGTGGAATAAAATGCTTTTTTTTGTGCGTTGCTGTTATTGCTTCAGATTTTATCTCCCTTTAAGTATTTTTTGTTCAAGTGAGTTCGCTTTTAATTCTGTAAACTGTTTGTCTAGTAATATTGTAGTCTTCCGAAATTGTTGAAATAGCGACGCCATTCTCAAGATCCTTAACGATGCTTTCATAAACAAGGCGACGTTGGGGATCTTTTGTGTCTGCACTATATAACTTAGGGCGTCCTTTATAAACACCATTCGCTTTAGCAATCTTAATTCCTTGTGCCTGGCGTCGTTTAGATTCTGTATGTTCCTGTTCGGCAATCATGGCCAAGATCTGAATGATCAAATCTTTAATGAATTTATCCAGGAGAGGATTTCCAATTGCTTCAGCCATGATTGGTAAACTAGTGATGATTAGTTGTACATTTTTCTTTTTGAGGTAATTGACTGAGTCAATGATTTCGTCATAATTTCTGCCTAATCGATCGATGGCTTCGACAATAAAAATATCTTTTTCTCTAACAAACTCTAAAGCTTCCTGAAAAATCGGTCGTTGGGTGATCGTTGCTCCAGATTGTTTCTCGATGAAAATTTTTTCTGCGCCATACTTTTTCATTTCTTCAATTTGCCGTTGTTCATTTTGATCAATCGACGAAACTCGAATATAAGCAATTTTCAAAAATTTACCCTACTTTCTCGAACTATTTAAAACACACCCTAATCATACATTAGAAAACTAGATTTTTCAATGATCGGTTAGTGTCTATTTAGGGTACGCTGCCTTGAAAAATAAGGAAACGCCCAAGTGTTACTTAAGTGTTTCCTTATTTTTTTCTTCTATTTTATTAAGGTAACGATAAATAGTTGTTCGAGAAACATTCCAACGTTCGGCAATCGTCTTAATAGGCGTACCATTATCTACTAGAGTCTTCAGTAGTTCCAAATCCTGCGAGGTTAACTTCTCAGGACGACCACCAAACCTTCCTCTTGCACGTGCAGCTTCCCTTCCAGCAGCCGAGCGTTCCAAAATCAAATTGCGCTCAAATTCGGCAAATGCCGCAAACAAATGAAACATAAGTTGTCCAGTAGAGCTAGATTTGTCCATTGTAATATTTTCTTGAAGACTATGAAAACTCACACCACGTTCATTCAAACGATTGACGATTGAAATCAGATCTTCCATATTTCTTCCCAGCCGATCCAACCGCCAAACTACGAGAGTATCTCCAGAACGAACAAAATCGATAGCCGTTTCCAATCCTGGTCGATTACTTTTTGCTCCACTCATATGATCGGTAAAAATTTTCTCGCAGCCAAATTTGTTTAAACTATCTTCTTGTAAATCTAAATTTTGTAATCCGGTAGATACCCGTGCATATCCTATTTTCAAAAAAATCACTCCTAACTAAAATCTATTGTAACATAACTTTATCTATATAGATTAAATGAACATAGATTTTGATATGGGTTTATGAACACTAAAAATATAGAAAAATTTAAATTTAAGGTAAAAAAAGCAAGTGTTCAGAAACAGACCATTTTATGGACATTTCATTCTTATTTTATTCATCCGATTAACATTAATAAAATACTGACGTTTATACTCCACTTTATTTTAGGTTGACATATTTGAGCTTTAAGAATATACTCTAAACGAATTGAATATTTCTTCGGGGCAGGGTGTAATTCCCGACCGACGGTGACGAGTCTACTCGAAGTCCGTGACCCACATTTTTGTGGTTGAGCCAGTGAGAATCTGACACCGACAGTTAAAGTCTGGATGGGAGAAGAAAAATCGACTGAAGATCGGTTTTATTTGTATTAAAATCGATTATCTTTAGGTTTATTTAGTTATGCCCTGTGATTAATTTCGCAGGGCTTTTTTTGTTGAAAGGGGGAATTGATATGCACCAGTCTTTCATGTTAGCTGCGATTGAAGAAGCAAGAAAAGGAAAGGGAAAGACCTTTACCAATCCATTAGTTGGAGCTGCTATTGTTAAAGAAGGAAAGCTACTCTCACTAGGTGCCCATTTACATTATGGCGAGGCTCACGCTGAAGTAAATGCTATTAAAAATTGTAGCTCCCCCGAAGAACTGTTTAATTCAACTTTATATGTTACTTTAGAACCTTGTAACCACCAAGGAAAACAGCCACCTTGTACGCAAGCCATTGTCCAGTCTGGTATCACAACGGTAGTCATAGGTCAGCTTGATCCGAATCCTTTAGTGGCAGGAAAAGGCAGAGAATTTCTACAAAAGCATGGAATCAAAGTAATTGTAGGTGTAGAAGAAGAGAAATGTAGAGCACTGAATCCTTTTTATAACCACTTTTTTGAAATGGATCGTCCCTATATCACACTAAAACAAGCCGTTACACTAGATGGAAAGATTTCTATAAAGAAAGGTTCTCGGCACTCAATAACAAGCCCAAAGGCAATTTCAAGAGTACGGAAAGAGCGAGGGGAATACCAAGGAATTGTGGTGGGGAGCGAAACTGTTCTAGTTGATAACCCTCATTTGTTGCCTGATGCTGAAAATATTTTCCCGCCAGTGCGCATCGTTTTGGATCGTAGAGGGCGGATTCTTAAAAGTCCTGAACTCAATCTTTTTCAAATGACAACAAGTCCGGTCTGGATATTTACGGAAAATCATGAGCTAAAGGAAATATTCCCCCATGTAACAATTTTTTATACACCTAAGTTTTCTTTTGCCTTCTTTATTGAGACCATGAGAAAGAAAGGTGTTCAGTCGTTGTACGTAGAAGGAGGAGCGAAAATCCATGATGCTTTTTTAGCAGAAAGTCTCTGGGACGAAGTCATCAGTTATATTGCTCCCAAACTTTTTGGTGGAACAAGTCCGATGTCCTTTCATAGTGAACGTTTAGTCTCTAAAGACCAGCAATTAGAATTTTTGGAAGTTGAACAGCTAGGAGAAGACATTCGAGTGAGGGGGAAACGAAAGCAATGTTCACAGGATTAATCGCCGAACAAGGAATAGTCAAAGAAATTAGACGAAACCAGCAAATGATCCAACTCACTTTTCAGGCTTCCAACAGTATACTAAGTGATTACAACATTGGTGATAGTATGGCAGTCAATGGGGTATGTTTAACTGCTATTGAGGTTTCAAGTACTTTTTTTAAAGCTGAAATAATGCCTGAAACTTTTAAACGGACCACTTTTTCCACCGTAAAAGTGGGCGATAGAGTCAATTTAGAACGAGCAGTTTTAATGATGCAACGTTTTGAAGGACATTTTGTTGCGGGACATATTGATACTGTTACAAGGTTGATTAAGAAAGTAGAGAATCAAAATGCATTAGTTTTGACGTTTGCTTATCCAACCAAATATGCAGGTGAAATCATTCCACAAGGATCAATTGCAATTAATGGAGTAAGTTTAACAGTGACGGAAACAACAGCAGCAAGCTTTTCAGTTAGTCTGATTCCACATTCTAAATCCTTGACAAATCTGGGAATTTTAAGTGTAGGTCATCTTGTGAATATAGAAACGGACATGGTTGGAAAATATGTAAAGGCACAGAGAAATAAATTTGAAATGTATAAGGAGAAGGACTTACTATGAGTAATATTACTGAAGCGATTAAAACTTTGAAAAAGGGCGGTCTAATCATTGTAGCTGATGATGAAGATAGAGAATCAGAAGGAGATTTGGTTGGTTTAGCCGAATATGTGACACCTGAGGCGGTTAATTTTATGACAAAGTTTGGTCGAGGATTAATCTGTGCGCCAATATCTAAGAGCATTGCGCAACGCTTATCTTTAGGAGAGATGACAGCCCATAATACTGATGCGTTTGGTACAGCTTTTACGATTAGTGTGGATCATAAACATACGAAGACTGGTATTTCCGCATTTGATCGAGCAACTTCCATTCAAGCATTGGCTGATCCTCATTCGAAATCAAATGATTTTCTTAGACCAGGACATATTTTCCCTTTGATTAGTGTAGATGGCGGAACGCTTATACGTCGAGGACATACCGAAGCCGCAATTGATTTAGCCAAATTAGCTAATAGTATAGAGGCCGCTTATATTTGTGAGATTCTGAAAGAAGATGGAACGATGGCAAGAATGAAAGATCTGACCCGTTTATCTGAAAAATGGCAATTGCCCTTAATTACGATTGATGAGTTGGCAAATTATTTAGAAGAAAATAGTCATATAACCGTAAATTTACCGACAGATTATGGTGATTTCAAATTGACTATTTATGAAGACGGAGAAAAACGGGAGCATCTATTGTTAACAAAAGGAGATATTCAAAATAGTCAATCTCCTACATTAGTCCGTGTTCATTCAGAATGTTTAACTGGTGATGTCTTTGGTTCTCATCGTTGCGATTGTGGTGAACAGTTACATGAAGCAATGAGAATGATTGCAGAAGAGGGGACTGGAGCTATTCTTTATCTTCGTCAAGAAGGTCGTGGAATTGGATTAAGAAATAAGTTAAAAGCTTATCAATTGCAAGAACAAGGATTTGATACTTATGAAGCAAATATTGAATTGGGCTTTGCTCCGGATGAACGGGATTATCACTTTGCAGCGGATATTTTAAAATCAATTGGTACAACGTCCATTCGATTACTTACAAACAATCCCGATAAAGTAACAGAGCTACAACAAGATGGAATTACGATTGTCGATAGGGTACCCATTGAAACCGTTCCACAAAAGGAAAACCAATCCTATTTAAAAACAAAAAGAGATAAGTTCCACCATTACTTATCAGTATAAAAATAAAGGAGCAAGAAAATGACAATTTATGAAGGAAATTATTCTCCAAGGGATCTTCGAATAGGAATTGTAGTCGCGCGATTTAATGAATTTATCAATCAAAAATTATTGCAAGGAGCATTGGATAATTTAAAAAGACATGGCGTTAAAGAAGAACAAATTGATATATATTGGGTACCGGGAGCTTTTGAAATTCCTTTTATTACCAAAAAACTCAGCAAAAAGGATAGTTATGATGGGTTGATTACGTTGGGGACAGTGATCAGAGGCGCAACTACTCATTATGAATTAGTTTCCAATGAGGTAGCAAAAGGTGTCGCACATATTAACCTAGAATCCAATATTCCCGTGATGTTCGGTGTATTAACCACAGAATCCATTGAGCAAGCAATTGAAAGAGCAGGTACGAAAGCAGGAAATAAAGGTAGTGAAGCTGCTCAAGGGTTAATTGAGATGATTTCTCTTTCACAACAAATTTGAAAATTACTAATTTTTAGAGTATGGCGAGTTTACTGAATACAACAAACGCAGTTATTAATATCAAAAGTGCCTGTCAAGAATTATCCTGACAGGTATTTTTGATAAGTAAAATGGTCACGTATGTAATTATAATTTCTGTAATATTTTGCCATTTAAAGATAAAAAATATGCCATTTAAAAAGAAAAGTGACACCGACAGTGTCTATTTAGGGTACACTCAAAATAAACACTTAATTGATTTTATACACTATAAAGTTTATCATTGTTTATAAGCTATATAGTGTATAAAAGGAGACTAATATGTCAGAAAAGAAATATAATTTGCATGACAATGATTTAATGACTGCGACTGAAGCCAGCCTAAGATGGGGATACGATTCAGGTTATGTGAGACAAATGAAGAAAAAAGGAACTTATTGAAATTGGATTAATTAATACTGATAAAAAAGTGGGTAATTGACTTTAATATATATAGAAAATAATATGTATTTGTAAGTTTTATTTAGATTTTCTATATAATATTTTAAGGAGATTATTTTATGAAAGTAACTAGTAAAGGAATAATCGATGGTATAATTCAAGATAAATATGGAAAGAGAGGAAATACTGATAAACATGGAATTCCTACGTGTTCATTACCACTAAAAATAGAAAATGCACCTGAAGGAACAAAAACATTTGCTATAGTTATAGAAGATAAAGATGCTATACCAGTTAGTGGAGGTTTTTCATGGATACATTGGGTAGCTGCTAATATAACTAAAGAAGAAATAGAAGAAAATGAAAGTAGAACGAATAAGAGCATTATTCAAGGTTTAAATAGTTGGATTAGCATTCAAGGAGGAAAAGTAGAAAAAGAGTTTTGTATGTATTATGGAGGTATGGCACCTCCAAATAAAGAACATATTTACGAAATACATGTTTATGCATTAGATTGTTTTATAAATTTAGAAAATGGTTTTTATTTAAATGATTTATGCAGAGAAATGGAAGGACATATTTTAGACCAATTTACATTAAAAGGATTGTATAATTGTTAATATGAGTATATACGAAATTATAATGCTCATATGTTTTGGAGCTGCATGGCCATTTTCTATATATAAGTCATTAAAATCTAAATCAACTAAAGGGAAAAGTTCATTATTTATGATTGTACTAATAATAGGATATGTTTTCGGAATATTAAATAAGTTATTAGTGAAGTGTGATTATGTAATATATTTGTATATTATAAACGCGGTAATGGTTGGGATAGATTTAATTTTATTTTATAAAAATAGAGCTCTGGAGAAAAAATATTGATATCAATATTTTTTCTTCAGAGCATGGAACACAATAGGTATATAGCAGGTTTCTAACATGTGTTTTAAGCTTGGTTTTATGCTATTTTGTTATTTGTTAATCCCGACTGTAGAATGTAGAAAATGACATGCTATTTAGTGTTCATACGATGATTCTAAGGTCATTTAGGATTTATAGGTTATATAGTTGGTCAAACTGGGCGAATTAGAACCTACTTATAATTGCTAATCTAGTAGAGTAAAGAAAAGTCAGACATTTTTGTCTGACTTTTTTCTTTTTAGGTAGTTCCCCTTTACAAAAACGAACATATGTTTGTATAATTGTGTTGGAATGGGGGGGATGTTATGATTGATTACTCAAAAGAGCCAGTCAATGATTACTTTCTAATCGACATGAAAAGCTTTTATAGTTCGGTGGAATGTGTTGAAAGAAACTTAGATCCTTTAACGGCTGAATTGGTCGTGATGAGTCGAGCAGACAACACTGGATCAGGGCTTACCTTAGCAGCTTCACCAACTGCCAAAAGTAAATATGGGATTACAAATATTAGTAGACCTCGTGATCTACCTTATCCTTTGCCTAAAGAATTACACATTGTACCACCAAGGATGAACTTATATATTAAAAAAAATATGGAAATAAATAGTATTTTTCGGCAGTACGTCGCAGATGAAGACTTATTGATCTATTCGATTGATGAGTCAATTCTAAAGGTAACAAAATTGCTGAACTTATTTACGACACCAGGTACAAGAAGTGAGAGACGAAAACAGCTCGCAAGACAGATACAGTTACACGTTTACCGTCAAACTGGTTTGATCGCAACTGTCGGTATTGGGGATAATCCGGTTTTAGCTAAATTATCCTTAGATAATGAAGCCAAGCATAATAAGGGATTTATAGCGGAATGGACGTATCAAAATGTACCAGAAAAAATTTGGGCGATTAAAGAAATGACGGACTTTTGGGGTATTGGATCACGCATGAAAAAAAGATTAAACCACATGGGGATTCTGAGTATTAAAGATTTAGCCAATTGGGACCCATACGCTCTCAAGAGGCAATTAGGGGTTATTGGACTACAGCTCTATTTTCATGCGAATGGGATTGATCGAACGGATATCGCAGAACCGCCAGAACCAACTAAAGAGAAATCTTATGGCAATTCTCAGGTACTACCGAAGGATTATACGAGGAAAGAAGAAGTTGAGATCGTTGTGAAGGAAATGGCGGAACAAGTGGCTGCACGTATTCGACAGCATAAGTGCAAGACTGGTTGCGTTCGCTTGTATATAGGTACGTCGATCCTGGAAACAAAGTCAGGGTTTTCGCACCAAATGAAAATCCCACTGACTGATAATACGAAAGAGCTTCAGTACTACTGCCTGTATTTATTCAACAAATATTATGATGGACAAGAAGTAAGGCACGTTGGAATTACTTACAGTAAGCTCGTTTATACCGATTCGCTTCAGCTAGATTTGTTTAGTGATCCACAGCAACAGATTAATGAAGAAAAACTAGATAAGATTATAGACAAGATCCGACAGAAGTATGGTTTTACGGCAATTGTTCACGCTTCTTCTAAGTTAGAAGGCGCACGTAGTATTACTAGAAGTACGTTAGTCGGTGGGCATCCAGGAAGAAATGGAGGGCTAAATAATGATTGAATACAATGATCGAGGACGTTTAAAATGGGCAGGATTTTATCTTTCAGATCACACAGAAAAGATCGATGCCGACGTCGAGCAACGTGCCAATCAAAATTTGGCCAAAGAACAGATGACGACTGAAGAAATTACGGAAGTGTTAAACGCTGCTGTCCTGAAAAGAAAAGTTGTTTGTATTCAAAAAGAAGAACGAGATTCTGAAGGCTACTATCCTGATGATATTATTGGTGAAATCAGAGGACATGATGAATTAGGAATATTTGTTGGTGATCATAAAGTTCATTATGATGAAGTACGCCATGCTGAGATTCAAGAGTTAGATAAATGGAGTCAATTATGAATATCATTCAGCAGTATGAGTTAGGGTATATTACTTTTGATCAGTTATTAGAAGATATTTGGGGTTATGATCAGCGATTAATCAACGATGTTGGTGTAGATTGCTTCAGTTTCTATATTGCTGCAAGTTCAAGCTATCATGACGATCAATACTATATATATCCATATGGACGATGATCCAATTAAATCCATGACAGTATGTAATTGATTTTTTAGGCAAGTAAGAGATATTACAGTGGTTTAGAATATTTGATATACTCTCATTATCAACGATGTTCTGTCGTTGTTCCCAAACTTTTCAATATTTTGTAGTCTTCTGTCCATAATAGGGCAGAAGTTTTTGTTTTTCTTCATAAATATTGAATCCATTTTTTTTAGTCGGTATAATTTTATTGTGAAATTATTTTTATCAGGAGGAGTCAATGAAGCGTTATCTTTTTTTGTTAGCAAGTATTAGTGTATTGTCTAGTATTAGTTTAGGGGAATCTGTATCTGCAGAGGAAATAAACACAGGAAATTCGACAGTTGTTACTGAAGAAACGATATTTTCTACTGAAGATACACAAGTGACCAGTGAGACACAATCTTCAATAGAAACAATAACTACTAACGAGACAAGTAATGTAGAACAACCACAAACAGCAATTATTAATGGACAAGAAGTTACACTGGAAGCGCCAGAAAAAGCAGGACAAAGTGAAGCGAATGCAACACAAGCGCCTAAAGAAGAATTAATGGATGATTCCATGAGCAGTAGTGCAAGAGCAGCAGTTAAAACGATTCCTATGTATCGTCTATTCAACCCTAATAGTGGGGAACATTTTTACACACGAGATACTGGTGAGCGAGATCATTTGAGAAAAATTGGTTGGAATTATGAGGGAATTGGTTGGCAAGCACCAACAAGCGGTGATCCTGTTTATCGTTTATACAATCGTTATAATGGGGAACATTTTTACACATTAAATGCGAAAGAGCGAGACAGCATTACAAAACAAGGCTGGACATATGAAGGAATTGGTTGGTACTCGTACAAAGGAGCGAATGGGATTCCAGTAAGTCGTTTGTACAACAAAAAAGTTAATTGGCATCATTATACGGGTTCTGTTGCAAAGTTTTAAATAAAGAATAAAATCCCTTACGGTATCTATGATTTAAGCTGGGATTCCCAATAATACCTTGATTTCAGTACAGACCGAAAACCCGAAGAGAGTGCCTTCTTTTCGGGTTTTCTTATATAATCCTCGAATGGCTTCCATGCCTTTAATCGTGGTAGAGGCAGTGCGTAAACTTCGATAGAATTTATTGCGTCTCTTTACTGGACGATGGTCTTGTTCAATCAAATTATTCAGGTATTTAATGGTACGATGTTCTGTCCCTTGATAAAAGCCGTATTCTTTTAGTTTCTTAAAGGCACTTGTAATAGAGGGGGCTTTATCTGTGACTACAACCTTCGGTTCATCAAACTGCTTCACTAACCGCTTAAGAAAAGCATAGGCTGCTTGTGTGTCCCGTTTTTTACGTAACCAAATATCCAAGGTTAAACCATCTGCATCGATGGCTCGATACAAATAATGCCATTTTCCTTTAATTTTGATGTACGTTTCATCCATTTTCCATGAATAAAAGGATTTTTTATTTTTCTTTTTCCAAATTTGATAGAGTAGTTTGCCATATTCTTGCACCCAACGATAAATCGTCGTATGAGAAACGTTAATGCCACGATCATATAAGATTTCTTGAACTTCACGATAGCTAAGGTTATAACGAAGATAGTAGCCCACAGCTACAATAATCACATCCTGCTGAAATTGCTTTCCTTTAAAATGATTCATCGTCATTCCTCCTGCTATCTTTTTCTATTATTCTACCTTATTTGATAGTAGATTTAAAACTTTGCAACAGAACCGATGAGATTTATAAAAGTCAACTTTTATTGCTCACATTGATCTGGATTCAGAGGGTGAAAAAGCATGAGTGGATCTCGACATTGACTTGGAAAAATTTTGATGATGAACAAGCAGATTTTTCTGAATTTATCGAGCAGATAAAACGAGAATTCCAGTTGGATGAGATTCCGCAGGTGGAACGTAACTACTTGCGATTTATGATCGAAACATTCAATTCACGAGATATTTCCAATACGTTTGAGTGGGTCCAAGCACAATTGTTGACGATTCAATTGATCCAGTTCGTTGAAAAATCAACAGCGATCCCCTTCCATCTAAAGGAAGAATTACTATTTGAGAATCTCTATAAGCACATCGCTGCACTGATCGTGAGGATACAAAACAATGTGCAAGTCATCAACCCGCTAAAAGAAAATATCCGTACGACATATGAACCGATTTATCGTGTGGTTGCTCAATTCATGCCCGTGATCGAGGAAGCAGCTTCTGGTAAAGTGATCGAAGATGAAATCGCCTTTCTAGTCATTCACTTTTCAACTATCGCTAGTGCACTTCGACAAAATGTCATCGCTAAGTACAGATCGGTGGTTGTCTGCAATCATGGGGTGGCTACGGGAAATCTTTTAGCAGAGAATCTCAAAGAAAAATTTCCACAAATCGAGGTTCTCGCAGTATTGAGTTCCAAAGAAGTACCATTAGTGGATAAATTAGACGTTGATTTGATTTTCAGTACCTTCAATTTGGCTTATCAAAGTAAACCGATGCTTGTTATTGATCCAATTTTAACTGAGAATAATCGGCCAATAGTAGCAGAATTTTTAAAAGTTCATCATAAATTTCAGCGCATAAGGCCTGAAACGAAAGAATCAACTAGCTTATTCACTGATATTTTAGCGATAGTAGAAGGAAGCGGAGGAAAGATTGATCGCTATATCTACTCTCGCTTAGAGACATTATTTGAAAAAAATGATTTAGAGATCAATAAAAGGGAGATTCAACCAATGTTAAAAGATATATTGACTGACAGTCATATTCTGATTCAAGAAAAAGCAGAAACTTGGCAGGAGACGATTGAATTAGTCGCTCAGCCCTTAGTAAAGGAAAACATCGTTGAACCACGCTATGTCGATGCGATGGTCCAGGCGGTAGAGGAATATGGTGCTTATATCGTGATTGGGAAGCACTTAGCGTTAGCTCATGCACGACCGGAAGACGGAGTGAATCAATTAGGCGTCAGTATCACTACGCTAAAACAGCCGATTGCTTTTGGAAATCAGGATATGGACCCTGTAAAAATCATTTTTTGCCTGGCTGCTGTAGATTCTTATTCACATCTGACAATCATGAAAGAATTGATTGAACTGATCAACAATGAGGAGAAATTAACCAAACTGATCAAATGCCAAACAATCGAAACGTTTAAAACACTACTGTTTCAGTAGTTAAAAAGGGGAAGAAGAAAATGAATAAACTGAATATTTTATTTGTATGTGGTGCAGGTTTAGGAAGTAGTTTTGCAGCTCAAATGTCCGCAGAAGATGTTTTGAATAAGTTAGGAGTGCAGGCTAAATTGGATCACTGTGATATTTCATCCGCTGTCTCCATGAGACCAGATGTGATTATCACTGCTGAGAATTTCCGCTCACAATTTGAAAAATTTACGCTTGATCCGAGTACTGCGATGGTTTATTTGAAAAATATCGTTTCAAAAAGTGAAATTGAAGAAAAATTAACGCCAGTTTTACTGAACAAGGGTGCTATCTAAAATACCATACAGGGGGAGAGACAATGGGCGTCATCAATTTTATCATAGAAAATATTTTGACACAGGCATCGATCACCATTGCGTTGATTGCGATGTTAGGACTAGTGTTACAAAAGAAATCCACTGGTTAGGTCATCTCGGGAACGTTGAAGACATTGTTGGGATTCCAAGTATTAAGTGCAGGTTCAAGCATCATCGTAGGGAGTCTGACCTACTTTGGTCAAATCTTTACCGAAGGGTTTCAAATGCAAGGAATCATTCCATCTATTGAGGCAATCAATGGACAAGCAATGAATGAACTAGGGCTAGGTAGAGATATTGCGTTAACTTTTTTAGCTATTTTTATTTTTAATATAGTACTGGCACGCTTTACAAAGTGGAAATATATTTTCTTGACAGGTCAAGCAATACTTTGGATGGCTACTATGACAACTGTTTTTGGTTATTTTGCTGGATTACGTGGACTTGTGCTGATACTGGTTGGTGGATTTATTGGTGCAATTTTTGCGATTGCCATGCCAGCATTGGCTCAGCCGATCATTCGTAAAGTCACAGGTTCTGATGACATTGCGTTAGGCCATTTTTGTACGATCGGATATTTGTTTGAAGCAGGAGTAGCCAAGCTTTTTGGTGAACGGGGCGAGAATAAAAAGTCGATTGAGGACATCAAATTACCTGCTCATTTTGAATTTTTACAAGATACCTACTTATCGGTCATGGTGGTCATGGTTCCTCTTTATATCATCACGGTATTGTTTGCTGGAGAATCATTTGCTGCAGAATTATCAGGAGGGCAAAATTACATTATGTTTGCTTTCTTACAAGCAATCCAGTTTGTTGTCGGTGTCTATGTTTTGTTAGTAGGTGTTCGATTATTACTTGGGGAGATCGTACCAGCCTTTCGTGGGATCGCAATGAAATTAGTGCCAGATGCCATCCCTGCTTTAGATTGCCCAGTGTTCTTTCCATATAGTCCGAATGCAGTGATCTTAGGGTTTATAACGACGACGATTGGGACAGTCATTGCAATGTTTACTTTACCATTGTTTGGATTAGCGATGATTCTCCCAGGGATGTTGACTAACTTTTTTGCAGGCGGTACAGCAGGAATCTTTGGAAATGCTGTTGGTGGACGACGCGGTGCCATCATTGGCGGGATTGCCCACGGATTTTTTATTACATTATTGCCTGCACTACTCGTAACGATCTTCAATTCGATGGGCTTCATCAATGCGACTGCAACAGATGTCGATACAGTCGCTGCAGCTTTATTCTATGCATGGATCTTAAGTCCTATCTTAAAAGTATTTTAAAAGGAAAGTAGGAAAAGAAAATGTTTGGGTTTAAAAAAAAAGAAAAAAGAAGTACCAAAAGAAATGTCTAGTCTTTCTGAGGAAGAATGTACTAGACTCCAGCAGAAAATCAAAAAGCTTGAGCAAGAACTTGCTAGTTGTGAAGAGTCAGAAAAACAGGCAAAACTATTTGAACAAATAGGGCTTGACTATGCTGATTTGGATGAAATCGAACAAGCAATTTCTGCTTTAGAAAACAGTTTGGCACATAAAGAAAGTATCGGAGATGGGTATAAGCGATTGATGTCCCTTTACAACAGAAAAAGAGGTGAGGCTGCGCGTAAAGGGGATGGATCAAGGGATTGATTATTATATGGGGAAAATGGACGATATGCGACAAATAGCCAAAAAAGTCACGATCAAAGGAAACAACTAATACGATAAAGGTGGATGAACAAATGTATACAACATTAAAAGAAGTAACCAAAACAGTAGAAGCATTGAATTTTACGGTAGGTGCCTTTAATACGCATAATCTAGAAATGTTGCCGGAAATGTTACGTGCAGCGAAAGAGATGGGGGCACCGATCATTATCCAAACAAGTGTCGATACGGCAAGATATATTGGGATGAATGTATTGGTCAATGTGGTAAAAACGATTGCCAATGAAGAAATGATCGATGCAGTTCTTCATTTGGATCATGCACGTGATTTTGACGATATCAAGCAAGCAATCGATAGTGGCTATACGTCCGTGATGTATGACGGCTCTCATTTACCTTTTAAAGAAAATATTCTAAAAACAAAAGCTGTGGTGGAATATGCCCATGTTCGCGGTGTTTCTGTAGAAGGAGAACTAGGGACGATTGGTGGTACAGAAGAAGGAATTCACGTAGCTGAGAATGATAAGATCTATACAAAACCAGCAGATGCGGTAGAGTTTGTGGCAGCAACAGGGGTGGACGTTTTAGCAATCGCAATCGGGACGAATCATGGTCAGTTCAAATCCAAAACGGAAGTGAATCTTCCATTATTAAAAGAAATAAACGCTGTAGTAGATGTTCCATTAGTTATTCATGGTGGAACAGGCGTAAAAGAAGAAGATTATCCAGAATTGATCAACAATGGTATTCGCAAATTCAATGTTGGAACAGAACTATTAGTAAACTGGACCAAAACAGCTAAAGCAACTTTCGGTGAAACAGAAATCAGCAAATCTTTGCGCTATAATGTTATCCCAGCCAATGAAGCAGTAAAGGAAATCATCAAACATAAAATCGGGTTATTTTTAAATGTAGGAAATGGGATCTATGCAGAAACAAAGTAAACGAAAAAAGTATTTCATTCTTTTGGCTGGGAGTCCTGGAACTGGCAAAACCTACTTAATGAGCAAACTTCGTGAACGATTTCCTACCATGTATACGATCACACTTGATGAAATCAAGGAATATTATGCAGAATCGCTTGGTTTTACTAATTTAAATGAACGAGCAGAACAAGAAAAAAACAAAGTCTATCCATTCTTTTATCGCGCATTGGAATTATATATGGAAGCTGGTAAAAAAGTGATGGTTTCCGAATATCCATTTAGTGACAAACAAAAGGAGAAACTGCAGTTTTTAGCAAAAAAATATGAGTATGAAGTGATTACCATTCGATTGGTCGCTGATTTTGAGGTTTTATGGGCACGTCGTCATCAAAGAGATCGCGAACCAGAACGTCATCTTAGTTATATCATGGATCATTACCACTATGGGGACCAGTTAGAAGATCGATCATTGGGCACGAATCACATCACAAAAGAAGCATTTAAAAAAATAATTAATGCGCGACAATATGATCGTTTCGCACTAGGAACCCTTTATGAATTTGATGTTACTGACTTTACCAAAGTAGATTATACACCGCTACTCGATCGATTAGAGTGGCAAGTTGCACATGATGAATGATCAAGAATGTCATTTTTGATGTACGTAAAGAAAGTGAAAAATCGGCAGGATAGCATGTATATGATTTAGCAAAAAGTCAATTTTTTTCTTACTAACTCTGAATAAACGGCGGGAATAGAAGTTGCCTCTTTTTGAGGAATACTTCATTCCTGCCCCTTTTTCTTTAATAATTCAGACTGTATTCATTCCAATTCTATTCTCCAAGCATTTTCTGCAACTAGGGAGAGTGAGACAAATCTAAAAATCAGTTTTGCTGCAGACTCTCGAATGAACGGCTTTTGTCTCGACCTCAAATAAAAAACAAAGAGAGGCGTATATTATTTTGAGCAATAAAATAGCAAGTGGATAGTCAACACGTTGAGAGGGGGAGAACGGTGTCAAGAATAATTGCAGTCACACCAGAACAGTTAAAATCTCAAGCAAAAGTTTATTCGCAAGCATCAACACAATTACAGGAGGCAATGCTAAGAGTCAATACGATGAATCAGCAAATTGCCCAAGAATGGAAAGGCCGAGCCTTTCAAGCATATCTTGAACAATACAACCAACTAGAAGGAAGTATCAAAAATATGGAGGAACTACTAAAAAACATTGATCGGCAACTAACGAATTACGCGACTACAGTTGCACAACGAGACCAAGAAGATGCGCATTCCTTTGGGCTTTGAACGTAGTCATGTGTGCATAGCGGCATAGCAAAATGAGTGAAAAAAAAGCTTTGTTAGGTACAGCTACAGTTGCCATCCTCTTTTGACTTAGTGGTAGTAAATAAAGCGATTCGACTGAGGGAAGAGAATGTCCTAGCTGATGATCCATTAGGAACTGGTGATTCTTTCGCAATAAAAGAAAGTTGAATAATCGAGGGGTTGGTGTTTTGAATGGACAAAACAAAAGCACAGAAGAACTTACCTTGCAAGAGACACAAGAGTATGTGGTGATAAATTTAAAAGAAACACAATATCAACTAGAAAGATTGGATCAATACCGTTTATTTTTAGAGAGACAAAAAAATTTCATGGTCGGGGAAATCCTCTCCTCTACAGAAGAAAAATTAGTGATCCGATATCACAAAGAAAAAGGTATGCAGTCTTTAGCACAAATAGGAAAGGGGATCGATCCTTACCAACGATTGGTGATTGCCCAAAAAATGGGAGATCTAGTGGGTTTCTTAGATAGCCCAGTTCAACCTTATCTCCATCCTGACAATTTATTTATTTTTGGTGAAGAATTGAGGATCGCACATCGGGGATTCATACAATCCGTAGTTCCTTATGTGATGGAGCAGTCCTTATTTATTAAACAGTATCGTGCACTGCTCCTGGCTATCTTGCATCCTGAAACTGATTATCGAGGATTGATGGAAGGCATCAGTGTATTTAGGGACGTTTTTTCCAAAAAAATACAAGAAGCAGGAACGATCAACGAGCTCCATCAATTGATAGGAACACGGATCGTCCAACAAAAAAACAAACGTCAAACAGAAAATTTTTTTGTGAAAAAGCGTAAGTATAGGTTATACAAATGGGGAATGGTGATATTTATTTTCCTGACAAGTTGTTTTATGGGAATCGTTGGCGACTATCAGCTAAAACGAATACCAACACTCGAACGTCTCAGCCAAGCAAAAGCATTGTTTATTGATGAGGATTATCCAGGTGTTTTAATGATGTTACGAGAGGATAAAATCGCTGATCTTTCGGAATCTACTCGATATGTATTGGCGGTAAGTTTAGTCCATGTAGCCACGTTAGCTGACAAACAAAAAAGAGAGATCTTAGAGCTACTATCAAAAAAAGCGAGTGATGATTTGGTGCTTTATTGGGTGTATATCGGGAAAGGCGCTTTAGAAAAGGCGTTAGAGGTCGCCAAGAGATCTGAAGATAAGCCGGCTATTTTATACGTCTATACCAAGTTATACGATGAGTCACAAACAAAGCAACAGATGGAGAGTAAGAAAAAACAGGAACTACGTACAGAGTATAAAGAAGCAATTGAGTACTATTCCGATTTAGTAGAAGGAAATTTTATCACTGACTAAAAAATCGTTCCAGTATTCCTATAGATGGTAAGCTCCATTCTTCGTTTCACTGATGGGATAAGAAGAAAGCCTGATTGGTCCTCTGAAATCGATGCAAATGAACGTCAACAGCAAGCTACAACAAAGGATGTCAAACTAAGCAATGGTACAACGAATGAAAGAATCATTGAAAATAGAACAAGATGAACAGTATCATTTATTCTAAAAAAATTTAGATAAATGACTAGTTGAGATTGTGAAGCAAATCCCACACGGGTATAATGTTCAAAAAAGGAGGAATAAGAAATGAGAATTGCTATTGCAGGTGCTGGCGCGATGGGCAGCCGCTTTGGTTTAATGTTGCAACAAGGAGGAAATGAGGTCTTGTTGATCGATGGGTGGGCAGAACATGTCCAACAAATCCAAGAACATGGACTAAGAGCGAACTACAACGGAAAAGAAGTAGTGGCCCATTTACCGATCCTTTTGCAATCAGAAGTAGGTGAATCTGACCAAGTTGATTTGATCATTTTATTTACGAAAGCGATGCAGTTGGAAAAAATGTTGAAAGACATTCAATCGTTGATCAAAGAAGATACGGAAGTATTGTGTTTGCTGAATGGTATCGGTCACGAAGATATCATCGAGAAGTTTGTTCCAATGGAGAATATCTATATCGGGAATACAATGTGGACAGCCGGTTTAGAAGGTCCAGGCCAAGTAAAATTATTTGGTGACGGTTCAGTCGAATTACAAAATTTAGGTGCTGGGAAAGAAGCAGCAGCGAAAGAATTGGCGCTTAAATTATCGGAATCTGGTTTAAACGCTAAATTCTCTGACAATATTCGTTATTCTATTTATCGAAAAGCATGTGTGAATGGAACGATGAATGGGTTATGTACGATCTTAGACGTGAATATGGCTGGATTAGGTAAAACCACGACCGCACATAAAATGGTTGAAACGATCGTCAATGAATTTGCGAAAGTTGCTGCATTTGAAAATATCCATTTAGATATCCCAGAGGTGATTGCACATTGTGAATCATGCTTTGACCCAGCAACGATTGGAATGCATTATCCTTCCATGTATCAGGACTTGATCAAGAATCATCGCTTGACTGAAATCGATTATATCAACGGTGCTATTTCTAGAAAAGGTAGGAAATATGGCATAATTACGCCGTATTGCGATTTCTTAACAGAACTTGTTCATGCAAAGGAAGATAGTTTAAATGTAAAATGAGGGAGCGAGATTATATGGAAGAGACAAAACATCTATCACCAAAAATTTTTCTAAATAAGGTACTGGCAGGAACCGCTACAGGAATCATCATTGGTTTGATCCCAAATGCAGTATTAGGAGCCATTTTAAAATATTTTAGTGATTATTCGATAGCAGTGACAATCGCACAAATGGCAGTTATTTTTCAGTTAGCAACGCCATTGATCATCGGCGGTTTGATTGCATTACAATTTGGGTTTAATCCAATGAAAATGATGGTAGTTGCCGGAGCAGCTTTTGTAGGTTCAGGGGTAGTCAAATTTGCGCCTGATCTTGGGGAAACAGGAACTTATGTAGGTTCTGGAACAGGAGACATCATTAACACGATGCTTACTGCCTCGATAGCGGTTCTTTTGATCTTATTGATTGGTGAACGTTTTGGCTCTGTCGCAATTGTATTGACGCCAATTGTTGTTGGGGTAGGAGCCGGTTTGATCGGGTATTACTTGTATCCTTATGTGACAGCTATTACTTCAGCAATCGGTACATTGATCAATAATTTTACCACGCTACAACCTCTATTGATGTCGATTTTGATTGGTTGTTCTTTCGCCTTTTTGATCATTTCACCGATTTCTACGGTAGCAATCGGTATGGCGATCCAATTAAACGGCGTTTCTGCTGGGGCAGCTGCTATGGGTGTTGCAGCTACTACAATCGTTTTAGTTGTGAATTCGTGGAGAGTCAATAAACCTGGAGTAACGATCGCCATTGCACTCGGAGCGATGAAAATGATGATGCCTAACCTGTTTCGAAAACCAATCATTCTAGTTCCATGTTTGGTCAGTGCGATGATTTCCGCTATTCCAGTTGCACTGTTTTCTATTTCTGGAACACCGTCATCTGCTGGATTTGGTGTCGTTGGCTTAGTCGGACCTTTAGCTTCTTTAGATGCAGGATTGAGTCTCGTTCTTACTATTGTATGTTGGCTAGTTGTGCCTTTGATTGCGGCTTTACTGACCCAATTCATCTTTGAAAAAGTATTGAAACTCTATGATAGAGAAGATGTATTTAAATTTTTAGGTTAGTCTGTGAAAAAGTCAGAAAAATTTCCAAGAATATCCACTGACGATAAACTCGTGGGGCTCTGATCAAAAACAATCAATAAGAGTTCTGCTACTGAAAACAAAAAGGTCGGTTGTTCGGATCAAGTGGAAAAGAAAGTGATTTTTTGCCTCACTTAAGACAGAAAATCTGTTGGAGCCATTCTTGGAAACCCTCTTGGGAAAATTTGGTTTAAGCACAGCTAATAATAAGCTTGGATGTTGATTTTTTCGATTATAGAAAGTTCTTCTATAGTGAATCAATCGTTCATCCAAGCTTATTTTATAGGGAGAATAGCAAAATAAAAGCTATCGTTTGAAAATGTTTAATCGATTTCCTCCGACAAGGAATAAGGTAGAGCACTTTCGTGGTGGTAGGCTGCGTTTGGCACAATACCTAATCTGTAAGAAATCGTTCCGCCTTCTAACAAGTCTTCGTGAGTAAAGAAAAGATCTGTGTGAGGGAGATTTTTTCTTTTTACTTCATGAATAAATTGATGCTGCGGCTGATTAGGTGACGTTTCGATAGTCAGCGTCTTTCCGTTGGATAAGGCAATGGTTGCTTTATCTAACAGTGGCATTCCAATGACGTATTCGCCTGTTCCTGGCGTTACAGGGTAAAATCCTAAGCTATTGAAGATATACCAAGCAGCCATGCTGCCATTGTCTTCGTCTCCTGGATAACCGGTCGGCGTATCATCAAAAGTCTGTGTCAACAATTGTTTGAGCAAAGGTTGAGCCATTTCTGGTTTTCCGATATAGCTAAAAAGATAAGGATAATGGAAACTTGGCTGATTCGAGATAGCTAACTGACCAAATTCGATAGCGGCCATTTCACTCATTTCATGGATCTCAAAACCATAGCCCCCCACTTCAAAGCTTGGTGCTTGGTTGCATAATTCGATCAATTTTTCTTCAAATTTTTGCTTTCCGCCATGGGATTTGATCAGGCCAGCGAAATCGTGGTAGACAGCAAAGCTACTTTGCCAAGCACTGCCTTCTGCATAATCTTGGCCCCAACGGATAGCAGAAAAAGGTTCTCTGAAGGTTCCGTCTACATCTTTGGCACGCATAAAACCTGTTTTTTGATCGAAAACATTTTGGTAATTCAATGCCTGCTGCTGATAATGCTGGTTGATTTTTTCTTTTCCTAGCACTTTAGCTACTTGGCTGATACAAAAATCACTGTAGGCATAATCCAGTGTATGGTTGATCGACTCATGATAAGTGCTTGGTACATACCCATATTTAAGATAGTCTTTTGTTCCTTGTCGTCCATAGTTTTGGTTCGCACTTTGAACAGTAGCACCTTTATGCATCGCTTTTAAGAATTTTTCCATCAAATCTTCTCGTATACCTTTCACCGCCGCATCTGCGATAACTGCATCGATCAATGTGCCTGGCATTAAACCACGTTCATCAGGCGAGAGCCACTTTGGTAAGAAGCCGGTTTCATTATAACTATTTAAAAAACCTTCGAGCATTTCTTCATATTTCTCCACGGCAATCAAGGAATAAAGAGGATAAACAGTTTTATACGTATCCCAAAAGCCATTATTTGTGTAGAGTGCACCATGCTTTACAGTGCGGCTAGTCGTATCATAATGGATTTTTTGACCATTAGCATCGATTTCATAGAAGGTCTGTGGGAATAAGAAAGTCCGATAGAGATTATGATAAAAGGTACGTGTTTGTTTTGGATCATGATGTTCGATTTTTATGCGATCAAAGTAGTCTTGCCACTGGGTTCGGCTATTTTTCAAATAATCAGCAGCTTCTTGATGAAGCTCTTGGTTCAAATTATAGTGAGCTTGTTCTTCACTTATAAAAGAAGTTCCCAGTTGAGCAACTAAATTCCTAATATCACCAAAATACAATGGAATGGAATCGGTTTGTTCACCGGAATTTGTTACACGAGTTTTCGCTAAGAGCGGCTGATTGAATTTTAGAACAAAATAAAACGTAAAATCAGGATCTTCTGAGCCGGCAAAATGCGTGATCTGGCCGAAAACGGTATGACTATCTTTCACATTTAGAGAATATTTTCCAGGAAAAGTCAGAAGTAAACCGCTTTCTTTTTCGCTGTAATCAATCGTTAAGATCCCACCATACATACTTGGAATGAGGGTCGATTGTGTTCCGTCACGCAATTGACGAATAGATACGTGTGTTGGTGCAAAGATACTTTCTTCTGGTCGATAAGAGCTTTGCGCATGGAATAACGTATTTTCTGGCAATTCCCCTGTGAAAGGGGTCATGACAAAATGACTGAAATCACCCATCCAAGGACTTGGCTGATGGGTAAGACGGTAGCCTTGAAACACACGATCTTCTGGATGGAACCACCAACTGCCTTTTTGATCTGTTGTTTGTGGTGCAAAATAGTTCATTCCAAAAGGAACGCCAGTGTAGGGCTGGCAATTCCCGTTGGAGAAATTTGGTTGATTCGCGGTACCGTGACGGGTATCGATTTGTTGGATGTCCATATTACATCTCCTTTGTTGAGTGTCGTTTGATAAATGAAACTGGATAACTACTATCAGCGGGTATCTCTTTTGTCTGTAGCCATTCAATGAGCGATCTTCCTGCAATTTCCCCTAATTTATGAAAATCCTGAGCTACGGTGGTCAATGGAGGATCGACCAGAGCAGCAGCCTGGATATCATCAAAGCCGATAACTGAAAAGTCATTAGGAATGTCATAACCATGTTGCTTCAAGTAGTTCATCGTTTGAATGGCGACAAGATCGTTTTCGCAGACAAAAGCTGTCACTTTATGGTCATTGACATAGTTCATCAAGGTATCGATCGTAGCACTTTTATCATCTAATGGGGTATGAAAAGGCAATCTTGCTTTATTCAATGCCTCTAAGTAACCCAAATAACGTTGGCGTACAGATTGTGGATGAGTCTGTTCGCCAAAAAGATACGCAATTTTTTGATGTCCTTCTTTTATTAAGTGTTCCGTAGCTAGAGAACCGCCTTGGAAATTGTCTGAAAGAACAGTAGGAAAAGGTAATTCATAGATTTTCTTATCTAAAATGACCACTGGAAATTGCTTCAATGAAAGTTCAAAGAGCAAATCGAGGTGATGATCTGTATCAAAAGCATAATAGATCAAACCATCAAATTCCTGCATAAGTTCATGTGCTGTTTTATTCGTGAGAAAATCTAGGGTAGTCATCATGACTTCCAACTGCTGTTCTTGCATGACAGGATTCAATCCTTTGGTAAAGTCACCTACGGAAAGATCTGACAAAAAAGGTAATAGGAATAAAATACGACTATTTTTAGGAAGCACTGCATGCTGTTCCACACTAGTTGTGGCCTTAACAAAGCTTCCTTTTCCACGTACCCGATAGATCAATCCTAATTGCTCTAATTCTGTAAGGGCTCGTTTCGAAGTGATTCGACTTACTTGATATTTTGCTGATAATTCTTTTTCTGTAGGGACTTGGCTATCGACTGGCAACGAACCGTCAGCAATAGCAGCTTTTAGATCATTGAATATTTTTTGGTATAACGGTTGATTCATAAAAAACACCTTCTTATATGATATATCATAGATAAATGATAGCATAAAAAAGGGAAAAGTAAATAAGAAAAATCTCATTTTGAAAGCGTAGACATTTTTCTGGCAGAGAGGTATAATTCGTTTGTGATATACCAAACCAGAAAGAGGGAAAATAATGGCTTATAAAGATATACCAAATTCAGTTAAACAATTTATGGAAGAAATAACAGAGAAATGCGGAGATAAACATGCGGATTGGGCGGAAAACTTTTCTGCGGCATTTGCGAATACACTGTTAACGACTGTAAAACGTCATGAGGATGGAACGACTTTCTTATTAACTGGCGATATTCCTGCGATGTGGCTACGTGATTCTACTGCACAGGTACGTCCGTATCTTGTACTGGCAAAAGAAGATGAAGATTTAGCCGACATGATCAGTGGGTTAGTTAAGAAACAGTTCAATTACATCAATATCGATCCTTATGCGAACGCATTCAACGAAGAGGCGAATGGGGCGGGCCACCAAAACGATCATACAGAGATGAATGACTGGATCTGGGAACGAAAATATGAAATCGATTCCTTATGCTATCCTGTGCAATTGGCCTACCTATTATATAAAAATACAGGACGCACAGATCAATTCGACGTCTCTTTTGTAGAAGGTATCAAAAAAATATTAGGCGTCTTCAAAACAGAGCAGGACCATGAAAAATCGCCTTATACATTTGTGCGTGACACGACACGCAAAGAGGATACTTTAGTAAATGATGGGCGCGGTACCAAAGTTGCGCCGACTGGCATGACTTGGTCAGGGTTCCGTCCTAGTGATGATGCATGCCAATACGGCTATCTAGTTCCTTCCAATATGTTTGCTGTTGTGGTCTTAGGATATATAGAAGATATCTTTACAAAGATTCTTTCAGAAGAAGCATTGGTAAAAGAAGCGAGAAAATTAAAGACAGATATCCAACAAGGCATTGCTGATTTTGCCTATACACTAAATAAAAATGGGGAAAAAATCTACGCTTACGAAGTGGATGGTTTAGGAAATACATCGATCATGGATGATAGCAATGTACCTAATCTGATCTCTGCACCATATCTAGGCTATGGTTCGATGGATGATCCACAGTACCTTGCAACCAGAGCGACTCTATTGAGTAAAGAGAATCCATATTTTTACGAAGGAGAATATGCGAAGGGAATAGGTTCTTCCCATACACCTGAAAACTATATCTGGCCAATTGCTTTGGCGATGGAAGGGATGACGACTAAGGATAAAGCAGAAAAAGAACGGATTTTAGATTTGTTAGTAGCGACAGATGCGGGGACACACTTGATGCACGAAGGCTTTGATGTGAACAACCCAAAAAATTACACGAGAGAATGGTTCTCTTGGGCAAATATGATGTTTTGTGAATTAGTCATGGATTATTTTGATATTCGAGTAGCGAAATAGGAGGAAGCAAATGAAAAAGAAAGTATATATCATTTCTCATAGTCATTGGGATCGAGAGTGGTACATGGTGTACGAACAACATCACATGCGATTGGTTGAATTAATGGATGATCTTCTGGAATTATTCGAAAAAGATCCAGAATTCAATAGTTTCCATCTTGATGGGCAGACGATTATTCTGGATGATTATCTGCAAGTTCGACCTGAAAAGAGAGAGTTGGTTCAGCAAGCAATCGCGGCAGGAAAATTACGGATCGGTCCGTTCTATATTTTACAAGATGACTTTTTGATCAGCTCAGAATCAAATGTGCGCAATATGCTGATTGGTATGGAGGAAAGTCAAAAATGGGGAACACCTGTCATGCTTGGTTATTTCCCAGATACCTTTGGCAATATGGGGCAAACACCGCAGATGATGAAACAAGCTGGATTAGAGGCAGCCGCATTTGGGCGAGGTGTTAAGCCGATTGGATTTGATAATCAAGTATTAGAAGCGGAAAATTACTCTTCGCAGTATTCTGAGATGTGGTGGAAAGGACCTGATCAAACAGAGATTTTTGGGTTGCTTTTTGCGAACTGGTATAGTAATGGCAATGAAATACCATCAGAAAAAGAAGCAGCAAAAGTTTTTTGGAAGCAAAAACTGGCAGATGCAGAACAGTATGCTTCGACAGACCATCTTTTGTTGATGAATGGGGTCGACCATCAACCAGTTCAGAAAGATATATCAAAAGCAATCCGTTTAGCAAATGAACTATATCCTGATTATGAGTTCGTCCATTCTAGCTTTGTGGATTATCTTGAGGCAGTCCAAAAAGATCTACCAAAAGATCTGGGGGCTGTTGAAGGTGAGTTGACGAGTCAAGAAACGGACGGATGGTACACTTTAGCAAACACAGCTTCAGCACGAGTATACTTGAAACAGTGGAACACAAAAGTCCAACGACAACTTGAAAATATTACAGAACCGTTGGCGACGATGGCATATGAGGTAACAGGAGAGTATCCGCATGATCAACTAGACTATGCTTGGAAGACACTGATGCAAAATCATCCTCATGACAGCATCTGCGGTTGTTCCGTCGATTCTGTGCATCGAGAAATGATCACACGATTTGAAAAAGCCAATGAAGTAGGGAAGTATCTGGCAGATGAAGCACTAAGACAACTAGGCGAAGTAATCGATACGAGTGGATTACCAGAAGCTAGTTATCCATTTGTTGTGTTCAATACTGCTGGATCGCCTAAAACAGGTGAAGCAGAAGTCAGCATCGAATTAGAAAGAAAACGGTTTGCAGAAGGAATACCAGAAGCACTTTATGCGGAATTGGAACAACGACCAAAGAAAGTGTATCATATCGAAACAGTCGACGGGGAAAAATTATCCGCATTGATCTCAGAAGAGAAAGTCGCGTTTGGTTATGACTTACCAAAAGATCGGTTTAGAGTACCATATATGGCACGAACGATCACAATTCGTTTACCTATAACTGAAATGCCTGCTTTTTCTTGGGAAACATTTGTTTTAGTTGAAGGGGCGGCCGAAGATCAAGCAGGTACGCTGATCGAAGATGCTGGACGAGTGCTGAAAAATGACCAAGTTCAGTTAGAGATCCAGTCAAATGGGACACTCACTTTGACAGACAAAGTCACTGGGGTTGTATTAGACGACTTATTAGTTTTTGAAGATGTCGGAGATGTCGGGAATGAATATATTTTCAAACAACCTGAGAATGACCAAGCGATTTTATCTAAAGAAATAAGCAATAGTACAATTGAAATCGTGACCGATACAAAAGAACTCGCACAAATCCGATTGACGCAAGAGATGGTGATTCCAGTTGCGGCAGATGAGCGTCTGGAAAAAGAACAAGAAATGGTCATCGAATTTCGGCATAGAAAAGCAGGGCGTTCCACAGAAACAGCGGTATTAGAGCTGACTACACTGATTACTTTAAGAAAAAATAGCAAGAAAATCGATTTTGAAACAACTGTGGATAATCAAATGAAAGATCACCGTTTGCGTGTCTTATTCCCGACAAAGTTACATGTGGAACAACATGAGGCAGATAGTATCTTTGAAGTAGTCACGCGTCCTAATACTGTCGCAAAAGATTGGGAAAATCCTACGAATCCACAACACCAGCATGCATTTACTCACTTAGAGGATCAAACGTACGGTGTAACAATTGGAAACTATGGACTGAATGAATATGAGATTGTCGATGACGGTGTGATTGCTTTGACATTATTACGTTGTGTAGGTGAATTAGGTGACTGGGGATATTTCCCAACTCCTGAGGCACAATGTTTAGGGGAACACCAATTTAACTATAGTATCGAAGTACAGCCAACGGCAGAAAAATTCGTTAGCTATCAGCATGCCTATACTGCACAGATTCCTTTCTCAACAAAACAATTAGCAAAACAAAAAGGAACACTTCCACAAAAAAATCAATATTTATCTTGTACAGGTGAAACGTTTGCAATTACAGCTTTGAAACGGAGCAAATTTAGTGATAAAGTAGTAGTAAGAGGATTCAATATGTCTAGTCATTTAGAAAAACTACAGATAGAAAAAAATGGTCAATCTGGACACTTGTTGAATCTACTTGAAGAAACATGGGAAGAAACGGTTGATCCAAATCTTAAGCCTTATGAAATTCGGACAATCGGATTTAAGGAGGAATAGCAAATGTATGGTGGGATAGAAGCAGGTGGAACAAAATTTGTTTGTGCGGTGTCTGATGAAGGCGTTATCGTAGAAAAAATCAGTATTCCTACAACAGCGCCGGAAGAAACATTGAAGCAAGTCTTTGATTTTTTCGATCAATATGAGTTAAAAGCGATGGGCATTGGTTCTTTTGGTCTTATCGGTATTGACAAGAATACAGATAGCTATGGCTATGTTTTAGCCACACCAAAAAAAGGTTGGACGAATTACAATTTTTTTGGGAGTATCAAAGACCATTATGATATTCCAGTTGCATGGACGACAGATGTGAATGCTGCAGCTTACGGTGAATTATTGAAAGGCGCGGCTATTGGCAAAAAAAGTTGTATTTATTTGACTGTTGGAACTGGAATTGGGGCAGGCGTAGTGATAGATGGAAACATCTTTTCAGGGATCGCACATCCAGAAATGGGGCACATTTGGGTCAAGAGACATCCAGACGATACGTATGAAGGGACCTGTCCTTACCATAAAGATTGTTTAGAGGGATTAGCCGCTGGACCTTCCATTGAAGCACGCACGGGGATCAAAGGCCAAGACCTTCCTCAAGATCATCCAGTCTGGGATATGCAAGCTTTTTATATTGCGCAAGCTTTAGTCAACTATACACTAACCTTGGCTCCTGAAAAGATCATTTTAGGTGGAGGTGTCATGAATCAGGACCACTTGCTTCACAAAATCCGTCAACAATTTGTTGAACTGATGGGTGGTTATATGGAAACACCACCAGTCAGTGAATATATCGTTCGTTGGGGACTGCCTAATGAGAGTGGCATCATCGGTAGTTTGTTATTAGCAGAGCATGAGTTAGCTCAAACAAAATAATCAGGGGATTTCTGTCCTCTAAAAAATGAAACCGAGGTCGAAATAAAAGTCGTTTAGGTTTGAGAAATTTGAGAAAAAACGAACAATACGTTTTTTGTATTGCTCGTTTTTTTGGTATTTCCGAAGAAACTGACTTTTGGCCGCCGTTTATTCGCGGGTCTGTGGCAAAACTGATTTTTAGATTTGTCCCAGACTCGTTTTTTTACCATAGACCAGGGGGTGCTGTTCCTATGATTTTTTCTTGAGTGAATGGGTGGGTCATATGCAGTTCTAAAGCATGAAGCATTAGACGTTTATCAGGACGCTCTTGATAAAGCGGATCACCAACGATCGGATGACCATAGTTTGCCAGATGTACTCTGATCTGATGAGTACGACCAGTTTCTAATACACAATAGACTTGGGTTTGCCCATGACTTACTTGGTTGACTGTCACACGTGTCAGTGCGGTTTGGCCATTTCTGTTATCGACGACTCGTTTTCTTCGATCATGACGATCACGTCCGATTTTGTCTTGAAGAACCAAGTCATGATTGATCGTTCCCCAAACAATTGCTTGATAGCACCGGTAGATTTTCTTTTGTTCTAACATTCTTCCTAAAATGGGCAAAACAAAAGGGTTTTTGGCAAATAAAATAGCGCCACTTGTTTCTTTATCCAAGCGATGAACGACATATGGCTGTTGTCCTTTATCTGCTAGATAGGCAGCCAGATGATTGAGCAAGGTATCATTTTCGGTGGGTTCATTGGGATGAGTTTTCATTCCAGCGGGTTTGTTGAGGATGATCAAATGGTCATCTTCATATAATGGATGGATATGTTGTGCCGCTCCTAGCTGGATTTGTTGATGGTGGTAGTCTGTTTCCTCGAAACGTAAGGTGATATGATCGCCCCCGTGAACTTCAAAATGAAACAAGGCTGGTTCTTGATTGATCCAAACATTCCGCCGTGTTCGTAAGAAATGGCGGACTTTTCTTGGAACAAGCCATTCTTGCTCTAACAATTCTCGAACGGTTGTTGTAGGATGGGTACTAGGTAAGGTAATCGTGATTTCCATAAATTTACTCCTTTTAGTCAAATGCAGTTTCATTGTATCATTTTTAAAATATATTTAAGAAAAAAATGAACGATTTCTGACATTTGGTATGCTAAACTAACGGCACGATTGCAAAAAGTCGATTTTATACATCTTAAGCAGGAAGTAACACAAAATAACTTGTGTTAAAATAAGGCGATTGAATCAAAAAGATAGGAGAAGTAACTATGGATTTTCAAAGCATTTTAAGGAAAATAAAAGCTGCTTTGATCAGTTTTTGGCAATGGATCAGACCTTATCTCGGACAGTTTCATCGATGGCGAAAACGGATTTGGAAAAAATACCACATCAATAAAGTCATTTTATTACTCGGGCTCATTGTTGTATTGATCACCAGTATCTATCTTTTTATTTTAGCAAAACAGTCAAATGTTGAGACACTGAAATCTGGCTTAAGCCAGTCAACAGTTATTTATGATAAAAAGAATGAAGAAGCAGGAACACTTTATGCACAAAAAGGAACGTATGTCGAATTACAAGCGATTTCCCCTCATATACAAGATGCGGTGATTTCAACAGAAGACCGAAATTTTTACCAGCACCATGGATTTGATATCAAAGGGATTGCCAGAGCAGCGGTGAGAATGGTTTTATCCGGAGGAACATCCGGTGGTGGCGGAAGCACGATCACACAGCAACTTGCAAAAAATGCGTACTTGACACTTGACCAAACCTTTGATCGGAAAGCAAAGGAACTTTTCTTAGCAATTGAAATCGAGAAGAAGTATAGCAAAGAAGAAATTTTGACGATGTATTTGAACAACGCCTATTTCGGTAATGGAGTGTGGGGAGTACAGGACGCTTCACGAAAATACTTTGGCGTTGATGCAAGCCAGGTAACGATCTCTGAGGCAGCAACCTTAGCGGGAATGCTAAAAGGTCCCGGAATCTATAATCCGATTGATCATCCGGAAAATGCAAACAATCGAAAAAATACCGTATTAAGTGTAATGGAAGAAAATGGGAAGCTGACAAAAGAACAATATCAAGCAGAAAGTCAAACCGATATCAGTCAATACCTCAACGACACATATGATAATTCTGAATCGGGTTATCGCTACCCTTATTATTTTGATGCGGTCATTGATGAAGCGGTAAAAGAGTATGGTTTAGATGAAGCGGATGTGATGAATAAAGGCTATAAAATCTATACCGCATTGGATCAAGACTATCAAAAACAATTAGAAGCAACATATCAAAATAATGACATATTCCCAGCCAATGCTGCAGATGGCGCAATGGTTCAATCCGCCTCCGTTGCTTTAGATCCACAAAATGGCGGCGTTGAAGCACTAGTTGGACGACGTGGGGAACATGTCTTTCGTGGTTTCAATTTTGCCACGCAAATGAAACGATCACCAGGCTCAACGATCAAACCACTGAGTGTCTATGCGCCTGCATTAGAAGCAGGTTATACACCGTCAAGTGTGTTGAGAGATGAACCACAATCGTATTACGATGCGCATAACTTTGATGGAACGTATCAAGGTAGTGTTCCAATGTATCAAGCAGTCGCCAATAGTTTGAACTTGCCAGCTGTTTGGTTGCTTCATGAGATTGGCTTGCAAAAAGGATACGACAAAGCAGAAGAATTTGGGTTACCTTTATCAAAATCAGACAAATACTATGGTCTGGCATTAGGTGGTCTGGAAAAAGGGGTATCACCATTGACGATGGCAGGTGCTTATAGTGCTTTTGCCAATAAAGGAAAAATGTATACACCACATTTAATCACTAAAATCGTTGATTCTACTGGTGCAGTGATCGTCGACAATACGAGCAAAAAGCCAAAACAAGTGATTTCTGAAGAAACGGCTGATCAAATGACAAGTATGCTTTTGGGTACATTTTCAAATGGAACAGCTGTTGCGGCAAATCCGGCCGGTTATACAGTGGCCGGAAAGACAGGAACTACTGAAACCAACTTTGATTCTACCAAAGCCAACGACCAATGGATCGTAGGATATACCCCTGATGTAGTGATTTCTACTTGGATGGGATACGAAGAATCGAGTGAGATCCACTATTTAGAAGGTACCAGTGGGAATGTTGTCGGGAGAGTCTTCAAGTCAGCAGCAGAAGGAATCCTTCCTTACACAGATAAAAGTAGTTTTAGTGTGGCGGATGCATATGCCACAGGCGGACAAGTCGTTGCTGCCGATCAAGTGAACAATAACACGCAATCTGACGGAGAAACGAGTCAGTGGCAAGATAACCTGAATCAGTATGGCGAGCAGGCAAAAGATGGCCTGAAAAAATTTGGCGATCTAGTGAAAGATGGTGTCAAAGGAGTCGGAGAAGCAGCCAAGGATCTTTGGCGTAAATACCAAGGAGAGTAGACTCTATGAAAACGGATAAACAAATGTTACAATAAAAGGGACTAAAAAAAGAAAAGAGGCTAATTATGTCAAATATTTATGATAGCGCAAATCAAATTGAACGTGAAATCCGCGAATTACCAGAATTCAAGGCTTTGGAAGAAGCTTATGCAAAAGTAAAAGCCAATGAAGAAGCGCATCAGTTATTTAAAGATTTCCAAGCAATGCAAATCGAATTGCAAGAAAAACAAATGAGCGGTCAAGAATTCAGTGATGAAGATGCAGCCAAAGCCCAAGAGATGGCAATGAAAATCCAAGCAGAAGAAGTCATCAATGATTTGATGCAAAAAGAACAAGGATTCAGCACGATCATCAATGATTTAAACCGAATCATCATGACACCAGTCAGAGATTTATATAGTGAATAGAAATCTTGAATAGTATGGACTGAAGTAAAGAATGGAAAAATAGGTCGATACAAAAGTCGTTTAGGTTTGAGAAATTGGAGAGAAAAACGAGCAATACAAAAAGCGTATTGTTCGTTTTTTTCGAAATTTCCGAAAAAACTGACTTTTGGCCGCCGTTTATTCTAGAATCTGTGGCAAAACTGATTTTTAGATTTGTCCCACGCTTTTTTTGAATGAATTTAGCGTGAAAAACGGCTTTTCCAGATTTTAAGATGGTCGAAACATGAGGGATAAAATGAGAGAAGTAGAGAAAATCTGTTTATTGTTTTGACTGCTTCAATGAGCAATTCTGAGGGAAGATTATTTTTTTCGTTTGAAGAAAAAATAGTTCTGCGATTGCCACCATTCTCCAACATATTTTGCTATGGTTACTTAGATAGTAACTAAAATACAGAAATATTAAGGGGAACTAGCGATGGAGCAGGAAAAATATTTTTTAGGTATTGAGAATACGCTATGCTTTAATTTCAAACGAATGACGGAACTATGCGCAAAATCTAAGACTAAAACACTCTTGACGTATCTGATGAAACTGGAAAATACGGTACAAGATGCCGCATGTCAGTATGCACAGAAGCAGACTGTGGATAGCTTTACCAACTATGAAAGCAGTATTAATTGGTTAGCTAGTTTAAATAAAGAAGTTTCTGGAAGGCGCCAAAACAAGAAGAACTTTCTGATGAAATACATACGAAAAAATAAATATACTAAACTCAACGAACGAGTAGAACAACATGTGAACTACTTTAAATCCTGTAAAACAGCTTGGCAAACTCATCATCAAATGAAGCAAGCAAATCAGAACCAGCAGTATGAACAGTCAGAATACCCGATGGGTCGATCAAATACGCAACGGCATTCAAGCACTTCTCACCAAACGTCTGAGCCACCAAAAAAGAGGATTGATCTAAGAAAAATACCGCAACGTTCAGATAGTGGAGTCTCCAGAAAAACTGTGATCCTTCATGGGATAGCAGTCAAAGAATTGCAGATTAGACAAAGAGCTTTTCTTGTCCGTTCTGTTGATTCCGATTCAAGATAAAACAAAAAAACTCTGTATAGACGATAACAACCGATCGTTGTGTGCAGAGATTTTTTTGTTTATGCTGAAAGTAGTTGGAAAGACAGGTTTGTTTCTTAACTATCAAGGTGTATCTGCTATACTAGAGATAGTTTTCCTGATGGTTCTCGTTTAAAGATTCAGTTGACGATTTAAAGTAAGGTGGTGTATCAGAATGAAAAATAAAAAATTTTCTTGGAAAGATTTTTGGGAAATCATCGGTTCGTATCTTTTCACGATTATCTTACTACCAGCATTTTATTCTTTGACGACTGCCCAAGTGCTTTCTTCTGTGTTCAGTGAAAAATACCTGACAGACATCATTGTCTTATTTTGTGTCATCATTGTGCCGTTTGCTATCTACAAAGGAATACGGAAACGAAAATAAGTACTTTTCGTTATTCATGTTGCATCTGATAAAAATACCCCTTGTTAGTCATTAATTCTTCGTAGGTCCCAGTTTCGATGATTTTTCCTTTCTCGATCACAATGATGCGATCTGCTTCTTTGATGGTAGAAAGTCGATGGGCAACAATAAATGTGGTCGCTGCTTCGGTCAAATAATCCAGTGCGTGTCGAATCTTTTTTTCCGATGAATACAAAGGTAGAGATTAAAAGAATAAGAAGAAAAAAATAAGGTCTAGCTAAAATTTATTTTTAACTTGACCTTTTATTTTTTTTATGGTAAAGTAAACAACGTTGCTGAAACGTGAAAACTTCAATGAAATTTATTTAGAAAAATTCATTGACAAACATAAAAGCACGTGATAAGATAACTAAGTCGTTTGAAAAGAACCTATTGAAAAGCTTGATCTAATCAAGAAGAACTTCAAAAAAGTTCTTGACAAATAACAAAAAATGAGTTACGATATACGAGTTGCTGAAAGATTTCTAAAAACGAAATCGAAAATAACTTTTAAAAAACAGTTGACATTCACTTGTCACTCTGATATGATGTAAAAGTTGCTACGGCAATTCAAGTAGACCTTTGAAAACTGAACAAAGTAAGACAAACCAAATGTGTAGGGCGTCTTGATTGATTCAAGACAACAAACATTTTTAACAAGCAAGCAATATGCTAGCAAACAAATTGAGCTTAACAATCGCAAGATTGTTCTAACTTTTATTATGAGAGTTTGATCCTGGCTCAGGACGAACGCTGGCGGCGTGCCTAATACATGCAAGTCGTACGCTTCTTTTTCCACCGGAGCTTGCTCCACCGGAAAAAGAAGAGTGGCGAACGGGTGAGTAACACGTGGGTAACCTGCCCATCAGAAGGGGATAACACTTGGAAACAGGTGCTAATACCGTATAACAATCGAAACCGCATGGTTTTGATTTGAAAGGCGCTTTCGGGTGTCGCTGATGGATGGACCCGCGGTGCATTAGCTAGTTGGTGAGGTAACGGCTCACCAAGGCCACGATGCATAGCCGACCTGAGAGGGTGATCGGCCACATTGGGACTGAGACACGGCCCAAACTCCTACGGGAGGCAGCAGTAGGGAATCTTCGGCAATGGACGAAAGTCTGACCGAGCAACGCCGCGTGAGTGAAGAAGGTTTTCGGATCGTAAAACTCTGTTGTTAGAGAAGAACAAGGATGAGAGTAACTGTTCATCCCTTGACGGTATCTAACCAGAAAGCCACGGCTAACTACGTGCCAGCAGCCGCGGTAATACGTAGGTGGCAAGCGTTGTCCGGATTTATTGGGCGTAAAGCGAGCGCAGGCGGTTTCTTAAGTCTGATGTGAAAGCCCCCGGCTCAACCGGGGAGGGTCATTGGAAACTGGGAGACTTGAGTGCAGAAGAGGAGAGTGGAATTCCATGTGTAGCGGTGAAATGCGTAGATATATGGAGGAACACCAGTGGCGAAGGCGGCTCTCTGGTCTGTAACTGACGCTGAGGCTCGAAAGCGTGGGGAGCAAACAGGATTAGATACCCTGGTAGTCCACGCCGTAAACGATGAGTGCTAAGTGTTGGAGGGTTTCCGCCCTTCAGTGCTGCAGCTAACGCATTAAGCACTCCGCCTGGGGAGTACGACCGCAAGGTTGAAACTCAAAGGAATTGACGGGGGCCCGCACAAGCGGTGGAGCATGTGGTTTAATTCGAAGCAACGCGAAGAACCTTACCAGGTCTTGACATCCTTTGACCACTCTAGAGATAGAGCTTCCCCTTCGGGGGCAAAGTGACAGGTGGTGCATGGTTGTCGTCAGCTCGTGTCGTGAGATGTTGGGTTAAGTCCCGCAACGAGCGCAACCCTTATTGTTAGTTGCCATCATTCAGTTGGGCACTCTAGCAAGACTGCCGGTGACAAACCGGAGGAAGGTGGGGATGACGTCAAATCATCATGCCCCTTATGACCTGGGCTACACACGTGCTACAATGGGAAGTACAACGAGTCGCGAAGTCGCGAGGCTAAGCTAATCTCTTAAAGCTTCTCTCAGTTCGGATTGTAGGCTGCAACTCGCCTACATGAAGCCGGAATCGCTAGTAATCGCGGATCAGCACGCCGCGGTGAATACGTTCCCGGGCCTTGTACACACCGCCCGTCACACCACGAGAGTTTGTAACACCCGAAGTCGGTGAGGTAACCTTTTGGAGCCAGCCGCCTAAGGTGGGATAGATGATTGGGGTGAAGTCGTAACAAGGTAGCCGTATCGGAAGGTGCGGCTGGATCACCTCCTTTCTAAGGAATATTACGGAGACTACACTGGTTGTTTTATACTTTGTTCAGTTTTGAGAGGTTTACTCAATAATTGAAGAGTCAGGTTATGACTTCGACATTAGAGGATACTCTCAAGAGAATACTTTGTTCATTGAAAACTGGATATTTGAAGTAAATTAAGTAATACAAACCGAGAACACCGCGTTGAATTTGAAGGCTAAACATTTGTTTAGCTGGATAGAGTTTTTTAATAAGTTCAATTGCTTATTTTCTTGATCGGACTTCTATCGCTAGAAGAAAGATCAAAACCCAACCGCAAGGTTGATAAGGTTAAGTGAATAAGGGCGCACGGTGGATGCCTTGGCACTAGGAGCCGATGAAGGACGGGACTAACACCGATATGCTTTGGGGAGCTGTACGTAAGCTATGATCCAGAGATTTCCGAATGGGGAAACCCAACATCTTTTATAGGATGTTACGTTTGCGTGAATACATAGCGCATTCGAGGTAGACGCAGAGAACTGAAACATCTAAGTACCTGCAGGAAGAGAAAGAAAATTCGATTCCCTGAGTAGCGGCGAGCGAAACGGGAAAAGCCCAAACCAATGAGCTTGCTCATTGGGGTTGTAGGACTCCGATATGGTAGTTCTTTCAGATAATCGAATGACTTGGAAAAGTCAGTCAAAGAGGGTAAAAACCCCGTAGATGAAATTTGGAAGGCACCTAGGAGGATCCTGAGTACGGCGGAACACGAGGAATTCCGTCGGAATCCGGGAGGACCATCTCCCAAGGCTAAATACTCCCTAGTGACCGATAGTGAACCAGTACCGTGAGGGAAAGGTGAAAAGCACCCCGGAAGGGGAGTGAAATAGAACCTGAAACCGTGTGCCTACAACAAGTCAAAGCCCGTTAATGGGTGATGGCGTGCCTTTTGTAGAATGAACCGGCGAGTTACGATTGCATGCGAGGTTAAGTCGAAGAGACGGAGCCGCAGCGAAAGCGAGTCTGAATAGGGCGTTTGAGTATGTAGTCGTAGACCCGAAACCATGTGATCTACCCATGTCCAGGTTGAAGGTGCGGTAAAACGCACTGGAGGACCGAACCCACGTACGTTGAAAAGTGCGGGGATGAGGTGTGGGTAGCGGAGAAATTCCAAACGAACTTGGAGATAGCTGGTTCTCTCCGAAATAGCTTTAGGGCTAGCCTCGGATTTGAGAATGATGGAGGTAGAGCACTGTTTGGACTAGGGGCCCATCTCGGGTTACCGAATTCAGATAAACTCCGAATGCCATTCATTCATATCCGGGAGTCAGACTGTGAGTGATAAGATCCATAGTCGAAAGGGAAACAGCCCAGACCACCAGCTAAGGTCCCAAAATATATGTTAAGTGGAAAAGGATGTGGGGTTGCACAGACAACTAGGATGTTGGCTTAGAAGCAGCCATCATTTAAAGAGTGCGTAATAGCTCACTAGTCGAGTGACCCTGCGCCGAAAATGTACCGGGGCTAAACATATTACCGAAGCTGTGGAGTACACCATGAGGTGTATTGGTAGGAGAGCGTTCTAAGGGCGTTGAAGGCAGATCGTGAGGACTGCTGGAGCGCTTAGAAGTGAGAATGCCGGTATGAGTAGCGAAAGACAGGTGAGAATCCTGTCCACCGAATGACTAAGGTTTCCTGGGGAAGGCTCGTCCGCCCAGGGTTAGTCGGGACCTAAGCCGAGGCCGACAGGCGTAGGCGATGGACAACAGGTTGATATTCCTGTACTCGTTGTTTTTGTTTGAGCAATGGAGGGACGCAGGAGGCTAAGGAATGCAGACGATCGGAAATGTCTGTCCAAGCAGTAAGTCTTGATAGGAGTCAAATGCTTCTGTCTACACGGATAAGCTGTGATGGGGAGGGAAATAATAGTACCGAAGTTCCTGATGTCACACTGCCAAGAAAAGCTTCTAGTGAGAAAACAATGACCCGTACCGCAAACCGACACAGGTAGTCGAGGAGAGAATCCTAAGGTGAGCGAGAGAACTCTCGTTAAGGAACTCGGCAAAATGACCCCGTAACTTCGGGAGAAGGGGTGCTGATCTTCGATCAGCCGCAGTGAATAGGCCCAAGCGACTGTTTATCAAAAACACAGGTCTCTGCAAAATCGTAAGATGAAGTATAGGGGCTGACGCCTGCCCGGTGCTGGAAGGTTAAGAGGAGTGCTTAGCGTAAGCGAAGGTACGAATTGAAGCCCCAGTAAACGGCGGCCGTAACTATAACGGTCCTAAGGTAGCGAAATTCCTTGTCGGGTAAGTTCCGACCCGCACGAAAGGCGTAACGATTTGGGCACTGTCTCAACGAGAGACTCGGTGAAATTTTAGTACCTGTGAAGATGCAGGTTACCCGCGACAGGACGGAAAGACCCCATGGAGCTTTACTGTAGTTTGATATTGAGTGTCTGTACCGCATGTACAGGATAGGTAGGAGCCGTAGAAATCGGAACGCTAGTTTCGATGGAGGCGCTGGTGGGATACTACCCCTGCGTTATGGCCACTCTAACCCGCACCACTGATCGTGGTGGGAGACAGTGTCAGATGGGCAGTTTGACTGGGGCGGTCGCCTCCTAAAAGGTAACGGAGGCGCCCAAAGGTTCCCTCAGAATGGTTGGAAATCATTCGAAGAGTGTAAAGGCAGAAGGGAGCTTGACTGCGAGACCAACAAGTCGAGCAGGGACGAAAGTCGGGCTTAGTGATCCGGTGGTTCCGCATGGAAGGGCCATCGCTCAACGGATAAAAGCTACCCTGGGGATAACAGGCTTATCTCCCCCAAGAGTCCACATCGACGGGGAGGTTTGGCACCTCGATGTCGGCTCGTCGCATCCTGGGGCTGTAGTCGGTCCCAAGGGTTGGGCTGTTCGCCCATTAAAGCGGCACGCGAGCTGGGTTCAGAACGTCGTGAGACAGTTCGGTCCCTATCCGTCGCGGGCGTTGGAAATTTGAGAGGAGCTGTCCTTAGTACGAGAGGACCGGGATGGACTTACCGCTGGTGTACCAGTTGTTCTGCCAAGGGCATTGCTGGGTAGCTATGTAGGGAAGGGATAAACGCTGAAAGCATCTAAGTGTGAAGCCCACCTCAAGATGAGATTTCCCATTTCTTTAAGAAAGTAAGATCCCTGAGAGATGATCAGGTAGATAGGTCAGGAGTGGAAGGCCAGTGATGGTTGGAGCGGACTGATACTAATCGATCGAGGACTTAACCAAATGGTTAAAAGAAAAGAACTCGGACATTACTTAAACTTCAAATCCAGTTTTGAGTGAGCAAAATGCAAACTCAATAAAAGATAACACCACAGTGTGGTGGCGATAGCGAGAAGGATACACCTGTAACCATGCCGAACACAGAAGTTAAGCTTCTTAGCGCCGATTGTAGTGAGGGGTTGCCCCTTGTGAGAGTAGGACGTCGCCACGCAAATGGTAAAAGCAGATGAACAAAGTTCATCTGCTTTTTTGTTTTTCTATAAAACTGCTTCAATCGCATCGACCATTTTTGTGGGAGAAGTTTGTGGAGAGAAACGTTCAACGACATCACCATTTTTATCTACTAAAAATTTAGTGAAATTCCATTTGATTGCATTTGTTAATGTGCCAGACGCGTGTTCTTTTAGATAAGCAAAAAGTGGATCGGTATGCGACCCATTGACTTCAGTCAGTTGGTGCATCGGGAAGGTAACTCCGTATGTGGTGCGACAAGCTTCAGCGGCATCACTTGCATCGTCAACTTCTTGTTTGAATTGATTCGATGGAAATCCCAAAATGATCAAACCTTTAGATTGATATTGTTCGTAAAGTTCTTCTAATTGTTTGAACTGTGGTGCTAATCCGCATTTCGTAGCTGTATTGACAATGATCATCGGTTGACCTTTGTATTTATCTAATGAATAGCTTGTGCCATTTTCTAGTGTGGCGGTAAAGTCATAAATGCTCATCAGTAATTCCTCCTAAGGTATTTCCAAAATATTATGATTTCTTGCTTCATGAAATGATTAAAAAAAGCCAGACAATCTCGAAAATATTGAAAAGTATCTTCAGATCGTCCGGCTTTTTCAAAGCAAAATAGTCTTACATAATCTACTAGAATACATAAATTGATTGTGCTCAAATCATACGCTTATTTTGATTAAATAGCTAGTCCGTTTATTCAATCAAGTGTTTGAATATAGTGAATTATCCAGACCCATTTTTGTCTAAAACAGGGTGTTTAAGCTTCTACTTCAGACCATTCGTCACGTTTTGCTAAGAATTCACGTGCTAATGCTTGCGCACCTTCTAATGTATGACTAGCAGCCCAGCCACATTGAGTTTCATTGCTTGCTGGTACTTCCGTTGCTTCTAGTACGTCTTTCATTGTTTTTTCTAAGATATCTAAAATATCATCATAACTTTCATGGTTTAAAACAGTTAGATAAAAACCTGTTTGGCATCCCATTGGAGACCAGTCAACAATATAGTCCGCATGGTTACGAATCAATTCTGCTGTTAAATGTTCTAAAGAATGTAGACTTGGCATGTCCATGTGTTCTTTGTTTGGTTGTTTAAAACGGACATCATATTTAATGATAACATCCCCATGTTCTCCCGTTTTACGGTCAGCAACTCGGATATAAGGTGCTTTTACTTTTGTGTGATCAAGATTAAAACTTTCAACGTTCATTCTCATGTGTGATTACCCCTAACTATTGTTCATACTAGCTGTTTATGGAAGAAAATAGTGAACATTCCATAATCAAGCTGCTATTCATATAGATTCTAACACTTATTTCTTTTAAGGTGTAGTAATCTGAAATGATTTTTATCTTTTTATTAAGTGTTCGATTGCTTGGGTCAAATCATCTAAAAGATCTTCTCCATATTCGATACCTACTGACAATCGGATCAAGCCATCTTTGATTCCTGCTGCTTCCCGTTTTTCTTTGGGAACAGACGCATGGGTCATAACAGAAGGAATTTCGACGAGACTTTCAACGCCCCCCAAGCTTTCACCTACGATAAATAATTGTAATGCTTCTACGAAGGGAATTGCTTCTTCATCTTGTTTTAACGTAAAGGAAACCATCCCACTAAATCCACTCATTTGTGCTTGTGCGAGTGTGTGATTTGGATGAGTAGCTAAACCAGGATAATAGACTTTTTCTACTTTAGGGTGGTTTGCTAAAAATTCAGCTACACGAAAGGCATTTTTTTGATGTTCTTCCATACGTACACCTAATGTTTTGATTCCCCGTTGCAGTAGCCAACTATCTTGTGGGCCTAACACACCACCTATTGCATTTTGATAAAAAGCGATGGAGTCAGCTAATTCTTCATTATTGGTAGTGACAAGACCAGCAACGACATCACTATGCCCACCTAAATATTTTGTACCGCTGTGTAAAACAATATCTGCACCTAAATCAAGAGGTTTCTGAAAATAAGGTGTGGCAAAGGTATTATCAACGATTGTAAGTAAATGATTTTTTTTGGCAATCTCAGCACTTTTTTCAAGGTCAGTGATTTTTAACAATGGATTACTTGGTGACTCTAGGTATAAAGCTTTAGTATTTGGTTGGATAGAATTTTCGATTTGAGTTAAATCACTGGTATCGATGATCGTATACTCTAAGCCATTTTTGGTGAGGATTTTGTCAAACAAGCGGAATGTTCCACCATAGACATCATCCCCTAACAAGAGATGATCACCAGCTTGAAAAAGGGAAAATACGGCATGGATACCAGCTAAACCGGAAGCAAAAGCGAAGCCTTTTACTTCGCCTTCTAAATCAGCAATCAGTTCTTCTAAAGCAAACCGAGTTGGATTACCTGAACGAGAATACTCATAGTGTTTGGGTTTGCCCACACCGTTTTGACGGTAAGTCGAGGTTTGATAGATGGGAACACTGACTGCTCCAGTAGTTGGATCTTCACTAATTCCACCGTGGATCAATTTTGTTTGAATGTGCATGATTAATTCCTCCTAAAGTAGATGATTCTTTTATTGTCTAACATGTCGATTAAAAACAAGAATCTATTCATAGATTCCCTTAGATAGATAACGATCAGCTGTATCTGGAAAAATCGTTACAACCGTACTTTTCTCTGGTAAACGTTGGACCTCATGTAAAGCAGCGGCAAAAGCAGCGCCACTGGAACTACCAACCAGCAAACCTTTTTTTCGGCTAGTTGTCTGGTATAGTCGAAACCTTCTTTATCAGAAATCGTTTCAAAACGAGTAATCGGAAGTGTTGCAAGAAAAGGTGGGGTGAATTCTACTCCGATTCCTTCAATTGCATGAGTGTGTGGTTTTCCACCGTTTAAAATGGAGCCTTCTGGTTCAACGCCAATTAATTGGATGGCAGGAATCTGTTCCTTCAAATAGCTGGCTGTTCCTGCAAAAGTTCCGCCACTACCGATACCAGCAACAAAACTAGTGAGTTGATTTCCTAATTCCTGAAGGAGTTCTGGACCTAGCGTATGATAATACGCAGCAGGATTATCAGGATTTTCAAATTGTAATGGGAGATAACTGTCAGGTATCGCTTGTGCTAACTCTTTACTTTTTTCAATCGCACCTAGAATGCCTAACTCACTTGGTGTATGAATGATGGTAGCGCCTAATGCTTTCATTATTTGCTGTTTCTCAAGACTGAATTTTTCTGGAACGACAAAAATCGTTTTTAACTGGTAGCTCAATGCGGCAATTGCGAGACCAATACCGGTGTTGCCGGCAGTGGGTTCGATAATGGTCGTATTTTTTGTGATTTTTCCTGTTTTTACGCCAGTCGTAATTAGATACTTTCCTAAACGATCTTTGATACTTCCTCCAGGATTTAAATTTTCTAGTTTGACATAGATCACTGAACCTTTAGGCATGGGATAATCTTTTTCAGTGAATTTAAAAATGGGCGTTGAACCAATCGCATCTGTAATCGTTGTAATAATCATGAAATCCTCCTAAAAAATATAAAATAAAAAAGGAGCTGACTATTAAATCAGCTCCTTGAAAAATCATCAGATGAGTGTCCATTAAAGGATAAATGTAAATAGAGATACTCAACTATATGAAGGGCTATTAATAGACATGACAAATAGTATGCTGCTCTTAGGCACCATACAACAGCAACGATTCAATTGTTTATGATTGCTGATAGTCATGTTGTTTCCCTCCTAAAAAGAATTGAATTAAAAATAGCATGAAAAAAAGTGAAAGTCAAAGACTAAACCTTAAAAAGAGATAATTTCCTAGTTTTATGGCCAGTTGTCTGATACAATAAAGTTGATTATGATTAAGATAAGAAGGAGCAAAAATAATGATCTCAGCAAGTGATTTAAGAGCCGGAATGACATTTGTTCAAGACGGCAAACTAATTAAAGTTTTAGACGCAAGCCACCACAAACCTGGTAAAGGAAATACAGTTATGCGTATGAAATTAAAAGACGTTCGTTCAGGAGCAACTTACGATACGACTTTTAGACCTGAAGAAAAATTTGAAAAAGCACACATTGATACGAAAGCTGTCCAATATTTATACACAATGGATGATACAGCATTCTTCATGGATCTTGAAACATATGAACAATATGAAATTCCAGTTGAAACTGTAGAAGAAGAAATGAAATACATCCTAGAAAATATGGAAGTTAAAATTCAATTCTTTGGTAGTGAAGTGATCGGGGTTCAATTGCCAACAACTGTTGTGTTGCGTGTCGTTGATACACAACCTTCAATCAAAGGGGCTACTGTTACTGGTTCAGGTAAACCAGCTACAATGGAAACAGGTCTAGTTGTCAACGTTCCTGATTTCGTTGAAGCAGATGAACTACTTGAAATCAATACAGCAGAAGGAACTTACGTGAAACGTGCGTCAAAATAATTTTTAACTAAAATAAGGGCTTTTGATGGTATCCAAGAATGGAACGCATCAAGAGTCCTTATTTTTTATGCCTGTTCTTGTAATTTTGTGTTATGAACCTTCAAAATTTTTTGATAAAGTGTCGTTTCGAAATCTTTATAGCGACAAAAATCGACAACGAGATAGGTGGATGGGTCCAATCCATCTGGTACCAAAAGGGGAGAGCCGAAGATAAAAAAATCGAATTCTTTAGTGATCGGCAGAGTGATTCTCTCAATATCGACAAAAGGGATCTTCTCGACCAAATTAATGATTTCAGAGGAAATCAAATGCTCTGAGACGTTAATGAATCCTACCTTTAATTTATATTTCTCTTCTAGTTTTACATAGTGAGGATAAAGTAGACAGGCTTGGATAAAGGCTAGATCATGGCTACAATTTTTTAGCCATGAAAAATTTTTGCGGTGTGCTATTTTTTTCCAAAAACTTTCTAATTTAGAAGTCAAAATATGGAGCATAGGATATTTCTCTGTGATGTAGGAAGAAATAAAAAAGGTTGTTAAAGGAATCTTCTGTTTGAACAAACTAAAATTCAAAACAGAAAGATAAATATTCAAGTAAAGAGACGGATCTTCTTGAAACTGAAAATCGCTGATATATTGGCTACAGTGTGTATTGAATTCTTGCAATATTTTTTTTAAAGAGTCGTTTATTTTCTGATAAGAATGGGCAATGACAGGTAATCGAATATCCTGATTAGAAGTAAGGAATGGCCAATAATAAAACAAATAAAACAAAGAGTTGACTTCTAGGATATCTAGTTTCAGGTCAGCGATTTGGAAATAATCATAAAAAAAATCCAGCTTTGTTCCATTAGGAATAAAGGAGGTTGTAGTTAGCTGATAGATATCAGTAAAATGACCATTTTTTATACGTAAAAGGCTGATCTTACAATGAAGCATTGCTTCTCTCTTGCCAATCTCAAACTTATTTTTTAAATTTGTGCCTTCATGTCTATAAATTAATTTTTCTAGTTCATGGCTAAAACTGAGTTCATCTAAACTTTCTCCTAAAGAAACGAACCAAAAGAAATTGAAAAAAATGATCCTTATCAACATTTCTGAACCAGTTATCGTTAAGTTTGATAGATTTAACGTAATCTCGTGTTCCTTCAAATAGTGGGCTAATTTTTTCGTCTGACGAAAACAAGTTGAACGACTGATGTAATTTCGTTGGCAAAAGGCCATAAGGTCAGCATCTTGGTTTGTGATGATACTGAGCAGCAACTGATAGGGAATACTTTTAGTTGAAAGAAAATTCTGATATTGATTGTACTGAATCATTTCTTCCGCTATAAATAACTTATTTTTAGAAGAAAATATTTTTGTTTCATAGATATTCTCTAGATCTTCTTGAATGGAAACAAGTAATTTTTTTAATCGAACTTGGCTGATTGCTACTTCTAGATTTTCTCGTAAATGGTCCAACATATATTCACCAGGAGGTAGGGTCAGTAATTTTCCATAAACATGTAATTTCTCTCTTGCATGCTCATCTAATAGTATCTGCTCGATCAATTAATCACCATCTTTTCTAATTTAGTAGTACTATTATTAACGTATTTTTTCTCTTCTGTAAATACTTGTCTCACATTTTAAATTTTTTTAAATAATTAAAGAAATAAGAATATTTATGTTATTTCAAAGTTATAGCTTATTTTTTTTGTTTTAAGAAAAAATAACTTTTTTATAAACAGATGAATAACACGGAATTTTCTTAAAACGTTTTAACTACTTATGATCCCCTAGTTTTCTATAACGATTTTATTTTCATGAAAAACAAATAAGAATAGACAGAGAAAAATTAGTTATTTTTCTCTTTTTTTTATACTATTTAATTGAATTTTAAATTTTTTCTAAGGAGGGAAAAGAATGAAGAAGAGCTATCTTTTCTATTTGTTGGGTGTGATAGGAATCGTTTTTTTCATTCATTTGCTATTCCAAAGCATGGAAAAACCTGTAGAAGCGATGGACGATTCAAGTAGTGCAGTGCTCAATAATCAATATGGTGAAGTAACTAGTTATCAAACTTCAGATGAACTTGTCTTGGAAACAAAAGTCCATGCAAACACAGAAGGAAGAAGGTTTCTACTGGAGATAGCAGATAAAGAAACAAACCAACCAGTCCCCTTTTCTATTTCTGATGAATATACAGAATATTCTGATCTGAATGGAAAAACGTGGGTGACTACGACTGATTTTTTTACGAATGAGACAGTAAAAACATTCAAGATTGATTGGCCAGAGGAAAGTGAGGAACTTGAAGTTTCTCTACAAGTCCAACAGCAAAATGAAAACATGTTGCTATCCGAACCAGTGAAAAAATATTCAGTCAGGTCAAGATAGACCCCAATACGCAATTAACGAAAGAAACAAGCCAGTTGTCTATGTTCCATACATCTACAACAAAGGAACAGATGAAAGAAACAGCAGCTACAACAGAAGAAACAACGGAAGAAACAAGTGAAGAAAAGATTACTAAACCGTTTGAAGCGCCTGTGTTGTCTTCTTTACCATCAACGAAACGGGTGTTAGACGCGATTCAACCAGAATATACGACCGATGAAACAGGTATCTATCCTAAGGCTGGGTGGAAACCAACCGGGGATGTGAATGTCATCAACCATCAAGGAAATAAAGACGCTAGCAATCACTGGGATGGTCTCACTGATTGGGATGGCGACTCAGACAATAAAACGAATTCCTATATTGAATACGGGGGAACGGGCACGAATGCAGACTACGCTATCCGAAAATTTGCTAAGGAGACGACATCCCCAGGTTTATATGATGTTTTTTTAAATGTTCGGGGGAATGTCCAAAAAGAAGTAGCACCGCTAGATATCGTTCTGGTGGTTGACTGGTCTGGAAGTATGAACGAAGAACACCGGTTAACAGAAGTGCGAAGGGGGATCAATAATTTTATTGATACACTGGATCATAGTGGGGTAACAGATAAAATCAATTTAGGTTATGTGGGCTATTCTAGTAATGGTTATTCTTATAGCAATGCTGAATTACCGATTGCGCCTTTTGATTCAGTGAAGGACCAAGTGAAAAATTTGACCCCTTTGTACACTCAAGGTGGAACGTTTACGCAAAAAGCTTTGCGAGAAGCTGGCAATATGCTTTCAAATAATAATGGACATGAAAAAATCATCGTTTTATTAACCGATGGCGTACCAACGTTTTCTTATCAAGTAACAAAAGTCCATACAGAAGAAGATAAAGAGTATTACGGCACTGTTTTCTCGGACAGAGAAGATCAACCAGGCAACACGTCATTGATTGCGCGACCAATGTATGCACAGGATCAATATGGAGAAAACAAACTCATCAATAGTACTTTCATCGCAACGATCGGTGAAGCAATGGCATTGAAAGAAAAAGGAATTGAGATCCACGGACTGGGTATCCAATTACAAGGAGATGAAGCTGCAGGACTATCTAAGGCTCAGGTCGAAGCAAAAATGCGTAAAATGGTTTCTCAAGATACGAATGGCGAATTTTACTACGAATCGGCAGCAGAAGCATCGGACATCTCCGATTATTTGACAAAAAAAGCGATCCATCTCTCTGGGACGATCTCCAATGGACAAGTAAATGACCCAATTGCGCAGCCTTTCATTTATGAAGAACATTCTCTTGAAGTCAAAGATGTTGGGACTAATTCAATAGAGGTCATGCCAAAAGTAACTATAGATGGTACGACGATCAAAAGCAATCAGATCTATTTAGGTAAAGACCAAGAAATCCAGATCCATTACCAAGTACGTATCCAAACGGAAGGTAACACATTCCAACCGGATCATTGGTATCAGATGAATGAACGAACAACCTTGCAGCCATTATCTGAGTCAAGTGAGCTAGCAGAATTTGGTATCCCTTCGGCGAAAGCACCTGGTGTCAAACTAAACTTTACGAAACAATGGGAAGAATTCGACCACAATAAAAGTAGTCGGCCAGATCATGTAACGTATGAAGTGAAACGAACCCAAACGGTTGATCCTAACAGTTGGCAAACAGCCTTTGTCCAATTGAATAAACCAGCTAGTGACACAGGGGATACATGGACACGAAGTGATGTCACTCAACTTTCTGAAACAAGTGGGGCTGGCTATCAAGAAAACATCTTCTTACCAAAATATAACAATCAAGGGAAAGATTTTACTTACCAAGCTATCACAGAACTTGATGTACCTGGTTATACCTCAGATATGCTGAACAATACGACTTGGAAAAACATCAAACAGTTTACACCATTGAACTTGAAAATAATCAAACAATCTTCTTCAGGTGAACAACCTCTAGAAGGGGCTGTTTTCCAATTAAAGGGTGGGACACTTGATGTAACACTGAAAGATAACCATGATGGCACTTATTCTTTACCAGACAATGCACGGTTAGACAAAGGGGAAACCTATACTTTGACCGAAGTAAAAGCCCCTAAGGGGCATGAGTTGTCACAAAAACAGACTTGGATGATCAAGGTATCGGATGAAGGGAAAGTAACCATTGATGATAAAGACACGTCGATCAAAGACGATACGATCACATTGACGGTCACGAACCAGTTCAAAAAGATCCCGATAGGCATTCGCAAGTATACGACCCAAGAAGGAAAACAAGTCAATCTAGCAAAGACAACTTTTGATTTACAGAAAAAAACAAGCACAGGAAACTACCAGACAATAGCCACAAAAGAGACAGATACTGCCGGGTTGGCCTTATTCAGCGTTAGTGATCCTGGAGAATATCGAATGGTAGAAACCAAAGGACCAGATGGTTATGATACGATCCCTGGTAACTATGTGTTTACGATCGATGAATATGGAGAGATCCACTATGACGGAAGCAATGTCGAAACAAAAGAACAATGGACACTAACACATGAAAATCACTTAAAACCGTTTGACTTGACCGTTTACAAAAAAGAAGACAATGGAAAAGCCTTGTCTGGAGCAAAATTCCGTTTACAAGGAAATGGTGTGGATAGCGAATTGCCAAAAGAGGGGCAGAAAACAGACACCTTCTTATTTGAAAATCTACAGCCAGGTACGTATACCTTGACAGAAACATACACACCAGAAGGCTATCAAGGACTGAAACAGAGTGTGACAGTGGTGATCAAGGAAAATGGTACAGTCACGATCGATGGTACCGCAGTGGAGGATGTCTTGGTTGATGGTGATGACAATAATCAAATCAGCTTGGATGTCACGAACAAAGCGAAAGTGCCATTACCTGAGACAGGAGGCTCCGGCCGCCTTGGCATCTATCTAGTGGGGCTTGTTGCTCTTATTATTTCAGGTGTTTATCTCTTCATGAGAAATCACGGAAAGGGCGTGATGAAATGAAAAAACTAAAATGGCTCATTCTTTGCTTGGTTCCTTTTTGCTTCTTGAGTTTTTCAAAAGAAAGTATTGCACAAAGTGAAGCAGATACAGTGCAGATCATTTTGCATAAATTACTGTTTGAACATGAGAAAATGCCAGATGAGCAATTTAATACAGGTCAAGAACAAACTTTTTTACAAAATTATCGAGGATTAAATGATGTAACTTTTACGGTTTATGATGTGACAGAAAGCTTTTATCAACTCCGTAAAGAAGGGGTCAGTATAGAAGAAGCACAAAAAGAAATTGCTAACCAAGGCGCTGTAGCTGGTAGACAGATTGAAGAACAAGTAACGAAAAAAGTGGGTAATGAAGACGGAATCGCCCATTTTTGGCTACCAAAAAAAGACAGCCAGAAACGAGATAGTGTCTATCTATTTACAGAAACAAAAACACCGACAATCGTGCAGGAAAAAGCGACAAATCTAGTGTTGGTCTTGCCACTCAAAGACAAGGATGACCAGGAATTGTCGACTATCCACTTATATCCTAAAAACGAGCTTCAGGAAAACACTACGTTCTTAGAAAAAAAAGTAGCAGGAAAGCAAAAAAGTTTCTCCATTGGAGAACTTGTCACTTATAGTGTCACAACGCGCATTCCCAATGCTCAGAGTTACCAGTTGAAAGACCGCTCAGATAAAAACTTGATCTTATTGCCACAGACAATAGTGGCTCAGATAGATGGCACGACACTTGTCGAGGGGGTTTCGTTCAAAAAACAAGCTAATGGATTCGATATGACGTTGACTAATGACCTACTGAAACAATCAGCAGGAAAGCAGTTGACCCTCACTTACCAAATGAGGATCGGTACAGATGCTTCGCCAGACAAGATGTTAGAAAATACACTAACGATGGAGACGGAGAGTCAAAAGTACTATCGTACGGCAGGCGTACGAACGGGTGGAAAACGATTCTGCAAAGTGGACAGTCAGGATAAGACCCCATTACCCGGAGCCGTTTTTCGAATAAAAAATAGCGAGGGGAAATATCTGCATCAGACGAGCCAAGGAATAGTTTGGCGTACAGATAGAAAAAATGCTTATTTGTTGACGTCGGGACAGGATGGTCATTTTTCTATTCGCGGGCTAAAAGATGGTAGCTATTCGTTAGAAGAAATCAAAGCCCCCGCCGGCTATATAAAAAGTAAAAACGAGATTACTTTTATGGTCAAAGAAAATTCTTTCCAAGTTGATGACCAATTAGTGGAACCACTTGAAATTATCAACAAAGAAGAAAATCAATCGTCCATCCTTCCAAAAACCAATGACCAATCTTACATTGGATTAATAATCATTGGGATAGGGCTTGTTGGAATAGGTGGATGGCAATTAAAGAAAAGAGGCGCAAAAAATGAAAAAAACAAGTAAATTGTATTATGCTTATTTATTGATTTGTTTACTTGTGCCCATTTGCTTTTTAGGAAGTGGAAATCATGCAGTTTCAGCAGATACTGGTTCAGCACAAGTGATCATCCATAAGAAAAAAATGCTTTCAACATCAGGAACATTACAAAATACAGGGAAAATCATGTCAGAATTTGATCAATACCAAGGGTTGTCCATGGTGGAATTCAAGATTTATGATGTAACAAATGAATTCTATCAAAAGAGACAGCAAGGAGCCACTGTCGATGAAGCAAAACAGGCAGTTCAATCTTTGACACCAGGCAATCCAATCGCTCAAGGGATAACAGATAGCGAAGGAAATCTGACATTGAACCTGCCAAAAATGCAAGACGGAAAAGACGCTGTATATGTCATCAAAGAAGAACAAAAAGATGGCATCACGCCAGCTGCTAACATGGTCATTGCTTTTCCGATGTATGAGATGATCAAACAAGAAGATGGTTCGTATGAATACGGAACAGAAGAATTAGACACCATCCATCTTTATCCTAAAAATACGGTCACACCGGAAGGAACGTTGATCGTAAAAAAAATCGGTTCTGCGGAAAAAGAAGCTTTAGATGGTGCAGAATTTATTCTTTCGAAAACAGAAGGAGGAATAGTCAAGTATATCCATAGCGTGAAAGATGGATTATATACGTGGACAACCGATCAGACAGCCGCTAAACATTTTGTGACAGGTTATATGTATGATATTGGCGACACAGATTTTTCTGAAGAGAAAACTGATAATGGACAGTTAATAGTGAATCATTTAGAAGTGGGCGCTTATGTTTTAGAAGAAGTCAAAGCACCTGATAATGCGGCAATCATCGAGGAGCAAAGAAAGACATCATTTGAGATTACCTCAGAAAAGACACGGGTAGAAAAAACAATCACGAATGATACATCGAAAGTGGAAAAGACGACTCCGAAATTAAAAGGTCAAGATGTAACGATCGGCGAGCATGTTCACTATGAGATTTCTGTTAATATCCCACAAGGAATCGCAGATAAAGAAGGAGAAAACAACAAGTATACAAAGTTTCACTTAATTGATACTCATGATCCTGCTTTATCTCTTAGTGAGACACTTGGTTATACGCTTTATGATGGAGACAAAGTAATCGATCCAGTAAACTATACCGTTACATTGCAAGAAAATGGTTTTACTGTTGCTGTTGCTCCAGCTTATATTCCGTTATTGACTCCTGGAAATACGTTGAGATTTGTATACTTCATGCATTTGAATGAATTGGCAGACCCAACAAAAGGATACAAGAATCAAGCGAAGGTAGAAAATGGTTACACCGAGGACAAAACGCCGCCAACTACTGAGATCGTGACAGGCGGAAAACGATTCGTCAAAGTTGATGGAGATGTATCTACAAATCAGCCGTTAGCAGGGGCTCAGTTTGTCGTACGAGATAAAAATATAGATGCATCAGATTATTTGGTCATCGACTCACAAACAAATGCAGTAAGTTGGACGAGTGAAAAAAATCAAGCAACCGTATTTGTTGCTGGAGAAGATGGAATAATCGATATCACTGGCTTGAAATATGGCACGTATTTTTTAGAAGAAACGCAAGCACCTAAGGATTATGTCTTGTTACATGATCGTATTTCCTTTGTCGTAGACGAATATTCATATCAACGTGCAGGCCAGTTGGTAGAACCAGAAAAAGTACCGAATAAGCACAAAGGGCTTCTTCCTTCTACAGGTGGAAAAGGTATTTACCTTTCCATCACAATCGGTCTAGGATTATCACTTATTGCCGTTGGTTATTTTTTGAAAAAAAAGCGTAATTCTTGATGAGAAATCTAATTTAGGTGAAAATAAATGAGCAGGATACATCGCTATTTAGATATTTTTATGGTCTTAGTATTTGCCATAGGAATCCTATTTTTGGTCTATCCTTTTATTAGTGATACGATCAATGATTATTTAGATCAACAGATCATTGCAAATTATCAAAAACAAGCGGAACGCAAAAACAAAGAAGCGCTAAAAAAGATTCGGGAAAAATATGTAGAAGATAATCAAAAAATTGCAGAAAAAAACAGCTTGTCTGGAGGCGATCCCTTCGATACAGAAGCCACAGAAAAGCAGACAAAAACGTATCTCGAAAAGCATACCGTTGGTGTTTTGACGATTCCCAAAATTCATGTTCGTTTACCGATCTTTGACCAAACAACTTCTTTATTATTAGAAAAAGGAGCCACTCTACTCGAAGGAACTTCTTATCCGGTTGGCGGAGAGAGCACCCATGCGGTGCTTTCTAGCCATCGTGGGTTGCCAAAAGCAAAATTATTTACGGATCTAGATCAGTTAGGGATGAATGATCTATTTTTTATCGATAGTTATGGAAAAAGATTGGTTTATGAGGTGGATAAGATCAAAATCGTAGAGCCAACTGAAACCGATGAATTATTGATTGAAGAGGGACAAGATCTGGTCACATTGGTCACCTGTACTCCTTATATGGTCAACAGCCACCGTTTATTGGTACGTGGACATAGAATAGACTATGAAGAAAATAAATCGGAAAAAGTAATCAATCAGTTAACGAAACAAAAAAAGTATCAATTTTATCTAGTTATCGTTTTGTTCACATTAGTGATTATTGGAATAGGGAGCGTTCTTATTTTCTACGTTAAACGTTAAGATTTGATATAGTTTTTAAAACTAGGTGTAAAAGTTTTGATAACGTTGTATAATGGAATTACTGAATAGAGGACTGGCTTGATGGGAGGAAATAAAAAAATGGAAATAGAATTTAGTCGTAAGTATCATATCGTGAATGAAGTGCTCAACGCAGTCACTCATGGGATCGCTGCCTTGATGAGTCTTGTCTGTTTTGATCTTTTGATGGATCGGGCACATACTACCCTTGATTATGTTGCATTTATCATTTACGGTAGTTCGCTTTTCTTGCTCTTTTTTTCATCTACACTTTTTCATAGTTTGATTTTTACAAAAGCAAAAAAAGTATTCCAAGTCTTTGATCACTGTTCGATCTACTTATTGATCGCCGGAACCTATACACCATTTTGCTTGTTGATGGTACAAGGCCTCTCAGGTGTCTTACTTCTTAGTGTTATCTGGGCAACGGCAGTGGTCGGGATCATTTATAAATGTTTGACATTGACTAAGGCCTCTCAGGTGTCTAAAATATCAACGATCATTTACAACGTGATGGGCTGGGGGATCGTCATCGTTCTACCTAAATTATACCAATCCATCAATCTGACTGGTTTGTTGCTGTTAGTAGCTGGTGGCTTAGCCTATTCGGTCGGCTCTGTTTTCTATAGTATGAAAAGCAAAAAGTTTACCCATGTCATTTGGCATTTATTCGTCATGCTAGGTGCTTCATTGATGTTTTTAGCTTTATATTTTGGTTGAAAATCACTTGGATGCTCAGTGGAATGCCATAAAAGGCAGAAAAAAATGAAGAATAGAATGAAGAATAGAATGAATGAAAGAACTCAAAAAAATATTTGAGTTCTTTTTTGTGTGTATAAAAATGTAAAATCGAGTGAGCATATACATTGTTTTCTGTTAATATTTCCTATAGTTTGTTAAATATACAAAAAATAAAGGATTAATGTTTTTTTGAAAATATTTCAGAATATACTAGACAATTCAGAAAATTTTGTTTAATATTATTCAAATAAAATTCAAATCCCACTCAAAGATAATTTCAATTTGATGAGAAAAAACTATTTTTTTGAAAAGAGGTAATCTTGTATGTCAGAATTAATGATCGGTGAAATTCCTGTAAGTCAATTAGTTGGAAAATATCAAACCCCCCTTTATGTGTATGATGAGAAAAAATTGGAAGATACGATAAAGGCATTTAAACAAGGATTTCAATCAGATCATTTTAAGACCAAGATATTGTATGCATCAAAAGCATTTCAAACGGTTGAAATGCTAAAGCTAATCAAAAAATATGATTTAGGCCTAGACGTTGTCAGTGGTGGTGAATTTTACACAGCATTGCAAGCTGAATTTCCAGTAGAAGAAATTTATTTTCATGGAAATAACAAAACGCCAGACGAATTGGGTTATGCAATAGAAAATGGACTTAGACATTTTATTGCAGATAACGAAATGGAAGTCGAAATATTAGATGCTTTAAGTCGAGAATACAACAAAAAAGTCCATGTTATGATTCGATTAAATGTTGGGATCGAAGCCCACACACATGAATACATTGTGACTGCCCATATTGATTCGAAATTTGGCATGCTTTACGAAAGCGAAGCTTGCCAAAAGGCATTAAAAATCATACAAAACAGTAAACAGCTTCTATTGGAAGGATTCCATGCGCATATTGGCTCTCAAATTTTTGAAATGTCTGCGTGGTTAGCTGAAATTGATAAACTGGTTAGTTATTTACAGGATTTTGATGACGTCCTTTCATTGAATCTTGGTGGTGGATTTGGCATTCGTTATACAGAAAATGATGCACCATTACCAATCGAAAAATCCGTACAGGAGTTAGTCAGTTATACAGAACAAGCTTTGAAAAAACAAGGACAAACTATTCAACAACTGATGATCGAGCCAGGAAGAAGTATTGTGGGTGAAGCAGGGACGACTTTATATACTGTTGGATTTATCAAAGAAACACCACATAAAAAATACTATTTTGTCGATGGCGGAATGACAGATAATATCCGCCCGGCACTTTATCAAGCGGAATATACCTGTGATATTGCTACAAAGTTGCAGTCTGAAAAAAGCGAGAAGGTAACAGTTGCCGGAAAAATGTGTGAATCTGGGGATGTAGTGATCCAAGAAACCTATCTACCTGTGGCAGAACCAGGTGATATTCTAGCTGTTTATGCAACAGGCGCTTATGGTTACTCCATGAGTAGCAATTACAATAGAGCACTTACTCCAGCAGTGGTGTTTGTCAAAGACGGTGTATCGAAGATCGTGGTGCGCAGACAATCCTACGCAGATTTGTTAAGGAGTGAAGTGTTATGATGATCTACAAATATAATGGTTGCGGAAATGATTTTATTCTACTTGATTACTATGGAGTCACTGACTATAGCCAATTAGCTATCCAATTGTGTGGCAAAGAAAATTTCGATACAGATGGATTGATTGCCGTGAAAACTGAACCGCTTGAAATGATTTATTACAATAAAGATGGTAGTCGTGCGCCTATGTGTGGGAATGGTATCCGTTGCTTCTCGCGTTATGTTCGCGACCAAGGAATCATTCAAGCATCACAGTTCGATGTACACACATTAGTGGGAAACATCAAAGTCGAAATTTTAAATCAGGATCCTTTTTATTGTGAAGCAATGATTGGCAGCCCAGATTATTCAACGGATAAATTAGCGGTGGAACAGGAAGAACCAATCATTGATCAAGAGTTGACGATTCACCAAAAAGGTATCAAGATCACCAGTTTATTTATGGGGACAATCCATACTGTAGTATTTGTTGAAGATGCACTAGCAGAGTTGACACGTGATGTAGGAGAGCAAATTTGTCATCATCCTTTATTCAAAGAGAAAACGAACGTCAACTTTGTCCAAGTTTTGAATAACGAGGAACTGATTGTACGTACCTACGAACGGGGCGTTGGTTGGACACTTGCGTGTGGCACAGGTTGTTGTGCAGCTTATGTAGTAGCAAAAGATCATGGTTATCTTTCTGAGCCCAAGGCGACTGTCCACTTGGAACTAGGCGATTTAATTATTTCAGGTGAGAAGCAGATCAAGATGAAGGGGCCAGCTGTTCGGGAATGGTCAATAGAATGGGAGGAAAATTAAGTGATAGAAGGATCAATCGTGGCGCTGATTACGCCAATGGATGAACAGGGTGAAGTTGATTACGATGGGTTAGAAAGACTAATTACATTTCATCTTTCAGAAAAAACGGATGCTTTACTTGTATTAGGGACAACGGGCGAATCCTCGACACTTTCTTCAGAGGAGGAAGAGGAGATTCTACGGTTCACAGTTGAGAAAGTCAATGGCAAAGTGCCTGTGATCGCAGGAGCCGGAACAAATGCAACAAAAAAAACGATTGAACGTGTGAACCGCTTTGCCGAACTAGGGGCGGATCAAGTCTTAGTGATTACTCCTTACTACAATAAAACAAGTGATGCTGGCTTACTTGCTCATTTTACTGCGATTGCAGATCAATCTCCAGTTCCAATCATACTATACAATGTGCCTTCCAGAACGGGAATGACGATCCCCATCCAAGTTTTAGAAAGGTTAGCAAAACATCCCAAAATCATTGGAATCAAAGAAGCGTCTGGCGATATTTCATATGTAATGGCTGTCGCCCGACTATTGAACGAAGCCTTTGTACTTTATAGCGGAAATGACGATATGATCTTACCTGTATTAAGTGTAGGGGGAAGTGGAGTCATCAGTGTGTGGGCAAACATAAAGCCTAAGCAAGTCCATGATCTGGTCAGTGCCTTTAACAATGGAAATATTGAAAAAGCTCAAGCAATCCAATTAGAAGCGCTGCTATTGATCCATGCGTTATTCAGTGAAACGAATCCAATCCCTGTAAAAGCAGCAATGGAGATACTCGGATTACCAGCAGGTCCTTTACGCTTGCCGCTTGTTTCTTTGGCAGAAGAAAAAAAGGAACAGCTTGCACGATTACTAGAAGTGAAAGGAAGTGAGAAAGAATGAAAATCGGGGTCATCGGGGATGGCAAAATGGGAAAAAGAATCCAAGAAGTCGTTCAAACTTACGGAGATGAAGCCGTAACACTTACTTCTTCATTAACTGGAACAGAAGTGTTCGTATTTACTGAAGAACCGGAAATCATGATTGACTTCTCTCATCCAGACAACCTAGAGAAGCTACTTACCTATAGCCTGCAAAAAAAGCTTCCGTTAGTGATTGGCACAACTGGGTATAGCTCGGAACAGTTTCAAAAAATCCAGCAAGCAGGGCAAGACATTCCTGTTTTATATAGTTCGAATTTTTCTTTAGGTGTTTTAGTCATGAACCAGCTAGTCCAACAAGCAACAGCGGCGTTAAAGAACTGGCAGATCGAGTTGATCGAAAAACACCATAGTCAAAAAAAAGATGCTCCCTCTGGTACTGCAAAGACACTGATCGAAAGCATCCAAGAAGTGAGAAAGCTTACCCCAGTCTATAGTTGGGAAAAACAGCCAAGAAATGACGATGAAATCGGCGTCCATAGTATCCGCGTGGGCTCATTACCTGGTGAACATGAAGTATTATTTGCTACGACTGATGAAGTATTGAGTATCAAACATGAGGCTTTTTCAAATCGTATTTTTGTCGATGGAGCGGTAAATGCAGCAATTTGGTTGAAGGATCAACCAGCAGGATGGTATCAATTGAAAGATATGTTAGCGTAAGGGAGTGGATTAGAAAATGGATGCTCAGGAGATTATTCGTTTTATTCAAACTGTGGAGAAAAAAACACCCGTGAAGGTATTTTTAAATGTGACAGAACCAATCACATTTGGTCAAGCGAAGGTATTCGGACAAGGAAACAGTCAAATCGTATTTGGCGATTATGATGAAATTGCGCCAGTCTTAGAAAAAGAGGCAGATAAAATCCTCGAAATCGAGATTGAACAGACTGCCCGAAATAGTGCAGTCCCATTGCTAGATAGTAAAACGATCAATGCCCGTATTGAGCCAGGGGCGATCATTAGAGATCAGGTGACCATTGGTGATCATGCGGTGATCATGATGGGAGCTGTCATAAACATCGGGGCAGAGATTGGCGAAAAGACAATGATCGATATGGGAGCAATACTAGGAGGACGAGCAATCGTCGGAAAAAACTGTCATATCGGTGCTGGAGCTGTTTTAGCCGGGGTGATCGAACCAGCTTCAGCTCAACCAGTCATTGTGGAAGATGGCGTACTTGTAGGAGCAAATGCGGTGGTCGTCGAAGGTGTTCGAATCGGCAAAAATGCGGTGGTAGCCGCCGGAGCAGTTGTATTAGAAGACGTAGAACCAGATACGGTCGTTGGGGGGACCCCCGCTCGTGTATTGAAAATCAAAGACGACAAAACTAGAGAAAATACTGCATTGATCGATGCACTACGTGAGTTATAGAAAGGATGAGAAACATGCGCAAAATAGATACCTGTGTAGTTGGAGCGACTGGTCTAGTCGGCCAAACCATCTTGAAAGTTTTAGAAGAATATGATTTTCCGGTAGGACGTTTCAAGCTGTTAGCTTCGAAACGTTCTGCAGGAAAAGTCTGTGTATTTAAGGGGAAAGAATATACAGTCGAAGAACTGACTAAGACTTCATTTGAAGGGTATGGTTTAGCGCTATTTTCAGCTGGAGCAGGAGTTTCTCAAACTTTTGGTCCCATTGCACGAGAACAAGGGCTGGTCGTAATAGATAATTCTTCAGCTTGGCGAGAAGACCCAGAGATCCCATTGATCGTACCAGAAGTAAACTTAGAAGATCATCGCTTGAACAAGTTGATTGCTAATCCCAATTGTTCAACGATCCAATCCGTTCTACCTTTAAAAGCACTACAACAAACGTTTGGTATTACGCGAGTGAACTATTCGACTTATCAAGCAGTGTCAGGATCTGGTCAAAAGGGGATCGAAGATTTACAGCGGACACAAAAAGGAGAAGAACCTCTTCTTTATCCTTATGATATTAGTCAAACTGCTCTGCCAGAAATTGATGTGGCGTTAGAAAATGGATATACCAAAGAAGAACAGAAAATGATCAACGAAACCCGAAAAATACTACACCAACCGGATCTTCCAGTTTCAGCTACCTGTGTGCGGGTGCCTATTGAAACAGGACATGGTGTTTCGATTGCGGTTGAACTAGAAAAAGACTTTACACTGGCTGAAGTTCGCCGATGCCTACAGAATTTTTCGGGCATAAAAGTCATTGATGATTTACCCACTCACCGTTATCCTACAAGCATTTTGGCGAAAGGGACAGATGAGGTCTATGTGGGGAGAATACGTCAGGATATGGCATCAGAAAATGGCCTTCTTCTTTATACCGTAGCCGATAACATCCGAAAAGGTGCAGCTGCGAATGCTGTTCAGATTGCTAAAGCACTGCTAACGGAATTGACGGAGGGGCAGGAATGAAAGTAGCTAAATTTGGTGGTTCGTCGATGTCCAACGAAGAACAATTTAGAAAAGTAAAATCAATCATTCTATCTGATCCAAAAAGAGAAGTAATCGTGGTTTCTGCTTTAGGGAAGCGAACGAATGAAGATGACAAAGTAACTGATCTATTGTATTTGATCCATGCCTATCTCCAGCATGATGTGGATTGGACACCACTTTGGAAACGAATCTGTGATCGTTTTATTCAGGTAAGAGATCTATTGGAGTTGACTTTTCCGATTGAAAAAGAGTTGTCTGCGATTAAGACAAGGTTGCAGAATGAAAAAGTTTCTCAAGATTATCTGGTTAGTCGTGGAGAGTATCTGACAGCACAGCTAATGGCAGAATATCTCCATTACACATTTGTTGATGCAAAAGAAGTGATTTTCTTTGATTATGAAGGAGAAATCGACTACGAAAAAACGATTCAGGCAGTTCGTTCATTTTATGAACAGCAAACGACCCTAGTGGTTCCAGGTTTTTATGGGGCAAATCCATTTGGAAAAGAAAAACTATTGGGGCGTGGCGGAAGTGATATCACAGGAGCTGTGTTGGCTAAAGCATTGGATGCTGAAAGCTATGAGAATTGGACAGACGTCTCGGGAATCATGATGGCAGATCCGCGAATCATCGATTTTCCGAAAGTCATTGAAGAAATTTCTTTTAGAGAATTAAGAGAAATGGCGTATATGGGAGCAAACGTCTTACATGAAGCAGCTGTTTTTCCTGTTCAGGAAGCAGATATTCCGATCCAAATCAAAAACACCAATAAACCAGAAGCCAAAGGCACACGGATATCCAACCATGAAGTAGAGAAAGAAAATGGATTGACAGGGATTGCTGGGCGGAAAGACTTTCTTTCGATTACACTATTCAAGAGACATATGTCAGATGAGATTGGGTTTATCTGGAAGGCAATGAGTATCTTTGCCAACTATGGTATCTCGATTGAGCATATCCCATCTGGAATCGATAATATCGGTGTTGTTGTGTCTGCTGAAGCAATCGCCGATAAATTGTTTTTGATCACAAAAGAACTAAAAGAAAAATTAGGGGTAGAAGAAATCGAAATCATTGATGAGTTGGCTTTGATTTCCGTTGTCGGAGGACCGCATAAAGAGTTGATCGGATTATCAGGGAAAGTATTATCGATCTTGAATCAACTGGGTATCCGCACATCGATTTTATCGCAAGGGGCACAGGAATTGAATCTGATCATTGGCGTCGCAAACGATCAGTATGAAATAGTGGTAAAAGGAATTTATGAAGGGATGGTGACTGCTCATGTTAGCGAAACATCGGATAGCATTACATCAAATTCCTGAAATCGGTTTTCATGAATTCAAAACAAAAAAATATCTGTACGAACAGGTCAAAAATAGCGGAGGTGTTCTCCATGAAATTGGAGAAACAGGCTTATTGCTTTATTTTGACAATCATCAACAGGAAACGATTGCCTTTCGTACCGATATCGACGCATTACCCATCAAAGAAGAAACGGATCTGCCATTTGCTTCGACGCATGAAGGATTCATGCATGCCTGTGGTCATGACGGACATATGGCAATGTTATTGGGGTTAACAGAATATGTGTCACAGCATGTGGATGAATTATTGTACAACGTTGTATTGATTTTCCAACCTTCAGAAGAAATTTCAGGGGGAGCAGAAAGTGTGATCCAAACTGGTTTACTGGATCATTATCAAGTCAAAGCAATTTTTGGCTTTCATCTATGGCCGGGTTTACCGGAAGGAGAAGTGTATTCACGAGCGGGCGCTTTCATGGCTCAAAGCAGTGAAACAGATATTATCATCAAAGGAAAGTCCGCACATATTGCTTCCAGTGAGAAGGGCATCGATAGTATTGAAAATGCCGTACGTTTCATGAAAGAAGTGTATGATTTTGATCAGAGCTTGCCTGCGGCTCTCTATCATTTGCTGAAATTCGGACAAATAACCGGGGGAACCATCCGTAATGTGCTAGCAAATGAAGTTGTCATCTCTGGAAGTATCCGTTCTTATAGTCGAAAAACACAACGCTTTTTAAAAGATCAATTAGCTGATTTAGCCGAAAATTTTCAAAAAAAATCAAATGTTGTAATCCATTTCCGTTATAATGATGGATATCCCGCTGTTAACAATGATGCAAAACTGTATGCAGCATTAGCACATTCGGAAAAATTGCATGAGCTTGAAGAGCCAGTTTTACAGGCAGAAGATTTTGGTGTATACACCGAAAAATATCCCTGTGTGTTTTTCTTTTTAGGTGTAGGAGATACACCAGCACTTCATGATGCTCAGTTTGATTTCAATATGGCAGTTTTAGAAAAAGGTGTGGCTTGGTATAAAACGATTCTTGAAACAAAGGAACTATTGACTAAGTAGCAACAGCGACATAGAGGAGAGAACTAAATGAATTTAACCAACCGTTTTAATCGGAGACTTAAGACCGTGGAAATTTCAAAAATCAGAGATTTCGATCAACAAATTTCTTCGATTCCTGGTATCATCAAACTGACTTTAGGTGAACCAGATTTTTCTACACCCGAACATGTGAAACAAGCAGGTATCACTGCAATTGAAGAAAATTATTCACACTACACTGGAATGAGAGGACTGCCAGAACTTTGTGAAGCAGCTTGTGCATTTCAGAAAAAACGTTACGGTTTGGACTATGATTACCAAACAGAAGTATTGACGACTGTGGGAGCTACTGAAGCGATCGCAGCTTCCTTATTAGCCGTCTTAGAAGAAGGCGATAAGGTGTTGATACCAGCACCGGCTTATCCAGGATATAAACCAATGGTCGATCTAGTAGGTGCGGAACTGATCACGTTAGATACGTCAGAAACAGGTTTTATCTGCCAACCAGAACAGTTAGAGGCAGCATTTGAAACTTATGGTGAGTCGATCAAAGCAATCATTTTGAATTACCCTAGTAATCCAACAGGAACATTATTATCTGCGGAACAAATGATAAAACTAGCTGAAGTAATCAAACAACATCCCGTATTCGTCATTAGTGATGAAGTGTATTCAGAATTGAATTATGTGAGTGACCATGTTTCTATGGCGACGTATCTACCAGAACAGACGATCGTCATCAATGGGCTATCTAAATCTCATGCGATGACTGGTTGGCGGATCGGCTTCATCTTCGCTCAAAAATATTTGATCGATGAAATCATCAAAGTCCATCAATACCTTGTTACTTCTGCTACAACAAATTCGCAAAAAGCAGCGGTTGAAGCCTTAACAGCAGGAATGAATGACGGGGTAAAAATGAAAGAACGCTACGTGGAGAGAAGAGATTATCTTTTAAAAGAACTGACTCCGTTAGGGTTTCATATTTCACAACCAGATGGTGCATTTTACTTGTTTTGCAAGTTGCCAGAAACAATTACGCTTAATTCTTGGGATTTTTGTTTGCAATTGGCAGAAAAAGGGAAAGTGGCTTGTATTCCAGGTTCTGCATTTGGTCCAGAAGGAGAAGGCTTTATCCGGATTTCTTACGCCAGCAGTATGGCTCAACTAGAAGAAGCTTGCCGACGTATCCGTACTTTTTTAGGTAAATAATCTACCAAGTAAAGAGCGTGGGACAAAAGTAAGAAACACTTTTATCTCATTCTTTAAAAACGAATAAACGGTTGGAGCAGAAGCAACTCCTTCTTAAATAATCCGAAATTCACAAAGATTTGAAAAGCAATTTTCGTGAATTTCTTCTTATTTCTCGGAGTTAAATACTTCTGTCCCAACCTCCGTTGATCGTGAAATCGTCTTGATTTTAGGATCAACGGGTTATTTGCGTTTATCACTACTAAATCGGGGGCATCGACGTATTAAATGTTTTTTTTATTGAGTTTCATGTGGAACGCATTTCTTTTGATTTATAAAAAACGGAGTGTTATGTTTGAATTGTTTAGAATAATTCTAAATAATTGAACAAGGAGGTTTCATCAATGGAAAAAACTAAAGTTATCATTGTCGGTGCATCACACGGAGGACATCAATCAATCTTAGAATTGTTATCTAGGTATGGAGAAGATGTCGATATTACTTTATTTGAAGCGGGAGATTACGTTTCATTCATGTCATGTGGAATGGAATTATATTTAGAAGATCAAGTAACAGATGTCAATGACGTACGAAATTTCAGACCAGAAAACTTTCCACAATCAAATGTTCATATTTTAAACAATCATCAAGTGACAGCAATCAATGCAGATAAAAAAACTGTGTCGGTTGTTCGTTCTTCAGATGACCAAATAAAAGACTATGCATACGATAAATTGATCTTAAGCTCAGGTGTAACACCGAATTCATTGCCTGTTCCAGGGACTGATTTAGACAACGTATACTTAATGCGTGGCTATAATTGGGCAACGAAAATCAAAGCAAAATTAACTGATCCAAGCGTGAAGAAAGTTGCGGTAATCGGTGCTGGCTATATCGGGATCGAAGCAGCAGAAGCTTTTTGCAAGGCAGGAAAAGAAGTGACTTTATTAGATGTGATTGATCGCCCATTAGGCACTTATTTAGATAAAGAAATGACAGATATTTTAGAAGCGCATCTAAAAGAAAAAGGAATCAACGTGGTAACGGGAGCAAAAATCAATGCGTTTACTGGTGAAGGGCAAGTAGCAGCTATCCAGACAGAAAAAACAGAGATCGCCACAGATCTTGTCATTCAAGCAGCTGGTGTCAAAGCCAATACGGAGTGGTTAAAAGGAGTAGTCGATCTAGACGAACGTGGTTGGATCATTACGGATGAGTATCTTCAAACAAATGTGCCAGATGTCTATGCAGTTGGCGATGCAACATTAGCTTACTCCGTTCCAGCGCGTACAAAAATGCCAATTGCTTTAGCAACAGTAGCAAGAAGAGAAGCACGTTATGTCGTTCAGCATTTGTTTGAAAAAGTACCAAATAAACCATTTGGTGGTGTTGTTGGCTCCTCTGCGTTAAGTGTATTTGATTATCATTTTGCTGCTAGCGGATTGAATAGTTTCACAGCATCAAAAGCAGGGGTCACTATCCGTTCTTCCTATTACGAAGATACTTTACGTCCAAAATATGTTCCTGAAAAATTTGGCAATACGAAAGTATCTATCCAATTGTTTTTTGATCCTATTACACATCAAATCCTTGGTGGTGCCGTCTTATCAACTTACGATATCACAGCACAAGGCAACGTTTTGGCTTTAGCCATCCAACAAAAACTAACGATTGAGGATCTAGCGGAAGCAGATTTCTTCTTCCAACCAGGTTTTGATCGCCAATGGAGTATGCTTAATTTAGCAGCCCAACAAGCTTTAGGAGAAGAACCATTTGTTGAGTAGCATAAAAAAATCCCTTAGCATTTTTTTATGAAAAACAGTCAATAAAAAGTGTAGAAGTTGCTAGACTTCAAGAATTACGAAGAGATTTTTAATTGAGGAAGAGGATGAGACAAGAGTGAGGTTACTTTTTGTTTCATCCTCATTTGTTTTCTAAAAAAATCGGGAGTTTGACCAGTTTCTTTTATGTTAGTTAAGCGTTTAGGTAAACGAAATCTGTATATTCTTTCATCGATCTTTCAAACAGTAAACTTGGTTTACTTTTCTAGCCAAAAGTAATTAACTATTTTAGATGGTGCTCTTGTAGATTTCCTAATGTCTTAGGGAAACTATCAAGTAGGAAGAAGTAACACAACAAAGTGAAAAAGTGCTATTTGCTATTAAAAACTACCTACCTCTAGTTCTAACCAGATTATCAATTCTGACGATATTTTTTACGATTTAGACAAACTATATCCACAAATAAAAAAATTGAAGGAACGACGGATCAATTCGTGAAAAAGAATGGGGAATATTCGATAATATGATAAATTATACGAGAGGAAAATTTAGTTTTGCTTGCACTCTCATATAGTTTACTAGAAAATAAAGACAGCTCAGTTTTTAGCAAAGTAGCTGACTTTTAAAGTGGTTATCCGCTTTAAACCACATACACTAGGCAGATGAAAGCATGGACTTTCATAGTTATAGATACAGAAGTAACAAGAACAACAGTTTATCATGTAAAAAAATTTAATTTATTCACTATATTCTATAATTTAGTTGATAAAAAATGTGAATTATTATACATTTTTTTAATGAATAGGCTTACGAAAGACAGAGGTGATTTGATGAAAAAAAATTGAAAAAAATAAAAGTTTTAAATCTTTAAATAGTAAAGTAAAAACAACAAACTTAGCTAAAAATTATTCTTGCTGTCAAAAGTCACAAAGACAGTCACAGTTACCACCTTGGTAGGATAACAAAAAAATGTAAGCCTATTCATAGATTGGAGAGAACTAAATTGCCTATTTTTATACCTGCTTTATCAGTAGAAGATTCATCAGTTTCATCCTTTGAAGTTCAAATTACTTTCAATAACTATATAGATACTAGTATTATTACTGGGAATGTTGGAGAAACAATAGTTGATTCTGTTAATATAGCTAGGACAATTTTTTCAAGTATTTATGAGCAGAAATGTGATAATATGCACATACATTTTTTGAACTATGATATGTACAAGGATGGTACATCAGCAGGTTTAGGAATATTAATAGCTTTGTTGCAAAAAAAGGTAAGATTAATTTGAAAGGAAATCTTTTAATTACAGGTGAGATTGATTTATTAGGGAATGTACTAGAGATTGGTGGGTTTGAAAATAAAATTGATTTCTATTTAAGAAATAAGAGTACTTATGATTATTTTATTATCCCAGATGGAAATTTACATTCTTCGGAAATTGAGAATGAGAGTAATAAAATTATTGGAATTAAAAATATTAAAGAACTAATTGAGGAGGAATAAATGAGAAAATCTATATTAACATTAGATAGGGAGAAAGGTAACGATGTATTGTTATATAATTTTTTTACAGGCGAAAGAAATAAATATACTAAAAAACAAATCCAAAATTTAAAAAGTCGGACTAGGGTTGAATTGATTACGAATAAGTTTGAAAGGGAAGTAATTGAAAAAGGGTATTACATTCCAGAAGTTTTTTCAGAAAAAAGATATTTGAAATATAAGTTGAATAGCTCAGTTTTTAATAGTAATTCACTAATCATTGATTTTGTTGGAAAAATCGAAAATGTAGAAGTTAAAAAGTTACTCCTTATAGCAAATTATTTACGAAACTACCAGTTAACGATAAAAATTAATTTAACAGAGATGAAATATATAAACAGGATCATTAGTTTAAATGATAATTTCCCTCTAATTTTAATTGCTACAGGAGATAAAAATAAGTTTTTAATAAAAAAATATATACTATTACAAGTATTAAAATAAAAAATATGAGCGATTGTTGTTTTAACAGTGAACAAAATTATCTTCACTTTGATATTATAAACCATTTTATTATTTCTGATAATCATTTTTACATACAAGTAGGGGCTGTTAATGATTTGAAAGAAAAAGAGTTTATAGAAAATGTGAAAGTTAAAATGGATGAACACTTGCTTAAATTAGAAGAAAAGGTCGTTGATACAGAGAAAATAATATCAGAATTCTTATCAAAGTTTTCATACAAAAAAACTTAAAAGAAATGAGCGATGGATTATGAAATTCCATAAGTATGTGATATTGGAAAAAAACAATAATGAAGAAATGATCTTTTTTGATATGTTAAATAAGCACGCTGTCAGTCTTTATATGCCTGATGAGATTCCTATAAAAGAGAAGATATTGGATTCTCTTGGTGAAGAAGAAAAGAATTTTTTGATTAACGAAGGATTTATAGTTGGAGATGAAATAGATGATCTTAACAAATTTGAGAATACCAAAAAATTCTATCAATATTCAAATAAAGTATGTAGATATGTAATACATTTAAACTATGATTGTAATTTAACATGTGGTTATTGCTATCAAAATATTATAGAAGATAAATTAGTAATGACAGAATTAACAATGCGACAAATTATTAATTTTATTAAATTAACACTACTAAATATCCATCTCCAAAAATGTATAATGAAGTGACAGCAGTACTAGAATCCGTTGATAACTTATACGCTTACCTAACTGGTAAAGAGAATATTGAATATTTTTTAGCATTATACAATTCAAAAATGAGTTATTTAGATTCAACTATCCAGAAACTTATCTACCAATTTTCGTTAGAAGCCTTTATGAAACAAAAAGTTGGAACTTATTCAAGAGGAATGCAACAAAAGTTGTCTCTAATTATTGCATTGATTACAGATCCACAGGTTTTATTTCTCGATGAACCAACATTGGGCTTGGATTTTGAGGCGAGTAGAGAATTATGTGAAAATATTTTATTTTTGTCTAAAAGTAAGAAAAAAACAATTATATTAACTTCTCATCAAGCAGAAATAGTGGAAAAACTCGCAGACAATATTATTGTAATAGACAAGAGAAAAATTATATTCACTGGAAAAAAAGAAGAATTTAAAACTTTATACCCTGGTGAAAAATATAGGGTTGATTTTTTAGACAAAAGATATCAAAAAGAATCTAGAAAACAATTTTTTACAGATAAACAAGATGCTACGCAATTTATTAGGGATAATATAAATGAGAATTTTTTCGTTTTGGAAAGGTTTACGAAAGTAGAAGTTTCAATTGAAGAAACGTTGAATAAAATATATAAAGAATCGGGTGATGAATTACCGTGATAAAAATGTTGAGTGGAGAATTCAAAAAATATTGGAGTGAGATTCGAACTTATTACCCCGATCATGTTGTTAGTATGATAATCACATTTATTATTTTTTCAGTGTTTACCATACTTATGATTATGATTTTGAAAATAAAAATTGGATTTCATTTAGTACTAATTCCAATATTTTTTATCACAGTTATTGGTATCTTAGGATTCACTCTTATATTGGTTAGTTTAACTTTAAAATATACTAAAACGGCTTCTTTTGAATCAATTATATCGTATGCCTTATTATTTTTAACTGGAGCGATTATTCCGTATGATCTTTTACCGGGAGTTATTCAAAGAGTAGGGAATTATATACCAATTGCGTTAGGGATACGTATCAGTAGAGAATTAATAAATAATAAACGGGTATCATTGATTGAGCTGGGGGCCTTAGTTGGTCAATCGTTTATTTCATTGTAGGTTACCTTATTTTCAAATATATTTATAGAAAAAGTAGAATAAATGGGTTAGATCATTCATATTAATTCAGCATGTATTACTGATAACTCTGGTGTTTCTTTTTGCGTTTGTTTAGTGATTTGATATACAGGGATAATATAAATTTATTGAAGGTCATTACTCGCTATCCTAAATAGATGAAATAAAAAGGAAGCCCTTAGAGAGGCTTACTAGCAATTGAAGAACTTCATTTTTAGAAACTGATTCGCCATTTCTTTGGATGGGGAAATATGCCTACATGTAGCTTTTCTTGTGGTCAAACCGATAAAATAAGGAGTAATTTTTGCCAATCGTAATTTTATAAATCGAGCTAACTATTCCATAGAATTTTGAAAAAGCGTGGGACAAAAGTAAGAAACACTTCTGTCTTATTCTTTAAAAACGAATAAACGGTGGGAGCAGAAGCAACTCCTTCTTAAATAAGCCGAAATTCACAAAAATTTGAAAAGCAATTTTCGTGAATCTCTTCTTATTTCTCGGAGTTATACACTTCTGTCCCAACCTCTTTTTTGATTTTAAGAGCCTTTTTGATTGCTCCCACAACTCTTTTAATGTTAATGCATTTGGTTGATAGAAAAAGTTCATTTTCCTACTTTTTTACTCATTACTCGATTCAGCTGTGTTCGTTTTCCAAATGTAAAATATCTTCCCAAAATTGAAAATATTGATCCGTCAACTGGACTTCTAGGACTTCCGCCCAAGAAATAAATTGTTCCTCTAACATGAAGCCTTTTTCTGTGAGATTAGGCTGGACAAATCCATGATATGTTTGTCCATTTTTACAGTGGACAATGATGAGTTGCTTGGCTATAAAAGTAGTAATGACAATAGTTTCAAAATGTTTATCAGCAGTTTTCAATAGAATCACTTCTTTCTAAAAAATGGGAGGAAACGAATAATGATAAGTAATGAAGGGATAAATAAAAATTTTACTCCTCTTCAGGGAATTGTTGATAAAATTCATCTTTGATCTGTTCCAATTCTTGGATGTTCTGTTTTGAGTGTAAGGATGGTTGTATGGATACATCGTCAGAAAAAGCGACCGTGAACCATTTTTCCTTCTCTTTTTTCTCAATATGACGAATATCTGACCAGTAGATCTTCGTATCTTCAAGAACTAAGTAATCATCGTAAGCTTCACCAGTAAATGTGCCTTCAACATTTTCTAGGTATCTGCCAAATTTGTCTTTTGTGTTTCGTTGAAGGGTGATTTTTTTATGGTAAAGAAAAGATTCTAATAGTACGGCATCGATTTCCTTACGAGACATCGGAGTTAGCGGCTGGATTTCTTTGATAGCCCATGCTTCGTTTTTTTTGATCCCACTCATCAGTTCATCCATTGCAAATGCTGTGCCCCATTTCAATCCAAAAGGGCGGTCGCGGTATTCATTGTAATCGAGAAATTCCTTTTTCGTTCGACGCATGACCTTCACCTTCTATACCGGCTAATCCACCCGCATGCCCACCTACAAGAGAGCTTCGTGCAATTGCTCGACCACCTTCTAACAAGCTATGGGCATGGACGATCGATCTGAATCCATATTTTTGTCGGATCTTATCTACAACAAAATCGATTTTTGCATTTGCGACTTGCACTTCAGGCTCATCAAATAAATTTAATTGTAAGCTGTCTGTGTGGACCAAATGGGAGCAATTCACGCCAATACTTCGAATGTCTTGCCGGCGATAATGTTTGTGAAAGAGGTCCAACAAGACAGCCGCTAATCGTTGACTTGAATTTGTCGCTTCGACGGTGGTTTGTTGATGAAATCCTGTCTTGCCTTGGCTATCTTTATACCCCAAAGAAAATCCTACCCAGAGACTGACGACTTGCGCTTTTACATGTTCGCGACGCAATCGGGTACCTACTTGATCCGCCATTTCTTTGATGACGATCTCGATTTCTTCTTGACGTGTGTAGTCACGATTTAAAATTTGACTGTTGCCGATACTTTTCGATTTAGGCATATATTTTTCTCCTAAAAAACTTCGATCGATTCCCCAAGCATGTGCAAACAGTTGCGTACCGATGACTCCCATATTTTCTTTTAGCCGATAATAGTCTGCATGTGCCAAATCGTAGATCGAAGTGATACCCATACGGTTGAGACGTTTAGCTGTTCGGCGACCGATCCCCCAAAAATCGGTCAGTGATGGGATGTGCCAAACCTTATTTGCCACATTTTCGTAGCGCCATTCAGCGATTCGCTCTGGGTTATCTTTGGCTCCGTTATCTAGAGCTAACTTTGCGAGCAATGGATTATCACCGATACCGACAGTCGTGTAGATACCAGTTTGCTGATAAACATCCTTACAGATGATTTTTGCTAGATCCCAAGCGTTTTTTACTTTAAAAAGTTTCAGACTATTCGTGACATCAAGAAAACTTTCATCAACGGAGTAGACGTGATGGTTCGATTCATCTGCATAAGTCTTGTAGATGGCATTGATTTGTTGATTTTTTTTCATGTAATAGGCCATTCTCGGCGGTGCAATGTATAAATCACGCGGATAGGGGAAAGGCAAATCTCTTGCTCTGCTGATATTTGTGATACCATAGGCTTTTTTTGCAGCCGGACTAGAGGCTAAAATCAATCCACTTCCTCGCTCTTCTAAGCGATCAGACGGATAAGACATAACAACAAGTTTGGCCGTTAAAGGATCTAAGTTACGCTCTACACATTCAACAGAAGCGTAGAAAGATTTACAATCAATGCAAAGAATATCCCTGGAAGGTTCTTTTGTATAATCAAATTTAGGGTTTTGATTTTTAAACATAACAGTCACCTCTCATTAGCAATTAGAACACACGTTCGCATTTTATGTCAATGGAAAAATCACATAACTTAGTTCTAAAAACAGTCATTCTTTTGAAGAAATGTTTTGTTTATGATTGCTGATAGAAATGAAAAGCGCTATACTAGCGGTAATAAATAGAAGAAAAATGATCATTTCATGGAAAATTATTAAATGAAAAGTTATTTTTACTTTTGCCTTAGATATTGCCAATGAGCACGAAATCGATTCGATAGGATGCTGAGTGCCTCAAATGTGAATGATTTGTAAAAGAATCCATTGAACAGGATAAAGAGATTTACTTTTCTTTTTTCGACTTGTTTTACAGAAAAGTTATTGAGAATAGAGTTGGTTACTAAAGAAATGGGGGAAAACAAATGTATATGCTGAATATTGGAACGAAAGATGCGATGTTAGCTGTTGCTATTATTATTATTCTCGGATTGACGATTTTTTATCATTGGTCGGTAGTGGCATTTATTATTACCGAATGTACTGTATGTTTTGCTTTTTGGGCGGGAAGTAGAAAACAAGATAAAAGGTTAGAAAAGTAACTATAAACAAATAATGAAAAGGATCAAAATATACGAAGTTTTGCAGCTGGAGTTGTTCGTATATTCTCTAGATTGAAAAATAAAAAAGAAAATCATGAAAAAGATATTGACATCTTTCAGAAACAAATCTATACTAAGTTCAATCTTAAATCAGTTTGGAGCGGTTTTTTATGAAAATGACCCTATGTACACAACTGAATAATTATTACTTTAGCTATTTTAGATAGGTTTGTATTCATGAGGTTATGGGTACAAACATCAGCGCTTGTTTGTATCTATGATGGCTAAGGATGTTTGAGATGACTTGCTCGCCGCATAGATGAAAAATCTATAGTGGCTTTTTTCTTTGATTTATTCATGGCCCACTGTAGATTTTCTACGGTGGGCTTTTTTAATACATAAAGGAGGAGCAAAGAGAAGCAAACACTTAGGTCGTTAGAAAGCAAACGGAATATCTATCGATTCTATTGAATAAAAAAGCCATGAAGCAATTGTAAACTAAAAAATAAAGAGCAGAGGATGTTATTTTATGATTTTGATTATTAAACCAGGTATCAAAGAAAATGAGTTACTACCCGTTATTTCACGTATTAAAGAAGAGGGGCTAGATGTTCAAATCAATCATGGAAAAGATCGCTTTGTTCTAGGACTTTTAGGCGATCCCAAAGTTATCAATGATGTTCCTTTTGAAAGATACGACATCGTGGAACGAGCAGTACCTATCTCAAACACGTATAAATTAACTTCACGTGAATTTCATCCACAAGATACGATCGTTGATGTGGACGGGGTCAAAATCGGTGACGGTAGTTTTGTGACAATGGCTGGACCTTGTTCCGTTGAAGGAGAAGAACAAATCATGGAAACGGCACGTATGGCAAAAGCTGGTGGTGCAAAAATTTTACGTGGCGGTGCATATAAACCAAGAACTTCACCTTACGCTTTCCAAGGTTTAGGTGTAGAAGGATTGAAGATGATGCGTAAAGCAGCAGATCATTACGGTATGAAAGTCATCACCGAAGTAATGGATGAAGCACATATCGATGTTGTTTGCGAATACGCAGACATCATTCAGATTGGTGCCCGCAATATGCAAAACTTCCGTTTGTTAGAGGCTGTTGGTAAAACAGGTAAACCAATTGGCTTGAAACGAGGAATTTCGGGTACAATTGAAGAGTGGTTAAATGCGGCAGAATACATTGCTGTCCAAAATAATTTCAACGTCATCTTCATTGAACGTGGTATCCGTACTTACGAGCGTGCGACGCGAAATACCTTTGACTTGAGCGCTGTCCCAATCATCAAAAAATTAAGCCACTTCCCGATCATTGTTGATCCAAGTCACGGTACAGGAGTTTGGGATCTTGTTTCTCCAATGGCTAGAGCTGGTGTAGCAAGTGGTGCTGATGGAATGATCGTAGAGATCCATCCAGATCCTCTTCATGCTTGGTCAGATGGACAACAATCATTGAATGAAAAGAACTACTTGAAGATGATGAAGGAAGTAGATATTTTAGTGGAAGCAATGAAAGAGATCAACGCTTTATAGAAAAGAGGAGCGGAAAATGTTAGAAGTTGTCTTACCAGAAAAAAGCTATGAGATTGTCATTAAGCGAAATTCTCTCGAACAAATCTCCGAATGGATCGGTGGTTTATGGGGAAATAAAAAAATTGCTATCATCAGCGATACAAATGTATTTCCGATTTATGGAGAACAGATTCAAAAACAATTGGAAGCAACCTATGAAGTAGTCCACTATGTGGTACCAGCTGGTGAAAAAAGTAAATCCCTTGAAATGGCAGCTGTGCTTTATGATTTTCTAGCGGAAGAACAATTCACTAGACGTGATGGGATCATTGCATTAGGGGGAGGCGTAGTCGGCGATCTAGCTGGCTTCGTCGCATCTACTTATATGCGGGGGATCGCCTTTGTCCAAGTACCGACTTCTTTGTTGGCACAAGTTGACTCCAGTATCGGTGGAAAAACAGCGGTGAATGGACCAAAAGCGAAGAATATGATCGGGACATTTGCGCAGCCAGATGGAGTGCTGATTGATCCAGAAACATTGCAGACACTTCCTGAAAAACGAATCCAAGAAGGCATTGCAGAAATCATCAAGTGCGGAGCAATCAATGATAAAAGTTTATGGGATGATTTAGCTGCTTATACAGGTATCGCTGATCTAGTGGCACATAGTGAAGCGGTCATTGAAAAAGCTTTACGTGTAAAGAAAAAAGTAGTTGAAGAAGATCAATATGATAATGGCAGTCGTTTGCTACTAAACTTTGGACATACGATTGGTCATGCCATCGAGAATACCGCGGGATATGGGAAAATCAGCCATGGAGAAGCGGTAGCAATCGGGATGGTCCAAATCAGTCGGAAAGCAGAAGCAAGACGAGAAATGCCAGAAGGAATCACCGCACAAATCATTGCAATGAATCAAAAATATCATTTACCGACTGCTTATACACCTTGGCAAGAAGATGAATTGTTCCAAGCAATCACACATGATAAAAAAGCACGTGGACAAAATTTGAAAATCATTTTATTAGAGAAGATCGGTCAAGCGAAGGTGCAGACGATACCAATCAAAGAGATGAACGACTATTTAAAAGAAGGTGATTAGATGCGTTACTTAACTGCAGGAGAATCTCATGGACCACAACTAACTGCGATTATCGAAGGTGTGCCAGCTGGTCTGGCGATATCAGTCGACCAAATCAATCAGGAACTTGCAAGACGTCAAGGAGGATATGGCCGAGGCGGGCGAATGAAGATCGAGAAAGATCAAGTACAACTTACGTCAGGTATCCGTCATGGCAAAACATTGGGTTCTCCAATCACGATGATCGTTGAGAATCGTGATTGGAAAAATTGGCAAACGGTGATGTCTGTAGAACCGGTTTCTGAAAAAGATGAACAATTACGCCGTGTGGCAAAACCACGTCCAGGACATGCAGATCTAGTTGGTGGCATGAAATATCAACATCGTGATCTTAGAAATGTATTGGAACGTTCTTCTGCCAGAGAGACAACGATGCGCGTCGCTATTGGGGCTTTGTCGAAGCAGCTTTTAGCCGCACTGGATATTGAGATTGTGAGCCATGTTGCTGTTTTGGGCGGAATCAAGGCAGAAGTACCGATGACACTTTCGGTTGCTGAAATCAAAGAGAAAATAGCAATATCAGAAGTCAACATGGTTGATTTGACCATTGAAGACCAAGTCAAAACACTGATTGATGAAACCAAGAAAGCTGGAGACACTTTAGGTGGTATTGTAGAAGTTCGAGTGGAGAACGTACCAGCTGGGTTAGGCAGCTATGTCCAATGGGATAAAAAACTAGATGGGAAATTAGCACAAGCGATGTTAAGTATCAATGCATTTAAAGGGGTAGAGTTTGGGATCGGTTTCGAGTCGGCTTTTCGTCCAGGATCAAAAGTGATGGATGAAATCACGTGGAATCAAACAAACGGCTATCAAAGAGCAAGCAATCACTTAGGTGGCTTTGAAGGTGGGATGACCAACGGAGAGCAGATCATTGTTCGAGGAGTCATGAAGCCTATCCCGACTTTGTACAAACCATTGATGAGTGTGGATATTGATACAAAAGAACCTTATAAAGCAAGCGTTGAACGTTCGGATAGCACAGCTGTCCCAGCAGCATCCGTGGTTGCAGAACACGTGATTGCTACAACTTTAGCTATGGAAATTCTCGACCATTTTCCGGCAGATAATCTAACTGAGCTGAAAAAGGCAGTTAATGACCACCGACAAATGATCCAAGAATTTTAATGGAGGCAACCATGAAAAAAGTATTGGTAATAGGGTTAGGATTAATCGGTGCATCATTGTGTCGAGCGATCAAAGGACCCAATGTCACTCTTTACGGCTGGGATTATTCGGAGGAAACAAGGGAAATAGCCAAAGAGGTCCAACTAGTGGATCAGGTCGTTTCTGGGATTGAAGTAGCAAGTGAGATGGATATCATCTTGATGGCTGTACCTGTTCAAGTCAGTCTGGAATATCTGAAAATATTGGCAAATCTTCCTCTTAAAAATTCGGTGTTAGTGAGTGATACAGGAAGCACGAAAGCAAAAGTAATGGAATTAGCAAAAGACTTACCATTTACATTTATTGGTGGCCATCCAATGGCGGGGTCGCATAAGTCCGGTGTTCGAGCGGGCAACCCTAATTTGTTTGAAGAAGCATATTATATCTTTACGAATGACCTTGAGAGTGATCGTATTGACGAATTAAAAGATCTTCTGCAGCCAACGAGAGCGAAGTTTGTCGTCTTGGATGCTTCTAGCCATGATGAAATCATTGGCGTATTGAGTCATCTGCCACATATCGTTGCAGCTGGCTTAGTGCGGGCATGTGAAACGCTAAGTCAAAAATATCCACGTGCTTCGCAACTTGCAGCTGGCGGTTTTAAAGATATTACTCGGATTGCCTCTTCTGATCCTAAGATGTGGACAGATATTTTGATCACGAATCAAGATATTTTATTGAAATTGCTGGAAAACTGGCAAATATCTATGGGAAATCTGAAAAATGAATTAGCAGCTAATAATCAGCAAGCTGTTTATGATTTTTTTACACAAGCAAAACAGACTAGGGATCATTTACCACAGAAAAAACAAGGGGCAATCCCTGCCTTTTATGATCTGTACGTCGATATCCCCGATATCGCTGGAGCAGTCGCAAAAGTCACTACTTCTTTGAGTCATGCAAGCATTTCGATCATCAATTTAAAGATCCAGGAAACAAGGGAAGATGTTTTTGGCGTATTAGAATTGTCATTTAAAAATCAAGCCGACTTGCTAAAAGGAAAAGCGTTGATAGAAGCAGAAAATTTTCAATGTCGGGTAAGGAGTTGAGTGAATGAAGTTATTGACCACAAAACATGGCATCAATGGGGAATTAACCATTCCTGCTGACAAATCGATTTCTCACCGCAGTATCATGTTTGGTGCGATTAGTCAGGGGCAAACAATCGTGAACAATTTCTTAAAAGCAGAGGATTGCTTGAGCACGATTGCTGTATTCAGACAATTGGGCGTCACCATCATAGAAAAAAATGAAAAGATTTATATTGATGGCAAAGGATTTAGCGGATTGACAGCCCCTGCTACTCGATTAGATGCAGGAAATTCAGGGACAACGATGCGCCTTGTCTTAGGCATCTTGGCAGGAAGTGACTTTACTTCTGAAATCGCTGGAGACGCTTCGTTAAATCGCCGTCCCATGGAACGTGTGATGAAACCACTTCGAGAGATGGGTGCTGAATTACAGGGAATCGAACATGCCGAGTTTCCGCCACTAAGAGTATCTGGTCATACATTACATGAGATTGAATACCAGATGCCGATTGCGAGTGCGCAAGTAAAATCGGCCATTCTTTTTGCAGCGTTACAAGCAAAAGGGACAACGAAAATCATCGAGAAAGAAAAATCAAGGAATCATACAGAAGAAATGATCAAGCAATTTGGTGGTCAAATCGACATAGAGGACCGAGTAATCACTTTGAAAGGTGGACAATCTCTTAGCGGTCAAGAAGTAACAGTTCCAGGAGATATTTCTTCTGCTGCATTTTATCTAGTCGCTGCAAGTATCTTGCCAAATAGTGAAGTTATCCTTAAACAAGTCGGTATCAACCCGACACGTACAGGAATCATTGATGTGTTGAAACAAATGGGTGCAACAATCGAACAAATTCATGAAGATGAAAAAAATCAAGCTGCTGATCTGATTGTTCGATCGGCTACATTGAATGCCTGTGAGATTAAAGGAGAAATCATTCCGCGATTGATCGATGAATTACCAATCATTGCTTTAGCAGCGACTCAGGCAAATGGCACCACAATTATCAAAGATGCGCAAGAACTTAAAGTCAAAGAAACGAATCGGATCGATGCCACTGCCGCTGAACTAACGAAGATGGGTGCTTCGATCGAGGCGACAGATGACGGATTGATTATCCATGGTCCTACGCCTTTGCATGGGGCAAAAGTCGACAGTCATGGGGATCACAGAATCGGTATGATGTTGCAGATTGCGGCTTTATTGACAGAGGAACCTGTGGAGCTGGAAAATCCAGAAGCGGTAAATATTTCTTATCCAGCATTCTTTAAGGATCTTGCACAACTGATCAAGGAGGAGCAAGCATGACGGCCATTGTTTTGATTGGCTTCATGGGTGCTGGCAAAACGACAATCAGTAAAAAATTAGCTGCTTGCTTGGAGCAACCCGTGATCGACATGGATGAAGTATTGGTGGCTCGTTTGGGGTGTTCCATCAATCATTATTTCACGGAGTTTGGTGAAGCAGCTTTTCGGGAGCAGGAGACCGCTTTATTAAAAGAAGCATTAAGTAATGATGCCATTATCGCAACTGGCGGCGGTGTGATCTTACAAAAAGAGAATCAAAAAGTATTGCAAGATCAGTTCGTGATCTATTTAAAAGGACAAGCAGAAATTCTGATCGACCGTATACGGCAAGACAAAGACAATATTCGTCCTTTGGCTGTAGAAAATAGTGATCAGAAGCTAAAAACGATATTGGCAACACGAGAAAAAATGTATGAAAAATTAGCAAAACTAACGATTGAGACAACTGCAAAAATGCCAGAAGAAATCGTAAAAGAAATCATAAAGCAGGTTGGATGATGATGAAAATCGGTTATTTAGGTCCGAAGGGATCATTTACTTATAGTGCAGTAACTAGCTATTTTAAAAATGGTGAGTGGATATCGTATGACTCGTTGATTGATTTGATCGATGCACAGCTGAATCAGGAAATAACTTATGCGATGGTGCCCATCGAAAATTCGATCGAAGGCTCTGTCCTAACGACATTAGATCATGTTTATGAAACGTTGCCTTCTATTCAAGGGGAAATCATTCTTCCGATTCGTCAGCAATTGATGGTTCACAAAGAGCAACAAAAAGAGTGGAGACAGACAAAAAAAATCTGTAGTCATCCCCAGGCGTTGGCACAGTCACAGCTTTTTCTAAGAACTCATTTTCCAAAAGTCGAGATCGAACAAGTTGGTTCAACCGCTCAAGGCGCGCAACAAGTAGCAAATCATCCGGAGCAAGCATTAGCGGCAATTGGCCCGTTATCTGCAGCAAAAGAGTTTGGACTCGTTGTCGTTCAAAAAGATATCCAGACGATCGTGAATAATGAAACTCGTTTTTGGCTACTTGGTTCAAAACCAAGCGCCACAAATCTAGAGGCAGTCGATTATAAAGCAACGTTATTTGTTGATCTGCCAGAAAATCATCCGGGGGCACTGTATCAGGTATTAGCTGTTTTCGCCCAGAAACAATTGAATTTGACAAAAATCGAATCTCGTCCGCAAAAAACGCAGCTAGGGGAATACTTTTTTGTGATCGACGTAGCAGTCAAAGCACAAGCGAAAGAATTACAAGAAGCGATAAGCTTACTCCAAGAGCAACAATTTCCAGTACATTTGATTGGTCAATATCCAGTGTATCAAATCGATCAAGTGAAACCAGCACAATAAACAAAGGACGATTCGGTCAGAATGCTTTATTACACCTTATTACTATTAGTATAAACAGATTAGTTGCACACTTTCTTCAATTCCTTTAGGCTTAAATTAAGCGATAAGAAAGGAAGAGGATAAATGACAAAAAAAGTTGCAGCAATCGTTACTGATTTGGTGGAAGATGTAGAATTATCATCACCAAAAGAAGCTTTGGAAAAAGCGGGGCATTCTGTTACTTTGATTGGGTTTGAAGCAAAACAAACGATCAAAGGGAAAAAAGGAACTGAATTTACGATTGAAAAAAGCATCGATGAAGTGTCTCCTGAAGACTTTGACGCGCTATTGATACCAGGGGGATTTTCACCGGATCAACTACGAGCAGATCAACGATTCGTTGATTTTGTTTCTTATTTCTTAAAAAATGACCAACCATTATTTGCAATCTGTCACGGACCACAATTATTCATCCAAACGGGTTTAATAAAAGGGCGTACGATGACTGCCTATGACACCGTTCGACCAGATATTGGTTATGCCGGAGCCGTAGTGAAAGATGAAGCAGTAGTAGTGGATAAACAACTAGTGACTAGCCGTAATCCAGATGATCTACCTGAATTTGATCGTACGATCGTGGAAGTATTAGCTAAGTAAGTGTAAAAGGGTATTTCTCAACAAACTGAATCAAAATCTATAATAACGACAATAGTACAGAAATAGTCGACCAAGAATCTTGAATTAGACACTTGGTCGTTTTTTTGTTTAAAAGAGTGTATTTGTAGCTAGAAATCAAGTGATGACAACTTGTGGGAATTCCATGATGATGTTCATTGTTTTTTTTTTCGTGTCATCACCTAAACAAGCGACTGGGAAACAAAATAATCCATTTTTGAACAAAAAATAGACTACCACGAAAGAATTTCGTAATAGTCTATTCAACACAACTTTTAATTAGAAAGTAAATATAAATGGCTATTTCCTGAGTTTAATCGAGAAGCATTTGTATGTAAATGTTCACCATTGAAAACTTGATAAGAGTCATCTTTTGTTTTACAAATTTCTTTGATACGTCGAACGGTGTTAGAACCTTCGATTAATACACCAAAGTCGTGTTCACAGGAGTAGTTATATACTACAGCTGAAGGATGCTTAGTGATTCCCATCTCACGAGCAATTTTTTGATCGGAGAAAAAGGCTTCTTTGACAAATTCTGATTGACGATCTTCTTTGAACATTTTTAGATCGCCCCCGATTTCGGCAAAGAGGGATTCAGCAAGCGCTGGAGAATATGGTAACTTTCTACAACCCACTGCTTCTTGCAATTTGATCAAGAACTGCCGTCCCTTTTTCTTTCCTTGGAACTGTGCAGCTTTACAATCTAATGCAGCAGAGTAAGTCATTGAAAATAGTTGGTTCCGTTCGGTTAGATTTTTTTGAGAAATTCCGTTACTTTGCATGACATCCCCAATTGTCTGCAAATTAACCAGTGGAAGAAAGCGAAATTGCATCTTGTCTTTCGATTTTTTTCCGTATTCTTCGCCAATAAATTGTAACAATTGTTGTTCTAATTTAAAGCAGCGTTTCCCCAAAGGATTAACAAATAAATAAATTTCGATCATATGAATCTCCCCCAAAATAGATTCTATACAACTAGTGAATTCTTTCATTCACAACCTATAACTTAACAGAAAAATGATAAAAAATGAACTCAAGTGCCTTGTGAAAATGATAGAATTTTAATCTTTAGATTCAATCATGCGTTGGATCTTATTTTTTGCTGGACGATAAGGTAAAAAATGGGCTTCTAAAAACTGTTCAAAAGCTATTTTTCCAACAGTAGCGTCAGCGACCTCTAGTTCTAATTCAAAGTCATGTAGATTTTCTCCAAAGCTTTGGTCAATCGCTAAAAGACCTTCTGCTACTTTGAATTCTGCACGTTTAGTCGTTAATTTTCCAGTTTCGATCAATAGTTCTGGATCGATGTTTAATTCAGAAAGTTTCTGAAAGACAGCCCCTGATGTAGGTAGAACATGTTGATTCAAGTAGGAATCGATCTTTTCCATTGTCAATGTATCGGTTGTTTCAAGCCGACCTGCTACTTCAGGAGTTTTCAACGTATATTCTGCATATGTATCTAAAAGGCGGATACGCAGCCCACAATTTTTTTTCGCCAATTGAAAATCAGGTGTATCAAAATAAATATTTGTTTGGACGGTAAAATCTTTTGGTTCTAATTGATAGTGTTGGATCAACTGATCGTATTCTTTTTCAGTTAACATAGATTTATATTCGATCTCTAACATTTTAGACATATGTAACACTCCTTTTATCTATTCTGCCTAAAATTTCTTTTTTGGTCAATACAAAAAGGCGAGAGGTACAAAAAAACTACATTTATATGGTAAAATGAAAAAGAATGTTAATGAAGTAGAGGGATCAGCTATGGAACGAGACTGGGAAGAATTTTTAGCACCATATGAGCAAACAGTATCAGAATTAAAAGTAAAACTACGTGGGATCCGTAAACAATTCAGAGAACAGAATCGTCATGTTCCGATTGAATTTGTGACGGGAAGAGTGAAGCCGGTTGATAGCATCATCACAAAATCACAGTTACGACATATCCCCATGGGACGTTTAGAAGAAGAAATGTCGGATATTGCTGGTTTGAGGATCATGTGTCAATTTGTTGAAGATATCCATCAAGTGGTAGAGATCATTCGTAATCGTAAAGACATGAAGGTTATCCAAGAAAGAGACTATATCACGAATAAAAAAGCAAGTGGCTATCGTTCTTATCATTTGGTCATCGAGTATCCAGTCCAATTGATCAGTGGCGAAAAGAAAATACTCGCTGAAATTCAAATTCGTACATTAGCAATGAATTTTTGGGCAACGATCGAACATTCATTAAACTATAAATACCAAGGCGTATTTCCAGAAGAAATGAGTGAACGACTTCAACGGGCGGCGGAAGCAGCCTACCAACTAGATGAAGAGATGTCGAATATACGAGAAGAAATCCAGGAGGCACAACGCCTATTTTCTCATGGCAGAGGAAAATCGGATGATATCTATTATCGGACATTACTCACCAGAGAAAGGCTGAAAGAGGAGGCAAAAGATGAAGGTAGCGATCGTTCATAATCAAGAAAGCAAAACCTTAGAAGTAACTGAGCGATTGAAGCATCTTTTGGAACAAGCGGGGATCCAAACAGATGAACAACAGCCAGAGTTAGTGATCTCTGTTGGTGGAGATGGCACCTTACTATCGGCTTTTCATCGGTATACGCATCTGTTGAACGATGTTCGTTTTTTAGGTGTGCATACCGGTCATTTAGGTTTTTATACCGATTGGCGAGATTACGAATTAGAAGAACTTGTGGATAGCTTGCAGACCAATCGTGAGCAGAGTGTCAGTTATCCCTTGTTGGATGTCCGTATCAGCTACGTAGATGACAAGCCAGATCAACATTATTTTGCGTTGAATGAGTCGACAATCAAGCGTTCCAATCGAACGATGGTGGCGGATGTCTACATTAAAAACGAACTTTTTGAAAGTTTTCGAGGAGACGGTCTAGCTGTTTCAACGCCTACTGGTTCAACAGCATATAATAAAAGTATTGGTGGCGCTGTGATCCACCCAAGTATCAATGCCTTTCAATTAGCAGAAATTGCTTCATTGAACAACCGAGTGTTTCGAACATTAGGCTCACCGATGGTCATCGCACAGGATGAGTGGGTAGAAATAAAACTAGAAAATACAGAAGACTATCTTGTGACGGTCGATCAACTCGATATTGCAGAATCAAATATCCGTTCCATCTACTATCGAATCGCGAAAGAACGGATCCATTTTGCGTCGTATCGTCATATGCATTTTTGGCATCGTGTAAAAGATGCCTTTATTGGTGAGGGATAGTATGGAATTTGAATGGAGATATGAAAAAGAGCAGCCGCAACAATTAAAATACTTTTTAAAAGAAAAAGGTATTTCTAAAGGTTTGCTAGCTAAAATAAAGTTTCAAGGTGGAACGATCAAAGTAAATGACAAAAGAGAAAATGTCTTGTTTTCTCTTTCAGACAATGATAAGGTAACCATTGTGATTCCTGCTGAAGGTGAGCATGAAACGGTACTCTTAGATGAGACACCGATTGACATTATATATGAAGATGATCATCTTTTGGTGGTCAATAAACCAGCTGGTACTTCTTCGATTCCAGCACAATACCACCCGAATGGAACTATGGCGAATCGTGTAAAAGCATACTATAAACGACAAGGTTATGAGGATCAGGTCGTTCACGTTGTCACGAGGCTTGACCGCGATACCTCTGGTTTGATGCTGTTTGCAAGACATGGTTTTGCACATGCGAAATTAGACGTTCAGCTTAGGGAAAAAAAGTTTATCAAAAAATATCAAGCACTTATTAGTGGAAGTTTAGCTGATTTAAAGGAACATGGTTGGATCGATTTACCCATTGCACGGGACTATTCATCATTGTTGAAGCGTCAGGTCCATGTCGATGGTCGAAGTGCGCAAACCGAATACTGGTTAGAAAAAAGAGACTCTGAAATTGCATTGGTGGATATTCAGTTGCATACTGGAAGAACCCATCAGATCAGAGTTCATTTTTCTGAGATTGGTTGTGCCCTTTTAGGTGACGAAATGTATGGTGGACGAATGGATCTAGGTATTGAACGGCAAGCATTGCATTGTTATGATCTACGTTTTTATCATCCTTTCACACAAAAATTATTAGAATTTAAGCAGCCTTTGGCACAGGACATGGCAGCTATCGTTCAACGGTTTGAAGATTAAGGTGAGGTGAGATTGGTTTGGATGAAAATCAAGAATTAGAGGAAAGATTTGCCCAGTTATCTCAGGATTTGAGAGAGAATAATATTCAGGAATTTAGAAACAGCTTCTTGGAGATGCATATTTATGAGCAGGGGCAATTTTATCAATCCCTTAACGAAGAAGACCGCCAACTGATCTACACGTATTTGTCTCCTAAAGAATTAGCGGATATGTTCGATGTGATCGAAGAAGACAATGAGCACATGAAAGAGTATTTAGACGAAATGCGTCCGAGTTATGCAGCAGAAATGTTGTCAGAAATGTATACGGATAACGCTGTCGACTTATTGAATACACTAGATAAAAAACAAATCGCGAAATATTTAAGCTTGATGTCGACAGATGATGCCAGCGAGATCAAAGAATTGCTGCATTACGAAGATGAAACAGCCGGTGCGATCATGACCACTGAGTTTGTTTCGATCGTTGCTAATCAAACCGTACGTTCTGCAATGTACGTGTTGAAAAATGAAGCAGATGTTGCAGAAACGATTTACTATATCTATGTAGTCAATCAAGAAGGACAGTTAGTTGGTGTTATTTCTTTGCGTGATTTGATTGTAAATGATGATGACACGATGATTTCTGACCTCATGAGTGAACGGGTATTGTCTGTTCATGTAGGCGATGACCAAGAAGATGTCGCTCAAACTTTCCGTGACTATGACTTTCTGGCATTACCAGTCACAGATTATGATGATCATCTATTAGGGATCGTTACAGTCGATGATATCATTGATGTTATTGATGATGAAGCAGCGAGTGACTATTCTGGTTTAGCAGGGGTCAACGTAGAGGAAATCAATGAGAACCCTGTTAAGGCAGCTTCCAGGCGTTTGCCATGGTTAGTTACGCTTCTTTTTCTAGGAATGTCAACAGCTTCACTTATCAGTCATTATGAAGATTTAGTCAGTGAAGCAAGTATTCTAGCTGTCTTTATTTCACTGATAACTGGTACAGCTGGAAATGCTGGTACACAGTCCTTGGCGGTTGCTGTAAGGCGATTAGCTATCTCAGATGAAAAAGATCATGGGTTTGTTCGTTTGATCTTGGCAGAGGTATTAACTGGACTAGTGACTGGTGCGGTTACTGGATTAACGATTTTCTTGATTGTTGGTTTCTGGAAGCACAATTTCATTCTGGGCTTTGTTATAGGGATTGCGATGCTGTTTGCGATTACGGTTGCCAACTTAGCAGGCAGTCTGATTCCTATGTTGATGGACCGACTTGGCTTTGATCCGGCAGTTGCAAGTGGACCATTCATCACAACGTTGAGTGATTTGACAAGTGTATTGATTTATTTCAATATCGCTTCATTATTTATGGGATATTTTATGTAGAAATGATTCTGTTCAAAGTATTTTGATGAATTCCCGAAGTGAAATGACTAGAATACTATTTATATAAACAGACAATGATGGAATGAATAAAAAAACGCGAGATAAATCTAAAAATCAGGTTTGCTACAGACTCTCGAATAAACGGCGTCCAAAAGTCAGGCTTTTCGGAAATTTCAAAAGAAAAACGAGCAATACAAAAAACGTATTGTTCGTTTTTCTTGCCAATTTCTCAAACCTAAACGACTTTTGTCTCGACCTCTTTTTTAGTCTAATGGTACGATTTTTGTGCCGTGGACTTCAGTAACACCTAGCGCCGTTGCTACAGATTCGGCGTTTTTATAATTGACTTTTCCGCCGGGAAGAATGATCAAGCGCCCATTAGCGTAAGCAATCAATTGTTTGAGATGATCAAGATGAGCTTCAATTAAGTCACTTGCATCGCCACCATGAGTCAAAATACGATCAACGCCATGTTCTGCTAACCAGTCGATTGCTGCAAACTGGCGGTCTTTAGGGATACTATCAAATGCCATATGGAAAGTGGTCTGTAATCCTTCCGCTGTTTCAAGCAATAATTCCATTGCTTCTTCGTCGATCCAGCCAGAAGGAGTTAAACAGCCCAAAACGACACCATCAGTTCCTAATTTTTTTGCTTCAATCAAATCTGTATGCATGATTTTTAATTCGATATCGTTATAGACGAAGTCGCCTCCACGCGGACGGATGATCGTCATAACCGGTATTTCCTTTTCCCCTGCGTAACTTAACACTTCCTCAATGACACCTGTACTGGGAGTTGTTCCTCCAACAGCTAAGTTGTCACATAGTTCAATACGGTTTGCTCCTCTTGAGATTGCTAAAGGGATCGCTGTATAGTTCTCTGCGCAAAATTCTTTGATCATTTTCTTGCTCCTTTATATTCGCCTTAGTCATGGAGATTGTAACATATTTTTTGTAGTTGCTAAAGTTTTGTTCTAACGGTAAGATGAAAGTGTAAAATCAACGTTTACTATTTGAAACGAGAAATGAGCGGAAAAATGTTAAAAAAAATCGACAAAGGACGCCAGTTTTTGCTGGAGAATAAAGGACTATTTCGTTGTCCACTGTGTCACACAAAGATTGAAACAACGAATAATGGTTTGGTGTGTCGGCAGAACCATCATTTCGATCTCTCCAGAAAAGGCACGCTATATTTCTTATCCCATGCTGTGAAGACAGAATATGATCAAGGAATGTTCGAACCTAGGCGCAGAATGATCCAATCTGGAATGTATCAACCGGTTCTCGAATTATTAGCACAAGAATTGCCCCAAGAGGCAGATGTGTTAGATGTTGGGTGTGGAGAGGGAAGTTTCTTGTTCGCTCTCGACCAGTTGCATCCGTTAAACCGCGCTGTGGGTTTTGATATTTCAAAAGAAGGGGTGTACGCAGCGACAGAGCATCCTATCTCTGCATTTTGGTGTGTGGCGGATTTGACGAATCTTCCTTTTGAAGATCAGCAATTCAATACGGTCTTGAATATCTTTTCACCTTCTCATTACCAAGAATTTCAACGGGTACTGGCCAATGATGGAGAAATCTTAAAAATCGTCCCTCAAGAAAATTATCTAAAAGAACTACGACAAGCTTTTTATCCGGATCAACCAGAAAAACAACAGTACTCAAATGAGCGAGTAGTAGCCAAATTCGCTGATTCTCTGGAGTTAGTTGGACGTCAACGTGTGACATATGAATTTGAGATACCTGAAAAAAATCAGCAAGATCTCTTAGCGATGTCACCTTTAGAATGGCAGGTCAGCCCAGCGATAAAAGAGCAATTAGCCCAGGATCCTTTGAAAAAAATTACAATTGATGTAGAATTATTAAAAGGAAATAAGAGAAAACGATTCCAATAGAAATATTGTTTTTGAAAGGTTGCAAAAAGAGTTTATAGGTGGTATAGTAGCCACAAGTTGTTTTTTCATTGGTTTTTATCAGGTTCCTGTTCTGATAAAAGTTAGTGAGAAGAGCTTCACTAACGTAACGACTCGCAGTGACTGACACCGAGTTGATACGTTTTTTTTTATGCAAAAATAAAGAGAGTAATGAACTAACATATAAATGAGAGGATTGATCCTTATGAACCATATCGTTTTATTTGAACCATTGATCCCTGCCAATACTGGAAATATTGCAAGGACTTGTGCTGCAACGAATACACCACTCCATTTGATTGAACCTCTAGGATTTTCAACAGATGATAAACATTTGAAACGTGCTGGATTAGATTACTGGAATGACGTGAACATCACATACCATCCTAATTTGGACGCTTTTTTGTCTTATCTAGGTGATCGAAAACTTCATTTGATTTCAAAATTTGCCCATAAGGTATACAGTGATGAAAATTTTGCAGATGGAGAAGAACACTTCTTCTTATTTGGGAAAGAAACAACGGGCTTGCCAGAAGAATTCATGCGTGAAAATAAAGAAAAATGTTTAAGAATCCCGATGAATGATGAACATGTCCGTTCATTGAATCTGTCAAATACTGCGGCAATGATCGTCTACGAAGCATTGCGACAACAAGGATTTCCCAATTTAGAGTTAACACATCACTATGAAAATGATAAGCTAGACTAGAGGCCATTTAGCAAATGTCCTGGCTCAAGCATTAAGCAAAGGAAAAGGGGAATGCCCTTTACTAGCAATTTTATTTACTCAGCAGAGCCATTATTCTATTAATTAGCAGACACTACTTTTAAAAAGTGACAGCAAGGAGTCCGATGCAAATGGAATTATATTTTACAAGACATGGAAAAACAGAATGGAATCTTGAACGCCGTTTTCAAGGCAGCAACGGAGACTCCCCCCTTTTAGCAGAAAGCTATGAAGAAATCAAAGCTTTTGGTAAAAAAGTGAGATATGTGCCGTTCAAGGCAATCTACTCCAGTACAGCGAAACGCGCACGTGATACAGCAGAAGGGATAAATAAAGAGCTAGCCCATCCAGTTGAAATCATTTATATAGATAAGTTGAGAGAACTAGGATTAGGAGATTTAGAAGGCCAGCCAATTGATGAAATGTATCAAAAATATCCTGAAACACTGCCTAATCTACGGCAACATCTCGATAAATATGATCCTACCCTTTTTAGAGGAGAAGCGATCGAGTCTGCGATTACGCGGATCGAAACAGTAGTAGCGGATGCTGTCGCACAACATGAGGGACCGATTCTTTTTGTCGGACATGGCGCATCATTGACTGCCGCTATTCAATGGATGGTGGGAAAAGAATTGAGCCAATTGCGAGAAATGGGCGGACTCTTCAATAGTAGTCTTACGATTTTAGAGACGGGAGAACTGTATAATTTACTCCCTTATGAATTAAAAGTATGGAACGAGATTGATTTCTTAGGGAAAGATACGAAACCAGAACCACTATTATAATTGAAGGAGGCGGCAAAATGCAGCCAGAAGAAATGCCTTACTTTGTTGGCACAATTGCCGCAATTTTTTTCCAAAATCCTAGTAATTTTTATAAAGTCTTACTGATTCGGGTCACTGAAACAACTGCTGATTATCGTGAAAAAGAAATCGTTGTGACAGGAAGCTTTGGAGATGTCCAAGAAAATGAGTTATATCGGTTCTACGGTGAATTAGTAGACCATCCTAAATATGGCAGACAGCTAAAAGTTGAGCGGTATGAGCAAGAAAAGCCTACTACAGCCAACGGTATTGTTGGTTATTTGTCTAGTGAGAAATTTCCGGGTATCGGAAAGAAAACAGCAGAAAAAATCGTTGAGTTATTGGGTGAAGAAGCGATTGAAAAAATTATTGCTGATCCTTCAGTGCTAAAACAGATTTCTGGTTTGACTAAGCCAAAAAGAGAAATGATCGCGGAAACGATTCGCTTGAATCATGGAATGGATCAAGTGATCATGGGGCTGAATCGCTATGGTTTTGGTAGTCAGCTTGTATTTAGTATTTACCAAACTTATAAAAATGAAGCACTAGATATCATTCAAGAAAATCCGTATCAACTGGTTGAAGATATTGAAGGAATCGGTTTTAAACGTGCAGATAACTTGGCAGAGCAACTAGGGATCGCCGCCGATTCTCCAAGACGTATCCAGGCAGCAATCTTACACCAAATTTTTCAGCATGCGGTGCAAACTGGCGATACATATGTTCCTGCTGAGATGCTTCTTAGCCAAACCATCAAGATTTTGGAAACAAGCCGACCGATTGAAATTCAACCAGATCAAGTGGCAACGGTGATCATCCAACTTGTCGAAGAGGGAAAGATCCAACAAGAAGGAACCAATCTCTATGAGAACAGTTTGTTTTTCTCTGAATGGGGGATCGGTAATTCGATTCAACGGTTGCTTAGTCGAAAAAAAGAAATCAAGTATCCAGAAAAAGAAGTGAAAAAAAATATTCGTCGTATCGAAAAAGTTTTTGGTATCCAATATGGAGAGTCCCAAGAGAAGGCCATTTCAGAAGCAGTCCGCTCGCCATTATTCATTTTAACTGGAGGACCTGGTACAGGGAAAACGACAGTTATCAATGGAATCGTCAATTTGTTTGCGGAATTGAATGGGTTGGAATTAGATCCTACGAAATATACACAAGAAATTTTTCCGATATTGTTGGCAGCGCCAACTGGTCGGGCAGCAAAGCGAATGAATGAAACGACCGGACTTCCGGCAAGCACGATCCACCGATTGCTTGGATTGAATGGACGTGAAAAATCACCAACAGTCAGCACGAAAGAGCTGGAAGGTGGTTTATTGATCATCGATGAAATGTCGATGGTCGATACATGGTTAGCGAACACTTTATTTAAAGCTATTCCTACAAATATGCAAGTTATTTTAGTTGGGGATAAAGATCAATTACCCTCTGTAGGTCCTGGTCAGGTTCTGCATGATTTGTTGGAAATCGATCAGATTCCTAAAATGGAATTGAATCAGATCTATCGTCAAGGAGATGGCTCAAGTATTATTCCACTTGCTCATGAAATCAAAGAAGGACAATTGCCAGCTGATTTTACAAAGAATCAGAGGGATCGATCCTTTTTCAGAAGTGATGCATATACGATTGAACCGTTGATTGCGAAGATCGTGGAAAAAGCGAAGAACAAAGGATTTACTGCACAAGATATCCAAGTATTAGCTCCAATGTATCGTGGTCCAGCAGGAATCGATGCGCTGAATAAGATGATGCAAAATATCTTTAATCCGGGAAGGGATGGACGCAAAGAAGTTCATTGGAACGATACAGTCTATCGGATCGGAGATAAAGTACTCCAGTTAGTAAATACGCCAGAATTAAATGTGTTTAATGGCGATATGGGAGAAATCACGGGAATTGTGTTGGCAAAAGATTCTGAAGATAAGATTGATGAATTGGTGATTCAATTTGATGCCAATGAAGTCACGTATAAACGGAATGAGTGGAATAAGATCACGCTCTCTTATTGTTGCTCGATCCATAAATCACAAGGTAGTGAATTCAAAATGGTCATTTTGCCAATGGTTCACCAATATCAGCGTATGCTCCAACGAAACCTACTTTATACTGCAGTCACTCGAAGTAAAGAATTGCTGATACTTTTAGGGGAAGAACATGCTTATGCTACATGTGTGAAGAATGAATCAGCGAGCCGAAAGACAACCTTGAAAAAAAGAATCGAAGAAAACGAGCAGATGACAATCGCTACACGAACGAAGCTAGTAGCTTACGAGGACTCATTGAGTGGAAGTGATCCGTTTGAGGATGGTTCATACACTAGCGTGGGTGAGACACCCAAGACACCAATTGAAAAAAATGAGCACAACGAACAAAAAGAGTCTGTCCAGGCAAAGGAACGTAATGTTAATCTATTCTCATCGGTTGAAGAAACAAAAGTGCAGATGAAAGATGAAGAAAAGGAAACAGAAGCGACTCAATTACCTCAGACGTATATTCTTACAACAGAAGCAATTGAAAAACAACTGATTGATCCAATGATTGGTATGGAAAACGTAAAACCTTAAAAATAGAGGCTCTTTGTCAAATGATGTTGGTGGAGACAAATTTGGATAAAACTTAGTCCGATATACGGCGCGTTCTGTGCGTGTCGTATACGAATCGTTGCGGATAATGAGAGCCAATCCGCAGTGTTCGCAATGGAAGGCGAGTTATCCAATCTTCCACTAATAAACTGTGCTTGAACGCCTTTATATTGTTTTTCAATCAGCCATTCTTCATCAAAAAATAAATGTTTATCTGTTAATCCGAGTAATTTTCTAGTATGATTATCCATAGAGAGACTCCTTTGGTAGGGTAATGTTTTTGTCGACTAAATTTTACCAAATGTGAGTCTCTTTTTGGATTGAAACAAAGAAAAAAGTGTTGGTAGAAAATCGATTTCGATTTCCACCAACACAAAATATTATAGAACCTTTTCTTTTTAAGAAGGACTATTATCCCACGTTCTTTGCCCTTATAATTATATACTTATTAAAGCGCTAAATTACACCAAAATAGTTGTTTTTTTGTGGACAAATGTAGATCGAATGGTTGCTTTTCAGTGTCTTCACCATCTTCTTGACCATATTGTGATGTAGTCGAAACAATACGCAATTTACTAGTGGTAAAGTGGTGGAAATTTTTAGAATTGAGTTGCTTTTTTTGTGTCAGTAGAAGAGCAATCCACAGGATCTTGAATAGATTGATCCGCTCCACGACAACAAAATCAATCGTTTGTTTTGCAATATCAGCGGTGGGAGCGATGGCTACACCGCCTCCAAAGTATGGGTGATTCGTTGCTGTACATAAAAAAGCTTTTTCAAAACTGACCTGTTTTCCACTAGTTTCTACTAAAATAGGGAATCCTCTTTGAACAAAGAAAACACGCAAAATCGAAAAAATATAAGAAAGCGATCCTAATTTATACTTATTCAATTGTGTTTTCGCATTCGAATGATTTGTCGCATGTACAATTGCGGCATCCAAACCAATCCCAAAATTATTTACGACAACTCCTTGTTTATCGCTGATTTTTTCTTCATAGCTTAATAGATTGATTTCCTGAGGTTCAGTTGTAGCAAGCACATTTTCTAATGCTTTTACAGCATCCCTTGATAATCCGATACCTCTAGCAAAATCATTACCAGAACCGGCAGGGATATATGCAACAGGAAAATTAACTTTCAGTTGATGAAAAGAATTCAATACTTGGTGCAGTGTTCCATCACCGCCGACAATTACAAGTAGAGGAAAAGGAGCTTCTTGCTCACGGGTTTCTTCAGTCCATTCTTTCAGCGTATCTTCTGCTAATTCCTCAGCGATTTGAGCATCATGGCCTTTCCACTTACTATAATAAACAGAATAGGTCAAATTCTTTTCAGCAAATAGCGGGATGATCTTGTCCGCTACCTTTTTACCAGAGCCGCTTCCAGCCGCTTGGTTGATCAATAAATAATAATGAAACTTCATTTTTGCCTCCTGCGAAACATTTCAGAAGTTGAGCTGGCTATAGACTCAATCATAAAATCAGAGAACTTCTCAATTTTTCGCTTAACGCTCCAATGGTTAGCGACTGAAATATTCATTGTTGAATATCAAAATTTATTTTAAAAAGAGAAAAAACAAATCATATGTTTTTATTCTTGGTTATTATAGCAGAGGAGTGCAGAAATGAAAAAGAAGAGATTTCAAAAAAATAAAAAAATCTAGCAAGCGCTCGATCCGTTCGTTTGAAACGGAGAAGAAATCTAAGGTTCGATATGTCCACTTAGTTCTTCAGCTGCTTGCTAGATCTTGTTCAGGTAAGAGGTTATTCAAACTCCCACTTCCTTTTTTCTTTTTTAGATACACAACAATTCTTTTCTTGCAGAACCTGCTTCGTCTGCGCTACTGGGAATCCTTATGCCTCTTACACCTATTTTATAGCATAATTTCTTTGTTTTGACAAACGTTTACATTCACTCTTTAGATACTGTTTCAATTCAAAGAATTCTATGGTTTTAAATCTATAGATTGTCTGTTATAATGATTCTTTGTTTAAGATAACCGCGGTTCATCAACCATCCCGCGTTAAAAAAACTAGGAGAAATGAGGACTTATATTATGCAAAAGACACAGGAACAAAAACGACTAATGGTCGTCGTAGTGAATGGGATCATCATGGCTTTATATTTAGCGTTAACGATTTTAGTTGCACCAGTATCATCTGGACCGATCCAATTTCGAATCTCTGAAAGTTTGAATCATTTAGTGGTTTTTAATCGTAAATTACTCTGGGGTGTACTAGGAGGAGTCATCATTTATAACGCATTCTTTGGCTTTGGAATACTAGATGTTATTTTCGGTGGCGGACAAACATTGATTTCTTTAGGCTTAACAGCTATATTACAAAATAAAATCAAAAATGTAAAAGTACGGTTAGCGCTGAATACGCTCTTCTTTACGATCAGTATGGGATTGATTGCGTACATGTTAGTACCAACAGGCGGAAAGGCCTTTTGGATGACTTATGGTACATTAGCAGCAAGCGAGTGTATCATCATGGCTGTGTCAGCACCATTGATGTATTATTTAGACCGAGCATTAGATTTTAAAAATCGCGTATAGGAAGAGCGAGTTGAAAATAGTTTATATAAAGATAGAGGCTAGGAATCAATTTTTGATTGATTCCTAGCCTCTAATTCTGTTTGGCTAATTATCTGTTCATGAAAGCTTATTCTGCGTTTTGTAGATTTTCGATCTCAATTACTTTATAGTTTTTCTTTTCAAGCTGGTTAACAATCGTTTCACATACTTTTTCGTCTGTGTCAGCAGGCAAAGTGATCAGTGTACGACGGATGAATTCATCCTTTTCGATATCGAGTGTAATACAGCTGGCAATACTGCTGTATTTAGAGATGATTTTTGAAATCGTTGCTAAATCGCCTTGTTTACCAGTAGACGCAATCGTTAACACGTAGCTACCTTGTTCGACACTCCATGATTGTGAGAGCATATTCAACAAAGTACTATGTGTCAAAATTCCATAGAAGTGATTTTCATTGTCAAGTACGGCGATGTAAGGTAGCTCTTTGATCGTGAAAAATACTTTAAAGAAAGATGTGTCTAAATAGATGAATTTTGTGGCATTCTTCAATAGATGTGTAACTGGTAGTGTCATATCCCCGCCGTTAGCTTTATGACGATAGATGTGCATCTTATAAATATTTCCACGGAAAATATTTCCAGAAGCATCTAAGATCGGCACACAGCGATAGCCAGAACTTTCTAAAATCTCTAATGCTTCTTCTAAAGTGCTGGTCTCAGTAATAGTTGTTAAATCTTTTTTCTTATATACAAGTGTTTTTAATAGCATAATTTTACCTCCATATATCTCATTTTTACTTCATTTCAAATTAATCATATCATAATTAATTGCAAAACAATAGACCGTTTAAATGCGAATTGACAGAAAAACTTTTCCATGATACTGTAAAAGTGTATAGTTTTGATTTTCAGTAAGGGGGGACAACGAATGGCAAAGAAAAAAGCAGCATTAGCTTGTTCCGTTTGCGGTTCTAGAAACTACACTAAATCAATCAGTGAAGGAAAAAGCGGCGAACGTTTGGAAATCAATAAATTTTGTAAATATTGTAATCAATACACATTACATAAAGAAACAAAATAGAACACAGGAGGATAAAGGATGAAGTTTCTAAAAAGTGTCAAAGCAGAAATGAAACAAGTAACATGGCCATCTCGTAAGCAATTACGTAAAGATACATTGGTAGTTATCGAAACCTCGATTATTTTTGGTGTGATGTTTTTCGTTATGGATACAGCAATCCAAAGTTTATTTGCTTTCTTATTAAAATAAGGCGCTAGTAAAAATCGTGAAATAGTGCTATAATCAGGTTGAAGGAAAAACTTCGGGCAACTGGGGTTTTTTTATTTTACAATGAAATGAGGAGCCCTTAATGGAATCTTTTGAAAAAAATTGGTATGTATTGCATACATACTCAGGATATGAAAACAAAGTAAAAGCAAACATCGAATCTCGTGCGCAAAGTATGAAAATGGCTGACTTTATTTTCCGTGTAGTTGTTCCAGAAGAAACTGAAACAGAAGTAAAGAACGGTAAAGAAAAAGAGATCGTTCATAAAACATTCCCAGGTTATGTATTAGTAGAAATGATCATGTCGGATGCTTCTTGGTATGTCGTTCGTAATACACCGGGTGTAACTGGATTTGTTGGTTCTCATGGTGCAGGAAGCAAACCAGCGCCACTATTGCCAGAAGAAGTGAACCATATCTTGCGTTCAATCGGTATGAGCTTACGCCAAAATGATTTAGAAATCGAAGTAGGCGAAGTAGTCAAGATCATCGAAGGTGCTTTTGCTGGACTAGAAGGTCAAGTAACAGAAGTAGATGAAGAAAAAGAAAAATTAAAAGTGAATATCGATATGTTTGGTCGTGAAACAAGTACAGAACTTGATTTTGATCAAGTAGACAAAATCGATTAATACGTTGCTAAAAGTGTTTTAAAAAAAGCATATCGCCGGAGCAACAAGTAAGACGGAAAGATTGTTACTCAACTCTTTTCGTCTTTTTTTGTTATTCATCAGTAGGAGGACAGATCATGACAAAATGGCGTAAATTTATAATGACCAGTTTTTTGATTGGATTAGGGATAGTTTTGCTGGCTGGCTGTCAGTCTAAAGCAACCAATGAGCCAACCACTGGAACAAAGAAGGCAGAAACGACACAAACAACAGAAGAAAAAATTGAAAAAACGACTACACCTACGCTGTTTCTCCATGGCTATAGTGGAACCGTCAACTCCTTTAAAGGAATGATCCAGCGATTAGAAGATAGCACACAAAAAGAGTTGACATTGACGGTTGATGTCAATGGTCAAGTACAGGCTGATGGAGAATTAACAAAGAAAGCGGACAATCCGATCGTCCAAGTATTATTTGCAGATAATAAAAACAATGAATGGAATCAAACTGAATGGATCAAAGCGTGTCTAATATATCTACAATCTACCTATGGCATCGATAAAGTGAATATCGTTGGCCACTCGATGGGAGGAGTCAGCGGGCTGCGTTATCTTGCTACTTATGGTCAAGATAAATCGTTACCACAAGTCCAAAAGTTTGTTGCATTAGGGGCGCCATTTAATGAATTTGAAGAAAACAGTACCCAAAGCTTAAATGATATGCTGAAAAATGGCCCAGTTGTGACAACTAGTCGGTACCAAGATTACCAACAACTGATAGGCAACGTTCCTACAACTACCCAATTCTTGCTAGTTGGTGGACAATTGAGTGAAACGGATGCTAGTGATGGCACTGTTCCATTGAGTAGTGCCTTGGCAGTGTATGCTTTACTCAAGCAAAATGGAAATCCAGTTGAGGAAAAAGTCGTCGAAGGAGAAAATGCTGCACACAGTATGCTTCATGAAAACCAGGAAGTTGATAGGCTGGTCCAACAATTTGTTTGGAACCTGAATGAATAGAATCGAATAACATTCGAAAAAAGCACTGCTACTTGCTATATAACTGGATTCTTTTGTTTAAAAGAGTGTAACGCAAGTGAAACGAGCATAACATTTATTTTTGTTTGTTTCTTGCATGTGGGACAAATCTAAAAATCAGTTTTGCTACAGACTCTCGAATAAACGGCATCCAAAAGTCAGGTTTTTCGGAAATTTCAAAAAAACGAGCGTGGGACAAAAGTAAGAAACACTTTTGTCTCATTCTTTAAAAACGGATAAACGGTGGGAGCAGAAGTAACTCCTTCTTAAATAAGCCGAAATTCACAACGATTTGAAAAGCAATTTTCGTTCATTTCTTCTTATTTCTCGGAGTTGAACACTTCTGTCCCAGCCTCCTTGTGAGTGACACTTTTTTATTTTAAACTCAGACCGAGTATAAACGTTTACTTACTTTTAGTAAGAGTTATATGATGAGTTTGTACTAAAAAAGAAAGAGGGATTTAGTTATGGCTTATCAGGCAAGTACAGAAGAACATTCAATTGATATCGTAAATATCGCTTCACTTGAAGGAAAAGTAAAAGAGCGCATGGAAACTGGCGCATTTGGGTATATCCGTGGCGGTTCAGAAGATGAATGGACGATGAAAGAAAATACGACATCATTCAATACGAAAAAAATCATGCCTCGAGTGTTGAGAGGAATCGATTCGGCTGATTTAAGTACAGCGATTTTTGGTATTGATTTGAAGACGCCGATCATTCAAGCACCATCTGCTGCGCAAGGCCTAGCACACGAAAAAGGAGAGGCGAATACAGCGAAAGGTGTTGCTGCGGCTGGTTCGATCTTTTCTATCAGCACGTACGCCAATACAACTATTCAAGATGCAGCAGCGGCAGCGCCTGATGCGCCACAATTTTTCCAATTATATATGAGTAAAGATGACGGCTTTAATGAATTCATCTTGAACAAAGCAGTTGAAGCTGGTGCAAAGGCAATTATCTTAACCGCTGATTCGACATTAGGTGGGTATCGAGAAGAAGATATCATCAATCATTTCCAATTTCCATTACCAATGCCTAACCTTGCAGCGTATAGTGAACAGAGCGCAAGTGGAAATGGTGAAGGAAAAGGGATCTCTGAAATCTATGCAGCGGCTAAGCAAGGATTGACACCAGAAGATATCAAAAAAATCAAAGATTTAACGAATCTACCTGTGATCGTAAAGGGTATCCAATCACCAGAAGATGCCGAAGTAGCAATTTCTGCCGGTGCAGATGGCATTTGGGTTTCGAATCATGGAGGACGTCAACTTGATGGTGGCCCCGCTTCTTTTGAAGTTCTACCTAAAGTAGCAGAAGTTGTCAATAAACGTGTACCTGTTATCTTTGATTCAGGCGTACGCCGTGGAGAACATGTCTTCAAAGCTCTAGCGAGTGGGGCGGATCTAGTTGCCATCGGTCGTCCAGTCATCTATGGCTTGAATCTAGGTGGCGCACAAGGTGTTACTTCTGTATTTGATCATTTGAATAAAGAGTTATCAATTACTATGCAGTTGGCTGGTACTAGAACAGTGAACGAAATTAAAAACACTAAGTTGCTAGATTAAAAGAAGTCAAAAAAATAGCGCGTATCGACAGAGCCGTCGATACGCGCTATTTTTTTGAGGGAACATCTAGTACACCACTAACGACAAAACAGGTAAAACTAGTCGTTTTTTTTTTGAAATTACCGAAAAAACTACTTTTGAACGACGGTTATTCGAGAGTCTGTAGCAAACCTGATTTTTAGATTTGTCCCACATTCGTTTTCCACCTCTAATAAAAGAACATTTCCACGTTTTATTTTAAAATCTCTTTTGTTAGTCGTTTAGCAGTTGGAGTTGCTGCTAGGCCACCTTCTGCTGTTTCTTTGAAGATAGAGGGCATTTGTCTTCCCACTTGATACATCGCAGCGACAACTTCGTCAGGTGGAATGACACTTTCGATACCGGCTAACGCCATGTCGGCAGAAATGAAAGCTTGAGAAGAACCAAGCGCATTTCTTTTGACACAGGGAACTTCAACGAGCCCTGCGACAGGGTCACAGATCAGCCCCATCATATTTTTTAAAGTAATTGCAACGGCTTGAGCGGCTTGATGTGGCGTACCATTTTTGGCACATACTAATGCAGCAGCTGCCATGGCACTGGCTGAACCAACTTCTGCTTGGCAACCACCTTCTGCACCACTGATCGAAGCATTATTTGCCATGACTAGGCCGAATGCCCCAGCAGTAAAGAGAAATTCTAACTGTTGTTCATGACTTAATTCCAAGCGCTCACGGATGGACATCAATACACCAGGTACGACTCCAGCACTGCCGGCAGTAGGTGTTGCGCAGATTAAGCCCATTTTGGCATTAACCTCGTTCACAGCAATCGCATTACGAACGGCAGTTAGGATCGTTTCACCGCTAAGAAAATCAGCTTCCTTTAAATAATCGTCTAGTTTTTTTGCATCGCCACCTGTAATGCCAGTTACAGATGTTACACCTGCTTTTCCTTCAGCAATGGATCGTTCCATCACACTTAGATTTTTTTCCATGATCGCGATGATCTGTTCGCGTGAACGTCCGCTCATTTCCATTTCAACAGCAATCATTAATTCAGCGACACTGGAGTAGTCGTTTGCTTGCTGTACGAGTTCTTCAATAGAGAAAAACATTTTTCTTCCTCCTTTAATCGAAATAATTGACACTATCGATGTTTGGCAATTGATTTAATTTTTTAACAGTGTCATCTACTTGCGGGTCATCGACTTCGATGATCATGATCGCATTTTCGCCTTTAGATTCACGAGTAACCGTCATAGTTCCGATATTTGTATTCGTTTCAGAAAGGATGTTTGTGACTTTGGCGATCATTCCCGGCACATCTCGATGGACGATGATCAGGGTAGGGGTACCCATGCTTAATGAGATCTTGAACCCATTCAATTCAGATATCTGAATATTTCCGCCACCGATCGAGATCCCAGTTACGGAAAGTTTGCGAGTTCCTTTTCTTAACAACATTTTTACAGAGTTGGGATGTTCCGCTTTTTCTGCTTTTGGAACGAATAATACTTCCATGCCTGCTTCATAAGCTAATTTCAGTGAATCTGCTAAATGTTCATCATCTGGTTCCATTCCTAATAAGCCGCCGACTAAAGCAATATCGGTACCATGTCCTCGATAAGTCTTAGCAAAAGATTCATAAAGATAAATATCGACAGAATCTGGTTGTTCGCCAAAAATACTACGGACGATTTTACCGATTCGAGCAGCACCAGCGGTATGAGAACTACTAGGACCAATCATGACAGGACCGATAATATCGAAAACACTGCGGTATTTTAATTCTTTCATTTCTTCACCTCGTTAAAATTTACAGATATATAGCTGGCGCATGTCAGCATTTCTTCTTGGCGCTAGTTTAGCACAAATGGTAAACAAATAGGGAAGGTTCTTCACGTTTTAAGGAGAAAATTATCGATTTCTTCCATAGAATGTAAATTTATAGGAAAAAAATCTTGAAAAAAAGAATATATTTGCTATACTGTATCAGTGTGCATTGTCGTGCGCACTATTTTGTCTGATAATCAGATGATTATGAGAGAAAACGTGGGAGGAGAAATATGCATCTCCAATTAACCACATCACGGACTTAAGGAGGTATGTCTCGTGGCAAAGAAAGTAGAAAAAATCGTTAAATTGCAAATTCCTGCAGGTAAAGCAACTCCAGCTCCACCAGTAGGTCCTGCACTAGGTCAAGCGGGTGTCAATATCATGGGATTCACAAAAGAATTCAATGCTCGTACAGCTGATCAAGCAGGATTGATTATTCCGGTTGTTATTTCTGTATACGAAGACCGTTCATTCACATTCGTTACAAAAACACCACCAGCTGCAGTATTGTTGAAAAAAGCAGCGAATATTGAAAAAGGTTCAGGCGAACCAAACAAAAACAAAGTTGCTAAAGTTTCTAGCGATCAAATCAAAGAAATCGCTGAATTAAAAATGGAAGACCTAAACGCAGCGAACGTTGAAGCAGCAATGCGCATGGTTGAAGGAACTGCACGAAGCATGGGGATCACTGTAGAATAATCTCTACACCCTAAGAAAGTAGCTTCTCAGTTGGCTCTGTATTGAAAGATATAGAACACGTGGGAGGTACAACCGTTATAACCACAATCAAGGAGGAACCAAAATGGCTAAAAAGAGCAAAAAAATGCAAGATGCATTAAAAAAAGTTGATTCAAGTAAAGTTTATCCTGTTGCTGAAGCAGTAGCATTAGCAAAAGAAACAAACATTGCAAAATTCGACGCTACAGTTGAAGTTGCATACCGTTTGAACGTAGACCCTAAAAAAGCAGACCAACAAATTCGTGGTGCAGTAGTATTACCTAACGGAACTGGTAAAACACAAACTGTTTTAGTATTTGCTAAAGGTGATAAAGCAAAAGAAGCTGAAGCAGCTGGTGCAGACTTCGTAGGTGACGACGACATGGTTCAAAAAATCCAAAATGGATGGTTTGACTTTGACGTAGTTGTTGCTACACCTGACATGATGGCTACTGTTGGTCGTTTAGGACGTGTTTTAGGACCTAAAGGCTTAATGCCAAACCCTAAAACTGGTACTGTAACTATGGATGTTACAAAAGCAGTGAACGAAGTAAAAGCAGGTAAAGTAACTTACCGTGTGGACAAAGCTGGAAACGTGCATGTTCCAATCGGTAAAGTATCATTTGATAACGAAAAACTTGTTGAAAACTTTACAACAATCCATGATGTATTAGTGAAAGCTAAACCATCAGCAGCTAAAGGTCAATACATGAAAAATATCACTGTTACAACAACATTTGGACCTGGTATCCATGTAGACCAAGCTTCTTTCTAATTTAAATTAGAACGTTGATTGATCCAACTGAAAAAATAATTCTTGACTCAACTAGTTTAGCATGCTAAGCTAGTTGAGGTTAATAATTAACTTGTACCGAAGACAGTAGGTGGCATTCGCCTTAATTTCCTACCGAGGACGTTTATTGAATACTTTCAATAGTCCCTCTATGTCTGCGGTGGCATAGAGTTTTTTTTTGTGAATCACTAAGAACGAAGTGAATAGATGATGAACAATACTTGGCGAACAGAGTGAGCGAAGTCTCCTCTCAGGCGAGGCATGTTGAATCACTAAGAACGAAGTGGATCATTGATACACAATACTTGGTGAATAACTAAGTGTAAAGAACTCTTCCATCAAAATTCAGGAGGTGAAACTCAAAAATGAGTGAAGCAATTATCGCAAAAAAAGCAGCAATCGTTGATGAAGTAAGTGAAAAATTTACAGCAGCAGCATCTGTAGTCGTTGTTGACTACCGTGGTCTAACTGTTGATGAAGTGACTCGTTTACGTAAACAACTTCGTGATGCAAACGTAGAAATGAAAGTTATCAAAAACTCAATTCTTTCTCGTGCTGCAAAAAAAGCTGGATTAGAAGGCTTGGACGAAGTATTCACTGGCCCTACAGCCGTTGCATTTAGTAACGAAGATGTAGTTGCACCAGCGAAAATCATGGACGAATTTGCTAAAGAAGCAAAAGCATTAGAAATCAAAGGCGGTATCATCGAAGGTAAAGTATCTTCATTGGAAGAAATCACAGCATTGGCAAAATTGCCAAACCGCGAAGGACTTCTATCTATGTTGCTATCTGTACTACAAGCGCCAGTCCGCAACGTGGCTTACGCTGTCAAAGCAGTGGCAGAAAAAGAAGATGGAGATGCAGCTTAATTGCCGCATAGCATAAACAAAAATATTAACATCTAAAACGGAGGAAATTATAATGGCATTGAACATTGAAAACATCGTTGCTGAGTTAAAAGAAGCAACTATCCTAGAACTTAACGACCTAGTTAAAGCTATTGAAGAAGAATTTGGCGTATCTGCTGCTGCTCCTGTAGCTGCAGTTGCTGCTGGTGGCGCTGCTGCTGCTGAAGAACAAACAGAATTCACTGTTGAATTAACAGCAACTGGCGACCAAAAAGTTAAAGTTATCAAAGCAGTTCGTGAAGCAACTGGCTTAGGCTTGAAAGAAGCTAAAGCTGTAGTTGATGGAGCTCCTGCACCAGTTAAAGAAGGCGTGTCAAAAGACGAAGCTGAAGAATTAAAAGCTAAACTTGAAGAAGTTGGCGCAACTGTAACAGTTAAATAATTTTTTGAAATTAATAGGCATTGGAATCCTTGATATCATAGGATTTCAGTGCTTTTTTATTTTTTTTGACCATACTTTTGACCATGCTTTTTAAAAATTTAAATAAGCTGCAAACTTATCAGCGGATCTTTCTTTTTGTTTTTTAGTTACATGAGCGTAAATGTTCATTGTTGTATGAATATCTGAATGTCCTAGTCTTTCTTGTACTTCTTTGATAGACAAACCAGCTTCAAATAATAAGCTACAATGAGTGTGGCGGAAACCATGTATGGTGATATCATTGAAATTATATTCTTTGCATATTCTAGTTAAGATGGTATTAGGTCTAGTTATATCAAGATAATTATTGTTTTTAGAAGAAAAAATTATTTGATTATTTGTTTTAATATGATGACCATAGGCAAGTAAATAACGTTTTTGCTGATTTTTCCATGATTTCAAAATATTTAATGTTTCGTCATCTAACGAAATTTTTCTAATAGATGTGTTTGTTTTTGGTGGAGTAGATATTAATTTGTTATCTGAGTTTTTTGATACAGTTTTATTGATTTCAATAGTTTTATTAAAAAAATCTACATCGTCCCAAGTTAATGCTAAAGCTTCTCCTTTTCGCATGCCAGTGAAAGCCAGAACTCTGAATAGAGGATAAGTTAGGGGAAATTTATCCTTTTGACAGCATTCAAGAAAAACTTGTAATTCTTCTTTTTCAAAATATTTTAATTTATTCTTTTTTTGTTTATGTTCTCCTTTTGAAAAAGTTACTTCTTTCATAGGATTTTCTTTAATTAAGTTTAACTTTTTCGCATAATCAAAAACTGCAGATGTATAATATTTTAATGCCTTATAGGTAGAATATTCTTCTTTCCATTTGTTGATAGCTTCTTGACAGTAAGCTATGTTATAGCTTTGTATTTTTTTATTTCCAAAAAAAGTCGAAATATTTTTATCAAACAAAAACTTAACACGTAAGTAAGTACTTTCTCTGACTGTTGGTTTATATTGTTCAATCCACATATCTTTTACTTGTGTAAAAGTGTAGTTATTATCTTTTACTAGTTTTTTATCTGTAGCTAAAACTTCTAGTCTAGCTAGTGCGATTTTCGCTTCTTTTTGTGTTTTGAATCCTCTTTTAGTTGTATATCTCTTTTTTCCAGTTAATGGATCGATACCAAGATATGTTTTGAAGTACCATGCTTTTTCGCCATTTTTCTTTTTATATTGTTTTATCATTGCCATCAATATTACCCCTATTCAAATTCTAATTCTGCCATGCTATCATTGAAAAATTCGATCAGTCCTTGTTCCTCTATAAATTCAAGCCATATTTCCCTCCCGTTAATTAATGGAACTCCTTTTTCTTTACGAATTGTTTGATACAAGTTAGTCACGACTTGTTTCCACATTTCTAATACAGCTTTATCTATTTTCTTATCATCCCAGCGTTTTTTTGGGGGTCTATTTTTGTTTTTTTCAATTTGATAATTAGTAGCTTTGATGATAAATGTTTCGTATCCGGTTGTGTTTTTTTCTAACCATTCTTTGAATTCTGTATATATCATTTTTGTTCACCTTTCTATTTTTGAACGTATGTTCTTTTTTTGCTTAAAAAATTTTAGAGGGCTGCATAACAATAGATGCGAGCTTTTAATAATTCTTTCACAAGTGGTTCGAAGCGAACGCTTAAATTATTATCTTCTATAAATTTCATGTAATTGATATTGTGTGGTTCTAATTCAGACTTTGCAATATATCTATCTAATAATTTTTCAATCATGAAGCGATCAGCCTCATATTCCATTTTTGAATGTAGAGAGAATGCTAAGTTATATAAAAAATAATTATCATGATGTTTAGAAGCGTGTCCTAATTCATGTAATAAGGTTCTTTGTCTTCTATACTTAGATAAATTAGCTTTTATTACTATGGTATTCATACAAGCAACATAATGACCATCGGCATCAAGGTTTTCACGCTCTTCTACCTTAACGCCGAGTTCATTAATTATCATTTCAATTTGACTGTCCAAATGACTCACCTACTTATTTAGTTATCTTTTTTCTCTAAATATGCTTCAATCATAGCTGATAGTATTTCCCTATCATTATCGGTGAGCGGTTTTCCGTCGCTACTCATAACAGATGCTAAAGCTTCTTCCACGGTTAGTTTTCTTTCCTCTGGTGCAACTCCTATGTTGGGATCATCTGTGCGTCCTAACAAATAATCAGTTGAGACATTAAAATAGTCAGCAACTGCATTTAGTTTATCAATGGATGGCTTACTTTTTTTCCACGCGTAAAGTGAATTTTTACTAAAATTAAGTTTTTCTTCCAATTCGACAATAGATATTTTGCGTTTATCTGCTAACATTTTTACTCTCTCAAATGTTGTCATAATAATGATTCTCCGATCATGCCTAAAACACATCTTAAAAACTTTGTAGATAATCGTTGACATCTACAAAACTTTATAATAATATATGTTCGTAAGCTAATTTAATAAGCTAACAAGCAATAAGAAAGACACTTAATAAAGTAAACAAATTCGAGGTCGGGAAACTTAGAATGTTAATTTATAGGGTAATTCTGCGCTTATTTAACTATGCACTTATTCTACAAAACTTTGTAGAAAGTGTCAACAAAATTAGCTAATTTTATTAGCTTACAGAATTTAACAAGGGAGAGATACACATATGACAAACTTAGTAATTATGAAAGATCAACAAGCAGTAACGACTAGTTTGCAAGTAGCGGAGGTGTTCGGGAAAGAACATAAAGTTGTTCTAAAAGCCATCGATGAGCTGAAAGAAGGGGTGGCGGAAAATTCCGCAGACTCATTTGATGGGGTGGCACAAAATTATGCAGACCTATTTTACGAAGATACTTATATTCATCCCCAAAACAAACAAAAATATCGTCAAATAATTATGAATCGTGATGGATTTACATTGCTTGCTATGGGATTTACTGGAAAGAAAGCATTGCAATTTAAATTGCAGTATATAAACGCATTCAATGAGATGGAAAAAACAATAAAAGAAAAATCAGTATCCATTCCAACTACAAAAAGAGGATTGGCACTACTAGCTTTAGAAGCAAGTGAGGAAACTAATCAACGAGTGGATGTCATTGAACAAGAAGTTTTCGATTTAAAAGAAAATCAGCCGTTACCACAAGGTGAATACAGCATTATTTCTTCTCGAATTAATAAAAGAGTGTACGAAGTAGCGGATGCCTACTCAATTAATCGCTCAAATCGTAAAACTATTGGATTACTTTTCAAAGATATAAACAGTGGAGTCAAAAAGATTTCAGGTGTAGGAGCACGGACTCAACTGAGAGCCAAACACTACGAAAAGGTGATGGACTTTATTAATAGTTGGGAACCATCTAGTGTAACGAAATTCGAATTAAGACAAACAAGAATGGATGTTTAGGAGGAGTTAGTTATGTCGCAGGACTTCATTTTAAAAGTACGTGTGGCGTTAGCTACGCATGACAAGAGTCAAGCTTGGTTAGCTGAACAGCTTGATATTTCAACAGCTTACATGTCGGATATTATGAATGGACGTAGAAAGCCAGATAAACAAATCAAGCCAATTGAGGCAGTACTAGCAGAATTAGAAAAGGAGAAAAATTATGCAAATAACAATTCCAGGTGTGATTAATTTCAAAAATAAGTATCAAATCAAATCCTGATTTACTAATTGAGGTAGCAACTAAGCTGAAAGAAGAACGAACCAAGCGATTGATAGCTGAACAAAAGGTAGCGGAGTACGAGCCTAAAATTACTTATCTTGATACGATTCTCGCTTCGAAAGATACAGTCAGTACTTCTCAAATTGCGGCAGATTATGGTATGTCAGCTATCCAGCTAAACAAATTACTACATCAATTAGGCGTACAACGTAAGGTTAGTGGTCAGTGGTTGCTTTATAAGAAGCATATGAATTGCGGTTACACAAAATCACATACAAGTGAAATCAAGCAATCTGACGGCACGGTTAAAATAGTTATGAGTACGAAGTGGACACAAAAAGGCAGATTATTTATTTACAACTTATTGAAAGATGAAGGACATTATCCCCAAATGGACCTATGGGATAACGTTTCCTAAAAAAGAATATAAAAATAGACAGCCAGTAATTGGCTGTCATTACATAAAAGGGTAATTGTTTAGAAGCTTCTCTAATTATAACACAAAAGGAGCGTTTTTGCTTGATGAATTTATTACGAGAAGTCAATTTCAAACAAACAAGAGATAATGCTAGAAGTGTTTTAAAGAATTTTAGACGTTTAGAGCGCATAGCAGGTCGCTCTTTGGTAGATATTAAATCACCAGTTATAACAGATATGCCCAAAGTTCCTAGTCATGGAAAAAGAGCAGAAGATGCCATGATCCAATTAGCAGATGCTGAAATAGAACGAAATGCGATTCTAGGAGCTTTAATGGCACTTAGTTTGATTAGCCGACAGATACTTTATTATAGTTTCTGCGACGTTGAAAAGCATTCAAATTATGAAATCGGTCAATTGATTTGCGGTTACGGAGAGAAAAATGTAGAGAAATTAAAATCCAATGCACTAATTGAATTTGCAGAAGCGTATAAAAAAGGATCGTTGATTGCTTATCTATAATTTTTAGGGTTTTTATAGGGATTTTGTAGGGAAAGTGTAGGGTTTTTGAACGATTTAACGTGATATTATGATAGTGTCGAAAGATTAGGAAACAGGACTTCGACAAATAAACGAAGGGAGGAAATCTCCCTCATCGGGTTATTAAACTTCTTCTTGATAGACAGCAGTAGACAATAAAAATAAAGGATGTGAACTCAACTCCTCCTAAATCTTTGTTGTTTATCAGCTACTGTTGTCTATCTATTAATTATGTCGTTGTGGCGGAAAGGGTAGACGCTAAGCATGCGTGCTAGGTCAATGCTTCGGCAACTATGCAAGGTTCGATTCCTTGCCAGCGACTTTGGGAGGACTTATTTACACCGGACAGTGTGATAAGTATCTGACCCAAAAAGCATAAATAGCAACTGAGGATGTGGAATTGAGGGTTTGAGGTGGTTCGCTAGGCGGACGTGTAGGTTGCGTACATAGAAATAAGGCTAGCAAACCCGCTAACCTTGTTTTATAATATGTATTGTAGAAAAGTGAAAAGATGGTGGCAATCCATTCTAGGAGGTGATGCTTATGTATGTAGGTATCAAATCTAGAGAAAGGAGAGCCTGAATTGTCAGTATTTGAGGCGCTACAGCTAATGATTGCTTTTGCGATGTTAGTTTTAGCTATCAAAGATGGCAATAAAAAATAAACCATCTTTCGCTTGGGCAAGCAAGATGGTTTAAACAAAAAAACTATCAAAAGCCACCGTCTTTTTAACGGTTCTACATTGGAGGCGTGTTTCCAGCACGTCTCTTTTTCTATCTCTATTATATCATGTGAAAATAGAAAATCAATCCAGATCACTCGCTGAGTGGTCTTTTTATTTTACATAAAGGGAGGCGAGTCCATGACTGAGGAATTCTATAGATGGCTATTACAATTGATAAGAGAAGATCGTTTGGTTAAGTTCTATCAGTCTCCTAAATGGCGCAGACTCAGAGAGAAAGCGATGAAACGAGATCACTATGAATGTCAAGAGTGTAGACGGCTAGGTAAGTATCATAGAGTAGAGAACGTTCATCATATAAAGGAAGTCAAGGATAGACCTGACTTAGCTTTAGATTTAGATAATCTTATGTGTTTATGTGTTGAACATCATAATGAAGTTCATGGTAGATATCTTACAGCGTTGGACAAACAAGAGAAGAAGATAGAAAGCTTTGCTAACTTCGATGCAAGTGAAAGGTGGTAAGTGCATGATCATCAATGACAATGGCAGAGAGTATGACACAGAAAAGATTGAAGAGTATTCATCTTATACACAAGGATTGATTAAACGTTTGATATACGTTCGCTATGTGGGGATCAGGGATCTGTTATCAGATAACTGTTGCAACAAATACAAAGTGAATCAACTAAGAGAAGCATTGAATAAAGATAATAACGTTGAAAGAATAAAAAAAGTTTTTGGATATGGCATAGAAGAGATTAATTATTACATTGACTTGGCTGAAGCTTTTATTCCGATGGTCAGATAACCCCCCTTAAAATAAATCGCAATTTTTGGGGGGATGACGAAACGGAGGGGGCTGTCAGGAAAAGAGATTTTTCTGAACTTTATCATGAAAGGAGGGCTAAAATGTTTAAAAACGAATTGTCTCAAAATCGCTACAGAGAAAAATTACGTCGTTCTTTAATAAGCCAATTGGAAAGTCAGAAAACAAATATTGAGCCATTTTTAGATAATGTTGATCGTTATATCAGTTTATGGGAAACGGCGATATCACTGGAAGAAGATATATCCGAGAACGGCATTAGATTGGAGAATGGTAAAAAGAATGAATCAGTAGCGTTGCTTGTTTCTGTCAACAAACAAATGGGATTGATGTTGGATAAACTTGCCATTACTCCTGAATTGGTAGGTGAAGCAAATGAATCAATTCCTGAGTTATAAGCATATTGAAAAGTGGTTCAAATCTATAGAAGAAGGTACTATCAAGGTATGCAAAGAACAATTATTGCTAAAGAAGTATCTAGAAGAAAGAGTCTTTACTAGAGAAGATATTTACTTCGATAAGCAGATGGTGGAGGATTCAATCAATATACCAGCACAATACTTTCCATTTGAATTAATACCGTGGGAAAAATTTCTACAATGTTTTATTTACGGAATACGATGGAAAAAAGATAAAACATTAGTGTTCAATAGATATCTTTCGTTAATGGGACGTGGTAATGGTAAAACTGGTTTTGCTTCTTGGAACAATTTTTTCTTGCTGACTGCAAAACACGGTATTAAAAATTATGATATTGATATCTATGCCAATAACGAAAGTCAAGCAAAGACTAGTTTTGATGATGTATTAAAAGTAATTAAAGATCATCCTGATTTAGATAAAAAAGTATTTAAAGCTACGAAGGAAGTTATTCAAAATATCGCTACAAATAGCAAGCTTCGTTATAACACGGCAAACGCTAGAACAAAAGATGGTAAGCGACCAGGTGCAAACCGCTTTGATGAAATTCACGAAAATGAAGATTATTCAATGATAAATGTGGCTACTTCTGGTGGTGGTAAAATTCGAGATTATAGAGAATTTTATGATACAACTAATGGTCATGTTCGAGGTGGCCCGCTTGATGACATTATAGAAGAATCAAAAATGATTCTTTCTGGAGAACTTGGGATTGATAAAGAAGGAGCAGAATTTTCTAGTTTATTTCCATTTATTTGTCGCTTGGATAACGATAATGAAGTTGATGATCCCGACATGTGGGAAAAAGCTTGTCCAACTATTAATTACAATGCAGATTTAAAACGGAAAATGTTTCAAGAATACTCTCAAATGCAACGTAATGCAGGTTTAAGACTTACCTTTATGACGAAACGAATGAACAGACCTATGGAAGATACACGTTTTGCCGTAGCTTCATATGATGATGTTCTTCATACGAAAGAAAAAGAATTCCCTGAAAAAATGGATGAAGTGATAGGAACAGTCGATTTTGCTGATAGACGAGATTTTGCTAGCGTTGGGTTGCTAGGGAAATATGATAAAGATGTGTATTTTACACAACATACTTTTATCCACGAATCAGCTCTTCGATTACAAAACATAAAACGAGAGGTTATAGATATTTCTATAGATCAAGGTAAATCACAGATCGTTCATGGGAAAAATATAGAAGCTGATTATATTGTAGGTTGGTTTCTTGAAATGAGTAACAAATATTACATTAAAAAAATCGCTATGGATATGTACCGTGCAAAAATATTGAAGCCCGCTTTAGAAGAAGCAGGTTTTACTGTGGAAATTGTTCGAAGCGGATCTGTTACACATGGCATGTTAAAAGATCTGGTTGATGATCTTTTTATTAATCAACGTTTATATTTTGGCGATGATGCAATTATGCGTTGGTACTGCATGAATGTATATGAAGAACATATTTCTAATGGGAATATACGCTATGAAAAAATAGAACCTGAAACTAGAAAAACGGATGGCTTTTTTTCATTCCTTCATGGTTTGAATTTTTTAGATGATATTTATGATTCTGCTCCTTTAACAGTCACAAATAGCTCAGTAGAAAATACAGGAACTGGATTTACTCCTCTAGTATTCTAACTTGAAAGGAGGTGAGAAAGTGGGGATTTTTCAAAAGGCGGTAGGATACTTCACAAAAAAAGCAACGGTTCCTTTAGAAGAATACTTTTGTAAATTGCAAGTTGATTTTGTGTATCGAAAATTTGCGATTGAAACTTGTATCGATTTGATTGCAAATGCGATGAGTAAAGCGGAATTCAAGTCATATGAAGATGGAAAAAATAAAAAGAATGATCTTTACTATAGGCTGAATGTAGCTCCTAATAAGAAAAATAATGCAACAGAATTTAGAAAAAAACTGATCAGAAGATTAATATTCTACAATGAAGTATTGATTGTTTCTCCGTCTAATAATTCCAGCGAAATATTTATTGCGGATAGTTGGGATGTCACAGAGTATGCATTAAAAGATGATGTGTTTTCTCAAGTGCAAATTAACAATATAGTTCTTGATAGAGAATTTCTAGAAAGCGATGTTATCTATATAAAATACGCAGATCAACAAATTAGGCAACTAGTCGATGCGTATTATCAAGCGTATGGGAAACTCATTTCTAGTGCTATGAATGTTTACAAGCGTTCTAACGCTCGCAGATACGTGCTGAAAGGGAATTTATTTCGATCGCAAGACAATACAACGCAAGATCAAATCAATAAAATGATGACATCACAATTTAAGGCTTTTATGGAAGCTGATAATGCAGGTGCGGTATTTCAATTACAAAATGAGTACACATTAGAAGACTTTAGCGGAAACTTTCAAAGCAATTCAAGAGATATAAAAAACTTAATAGACGACATCTTTGAGATGACGGCAGCAGCTTTTCATGTTCCGAAAAACCTACTAAAGGGAGATATGAGTGGGTTATCGGATCAAGTGGATGCTTTTTTAATGTTCGAAATTATTCCAATTGCTGAACTTATTCAGGATGCGTTTAACGCTAGTCTCTATGAAGCAGAAGAATACTTATCAGGGAATTTTGTACGTGTGGATACAACTATGATCAAGATTACTAGCTTTAATGATTTGGTTGACGCTATTGATGTCGGAATTAGAAATGGGGTATTTACAATCAACGAAGGAAGAGAACGTGTTGGAAATGATCGTTCTGATAAGGCGATGGCAGATGAAATATTTATAACTAAAAACAACCAACAAGTATCGAAAGGAGGTGAGGCGAATGACGACAATGAAAACATTTCTAGCGGTAAATAATGAAGGCACAATACCGCAAATTTTTATTCAGGGATTTATTGGTTCTAGTTGGTTCTTTGAAGGGAATACTGACAAGGGAATCAAAAATATTTTGGATAGTCTAGGTGATCAAGAAGAAATTGAAGTAGTGATTAATTCAAACGGTGGAGACGTATTTCAAGGGATTGCTATTGGGAACTTACTTAAGTCAAATAAAGCAAAAATCAACGTTGTGATTAACGGCTTAGCCGCTAGTGCTGCTTCAATTATCGCAATGGCTGGCGATACTGTAAAAATTTACAACAATGCACAATTGATGATTCACCGCGCTTCCACATACGGAGAAGGAAATGTCGATGATTTCCGCACGATTGCTGACCAACTGGAATCAATTGATAAATCGGTAAAGGCTTCATATAAAACAAGATTCAACGGTACAGATGAAGCATTGCAAGAACTTCTTGAAAAAGAATCGTTTATGGATGCAGAAACAGCTTTGAGTTATGGATTGGTCGATGAAATTATCGATGCAGAAAATAGCGCAGGTACTGAAGTAAAGGAAGAACAAAGTGTTGAAGAAATTTTGAATGAAGTTGAGGAAAAAAGAGTAGAAAAAATTGCTGCATTTACAGCAGCATTAAATAAAACATTTGGACAAGGAGATGCAAAATAATGACAGTTAAAAATTTAAAAGGTGTAACAGCTGCAAGCGACCAATTGATGAAGGCTTTTAAAGATGGTAACGAAGAATCTTTTAGTGCAGCTATGGTAAGCTTATCTAAGGAAATTCAGGATAAAATTTTAGAAGAAGCAACAACAAAAAATCAAGATCAATTAGTATTAATGAACCGTGGTCAGCGGGTGTTAACTACACAAGAAACAAAATTCTATAACGAAGTAGTGAATAACGAAGGTTTTGCAGGGGTCGAAGAATTAGTACCAGCTACTGTATTTGAACGCGTATTTGAAGATCTAGAACAATCTCATCCATTATTGCAAAAAATTACTTTTGTTAACACAACTGGTGTAACAGAATGGATTGTGTCACGTGGAGTCAATCCAGCATGGTGGGGTAAACTTTGCGAAGCTGTTAAAAAAGTTTTAGATAATGGCTTTGACGTAATTAACATGAAGCAGTTCAAGCTATCAGGTTATATTCCTGTATGTAAGGCAATGCTTGACTTGGGTCCAGTATGGTTAGATCGTTATGTCCGTACTGTTTTAGTAGAATCATTGAGAATTGCATTAGAACAAGCAATTGTTGATGGTACTGGTAAAGATATGCCAGTCGGAATGATGCGTGACATGAGCCAACAAACTAGCGGAGAATATGCTGAAAAAACAGCAGAACCTATTACAGCTTTAGATGCTTCAACTATGGGCGGTTTGATGGCACGACTATCAAAATTCAATATCGAAGGCGTAGATGATCCGATTTATCGTAATGTAAATCCTTCTGATGTGGTCCTAATTGTGAATCCAACAGATTACTGGTCTAAAGTTTTCCCAGCTAAAACTGTACTAACTGCTAATGGAGAATATGTACAAGTATTGCCAGTACCAGTTTCAGACTTGCAGTCAACGGCTGTGCCAGAAGGAAAAGCAGTTATTGGGGTAGCTTCAGATTACTTCATGGGTGTAGGATCTACACTAAAAATTGAAGCTTCAGATGAATACCATTTTGTTGAAGACGAACGCATTTATCTAGCTAAACAATATGCAAATGGACAACCTAAGCGTAACGATAGTTTCATTGTGTTAGATATTAGCGCTTTGGGAACTACAACTACAAAACCAACAACCACAACAACCACAACAACCACAACAACTACAACACAAGCGTAGGTGATCAGAATGAAGTATATTCTTTGTCAGCCGGCAATCAATCGGTTTAAATGGGAGCTTGAAGTTTGCTTAACTAATCTGAAGAAACTAGGAATCAAAGATATCGTATTACTTTTCAGCAGACACGATGATCAGATTCCTATTTTTTTTGAGAAGGAATATGGCGTTGAAGTTCATATGTACGATGATCTACGTGACGATAAAGAGTATATTCCTTCGATTAAACCATATTTATGGTGGAAATATTTAGAAGAAGATCATTCGCGTGAAGCCGATAGATATTTCTACATCGATTCGGATGTCATTTTTAATAAAAGAATTAATTTGCGTAAATTGCCTTCTAAAGATGATGTTTGGTATTGTAGCGACTGTTGTAGTTATCTAAGCCTTGATTATATTAGAAGCTGTGAAAACGGAGAAAATATTCTAAAGGATATGGCAAACATTGTAAATGTTACAGTAGAATCTTTGGAAACTATAAACACTAATTCAGGAGGCGCACAGTGGGTTATTAACCGTCCTAAAGCGAATTATTGGAAAAAGGTTTATCTAGATTCTAATCGGCTATATCGCTACCTTAGAGGGCAAAAAACAAATATACAGATTTGGACAGCCGAGATGTGGGCACAGCTTTGGAACATGATGTATTTCAATATTGGTCCTAAAGTTCACGAGGAATTAGACTTTTGTTTTGCTACTGATCCAATAGAAAAAGTTAAAGAAGTAAAAATCTTGCATAATGCTGGTGTAACAACAAATGATGAAGATTTATTTTTCAAAGGGAGATACGTGACTTCCACGCCTTTTGATGAAGATTTATCATTTGTAAACAAGAAAAAATGCTCTTACGCATATGCTAAAGCAATTAAGGCGGTGGTTAGATGACGCCTGAACAAGTAACTGAAGAACTGCTAACAGCTGTGAAGGATAATATTTACGTCACCTGGAACGAAGAAGATGAATCAATTAAAAATATGATAGCTAAAAATGCTGTTTATCTTCAAAGTAAAGTGAGTACAACTCTTTCTTTTTCGTCTGATAGCTTAGAATACGGATTGCTAATCGAAAGATGTAGATATGACTGGAATCGTGCTTTAGATGAGTTTGAGCAGAACTTCGCTAGTGAGTTATTAGGTTTCATTCAACATTATGCGTTACAAGAATATATTGCAGGTGATGGGAATGGCGAGTAATCGTAGACTCGAAGAAACGTTCAACGATGGTTGGTTAAAAATTTTGACGCAAACTACCAAAAGAAATGAATTAGGAAAAAAGATTGGCGTAGAAGATACAGAAATCACTTCTCTAAAATTTAGAAATCTTTCCATGAGAGATAGCGATATAACAGCTATGGATGCGATGGGGTCGAAATTAACTAAGAAAGTAAAGACTCCATTTCATCCAATCGCCAAGAAATTTAATAAAGATCAATATTTTATCGTAATCGATAGTATGCGTTACAACGTTATCTATGCCGATTACGATAATTTTTATATCTATTTTTATCTTGAAAGTGTGGGTGAATATGGTGATTGATAATTCTAAAGAAAAAGAACGTTTAAATAAGCAAATTTCTGCTATCAAAACTTCCTTAGAAGAACATTTTGAGCTCAAACTCTTTCAAGACTCTGTTGGCGAGGATGAGCTTCCTGATGATTTTAATTACTTCATTCTCGAAACAGGAGAAATAGAAATGATCACTGAACCAAAATATAGCGTGGGTCAAAATCTATATCTAACTTTCTATTCAGAAAATAGAGAAGATTTAACAGGAGATTCACTAGATATTATTTCATTGATTCAAAATCGTTCGATTCGTTTTCAGAGAATGGATCCCAACCATTTAAAACTAGAAAATCAAGATCGCTATATCGATCAGTTGGTATTTACGTTTAGACGATTATTGAAGTAATTTATCTGTCATGTACTCTAACAGCGTCGACTTCGGGGACTATGATTATAGTGGAAATCCCAATTTATTTAGAAATATTGACTCAAATAACTGGATTGTTGGGACGGGAGTAACAAAAGGTAGTGAAGAAAATGTGACGACATTCACGCTTTCCGATAGCACTACAAATCCTAATGCTTATGTACAAACAGAAGTACCAATTTTGTCGCCGAATAAAAAATACACGATGAGTACCAAAGTGTTTTTAGATAATCCAGCTTCATCAAATAACTATTTGCTTTACCGCTTAAATAAACAAAGTGATTCTCTTTCTTATTTGCATATAAAGTTAAGTGATTTACCATTAAATGAGTGGGTAGAAGTAGAAACAATGGCAAATCAACATGAAGTATCGTTCGATCCTTCTGAGATAACGAGTGCCTGGTTACAATTACTATTAAATGGCTTTACAGGTACTATCAAAATTAAAAATGAACTTAAAATTGAAGAAGGTGAATCAGCTACACCATACCAGCCCAATCTATTAATTGCGCCTTTTTATCTATCAAAACAAGTAACGGGAGAAAGAATGTACAAATATTTTGGTACAGGAATTAAGGATAGTGACAATCCAAATGACTTTGTCTGGGATTTGACTTCTGAATATATAGAAGCAAATTTTGCTAAGGAAACAGAGGTGGAAACAAATACTAATAATATTGCAATGCTAATTGATGACTTAAGAGTAGTGACGGCGAATGTTGTTTGGATGAAAAATAATACTTATGTTCTAGGGGAATGGCAAGATTTATCACTAACAGAAGGTTATCAAGGAGGAGACGGAACTAGTCCTAAGTATCGAATTGACACAATAGATGGTCATAAAAAACTATCATTTAGAGGTGCGGTAACCACAACAAGTAATACATTGCCTAGTCAAACACAACAACATATTATTTCTACATTGCCAGATGAACTCACCCCTTCTGATACTAAAATGGGCTTAGGGGCAACTAATTCATTGAGTACTTCATGCAGAATAGCTGTCACTAGCGCAGGAAATCTATACGTAGGAAATGACAGTGGCAAAGATGTTAAATATTGTTATTTAGATACATTTTCATATTGGTTAGATTGAAGAAAATAAAATCATTTAGTAGCGTGCTCAAATGAGTGCGCTTTTTATTTTTATGAAAGGAAGAAAATAAGTGAATACAATGATAGAACTGTTGAAAAATCAACTTTTAAAAATGAGTCATGACGGTAGTTGGGTATTCGGTGCAATTGGTGGAGGAATTTCTTTTGTGTTTCCTGATTGGATTACGTCAAAGAAATTAGGCATTGAGCATGCAGTTGTTATTGGAATATTATTAGCAGTTTTTCTTATGGAATGGGCTGTGGGTTCTAGTTTAGCCAAACTATCGACAAGTAAAAAGAAAAATAGTACGACTCTGATCGATTCAGCTATTCGAGATTTTATAATCTTGGTGATTTGCATGATTGCCTATGGCTTTGATTATTTGTTAGGTACTGGCTCCATTATTTTTTGTTTGTTTACCTTCGCTTTTATTTACCATAATTTCTATAGTTTGATGGCAAATATCGCTGTTTTAGGTTGGGAAGATAAATTTCCAATGTGGCTAATTAAGTGGCTAGAAGATGAAATTGAAGTAAAAAAAGAAAAATATTTCCCAACAAATCATTTACAAGGAGACGATGAAAATGAGTAAACATTTAGTAGTGTTTGGACATGGCCAAGGTGATCCCGGAGCACTGGGAAATGGCTATCAGGAAGCAACGTTTACCCGTAATATTTTAGGACCAAAACTAAAAGCATGGGCTGCAAAACTAAAAAATAATCAGATTGATTTTTACAATGAGTCTCTAGATATGTATCAACAAACAAAAGCTGGAGGTGGCGCGTATGACGTAAATGGTTATGCTTCGGTGACAGAGTTTCATTTAGATGGATCAAGCAATCCTAGCGCTGAAAATGGTCATGTGATTATCAATGCTCGATTTAAAGCGGACAGTAATGATCTTGCGATTGCAAAAGTGATTGAGAAATATGTTGGATTGTGGGGATCATCGAAACCCACTGGCGTTGTGGGAAGGTCAAACCTATTAAATTGCAATGTTTTTGCGAATCGAGGTATTTCTTATCGATTGGTCGAATTAGGATTCATTACGAACAAGCGGGATATTGATGAGCTAACAAAAAATCTTGATGCGATTGCGAAAGGGATAGTTGAAGCGATTACAGGCGAATCACTGAGTGGAGCTACTTCTTCTACAAATACAGTATCAAAACCACAAACACCGTCTGACCATGATAAAGCAGTCGCAGAAAGTAAAGCTGTTTACCAAGGGAACGCGTGGGCAAAATTAGAAAAATTCAATGAAGTAAGTAAAGGGAAAGTCCGAATTGCTGGATGGTTAGTGCCAGATAAACCAGAAGGTATAATCGGTAAATTTGCTTATATATTGATCATGAAGCATGGCACAAATGAAGAAATCACTCGTGTTGCCTCTCAAGGGATCAAACGTCCTGACGTGAAGAAAAACTATGGCTACAAAGGTGGCGATGCATTAGGAATGGATGTTACTGTCGATTTAGGTTGGGTGAAAAAAGGCACGAAAATCGATGTCATTTTACGTCGATGTAATCAAGTGAATGGTGAAGATCCAGTGAATGATGTGCGTATTAGTGATATTTATTTGACGTTGTAAAAAATGAATCTCCGTTATTTTTTGCCAATATTTATCTTGAATAGAAAATAATTGGTTAAATTGGTCTACCTTTATTTGGTTGTAGATATAATTTATGTTATAAAAATATATTTGCAAAAAAATATTTTAGTGAGGTGGATAAACGATGTATGATGACGAAAAAATTAAGGAATTACTCAGAGTAGCGCAGGATAAAAGATATAGCCTCATTAATTCTCCAGAGTATGGAAGTATCATGATTCAATTATTGTTGCTGTTATTAAATTTAGATGAGTCTCGTTTTGGTCCAGATAATGTTATCCCTTATAAACAAAATATTGAATTATTAGCAGTATATCAAGAATATGTAAAAAACAATGTGACAATGTTTAGCCATCGCAATGTTGAGTTGCTAGATTCTTCAATGGAGAAGAGTATATATGCTGCAATTGAACCCCAACTTTTAAGTAACTATATTGATAGTTTAGTTGTTAATAATCAAGATAGTTTTTTAATTCTACCTGTATCAATTATATTCTTTGAAGAGGAAGAAAATGATTGGTATGGCCATGAAGTTGGCACAATTCTAAGAAAAATAGAAGATGATATTGTTGTTTCTATCATTGATAAAGCGGATACCAGGATAAAAGATAGATTACAAGTATCTCCACCTATCCTTGATAGGAACGCTCAACCTAATGTCAAGAAAGGAATTGTAGAATATCAATACAAAATAAAAAATAGTCCAAAGAATATTGAAGAATTATCTAATGTTTTGAAATTAGGTCTATTGACAGATGATAAATATATAAATAAACAAGTAAACATATTAATGGAACATAAGGTGCAAGAATTATTCTTTTATGAATTAAGTGTATTGGCACATTCAGAAGAATGGGGGACGAAGGTAGGGAATTATCAACAATATCTTGATAACTGCTTTGCAAAAGAAATTGATGGAGCGATTAAATTTGTATTATTTGATACATCTGATGCTGATCTTTTGAAAAGTGAATCAAAACAAAGTTTACAAGAAAAAATTCAACATTGTTCACCAAATCCAAAACGATATTCTACGAAAGAAGTGTCCAAAGATATAGTAGCCATTATTGAGAAACAATTGGAAATATTAAAATTTGATCCACAGGTTTACAAAAGTCTTCTAACTGAAGTCTTTCAACATTATTTACAGTTGAAAGAAGTTAGACAAAGTAGTTTTGTTCAAAAAAAAATCCAAACAACAGAAGCTAGCAAAATATATAGTCAAAGAGACTTCACGATTCCTAAACTTCAATCTACGAGTATCAAACCGAATGAGTTCAAACTTAATCTAAAATCATTATCTAGTGAAAAGAAGGAACAACGGGAACAACAGATATAGGATGTAAATACTTTTATCCATCTTGAAACTATCTATGATTAAGACGGATAAAATATAATGGGTATTGTCTACTTTTTTACTATATATAACTAATCTATTCTTAGCCAATTCGTACCCTTAGGTCAGTTGATCAGAGCAGACGGCTCATAACCGTCCAGTCGTAGGTTCGAGTCCTACAGGGTACATATATTAATTAAGTTAGTTCAGTGTTAAAATTACTTAGAAGAGTATTCATGTAAATAAAAGCTTTCTTCAACCACTTTCGGGTGGTTATTTTTTTGTACACAATCTTATGTCTAATTCCTTCATAAGTTATGATGACATCCGTTCAGAGCTACTCGAAAGAGTAGCTTTTTTAGTATTGATTTTTTACAGGATGAGATTATAATAATCGTAATAGCTGATGAATCAATTTCCCAATCTTTTTACGCATTTAAATAGCGAAGCGTCTTCGGACGCTTCTTTTTTGTACTACAATCAATATTTATATTTGTATCACCTCTAGATAGTTTCTTTGTATAAAAAAACGACTCATAATGAGTCGTTTAATAGATCAGAGTAATAAGTCATTAATTTCTTTAAATTCTTTATCAAGTTCTTTTTCATCATATTTTTCATATTTATCAGCTTCATGAAGAACTTTTTTAATTTCATGAATAGCCTTTCGTTCAACTAACCATTTTTTTAGGTTATGTTTTTTTCTGGATTTTCAGATAACGTATCAAGTTCGTCTAACTCTTTATCCAGTTTATTGACAACAGAAACAATTTTGTTTACAACTTTTTCTTCTTTGTTTTCTAAATTTGACATTTATCTTCACGTCCTTTTTATTTGATAATATAAGTATAGAATGTCGATACAATTAATACAAAATAAAACCTTTAAATATGTCTATTTGCATAAATAGAAAAGCTAGTTTAAATATTCTTATTAAGTTTGTTTAGTTGATTTATACGAGAATAAGAAATACTTAAATTTGAAACGATGGATTTAATTCATGAAAGATACATAAGAGGGATCAGCTAATTAAACTTATTCAAGGTCTTTTTTTCATTTTTCTGAAAAGTTAAAGTAATAATAGACTAAAAAATAACCATGTGAGATAATAAATAAAGAAAATGCTTCAGATACCTCTTAACCCTAGAGTCTTTCCCAAAAAAAAGATAAGTATCCGAAGCTTTTTCTTTTTATAACTTGGAAATAGTAGCATAAAATAATATATTTTACAAAGAATAAGTACAATGTAGTTTTTTCTAATAAATGTGTAATAATAAATATGCCATCACAACAAATAATGAAACCCATTATTATCTAGTCTATGTCCATTCTTTTTGTTTGCAGTAGTTGTGATAGTTTTCTGTACCCTTAGCTCAGTTGGTCAGAGCAGACGGCTCATAACCGTCCGGTCGTAGGTTCGAGTCCTACAGGGTACATAAAATTTAAAGTTAACGTTTTATTCTAGAATAAATTATAAAAAATAATTTTTTTGTTGCATGAGGATTAATTTGTTGTTATAATTTTTCTAGAAGATTAAGCCATGATCGTCAGAATGCGGTTATGGCGTTTTTTGTATAGGTGGTAATATGATTAGCAAACCGTTTAAAACAAGGGTACATAAAAACCTCCTTATATTTTAGAGGAGGTTTTTATAGCTTATTTACTACTGTATCAATAAAATTTTTACTGAACATGTGAATCGAAGGCTTTTGCTTTATTTGAACCAGATAACCAGTTTTTACAAGTTTTTCCAGTGCTATTTTCAATTTTCTTCTGGATATTTTCCCCTTTGTAATTTGCCACAATTCTCTATCTTCTAATCTATTGAATCTTGAAAATAAATAGTCTTGGGCTAATATGAACATAATAGTTTGCTCTTCTTCTGTAAGATCAAGAGTTTTGAGATATTCTCCTATTTGGGAAAGTAAATTTTTCCCTTCTGACAGTTCATCGATAATATTTTGTTGTCCTTCAATCAGCAGATTTAACATATCAATAATAAAACCGGTGATTTCTCCTAAATTTCTCGGATTAGATACTTCAGAGAAAGAGGTTCCGTATACCCCTCTTTTTTTCTTTATCGAGGTACTAAAACTTATTGCAGATAAGTAATCAAGCTTTCTGGATAAATATGAACAAGCTATAAACCTTCCTAGACGACCATTTCCATCGTAGAATGGATGAATATACTCAAGATAATAATGAGAAATTAAGCATTTTTCGACGGAAGTAACATCATGAGAATTCATAAAATTAATTAATATTTCAATTTCTTTTGTAATATCTTCTTCTATATTATCATTTTTACCTACACCTTCGTGAACAGGACGACCGTTTTTATTTACATATACTTTATCAGTTCTAAAAAGTTTTCCGTCTGGTAATTTTTTTGGTTCAATTTCATCTTTTAATAATTCGTCGTAAATTTTTCTAATATCTTCACACTTTTTTATTTCGCTATATTCGCTATCTTGAAATTTCATATATAAATTAACAATTCCAACGAACCTTTTATTCTTTTCTGACTTCTGTAAAACAACGTCAATTGCTTCTTCGATTTCTCTTCTTGAACTATGAACTCCTTCAATATCATTTGTAGATTTAATTTCTTCTAATAAATTATCTAAAAATACTTTTTTTTGTGCTATTGCTGGAAGACTTCTTTGGAGTTCTATAATTATTTTGGAATTAAGAAAAAGCATTTCTTTTAATTTTGTAAGTTCTTGTGTGGGTAAATAAAAGAGTTCATATTTTTTATCATATATTTTTTGTTCCCTCATATAAGGTGTTATTTTTAAGGATGTTTTTACAGCTAAAGGATTAGTTAAACGTGACTTTGCTTCTTCTCTATAAATATCTAAATTTGAATAACTTAGTTTTCTCAAAAGCTTATAAGACATGTTAAATACTCCTTTTTTTATTTTATTTAACCAAATGATACATAATGGTTAAATACATGTCAATATTTTAATTTTATTAAGTAAAAATCAATAATTAAGATGATATTAATAATTATAAATTTTGTCCATAAACCAACACACATCAACCGTACTATCCACCTTCGGGTGGTTATTTTTATAACAAATAAAGTGAATAGAATTCCAAGTTACGTACCATTTATTATTGCGAATTATTATCTCTTGGGCTACTCGAAAGGGTAGCTTTTTTTATAAAGAAAGCATGACGTGTTTTTTACAAGCCATGCTATATAATAAGATGAAAAATGACCATACTTTGACCATACTATTTAGAAAAACATAGAAAATATTAGTAACTAAAAAAGTATAAAATACTTGGTATTAAAGCAAATAGAATTAATTAGGATTAGTTAATAGCTGAAAAAATAAAAACAGTTAAATAATCACCCTTGATTATTACGAGCTAGAATCCTTGTTATGAGGGTTCTAGCTTTTTTTATTACTCCTCCTTTAGAGTGAACGGATGGAAAATAAGGAAAGAAGCAGGAATCAAGTATGCAAGACCAATCATTTCATACTAGAATAAGCGTTGACTAGTGACTGTTCAACAAAATATCCTAATGAGGATGTTTCTTTCTTTCATCTAAAAGCTAGGAAAGATACTTTATTCCAAGAAATAAAAAGGGGGATTGATTCAATCTTTAGGTTGGAGGGTTCTCTCTATATATATGGTACACTAATACATAATCAGTGTTTTGGTAGGTGAAAAAATGAAAAGTAAAAAATTACAGAAAGTATTGATTGCGCTGGGCATTTTGCTGATCTTTTTTTTAGGGTACCACTTGTATTTGGAATACCAATCAGATATCCATCTACTAATTGATCCTAAAGCAAATGAACAACAATTGTTGCATAGTGTACGCTCCCATGGTCTTTCTGCGGCAGTGATCCTGATTTTGTTGATGGGGATCATGTGTGCTGTTCCAGGAGTACCTACTGCAGTCATCGGAGTGATTGTAGGGTTAAGCTATGGTCCTTTTCTTGGTGCATTGATCAATATTGTAGGGAATGCTTCTGGGAATATTTTAGCGATTTCTCTTATGCAACATTTGAAATTAGTGGACCATTCTAAAAAATCAAATCGGTGGGTCAAAGCGATTCGTAGCATGAAACACCCAAAAATCGGGATCATGGTGGGATACATGGTGCCAATCATTCCTTCATCAGTGATCAACTTTGCAACGACGACGTTGAATTTACAAGTTCGAGAAATTTTGATGTCGATCATTGTTGGGGTGATCCCATCTTCTGTTTTGTATGCGTGTGGAGGAGAGGCTTTATTCCATGGATACAGTAAAACAGCATTACTCTTGATTGCAAGTGTGTTAATTTTGACTTTGTTGATTGTAGTTATCTATAAAGACCATAGAAAAAAACAAGTAGAATGAATGTTTTTCTTGTTTAAAGATTTCAATAACGAATGTTTGTCTTGTATCGATAAAAGATTGGTTGTTCTAGACTTTCCTGTTTCCTATTTTTTAAAGAAGTTGTAAACTAATAAAGGAAATGGGGGAAATAAATGGAAAAAAACGAACAAACACCGTTAACACGCTCGCTGATCTTACTTTTGTCGATCACATGTGGCGTAGTTGTAGCGAATATGTATTATATCCAACCGATTGGAACGAAAGTAGCGACTAGTCTGTCCGTCAGTACGAGTGCCGTCGGAATCTTGACGATGTTGACTCAACTTGGTTATGCACTAGGATTATTATTTTTAGTTCCGTTAGGTGATGTTGTTGATCGACCTAAATTGATTATTCGGATGGCAGCATTATCAGCAATTTCATTATTAGCAGCCTTTTTTGCGCCATCATTCACATTGTTTGCTTGTGCGTCATTCTTGATTGGTTTATTATCTATCGTACCGCAAATCATTATTCCGTATGGAGCGGTTCTAGCTGGGCCAAAAGCAAGAGGAAAAGTGATGGGGACATTACTGAGTGGTCTCTTAGTGGGAATCTTGCTTTCTCGAACTGTTTCGGGGATTGTAGCGAGTCTTTTCTCATGGCGGATGATTTACTTATTTGCATTAGTCTTGGTTGCTGTTTTAACAGGACTGTTATATTGGAAAATGCCAAGAACGACCGTAGCAACGACGAAAACAGTTTCTTATGTGGACTCTTTAAAAAGCTTGCCACATTTAGTAAAAACACAATGTTTGCTACGAGAAGCAGCTATCAGCGGTTTCTTTATGTTTGGGACATTTTCGATTTTTTGGTCAACATTGATTTTTTATATCAGTAGCCCGGCGTATCATTGGGGAACTTTTGAAGCTGGGATCTTAGCTATATTTGGCTTATCTGGGGCTGTAGCAGCACCAATCGTTGGGCGACTAGCAGATTCCTATTCAGAACGCAAGATCGTAGGTATGGGCTTGGCTATGCAAACGATCAGTTTCATTGCTTTATTTATTGCAGGTGATTATTTGGTTGTATTATTGTTAGCGATCATCTTGTTGGATATTGGGAACCAATTTGGAAAAGTGGCGAACCAAACGAGAGTACAAGGTTTGGGAGAGGCAGCAAGCAATCGTAACAATACCATTTTTATGTTTATGTACTTTATTGGTGGAGCAGCTGGTTCATTGCTTGGTACTACCATGTGGCAACAATATGGTTGGACAGGCGTAACACTGGCTGGAATTGCTTTCCAATTATGTGCTTTTTTCTTCCAATATGTTGTTTTTAGGGAAAAAACGCATCAAGTATCCTAGTTGTCATCAACCAACGCATTTTTGCCAAAATAAGATAAGAGGTTAGGAGAAAGCGTAAAGCTTTCTCCTAACCTCTTATTTGAATAGATGGATATTCGTTTATTATAATCCTTTAATCTCGATGACTCGATCTGCTAGATCTTGGTAAAATTCTTGTTCATGGGAAACAATGATGACAGTACCAGGGAATTTTTGGATTCCCTTTTGCAAACTATCCTTAGTTTCATGGTCGATATGATTTGTCGGTTCATCAAGTATCAATAAGTTTCCTTGATTCATCGTCAATTGAGCAAGCTTGACTTTTGTTTGTTCACCACCACTGAGGGTCGATAACGGTTCACTGGTTAATTGATTGACAAGCCCTGATTTAGCTAATTGGCGTCGTAACTCCTTGATCGTTGCCTTCGGAAATTGGGCACTTAAATATTGTAAAGGGGTCTCTAAAGGTTTTTCCCAATGGAGATCTTGTGAAAAATAATTGATTTTCGTATTATCAGGAAAATGATAGTCACCATATAACTGTGTGATTTCTCCAATCAATGTTTTTAGAAGCGTGGATTTACCGATCCCGTTAAATCCTCGGATAGCTACTGTTTCACCAAAACGGATCGTCAGATTGATCGGCGCCAGTAAAGGACGTTCATAACCGATAACTAAATCAGTTGTTTCAACAGCAAGAGTAGTCACGATCGGTGCAAATGGGAAATCAAAAATCGCTTTAGCTACGGAAGCAGGTGGTGTCAAGCGTTCGATTTTATCTAACTGTTTCTGGCGACTCTTCGCCATCGTAGAACGTGAACCAGCTTTATATTTTCGGATATAAGCTTCTGTTTTCTCGATCTGCTTTTGCTGTGCATGGAATTGACGCAAATAGCTTTCACGATTTTGTTCTTTTTGTTTCAATGCCTGCTTTAGATGTCCCGTATATTTTGTGATTTTACCAAATTCGATATCTGCGATGTGGGTAGTGATCTTGTCTAGAAATTCTTGGTCATGTGAGATGACAATATATGTTCCTTCAAATTCTTGGAGAAACTGTGTCAGCCATTGGATATGCTGGTCGTCTAGATGGTTGGTTGGTTCATCTAGAATTAAGACATCTGGGGTCTCCAACAATAATTTTGCCAAGATGACTTTCGAACGTTGTCCGCCACTAAGATTTTTTAGAGGGGTATCTAGACCTAGGACATCGATCCCTAAGCCGCTGCTCATCTCTGCTACCAAAGTATCAATTTGATAAAAAACACCCTGATCTAGTTCTGTTTGTAACTTTCCTGCTTTTTCAAGGAGACTATCATCGAAATTCTCACCATATCCTTGATATAGTTCAGCTATTTTTGCCTCTTTTTCAAATTCCTTTGAATAAGCTGTTTTTAGAAATTCTTCGATCATTAAGGTTTCATCTACCTCTACATATTGATCTAAATAGCCTCGGTGGATATTTTTTTGCCAATGGATCTGACCATCGTCAGGCAAGATCTCGCCAGTGATGATTTTGATCAAGGTACTTTTACCAGCACCATTTTGTCCAATCAAGCCTAGGTGTTCGCCAGCATTGACTTGGAGCTGAACATTTTCATATAAAATTTTATCCCCAAATTGCTGGGTAATATTTGTTAAAGTTAAAATACTCATTGTGATTTCCTTTCTAACGATGAGGAAGACACTTTAAAACTCAATTTCAAGGGAAATAGTTAAAATGATTTGGGAAATATTTCTCGTATTTTCTCTAAAAAGAGTAAGGTAAAAGAGGTTGGAACAGAAAAAAAGCTCTGTAGATTTATACTTTCGGCCTAGCCTCTTGTAAAATAGTTGAATAAAATGCAACCAGTCTAAAAAACATCGTATCTTATGAAACATAACACGGGTAGGAAGGGATTGTCAAGAAAATACAAAAAGTACGATATTTGGTCTATACTAATGTTGTAAAAAAGAAAAAAGAATGCTATAATTGGGCTATACCAAAAACAAAGGAGTAGTCGTTATGGAAATCATTCGTGTGAAAAACGCTGAAGAAGGCGGAAAAAAAGCTTTTGAAATTATCAAAAAAGGTATGGATAATGGTGCTACGGTTTTAGGACTTGCGACAGGAAGTACGCCAATCACATTATATAAAGAAATGACTTCAAGCGATCTAGATTTCAGTAACATGACTTCTGTAAACTTGGATGAATATGTTGGACTAGGTGGAGACGATGACCAAAGCTACCGTCACTTTATGAATGTCCAATTGTTTGATAAAAAACCATTTAAAGAAACTTTTGTTCCAAATGGAAAAGCGGACGATCTTGAAGCAGCTTGCAAAGAGTATGATGAAGTGATCGAAAAACATCCGATCGATATCCAAATCTTAGGTATCGGCCAAAATGGGCATATCGGTTTCAACGAACCAGGCGCACCATTTGATGGGAAAACATCCGTAGTTGATTTAACTGAATCAACGATCAACGCCAACAAACGTTTCTTTGAAAAAGCAGAGGATGTTCCGACTAAAGCTGTGTCAATGGGTGTAGGTTCAATTCTTAAAGGAAAAGAAATTGTTTTACTTGCATATGGAGAAAACAAAGCAGATGCAATCAAAGGAATGATCGATGGACCTGTAACAACAGATATGCCAGCCAGTGCATTACAAAATCACGACAATGTCATCGTTATTATCGATGATGCTGCTGGAAGCAAATTATAAGCAAACTTTTCAAAAACTAAAAAAGAGGGTGTGGCAAACGTCTTGTCACGCACTCTTTTTTTCTACCAGAAATCAGTCTTTTTTGTTTCCATCTTTCAAACATGATATATTGAAGTAGAGGGTGTTGAAATGAATGATATGATATTAACTATTCCAGAAATCGTCCTGAGATTGGGGATTGCATTACTATTTGGTGGAGCAATCGGGTTTGAACGACAATACAAAAATAGACCGGCAGGCATGCGTACGCACATTTTAGTTTGTATTGGTGCGTGTATAATCGCACTGATCCAAGTGGAAATCGCTAGTAAAGCAATGCGTGATGCGTTAGAATATCCGGAATTAGTTGGAACGATCCGGTCAGATGAAGCACGTCTGATTGCTCAAGTAGTCAGTGGTGTCGGATTTTTAGGTGCAGGAACGATCATCGTCACTAAGCAGTCTGTTACAGGTTTAACGACCGCAGCATCTTTATGGGCAATTGCGGGGGTAGGCATTGCGATTGGTATGGGGGTTTATGCGATTGCTATTATTAGTTTTATCGGAATTGTGCTTGCATTGACAGTCGTCAAAAAAATTATCCATGTCCCAACGACTAAAAAGCTGGAGATCCAATTTATCCATCGGAAAGAAACGAAAGATTTTCTGGCGGATTATTTTGAAAAGCGCGATATTATTATCGAAGATGTGAATTTTGACGTGAAATTTGTAGAGGATTATCGAGTATATAAAAACATTTATACGATAAATTTACCTAAAAACATGACCTACGCAGAAGTTATTGAAGAATTATCGACTTATAAAAATATCACAAAAATTCATTTGGTGAGCATTGCTCAGTAAAGTTCATTCTGTATCAACTAAATAAAAAAAGACAAAACAAAAAGCATGGGGCTTCAAAAATCATTCATTTTTTGAGAGTCTTAGGGCTGAATGTTTTGTCCTTTTTGTTGATTGTAATGATTGAATAAGAGAAAAGTTAAAATTTATCATAAAATAGCGCTTTAATTTAATGGGAATGATAGAATAGACTTATCAAACCTTGGAGGAGATGTATGTATTCAAAATTTAAAGAATCAAAATTATTATTCTGGACTGTTGAACTGGTATTGACGATTATCGGTGTCTTTTTTATTATCCAGATGCCGAATGTCTTTAGTCCAGTTTTAAAAATGATTTCAGCAATTGTCTTGCCGTTATTAATTGCTGGCTTCTTTTACTATATGTTTAATCCGGTAGTTTCATTTTTGGAAAAACATCGGATACCAAGAGTGTACGGCTACATCTTGGTATTAGTTGTAGTGATCGTGGTTACAGTATTAGCAATCATGAATGTGATTCCTCAATTGGTCGAACAAACGATTCAATTAACACGAAGCTTACCAACCTACGCCGAAGAAACGAGTAAATGGCTGAATGAAGTGGCACAAAGAGAAGAATTTAAAAATTTCAATCTGGAGGAACAGTTAGCTTCTGCAAACTTATCCCTTAGCAATCTCTTCAATATCGCATTGGTAAGTTTGACAAGCAGTGTATCAAAGATCATTTCTTTCATGCTCCAGTTTTTTATTCTATTATTTACAGTGCCATTCATTTTATTGTTCATGTTCAAAGATGGACATAAATTTATTGACGCACTTTCAAAATTTTTCCCACAAAATATACGTGGTGAGTTGCGGCAAACTGTGAGAGAACTGAATGATACTTTATCGGCATATATCAGTAGTACGATCGTAGATGCAGTGATCATCGGTGTATTGAGTTTTATAGCAATGACGATTTTTAATCAGCCGTATAGTTTGTTACTCGCTGTATGTTGTGGGATCACGAATATCATACCTTACGTGGGACCATTTATTGGTGCGGTTCCTGCAGTGATCGTTGGCTTATTTGTTTCACCATTTCAAGCGCTTTATATGGCACTTTCTATACTGGTCATCCAACAGTTGGACGGGAACGTCATCAAACCATTATTATTTGGGAAGTCGATGAATATCCATCCATTAACTATTATTTTAGTTTTGATAGGAGCCGGAAGTGTGGCTGGAATCATGGGGATGCTGATTTGTATCCCAGTTTATGCGGTCATTAAGACATTGGTTTTGAATATTCGAAAAATCTATCTATTAAAAAAATTTGAGCACACTACAGAGAGCGATCGATTGATCAACGAATAATAGAAACATACCATATAACAGAAGATTAGAAAAAAGCATCTTTAGAAGTCGTCATGACTTTCGGAGATGCTTTTTCTGTTCTTAAAATGTATGACACTAACAGTGGATTGGTACCTTTTGAGAACCTCGGTTTCTGACTTCTAGGAATATGCTCTAAAAAAACAACTCCATAATAAAAAAAGCGTGGGATAAAAGTAAGAAACACTTCTATCCCAGCCACTTTTGCTCAAACCGAATCACTTTACAGTCTAGTCTAATCCAATCAAATAGTCATCGTCTTTCATGGCTTCAACATGACCAAGTAAGTAGCCGTTACCGACTTGAGAGAAGAAGTCATGGTTGCTTGTTCCTGTGGAAATCCCATTCATGACGATTGGGTTTACATCGTTTGCTGTATCTGGGAAGAGTGGGTCCATCCCTAGATTCATCAAAGCTTTATTTGCGTTGTAGCGCAAGAAAGTTTTTACTTCTTCTGTCCAACCGATTGGATCATATAATTCTTCCGTATAACGTTCTTCATTTTCATATAATTCATACAACAAATTATACATCCAATCTTTTAATTGCTCCTGTTCTTCTTCAGGAAGTTCATTATAGCCTAGCTGAAATTTGTACCCAATGTAGGTACCATGCACAGATTCATCGCGAATGATCAATTTGATGATTTCAGCGACATTCGCCAATTTATTATTTCCTAAATAGTAAAGTGGTGTGTAGAAACCAGAATAGAATAAGAATGTTTCTAAAAATACACTGGCAATTTTCTTTTCTAAAGGTGTGCCATGCTTATAAATTTCGTTGATACGCTCTGCTTTTTTCTGCAGATAAGGATTTGTATTCGTCCATTCAAAAATTTCTTCGATTTCTTTTTTTGTATTCAGTGTGCTGAAGATAGAAGAATAGCTTTTTGCATGAACGGATTCCATGAATTGGATGTTGTTTAATACCGCTTCTTCATGAGGGGTACGGACATCCTTGCGCAACTGATCCATTCCGCTTTCTGATTGAACGGTATCTAGTAATGTCAATCCACCAAAAACATGACCAACAGTGTCTTTTTCTAATTGAGAAAGGGTACGCCAATCATCTAAGTCGTTAGATAAAGGAATACGTGTGTCTAACCAAAATTGCTCAGTCAATTTTTCCCACGTAGATTTATCGATGACATCTTCAATTTCATTCCAGTTTATTGCTTCATAATAAGTTTCTGACATGAGTGATGCTCCTTTATTTGAAATACAGTCCTAAATATTCTTGATTACCCAATTAGATGACACAGCTTTCACATTGGTTGCTGCCGATTTCTTCTGCATCGTCTGTGAAGGTACGTACGTAATAAATTGATTTTACACCTTTATGGAATGCATAGTGTCTTAAAATATTTAGATCACGCGTCGTTTGTTTGGTTGTTGTTTTCCATTCATAAAGCCCTTCTGGAATTTCAGAACGCATGAATAAAGTTAAACTCATTCCTTGGTCGACATGCTTTTGTGCAGTGGCGTAGATATCGATCACTTTGCGCATATCCATATCATAAGCAGAAGTATAATAAGGAATTGTTTCGTTTGAAAGATAAGGTGCTGGATAATAGATTTTACCGATTTTCTTTTCTTGGCGTTCTTCGATCATACGAGTGATCGGATGGATACTTGCACTTGTATCGTTGATATAAGAAATTGATCCATTTGGTGCAACAGCCAATCGGTTTTGATGATACAATCCATCTTTCATGATTGCTTGTTTCAAGTTTTCCCAGTCTTCGGCGCTTGGGATAAAAATGCCAGCAAATAATTGTTTCACTTTTTCTGATTTTGGTTGGAACTCTCCAGTAACATATTTATCAAAATAAGTACCGTCTGCATAAGCTGATTTTTCAAAATTATGAAATACTTGTTTTCGTTCACGAGCAATCGCGTTGCTTTCTACAAGTGTCCAATAGTTTAGTAACATGAAATAAATATTTGTGAAGTCCAATGAATCTTCAGAGCCATATTCCATTTGTTCTTTAGCAAAAAATGTGTGTAAGCCCATTGCGCCTAAACCAATCGTATGGTTCAATTTGTTTCCATGTTGGATTGGTGGAACAACGTCGATATCTGAGGCATCTGTGATATAAGTCAATGCACGAGTCATTGTACGGACTGAATGGCCAAAATCAGGGCTATCCATCAAGTTGACGATATTTGTTGAACCTAAGTTACATGAAATATCTGTTCCCAATACTTCATATTCTTGTTTTCCATTGATAACAGAAGGTGTTTGTACTTGTAAAATCTCAGAACATAAGTTGCTCATGATGATTTTTCCATCTATTGGATTTTCACGATTGGCTGTATCGATATTGATAATATAAGGATAGCCAGATTCTTGTTGTAATTTTGAAATTTCATTTTCAAGATCGCGTGCCTTGATTTTTTGTTTCCGGATGTTAGGGTTAGCGACCAAGTTATCGTATTCCGCAGTGATGTCGACATAAGAAAATGGGACACCGTATTCTTTTTCAACGCTATAGGGACTGAACAGATACATGTCTTCATTTTTACGTGCTAATTCGTAAAATTTATCAGGCACGATGACACCAAGAGAAAGTGTTTTAACACGGATTTTTTCATCTGCATTTTCTTTTTTTGCTGAAAGAAAGGCAATGATATCCGGATGGAAAACATTCAAATAAACCACGCCAGCTCCTTGACGCTGACCTAACTGATTTGAATAACTGAAACTATCTTCATAAAGTTTCATTACTGGAACAACCCCGCTAGCAGCTCCTTCGTATCCTTTGATTGGCGCACCTGCTTCACGCAAATTAGAAAGTGTGATACCTACACCTCCCCCAATACGAGACAGTTGTAAAGCTGAGTTGATGGAACGACCAATCGAATTCATATCATCTGTCACTTGTGTCAAGAAACAGGAAACCAATTCACCGCGTCGCTTGCGCCCAGCATTCAAGAACGAAGGTGTAGCTGGTTGATAGCGTTGGTGGATCATTTCATCAGCTAAAGAAAGAGCAAGGTCTTCGTCACCGTTTGCAAAATAAAGAGCATTGAAAGCTACACGATCTTCATAAGATTCTAAATATGCAGAACCATCGTTTGTTTTTAATGCATACTGTGAATAAAATTTATAAGCAGCCATAAATGACTTAAATGTAAAATGTTGTTTGTCTAAAAATTGATATAGCTTTTCAATAAATTCAGGAGAATAAAGCTGAATAAATTCTGATTCCAAGTAATCATGAGTGATTAAATAATTGATTTTATCCATTGCTGTAGCAAAAGTCATTGTATTTGGTTTAACATTTTCCTCAAAAAATGCAGTCAATGCTTCTTTATCCTTATTTAAAGGGATCTGACCATTCACAGGTCGATTGATCTCATTGTTTAACTTAAAATAGCTGACATCTTTTAATTGTTTAAGACTCATAAATACGCCCAACCTTCATTTCTTATTTTGGTAAATTCTTTCTTTTGATGCTGTAAAAAAGGATTTGGGGGATGTTCGGGCAAAGAGTCCTCACTTCCATCAAATCCGATTAGAGATACATTCCAATTGACAGTTCATTAGCTAGCAAGTTTGCGTAATTGATCTGGACGGAAACCAATCACTGTTTCAACGTCTGAAGTGATCACAGGTACACTTTGAAAGCCTTGTGCTTTTAACCAATCGATGGCTTCAGGTTGTTCATCGATATTGACTTCCTCAAAATCGATTTGGTTGTCCGCTAAAAAGCGTTTGACCATCTTACATTGCATACAATTGTTTTTTGAAAATATTTTTACGTTCATTTTTGTTTTCCTCCCGACTCTGCTGTTTATCTATAATGAATAGTATAAAACTATTAGTAAAAAAGTCAAACGACAGACACTACATATTGTGTTGTGGAAACTGTGGAATACTATGTTTTGTGGTTTTTGAAAAACAGCTGAAAACAAGCGTTAAGTGAAAAAAAGCTTGTTTTAGTACAGCAAATACTGTGGAAAACTCGGGAAAAAGTTTTTTTTTAACACACAAAAATCAAAAGAAATGAAAATACGCTCAAAAAATCACAAGTAACATTGACATTCTCAATTAGAGAGAGTATTCTTTGTGAGAATGATTCTCAATAACTGAGATAGATTGGGATTGAATGGATAGATAAAATGGAGAAAAGCTATAGAAGACTTTTTTCACAAGAAGGGAGCTTTGATGGAAACTTTAGAAGAAGCCAAACTAAATCTTGTGTATCAGATTGAAAGAATACAGACCAGTGATTCAGTCAAAAAGCACTTGCAAAATTTAGGAGTTATCATAGGAAGTAAAATCGTCGTTATCAATCGATCTGGCAGCAACTCGATTTTACTCCTAAAAAATAATCGGATCGCGGTCAACCGTGAGTTATTAAGCCAGATTATCGTAAAAAAAAGCGAGTTCTCCGAAGAAAGTTGGACTTCGCTTGACCAGCTTAATACAGGCGAAAGTGGTGTGGTGGTTGCCATTCATGGGAAGGGTGCAGTGAAACGACGTCTGATGGATATGGGTGTGACTAAAAACGTGCGTGTCACTGTACGAAAATTAGCACCGTTAGGCGACCCTTTAGAAATCACATTACGAGGGTATGAATTGACACTACGTAAAGAAGAAGCATCCTTGATTCTGGTTCAAAAAGAGGAGTAGATAAAATGAAAGTTGCACTAGTCGGTAATCCAAATAGTGGAAAGACGAGTCTATTCAACGCATTGACAGGAGCAAATCAATATGTGGGAAACTGGCCCGGCGTGACCGTCGAAAAAAAAGAAGGGCACTTGAAGAAACATCCCACCATCTATATTCAAGATTTACCGGGGATCTATTCCCTTTCCCCCTATACGCCTGAAGAAGTGATTGCTAGAAATTATCTGATTGATGAACGACCTGATGTGATCATCAATATTGTAGATGCCATGAATTTGGAAAGAAATCTTTATTTGACTTCACAACTGCTTGATTTAGGTATTCCCGTCATTGTGGGATTAAATATGATGGATGTCGTTAAAAAAGACGGTCGAAAAATCAATAGTGAAAAATTAAGTTATGGGTTAGGCGTTCCTGTTGTTCCTATCAGTGTATTGAAAAGGGAAGGACTAGGAAAAATAACAGAAATGATCATTCAAGCGACCTATAGGAAGCTACCAACACCGCTCTCTTGTACATATGATGATCGCCTAGAAGCAGCATTGCATGAAATTGAGGATGTTTTAGACAATAGTGTTCCCGTTTTTAAACGATGGTATGCGATCAAACTGTTTGAGCGCGATCCTGAGATTTTGAAAGGTCTAAAAATTTCTGCAAAGCAATTAAAGGAAGTCGAACAATTGATCCGTTTGACTGAAAAGATTTTTGATGAAGATAGCGAGACGATTATCATCAATGAACGGTACGAATGGTTGACCCAATTAACGGCTCTTTGTGTGTTCACAAAGGACTCTTTTCAGCTTTCTATCAGTGATAAGATCGATCGGATCGTTACCAATCGGTGGTTTGCATTACCTATTTTTGCTTTTGTTATGTGGTTTGTCTACTATCTAGCTATCCAAACGATTGGGACGATCGGAACCGACTGGGTCAATGATACGTTGTTCGGCGGCTGGTTGCCAAACCATATTGAACAGTTATTAGTTGAGTGGCAAGTAGCTGATTGGATGCAACAATTGATTTTAAATGGGATCATTGCTGGAGTCGGAGCTGTTTTAGGATTTCTCCCACAATTAATCGTTCTTTTCTTATGCTTGAGCTTCTTAGAGGACTGCGGCTACATGGCACGGATCGCGTTTGTGATGGACCGATTGTTCCGAAAATTTGGTCTTTCAGGAAAATCATTTATTCCCATGCTGATTGCTACTGGTTGTGGGGTGCCGGGTGTAATGGCAAGTCGAACGATTGAAAATGAACAGGACAGACGGTTGACGATCATGGTCACTACATTTATGCCCTGTTCTGCAAAATTGCCTATCATTGCATTGATTACTGGAGCATTTTTCCCTCATGCTCCATGGGTTGCTCCTTCTGCCTATTTTTTAGGGATGACTTCTATTGTCATCTCTGGAATCATGTTGAAGAAAACTAAATTGTTTGCTGGAGACACGTCTCCTTTCATCATGGAATTGCCAACTTACCATTTGCCACAATGGTCGATCATTCTAAGACAGACATATGATCGAAGTAAGTCATTCGTGAAAAAGGCTGGCACGATTATTTTTGTCTCAAGTATCCTTATCTGGTTTACATCTTCATACAATTTTATCGGACAAGCTGTGCCTGAAAGTCAAAGTATCTTAGCAAGCTTTGGACGTGTGATTGCCCCTATTTTCCAACCCCTTGGCTGGGGAAACTGGCAAGGGACTGTAGCTACCATCACTGGTCTGATTGCGAAAGAAAATATCATTGGTACCTTTGGCATTTTATTTGGGCACAAAGAAGTTTCTGAAAATGGCCAAGAAATTTGGCTGGCATTGCAAAATACGTATACATCTGCCGCTGCTTATTCATTTTTAGCATTCAATTTGCTATGTGCTCCTTGTTTTGCCGCAATTGGCGCAATCCATCGGGAAATGAATTCTGCGAAATGGACGATGATCGCAGTAGGCTATCAATGCGGTTTTGCTTATTTGATCAGCTTTATTATCTATCAGCTCTCTCACTTGTTTGAAGGGGGACATTTAGTCATCCCAACTTATTTGGCAGGGATATGTATCGTTGGGATCTGTTATGCATTATTGAAAAAGAAAGCAAAGACTAGTAACGTATTAACCATTTCGTTAGAAGGTGAACAATAATATGGCAACATTTTTATTAAGCGTCTTGATATTTGGCAGTGCAGCAGCTATCGTTTATTCGCGATTAAAATCAGGAAAAACATGTGATGAATGTAAAAGTGCCTGTCCTGTAAAGAAGGTTCAAAAGAAAACGATGGTGGACTGATCTCTAGTCAGAAAAAATCACTTCTGCATAAAGAAATGCACGAAATGAACATAAGTTAAATAAGCAAAATAAAGCGCCGCATGTGAATGTCTTCATTGACTATTTCCTTGTGGCGCTTTATTTCCTCAAGCATGATCTAATGCTCGGGTCATAGCGCTGAGCTCACAACAATCAACTGTGTTCACCTAGCTGACCCTCGGCATTAAATCATAGCTACTCAAAACATGAAGAGCTGTTTCGAGTAGTTTCTCTTTAATGCTCGGGTCATAGCGCTAGGTTCACAACCTTTTGCTTATTTTTCTTTCCCATAGTAAGATGGAACAGAAAAGTAGAAGAGAGAGGAAAAAATATGGCTGGGAAGAAAAAGATCGTTCGGCCAAGATATCAACAGATTGCTGTTGATTTGGCAGAACGGATTGTGGAAAATCGTTACAAAATCGGTGAGAAAATACACGCGAGATCTACGTTAGCAAGTACATATAATGCATCTCCTGAAACGACGAGAAAAGCAATCAATGTGCTAGTCGATCTTGGAATCATGGAGGTTCGTCACGGAAGTGGCGCCTTTGTAGCATCAAAAGAAAAAGCAAAAGATTTTTTGTTGCAATATCAGGATGTCCAATCGATCCAAGAAACAAAAGCGGAGATCATGGCGAGTGTGGAAAAGCAACAAGAAGAGTTGGATCACTTTTCTCAATTACTGGATCAACTGGTAAATCAAACGAAGAGGATCCACAAGATGAACCCCTTATTGCCGTTTGAACTATTATTGACGAATGAGGCAACGCATCTCGATCAGTCAATCAGCGAGTTGAATATCTGGCAAGCAACTGGTGCGACGGTCATTGCAATCTCGCATGAAGAAGAGTTGCTTGTGTCACCTGGCCCATATGCTAAATTTACTGCGGGGGATACAGTCCACTTTATTGGAAATGAATTTACATTACAGCGAATGACCAATTTCTTTTATCCAGAAAATTAGCGTTGCAAGGGAGTTGCTTTTTCTCATCAAATTTTAAGCTTAGTAAATCCCAATCTAAAAGGGATTTGCCGAGCTTTTTTTCGTTTGATTAAAAGAATATAGTTAGCGTTTTTGACAAAAGTGACTACACGGTGTTAGTATAGTGTGGTCACTTTTTTCAGAAAGAAAAATGAATTTACATAGGTAAAGGAGAATTTGTTTGGTAAAAGTTGAAGTAAAGAATTTAACAAAGATATTTGGTAAAAAAACGCAAGCTGCTTTGGAAATGATGAAGAACCGGCAACCAAAGACAGATATATTAAAAAAGACTGGCGCGACCGTTGGTGTTTATGATGCAAGTTTTGATGTGCAAGAAGGAGAAATCTTCGTGATCATGGGGCTTTCAGGTAGTGGGAAATCAACATTGATCCGCTTACTGAACCGTTTGATCGAGCCGACTTCTGGAAATATTTATATTGATGGAGAAGATATTTCAAAATTAAGTAAAGAAGAACTTCGTGAAGTACGCCGCCATAAAATCAATATGGTTTTTCAAAATTTTGGCTTATTCCCTCATCGGACGATCTTAGAAAATACTGAATATGGATTAGAAGTTCGTGGAGTACCAAAAGAAGAACGGCAACAAAAAGCAGAGCAAGCATTGGAAAATTCAAGTTTGCTTTCATTCAAGGATCAATATCCTAGTCAATTATCTGGAGGGATGCAACAGCGCGTCGGTCTAGCTAGAGCATTAGCGAATGATCCAGAAATCTTACTGATGGATGAAGCTTTTTCTGCTCTTGATCCTTTGATCCGTAAGGAAATGCAAGATGAGTTACTCGATTTACAAGCGAACGTACAAAAAACAATCATTTTTATCACACATGATTTAAACGAAGCATTACGTATTGGTGATCGAATCGCTTTGATGAAAGATGGCGAAATCATGCAGATCGGGACTGGTGAAGAAATTTTGACCCACCCAGCGAATGATTATGTCCGTGAATTTGTTGAAGAAGTCGATCGTTCAAAAGTACTGACTGCCCAAAACATCATGGTACCTGCTTTAACGACGAACATCGAATCGGATGGGCCAAATGTAGCACTAACTAGAATGAGGAATGAAGAAGTAAGTATGCTGATGGCTGTAGATAGAAAAAGACATCTTAAAGGGATCATTACTGCAGATCAAGCATTAGAAGCAAGACGTCAAAAACGTCCGTTGATTGATTTCTTAGATGAAAATGTAACGGTGATTGGTAAAGATATGGTGGTTAGTGATATCTTCAATATCATCTATGACTCCCCAACTCCTCTAGCCGTTGTGGATAATGGCAAACTAAAAGGTGTTGTCATTCGCGGTAGTGTAATCGAAGCATTAGCAGAAACGAGTGAGGTGAGTGATGATGAATAATTTATTGAACTATCGATTACCAGTTGCTGATTGGGTAGAGAACATCACTGAATGGTTTACAACGACCTTTGCAGGATTATTCTCATTTTTACAAACGATTGGTCAAGCAGTAATGTCAGGGATCACTAATTTACTTTTGGTCATTCCCGCACCATTGTTTATCTTGATATTAACGATTGTTGCTTTCTTTATTTCTAAAAAACGTCCAGGATTAACGCTCTTCACACTGATTGGCTTATGGTTTATCTATAATCAAGGTTTGTGGACAGACTTGATGAATACAGTAACGCTCGTTTTATTATCCAGCGTTATTTCTATCATCATTGGTGTGCCATTAGGTATTTTGATGGCAAAAAGCAGCAAAGCTCAAAGCATCATTAAACCAATTCTTGACTTTATGCAAACAATGCCAGGATTTGTGTATTTGATTCCAGCAGTTGCTTTCTTTGGGATCGGTATGGTGCCGGGGGTATTTGCCTCTGTCATCTTTGCTTTACCACCGACTGTTCGTTTTACGAACTTAGGGATTCGCCAAGTACCAAAAGAGTTGGTCGAAGCGTCTGATTCATTTGGTAGTACAAGCTGGCAAAAATTATTCAAACTAGAATTGCCATTAGCTAAAAGTACGATCATGGCTGGGATCAATCAAACAACGATGTTATCTCTTTCAATGGTTGTCATTGCTTCAATGATTGGGGCACCTGGCTTAGGACGTGGCGTGTTATCTGCTTTACAACGTGCGCAAGTTGGTAACGGATTTGTTAATGGGGTAGCATTAGTCATCTTGGCGATTATCATTGACCGCTTCACACAGCATTTGAACCAGCCAAATAGTAAAAAGGCAGTAAATGGCTCAAAACAACCAAATAAAAAGCGTCAAGGGATCATCATTGGAGCTGTAGTCGTAGTGCTTTTAGGTGCGATCGGTTTAGGTAGTTTTTCAAGCGCAAAAGAAACGAAAAAAATCAATCTCTCTTACGTTGAGTGGGATACAGAGGTCGCTTCAACAAATGTTGTTGCGGAAGTGTTAAAGGGAATGGGCTATGATGTTACGATCACTCCTCTTGATAACTCGATCATGTGGGAATCTGTTTCAAAAGGTGAGTCAGATGGGATGGTTTCTGCATGGTTGCCAAAAACACATGGTTCACAATATGCACAATACAAAGATCAAATCAACGATCTAGGTGCCAACTTAACAGGTGCTAAAGTCGGCCTAGCTGTACCTAGTTATATGGATGTCAACTCTATTGCAGATTTAACTGACCAAGCAGATAAAAAAATTACTGGGATCGAACCTGGTGCAGGCGTCGTCAATGCAGCGGAAAACACGGTCAAGCAATACGATAATCTAAAAGGATGGACTGTTGAAACTTCCTCATCAGGCGCAATGACTGTTGCTTTAGGACAAGCAATCAAAAAGCATGAACCAATTGTGATCACCGGTTGGACACCACATTGGATGTTTGCTAAATATGATTTGAAATATTTGGAAGATCCGAAAAAAGCGATGGGAGATGCTGAAGAAATCCACACAGTTGTACGTAAAGGATTAAAAGAAGATCAGCCTGAAGCTTATAAAGTATTAGATAAATTCCATTGGACAGAAAAAGATATGGAAAAAGTCATGTTGGAAATCAACAATGGAAAAGAACCACAACAAGCAGCACAAGACTGGATCAAAGAAAATCAAAAAACAGTCGATAGCTGGAAAGAATAAGCATACTTTTCAAATTCAATGGGGAATAAGAAAATATCTAGCGTAGAAGAACCAATTCTATTCTAGATGTTTTTTTGTAAATGAGGTTGCAAAAATCTGAGCATGGATTGACTTGTTGCTGCCAGTTGTTACACTGAGAAAAGAAGGACATTTTAGTGAGGTAGGGGAGAGTAGAACATGATCAAATTGATATTGACTGATTTAGACGGAACATTTTTGGATAGTAAGGGTAGCTTCGATAAGGAGTTTTATCGACAGGTAAAAGGATCGATGGATGAACAAGCGATTTACTTTGCTCCTTGTACAGGAAAACAATGTGAACGTGTAGAAGAACTTTTTGGACCAGAACTTTCTAAGGATTTATGGATCTTAGGTGATAGTGCGACACGTATCAAGCACAATAATGAATACGTTTACGAATCGTTGCTGCCGAATGATCTTGGAATCAAACTGATCAATAAATTAGAAGAAATTGCCAATGATTATACTATCATTGCCTGTACGCCGACTGTAGCGATGATCAAAGAAACTACGTCTGAAGAGGACAAACAGATGGTGAGAGGTTCCTATCGAGAAGTTCGATTGGTAGAAGAGCTTCATAAAATAACCGAAGATTTTGTGAAGATCACTGTCTATGATAGAAAGAAAAGATGTTTTGAGTATGTAAAGGAACTGATGGAGTTCAAAGAACAGGCGTATATCGTTGCTTCTGAAGCCGCATGGATCGATATTTCAAATGCGGGTGTGCATAAAGGAACGACAGTGAAGGAATTGCAAAAACTGTTAGAGGTCACCAAGGAAGAAACGATGGCGTTTGGTGATGGTTTAAATGATATCGAATTGTTGAATGCTGCTACGTACAGTTTTGCGATGGGAAATGCTTTTGAGGAAACAAAAGCAGCAGCGAATTTCATCACTCGATCAAATGATGAACAAGGGGTACTACAGACGATTCAAAAAATAATTGCATTGCAAAAATAGTATAACGTTAGTTTTTCTAAGAGGTACCCTCAAGAAGTATAGAACATCGAATCAAACGCAAGAAAGAATAAGTGAATACCCGAAAATTCGACCCGAAAACCAAAAAATGTCATCACGTACATCTTTTTCGAAACTACCGAAGTAGCCAAAGATGTACTGATGACGTGGGTTTGGCACCCAATGGGCCGTGAGGGGCTCGAACCCGCGACCCGCTGATTAAGAGTCAGCTGCTCTACCAACTGAGCTAACGGCCCATATGAAAAGTACTTTATAATAGTAGCACTATGGATTTTAAAATGCAAGTCTGCGTTTGTAAAAATTCAAAAAAAACTTTACTTCTTTATAGGAAATCATTCATAGATTATTCATAAATGCCCCCTATTATATAAGTATACCAACCAACAAAAGTTCTTGTAAGAGAACAAACCCTAACACTTTTTCATTTTTTTTTTACTCCTTCCCGCCGTTACCCGCGGCGGGTCTCCTAATCTTAACGATGCTTAAAGAAACAAAGAGAAAAGTCCCCATTGAAAGTTCACTTTCAATGGGGACTTTTTGTTCATTCTGGTTGCTCTATCTGTAAGTGTATCCATGCAAAATCCCGACTTGTTCGAATCCAGCAGCGATTCCTGACTGATGGAACAGAATCTGTTTGTTCTTTTGTAAAGTCACTGTCATCTCAGTACTAGCTTTTTCCCGAATGACACGATTCATCAGTCCTTTATGAGGAGCCATCAATGGATGACCACCATTTTGCAGGACTTTGATCTGTAATATATATTGTTTTTGCTTGATTATTATAATCAACTGGTTTTCTTCGCAGAAGATGTCCATGATCTTGGCACCATAATAAGTAGCAAAACGATATTCTTTCCCGTGATAATGCAATACAGAGATGATACCTAAAAAGCGGCTACCCATAAAGGGGATTTCTGCTGCAGAAAAGAAAAAATTCGCTTCGGAAGTCGCAAACTGATTACATTGCGCCCAGAGATACGTAGCTGGAACAGAACTGCCCCAATCTTTTTCCAAATAACCAATACCGTTCGTAAAATCAATGATTTTTCCATCCCATACCAAAGTTCCCTTTAAAGAATGCCGCATACTTAAGATGCCATGGTAACACTCCATAAATGAGGGATAAGAAAAAGGCCCCATAATACTGGGAGAATAGGTTGATTTGTTTAGCACAGTAAAATCGCCAAATGTGATCGTCCCTTGGATTGTTAAGTCTGGACCTTTTAATGACAGAGAAAGTCCTTTTTCACTAAATACATTTGTCCCGATCTTAACGAATAATTGATCTTCTTTGATCCATAGATCTTGAGGTTCAAAATAGAACATTTCGGAATGCTCATGATTGATGACTTGGATAAAGGGATATTTCATGCCATCTTTTCCAACTGAATAACCGGGAATAAAGGCATAAACGTCTTTTTCGATTTGTTGCTTAAAATACCATCCTTCAAAAAAAAGATATTTTCTTTGTTCCCCTTGGAAGTATTTATCTGTTGAAATCATTCTCGTTCCCTCCGTTCAGGTACATTTTACCATGGGAGATTGAAAGCCTATGCATAAAAGGCTTCTTGATATAGAGGAGGTCGGTTATTCGGTTAGTTAGTCATAATAAGTGGGCAATTGTATTTGTTTTTTTCCCAATATTTTTTTAAAATACAAAATTAATATAAACTTTTCATCTAGTTAAGGTAACTAGATTGAATGTTTTTGATAACTTTGATAAGATGTAAATGAAAACAAAAAAGGGAGATAAAACCATGGAAAAGATGAAGCAACAATTAATCGAGTGGGGAAAAGACCTAGAAGATTTCCACTTGCCACATTGGGAAGAACTTCCTGATTTAGATCTTTATATGGATCAAGTGAGAACATTAGTCGATCGCTATCTTTCTCCAGTCATTCAAGGAGAAAAGCATCCTTTACTCACCTCATCAATGGTCAATAATTATGTGAAACTTGGGTTGATACCAGCGCCTGTCAAGAAAAGATATAACAAAGAACATGTGGCATTTTTGATTGCGATCACGACTTTGAAACAGGTCTTGACGATTCCTGAAATCAAGGAAGGTATCTTATTTCAAGGGAAAACAGTAGGAATCCGCGAAGCCTATAATTTATTCTGTTCTGAACAAGAAACTGCGGTCAAAATGGTCAGCCGACTAGCGCAAGGAGAAAATTATCCACCGTTCCTTGATCAAGAAACGCCGGTGGAATATATTGCTGTTCGGTCGGCCACGTTGTCTTTTGCTATGAAGTTATTGGCAGAAAAGACGATTAGCTTAGAAACAGAGTATTTAATTGAGGAGAAAAAAAATGAAAAATAAAATTGCTATTTTAGTAGATTCTGGTACAGATGTACCACAAGAATTGATTGAAAAATATCAGATGTATGTTATCCCATTAAAAATCATCTATAAAGATAAAGTTTATACAGATAAAGTCGATATTACGCCAGAAGAGATCTATCAAAGATTACCGCAAGAAATTCCTGGAACCTCTCTACCCGATGGTGAAACGATCACTAAGATTTTTGAAAAGATCAAAGCAGATGGCTACGATAAAGTGTTAGCTATTACTATTTCTAGCGGGTTAAGTGGTACTTTCAATATCGTGCGACTGATTGCAGAACAGCAAGAAGAATTGGAAGCGTATGTATTAGATACGAAGAACATTGGAATCGGAGCAGGTTTCTCTGCGATCCAAGCAGCAAAGTGGTTAGAAGAAGGAGTCGAATGGCAGACATTGATCGACAAGTTGAACGAACTAGTGGAGCACACAAAAGTGTTCTTCAATGTAGCGACTTTAGAATATCTGCAAAAAGGTGGACGTATCGGTTTGGTTGCTTCTATCCTTGGGAATGCGTTAAAACTAAACCCCATCATCTCTTGTAACGACGAAGGTATTTATTATACTGTTGGCAAGGCAAGAGGTCGTAAGAAAAGTTTAGATAAAACAGTTGGCTATGTGCGCGAACGAATTGGCACAGCTAAAGTGTTCAATCTAGCGGTTGCACATGGTGATGCGAAAGAGGAAGCCATCGCAATGGTGGAAAGACTAAAAACTGAATTTCCTCAAGCACAGCACGTTTACTTTGGACAAATATCTCCAGCGTTAGTTGTCCATACAGGGCCGGGATTGCTAGGTGTAGGAATACAAGTTTTGGAAAACTAAACAATCGTTGAAAAGAATACCAAGAATGTAGTGAAGAAGTCTTTCGGAAAAGTCAGGTTGGAAATCTATCTGTGAAGGACAAACTATTTTCTTGGTGTTTTTTTGCGAAGTTTTCTACTAAAAAAGCTACGTAAGAAGGACATTTTCTAAATAACACCACATTTAATAATACGTGTTATTGAAAGTTTGCAGAAAATGTTATAATCAGAAGTGGAGGTGTTTTTTTATGAAAAAAGGAATTGCAGAACTTATTGGTACGTATATTTTAGTTTTTGTAGGAACGGGAGCGGCTGTACTAGGCGGTGGTGCTTCAGGAATCGTCGGTACTACTGGGATTGCCTTGGCTTTTGGTTTGACGATCATTGCAGCAACATATAGTATCGGAACGATTTCAGGTGCACATCTGAACCCAGCTGTTTCAATTGCAATGTGGTTGAACAAACGCATTACAACAACTGAATTATTTTATTATATGGCGGGACAAATCGTTGGGGCTTTTGCGGCGTCATTATCCTTAGCGGGCATATTAGATTCTGCTGGTAAAGGTGTCGACAATCTAGGGCAAAATACATTTGAAATGGGTGTAGGTGGTGCCTTGGCAGTTGAAATCATCCTCACATTTATTTTTGTATTAGTGATCATGACAGTGACAAGTCCAAGCAAAGGAAACAGTAGACTAGCAGGAATCGTTATTGGATTGACATTGACACTAGTCCATTTCGTGGGTGTACCATTGACTGGAATGTCTGCCAATCCAGCTCGTAGTCTAGCACCAGCATTCTTAGTAGGTGGACAAGCATTGGATCAAGTTTGGGTATTCGTAGTAGCACCAATCGTCGGGGGAATCATTGCGGCACTTGTAGCAAAAAAACTCTTGGAAACCGAAGATCTAGATACCATCGAAGTTTGATGTGAGGTCAGTGTCATTCTGAGTGATGACAGCAAGAAACTGTAGAAGCGAGAAACAGAGATATTCGTTTGAAAAATCGAAAATGGAAACGCTAAGGTTCAAGGAATAAAGGTCAAAAAATTATTCTTAAAATTTTGAGAATTTTCGCTTTATTCTTAGAAAAGTGTTTGCCATAGTCATCGATTAGTCGAATTTAGAGGTGAGACAAAAGTGGTTTTTACTTTTGTTCCACCTTTTTTTAAAAAGGCTTTTGAGACCTTGTTTTTTACAGAGATGAAACATATTCGGAAATAAGTTATAATAGAAAAGTATGACAATAAATAAAAAAGAGGTGGCTCTTTATGAAAAAGATTTTAGTTGTCGATGACGAAAAACCGATTTCGGATATCGTCAAATTTAATTTAGCCAAAGAAGGCTATGATGTTTACACTGCTTATGACGGGGAAGAAGCCTTGGAAAAAGTGACTGAGGTAGAACCTGATTTGATTTTACTGGATTTGATGTTGCCAAAAATGGATGGGCTGGAAGTGGCTCGTGAAGTACGCAAAACTTACGATATGCCGATCATTATGGTAACGGCAAAGGATTCTGAAATCGATAAAGTTTTAGGTCTAGAATTAGGCGCAGATGATTATGTCACCAAGCCGTTTTCTAATCGTGAGTTAGTCGCTCGGGTCAAAGCAAATCTTCGCAGAGGAGCAACTGCATCTAAAGAAGTAGAGGAAGAAACGCCGTCAGAATTAGTGATCGGCGATTTGACGATCCATCCAGATGCGTACATGGTAACCAAACGAGGAGAAACGATCGAATTGACACATCGTGAATTTGAATTGCTCTTTTATTTAGCCAAACATATTGGGCAGGTGATGACCCGTGAACACTTATTACAAACTGTTTGGGGTTATGACTATTTTGGGGATGTACGAACAGTGGACGTTACAGTACGACGTTTACGCGAAAAAATTGAAGATAATCCGAGTCACCCTAATTATCTAGTGACGCGTCGAGGTGTCGGGTACTATTTACGTAACCAAGAACAGGAGTAGTTGATGAAAAGGAAAGTCCGATTTTTTCGATCAGTCAATTTTAAAATAGCCATTACATTTATTTTGATTTTGCTGATCTCTATTGAAATTATTGGAGCGTATTTCATCCGAGGACTGGAACGTTCAACGATCAATACGTTTATCAAAGATATGAATCAGACGGTTGAATCATTAGCAACTACGATCAGCCCTGAATTGAATCGTAAAGATAGCGCAGATACAGACGAAGTAAATGCGAATATCAAGCGATTTATTGAAACGAGTGCATCTAGTGATATTCTGGAGATGCGTGTGGTGGACGAAAAAGGGATCATACGTGGGACAACAGATGTGAGTGAGCAGAGTTCTATTGGCAAAAAAAATGATTATGTCGATATCAATGACTTCACAACCAAACGCTATGTAGCACTCGACAATGACGATAAGCGGGTGAACATCAATATTCAACCTATCCTATCCCCGACCGGTGATGCCGTTATCGGGGCTCTTTACGTCAAAAGCAATATCGAACAAAAATATTCAGAAATCAATAATACCGCACTTATCTTCTTCACTGCCTCATTGATTGCTGCATTTATCTCTATGATCGTTTCCGTCCTAGTCGCGCGTTCAATCACCCAACCAATCGGAGAGATGCGTGAGCAAGCGATTCGGATCGCCCGAGGAGATTATAGTCGGAAAGTCAAAGTCCATGGTCAAGATGAATTGGGGCAACTGGCTGATACATTCAATCAATTAGCTGAACGTATCGAAGAAGCACAAGATACGATGGAAGCTGAAAGAAATCGGCTAGATAGCGTCCTTTCTCATATGACAGATGGAGTAATTGCCACAGACCGTCGAGGCAAGGTGATCACGATCAATGACATGGCGATCTCATTGTTGGATGTAAAAAATGAAGAGGCGATCGGGCAATCGATCTTAACATTACTGGACATTGAAGAAGAGTACACGTTACGAAAATTGTTGGAAGATCCGAATGAAATGGTTCTCGACCGTTCAACGGGATTGATGGAAAGTGACCAAATGATTTTACGCGTAGAATTTTCGATGATCCGCAGAGAATCTGGATTTATCAGTGGTTTAGTTGCGGTTCTTCACGATGTCACAGAGCAAGAAAAAACAGAAAGAGAACGACGTGAGTTCGTATCGAATGTTTCACATGAATTGCGGACACCATTGACGAGTATGCGCAGCTATATCGAAGCATTAAGTGAAGGTGCTTGGAAAGACGAAGAAGTTGCCCCTAACTTTTTAAAAGTTACGCTAGATGAAACGGATCGGATGATTCGGATGATCAATGATCTGCTAAATCTTTCAAGGATGGATACAGGAAATACGCAACTTCAACTAGAATATGTGAATTTCAATGAACTAGTTAATTTTGTACTTGACCGATTTGATATGATGGTTGGTAATCAGGAAAAAAATTATCGGATCAAAAGAGAATTTACCCAAAGAGATCTATGGGTGGAAATCGATACAGACAAGATCATTCAAGTGGTGGATAATATCATGAATAATGCAATCAAATATTCTCCAGATGGTGGAACGATCACCTGTCGATTACTAGAAACACACAATAATGTGATTTTAAGTATTACAGACCAAGGGCTAGGGATTCCTAAAAAAGACTTGAACCGAGTTTTTGAGCGCTTCTACCGTGTTGATAAAGCACGAGCAAGAGCCCAAGGAGGAACTGGGCTGGGACTTGCGATTTCAAGAGAAGTGATAAAAGCACATCGTGGTGCGATCTGGGCAGAAAGTAAAGAAGGACAAGGTTCAACTTTCTATATTTCTTTACCATATGAACCTTATGAGGAGGAATGGTGGGAATGAAAATATCTGAAAAAGTTGTTCGGATCGGACTGATTTTGATGATTGCTTTAAGCATCTATTTCTCTTATGCCATTTGGTTAAGCCCAGCAGGAAAGACATCGATCAATGTCGATGAAACTAGCTCTCAAGTAATGGAATCTCAAAATTATCGTAAAGCATCAGAGGTATTTCTACCGTTGCATCTAACCTGGATAAATGCTGGATCGCTGAAAGAAACAAACAGTGAGAATCTTATTACCCGTTTACAAACGGTCGTTGAAGGGGCAAGATTTGGTCGACTTTCTGAAGTGGTTTCTGGAAACTTAGAAAAGTTCAATCAGACAAAAACAATTGATAAGGGTGTCGAACTTACGTATAATGCACCGTTGCTTTTAAGCGAATATAAAGATGCCTTTCATTTGAATTTTGATATTTCAGCAATTACCAAGGAAGATGATACGCCTTATTTCAATCGTATCCAATTCGATGAGAAAAAGGATAAGGTACGTTTTATCAATTATTCTGATCACACGATTTATGAGGCGAGTATTTCGATCGATTGGTCGGATCTAGAGAAAGAATTAAAAGCTACAGGAATTAAATGGACAGAAATGAATGCTGAACCATCTATCATGCCAACGCAGTATGATACAAAAAATCCTGTGAAGCTGAAGAAATATAGTTACATCTTGTCACAACAACCATATACAGTATTTCGAAATGCTTTTTTTCAAAAAACTGATGAAGTAAAGAATAATGATGAGAGCAGTGAATTGATTTTCTATGATAGAAATGAAACGATGTTGATCCACTCGGACACACAAGTCGTTGATTTTCGGGGAGAAACTCCGGAAGAAGCCTCTGGCGATATTTTTTCCGAAAGTTTCCCTTATATTAGTAAGCTAGGTAGTTCTCTTGGTAATATGCGCTACTTTGATCGTAAGGAAAATAAAATCGATTATCGGATATTTGTAGAAGGATTTCCTGTCTTTGGTTCGGATAGTAAGGGACAGGTTGGAATTGAGATTGGTGATGATTCCGGCGGGTCTGAAGTGAATATCCAAACAAGTTTGAATACGATCCAAGTGCCGATCCCTTCTGATGAGGAAGTAGAATTACCGAATACAGAAAATGTTATTCAAAATTTAGTCGATAAAGGTGCAGATAAAGGGAAAATCCAATCGATCATCGTGGGGTATACATGGCAAAATATCAAAGAAACGAATCGTGTCGTCGATCTATTGCCAGAATGGTATGTGAAATATCAAGAACAATGGTATTCCGTAAGTGAGTTGCTTGTAAGGTTACCTGGATCGGAGGCGAAATAAATGGATTTCAAAAAGATTGAATGGATCTTTTTCGTTGCCTTTTTAGGTCTTAACATTTTCTTATTCAGTAGTTACCATGATGCTATAAATCAAGAAAACAATGTTATTCGCTCTGATCAAACAGAATCGATCCAGCAACGCCTTGCCAGTGATGACATTTCATATACAGGGAAGATCTCCTCTGAAAGTCGTCAAGGGTATTACCTTAGTGCAGAAGAAACAGATCTTAGCAGTGAACTGACGGATTATCGCCGTAATTCAGATAAAAGAGGTTTGTTAAGTAGCGGGGTCGTATTAAATGATGATGTGCTAACAAAGACGTTATCAGAAACAGAATCAGAAAAGAGTATGTTTGATCCTGATCAGTTAGGTCATTCTGTTGCAGATTTTTTAGCTAATAAAGAGGATGTATTGTTTGGCACTGATTATATGTATATGAAGCATTTCTCGACACTAGGTGGAGACTCTCCTGAAATTGAAGCAAGTCAAGTGTACGAAGGCTTACCTTTCTATGATGACACAGCGAAAATCGTGTTTTCATTGGATAAGGTAGACAACCGCTACGCAGTCACCAAATACACCCAGACACATCTTTCAGGTATTGAACAGCTACGTGAGAAAACAGAATTACACACAGAAGAAGATGCAATCAAAACATTATATATAAATAACAAAATTTCCCGAGGTTCAAAGATTTTATGGCGACAATTGGCGTACTCCTGTATTCTTAAAGTACGTGAAAAAAATGTTTATGTACCTATCTGGTATGTAGCAATCGAAACAGCTGATAAAGTAACACAAGTTGAATCAGTCAATGCATTCAGTAATACAATTATTACAAATAATACGATTCCAAAGGTGGAAGATCATTAAAAAAGTAGGTATAATGAAAAAAGTTTACAAAGTAAGAAGGGAAGTAGTGAAATGGCTGAAGAAAAACCAGCTTTCAAAATCAGTATCCTAGCAAGCGGAAGCTCTGGAAATTCACTTTATATTGAAAGTGATAAAAAGCGACTTCTGGTGGATGCTGGACTCAGCGGGAAAAAAATTACTTCTTTAATGGCACAGATTGATCGGACACCTGACCAGTTAGATGGGATTTTAGTAACGCATGAACATCGAGATCATATTCATGGTGTCGGTGTATTAGCGAGAAAGTATCATTTAGATGTCTTTGCCAATGAAAAAACTTGGGAAGCGATGTCGCCATTGATCGGAAATGTTCCAATTGAGCAAAAACATTTATTTGAAATGGGGAAGATTCAAACTTTTGGCGATCTAGACGTTGAAAGTTTTGGGGTATCACACGATGCAGCAGCACCACAATTCTATCGTTTCTATAAAGAAAATCGGTCATTTGTCATGTTGACAGATACCGGATATTGTAATGATCGTATGCGTGGGATCATCAAGAATGCAGATGGCTATCTTATGGAAAGCAATCATGATCTGGAAATGCTTCGCATGGGACCTTATCCGTGGAATCTAAAGCAACGGATTCTAGGGGATCGAGGCCATCTTTCTAATGAAGACGGGGCGCTAGTTATGACAGATGTGATTGGTGACCGAACAAAACGAATCTATCTGGGACATTTAAGTAAAGAAAACAATATGAAAGAACTTGCGCATTTAACCATGGAAAATGTCCTTAAAGAAAAAGATCTAGGTGTTGGTCATGACTTTGATGTCTATGACACAGATCCAGATGAAGCAACGGAACTATTTTCAATATGATCGTTCCATGATTAGAGAAAAGTAGTTGTATCTATACACTAAAAAATGAATGTTCTCTTCATAACAAGTTAGGACTCACAAATTTTTGTGAATCCTAGCTTGTTTTTTTGTCATCTTAAATCAGAACAACTATTTCTAAATGAAGAAATAATGATGGCTTGTTTGTTCCAAGAATCGGTTATGCTCAAAGCAATCAAACGTTTAATCCAAAAAAAGGGGAAAGAAAATGAGAAAAAAACTAAATTGGTGTTAACCGTAAATCAAAGACGTCATATTGAACGTGAACTACTCAGAGTGACAAGTGTAACAAAGGTTGCTAGATCTAGCCATGTTCCTCTAAAACTAGTAAAATTTGTCAAACAAGAACTAATCAAAAAAAAAGAAACTAACAGGAAATGAAATAAGGCAGTCTATCAAAAAGAAGACAAATGCCTTTCAAAAGGAAAGTGTAAAATCAACACCGATAAAAACTGTAGAAAAACAAAAAGATTTAAGACAGAAGCAATCCGATGATACGGCAAAAATGTCGTCGAATCGGGCGAGAAAAAAGCAAAATCTAGAGAGAAGCATATCCAATGTGTCAGGTAAGAGGAATACAAACAGGCAAGAATTGAAAATTAGTACAAAAGCGCAAGTTGAACGTCTAAAATATAAATATAAAAGACAAAAATTAAAAACTTACAGAAATAAATTAAAGCTGGATTTAAACAAAATCGACATGATTGAAAAAGAAGTAAACCTAGAAAGAAAAAAAGTGGAGCTAGAGAGAAAAGAAGTAGACTTAGAAAGAAGAGAAGTAACTATAGAGAGAAAAAATCTAGAGCTGATAATGAAAGAACAAAAAATCAAACAAACAGGTGAGAGGCCAGAAATAAATGAACAAAGGCAGAAATGAATGTACTTGGACTCATCCTATATACATAAACAAAAATTATTACATAATAAAGACAGCGGTGGAGTTGAAGCAGAAACCTATATGAGTATTACGGATCTGAAGAAACGTGGGTATGAATTTATGTCTAATAAAAAAATTTTGCATGATAGGACTGAGTCGGCAATAAGATCTCGTCAGGACTAGGGTAACGTTCATTGAAGATATCATCGTAGAACTATTTAGAAAAATTGGCGAAGGGATTCTGCATGTGCTAACTTTCAGTTGTGTATCGAGAAAGAAAAGTAGAAGTGAAAGAAATAAGGAGAAAAGCAACAGATGAAACAAGAAAAATAATCCTGTTTCTGGCAATGAAGTGTTATCTAAAAGAAAACAGTAAAAAAGCTTTTCCTAAAAAAATGAACGAGCTGTTTATGCTGGTATCGTTCTATTTTTTATTGAAAGCTTTTTTATTTTTATCAAATCAATGGTAATTTTTAATAGGAAAGCAATCCTTTTTGGATAGCGAGTTGGACAATCACGACAAGTGTATTCATTCCGACATGAGTAATCATTGATGTCCAAATTCGACCAGTTACCTTATATTGTAAGCTGAAGAAAAAACCTAAGAAAAAGTAGATCAATAAATGTCCGTCATTATGTGCGAACGCAAAAAGCAAGGAACTAACAATGGCACCTATCCAAAAATTACTATATCTTTCAACAATACCCAAAATACTGCGACGAAAGACGAATTCTTCCATGATCGGTCCAGCAATCGTAGTTGCGACAATGAAGGCCGGCGCTTCAAGTATCATCTGGATGATATTTTGTGTATTTTCAGAAGGCGCACTTTCTCCAAATAAAAATGTTTCCAATGTTACAGCTAAACTTTGCAGAATCAAGGCGATAAAAATACCAACAAATCCATAAAGAATAATTTTTGGTACAGAAGATTTAGGAACTGCTGCTTCAATGGATAAAGGTTCTCTTTGTCTAAAATAAAGGAAGGCTAAAACGATCGCACCTAAAATATAAGCAATTGCTGTCGCAGTAATCAAATCTGTGGTTGTATGGACGATCCCAACAGAGGAAAGGATCAAAGGTGAAAGAAAAATCAATCCATAGCAAAAGATACTCAGAAAACTATATTTTTTTAATGACATAAGGTCCTCCTTGAAATTAGGCAGAATAACGAGGCTGGGATAGAAGTGTTTAACTCCGATAAATAAGAAGAAATTAACGAAAATTGCTGTTCAAATTTTTGTGAATTTCGGCTTATTTAAGAAGGAGTTGTTTCTGCTCCCACCGTTTATTCGTTTTTAAAGAATGAGACAAAAGTATTTCTTACTTTTTGTCTCATTCTCTTTTTTATTATAACATACTTCATTTACCTTCTTTTATTTTGAAACGTAAGGGATAACGTAAAAATTATAGAACTTCATTTAAAAAGCTTGCAAAAAAATGGAAGAATGAGTATTATTAAAAATGTAGGTTAGCACTCGACTTGTTAGAGTGCTAATGAATTCAAAAAAGAGTTATCGGAGGGATTTATCGTGTTAAAACCATTAGGTGATCGCGTCGTTATTGAAGTCGCAAAAGAGGAAGAAAAAACTGTTGGAGGAATCGTTTTAGCTTCATCAGCTAAAGAAAAACCACAAACTGGAACAGTTATCGCAGTTGGTGAAGGCCGTTTGTTAGAAAACGGGGAACAAGTTCCTGCTGCTGTAAAAGTAGGCGACCAAGTAATGTTTGAAAAATATGCCGGTACAGAAGTGAAATTTGAAGGAAAAGAATATTTGATCGTCGCTGGAAAAGATATCATGGCGATCGTTGAGTAAGAACAAAGCAATCAATTAAAATGAATGAAAAATTTTGATGAGGTGAATAGATATGGCAAAAGAATTGAAATTTTCAGAAGATGCTCGTGCAGCAATGTTACGTGGCGTAGATAAATTAGCAGATACAGTGAAAGTAACATTAGGTCCAAAAGGTCGTAATGTCGTATTGGAAAAATCATATGGCTCACCATTGATCACAAATGATGGGGTAACGATTGCGAAAGAAATCGAATTAGAAGATCATTTTGAAAACATGGGAGCAAAATTAGTTTCTGAAGTTGCTTCAAAAACAAACGATATTGCTGGTGACGGTACAACAACTGCTACAGTTTTGACTCAAGCAATCGTACGTGAAGGATTAAAAAACGTTACAGCAGGAGCTAATCCTTTAGGTATCCGCCGTGGGATCGAATTAGCAACAAAAGCTGCTGTAGAAGAATTACACAATATTTCAACTGTTGTTGATTCGAAAGAAGCCATTGCACAAGTAGCGGCTGTTTCATCTGGCTCTGATAAAGTAGGACATTTGATTGCTGACGCTATGGAAAAAGTTGGGAACGATGGCGTAATCACTATCGAAGAATCAAAAGGGATCGAAACAGAATTAGACGTAGTTGAAGGAATGCAATTCGATCGCGGTTACTTATCACAATACATGGTAACTGACAATGATAAAATGGAAGCTGTTCTAGAAAATCCATACATTTTGATCACTGATAAAAAAATCTCTAATATTCAAGATATCTTGCCATTGTTAGAACAAATCTTACAACAATCTCGTCCATTATTGATCATTGCAGATGATGTGGATGGCGAAGCTTTACCAACATTAGTCTTGAATAAGATTCGCGGAACATTCAACGTTGTCGCTGTCAAAGCTCCTGGATTTGGTGACCGTCGCAAAGCAATGCTTGAAGACATCGCTATTTTGACTGGTGGTACAGTGATCACTGATGACCTAGGCTTAGAATTGAAAGATGCAACGATCGAAAACCTAGGAAACGCATCAAAAGTTGTTGTGGATAAAGACAACACAACAATCGTTGAAGGATCTGGCGAAAAAACAGCTATCGAAGCGCGCGTTCAATTGATCAAAAATCAAATCGCTGAAACAACTTCAGACTTTGATCGCGAAAAATTACAAGAACGCTTAGCAAAACTTGCAGGTGGTGTGGCTGTCGTTAAAGTCGGCGCTGCAACTGAAACAGAGTTGAAAGAATTGAAATTACGCATTGAAGATGCATTGAACGCAACACGTGCCGCTGTTGAAGAAGGCATGGTTTCTGGTGGGGGTACAGCATTAGTGAATGTCATCGGTAAAGTTTCTGCAGTAGATGCAGAAGGTGATGTTGCTACAGGTATCAAGATCGTTGTTCGTGCATTAGAAGAACCAATTCGTCAAATTGCAGAAAATGCTGGTTACGAAGGTTCAGTCATTGTTGATAAATTGAAAAATGTTGAATTAGGAACAGGATTCAATGCCGCAACAGGCGAATGGGTAAACATGGTAGAAGCTGGTATCGTTGACCCAACAAAAGTTACACGTTCAGCATTACAAAATGCAGCATCTGTTTCTGCATTGTTATTAACAACAGAAGCTGTCGTAGCTGACAAGCCAGAACCAGCGGCTCCAGCAGCGCCAGCAATGGATCCATCAATGATGGGTGGCATGATGTAGTATTTAAGAGAGAACCTTGATATATCAAGGTTCTCTTTTTTTTGAATTTGTGAAAAACTGATTTTTGGACTTTCGTTTATTCGAGAGGCTGTAGCAAACCTGATTTTTAGATTTGTCCTACATTCGTTTGTTAGGAGAACCATCTGAAATGTTTTTCAAACATCTCTAGATATTAATTTTTCAAAAAAAAAAATGCCCAGCTGTTAAAAAATCGAACAGTTGGGTACCAATTATATCAGCTGGATGCTCAATGATTTACAGTTTTATTTCACCAGAGTCCGATGTCGCAATATGGCTTTACGCAACTCTTCCAATAGAATGATCGGAATCGGGATCAATGCCAAGCCAAACCAAGCAATCAATGGAATATTGGTGGTGTTGAAGGCATCCTGCAAGAAAGGAATGTTAATCAGAGCGGCTAACAGGCAGATTTCAAAAAAAATACCTAACAAAACTCGTTTGTTGCTGAAAAAGCCGATCTTGAATAAGGATTCTTTTTCTGTTCGACAGTTGAAAACAGCACCAATCTGACTAAAAACAATTGCTGCTAAAGTCATTGTAGTGGCCATTACATAAGTTTTGCCTGTACTTGCCAATGGAATAGTTGGCCAACCGTCAGAATAATTGATTACGAAATAAGCACCAATCGATATTACAGATGCTATCAGACCATACCAACCAAATGCCTTCCAGATCAACTTTTTGGTCAAGAGATGATCTGTTCGTTTGCGAGGCGGTTTATTCATCGTTCCAGGTTCGGTTTTTTCAGTGGCTAGGCTTAGTGCCGGCAACATATCGGTCCCTAGATCGATAGAAAGGATCTGCATCACTGTTAAAGGCAATGGGATCATTCCCCGAGAAAGCAGAAATAAAATTGATGGAAAAGCTTCTGGCATATTGCTATTTAAAATATATAACAAGAATTTACGTATATTATTATAGACCGTACGACCTTCTTCAATAGCATTGACGATCGAAGTGAAATTATCATCTGTTAAGATCATGTCGGCGGCTTCTTTTGCGACATCAGTACCGGTGACTCCCATTGCCACCCCGATATCAGCTTTTTTCAAAGCAGGGGCATCATTGACGCCATCTCCAGTGGAAGCAACGATTTCACCTAGGGATTGTAAGAGAGAAACGATCCGATATTTTTGTTCTGGTGCGACTCGGGCGAAAATGATTTGATGGGTAAGATTTTCCTTCAGTTCGTCATCAGACATCGCTGATAGTTGTTCGCCTGTCACGACACGGACATCGTCACCTTCAACGATCCCGATTTTGCGGGCGATACTTTCAGCGGTCAATCCATAGTCACCTGTGACCATGATGATCCGAATGCTGGCAGCGTGACATTTTTTTATTGCTTCGATGACGTTTTCCCGTGGTGGATCTTGGCTGGCAGTGATGCCGACGAAGACCAGCTGAGTTTCCGTTTTTTCGATGCCGTATTCTGCTTCAGCTGGATTTAATCGGCGGTAGGCGAAAGCCAGTGTTCGTAGACCTTCTTTGGCGAAAATGTCATTTTGGTCAAGAATCTGTTTTTTACGTGTATCATCAAGAGGCTTGATTTCTCCATTCAGTAAAAAGTAAGTGCAACATTCGAGGATTTCGGTGATCCCGCCTTTGGTAAAAATAAAGCGATCATTTTGTTGCTGATGGATCGTAGACATTCGTTTGCGTTTTGAATCAAAGGGTAGTTCACTAAGCCTTTGATAACGTTCTTTCTCTTCTGCCAGAGCATAATCCGCTTTATCTGCTAAAATGAGTAAACTACCTTCATCGGGACTACCCACTAATTGATATTCTTGATCTGTTTGTTGGATAGCAGAGTCGTTATCTAATGTACCGATACGGATCAGTTGTAACAAATCTTTTTCTTTAGCTAATTCGATTCGCATGCTGTCTTTAGTTACGATACCATTTGGTTCATAACCAGTGCCAGACAATTCATACTGTCCATAAGGCAACCACACTTTTTCGACGGTCATCTGGTTTTTAGTCAACGTTCCGGTTTTGTCAGAACAGATAACCGAAGTTTCTCCTAGTGTTTCAACGCTATTTAGATGTTTAACGAGAGCATTTTTTTAGCCATCGTCTGAACTGCCAGCGCTAAAGATAAAGTGACTGTTGGCAACAACCCTTCTGGAATGAAGGCTACCATCATTCCCAAGGCAAAAATAAACGATTCAACAACAGGATATTTTACGAAAAAGACTGCTGCTAGAAAGAAAATCACACCGATCACAATGGCGATCAGGGAAAGTTGCTTCGTCAAGACGTTTAGTTCTTTTTCTAATGGGCTGGGAGTTGCATCAACGGAATCGGTCAAAGAAGCAATTTGCCCAAATTCAGTTTTCATCCCTGTTTGGGTAACTAACATCAAACCACTACCACTGACTACAGAAGTTCCTTCATAAACCAGATTCGCTTCGGCGAAGCGCCCAGCTGCTTTGACTTCATCAACGGTTAATGTGGCGCTATCCTTGTTAACGGTGGTGGATTCACCAGTTAAAGAAGATTGGTTGACTTGCATGCTGTCAGCTTGCAATAGACGGCCATCCGCAGGAATATTATCACCGCTTTTGATCTGTACGACATCTCCGGGTACGATATTTTCCACCAGAGTGTTTTCTACTTTACCGTTGCGTAAGACGCGAGCATAGTTTGGCAACATTTTTTGCAGGGCAGAAGTTGCTTGACTAGCGCGATATTGCTGCCAAAAACTGAAGAGCCCGTTGATCACATTGACCAACCAGATGGCAATCCCTAATTCGAGCATACCGGCAAATAAAGCTATAAAACCCGATACCCATAATAAGAGTGCCATCAGACTTGTGAAATTTAATAAAAATGTTTTGATAATCGATTCTTTTTTTGTCGTGTTGATTACATTTTGACCGTATTTGGTTAAGCGTTGCTGCACTTCATCCGATGAAAGTCCCTTTTCTGAACTTGCTAGTGCTTGATAAGCCGCTTGGACCGAACTAGTCGCCCAATTTATCTTGTCCATGGTCATCACCTCTGTTTGTATTTTCCTCCTAAGATCCAAAAATTGCAAATCAGTTTATGGGTTACCTGAAATGATGTGAAAAGAAAAATAATCGTAGAAAATCAGTAATATGTTTGAACTGATTTCTGCATAAAAAATTTCGTCAGTGTCAGGCGGGGGAGCATTGATCATCAGATATTATTGATGGAATGGAAAAGCTGATTCCAATTGCAGACATGCTTTTCAATGAGGTACTTCACTATATGTAAGTTTAAAGAACGATCAGAGAGGCTGGGGCAGAAGTGTTTCTTACTTCTGTCCCAGCCTCTTTCTCTCCAATTTCTCAAACCTAAACGACTTTTGTATCGACCTCAGGGAGATTTAAGAGTTAACAAAATCTGAGAATAGTGGTCAGTTAGCAGAAGCTTGGAGCCTGTAATACGACTTATCCATAAATCAATCTCTTGTTATAAGCAATGTACTTCGCTGAAATATTCCCTACGTATTTTGTTACCTTGATACATACTGGGACTAGTAACCCGCCCAAAGCAAACAATAGGATGCTTGCTAGACTTTGAAAAACTGAAAAATCCTGAATCGTCAACAAGGTTGCTCCTAATAGTAGAAGTGGAGAGAGCAAAAATGAACTCGTAACTATCCATAAACTCGCAATAAAGATATAAACACTTGTTGCTGCACCTAAAATGAAGACTACATTAAAAAATAATAGCGAGAAAACAATCGAAGCTTTTTTTATCATCTATTCCCCCTTTTCTTTACTCTATCACTAAAGTTATTTCACAACGATCAGACCTAAGTACTAGTTAATGAGGAAGCGCATTTTTCAGTTAAACAAAGGGAAAACCTGTTGCCATGAGAAAATAATATGAATTCTAGTAGGAAAGGATAAAATCAATGTAGGTGGAAATAAAGAAGAAAAACAGTGAATTAAAGAAATGGAGAGTGCGTTAAAACAAAATAGTTTCATGACAACCTCCATTTATCACATATAAATGAAAAAATTGCTACAGAGTGTACTATTTTTTCCTAGGTATAAAAAATTCTTTTTACATTAAGTAGGTACGCTTAGAAATATGTGCTATATTTATGATATCGTTATAATGTATGCGTATACAAAGTAACGAAAAATAGACTTTAGGAGGATAAGAATGGACGGATTGATGAAGTGGATGGAAAGGTATATTTTACCAGTTGCAACAAAAATAGGTTCAGAAAAACATTTAGTTGCTTTACGTGATGCTTTTATTGGAACAATGCCAGCTACTATGGCTGGTGCTATCGCAGTGTTGCTAAATGCATTTATGCGTGATTTTCCCAATACGTATCTAGGAGAAGGAAATGCAATAACTACATTTTTTACACCAGTTATCGGTGTGAATGGTCTGATCTGGAATGGAACATTGGCGATCATGGCGGTTGTTTTTGCACTATCTTTAGGGGCTAACTTAGCCAAAGCTTATGGGGTAGATCCAGTTTCCGGTAGTATCGTTTCTTTAGTTGCTTTTATTATTGGATTACCTGATGCTGCTACGGCGGTGTTGACATTGCCGGAAAAATTATCAGAAGAAGCAGCAACGATGATTACTTCCGCTGGTGGAGTCCTTGCTGATGCGGAAGGTGGGCAAACACTTTCAATGGGGGCGTGGGGCTATTTTAATTTTGGAAAATATATGGGTGGCTCTGGGCTTTTTACAGCCATGATTTTTGGGTTTATATCAGTTATCATTTTCGCACTTCTAATTCGTAAAAATATTATTATTCGTATGCCTGATTCTGTTCCTCCTGCTGTCTCAAAAGCTTTTGCTGCGATCATACCCGCAGTAGTCTCATTGTATGTCGTTGGTACTATCAATTATCTGTTCAAACAAACTGCTGGTGTCCCTTTGATTGATTGGATCTCAGAAGCGATCCAAAGACCTTTGATGCATCTTTCACAGGGCTACGGGGCTGTCTTTATTATTGTTCTGCTTGTCCATGTTCTCTGGTTCTTTGGTCTTCATGGAACGAATATCATGTCACCTGTTTTACAGACTTTATATGGAACAGCGATGGTAGAGAATACGAATGCTTTTCAAAACAATGAACCGATCCCCTTCAAATGGGTAGCTGGTTCATTTGAGGCTTTTGTATGGCCTGGTGGAGCAGGAGTGACGTTAGTGTTGATCATCATGATCTTGGTACTATCTAAGCGCGCTGATTATAAAACAGTGGGTAAATTAGGGATTGCTCCTGGGTTATTCAATATCAATGAACCTGTGATGTTCGGTCTGCCGGTCGTCTTGAATCCGTTGTTGATGATTCCATTTATTTTAGCGCCATTAGCAACTGCGACCATTGCATACTTTGCCACGATGGCAGGATTGGTGCGTCCGGTAGTAGTGAATGTGATTTGGGTCATGCCTACGATCATCAGTGGCTTTCTTGCAACGGCAGGTGACTGGCGGGCCATCGTCTTGACAATCATAAACTTGTTAGTGGCTGCCTTGATCTGGGCACCATTCATTCTGGCGGCCAATCGATTGGATACTACTGGGGAGCCAGAAGAATAACCAGAAACAAACTCCTTGCTCTGAGACGCGTTTCATAAGCTATACTCAAAGCATCAAAGGAGGGATTTACAATGAATACCTATATCAAAACGACCAATGAAACAACCAATGATTACTTTTATGCTTTTGTAGAATTTAAGGGGTCAATGCTGTTACTTTCCAGTTTTCAAGGGTTAAATAAAACGATGGTTCAGAAAATTCCTTTAAGTGAAATTACTAGTTTGACAAAAGACACATATTTAGGTGGTCAACGTATCAGCTTTGAATATGATGAAACATTCTATCAATTTTTCGAATGTGGGCATGCTGTGGTAGACTATTTACAAGAAAATCTTTTCGTATAGGTGGCGAAAACTGAGTATGGCAAACATTCGAGATATCGCAAGACTCACTGGCTACTCTGTTTCAACAGTATCACGAGTGATCAATCAACATCCGTATGTGGATGAAGTAAAACGTGCAGAGATTTTGGCAATGATGAAGAAGCTTGACTATGTTCCCAATGCAAGTGCAAGACAGTTAAGTTATGGGAAAACAAGAAATATCGGCGTCATTTTGCCCTATGCAAATCACCCATATTTTGATCAACTGATCGGCGGAATTATTGAGTCGGCTTTTGATGAGGACTATAAGGTGACTTTATTACCTACAAATTACCAAGCGAACCGAGAAATGATGTACATGGAAGAATTTGCAGGTAAAGCCTTTGATGGGCTGATCATTACTTCTCGAGCGAATCATTTAGAGGCTTTGCTTCCTTATCAAAAATATGGACCGATTGTGTTTTGTGAAGAAATCAAAGAAAAAAAGGCAAACTGCGTCTTTATTGACCGTGAACAATCGATTGAAGAAGCGCTTCTCTTTCTACGTGATCAGGGAGTCGAACGTCTCGGTGTGACATTAGGTAGAAGTAGTCGACTCAGTTACAATTCTAAAATCACATTAGAGCTTTGCAAAAAAGTGTTTCCGGACTTTGAAAAGCAACATGTTTATTGGGATTGCATCGACCATGAGCAAGGTATCAAAGCTGGCACTTTTTTTGAAAAGCAAGCAATTGATGGGGTGCTAGCAAATTCAGATACGGTCGCAGCTGGAATTCTACAGCAATCTTTTTTGGAAAGTAATCGACGGATAGTTGGTCGGGATAATTTACTGATCAGTGAAATCATGGATTTTCCAACGATCGATCACGGGCTGATTGCTTGTGGAGAAATGGCATTTCAACTTCTGATCGAGGAACGGTTGGAACAAATCAAAATTCCTTATCGATTTATCGAGAGATGAATAAAAAGAATAATCAATAAAAAAGAGGTCGAGGCAAAAGTCGTTTAGGTTTGAGAAATTGGAGAGAAAAGAGGCTGGGGCAGAAGTGTTTAACTCCGAGAAATAAGAAGAAATTAACGAAGATTGCTTTTCTAATTTTTGTGTATTTCGGCTTATTTCTCGGAGTTGCTTCTGCTCCCATCGTTTATTCATTTTTAAAGAATGAGACAGAAGTGTTTCTTACTTTTGTCCCACGCTCGTTTTTTTTTGAAATTTCCGAAGACCCTGACTTTTGGACTTTCGTTTATTCGAGAGTCTGCAGCAAACCTGATTCTTAGATTTGTCCCACGTTCCTTTTTTCGAATGATCGTTATTTCAGAAGTCACTATTACAAAAACAAATCAAAATTTCACAAAAAGATAAATATTTTTAGGAAATCTGTGCTTGTTTTGTAGCCGACAGCTTTTGTCACAATCGCTATTTCTTATTTCTATTTGATACTAGTATGGTTATTCTGTTTGTTTTTTTATGATCTCGCTTAATGCTTTTGTTGCTCCCACACCGCTACGGCTATCATAGTAAGAAATAAAGCGTTCATCGGACAGATACATTGCGGCTAATCCTTTATGCGCTGCTAAACTGTAAGTAGGCCAACTAAAAGCGAGCCACTTTTTATGCGAAGAAAAAATAGACCTTTCTAGTTGTTGATTTGTAGGATCTTGAAGATAGTGAGTCAAATCAGCTAGAAGCTGTTCTGCGATTGTTTCCATGTCACGATAAGTTTCCTCATCCATCTCTTGCCACTTTTTAGTTGTCGCATGCACTGCCTTGTTGCCGTATTTTCCTCGTATTTCTTGACCATAGTGCAGTTCGTTTTCTGCTAATTTTTGCTGTTTGAATCCTTCAAATTTTTCTTGATCAGTCATATGTTTTCCCCCTTCGTAGTTCGTCAGTGTTTGCTGGATAGTTGTCAAGAGAGTATCAATCTGGTCTCTTTTTTTCTGTAACATTTTTTGATGTTCCAGTAATGCCTGTTGATGGTCAAATTTTGGGTCGTCTAAAATCTCGCGGATCTGTTCCAATTTGAATGCAAGCGAACGATAAAACAAAATATGTTGCAGACGGTCCACTTCTTTTGGTCCATAGATACGATAACCGGAAGATGCGATCCTCGCTGGTCTCAAAAGGCCGATTTCATCGTAAAAACGCAGTGTTCGCGGACTAACACCAGAGAGTTGAGCCATTTTTTTGATAGTGTATTCCATTTTCTGCCTCCTGACATCTTTAACATATTCCTTGACGTAACGAGAAGGTCAAGGGAAAGGATGACTATTTTTTTATCGCTGGATTTATGTTATACTAAATATAACAGAAAAAGTTTTTTTCTGTTATTGTTTGATTTGATTGAAAACGATTCCTTTGGGCGCTTATCCATATAAAAAAGAAAAGAGGAATGAGATGAAATTAATCGAGACACCTGTAACAAATAATTTGAATATCAAGACGTTTTACCCTAAGATAGTCGATTTTTTCTTTGGCGGTTCAGCAATCAAATATTATAAGCTGTATTCGTTAGATCGTACCCAAATTCTATTTGTAGATACGTATGATAAACAAGAATTAGTGATGATCAATACAAAGAAAAAAATCACAAAGCAAGAAATAGACTTTGCGGTTCGACGGATTTTAAAATCTGATCGTGAAGACGTCAAGGTACATATTGGCGTAAAACAAGACTTGGAGCAAAGAGGAATCCAGTTTAAGCGACCAAACAAAGATATCGTAATCGTTGAGCAGCGAACTATCGCCTCGGCTGTATAAATAAAAGACCACTAAGATCACTTGGATATCTGATTTTAGTGGTCTTTTTTGTACGTTTTTCAGAAAATAATCAAGATTTCTTCTCCTAAGGTTTTTTTTTGTTATAATGGGAAAGAAATGAAAACTTGCCAAGAGGAGTAATAAAAAAATGAATAAAATATACCCAGATGACAGTTTGACTTTGCATACAGATTTATATCAAATCAATATGATGCAAACGTACTGGGAATTAGGTCGAGCTGATCTGCACGCTGTTTTTGAATGCTATTTCCGTGAAATGCCTTTTAACCATGGGTACGCCGTGTTTGCAGGGTTAGAACATTTAGTCGAATATTTAGAAAATTTGACATTCACAGAGACAGATATTGAGTATTTACGTAATATGAATGTTTATCCAGAAGGTTTTTTAACTTATCTAAAAGAATTTAAGTTCAAAGCAACAGTTCGTTCCGCCCGTGAAGGAGAACTGGTTTTTGCGAATGAACCCTTGATCCAAGTGGAAGGTCCACTAGCGCATTGCCAGCTAGTTGAAACAGCTTTGTTGAATATCGTGAATTTCCAAACACTGATTGCCACCAAAGCTGCTAGAATCAAATCAGTTATCGGCGATGATCCTTTATTGGAATTTGGAACAAGAAGAGCACAAGAACTTGATGCAGCAGTTTGGGGAACTCGTGCAGCATACATCGGTGGAGCAGATGCCACAAGTAATGTACGTGCAGGGAAAATATTCGGGATTCCTGCAAGCGGTACGCATGCACATTCACTTGTTCAATCTTACGGAAATGATTATGAAGCTTTTATGGCATATGCCAAGACGCATAAAGATTGTGTTTTCTTGGTAGATACGTACGATACGCTTAAATCAGGAGTTCCTAGTGCGATCAGAATAGCGAAAGAATTAGGTGATCAAATCAATTTCCAAGGTGTACGTATCGATAGTGGAGATATGGCTTATATTTCTAAACGAGTACGGGAACAGCTAGATGCTGCTGGATTTACTGAAGCAAAAATCTATGCGTCAAATGATTTAGATGAAGCAACGATTTTGAACTTAAAGATGCAAAAAGCCAAAATAGATGTCTGGGGTGTCGGAACAAAATTGATCACTGCATATGATCAACCCGCTCTAGGAGCTGTTTTCAAGTTAGTTTCGATTGAAAGTAAGGATGGTAAAATGATCGATACGATCAAACTATCCAGCAATGCTGAAAAAGTAACAACTCCAGGTAAAAAGCAAGTTTGGCGTATCACGCGTAATTTCGATGGGAAATCAGAAGGGGATTATGTCACTCTTTGGGACGAAGATCCACGAGAAGAAGAAGAAATCTTCATGTTCCATCCAATTCATACATTTATCAATAAAACTGTGCGAGACTTTACTGCACGTCCAATCTTACAAGATATCTATATCGATGGAAAACTTGTCTATGATTTGCCTGTTTTAGATGAGATCAAGGAATACACTCGAACGAACCTTGATTCACTTTGGGAAGAATACAAACGTGACCTTAATCCACAAAAATATCCAGTTGATCTATCTACGGATTGTTGGAATCATAAAATGGCGACGATGGAACGTATGAAAAAAAGTGTTGCAGACATGCACAATGAAGCGTAAGGAGGAAAAACAATGAACTTACAAAAAGAAATCATCCAAGAATTAGGTGTCAAACCAACGATTGATCCAAAAGCTGAAATTCGAGTAAGTATTGATTTTTTGAAAGCATATTTGAAAAAATACCCATTTTTAAAGACATTCGTCTTAGGGATCAGCGGGGGACAAGATTCAACATTAGCAGGGCGGTTAGCGCAATTAACAATGGAAGAAATGCGCGAAGAAACAAAAGATGAGGACTATCAATTCATCGCTGTCCGTTTGCCATATGGGGAACAAGTGGATGAAGAAGACGCAAAAGCAGCCTTAGATTTTATCAAACCAGATGTTAGTTTACGCGTGAATATCAAACCGGCCGTAGATGCAGAAGTCACAGTTTTAGGTGAAGCTGGTGTAGAAATCAGCGACTTCAATAAAGGAAATATCAAAGCACGTCAACGAATGATCACGCAATACGCGATTGCAGGAGAACGAGCTGGAGCAGTTTTAGGAACAGATCATGCTGCAGAGAATATCACAGGTTTCTTTACGAAATTCGGTGATGGTGGAACAGATATCTTGCCATTGTTCCGCTTGAATAAACGCCAAGGAAAACAATTGTTAAAAGAACTAAATGCGCCAGAAAAATTATACACGAAGATACCAACTGCAGATTTAGAAGATGGCAAACCATTGATTGCAGATGAAGTAGCACTCGGTGTGACATATGATGAAATCGATGATTATTTAGAAGGCAGAGAAATTCTAGTCGATGCGCAAGAAAAGATTGAAGCATGGTGGAATAAAACGCAACATAAACGTCATTTGCCAATCTCAGTTTTCGATGATTTTTGGAAGAAATAAATTGCAGATCTAAGTAAATCAGAAATTGAGCACGAATAAAAGTAAGTGTATAGAGCTGAAAAACTGGGACATCAAAAAGTTGGTGTCTCAGTTTTTTATACTTATAGAGCAAACTCTTCTAATTTTTTGAATAGCTTGATTTCTTATAGTCTGAGTTAGGAATTGTTGTAGCATTGGTCTTCATAGATGATTCAAAAATCTTCATTAATTCTTCTCGTTTCTTTACTTGTAAAAGGTTAACTACTAAAATAAAGTAGACAGTAATAATAATCAATTCACTGAAAGTTGAAGGAGCATCTACTTGAAAAGAAAATTAAGCAATCTCTTAAATAAATTGACTTTAACACAAAAGCGTATTTTAAAATACACAGCAATCAGTATTTTTACTTTATTGATTATTGTATTAAGCAATCTCTATTTACAATGGTGTCAAAATGATCTTTCTGTTGACCTTGCGTTGAACTTTGCTTTTTCGTGGCACACACAAAAATTCTTATTGGCATGCCTTGTATTGTTGATGATTTTTTTACTTTTAGTATCGGCTATGGGATCATTTCTTTTCGGTATGTTCTTTTACATTGTAAGTATCGGGATATTAGGCTATGCAAATTACTTAAAAATGAGTTATCGACAAGAGCCTATCTACCCAGACGATTTGAAAATGATCACGGAGTTCAGTTTATTGAAGGAAATGACTGGGACAGGCTCCTTTTACTTGTTGCTAGGGTTGATCGTGCTCGTCTTGCTTGGTGGTTTATGGGGGATTTACCGAAGTTTCAAAAAAGGACGGCGATTCCAGATACTACGCATGATTATGCTGTGTGCAACGATTGGATCGTTGGTATATATCAGTCATTTCAATAATCCTAATAATCTTTTGCGTAAGGCCTATAATAAAACAGCATTATGGATTCCTTACAGCCAAAAGATGAATTATTACAATACTGGATTTATTGGCGGTTTTTTGTATAATTTGAAAATTGACCCAATGGATGAACCTAGTGGATATTCAGAAGCAAAAATCAAAGAGATCACCGAAAAATATCAGGAACTGGCTGATAAAAAAAATCAAGAAGCAACAGAAGAGCAACCGAACATCATCTATGTCATGAGTGAGAGTTTCTCTGATCCTAGCCGGTTGAATGGTGTGGAGATCTCAGGTGATCCACTGGCAGATTACTATGATGTCGCAAATCAGACCTACAGTGGGAATATGCTCTCCCAAAATTACGGAGGTGGCACAGCGAATATCGAATTTGAAGCTCTGACTGGTTTTTCAATGGCACTATTTAATGCACAGTTGACCACTCCTTATACGATGCTTGTGCCTAAAATCGACCAATTGCCTTCACTCGTATCAACATTGAATGCCCAAAAATATCAGACGACTGCGATCCATCCTTTTAATACATCCATGTATAAAAGGGAAGATGTCTATAAGGTGATGGGCTTTGATCGCTTTATTAGTGAGGACACGATGAAATATACAGAAACGATCGATAATAATCCTTATATTTCAGATGAATCTGCCTATAAAGAAGTCATGGATCTTTTGAAGAATACAGAAATTCCGCAGTTTGTCCATCTAGTAACGATGCAGACACATATGCCATATAATGGGAAGTATTCGAAGTTAGACTATTCAGCAAAGACGATGGACGATAGTGGTACCAACAGTTTAGACAATTATCTTCAAGATATTGCTTATAGCAGTCAAGCATTGAAAAAATTTACCGAGGAGTTAAAAGATCTTTCTAGAAGAACGCTAGTTGTTTTTTGGGGCGATCATTTACCGGGTATCTATTCAGAAGATATCCAAAACAAAAATGATAAGCAAACGTTACATGAAACGCAGTTTTTGATGTTTGACAATCAGGGGAAATTGACTGAGAACAGTACGCATGATGCGATTACTAGTCCATTTTATTTTGCTGCTAATTTGCTAGAGCAAACCAAACAACCAACGACTGGTTTCTATCAGTTGTTATTGGAAATGGAACAAACACTGCCTGCGTTTGAACGAGGATTATACTATCAAGGCGGGCAATGGCGTCAAGAAGCACAATTGAATAAAGAGCAAGAAACGCTTTATGATGCCTATAAGATGATCCAATATGATATTGTGTCCGGAAAACAATACAGTTTGAAGGAAGGCTTTTTTAAGAAATAGAGAAAAATGTATCGAATAGTAAATGAAGAAAACCTGTCTTTTAGAAATAAAAAAAGGTAAAATAAAAAGTAAAGAGTCAAATGAAATAAAAATCGGAAAGTAGGAAAATGAATGTTACCAAATATGGGCTATTATGTTCAAGCTGTCGATCGAATGGTGAAAGAAACGGAAGAAATCGGAGAAACAATGCATCCCAAATACCAAGTGATCAGAGAGGCAATCGATCAAAACAAAACGGCTGGTCTAAGCTATGAAGAGTTAACTGAAATCAGTGGATTATTCAAAGAGGGAACAAAGAAATACCAATTGATTTTAAAGAAAATCAGTCAGCTTCGTCCACCAGCCAAAGTAATGGGAATCCACAAAAATTTTGAAAAAGCCTATATTTCTTATGTTGCAGGCTGTGAAGAAATGATCCAAAGTATTACGACAAAAGATGGAGTAGATGTAGCTTTGTTCAACGCGTCAGAAGAAAAACAGGACAAAGCGACAGAAAATATCTCATCAGCCATTCAAAAAATGACTAATTTGTTATTGAAAAAATAAACGAACACTTGATTTTACTGAAAAAAAGAGTTATTTAATCTAAATATTAGATTATTTTTATGATAGTTTAGCTTAAGTGATTTATGATGGATACGTAACCAAGCTAACCAACAACAAACAGATGAGGCTGGGACAGAAGTGTTTAACTCCGAGAAATAAGAAGAAATTCACGAAAATTATTTTTCAAATTTTTGTGAATCTCAGCTTTTTTCCGAAGGAGTTGCTTCTGCTCCCGCCGTTTATTCGTTTTTAAAGAATGAGACAAAAGTGTTTCTTACTTTTGTCCCACAATTCTCTTTTCTGCTGAGCCTAACCAACTCAGCGGTTTTTTTATTTTATCCACGTATTTTTTAACGATTAGTGATCATCCAGTGAGCGCTATTTTAAGTTTAAAACTAGCTTTGTGCTAAACTTATAATGAGAGCGCCATCCAAAAATACTTTTTTCTAAGGAGTGAGATGAAATGTCCGAAATTCCAATTGAGGAATTGATGAATATCTTAAATAAAGAATCAAATGCTACAAGCCCAAGCCGTGCACTGGGTATCGAAGCGATTGAACTGTATCAAGAATTAGAAGTTTATTATCACTCAGCTTTAGATGAAGTAGAAACGAAACTATTCATTATTGATCGTGAATTAAGTAGCAATAGTCACAGAGGAAGAAAAAATAGCATCCACCAAATTCAGAAAAGGATCAAACGATTCAAGAGTGTTGTGAACAAATTGAATCGCAAGCAACTGGATTATTCAGAGCAAGCAATCCTTGCGAATGTACGCGATTTTGCCGGCTTAAGAGTGATTTGTTCCTATAGTGACGATATCTACACGTTGATCAACTCATTGAGTCATCATCCTGATATTACGATTCTGACGATCAAAGACTACTTAAAGCACCCTAAACCGAGTGGGTATCGCAGTGTCCATGTTGTTTTAGAAGTTCCAGTCTACTTTCTTGAAGAAACAAAAAAATCAAAGTTGAAATTCAATTTCGGACGATTGCCATGGATTTTTGGGCTAGTTTAGAACATAGCTTACGATATAAAAATAATTTAGAAAATCCTGAACTCTCAGGAAAACTACAAGGGATTTCAGATGACATTGAACATTTGGAAAATGAAATGCTGGCTATCCGTAAAGAAATCGAGGGGTTGTCTGAGGAGTAAAGCAGCGATTTATTAAGTGGCTAAAATTTCAGTAGGTGTTAGAAAAGGGGCGAAGACATGAGATTTTCTGCGTTATTTGTGGTATACAGCTGTGTATTAGGTCTGATAGTTGGAGCTGTCGCAGCTTTTTTTTTACTAGTCGCTAATTTTTTTATTGATTTAGTTTGGCAAGATATTCCGAGTATGGTTTCACTTCCTTTTTACCCAATGATCGTAGGGGTAGTAGGTGGCGTTTTAGTAGGGTTGCTTCAAAAACATTTAGGCCGCTATCCGACAACGATCGAAGAAACCTTAGGAGAATTCAAAAAAAATAATCGCGTTTCTTATAAAGGAAGAATCGGGAAAAACATCTTGGCTGCGCTCGTTGTATTGATGTTTGGCGCCAGCCTTGGACCAGAAGCTGCACTTGCGGGTGTTGTGGGTGGCATGATCACTTGGATGGGGGATCATTTAAAAATAACTTTTGAGCATAAAGACGAACTATTGAAGCTCAGTATAGGAACAATGCTAGCAACGATTTTTCGGGCGCCGTTCGCTGGAATCAGTGAAGTGTTTGATGACAAGCATCCTTTCAAATTGAAAAATAAAGCCAGAAAAATTGGTTTGTATGCAATCAGTACATTATTTGGTATTATAGGTTTTTTATTTATTGAACAGTTTTCACCAGAGGAAAGTGTTTTTGCACTCCATTTTTCCTCTACGATCCAGTGGGAGTGGCAGGCACTTTTATTTGCTCCTTTAGGTTGGCTGGTTGGAGGGATATTTGGCTGGTTATTTTTAAAAATTGAAAAATTGACGAACAATATAGCAGAAAAAATCAATGGAATAATGATCAAGGCAGTACTGGCAGGTATCGGTATCGGTGTATTTGGCTTAGTTTCTCCCTATTTTTTGTTTTCTGGGGAACATCAATTGTTGCCTTTATCCAAAGAAGCCCTTCAATTTTCATTTTTCAATTTAGTTCTATTAGGTATAGGGAAAGCCATATTGACGAACTTTTGTTTTGCATTCGGCTGGCGAGGAGGGAAAATCTTTCCGGCAATTTTTTCAAGTACAGCAATAGGTTTTGCTTTTGTCAGTCTATTCCCTTATACGCCAGGATTACTCATCGGAGTAGTAGTTGCTGCTAGTCTGACCATGATCTTAGGCCAACCATATTTAAGCATGTCACTCTTGCTTTTTCTATTCCCGATACAGTTTTTCCCAGTCATCTTGCTTAGCAGCCTCGGACTAGGTAAAGTAAAAAACTTTGTAGAAGTAAAATATGCAGAAACGAGTAAGTAAAATGACAAGGAGATTCTCAATTCTACGTGGAGAAGCATAAAGCACTGTAGATTGTGAACAGATGATAGAGCCGGCTAAAAAATCCTAGTAAAACAAATCAGAAACTTTTATAATGAAAGTAGAATAAGTTTACCGAGGTGAAAAGCATGGCATTTGAACAAATAGCAACTGTAATGGGCGCAAAAACGAGTTATCGTCTGCACCCAGATGCAAAAAGATACACACTTAGAGACAATGGCTTTACTGAAACAAATGGCGGAAACTATCAATTGATTCGTCCGCTAGATGCAACTCCACAAAGTAAAGAAGGCTTTAAGCTAAAAATCACTGTTTCAAAAGACATTAAAACGTTAAAAATGTCGATCACGACTGCGAATGGATTGAAAGCTGTCAATATCTTCAAAGATGACAAACAAAAAATGAGCCAAGATAAATTTTATTTTTTGATGGATGGTATGATCAGCCGCGGACTATTTGAAAAAGTATGATTTCATAGTATGGTCTGAATAAAAAGAGCCAAAGAATCGAAGAGAACAGTTCTTCGGCTCTTTGGCTTTGTTTCTTATTCGTAGCATTGGCTTTGTGTCTATTCCACTTTTGTCCACTCATCGATGGATTTACCGTTTTCGTCAACTATTTCGAGCCAACTATTTGTGCCACCGAAATAAAGGAGCAAGCTGGCTTCATTGACACTTTTTACAATGATATCTTTGGTCGTTTTCCCATTAGAAATACACTCTTTGAAGTCGTCTCGTAATTTTTCGCCATATTTTGCTGAATAACTGACAGAGCCATCTTTATTTCGCGGTGCTTCGGTAAGTAGTGTTGCACCTGATTTGATCAACATTTCATTTCGACTAAGCCAATATAGTGTTGCTTGGCTGTTTCTGAAGTTTACAGTAAAGGGGATTTCGCTGATCTTTTTTGACCAGCGATGGCGAGCCTTTGCTGGTTTTTTCTTTTCCGTTTTTTGCTGTTCGCCTAATGAATAGCCGAAAAGTGAGAGGATAGTCAAAATTTTTTCATTCGGAGTAGCCAATTTTTTCTGGATATTTGTGGGGATTTTTCTATCTAATGTTTCATCTGTCATAATCGTCAGTCCACTTGCTTGTGCTTTTTCAAGTAGAGAAGCAATCATATGTGGGGCTTCGATTTCCCATGACAGTTGGATGAGAATGACTTTATCCCACTTTTTAGGTTCGATCGTCTTGCCAATTGCTTGGCACTCTTTTTGAGCAAAAAAGAGATAAAATGAATTTTCGGGTAAAGGAAGCTTTTCTTCGGTTACACTTATTTTCTCGACTTCATGATCCAATGTGATAGTGATCGCTGAAGGGGTCAGTACAGTTTGAAAAGTAATCTCCATTATCGTTTCCTCCTATTTTTTATTCATTTTACCATGCGCAGAACCTTTTACCTTTTTTTAAGATCCCTTGTTCAATTAGTTTATTGTTTGCTGGATCTTTAGCCGATCGTTTAGGAGTAGAAAAATTGTTCCTGTAGAGTCGGTATGTTACTTTGTGGCATTGTATTATATGCGATCCCTTCTGATAGGACATATGATCAAGTGCTGTAAAAGAAGAGAAAGTTAGAAACGAAAGAATCAGTTGATGAGTGATATACTTGAATAATTTGAGACTTTTATTTACGCTATAGGAAAGAATGAAAGAAGGGGGATGCGAAATGAATTTTTTTACCAGTGATATCCACTTTTTTCATGCGGCGCTATTAGGAAAAAATGATTTTGCACCTAGGTTATTTGCTACAGTGGAGGAAATGAACCAGCAATTGATCACCAGTTGGAATGCGGTAGTCAAAGAAACAGATCATGTTTACCATCTTGGTGATTTAGCGATGCATCCGCAATATGAAAAAGGTAGCCTAGAAATACTTGAATTAGTTCAGCAGCTCAATGGAACGATTCACTTTATCAAAGGAAACCACGATAGCCGTAACTTTTTTCGCTATTTGGAAAAACATGATCCTGGAAATAAAGATGGAACGAAAAAATTTTATTTCTATGACGTGGGAGCAATTGTCAAATTCAATCATCATCAGTATTATTTAACACATTATCCCATGCTGCTAGGACCAAATGATGCCATCAGAAACCTTCATGGGCATATCCATCATTATAGTGTTCCTATTGCCAATGATGTCAATGTGGGAGTAGATGCGCCTGAAAGAGAGCTGTTGAAAGTGAAAAGACCATTTGGGACACCTTTATCTGAAAAAGAAATTGAAGAAATCTACGAAGAAAAGCAAAAAGAATTAGCTAATTTACAATAAACGTCAAAAAGCAGTTTTCAAATCAAGCCATTTTAGGCAAGATTGAAGACTGCTTTTTCGTCGATCCCTACGATTATGTATTTAAATTGATGCCGTCAGTTCTGCATTTTACGCATTATAAAATGCAGTAAACATATTGACCACTTTCGTTGAACCCTTTATCGATCATGGCGGTCCCTTTATTTAGTCTGTCGATATCTTTAGCAATATCTTTTGAATAAACGATCAACGTTCGTTCTTTTGTGTACTGATTCAACCAATCGATCCCATAATCAACGGGCTGATTGATCATGAGGTTGTAGTAATATTTTCCATATTTCTCCTTTCCTTCTTCTGTCATCGTATAATCATGATTTAGACCATAGCCGTTACGAGCCGCTGCCGCAGTAGAAAAAGAACCATGGAATCGAATATACGTTGCATAACGATACATCCCATTTTCTAAGCAAACCAACGCATAAAAATTATTGTAAAAATAATACCAGCCACCAGCCAGCTTGTTATGGGAAATATCAGCAAGCACTGGGTTTGGGTTATTCAATTGATAATGCTCGTAGACGGTGAGATTATCTGTGTAATCAACTCGTTGTTGGGTAAAAAAAGGTGGGGTGTGAACGACTTGATTGATTAGAACATTAGTGATAGGGTGCGCTTTTTTTACGATTTCCGTATAACTTGGATTGTAGCGTAAATGATTGAGATCCGTTGTGATGTTTGTAGAATAGACGATTTCAAAAGAACAGTGGGTGTAGGTATTGATCCAGTTCATTACATAGTTAGGGATATCTTTGATTGCGATCATCTTTGGGATAACTGGAATCGTTGAATCTGCATATTTTTTTTGAGCTTCATCAGTTAATAAGAACTTTGTAAAAACATCTAGTTGCGCCAAGAGTGTCCCAAAGGAATTACGTCCCAAGGTTAGCTCCGTACTGACCTGACACTCCCCACGACTAAAGTCGTGGGGTTCTTAGGTAATACGTCCTAACGGACACAAATTTACTAAGCTATCCCCGAAAGTCCTTCGGTTTTAATATTTATACTCGCATTGATGTCTCGGTCGTGGTGTGTACCACAATTGCAGCAAGTCCATTCACGAATATTTAGCTCTTTCTTGCCATCTTTATGACCACACAAAGAACAAATTTGTGAACTTGGGTAAAATTGATCAACCTTAACTAAGGTTCTTCCTTTCCATTCACACTTGTAAGCAAGTTGTCTGACGAACTCACTCCAAGAGACATCTGCAATTGATTTAGCTAGTTTGTGATTTTTAACCATACCTTTTACATTCAAGTCTTCAATACAAATGATTTGGTTTTCATCAGTTATACGTGAAGACAGCTGGTGTAAAAAGTTGCTTCGTTGGTTAAAAATCTTTTCATGGATACGTGATACTTTCAATTTTTGTTTTTGGCAGTTTTTGCACTCATCTAATTTACGATTGTGCTTTTTGGCTACTTCTAATCTTCTTGAAAGCTTGCGTTGTTCAATTACCAAACATTTTTCCATGGATCGATAGAATTTCTCGTTATCTATCTTTTCTCCTGCGGACGTTATGCAGAAATGTGCGATACCTAAGTCCAACCCGATTGATTCTTCAACTGGTTCTTTTTGGAAGTTTTCGGTATCTACTAAAAAGGTGGCAAAGTATTTACCCGATTTCGATTGGCTAACTGTTACGCTCATTAGTTTCCCGTTGAACCGCAAATTTTCAGCCATTTTTACCCAACCAACTTTAGATACGTAAAAGTAGTTGTTATTTACTTTCATACCCATAGCTGTCCGATAGGATTTTTTTGACTACTTTTTACTCTTGAATTTTGGAAAACCAAAGTTAGATTTGAAAGTATTCTTGTATGCTTTATTTAAATCCATGGTCACTTGGCTAAGGGGTTGAGCTTCAACTTCTTTCAACCAAGAATATTCATCCATCTTTTTTAATGCCGCATACGTTGTCTTATCTTCTTGATAGTCAGCATTTTCTTTTTTCATTTTGTAATTCGTTATGCGTTGATCTAATAGAAAATTCCAATAGAAGCGGACGCAACCGAATGTCTTTTGAAATTGAATTTGTTGCCTTTTGTTGGGATAGATACGAATCTTATGAGCCTTCTTCATTTCTGCACACCTCCTTAACGTTATCAATATCTTGTTCTTTGGTTCTCAACATACCGTTTAATCGTGGCGCTAGATACATTTCTTGCCGTTGAAACAAAGTAAGAACGTGTCCAAACACTCGGCATTTTGCTTAAGTGTTCAAACTCTTGTCTTAACGTTCGTGATGTCTTTCCTTTAATCACTTTCATTATGTCAGAAGGCGAATATGTCGGTTGAACATTCACAAACAAATGACAATGGTCTTTGTCTGTTTCTATAGCAAGGATGTTCCACTCGTTTTCTTGGCAAATTTCTGCGACAAGTGATTTGAATCTAGCGTCCACATCGGAATTAACAAATATTTTCCGGCGATACCTTGGACAAAAAACAAAGTGGTAATTGATTAACGATACAGTTGTCTTTGTATGTCTGTAATCGTTATCCATGACCTTATTATGCATTAAGTTATAAAAAAGAATTTGAATTTCAAAGGTATCCCTCCTAAGTTTTATGATAGAATAATAACATATAAAAAATAAATAAGTAGATTTAAATAAAGTTTTATATGTTTTTTAATTAAGACGAAAGGAGTGACATAATAGTGGAGATAAAATAAGTTTAAATCCGAAGGTAAACGCTTTAATTTCGGATGTATGATAACAATACTGATTTTAATGACTCGTATTGTTGATTTTTAGCAGAGTAATTAATAAAAGAAAGGATTGAATAATTTTTGTACACATGTTTTTCTTGTTAATTTTTGTTATTAAATTACAAGAATGGTTTTATTTAATATAACATTTTAATGATTGGAAAATTTGCTGATCCTTGATTTTATGATCGAATTGTTTGTTTCTCGAAAAGGCGCTAAAAGTGTCATTTTTTATTCAGACAAGTGCTTGTATGACTCTTTCGCAGATGACCGCAATCCTATGTTTATCAATTGAAAGGAGATAAATGAAAATGAAGGCGTATTTAGTTGGCTTATGGCTATCCATGTCAGTGTCTCTTTGGTGTGTGATAGAGGCGTATCTTGATTATCCTGGACCTGTGAGTTTTGCTTTTATGTTTATCATAATCGTTCCAGGCTTAATTGGACTTTACTTTTCAACAAAAATAAAGACTGTAAAGTGGAGATGGTTACTACTAGTAATGAATTACCTCTTTGCAACAATGTCGAATATTGTTCATTTTTTCGTAGTAGCATTTGAACTATTTTTAAAATAAATAAGAAAAGAAAACTGAAAAAGGAGTTGTTTTTATGTTTTCACTAAAAAGTAAAACGTATACTAAGCTTTCTTTGACTTTATCAACAATCACGATTCTCTTTACGAGCTTCTATTTTATTCCGTCTATGAGGGAGAACCCACTTTTTCTTGCGCTCACTATGGCAGGGTGCTGGATGAGTGGCAGTGCTAATTTAATGATTTCCACAAAAATTGAGCCTCAGTGGTTAAAAAGAAGCAGTATCTTCCTTAATTTGTTCTGTGTGTTAGGGAGCAATTGGTTTTTATATTCATCGAATTGAAATGAAGTTGGGCAAAACGAAATGGATGACCAAAAATGAACGCATAGTTAGTTGGCTTATGACTATCCATGTTAGGGGCTCCCTAGTGTGTGATAGAGGCGTATACAAAATAATAAATAGTTAAACGGATGAATTTTTTTAAAGGAGTGATGTTAATGTTTCAAATAAACAGTAAAACGTGCACGAAGTTTTCAAAGTATTTCTTAATCGGCAGTGTTTTCTTACTGGCATGGCTGATGATTATTTGGTTTAGTCGTAGTTTGTACGCAGACGTAGCGGTTGTCTATTATCTTTCCTGTTTACTCAGTGGTATCAGTTTTATTTTTGCTACAGGCACCCATTCAAAAATTTTAAAAAGGCTAACTGCAGTTGTCCATTTTAGTAGTATTTATGTATTGTCTCTATATATCATCGGCTTATTATTGTGGGAAAACCCTACTGTGTTACTTGCAATAGTTGCCTATTTGCTACTGTCCATCTGGATACTGAAAGTTTACGAGCAGAAATGGGTAGTAATCACTTGTTTAGGGATACCGATGATTCTTTCAACTGTTTTTTTTATCAAGCTCAATTACGAATTAATCATTTATGGAGAACGATTGGGGTGAGACGCTCTGGGATACACGGTCATCCTTAACATTTCAGGTTTAATTGGTTTGACTCTTTCGACAATACTCAATAATGGAAAAGTTAAATGGATACTTCTAGGAATCAATTATTTTTTTGCAGCCTATTACCACATCCTCATCTTCATCTTCCTTTATTGAGATGCCGCTATACACGTTGTTGATTACTTGAAAGGAAAGCGACTAAAATATAAAAAAATTTTTATCTGAAAGGAATAAGGTGAATGTTTCCCATAAACAGTAAAACGTGCACAAAGGTTTCAAAGTGTTTCTTAATCGGTAGTGTTTTCTTACTGGCATGGCTGATGATTATTTTGTTTAGCAATATTTTGGAGGGAGACATAGTGGTTGTTTATTATCTTTCCTGTTTACTCAGTGGTATCAGTTTGATTTTTACTACAGGTACGCATTTAGACTCTTTGAAAGGATGGGGGATGTTCGTTCATTTTAGTAGTATTTATTTGGTTGCTGTCATCCTTGTCCCGTTGTCTGGAGGGATAATTTTAATCGTATCGATCCTTACTTATTTATTGGTACCTACAATGTCACGAAGGTTGCCAAGAAAACAAACACAACAACGGATGTAGATGCTTTTATTAGGGCCTCCAATGTTATATTCAATTACCTATTTCATTAGAATCAATTACTACTTAATGGCGTTTGACGGAGAAATTATCAAATATCTCATTTTCATGAGTATCTCTGGCTTAGTAGGACTTATTCTTTCAACAGGCCTTGATAACGGAAAAACTAAATGGATACTGCTAGGAATCAATTATGCATTTGCGACCTATTTTCATATCGTTATTTGGATTCTTGGGTGATACTACAAGTTTACAATGGTAAGTGATTAAAAAAGACAAATGTTCTTAATTAAAAATACTATTGAAAAAAAGAGTTGCTGCTGGTGAATCGTAGATACTTACATAAAAAAGTTGTCCGTTCAAATCATGAGCTGTTCATTTTTTAAGATGACGGGGTCTGTTCAAGGTGTGAGAAATAAAGGATGAAATTTTCAAAAATATGACGTATAATGTAAAATACTGAAAAGTTGCGACCTTCAACTCGTAGATGTTTCAGAATCTAATTGAAATGATGGTGATACCATGACAGACAACAGCAAAACACGTGTTGTCGTTGGGATGAGTGGCGGAGTCGACTCATCTGTAACAGCACTTTTGTTAAAGGAACAAGGCTATGACGTAGTCGGGATCTTCATGAAAAACTGGGATGATACTGACGAAAATGGCGTATGTACTGCGACCGAAGACTATAAAGATGTCGCTAAAGTAGCGGCACAAATCGGCATTCCTTATTATTCTGTTAATTTTGAAAAAGAATACTGGGATCGTGTCTTTGAATATTTCTTAGCGGAATATCGAGCTGGCCGAACACCGAATCCTGATGTAATGTGTAACAAAGAAATTAAGTTCAAAGCTTTCTTAGATTACGCAATGGATCTAGGTGCTGAATATGTAGCGACAGGACACTACGCACAAGTAACGCGTGATGAAAATGGTGTTGTGCATATGCTTCGCGGTGTAGATAATAATAAGGACCAAACCTATTTTCTTAGTCAATTATCACAAGAACAATTATCAAAGACACTCTTTCCTCTAGGTGGGATGGAAAAAACTGAAGTACGTGCTATTGCAGAACGTGCAGGGTTAGCGACTGCGAAGAAGAAAGATTCTACAGGTATTTGTTTTATTGGCGAAAAGAATTTCAAACAATTTTTAAGCAACTATTTACCTGCCAAAAAAGGGAATATGGTGACACTAGACGGTGAAGTCAAAGGCCAACATGCAGGATTGATGTACTATACGATTGGCCAACGTCAAGGATTAGGAATTGGTGGCGGTGGTGCTTCACAAGAACCTTGGTTTGTCGTTGGAAAAGATCTAGTAACGAATACGCTATATGTAGGACAAGGATTCCATCATCCAGCTTTGTATGCTACAAGTCTTGATGCAAGTGAAATCCACTTCACTACAAATGAAGAAATGCCTAAAGAATTCAAATGTACGGCAAAATTCCGTTATCGTCAACAAGATGTACCGGTAACTGTACATTTGTTGGAAGGAAACCGTGCAGAAGTAGTGTTTGACGAACCTGTACGAGCAATCACTCCAGGACAAGCTGTCGTTTTTTATGATGGAATGGAATGCTTAGGTGGCGGCTTGATCGACCATGCGTACCAAGAAACAAAAGTTTTACAATATGTTTAATCACAACAGTAATTAAACCTTGAATAGCAAGAGAAGGCTATGTCCTTTTAGTAGACTGTAGACAAAGAAATTCTTTGTCTACAGTCTTTTGTTTTTTATATGTTGTCCAAGAACATACTAAAATGGTGATAGGATATTTTTAAGTGAATAATATTGTGAGAGGAAATGATGAAAATAAAAAAAGTATTTAGATGAACTTGAATTAAAGTACAACGAATATTTGGTGGAAATTGTCGCTAATATATTTCAGAGATAATAAAAATTTTTTGCTAAATAAACTGTATGTTCTAAACATCAGTCGGTCAATACGGATGAAGTAATTTAATGCATCAGCAAGTAATTAATTTGTCCGTCATGCAATTTGTAAAGAGGTACTACCAAAAGTTGTAAGGAATTGGACAATAGTTTTTGATAATTTTGCAAATTTAGTGAATAGCTTGCCTTGGAGTGCACTTCAAGGTTTATGATAACTTATATAAAAAGATGAGGTGATTATTTGATGAATATTAAAAAAGCTGCGGAAATGTTTGATTTGAGTGTAGATACACTACGCTATTATGAACGTGTTGGTGTCATACCACCTGTTCACCGTAACGAAAGCGGTTATCGAGATTATACTACGAATAATTTGAATTGGATTTATCTAGCAAAAAACTTACGAAATGCTGGTTTATCGATTGAATCACTCATTGAGTTTGCTCAGCTGGCACAATTGCGTAAAACGAAGAATGTAGAAAAAGTGCAGAAGCAGATCTTGTCTGATCAATTAAAAGAATTAGACCAAAAATTAGCGGAAATGCAGGAAGTTAGAGACCTACTTATTTATAAGATAGAAACGTATGATGACCATATTGCAAAATTTAAAGCAGGTGAAATGGAACCTGATAAAGTTGAAAAATTATGGGAACGAAAAAAATAAATCTTTTCTCTTGCTATGGACTTAACTCTAAGGTTTAGGATAGAACATGTAAAGAAAATTAGAGGAGGAAAACAATATGCAGAAAATAACTTTGAACAATGGTGTAGAAATGCCTCAATTAGGATTTGGTGTTTATCAAATTCCATTGGAGGAAACAGCTGCAGTAGTATATCAAGCAATTAAAGCAGGGTACCGTCTGATTGATACAGCTTCGATTTACGGAAATGAAAAAGAAACAGGGGAAGGAATCAAACGTGCCATCAATGAAGGACTAGTTACTCGAGAAGAACTTTTTGTTACTTCTAAATTGTTTATTCTTCAAGCACCAGAAGAAAAAGCTGCGGAAACGATTGAACATTCTCTTAAAGTAATGGGGTTGGATTATCTGGATCTTTATCTTATTCATCAACCATACGGAGATATTTATGGTGCATGGCGATCAATGGTTGAGGCTCAAAAAGCAGGAAAATTACGTGCCATTGGGATTTCAAATTTCAAATCAGCTAAGATGATCGAGTTTGTGGGTTTGAATGAGGTAAAACCTCAAGTCAATCAAATCGAAGTGAATCCATGGAATCAACGAGTTGAAGATCAAGAATGGCATGAAAAATATAGCGTACAAGTGGAAGCTTGGGCACCATTTGCAGAAGGGCGTCACGAACTATTTAACAATCCTGTATTAACAGAAATCGGTAAACAGTATGGTAAGACAGTGGGACAAGTTGTACTACGTTGGTTAATGCAAAGAGGGATTGTTGCTTTAGCAAAATCAGTTCATCCTGAACGAATGGCTGAAAACATTGATATTTTTGATTTTGAGCTTTCAAAAGAAGATGTTGAAAAGATAGCGGCTTTAGATAGGAAAGAATCTGCGTTCTTTGACCATGATGCACCCCAACAAGTAGAATGGTTTATGAATCGGATGTTGGATACAGAAAAATGAGCAAAAACATACTGATTATTGGTGCTGGCGGTCAGATTCCACAGGTATTAATCCCACTTTTGCAAGAGCAACCTGATTTACATTTGACTTTATTTGGGCGTTATGCCGCTGACTTACCTTATACAAATGTAACAAAGGTTTCTGGAGATGCTGGAAATTTAACTGACTTGATCAATGTTATGAAAAATCAAGATGTCATTTATATGAATTTTGATAATAAAAAAGTAACAGAAATTGTGATCGATGCGATGCATAAAACGGGTGTGAAACGAATCATTCAAGCAGGTGTACTTAGCGTGTATGGTGAAGTTGCAGAACCGTTTGCTATATGGAATAGTCGTATGATGGGAGGGCCAATCGCCCATGAGCGGGGTGTAGAAGCATTGGAAGCAAGTGATTTGGATTATACTTATATGCGTATAACTTGGCTCTATAATGGGAATCGAAAGGACTATATTGCAAGTCCTAAGGGAGAACCGTTTTTAGGTGCTCAAATTACGAGACGTGCCATTGCACAATTTCTAATGGACAATATCACAGGAAAAAGAAATGACATTCGAGGAAGTATCGGCTTGTGGGAACCTGGTTCAGAAAATAAATCAAAACCTGATTTTTATTGATAAAAGAATACAATTTTAGCAATATAGTACAGTAAAAGTGAATTCTGTGGTATCAGTCATTAGATAATTGATGCTGCAGTATTTTTATGGATAAATAAGTGATAAAAATAGCGAAAAAGGCGTTTAAGAAACGAATTTCATATTTTTAATAACGATTATATGTCTCATTATTATTGGGTTTATTAGTTTATCTAAAATGATAAGTAAAATAAAAGGAAGTGAAATGATGAAAAATCTCAAAACATTGATTGTCTATTATTCACGAACTGGAAATACAAAGGTAGTTGCTAAACTGATTCAAGAAATGGTTGGTGGAGATCTTGTACAAATTGAAACAGAAAAAAGACCAACAGATTAATGGATAGAAAGAAGTTAGAAAATTTGAATAGAGAAAAATTCGGTGTCATTTTACCAATTACATTATTATCTTATTTTTTGATATTGATGGATAATTCAATCATTTTTACAAGTTCTGTGCAGATAGGTGAAAGTTTAGGGTTATCTGCCTCAGCACTTTCATGGGTATCAAGTGCGTATACCCTCACTTTTGGAGGTTTTTTGCTATTAAGCGGACGCCTTTCTGATCTGTTAGGAAGAAAACGTATTTTTTTGATAGGCTTACTGATTTTTGGTTTCAGTTCTTTAATGATTGGGCTATCGAAAACAGCTGAAATGGTCATTATTATGCGTGCAGTACAAGGAATTGGTAGTTCCATTATCGCACCGACAACTTTGGCATTGATCATGGATGCCTATCAAAATAATATGAGACAACGTGCGATTTCTTATTATGGAGCAACTGCTGGAATTGGCTCAAGTATTGGCTTATTAGTTGGTGGTGGACTGACTAGCTTGATTTCTTGGCGTGCTGGCTTTTTAATAAATGTTCCATTTACTCTCGTATTATTTATATTAACATTGAAGTATGTGAAATCATCAGCGCGTCGAAAAGAAACTATCGACTATTTAGGTAGTTTACTTTCTATAATTGGTTTGGTGGGTATTATCTATGGTTTTACTGAAGGGATATTTAGCTTCATAGTTGTAGGTATTATCTTTATATTCTTGTTTATATTATGGGAGAGAAAGACTTCTTCGTCCATTCTACCTTTAGCACTTTTTCAAAATAAGACTCGTTCTGGTGCTTATGCGACTCGTCTTTTATTTATGATGGCTATGTTGCCATTTTGGTTCTTTTTACCACAAATGATGCAAAGCCAATATGGTTTTTCAGCGCTAGAATCCGGGTTTGCTTTTTTGCCACTGACAATTGTTAATTTTATAATTGCGATGCAATTACCAAAGCTAACAGGAAAATTTGGTAATAATAGGGTATTACTTATTGGAGAAATAATACTAGCTATAGGGTTGATTTTACTTGCAATCTCAAATCCAGTAAATGGTTATTGGCAGACTGTTTTTGTACCTATGATCATACTGGGATTAGGTCAAGGATTAATTTTAGCACCGGTGACATCTGCGGGTGTTTATGAAGCACCTGATAAATTAGCTGGTATTGCAAGTGGTGTAACGAATACGATGCATCAAATTGGTGGTCCTATTGGGTTATCATTGATTGTTGCAACAACCACAAATTTTCAAACTGAAATCTGGATAATGGCAGTATTTACCCTTATTTCTATAGTGGTAGTAGCTATTTTCCTCAATACTGAGAAATAAAACTTTTTAATTTAGTAGTCATATAAAAAATAGAAGCTAAGATTTGATGATCGATCAAACTTTTAGCTTCTATTTTTTATAGATAATGTTTTATTACTAAAAAAAGAAAATGACTTTCAACAATAAGCGCTAGATTTCCAAAATATGGGAAGCTAATTTGAAAGTTTAATTCTTATTATCAGTGGAGCTGAAGGCCTTTTCACGACCTCTATTCACGGTGTTCAAAGAGCTGTCCTTCAACAATAAGTCAAAAAATCTCAAAACATGGAGAGCTGTTTCGAGATTTTCCTCCTTATTGCTCAGGTCAGAGCGCTCTTTTCACGACCTCTATCCACGGTGTTCAAAGGCTTGCATCTTCAACAATAAGCCCAACCAGATGAAAAACATGAAAAGCTGTTTTTTTCTGCTTGTTCTTATTGCTTGATGCAGACCAGCTTTTTCACGACCTCTGGTTTACTTTGTGCTATGTTGATGCGAGACTGTCGATTGTGTGATGTCTTCTTGCAATTGTGCGTCGTTGTGGATTTCCTGTGTGTTATGACGTACTAATAAGAAGTTTAGTAAAACAAGTACAGAGGTTGAAATAAATACACCACGATAACCAAACACACTAGACACACTTGAACCGATCATTGGGCCTACGACATTCCCAGTTGCTTGAAAAGATTGATTGTAGCTAAAGATTCTGCCTGCTGCATTGTGAGGAGAATATTTCGTGATCAACGCCTGAACAGCTGGTAGAAGACACGCATCAGAAATGCCGATCAAGAAGCGAAGTCCAGCAAGTTGCCAAACATTAGTAACAAAGGCCATTGGAATATAAACGAGAATGGCGAATCCTAATCCGATAGCTAAAATCCGTTCGCTACCGATCTTATCACCCAAACGTCCAAAACGAGGGGCAGCAATCAATGTTGCAATCCCAGGGATAGAAGCGATGATACCGCTGATCAATGTCACGTTTCCATGACCATTCAATAACTGTCGGATATACAGGCTGATAATTGGGCTGATCGAATTATTTGAAGCTTGTATGATCATTGTAGTCACAAACATGCCGATCACCACATGAGGATATTTTAAATCTTTGAAAATTTGTTTGGCAGAAGACATGTCTTCTTTTTTGATTGGTACGAATTTTTCATGAACAAAGAAGAGACTTAATAAGAAAACGAAAAATAAAATGATCCCAGTAATAAAGAAAGTTGGACGATAACCAAACGCAGAAGCAGAGATTCCGCCAAGTAGAGGACCAAGTAAAGTTCCAGTAACAGAACCAGTAGCCAAAGTACCTAATACTTGTCCGCTTTTTTCTTTGGGAGTGCCTGTTGCTACGAGTGCAGTTGCATTACTTATATAACCTGAAAAGATTCCTTGTAATAAACGTAGAGCGACTAATTGATAGACACTTGTGACACAGCCCATTAAAGAAATCACGATTGCCATCCCTAATGAGGCACGTAAAAGCATCAATTTTCGTCCTTTTTGGTCCGCTAATTTTCCCCACCAAGGTGAGATGAGTGTCGTGACTAAAAAAGTAGAAGAAAATGTTATACCGCTCCAAAAATTTAACTGCGATGTAGTATAAGATCCCAAAGTATCTATGTAAAGTGACATGAAAGGCATGACTAGACTAAAACCAATACCTGCCATAAATGTACCAAACCATAAGACAAACAAGTTTTGCTCCCATGGCTCTCTTTTTCTAAACAATTTTTCCTTTATCTGTGTGGCCAATGCAATATCCTTCTTTCTGAAAATTTCCATTTACAGTTAGTTATTATAAACTACAATATGTAGTTTATCAATGAAACTCTCTTTTTTATCTTGGTTTTTCATGGTAAACTTATTTTGTTGAGGATCTAACTTATGAGAGGACCGTAGAAATGAAAAAAAGAAATCTATCTCAAGAGAAAATCATCGCCTGCTTCCGTGAGTTAGCAGAAGAGATGGATGTTCCACAAATCACGTTTCAACATTTAGCTAAACGTCTGGATGTCAAATCGCCTTCATTGTACAACCACTTTAAAAATATGCGTGAAGTAAAGACGGCTTTGACAGCGAGATTACTGCAAGAACTCAATGATGAATTACGTCGTGCATTAGTAGGTAAAAGTGGAGCAGAAGCTTTACGTATCTATGCACAGATCTATCAATCTTTTGCGTTTGTGAATCAAGCTGTTTACGAATTACTGATCAGTATTCCGCATACAAATGAGGAAATACTATTGGACGGGATACATGAAACAAACCAGATCATTCTTCAAATTTTTGACTCATTCCCGTTAACAAAAGAAGAAAAAACACATCGTAGTAGAGAATTGAGAAGTATGATTCATGGGTATCTTTCTCTACGATTTTTGGGCTATTTCACTAAGGAACCAAAAGTCTCTCCTGAAGACAGTTATTCTTGGATGATCAATGATTTTATTGCAACTTTACCAAGCAAATGAAACAATTGTTATTTTATCTTTAGTCCCTTCATAAAATGTCCCTTTTATAAGAGAAAATTCTTGCAACTTTCTTGAAAAGTGACTAAGATGAGTCTAAGAAAAAGCGAAGAAAAGGAGTACGAATATGTATCAAGTAGTTATCATGTTCGGTGACAATGAGCCTTGGTGGTTTTTTGAAAACTGGGAAGACGATATTGAAATCGAAGAGTCATTTGATTCTTTTGAAGAAGCACAAGCAGAGTATGAAAAAAAATGGCGTACAATCAAAAATCAATATGAGTATATCAATGCAAAAAGCAACTTTCTAAGTGCCTTCTGGAATGATGGCGAGGAACGATGGTGTGAAGAGTGTGATGATGATCTACAACAATATAAAGGATTGGCTTTATTGAAAAATCATCAACCAATCACCTTAGAAAGCAGAAAGGAATTTTATGAAACAACTAATTCTAGCGGAAAAACCAAGCGTTGCGAAAGACCTAAGCAAGGTGCTTGGTGCTAATCAAAAATACAAAAACTATTACGAAGGACCTAAGGTGATCGTTACTTGGGCCCTTGGTCATTTACTGGGGTTAAAAATGCCAGAAGACCTGAATAAAGAATGGCAAAGTTGGCAGATGGAAACATTACCAATGATTCCTAAAAAGTTAGGCATCAAACCATTACCAAAAACAGGTCATCAATTGAAAGCAATCAAACAATTAGCTCAACGAAAAGATGTTTCAGAAGTGGTAATCGCGACTGATGCAGGACGAGAAGGAGAATTAGTCGCTCGTTGGATCTTGGAGTATGTACATTTTAACAAACCAGTGAAAAGACTTTGGATTTCTTCACAGACAGACAAAGCAATCAAGACTGGATTCAAGCAACTAAAACCAGCTAAAGCTTATGATACGCTATATGATTCAGCATTAGCTAGAGCAAAAGCAGACTGGTTGGTTGGTTTGAATGTTACTCGTGCATTGACTGTGAAATATCAAGATAATTTATCAGCTGGTCGTGTACAGACACCTACATTAGCGTTGGTAAGAGACCAAGAAAGAAAAATCGAAACGTTTAAACCACAAACATATTTTTCAATTTTGTTGAATGTAGAAAAAGAACAAGCAAAAATGGCTCAGAAAAATCAATTTGCGTTGAAGTCACAGGAAGAAGCGCAAGCACTGGTTCAACGTTTAAGCCAACAAAAAGGAACCGTTTCATCTATTGAAGAGAAAACGAAGACTGAGAGTGCGCCTTTACCCTATGATCTAACAGAGATCCAAAGAGAAGCAAATCAGCGTTATGGCTATTCTGCTAAGAAAACGTTGGGGTTAGTACAAAGTCTATATGAAACACATAAAATCGTAACGTATCCTCGTACAGATAGCAAATATCTGACGAATGATATGAAAAGTACAATGAGTGAACGGTTGCAAGCGGTCAGTGATTTTGCTCCAGAGGTCAAGCAATATCTAAAAAACGGGGCTATAGTCCGTCAAACCAAAGTCTTTCAGGATAATAAAGTAACTGACCATCATGCGTTGTTGCCTACTGAAAACCGTCCTCGTTATGAAAAACTAAGTAATGAAGAACAAAAAATCTATCAAATGATCGTGACCCGCTTTTTAGGATTATTTGCAGAACCACATAAAGTGAGCCAGACAAAAATTATTGTCGTTTTTGACAAAGAAGAATTTATTTTCCGTCAAACCAAAGTATTACAAGCAGGGTGGAAAACAGTAAGCCAAGAGGAAGCAAGTAAGTTTGATTGGCAACAAGGACTACGTATCCAACCGGATTTTACGATCAAAAAAGAACTGTCCGCACCGCCAAAACCGCTGACTGAAGCGAGTCTTTTAGGTCAAATGGAAAAATATAGTTTGGGTACACCAGCAACAAGGGCAGAGATTATCGAAAAGCTGATCAAATCTGAATTGATGGAACGTACGCCACAAGGCTTACAAGTTTCTCCTAAAGGAAAACAATTATTAGAGTTGGTGAATCCTTCACTCGTTTCTCCAGAATTGACTGAAAGTTGGGAGAAAGACCTAGAGGCGATTGCTGCTGGTAAAAAACAGGCAGAACACTTCTTAAAAGAAATCGAAAAAGAAACAAAACGTTTAGTTCAGGAAATTAAAACAAGTAAGCAAACGTATCAAGATTTCTCAATCACACAAAAGAAGTGTCCAGAGTGTGGGTCCAATCTCCGTGAAAAAAATACGCGCGATGGAAAAATCTATGTTTGTACTAATCAGGACTGTGATTATCGTCGTCGAAAAGATCCCAAAGTGTCCAATCACCGTTGTCCACAATGTCATCGTAAAATGGAAATTATTGAAGGCAAGAATGGTGCCTATTTCCGTTGCAAATATGATGGTACAACGGAGAAAATGCTAGGGAAAAAAGAACAGAAGAAACAAATGACCAAACATGAAGAACGTCGATTGATTAAAAAATATTCTCAAGCAGATGAACCAGAGGAAAGTCCACTGGCAGCTGCACTAAAAGCAGCCATGGAAAAATAGAGAATAAGAAATCAGAACAGAAGTGTTCAACTCCAAGAAGTAAGAAGAAATTCATGAAATTGTTTTTCAATTTTTTGAATCTCAGCTTATTTGCTCGGAGCTGAATGCTTCTTTCACAACCTTATCCACGGTGTTCAAAGAGCTGACCTTCAACAATAAGTCAAAAAATCTCAAAATATGGAAAGCTATTTCGAGATTTTCCTCCTTATTGCTCAGGTCAAAGCGCTCTTTTCACAACCTTTATAACCTTTCATAAATCGGCTCATGGTCTAAATGGGTTAAGATCGTTAGGAAATCGGTGAATTTTAGGATCAATGTGGTTGTATTTATATTTGGGTGGAAGCCGACAGTGCTTTTTTGATCGATATCAGAGTCGATGATTACTTTGATCAGATGATCTTTATCATGCATCAATGCTAGAGGTGTAACTGTGCCTGGTGCAACACCTAATAAGTCTTTGAGCTGTTCTTCTGAGACAAAAGATAGACGTTTTTCTTCTAGTTGATCTGCAAGTTGTTTTAGATTTGCTTGTTTTTCGTCGGGTAAGATAACTAGATAGATTTGTTTTCCTTTTTTGGCTTTTAATAATAAGTTCTTTACTTGTGGTCCTGGAAGAGTAAATGGGATATTTTTAACAGAAGTTATTGCTGGATGCTCCACTTTCTGATAAGAGATGCTTAAGTGATCAAGCAACTCGTAGGCTTCTTGTTCAGTTGCAAGTGCCATATTATAAGACGCCTCCTTTTTTTATTAGTTTATCATAAAAAAGAGTTGACAAACTAAAAATAATCATGTAAATTACACGTAAGTTAAAACAAACGACATCGAAAAGAAAAGTAGCGATTAAATGTTTTAAGAGAGTCTCTGGTAGGTGAGAAGAGATAGCAGTTAATAGTGAAACACATCTTGGAGTCGATTTTCTGAAATAGAGTAGGAAAATCCGGGAAGCCCGTTATAGCTGCGGTCGTTGTTAGATGACCAGATAAGGTTAGTATCCGTGAGGTGCTGACAAAAAAAGGTGGAACCACGTAATTTACGTCCTTTGATCGTTTGATCAAAGGACTTTTTTTATTTTCGTGGCTATCCAAGTAAAGAATTTATCTTATTTGGATCGATCTGAATTCTGGAAACGACTGTTAGAGGTTTCTTTTGTGAAGAAGAAACAAACAGAGGTGGGAACACGTGTTATACGTCCTCTTGACGAGAGTCAAGAGGATTTTTGTTATTTAAAGGAGGAAGAAAGAAATGAATTATTTGATTGAAGTAATGCCACAATTGTTAGTGGGAGCTCTCACAACCTTGAAATTATTTATTTTTACCTTGATTGGTTCATTACCATTAGGAATCATCTTAGCGTTAGGATTATCTCTACATTTTAAACCGATTCGCTATATTTTACAGACTTATGTTTGGATCATGCGAGGCACACCTTTGTTACTTCAATTGATTTTTGTATTCTATGGGTTACCAACAATAGGAATCGTCTTTGATCGTTTTGAAGCTGCATTGATCGCATTTATTTTAAATTATGCCGCTTATTTTGCAGAAATATTCCGTGGTGGTATCCAATCGATTCCTCAAGGACAATATGAAGCAGCACAAGTGTTACAACTAAGCCCATTTCAAACTGTCACAAAAATCATTATTCCACAGGTAACGAAGATCGTTTTACCATCAGTTGGGAATGAAGTAATCAATTTAGTCAAAGATTCTTCACTGATCTACATTTTGGGATTAGGGGATGTGATGCGTGCCGGCAAGATTGCGATGGAACGAGATGCTACATTGTTGCCGCTACTAGGGGTCGCAATCATCTACTTAGTATTAACTGGAGTCTTAACAATCATCATGAAACAAGTTGAAGGAAAATTGAACTATTATCGCTAGGAGGAAAGCACATGATTGAATTAAAAAAAGTAAGCAAAGCATTTGGAGAAAAGAAAGTAATCAACGGACTAGATTTAACGATTCCAGATGGTCAAACAATGGCAATCGTTGGTCCTTCTGGCGGTGGTAAAACGACCCTTTTAAGAATCTTGGCAGGAATCGAAAAAGCAGATAGCGGGAACTTTTATTTAGATGGAACACCATTTGATCCATTTGAATTAAAAACAAAAGAACAAGTTGTTGGTGTAGTTTTTCAAGATTTCCAACTTTTCCCACACTTAAGTATTTTTGATAATATTACATTAGCACCAAAAATGGTGTTGAAACAGTCAAAAGAAGAGTATACGAAAAAAGCAAAAGAACTGGCCACATCTTTGGGAATCATCGATCTGTTAGACAATTATCCGTATCAATTATCTGGAGGACAAAAACAACGGGTGGCAATTGCACGAGCACTTGCGATGAACCCACGAGTTCTAGCCTATGATGAACCAACTAGTGCATTAGACCCAGAGTTGCGTCAACAGGTTGAAAAACTGATTCTATCATTGAAAGAAGAAGGCGTGACACAGATCATTGTTACGCATGATCTTGTCTTTGCTGAAAATGTTGGTGATCAATTAGTGAAAGTTGTTCCAAACAAGTAAGAGGGAGGCTATGTGTCATGAAAAAATTTAGTTTTGCACTTGCAATCATTGCAGGAATCATCCTTCTTTCAGGTTGTACAAACAAAAAAGCAACAGAAGATAATTGGTCCACAATCAAAGAAGAGAAAAAAGTAATCGTTGGATTAGATGATACATTTGTACCTATGGGATTTCGAGATAAAGATGGTAAACTGACAGGATTTGATATTGATCTTGCGACTGCTGTCTTTAAAGAATATGGCATCAATGTTGAATTTCAACCAATCGATTGGTCAATGAAGGAATTCGAATTGAACAATGGCACGATCGATCTCATCTGGAATGGTTATTCGAAAACGGATGAGAGAGCCAAAAAAGTTCAATTTACAAAGCCATATATGGAGAACTCCCAAGTATTGATCACTCCTAAGGAATCTGGAATCACGAGTTTTGCACAGATGAAAGATAAAATCATTGGCGCTCAAAATGGTTCTTCCGGTTATGATATCTTCATAAGACAACCTAAAACTTTGAAGGATATCGTAAAAAATAAGGATGCGGTCTTATATGATAGTTTTAACGAAGCTTTGATCGATTTGAAAAGCGGTCGAATTGATGGCTTGTTGATGGATAAAGTTTACGCGGGTTACTATTTAAAACAAAAAAATGAAATAGATGAATTCAATATGACGACTGGTGACTATGAAAGTGAAAACTTTGTAGTAGGTGCCCGTAAAAGTGATGATGAATTAGTGAAGAAAATCAATGATGGAATCGCACAACTAGAAAAAAATGGCGAGTTCCAAAAGATATCAGATAAATGGTTTGGAGAAGATGTGACACCAGAGGCATCATAAAAAAGAGTTGGTATAGTTTACAGGAAAACTGTGTACTATGCCAATTCTTTTATTTTAGCCCAAAAGAAGCAGCAAAACACGCATAAAAGGAAATATAATTAGGTGAATATTGAGTGATAAGAAGACGGAAGATTTAGTACAATTATTCCTAAAATATGGAGTAAATGAGGGATGGATATGTGTACAAGTTTTACCTTTTCAGATGAAACATCTGATTGTTTTCTAGCAAGAACCATGGATTTTAGTTTTGAATTAGAGGAAAGACCCGTATTTATTCCTAGAAATTACAGTTGGGAACCTAAGATAAGTAGAAATAGAAAGACGACCTATAGCTTTATTGGCACAGGCAGAAAACTAACGAATTATTTAGTTACAGATGGTGTGAACGAAAAAGGCTTAGCTGTTGCAGAGTTATATTTTCCTAATGAAGCGAAATATCATGCAGAAATGTCAAAGAAAAAATTAAACTTTTGCACGCATGAACTAATCATGTGGTTACTAGGGGAGATTGCAAATATTGAGGAATTAAAAGATAGACTTTCTCACGTTCAATTGGTTGAAGAGACAGACCCTCTTCTTGGATTAGTCCTACCGTTACATTTTATGGTAACTGATTCAACTGGAGAAACAATCGTGATCGAAACCAATTCAGGTGAACTCGAAATAAAAGATAATCCGGTCGGTGTTATGACGAATAGTCCAGAATTTGAATGGCATCTAAAAAATTTAAATAATTATCTTACTATCCAGCCAGAAAACATTTCTGAGCCTGAACTTGGCAATTATCAGTTGAGACCATTCGGAAATGGAGCAGGAACTTTTGGGTTGCCAGGCGGGTTTACTTCTCCTGAACGTTTTGTACGGGCTGCCTATTTACGTAACTATACAAAATACACGAAAAATTCAGAGGAAAGTGCGAATACTTTATTCCACATGTTGAAAAGTGTCTCAATGACTAAAGGTCTCTCGATCAAAGCGGACGGATCTGTTAGCTACACACAATACTGTGCAGTATTCGATGTAAAAAATTGAAGGTATTATTTTAGTCCGTATCATACACAAGAAGTATTTTTACTTACATTGTCAAACCAATTAGCAATGGAGAAAACTGCGAAAGAATTTGATGTTTCAGATAGTTTTGTACCTACAAAATTGGGATGAATGAGCAAAATTCGGCAAAATCGTTAACTAAGGATTTTGTCGAATTTTGACTCTCATCATGTAAGTTCTCTTTTGAATTGAAAGGGGTTTCGTGTTATTCTTACATGGTAAGGATTGAAGCAAGAAAGGAAGAAGTTTATGGAACACCAAAAGTTAACTGAATTTTCCAATGATTTTTTATGGGGATCAGCTTCAGCAGCTTATCAAGTCGAAGGTGCATGGCAAGAAGGTGGCAAAGGAGAATCTGTTTGGGATCGTTTTGTCCGTATCCCTGGGAAAACATTTAAAGAGACCAATGGCGATCTAGCCGTAGATCATTATCACCGTTTTAAAGAAGATATTGCCTTGATGAAAGAACAAGGATTGAAGGCTTATCGTTTTTCTGTCGCTTGGACAAGGATTTTCCCTAATGGACGTGGCGAAGTCAATCAGGAAGGTTTAGCTTTTTATGAAAATCTGATCGATGAATTGATCAAAAATGATATTGAGCCAATGTTGACACTGTATCATTGGGATCTTCCGCAAGCACTTCAAGATGAATATGCTGGGTGGGAATCACGTCAGATCATTGCTGATTTCACAAACTACGCAGAAACGTTATTTCAAGCTTTTCGTGGAAAAGTCCATTATTGGATCAGCTTGAATGAACAAAATATTTTCACTTCATTAGGTTATTTATTAGCGGTACATCCTCCTGGAGTCACTGATCCAAAACGGATGTATCAAGTCAATCATATTGCGAATCTAGCAAATGCGTCTGTTATCAATAAATTCCATGAATTGGAGATGCCTGGTAAGATTGGTCCAAGTTTCGCGTATACACCAAATTATCCAATCAATAGTGATCCTAAGAATATTTTAGCTGCCGAAAATGCAGAAGACTTAATGGCAAACTATTGGATGGATGTCTATATGTGGGGCAAATATCCAATTGCTGCAATGAAATTTTTAGAAGAACAAGGATGGGCTCCAAAAATCGAAGAAGGCGATGCTGAATTACTTGAATCAGCAAAACCAGATTTCTTAGGGATCAATTATTATCAAACAGCAACGAATGCCTTTAATCCATTAGATGGTGTGGGTGCAGGGAAGATGAATACGACTGGGAAGAAAGGTTCGTCAGAAGAGACTGGTGTTCCGGGCATGTACAAGAAAGTAGAAAATCCATTTGTTGAACGTACAAATTGGGATTGGGAAATTGATCCTGAAGGGTTAAGGATTGCCTTGAGACGAATTACTAGCCGTTATCGTACCCCGATTTTGATTACTGAGAATGGATTAGGAGAATATGATAAATTGACTGAAGACAATAAGATTCATGATGATTATCGTATTGCTTATCTTTCAAGTCATGTCAAAGCGATCAAAGAAGCAATTTCTGATGGTGCCGAAGTGTTAGGGTATTGCACTTGGTCTTATACAGATTTACTAAGTTGGCTAAATGGCTATCAAAAGCGTTATGGATTTGTCTATGTGGATCAAGATGAAACACAGAAGGGTTCTTTGACACGCTATAAAAAAGACAGTTATTATTGGTATCAACAAGTGATCCAAGAAAATGGGAAAAATATCTGATAAGTACAGCTTGAACTGTTGGTCTTAGGGACAGCAGCTTCAAGCTATTTTTTCATCGGCAAAATGAGTATTCTTTCATCGAAATAAAAGAAACAACCAAACTTTGAAACAAAACTTTTGTTCCCTCGCTTTTTTTTGTATAATGGAACTTGATGAAATGAGGGATAAAAATGGCAAAGAAAAAACGTCCTGCTAAGAAAAAGACGAAAAAGCAAAAACAGCAGCAGGAACAACTTCTTGCGATCTGTGTAGGCTTTGCTTTGATATTATTTGCCGTCTTCGGCTTTTTAAAATTGGGATTCTTAGGTATTTTAGTTGCAAACGGCTTTCGAGTCATTGCCGGAAATACGTATCAAATTCTGTGTTTGTTACTAGCCATTATTGGTTTTTGGGTTGTTATCAAAAACACTGACTTCAAAATAGGAAAGAGTCGACGCTGGTTTGGTGGTCTCCTTTTTTACTTAGGGATATTACTTTTTCTTCATGCGCACTTGTTTGGTAAATTACACAGCGGTGAGCCTAATATCATAGGTACGACCTGGGATTTGCTCGTAAGTGACATTAAGCAAAGTCAAGTAGGCAATAATGTTGGTGGTGGGATGATCGGTGCAATTTTGTATCATTTTACGTACTTTTTGATTGCTCAACCAGGAAGCTATTTTGTGGCATTTCTACTATTAGTTGGTGGTGCGATCCTGTTTAGTAATCTTCAAGGGTATCAATTGCTAGATGGTCTGCAAGCAATGGGTGAAAGACTTCAGGAATTATTGGAAGGTGATCCAGCTAAACAGGCACAAAAGCAAGCGGCAAAAGAAGAACGACAAAAAGCACGTGCAGAAGCTAGAGAAGCAAAAAAACAAGCAGCAAAAGAAGCAGCAGAAGCGGAAATCGCAGAAATGGAAAATCGGCGATCAAAGAAACGTCGAGAAGAACCGGCACATTCCTATCAAGAAGAAGTTTCTGAAGATGAACCAGAACAATTGAGCTTTGTACCTATTGACAGTTTTCAGGGAACGGTTCAATCAACGTCAACGAATCCTGTGAAAACAGAACAGCAACCATCACCTTCCTCATCAATGTCAGGTATAGAGGAAGAAGGCATAGAAGATGACGGAACAGCGTTAGAGTTTGAAATCGAAGCGGAACAGGAAAATCATGATTATGAATTGCCCTCTATTGATTTGTTAGACTCCGTAAAAACGACAGACCAAAGTGATGAGTATAAGAAAATCGAAAAAAATATTGGCGTATTAGAACAGACATTCCAAAGTTTCGGGGTGGATGCTAAAGTAGTGAAAGCGAGTTTAGGACCATCCGTGACGAAATTCGAAGTACAGCCAGCCGTAGGAGTCAAAGTAAGCAAAATCGTTAGTTTGACTGATGATATCGCTTTGGCGTTAGCAGCGAAAGATGTTCGGATGGAAGCACCGATTCCTGGGAAATCATTGATAGGGATCGAAGTACCAAATAGTAAAATCAGTATGGTCTCATTTAGAGAAATCATCGAAGCGCAGCCAAATCATCCAGATAAATTATTAGAAGTTCCGTTAGGGCGAGATGTTTCTGGACGGGTACAAACAGCGGATCTTTCTAAAATGCCTCACTTACTTGTGGCAGGTTCAACAGGTAGTGGGAAATCAGTTGCAATCAATGGGATCATCACTAGTATTTTGATGCGGGCAAAACCACACGAGGTCAAATTGATGATGATCGACCCTAAAATGGTTGAATTGAACATGTATAATGGAATACCGCATCTTTTAACACCAGTGGTAACCAATCCAAGAAAAGCAGCTCAAGCACTACAAAAAGTAGTGCAAGAAATGGAAGAGCGCTACGAAAAATTTGCTGCAACTGGGGTTCGAAATATCACCGGATACAATGAATTTGTTCAACAAAAAAATCTTGAAATGGGAACGAAGCATCCAACATTACCATTTATCGTAGTTATTGTAGATGAATTAGCTGACTTGATGATGGTAGCAAGTAATGAAGTTGAAGATGCGATCATTCGTTTAGCACAGATGGCCCGTGCCGCTGGAATCCATATGATCTTGGCAACCCAAAGACCAAGTGTAGATGTTATCACAGGGATCATTAAAGCCAATGTTCCTTCACGAATGGCATTTGCTGTTTCAAGTGGAACCGACTCTCGAACGATCATTGACTCAAATGGTGCAGAGAAACTCCTAGGAAGAGGGGACATGCTCTTCTTACCAATGGGTGAAAATAAGCCAATCCGTGTTCAGGGAGCCTTTATTTCCGATCATGAAGTTGAACGAGTTGTAAGTTTTGTAACGGATCAGCAAGAAGCACATTATGAAGAAAAGATGATGCCAACGGATGAAGCAGAAACAAGTGGTTCGGCAGAACAACCGCAAGATGAACTATTTGAAGAAGCAAAGGCGTTAGTGATCGAAATGCAAACAGCAAGTATTTCATTGTTACAACGTCGGTTTAGGATTGGCTACAATCGTGCTGCTCGCTTAGTCGACGAGTTAGAAGCTCACGGAGTTGTAGGACCATCAGAAGGAAGTAAACCACGTAAAGTATTTATTGAACAAGTAGAAGATCCTATAGATCCTCTGCCATCCGATCAAGAAGGGTAAAAATAGGGTAGCTACCTGAAATATAGTCAATATGCATGAATATAAAAAAATGATGTTATCTGAAATAAAGCACTCCTTTCCTAATGTTTTTTGGAAAGGAGTGTATTTTTTTATATAGATTATTTTTTGACTGCTTTGAATCATCTTAAATTTGATTTTAATGATTTGCGAGAGAACATGCTAGCCGTAATGAATCTAAGTGATAGATTTTCTGTCGTGTATCAAAAGCAAATAGTTTTTCTTTTTAAAAATGGGAAAAAGCAATGATTTCCTCTGGATATGTGTGTGTTTTCACAAAAATATGTGCCTCGAGATGTTTTATTCGTTTTTTAAAATAAAAAGTAGTAGAATCACTTCAAACTAACAAATAGTAAGTGCTAGTTAAAAGGAGGGAATTTGGAATGAAAAAAATTGGTTTTTTAAGTTTTGGTCACTGGATGGATGAAGGATCACTAGTCAAGACGGCGAGTGATGCATATCTGCAATCAATCGAATTGGCGGTTGAAGCAGAAAAAATTGGTATCGATGGGGCTTGGTTTCGTGTACATCATTTTGCCGATCAGATTGGATCACCATTTCCACTGATGGCTGCTATCGGTGCTAAAACTAGCAACATCGAAGTGGGTACTGGTTTGATCGACATGCGTTATGAAAATCCGTATATGATGGCGGAAAATGCTGGTTTGACGGATATTATCACCCAAAGCAGAGTGCAATTGGGTGTGGGCCGTGGTTCACCAGAACAAGTTTTAGATGGTTGGAAATATTTTGGCTATGATTACAGTGAAGAAGAAATTAAGGAAATCACTCGTCAGCGGACATTGGAATTTTTAAAATTATTAGAGGGCAAGCCTTTCGCCGAACCAAATCCGATGCCGATGTTTCCTCAAGGTCCAGGGAAATTACGTATTGAACCTTACTCGGATGGATTAAGAGAACGGATCTGGTGGGGGTCTGGTTCCACTGAGACAGCAGTTTGGGCAGCCAAACAAGGAATGAACTTACAATCCTCTACACTCGTCAATTTTGAAAGCAAAGAACCATTTCATATCTAGCAAGCCAAACAATTGCGTGCATTTAAGGAAGCTTGGAAAGAAGCAGGACATGATTTTGAACCAAGGACTTTGGTGACTCGGTCTATCCAACCGATCACAACAGATTTAGATCGTCAGTTATTCGGTGAATTAGGTGATGAGGCAGCAGATCAAGTAGGATTTTTAGCTTATCATCGCAACCCAACGATTTTCGGCAAAACTTTTGCCGGTGAACCAGATAAAATCGTTAAACTGTTGGCAGAAGATGAAGCAATCAAAGAAGCGGATACTGTACTAGTCACGATTCCAAATACACTAGGTGTCGAATACAATCTGCATCTACTAGAATCTATCGTAAAAGACGTAGCGCCTGATTTGGGCTGGCGTTAAAAAATAGGAACACTCCAAAAATCTTAGTAAAGGAGATCTTTGGAGTGTTTTTTATTTAATAAAAAGACGCATATCATCTATTTCATAGTGTTTATTTTGTGAAGAGTTGCATTAGTTTGGAGAATCAGTTATAGTATGTAGCGATACTTTGAAAAAAAGAGGGAAATAATCTTGGAAAAACAATCCATTTATGGTTTAACAATTGAAGAATTGACCGCATGGTTTTTAGAAAATGGCGAGAAAAAATTTCGAGCTGCACAAGTATGGGAATGGTTATATCAAAAGCGTGTAAGAGATTTTTCTGAAATGACGAATCTTTCAAAAGGCCTGATTGCTAAGTTGAGTGACCAGTTTATTATCAATCCATTAAAACAGATGGTCGTACAAGAGGCGTCAGATGGCACAGTCAAATACTTGTTTGAATTGCCTGATAAAAACATGATCGAAACAGTGTTGATGCGACAAGAATATGGTTTGTCTGTCTGTGTAACGACACAGGTCGGCTGCAATATCGGTTGCACATTTTGTGCAAGTGGTTTGTTGAAAAAAAATCGTGATCTAACAGCAGGAGAAATCGTTGCACAAATCATGATGGTGCAACATTATTTTGATGAACGACAAGAAGGCGAGCGAGTATCTCATGTGGTAGTCATGGGGATTGGGGAACCATTTGATAACTACGACAATGTCATGAACTTTCTATATATTATCAATGATGCGAAAGGTTTGGCTATTGGTGCACGTCACATCACTGTGTCAACTAGTGGCTTAGCGAACAAGATCAAAGAATTTGCAAACAATGGTTTACAAGTAAACCTAGCTATCTCATTGCACGCGCCAAACAACGAAGTACGCACATCGATCATGCGAATCAACCGTAGCTTCCCAATCGAAAAACTGATGGAAGCTGTAGATGAATATTTGGAAAAAACAAATCGACGGATCACATTCGAATATATCATGCTGAACCAAGTGAACGATCGGCCTGAACATGCACAGCAATTGGCTGATTTATTGAAAGATAAAAAGAAACTAGTCTATGTGAATTTGATTCCTTATAATCCTGTCAGTGAGCATGATCAATATTCACGAAGTCCTAAAGCTGATGTATTGAAGTTTTATGATGTACTGAAGAAAAATGGCGTAAACTGTGTCATCCGTAAAGAACATGGAACGGATATTGATGCAGCCTGTGGCCAATTACGCAGTAAGCAAATGAAAAAAGAAAAAGCAACGAGCAAATAAGGCATCAGAAGAGTTTGACTCTGCGAAACGAAAAGGGATTCATGAAATTTTCTTTCAAATTTTTGTGTATTCCAGTCCATTTTCGAAGGAGCTGTTTCTGCTCCCACCATTTATTCGTATCTAGAGTGTGAGGCAAAAGAAATACCTTTGTTTCACACTCTTTTTCTGCGCTAGTGATCAGGCTAAATCGCTTCTTTCACAACCTTATCTACATCTACAGTGTTCAAAGAGCTGAACGGTCTTTTCACAACCATTATCCGCGGTGTTCAAAGAGCTGACCTTCAACAATAAGTCAAAAAATCTCAAAATATGGAAAGCTATTTCGAGATTTTTCTCCTTATTGTTCAGGTCAAATCGCTCTTTTCACAACCTTTGGTATAAAATTGTTCATTTTTCTTCCATCTACTGCTAAAATAGGCAGAAATGGGGGGATGGGTATGATTATCAGTGAGTTTGATCGTGATAATTTGGTTTTACGTGACCAATTAGCCGATCTTTTGAGATTGACTTGGCCAGATGAATACGGTGAACAGCCGATGAAAGAAGTAGAGCGACTGCTAGAAGATGAAAGGATCGCCGTCTCTGCAATCGAAGGAGATGAGCTGATTGGTTTTGTCGGTGCGATTCCACAATATGGTCAAACTGGTTGGGAACTGCATCCCTTAGTCGTCGAAAGTATGTACCGTAAACAACAAGTTGGTACACGCCTAGTGAGTTATCTAGAAAAAGAGATTGCCTCACAAGGAGGAATCGTTGTCTATTTAGGAACTGATGATGTGGAGGGGCAAACAAGCTTGGCGATTGAAGAAGACTTATTTGAAGATACCTTTGACAAGCTTGAAACGATTCAAAACAGGAAAGATCATCCTTATGAATTCTATGAGAAACTTGGCTATCAGATCGTTGGGGTAATTCCGGATGCGAATGGTTGGAACAAGCCAGATATCTGGATGGCCAAACGAATTGCTAGAAAACATGGAAGTGAGTGATTTTTAGCAATAGCGAATATATTGTAATAAGAAATAGTAACTTGGAGAGTAATTTACTTGCTTTCCAAGTTTTTTTTTTTTTTTGCAAATTTTGAGAATACAGTGCTGAAAATAGCATAAAACCATCTGTTAGCAAAATTATTTAATTTTTTTGGGATAGTCACTTAAACCCTTTAAAAATAATAATTTTCAGAAAGAATATGTAAATAATTCACGAAAAATTCATTATTTTTTGGAAAAAAGAGAAAAAAGTATTGCTTTTTTAATAATTATTCATTAAAATCTTAAACAACTCAGAAAATACTAATTATTCTGAAAATTTCGATAAAGGGGTACGAAAAATGAAAAAGAAATGGACACTTAGCGTTGTTGCCTTATGTGGGCTAGTATTAGCCGGATGTTATGGCGGGAGCACAGATACAAAAAGTAGTGATTCAGCTAGTGGAGGATCAGCTAGTGGAGGCGGCGTTTTCAATTTAGTCGTACCTCAAGAAATGCCGACTGCTGATTTATCTTTAGCGACAGACACAATTAGTTTTACAGCCTTGAACAATGTATACGAAGGAATTTATCGTTTAGACAAAGACAGTAAACCTCAACCAGCAGGCGCAACTAAACTAGCAGATGTCAGTGAAGATGGTCTAACTTATAAAATCAAATTACGCGATGATGCAAAATGGTCAAATGGTGATCCAGTAACTGCAGCAGATTATGTTTATGGTTGGCAACGTACAGTAGATCCAGCAACTGCTTCTGAATATGCGTATCTATTTGCACCAGTAGCAAATGCTGAAGATATCACAGCTGGTAAAAAAGATAAATCAGAATTGGGAATCAAAGCTGTTGGTGATTATGAATTAGAAATCACATTAACGAAACAAACACCTTACTTCCAATACTTACTTGCATTCCCATCATTCTTCCCACAAAAACAATCAGTAGTGGAAAAAAATGGTGACTCTTATGCAACAACAAGTGACAAAGCTGTTTATAATGGTCCGTTCACTTTAACAGATTTTGATGGACCAGGAACAGATACTGAATGGACTTACAAGAAAAATGATAATTATTGGGATAAAGATTCTGTGAAATTATCTGAAATCAAAGTAAGTGTTGTAAAAGAATCTTCAACAGCCTTGAATCTATTTAAAGATGGACAAGCTGATGATGTTATTCTTTCAGGTGAATTAGCACAACAAAATGCAAATGATCCTTCTTACACATCTGTAAAAGAAGCTCGTACAAGTTATATCGAATTCAATCAACGTGATGCAAAATCTCCATTCAAAAATGCAAACTTGCGAAAAGCTATTTCTTATTCGATTAACAGAGAGGCACTAGTGAAACAAGTATTAGGTGATGGTTCGGTGGCTTCAACTGGATTGATTCCAGCAGATATGTCAAAAAGTCCAGATTCAAATGAAGACTTTGCCAAAGAAGCAGGCGATTTAGTTACTTATGACAAAGAAAAAGCAAAAGAATACTGGGAAAAAGCGAAGAAAGAACTTGGCGTGGATTCTCTAGAATTTGAATTGATGGCTTCTGATGACGATGCAACGAAAAAAGTGATTGAGTATATCCAAAACTCGATCCAAGAAAATCTAGAAGGAGTCAAAGTAAAACCAACGCCTGTACCGTTCTCTGTTCGGATCGATCGCTCAGGAACAGGTGATTTCGATACTGTTCTAGGTGGTTGGGGTGCAGACTATGCTGATCCAAGTAGTTTTACTGACTTATTCACAACTGGAAACTCTTATAACCGCGGACAATGGAGCAACAAAGAATATGACGATGTAGTGAAAGCTGCAGCTTCACGTGATGCAGGAGATGAACAAGCTCGTTGGGATGATTTCCAAGAAGCGAATAAGATTATTACTGCTGATGATATGGGTGTTGTGCCTGTCTATCAAAAAGCAGAAGGTCACTTAGTTAACGAAAAAATCAAAGGTATCGTTCACCATGCTGCTGGCGCTTCATGGGATTATAAATGGACGTCTGTAGAAGAATAATCGATTGGTTTTGAAAAAATAGGCGAATTGGAGATTGAGACATATGTCCCAATCTCCGTCTCTTTAACTAATGATTATCGTTACTTAAAGGATCAACGCAAAAACTAGCAATACGATAGAAAGAGCAAGCAAGATTCCGGCAATGATCAGCCAAAAGGTATACATACCATAGCTGGCAGACGAGAGTGAAGAAAATTCTGGTTTTTTCTTGCGGTTTCTTGTTCGGGCTAAATAGATGGATCGTTGAAAATGATCAAAGAAACCCGAGGAAAAAACCCATAGAAATCCGCCGATAATCAAAAACGGCAACGCACATAAAAATAAATCATTCGATAATTGAATAAGTGTTACTTGATGGTTCAGGCTATTCTTTATAATGATCAGAATAATCAATACACCGGCAAGTGTATAGGGGAAATATTTTTTCTTCATTCATTTGCTCCTTTATCTTTGGTTCATTATTAATAATGTAGCGAAACATTTGTCAGAAGTCAAAAGCTAGGGGGAAATAGTAGTGAATAGTTATATAAAATATGTATTGAAACGTGTCTTTTTTATGGTCATCACGCTTTGGTTGATTGCAACGATTACTTTCTTTCTAATGCAATTATTACCAGGTACACCATACACAAACCAAGAACGTTTAAGTCCTGAAACCGTCGCAATGCTGAATAAACAAGTAGGGTTGGATAAACCAGTGGTTGTCCAATATGGGATCTATCTTTCCAATTTATTGCATGGCAATTTCGGGATCTCATTCCAATTTAAAAATCAACCAGTTTCACATTTGTTAGCTGGACGTGTTGGACCTTCTCTACAATTAGGACTACAGGCAATTATCTTCGGAACAGTGATTGGTACGATCCTGGGTACGATTTCCGCAATGAAGCAAAATACGTGGGCAGATACTTCTGCAACATTAGTCGCAATTTTAGGCCGTTCAATTCCTAACTTTGTTTTTGCAGTATTACTTCAATATATTTTTGCAATTAAATTACATGTATTACCGATTGCGAAATGGGATGGTTTCGCTTATACGATTTTACCAACCATCGCATTAGCTATGTCGCCGTTAGCGGATTCTGCTCGATTCATCCGAACTGAGATGGTTGAAGTGTTGCATAGTGATTATGTGGAATTAGCACGAGCAAAAGGATTGAGTCGTTGGGAGATTGCTTTCAAACATGGACTTCGTAACAGTCTGATTCCTTTGATGACACTCTTAGGACCATTAGCTGTTGGATTGATGACTGGATCGCTAGTAGTAGAAAACATCTTTGCGATTCCAGGGATTGGGGAGCAATTTGTAAAATCGATCACGACGAATGATTATCCAACGATCATGGCAGTAACTATTCTTTATTCATTTATGTTGATTTTCGTTATTCTGGTAGTTGACTTACTTTATGGTTTAGTTGATCCAAGAATCCGAGTTTCTGAAGGGAGTCGAAGCTAAATGGAAATGATACCCAAAAAGTATGAAACAATTGCTGACATTCCTGCAGATGAGTTTCTACCGTTACAAAAAAATACTGAAGAAGAACGTGAGCAAATCACCACACCTTCATTGAACTTCATTCAAGATTCTTGGCGTCGTTTGAAAAAAAATAAAGCGGCAGTCGTTTCAATGATCTTATTAGTGATTATCATCTTGATCTCGATCGTAACGATTTTTGTTTCACCCCATGATCCAACTGCACAAAATGTGGAATATATCAACTTACCTCCGCGTATCCCAGGGATCGATATCAATGGGTTGAACGGAAAAGCCATGGTAGGCGGCGAGTTAGTTGATAAATATGCACAAGCCAATGTTCCGGCAAATACGAATTTCTTCTTAGGAACAGACGGTTTAGGTCGTGATGTATTGAGCCGTTTATTCATGGGCACACGTATTTCTTTATTGATTGCATTTATTGCAGCAATTTTAGATGTGACTATTGGAGTGGCTTATGGTTTAATCTCAGGACTATTAGGTGGCCGTGTGGACAATGCAATGCAACGTTTCTTAGAAATCCTTTCAGGTATTCCTAATTTAGTTGTGATGATTTTGATGCTCGTGGTGTTTGAACCAGGGATTTTCTCCATAGTAGCAGCAATGGCAATCACTAACTGGATTCCGATGGCACGGATCGTTCGTGCGCAAACAATGAAATTAAAAGACCAAGAATATGTACTAGCTGGAATGACATTAGGCGAGTCTAAATTGAAAATTGCTTTTAAACATATCTTACCTAATATCTCAAGTGTGATCATCATCCAAATGATGTTCAGTATTCCATCCGCTATTTTCTTTGAAGCTTTCTTAAGTTTCATCGGATTAGGGTTAACACCACCATCTGCCTCTTTAGGAACAATGCTTAGCGATGGCTACAAGACATTCTTGTATCTACCATATCTGCTATGGATTCCTGCGGCAACCTTATCGGTTATCATGATTGCCTTTAACTTACTAGCTGATGGCTTACGTGATGCCTTTGATCCTAAAATGAAAGAGTGAGTAATATGACGAAAATTCTAGAAGTAAAAAATTTAGAAATCTCATTTGATACGTATGCTGGAAAAGTCCAAGCAATCCGTGGCGTCAATTTTCATTTAAATAAAGGCGAAACATTGGCGATCGTAGGTGAATCCGGAAGCGGAAAATCAGTCACGACTAGAAGTATCATGCGATTATTATCAAGCAACGCAAATATCGACTCTGGAGAAATCTTATTCAAAGGCGAAAATATCGTTGGCAAAACAGAAAAAGAAATGCAAAAGATTCGTGGGAAAGAAATTGCGATGATTTTCCAAGATCCAATGACTTCTCTTGATCCTACGATGACGATTGGCAAACAAGTTGCTGAATCTTTACGTAAGCATAACAAGGTCTCGAAGAAAGATGGTAAAAAAGCTGCATTAGACTTACTAAAATTAGTTGGGATTCCTGAAGCAGAAAGACGGATCAATAGCTATCCGCATCAATTCTCTGGTGGTCAACGTCAACGGATCGTTATTGCGATCGCTTTGATTTGTTATCCACAGATCCTGATTGCTGACGAACCAACTACTGCACTAGATGTAACGATCCAAGCACAGATCATCGAACTTCTAAAAGAGATCCAAACAAAAATCGATACATCGATCATTTTCATCACCCACGATTTAGGTGTCGTAGCAAATGTCGCTGACCGTGTAGCAGTGATGTATGGTGGGAAGATCATCGAAGTAGGTACCTCGGAAGAAATTTTTTATAATCCTCAACACCCTTATACATGGGGGTTATTGGGTTCTATGCCAACTTTGGATAGTGTAAATGATCGCTTATATGCTATTCCAGGTTCACCACCGGATTTATTGAATCCACCAAAAGGGGATGCTTTCTATCCTCGGAATGAATATGCATTAAAAATCGATGCAGAACAAGAACCACCATTTTTTGAATTATCAAAAACGCACAAAGCAGCGACTTGGCTGTTAGCTCCTCAAGCGCCTAAGGTGAATCCACCTGAAGAAATCAAACGACGCTGGGCTATTTTCAAAGAAAAAAAACAAGCAAGCCAAGGGGGAATGATTGATGCAAAAGAAACTGCTCGAAGTTAAAGGATTAAAACAGTACTTCAACATTGGCAAGAAAAATGAAGTGCATGCAGTAAACGATATCAGTTTTCATATCTATGAAGGAGAAACCTTTGGATTAGTAGGGGAATCTGGGAGCGGTAAATCTACAACGGGTCGCACGATCATTCGCTTGAATGAACCAACAGGTGGCGAAGTTTTATTTGACGGGAAAGATGTCACGAAAATCAAGGGCAAAAAAGAAATGAGCCTGTTTCGTCATGAAGTCCAAATGATTTTCCAAGATCCATATGCTTCTTTAAATCCACGAATGAAAGTTCGAGATATCATTGCAGAAGGAATCGATGTCAATGGTTTAGCTAAAACACCAGAAGAACGTTCAAAAAAAGTAGATGAATTGCTAAAAACCGTCGGACTGAACCCTACACATGGTACCCGTTATCCACATGAATTTTCAGGTGGTCAACGTCAGCGGATCGGGATTGCACGAGCTTTGGCAATCGAACCACGCTTCATTATTTGTGATGAACCTATCTCAGCATTAGACGTTTCGATCCAGGCGCAAGTAGTCAATCTTTTACAAGATCTGCAAAAACAGCATCAATTAACTTATTTGTTCATCGCCCATGATTTGTCTATGGTAAAACATATCAGCGATCGGATCGGCGTGATGCACAATGGACGTTTATTGGAAATGGGAACTAGTGATGAAATCTATAACCATGGCGTGCATCCTTATACAGAAAGTCTGCTATCTGCTATTCCATTACCAGATCCTGATCATGAAAGACAGCGCAAACGAATCAAATATCAATCGGAGCCAGATGATGGACAAGTGCGAGCATTAAGAGAGATTGCTCCTGAACATTTTGTCTATGCTACGGAACAAGAAGTACCTTATTATTCAAAAAAATTAAAACGGCAAAAGGAAGCCTTACTTGTCACAAATTAGGAGGTAAATGCTTATGCTAAAAGCCTTTAAATTCCGAATTTACCCGACTGCTTCACAAAAAGAATGGTTCATCCAAAATTTTGGTTGTGTGCGTTTTACGTATAACCATCTGCTAAAAGCACGACAGGAAAGTTATGCGAGAACAGGTGCCATCGATTATTCGATGACACCTGCAACATTAAAAAAAAATACGCATTTTTAAAATCAGCAGATAGCTTAGCATTAGCAAATGCCCAATTAAATTTAGACCGCGCTTTTCGAAATTATTTCAAGGGGCGTGCTAGTTTCCCTAAACTGAAGAACAAAAAAAGTATGTGGCAGTCTTATACAACAAATAATCAAAAAGGAACGATTTATTTGGAAGATAAGTACTTGAAACTGCCGAAACAAAAAGAGCTGATCCAAGTGAGACTACATCGTCCGGTAGAAGGTGTTATACGGTCAGCGACGATTTCAGCACGGTATAATGAAAGTTTCTATGTTTCTTTACTTTGTGAAGTACAAATATCTGGAGTGCCAACTACTAATCGATGGCTAGGGGTAGCGTATGATCCAAAGAAATTGGTGGAAACTTCATCACCAGTTGAAGTACAAATGCCATTGTTCAGGCAAACGAGAGATAAGATGAAAGTTGCCAAGAGAAAACTGGTGATTAAAAGTAAAGCAGCTCAAAAAAGAAAAGCTCGTTTGGAAAATGCTAGAAATTATCAGAAACAAAAGAGAAAAGTAATGGATCTTTATCAGAAACAAAAATTACAAAAAGAAGATTACTTGGAAAGAGTATCTAGTAATTTGATCCGCAATTATGATTACTTATTTGTTGAAGCTGTTCCATCTGAACTTTCTTCAGCCGATTTTCAGTTGCAAGATTGGTATAAATTGATTATAAAATTGCGATATAAAGCGCAGTGGTACAATAAAACATTGCTTTTTATCAATGTGAACGAGCAATTGAATGAACCACCTGACAAAAAAAGTATGGAGTTAGAAAAAATCGGTAAACAAGTGATTTTTGAATAATCGAACTGGTAGGGGTGCCAGGGATCGCCTTACTAATAAAAAACATAACTTGTTTTTGTTTCTAGGAATTTTCTTTAAAGAAAAGCTCACTAATTATGATAAAACAAAAAGCAGAAAGAACAAAAGACTCACTTTTGTTCTTTCTGCTTTTTGTTTTACTCGTCATTCCCTGGCTTTAGCTGGTAGATTTTGGATGGGCGGCCAATACCGACGGGGCGTTCACCGATCTCATCGAAATATTGAAGCATTGCTTTTTTAAAATTAGAATGGTCGATCATTTTGAAATCGATGCCTAAGAATTTTGCAAAAACTTTTCTCGCTTCAGTAATCGTAAAATCTTTTCCTAAAACTTGGAGTACTTGGGGTTCGTGCTCCATTTTATTTACCACACGATTAAAGGCTTTGAGGATGATCTCGCTATGGTCAAATGCCAAAGTGTCTTTACCAGAGGACTCACCGGTCAGTAAATCCAAAGAAATAGCGACATCATCACTGGCTAGATGGATCTTGTTTCCTTGACGTTCCAATGTGAACCATTGGACTTCCTCTGCATCATCTCCAGCAATCAAAGGCTCTTCCCCAATAAATGCTAAATAACTAACAGTTACGACCCAGCCACGCGGATCGCGATTAGGTGTACTGAACGTATGGAGTTGTTCGATGTTTTCTTGGGAGATCACTACGCCAGTTTCTTCTTTGGTTTCTCGTAGTACACTTTCTCCTGTAGACTCATTTTTTTGTACGAATCCACCAGGTAGTGCCCATGAGTTGCGATAAGGATGTCCTTTTCTTTGAATGAGCAAGATTTTTAGTTGATCTTCTTCTTTGTTATAGCACATTAAGACGATATCGACAGTCAAAGAAGGCTTATCATACTCTGGCCGTTCTTGCTTTTGATACCAAGCAAGAAAATCAGCTTCACTTGCTTCATGTTCATAATATTGTTTTTCTTCTTCTTTAGAAGCAAACTGTTTCATTATATGTCCTCCTTCTAGCTCGATTGCAGGGTCCTTTTTACTTCATTGTAGCAGACTCTATCAGAAAACCAAAGATTTCCTATGGAAAAATAGCTGTTTAGTTACACATGAAATAAAAATGGCAGAATCAAATTAAATAGAAAGAACAGTAAGTAAAAAGGCAATATTTTTTGTTTTTCTTCTCGGATGGCAAAAAAACTACAAACAATGATATAGGCATCCAAGACAAAACGGAGTATTTGAGAAACCAACAAAAAACTATTCAAATTTCCGTGGAGATTAAAATAGCCATACATGCGTACATAAAAATAGCTGAACAATAAATGCACAAGTGAAAGAATTGCGATACTGATAGCGAAATAAAGATGCTTTTTTTTCATTATGATTCCAACCTCTCTTGGTCAAATAGTTTATCTAAATGATATGAATGGTAATAAATAGTGTAAAAGTTGTAGTGATTTTTACGAGAAAAGATGGCATAAGTAAAAAACGCCCTTGATGTTCGATCGTAAAAAAGTATGGATGTGAACCAACTAGTCAGGGCATGCAATGATCGCTGTTATTCCTAAGTGTTCATGCCAAGAGCTTAATATTAGAACCCCGTACTTCAAATCGATACGTATGATCGAATGTTTTCAAAAAATTCAGTAAAGGTATGATTTATTGAATAGAAAAAGGGGTCTTTCCAACCCTTTTTTATTATAGCATGTTTTCAAATGAAAAAAATCGGTAGATGTGTTTCATTTGTTGCGTGCTAACGAAAAAATGGTAACAGTCTATTTGTTTTATGGTATACTAGCAAGGAAACGAATTCGCATCATGCGATAAAGGAGGAAGAGCCCCATGGCAGAAAAGGAAACTTTTTATATTACTACGCCAATCTATTATCCAAGTGGGAAACTTCATATTGGGAATTCTTATACTACAATTGCCTGTGATGCAGTTGCCCGCTATAAGCGATTGATGGGCTTTGATGTGTTTTATCTAACTGGGGTGGATGAACACGGTCAAAAAATAGAAAAAAAAGCAGCAGAATTAGGTGTGGAACCACAAGAATATGTGGATAAGATGGCTGCAGATGTCAAGAAATTATGGAAGACACTTGATATCAGCTACGATAAATTTATTCGTACAACAGATGATTATCACGTAGCAGCAGTCCAAAAAGTATTTGATCGTCTACTAGAAAAAGGGGATATCTATCTTGGTGAGTATCAAGGATGGTATTCTGTCTCCGATGAAGAATTCTTTACAGAAACGCAATTAGCGGAAGTCTATCGAGATGAAGAAGGCAACGTGATCGGTGGTAAAGCACCAAGTGGTCATAAAGTAGAACTAGTCAAAGAAGAATCTTATTTCTTCCGTATGAGTAAATACGCCGATCGTTTGCTTCAGTATTATGAAGAACATCCGGAATTTATTCAACCGGAATCTCGTAAAAACGAAATGATCAACAACTTCATCAAACCTGGTCTAGAAGACCTTGCAGTTTCAAGAACTACTTTCACTTGGGGTGTTCCAGTGAGAAATAATCCCAAACATGTGGTCTATGTATGGATCGATGCTCTAGTCAATTATATCACGGCGCTAGGCTATGGTTCAGACGATGATAGCTTGTTCCAAAAATACTGGCCAGCAGATGTTCATATGGTTGGAAAAGAAATCGTACGTTTCCATACGATCTATTGGCCAATCATGTTGATGGCCTTAGACTTGCCATTACCTAAAAAAGTCTTTGGACATGGCTGGTTATTGATGAAAGACGGTAAGATGTCTAAATCAAAAGGCAATGTCGTTTACCCAGAAATGTTGGTTGAGCGTTATGGCTTGGATGCATTACGTTATTACTTGTTACGTGAAGTACCATTCGGTTCTGATGGCGTATTCACACCAGAAGATTTTGTATCGCGCGTCAATTATGACTTAGCCAATGACTTGGGGAATCTCTTAAATCGTACGGTTGCGATGATCAATAAATATTGTGATGGAGTCGTACCTGATTATGCTTCTTTGGTGACGCCATTTGATAGTGAATTATCTACAACTGCTGCGAATGTCGTTGGACGTTACCATGATGCAATGGAAAAAATGGAATTCAATACCGCGTTGGCTGAGATTTGGGTGTTGATTTCTCGTGCAAATAAATATATCGATGAAACAGAACCATGGGTATTAGCCAAAGATGAGGAAAAGAAAAAAGAATTGGATAGTGTGATGATCCATTTGGCAGAATCTCTACGTATCACAGCGATTCTGTTACAACCGATCATGACAGAAACACCAACAAAAATCTTTACTCAATTAGGATTGGATCCTGAAATGATGAATCTTGAAGGACTACACTTCGGTGAATTTCCTTCTGGTACAAAAGTGGTCTCAAAAGGAACACCGATCTTCCCACGTTTAGACATGGAAGAAGAAGTCAGCTATATCAAAGGAAAAATGTCTGAAGGCACTCAGACAAATGAAGATACAGTAAAGTGGGATCCTGAAGAAACTGAACTAGTTTCTATGAAAGAAAAACAAATTAAATTTGATGTTTTCGAAAAAGTAGAATTGAAAGTAGCAGAAGTGATCAACTGTCAAAAAGTTGAAGGTGCAGATAAGCTATTGCAATTCCGTTTAGACGCAGGCGATAGTCAAGATCGACAAATTTTATCTGGTATCGCAGAATTTTATCCTGATCCAAATGAATTGATAGGGAAAAAATTAGTGATTGTAGCGAATTTGAAACCACGTAAAATGCGTGGCCAAATCAGCCAAGGAATGATTCTTTCAGCGGAAGCACCAGACGGCTCTTTACAAGTAGTAGAAGCACCTAAATCAATGCCAAATGGTTCAGAGATCGCTTAGTTAAGAAAAAGTCCAGTACAGATGATTCGATGCTGGAAAGGAGATTGAGACAAAAGTGTTTCACATCAAGAAATAAGAAGGGATTTTTCGAAAATTGTTTCTCAAATTTTTGGTGAATTTCGGCTTATTTTCCGAAGATGCGACGTTTGTCTCACCGTTTATCCGTTTTTAGAGAGACTAGAAGAGACTGAGACACGTGTTGTCTCAGTCTCTTTTTTGTTGTTTCTGAATTTTCTCATCCACTCATTTCTTTGGAACCAATTTATGATGAATAGTACGTTGATAGAAATTCTAAGATGTTTCATGAAAGTCGATCTAGATCGTTGAAAAAAAGGGTGTGTTATTTTCCAAAATCTTTCTTCTTTCCTATCAGAGAGAGGAGCGATTGTTCTGAGACCAGTAACTTGACAATACGGTCTTTAAGTATCCGTTCTTTTTATAGATTAACAAAGTTGTTATCCTGAATGGATGGATTGTCCTAAAATCAGTTATTCCTGTCCTAAATGAATGAAGCAGCCTATTTTAATTATTGAATAGCTGAAAAAGCATAAAAAATAAGCCAAAGATATGCAAAATAATTTTTCCTATTTTGCGTATCTCTGACTTAAGAATAGTGATCGATCATGATTTTGGTAGAAGCTTGATTCTTCTTTTTAAACGTTTTGGCAAAAGGGCCGTCAGAAAAACAAAGGGTAGCGAGAAAAGATACCAAAAAATCGTTCTACCGATTCCATACCGTTGGTAAATTTTTGTCAGGAGAAGGTGGAGCACAAGCAAGCCAATGGCTAAGCTCCCAGTGAGAAACCAAATATTGTCCCAATTTCTCCAAACTCTTAGAAACATCGCAGCAATCGGATAGCCATAAAAAAAGAATCCTGTTAATGAGAGTCGCCAGTTTTTGGCTAATGTCCCCAGATTCAGTAAGAAAAAAATAGCGGACAAAACGATGCCGATTGGTGGGAATAAGCCTACCAAGAAAGCATAGATCGTGCCCAAAAAGATCATTCCTGGTCCTTTTAGTAAAGCAACGACCGCTATAGAAACAAGTAGTAAAAAGATTTGTTGGGTAAAAGTAGCAACAGTCAATAGCCCGAATAGGATCAAGCTAAACCAATGCCAGCGAGAATGCAGTTGATTTTTTCTAGTAATTGGCTCTTTTTTTTCTAAAAAATCGGCTATTTTTGGATAAGAACGTCTAAAATCCATGAATCCCCCTCCTTTAGTATCATACTCATTAGTATAACGAACATTTTACTAGGATACCTCCGCCCAAAGAGGGATATTTACAGTAAAAATTTCTGAAAAGTAATGGTAAAGTGAAATATTCTCCGTTATACTGGAGGTTATACTAAAATCTAATCGAAAAAGGGGATGCGAATGAAAGGTAAGTTGAAACGTGAGATTAATTTGTTTGGTGCATTAGCGACTGTAATGGGGACGGTTATCGGCGCAGGGGTTTTCTTTAAAACTGCAGCAGTGACCGCAAGTACACAGTCTACTAGTTTGACGTTATTGGTATGGTTACTAGGTGGATTTTTGACAATCTGTGCGGGGTTGACCGTAGCAGAACTTGCTACCGCGATTCCTGAAACTGGTGGTGCTGTAAAATATATCGAAGCGGCCTATGGAAAATTGCCTAGTTTCTTACTTGGATGGTCACAAAGCTTGATTTATTTTCCAGCAAATATTGCTGCACTGTCCATCATCTTTGCTACACAATTGATCAATTTATTACAATTATCCACGGATTATTTACTATTTATTGCTATTATCACAGCAATTTCGATCACAGGTCTGAATTTGCTTGGTACCAAAGTAGGAACGACTGTGCAATCTGCTACCTTAGTGATCAAGTTGATCCCACTTGCAGTTATCGTGATTTGGGGGTTGCTTACTCCTGGCAATGGCACTGTGCAATTATTACCGATCGAATCAGGAAAAGATGTTTCATTTGCGCAAGGATTGAGTAGTGCGTTACTGGCAACGTTGTTTGCTTATGATGGTTGGCTAGGTGTCGGCGCAATGGCTGGTGAGATGAAGCATCCAGAAAAGGACCTACCGAAAGCAATTATTTTGGGCTTGAGTTTTGTCACAGTCGTTTATCTATTGATCAACTATGTGTTCCTAAAAACACTGCCTATTGATCAAATTGCAGGGAATCTCAATGCTGCTTCAGATGCTTCTGGTGTTATTTTTGGTCAAATTGGCGGGAAAATCGTGACAATTGGTATCTTGATTTCTGTTTATGGTGCATTGAACGGCTATACGCTTACAGGAATACGCGTTCCTTATGCGATGGCATTAGAAAATGAGCTACCTTTCAGCAACCAGCTGACAAAACTTTCAAAGAAATTTACAGTACCTTATACACCAGCTATCTTTCAGTTAGTGATTGCTTGTATCATGATGACAGTGGGTTCATTTGATTTATTAACAGATATGTTGATATTTGTGATGTGGTTGTTTAGCCTACTTATTTTTGTCGGAGTATTTGTTTTAAGGAAGAAACAACCTGATTTGCCTCGACCTTATAAAGTTCCTTTATACCCTGTTATTCCTTTGATTGCGATCGTGGGAGCTGTCTTTATTTTGGGCATGACGTTATTCACTCAGACAGGGCTTGCGATGATTGGGATTGTCGTGACTTTATTAGGAATACCGGTTTATTTTTATAAAAACAAACACATATAGAATAGCTGAATGAAAGACTGGAATAGGAGTTTTCAGCTACAAAAAAAGAAGGAGTTGCTTTTTGTTTCTACCATTTGTCGTTAGTGAGGTCGAGACAAAAGTCGTTTAGGTTTGAGAAATTGGAGAAAAAAACGAACAATACGCTTTTGGTATTGCTCGTTTTTTTTTTTTTTTTTTTTTGAAATTTCCGAAAAACCCGATTTTTGGACGCCGTTTATTCGAGAGTTTGTAGAACACTGATTTTTAGATTTGTCCCTCATGCTTTTTCCATAAAAAATTATTTTTCTAAAAATAAATCTTGATTTTTAGTTTTAATACTTCTGCCATAGCTGCTTATATGCTAAAGTAATGAAGAAAAGGAGAGATAGAAGATGATATTTGATTCTCATACCCATTTAAATGTGGAACAATTCAATGACGATATTCCAGAAACGATTGAACGCGCAAACGAATTGGGCGTGACTAAAATGGCTGTTGTGGGCTTTGATACGCCAACCATCGACAAATCACTGCAGCTTAGTCATGATTATTCAAACATATATAGTATTATTGGCTGGCATCCAACAGAAGCAGGCAGTTATACAAAGGAAGTCGAAGAAAGATTACAAGAACAGTTAACAATGCCAAAAGTTGTTGCACTAGGAGAAATCGGTCTGGACTATCATTGGATGGAAGACCCTAAAGAGGTCCAAGATAGAGTTTTTCGTCGACAAATAGCGATTGCGAAAGAAATGAATTTGCCAATCAGTATCCATACAAGGGAAGCACTTGAAGATACGTATGCGATTTTAAAAGAGGAAGATATTCGTGATATTGGCGGGATCATGCATAGTTTCAGCGGAGATTTTGAGTGGGCAAAGCGATTCCTCGATTTAGGCATGCACATCTCATTTAGTGGAGTCGTAACGTTCAAAAAAGCGACAGATGTGCAGGAAGCAGCCATGAATGTACCGCTCGATCGCTTGTTAGTAGAAACAGATGCTCCTTATTTGGCACCAGTCCCTTATCGTGGAAAGCGAAATGAACCGGGATATACTCGTTATACTGTTGAAAAAATTGCAGAATTACGAGGACTAACGCTGGAAGAAGTTGCTGGACATACATGGAAAAATGCACATCGTCTATTTAGGTTAAATGAAAATGACTAAGTTAAAAATCCAAGAAATCATCGTCGTTGAAGGAAAAGACGATACTAGAAGACTTCAAGAGGTAGTGGATGCTGACACGATCGAAACTATCGGTTCAGCAATCAACGAAGATATTTTGATGCAAATCGAACATGCCCAAGAAACACGAGGAGTCATCATCTTCACCGATCCAGATTTTTCGGGAGAAAAAATTCGGAAAACGATCATGGAAGTCGTGCCACAAGCCAAACATGCATTTTTACCGCGCAAACAAGCACGCCCACGTAAACAGGGAAGTCTTGGTGTAGAACATGCAAGTGATGAAGCAATATTAGAAGCCTTGAAAAAGGTCGTGACTCCTGCTGAGGAAAAAGAAACTACTGAGATCACTAGACAGATTCTTGTTGCTCATGGTTTAATAGCTGGAGCGAAAGCAAAAGAAAAACGCGAAAAATTAGGGGATCAATTGCGGATTGGCTATACCAATGGTAAGCAATTGGAAAAACGTTTGAAGATGTTTCGGATCACCCCAGAAGAATTTGTACAAGCAATGAAAAAAGTGGAGGAACAACATGAGTGAACACCGTGATATTGCGACACCCTCTAGAACAAAAGAGATTTTATTGAAACACGGTTTTTCGTTTAAAAAAAGTTTAGGACAAAATTTTTTGACTGAACCGAATATTTTAAGAAAAATCGTAGAAACGGGTCAAATCAATGAAGAAACGAATGTTATCGAAGTAGGCCCAGGAATTGGTGCTTTAACCGAGCAATTAGCCAGAAATGCCAAACAAGTCGTTGCTTTTGAAATCGATGATCGTTTGATTCCTGTATTAGAAGATACACTGGCTCCTTATCCGAATGTGACTGTGGTCCATCAAGATATTTTGAAAACTGATTTACAACAGGCCGCTATGGACTATTTTGACACAGAATTGCCGTTGAAAGTGGTTGCTAATCTTCCATACTACATTACCACGCCAATTATGATGCATTTTTTGGAGTCAGAGTTGGTCGTTGATGAAATGGTCGTGATGATACAAAAAGAAGTTGCAGAGCGGATCTCTGCTCAACCAGGAACCAAAGCATATGGCTCTTTGTCCATCGCTGTACAATACTACATGGAAGCTAGCGTAGCATTTATCGTTCCAAAAACAGTATTTGTTCCTCAACCAAATGTTGATTCAGCTATTTTGAAGTTGACGAGAAGAGCAGAACCAGCGGTCAAAGTGACCAATGAAAAAGCCTTTTTCCGATTGACGAAGGCTGCTTTTCAACAAAGAAGGAAAACATTGTGGAATAATTTACAGGCAACCTATGGGAAAGAAGAAGATACGAAGACTTGGCTAACTAGAAGTTTGGAAAAAGCGAATATCGATCCAAAACGTCGAGGAGAAACATTATCTTTAGAAGAGTTTGCAGCATTAAGTAATGCGCTGGAAGAAAATTAAAAAGTAAATCAAGCGGAAATATTTTGATAACCGGAAAATCATAACGAAAGATTTCCGTCTACAGAAGAGGTCGAGACAAAAGTCGTTTAGGTTTGAGAAATTCGAGAGAAAGAGCGTGGGACAAAAGTAAGAAAAACTTTTGTCTCATTCTTTAAAAACGAATAAACGGTGAGAGCAGAAGCAACTCTTTCGGAAATAAACCGAAATTCACAAAAATTTGAAAAGCAATTTTCGTTGATTTCTTCTTATTTCTCGGAATTAAACACTTCTGTCCCAGCCTCTTTTTTGAAAATTCCGAAAAACCTGACTTTTGGACGCCGTTTATTTGAAGTCTGTAGCAAACCTGATTTTTAGATTTATCCCACATTCTTTCTTTTATTGAACTAATTTCATGATTATTCATTTTTTCGACGCATGTGTCTTGACACATTATGTAGATAAAGGTAAAATAAGGCGACATTTATGTGTCAAGACATGTTAGGAGAGGGAAAAATGAAAAAAAATTCAGTACGAACACTTACGATTTCTGCATTATTGATTGGCATGGGTGTGATTATCCCGATGGTGATGCCTAAAATCATGATTCCACCAGCATCTTTTACATTAGCTTCCCATGTGCCATTATTTATTGCCTTATTTTTTTCACCTGGTGTAGCAATTGTTGTCGCATTAGGTACAACATTCGGTTTCTTTTTATCTACACCATTCATTATTGCATTACGTGCATTATCGCATCTAGTATTTGCCGTTATTGGGGCATGGTACTTACAAAAAAATCCAGGAATCGTTTTGAAAGACGGTCAAGTGACATTAGCAAATTGGCGTTTTCAAAGTTTTAATCTGGTGATCGGCATCATCCATTCGATTACTGAAATGTTAGTCGTCAGCGCCTTCTTCTTTATGGGGAATATGCCTGAAACGTATTATTCAGGTGGTTATTTTTACACCGTATTTATTTTGATGGGTGTCGGTGGCCTGATCCATAGTTTAGTAGATTATAATATTGCTTACTTTGTTGCAGGAACATTGAGCAAATATTTCGATATCCCAATATTTACTAAAGCAAAACAATTAGAAAAAAAGAAATCATTGGCAAGACAGTTAAAAAAGTCGCTTAAAATGATCAGCTGATCATCAAAAGAAGAAAGTTTATGAGGACTCATCCTCAGCAAGCTTTCTTCTTTTGATTTTTGAAAAGGAAAAAAGAACGGTACAAGAGTTATCCTGTGCCATTCTTAAAGGGGGCGATTTTAAGGTAAAGTAATTACTTCTTCTGTATCTTTATCAAAGAAATGACCTTTACTGATATTGAAGGCTAGATCCACCATTTCACCTGGTTTATGGAAATCACGCGCATCGACTTTAGAAATAAATTCAGTAGAACCTGTCTTAGTATAAAGCATTGTCTCCGCACCAAGTAATTCTGAAACGACAACTTCAGAGTTGACCACGGCTTCTGGAGAAGCTTCTAAAGCGACTTGCTCGCTGTGGATGTCTTCTGGACGGATACCGAAGATGACTGCTTTTCCTTCATAACCTTTTTCAACTAAAACTTTATTTTTTCCTTCAGGTATTTTCAATTTCAAACCATGGCCATCTGAGATCACGCCATTGCTCAAAGTCACATGGAAGAAGTTCATTGCAGGTGAGCCAATAAAGCCAGCTACGAACATATTGACAGGAGTGTCATATACTTCTTTTGGTGTACCAATTTGTTGGATGAAACCATCCTTCATGATAACGATACGGTCAGCCATCGTCATTGCTTCCGTTTGGTCATGGGTCACGTAGATCGTTGTTGTTTCTAAACGTTGATGTAATTTCGCAATTTCTGCACGCATGGCAACCCGTAATTTTGCATCCAAGTTTGACAATGGTTCATCCATCAAGAATACTTTTGCATCACGGACGATTGCTCGTCCCAATGCGACACGTTGGCGTTGTCCACCAGATAATGCAGCTGGTTTACGTTTCAAATATTCAGTCAATCCTAGGATCTCTGCTGCATTTTCTACCCGTTTTTTGATATCTGTTTTGTCATATTTTCGCAATTTTAGACCGAATGCCATGTTATCAAAAACAGTCATGTGAGGGTAGAGGGCATAGTTCTGGAAAACCATCGCGATATCACGATCTTTCGGTGCTACATCATTCATGACTTTCCCACCAATGTTCAGTTCACCTTCTGAAATATCCTCTAGACCCGCGATCATTCTCAATGTTGTTGATTTCCCACAACCAGAAGGCCCAACAAAAACGATGAATTCACGATCATCGATCGATAAATTGAAGTCGGTTACAGAATAGTTTTCTGCGTTGTCATATTTCTTGTATACATGTTTTAATGCCATTTCTACCATTTGTCATTCCACGCTTTCTATTAGTTTTATTCGTTAAACAAATTATATGTGAAAGCGTTATCTTTTTCTATGTCACATTGAACAACAATTGATTTAAATTTTGGTCAATGTGCTCATCTTTGATGTAAAATGAAAAGGGACACATTTTTTGGCAAGAAGAAGGAGTGATAGAGATGAAAATCGCGTTGATCGCGCATGACCGAAAGAAACCGATGATGGTCAAATTGGCAACAGCTTATCAAGCAATATTGGAAAAACATGAACTTTTCGCTACGGGCACTACTGGTGCGAAAATCACAGAAGCAACTGGCTTGAAAGTCCATCGTTTTAAATCTGGGCCATTAGGGGGAGATCAGCAAATTGGTGCGATGATTTCTGAAGATGAATTGGATTTAGTGATTTTTTTACGGGACCCATTAGCAGCTCAACCACATGAACCAGATGTTACTGCACTGATTCGTTTATCCGATGTCTATGAGATTCCGCTCGCAACAAATATTGGCACAGCAGAAGTACTACTGAGAGGATTAGAAGCTGGTTTTTTAGATTTCCGTAAAGTCGTGCATGAGTTAGAAAAGCGTCCATTATCTTTTTGATAAAATTCGGTATTTTTAAAGTATAATGCCATTTGGTGCAGAAATATGTCGTCTAATCACGAACTTAGAAATAGGGATATTTGAAAATATATGTTTTTTTATTTACAGTGACTAGTGAACTATGCTATAGTTTGCCTGGGAATGATTTCCCAAAATAATCAGAGTAGGAAATAAAGCGTTAAGTGCTGAGAGGATGGGATGTTGCCTCTTTGACGAAGGACAGAATTGTTCGCGGTTTTATTTTCGCATTCGCTGCATGTATTGTGTAGCAGCTCTTAAAGGAGATGCTAGGAAATGAAGAAAAATAGATTAGACGCACGTATGATCGCTATTATGGGATTGTTGATCGCCCTGATGGTCACCCTATCCCGATTAGTATCGATCGAAACACCTTTTATTAAGATCAGTGTGACCTTTATTCCACAAGTGATCATGGGAATTTTGTTTGGTCCTTTCTGGTCAGGGATTGGAGCGGTATTAGCTGACTTAGTAGGAATGGCATTATTTTCAAAAACAGCCTTCTTTATTGGATTTACATTGAATGCCTTTATCGAAGGAGCAATTTATGGTTTCTTTTTTTATCGAAAAGAAATCACTTGGAAAAATGCGATCTTAGCTACCTTGAGTGTCACGTTGATCATCAACTTGATTTTGACGCCGTTATGGCTAGCGATGATGTACCACGTACCATTATTTAGTTGGGTTGTTTGGGCACCTCGTCTCTTAAAAACAGTGATTTGGATCCCTCTACAGTCCATAGCGATTTATTATGTTGGACGAAGTATTCCATATAAAAAGATATTAAATAGTTTAACTATTCATGCAAAATAAAAAACAAGCAGTCTTCCCATCCCAGAAGACTGCTTGTTTTTTATTATTGTTTTGTAAATTGTGCTTGGTATAACTGATGATAGTAGCCATTTTTTTGTAGCAGTTCATCATGAGTACCCATCTCAACGATTGCCCCTTGGTCCATTACAAGGATCTGGTCGGCGTTTTTGATTGTTGAAAGACGGTGAGCAATGACGAAACTGGTTTTTCCTTGCATCATGGCGAGAAAAGCATTTTGGATTTTCTTTTCGGTCAATGTATCGACTGAACTGGTCGCTTCATCTAAGATCAGCATAGGCGGATTACTGATCATTGTACGAGCAATGGTCAATAGTTGTCTTTGTCCATCAGAGATTTTAAGGCCTTGTCCACCAATTTTAGTATCTAATTTTTCTGGCAGACGTTCGACAAATTCATACATATAAGAAGCTTTTAAGGCTTGATTGATTTCCTCATCACTAGCGTCTGGCTTGCCGTACTGAAGGTTTTCTCTTAATGTACTGTCAAATAACCAAGTGTCTTGTAGGACCATACCAAAGCTTTTTCGTAAAGTATCTCTTTGGATATGTCTGATGTCATAGTCGTCAATAGTGATATAACCAGAAGTGGTCTCATAAAAACGCATCAATAAGTTGACTAACGTTGATTTTCCTGCACCAGTTTTTCCTACGATCGCAATTGTTTGACCTGGTTCAGCTTTGAAGTTGAAATTTTCGATCAGACGTTGTTTTGGTTCATAGGAAAAAGAAACATGATTGAAGACGACTTCTCCTTTGATCGTGTCTGGATTCAAAGCATACGCATCTGGATCATCAGGTGTTTCTTCAGGTTGGTCAATCAATTCAAACGCTCGTTCTAAACCAGAAAAAGCTGTCTGTATTTGAGTAGTGATACCCGAAAGCTCAATGAACGGTTTTGAAAATTGACTGGAGTAGATCGTAAAGCTTGAAATCACACCGACAGTGATCGCTGACCCGCTTCTTAGCGCAAGCAACCCACCCACTAAACCGATAGATAGATAAGCCATATGATCAATAAAACGTGAAGAAGGATTGGTTAATGAAGATGAAAATTGAGCACGTTGGCCTTTCTCATAGAGATCTGCGTTCAATACTCTAAATTGTTGCTGATTCACTTTTTCTTGTTGGAAAGCTTTGATTATCTTTTGATTTCCGATTCTTTCGGTAACGAATCCAGAGATGTTTCCAATGATCTTTTGTTGATTGTCGAAATCATTTTGAGAAGCTCGAGCTACGATCCAACTAACCAGAAAGATGATTGGCGTCGAACAAACAACCACCAAAGTCAACAAAGGACTTAATCTTAACATAAAGATAAAGGATAAAACGATAATCGCTACACCTGCGAATAATTGATTGAAGGCGGCTGATATTGCAATGGAGATGTTGTCCATGTCATTTGTAAAACGACTGACGATATTCCCATGAGAATTTTGATCGTAGTAGCGAAGGGGCAATTTATTCAGACGAGAAAATGCATCTTTTCTAAGTTTAGCTACTGAAAGATAAGCTAGACGGTTACTCAAGACCTGGATCAGCCACTGACTGACTACATTGATCAAAACGATACCGCCAAATAGTAAAAGTAAGTGGAAAAGCTTAGTGAATCTTACCTGACCGACACCAATCATTTGATCGATACTTTGACCAATCTGTAAGGTCATAACAACAGTCGCGATCCCATTGATGATTCCTAACAGGATAGCTAACCAAATGTCTTTAGAATAAGCTGTAAGATAAGGAACAAAACGTCTAAGGATTTTCCAAGAGATTTTTTTTGTTTTCATACTATGCTTCCTCCTGTGAGGCGACGATTTCGCGGTATTCTGCTGAATGCGCTAGTAGGTCTTCGTGAGTACCTTGAGCCACGATTTTTCCTTGATCCATTACTAAAATCGTATGTGCTTCTTGAATCGAGCGGATCCGTTGCGAGATAATGATTACGGTGCTGTCCAATGAAGTTTGTAACGCTTTTCTCAGATTTAGATCGGTTTGGTAATCAAGAGCGCTCAACGAATCATCTAGGATAATCAATTCTGGTTTGGCGATCAATGCACGTGCGATGGTTAGTCGCTGCTTTTGTCCACCGGAAAAATTCTTTCCGTTCTCCATTACTTTAGTATCCAAACCTTCAGGGAGTTGGCGAACGAAACCTTCTGCTTGTGCAATCCGTAAAGCTTCCCAACATTCTTCATCGCTAGCTTCTTGTTTTCCCCATTGTAGATTTTCACGAATCGTTCCAGTAAACAAGACAGAAGTCTGTGGTACTTGTGAAATTTGGTGTCTTAAAGAATCAAGGTCCCAAGAACGTACATCGACTTCGTCAAAGGAAATAGCACCAGCGCTAACATCATAGAAGCGAGGGATTAATTGAGTCAATGTGGTTTTCCCGCTACCAGTAGGGCCAATGATCCCAAGGACTGTCTTTCTTTTTAGCTGGAAGGTGATATCTTGTAAGGCTAAGCCAGAATCTGGTGTATAGCGAAAATCAACATGATCGAATTGGATCATATTCTGAGAGTGGAAATCAGGAGTAAGAGGTTCAGCGGCATCAACAATGGTATTTTCTGTGGCTAACACTTCTTTGATTCGATTTCCTGAAGCTTCGGCTCTTGTAAAAATGACCACTAGATTAGAGACGACAATTAGTGCCAATAACATTTGATTCATATAATTGATCAAGGCTAAGACTTGTCCCTGTTGTAAATTACCAATGTTGACTTTGATTCCCCCCACGGTCAATAGACAGATGATCCCCACGTTCATAATCAAAGTGGTTGCAGGAGATAATAGAGCAGAAATATTTGAAACACGAAGATAATTCTTCGCCAGATCATCAGTGTCGTTATTGAATGTATCGATTTCTGTAGCTGTACGAGAAAATGCACGGATCACACGTACACCACTTAGATTTTGACTAACAGTTGCGTTTAGGCGATCTAGTTTTTCTTGTACCTTTTGATAAAGAGGAATTGTTTTTTTGATAATAAAATATAAAATAACTGAAAAAATAGGTAATAGTGCTAAGAAAAATAAGCCCACTTCCCAATCAATGACAAATGCCATGACTACTGAGCCGATACTTAAAAAAGGAGCACGGATCAACAAACGGATGACCATTGCGAGAGCCAGCTGTAATTGGTTGATATCATTTGTCATTCGTGTGATCAGCGTATCTGTTCCAAAGTGGTTCAGTTCACTATGTGAAAATGAATTGATTTTTTTGATTAGCTGATTGCGCAGTTCGGTACCGAACCCTTGGGAAGCAACCGATGCGTAATATTGACAGATGATGGCACAAAATAAGCCAATCACTGACATAGCGATCATCCAGACCCCCATTTTGATAATCATTCCTCGATCGTTCATTTTAAGTCCATTATCGATCAAAGACGCCATCAAAAGAGGCAGGATCAATTCGAACACAGCTTCAAAGAACTTGAAAACTGGACCTAAAATGATCTGTTTACGATAATCTTTTGCATAACGTAATAATTGAATCATATGTTTCCTCCTAACAAAGTTTTCAGCTAATCACTATCTAGAAAAGAAGCAATGGTTTTTTAGCTGCTTAAACGTATTGGATATCAATAAAGATATCTAAATGAATTCGTTCCTATATATAAGTAGGTACTCTCACATTGTAGCTTATGAAATTTAGAATGAAAAGTGAACAAGCCTTTTCATAAATGAAACTTTAAAGTGAATTTAACGCTTTCACTGATTGGTCCGCTTTTTTTGAATCAATGGTGAAAAAAACAAAATCTTTTATTGACAAAATGAATGCGTTTTCTATTATTGGAGAGAGGTGAAAAAAATGCTAAAAAAAGAAATTCTGATTTATTTAGAGAATCAAACTGCTTTTATCGATATCGATCAGATAAGCGATGTGTTTACAGCGAAGAAATTGGCAGAATATTTCAACGTGAAACGAAATACGATCAGCCATTATTTAAATCAATTAAATGAGGAAGAGTTGCTAGTAAAAGTGAATTCACGACCGGTTTATTATTTTCATAAAAGTGCGTTTGAACATCAATTTTTTCCTTTAAGCAAGACGTTCTATTCTTCGACAAATAAAATAAAGGAAGAAAAACCAATATTTGCGCGCAGTAAAGATTTATTTTCATTAGTGATCGGTCATGACGCCAGTCTCAAAGAAAGTATCGAGCAAATCAAAACAGCTATTTTTTATCCTGATGGGGGACTTCCCGTCTTGCTTACAGGAGAAAGTGGAACTGGTAAAAGCTATCTTGTAAACATTATTTATCAATATTGTTTGGAATATGATCTGCTGACAGAAAACGCTCCCCTCATCACATTGAATTGTGCACAATATGCGGATAATCCAGAATTGTTAACAAGTAATCTATTTGGTCATGTCACAGGTGCTTATACAGGCGCAGTTCAAGATAAAATAGGTGCATTTGAGGCCGCAGATGGAGGTATCCTCTTTTTGGATGAAGTCCATCGGTTAAGTCCAGAAGGACAAGAAAAGTTGTTTACGTATTTAGATAAAGGAATCATCTATCGCATGGGAGATACGAACCATGCAAGAAAAGTCGATGTTCGTTTGTTCTTTGCAACAACAGAAGAAGTAACAAGCCATTTTCTCCACACTTTTACACGTAGGATACCGATCAAAATCGACTTACCTTCTTTAAAAGAACGGCGAAAAGAAGAACGACTGGAATTGATCTATTCCTTTTTTTTAGCTGAACAGCGAAAAATCAAGTATCCCATGAAAGTAAGTGGACAAGTACTGACGATTTTATCGAATCAGGATTTTAGCGGCAATATCGGAGAATTGAAGAATAACGTCAAGGTTGCGGTAGCAAAAGCATTCGCAGAGCAGATAGAAGAAGATAGGCTATGTATCAAACTGCAACATTTGCAAAAATATCTCTTAACGCTTTCTCCCAATAATAATTCGACCCAATCAGCTGTATGGATCACTGATAAACAGAACCTTGAATATTTAATGGAAAAAAGGCAGCCAGAACAAGAGCGGATCATTCGTTGTTTTGAAGAGTTGCTTTTGACTTTCAAAAAAAGTGGTACCTCTTTGAACAATTGCGAGGATAAATTAAAAGAAGAAGTTGTGCATTTATTTGATTTTTTGCTCTTTGAGACAAGCCGACAAGAAAAGCATGAATTACTGGTCTATTGGATGCATACGATCCGTGAAACGCTGAAACAGATGGAAAGTGCCTATCAAATCAGATTTGATGGGAACACCGTGTATGCATTAAGTTATTATCTGTATCAGCGTAGTACAGTCAAATGGCTACCAGATGAAGAAGAAATCCTTCAATTAATGAAGGGATTATCCCAGCAATTGGAGTTGCTTTATCCAGCTAATTATCAGTATGCTACGCGTATTTTGGAGTTGACGCATTCAAAACTAGATTTAGATAGCACGTTGTTGGATAAAATAATTTTAACGATCTATCTGAAACGGACAAAATGGTCAAAAGAGCAAAGTATCCCCAAAGCGATCATAGCCGCACACGGGTATGCAACAGCTAGCAGTATGGCAAATGTCGCGAATCGTTTATTAGGACAAGATCTATTTGAATCATTTGACATGCCACTAGATGTGACGCCACAACAAATTGCGAATGAAATCATTGATTACAGTAACCATCATGATCTATCGAACGGCTTGATCATCCTAGTGGACATGGGTTCTTTGAAGGAAATCTATCGATTATTTAAAGATCAAGTATTTGCACCGATCGTGATCTTGAATAATGTGACGACACCTTTAGCGATCACGATCGGTGAAAAAATGCAGAACCTTTTGGATCTAAAGACGATCGTTCAGCAAGCCGTTGATGCTACGAAATCAGAATGGAAGATCATCTATCCTGAAAAACATAAACCAAAAGCGTTACTCGTCACTTGTGCTACAGGGATAGGAACAGCCACTCATATGGCTGAATTATTGGAAAAAAGTTTGCCAACAAATCATGCGCTAAAAATCATGCCCTACGAATATCATGTGTTAGCTGAAAGAAAGAAAAAAGAAACTGTTTTCTCAATGTATGATGTCATAGGCGTCATTGGAACGATGAACCCGCAAATTGAAGTTACGCCCTATTTATCTATAGAGTCCTTGATCTCAGGAGAACAAATTGATCAGCTTACTGAATGGTTAGTACCAATTTTTCCCGAAAAAGAAAGGGGAGATTTTGATCAGCGCTTCGTACGTAATTTTTCATTGGAAAAAGTTTTAGAGTCGGTCACGATTCTGGATACGGAAAAAGTAATGACAGAGATCGAATATTTCGTACGTGAATTAGAACTTAGATTGGCTACAGACATCAGTACACCAAAAAAGATCGCGCTTTACGTCCATGTCAGCTGTTTGATTGAACGTCTGATCCGACAAATTCCCATTGAAAATTATCACGGTCAAGAGATGATATCGAAGTGTCAAAAAGAAATGTTTGATTCTATAAAAGAAGCATTTAGTGTCATCGAAGAACATTACAGTGTCAAGATTCCTACTTCAGAGGTAGCCTATATCTATGATATTTTGATAAATATTGAAGAGAAGATAGGGAAAGACGAAGAATTCTGATCAAAGCAAGATACGGCCACTATTTTTGGCATGTATCTTGCTTTATTTAAATTGAGAGTAAGAAAGAGGTGTTAAAGTGGAAAAAAAAATCATCATTGCTTCCCATGGACATTTTGCTTCGGGCATTTTAAATTCGTTGGAGCTTATCTATGGGACGCATCATTCGATCACTGCTTTAGATTGTTATATGTCTGAATCATTTGATCTGACCAAATCAGTTAAACAATTGATCGAGGAACATAAAGGAAAAGAGTTGATTATTTTGACCGATTTGTTTGGCGGAAGCGTGAATAATGAATTTTTACAATATATTGATCAACCAAACATCTATTTGATTGCTGGATTGAACTTACCTTTGTTGATCGAGATCGTCGCACAAGTCGAAATGGTAGATTCAATCACTGAATTGATTCAACGAGCATTACGTGAGTCGAAAGAAACGATCCAGTTCTGCAATGAAAGCATAAAAACAAAAATCGAAGAAGAAGAATTTTAGGAGGGATAACAAATGATTATTTTAACAAGAGTAGATCACCGTTTATTACATGGTCAAGTTGCATTTTCTTGGACACAGGCAATCGGAGCAGATTGTATTTTGATTGCAAATGATGATGTACCAAAGAATGAAATACGTAAAACAACAATCAAATTGGCTAAACCACAGGGCGTAAAGTTAGTGATCAAATCGATTCAAGATTCAATCAGTGCGTTGCAAAGTGGTGTCACAGATAAATACAAATTATTCATTGTGGTGGAATCGATCAAAGATGCCTATGCATTAGCAAAAGCTTGCCCTGAGATCAAACACATCAATTTAGGAGGGATCAAAGCGAAAGAAGGAACGAGAAGTTTAGGAAAAGCGGTCAATGTTTTACCCGAAGAAGAAGAATTATTGAAACAGTTGCTGGCGGATCAAGTAGAAGTTGAAATCCGTCAAGTGCCTGCAGACAAAAAAGTAGCTGCCAAAGAAGTTTTATGAGAAAGGAAGGTTAAATTATGATCCTACAAGCGGTTCTTTTAGGACTAGTTGCTTTTGTTGCACAATCAGAATATCCTAAAAAAGCTTTACCATACGAAAGAGGACATGGCTGCAGCCTTGAAACGCCATTTAGAATTCTTCAATACGACGCCACATATCGTCACCCTGATCTTAGGGATAAATGCCGCCATGGAAGAAGAAAATATACATGATCCAGAGTTTGATGTGACAGCTATCGATAGCATCAAAACATCTCTCATGGGACCTTTAGCTGGCATCGGAGATTCCTTCTTTTGGGGGACTTTACGCCTGATCGCCACAGGTGTTGGCACGTCACTTGCATTGCAAGGGAACATCTTGGGCCCTATTCTTTTTCTTCTGATTTTTAATATCCCACACATTTTGCTTCGCTATTTAGCAACTGGTTGGGGCTATCGATTGGGAACCGGATTTTTGAAAAAAATCCAAGCAAATGGAATGATGGAAAGTTTGACATTTGGTGCTTCGATCATTGGATTGATGGTAGTTGGTGCAATGACTGCTACGATGATCAGTATCAATATTCCTTTGAAAATCGGATCGGGTGAAAATGCAGTAACTGTGCAAAGTATTTTCGATGATATTGTTCCCAATATTTTATGTTTAGGCGCATTTGGCGCAGTGTTCTATTTATTGAAAAAAGAAGTAAAACCTTTAATGATCTTGATTGGATTAGCTATATTTGGCATTGCTGGTTCATGGATCGGTATTTTTTAGAAAAGAGGGAAGCAAATGGTCACAATGTTGGACTATATCCACGAGGAAAACGAAACATTATCAGCAATTATCGAGGCATATGATTTTTCAAGCAAGGACGCTTATACATCTATCAAAAATGTCATGATCCTTACAACTGGATCTTCTTCTAATGCATGTTTAGCAGCAAAACCTGCATTAGAAAGTTACGGTGGATTAACTGTAGATATCCAAGAACCATTTCATTTTACACACTATGGGCACTTGTCAACGACGGTAGATACAGTTATTGCCGTTTCACAAAGCGGAAAAAGTGCGTCAACAGTCACAGCGATTAAAGCGATTCCGACCGAAAATATCCAGACGATTGCAATAACAAGTGATCAGAATAGTCCGATTGCTTCTAAAACGGATCAAGTAATCGATCTAGGGATCGGGATTGAAAAAGTTGGATTTGTGACAAAAGGGTATTCAGCAACCGTTCTACAGCTGATCCTTTTGGGAATAACGATTGGCGTAAGTAAAGGGCAGATCACGGAAACGCAAAGACATGAAAAAATCGATCAGCTAAAAAAGATCATCACAGAAATTCCTGAGAATATTCAGCGAACCGAAGCTTTTTATGAAAAGAATCAAGCACTGTTTCGCGTAGCAAAACGGTTTATCGCGATTGGTTATGGTCCTAACTGGGGAACAGCAAAAGAGGTTGAGACCAAATTTACAGAGACCGTTCGAGAACCTTCACAAGGATTTGAACTAGAAACATATATGCATGGTCCTTACCTGGAGGCTGATTCTTCACATGTGTTGTTTTTTATAGAAGCAAAAAGCGAAAATCAGCAACGTTCAAGATGCTTAAAAGAATACATGGCCCCTTACGTAGGGGCAACATTTACGGTTACGACAGAGGAAACAGCAGAGGAAAATAGTTTGAGCGTAGCATTTTCATGTGAAGAATATCTATCTGGCTTAGGCTTAGTTGTGCCGTTTCAAGTATTGGCTTATAAGATTGCCACTGGAAAAGGAATCGATTTGAGTCAAAAAATATTTAGTGATTTTGATCGTGTATTAAAAAGTAAAATTTAAGAGGTGGATAATATGTTAAAATTCAACGAACAACAACAAATAGAAGCGATTAATGGTGCCTTAGCTTTACGTCCCCAAGTAGAAGAAATCATTGATGGACTTTATGGGAAATTTGACGCAGTTTACTATTTAGGCATTGGTGGCACATATGCTTCAGCGATGCAAGCCGTTACTTATATCAATGGGAAGAGTGATCTCCCTATTTTTATCCAGCATGCAGCTGAATATTATACAACGGGGAACAAGCGGTTAACAAAAGAATCAATCGTAGTACTATCCTCAGTTACTGGAACGACACAAGAAGTAGTGCGTGCAGTGGAAGACATAAAAAAAGTCGGAGCAACGTTGATCGGCTTCATCGATACAAAAGACAGCCCACTCGCACGACTTTGTGATTACACGATCACCTATCCTGCTCTAGGAACAGAGCAAATCAAATTCTTTATGGTAGCAGATCGCTTGATGCACAAAAACGGTGATTTTGAGGATTATGAAAATTATTACCAACAACTGGAAGAATATTTAGCGATTGGTTTGGTGGAAGCAGAGAAAAAAGCAGATGCATTTGGCCTTGCTTTTGCTGAAAAGCATCGGCATGATGCAATGCATTACTTTATTGGAGCTGGAAATCAATGGGGCGCGGTTTATTCCTATGCGATGTGTTATTGGGAAGAACAAAGCTGGCTTCGATCAAAATCTATCCATGCAGCTGAATTTTTACATGGAACATTGGAAGTAATCGAGGAGACGACACCAGCCACATTGTTCCTAGGTGAAGATGAACAGCGGGTCTTAGCTGAAAGAGTAGCAGGACTACTACCTAAGATTTGTGCCAACTATACGTTGATCGATACGAAAGATTACCCGATTGAAGGAATAGATGAAGCTTATCGTGGTCGAGTACTTTCTTATTTATTGATGCATGCAGTCACACAGCGGATCGATGCATATGTGGAAAAATTGAATTGTCATCCATTGGATATCCGTCGGTATTACCGTCAGTTTGATTATTGATCAGACTGGGTACACAGGTAAAAAGAGCTGCCTTGATTTTAGGAAAATAATGAGATATATCAAGAGGATTTCTTAATAAAATGAGGTGATTTTTATGGCTATTTTTTGGAATAGGTAAAAAAAGAACATCCAATTGATCGTCCGATAAAAGAACTACCACTCAAGAATCTAAAAGAGACTTGAGCGGTAGTTTTCGATTATGAAAATCAGAGTGTATCTTTTTATTTGGTATGTTTTTTTAGTTTGCTAAGCTACTTAAAATTGTAGGGCTTTGGATATTTGCGTCAATGACGTTATAAAAAGCATTGGTTGTATCTGCGACATCCCAAACAGCTAAGATGACGTGATAGCCTAAGCGATTGCTTGGAATATTGATCGTATGGGTCGGTGTCGTAGCGGAAGAATTTCCATTATTGTCTACTTCACCAATAAATTCAAATTCGTCACGAGAAAGTGGTTTGTTTTGATTCCAACCAGTTTTAGTGATATAGTAGTGCCATTTACTTGTGGAATGATTTGCTGTGAATTTCCATGTAAAATCATTCGGACCAGTTGTGAGAGTTTGTTTTGTCCAGAAAGAAGCAGACTGCTGATCTAATTTGAAATCTCCAACAGCACCATTGGTAGAAGCAATTCGACCGTCAGCAGGTCCTCCTGTTGGATAACCTTTTGGTGTTTCTAAAGATTGAGGTTCATTGATAACGGCACCATATTTTTCAAATGCAGCTGACCAGTTTTTGTCTTTGTCTAAACTTCCCTGATAGCCACGGCTGATAGGCTGAGAAATATACCCATGTGCAGAAACTTCTACCGTTGATAGTGCAGTGAATCCTGCTGTCGCCAAGATGATCCCTAATCCTAACTGTACCACTTTTTTCATTGATAGTTCCTCCTTAAAATGTTCTTTTTTTATTACAACTTTAGTATAACGGAGGACTTTTTTATAAAAATATTTTGTATGTTATTGCAACAATATGGGCGAATCATCAATAGGGAAGTCTTAAGAATATTTTTGGATAAGTGTGTTTTTTAATTTAAGATAATACTCTTTTGTAGATGTTAATTCTAACCATTCAAAGAAAGCAATGCTTTGATCGATTTCAGAAATCACTGACTGATCCCCTTCAGCTAAAAGATCCAAAGCAGAAAAAGTCTTATAGTGAGCGGTAACCAGTGTTTGTTTATGATGCATCGTTATTTTTCTTAACTCGGTCAAGAAAAGTTTTCTAAGAGTGACTGATTGGCGATTAAAGGAGAGACGTAAGCCGTTTAAAATGAAATTTGATAGTAATTCAGAATAATAGGTGGCATCTATGTAAGCTTTCATTTTTGAGACACTGTTTTTAAAGGAGTGAATGATATACTGGTCATCAAAAATAAACAGACAGTTAGAAAAGACAGTCAATTCAAAGTGGCCCCAAGTATCGATTGTTTCCAGGTATCTTTTGATCGCTTCAATTTCTTCTTTTAGTTCTTCGTTAAAAGGATCATTGCGGAGGTAGCTGATAATCAATCTGCGCTGGCTGTAGATCAAACGATAATAGATATTCCCTGTTTTTTTGTATTCGTTCAGCAATTCCTTTTCTTGTGTTGCTGACACGTCTTTGGAATAAATCAGATAGTTGGTTAATTTTTGTTTATTTGAAAGATTGTTATTATTTAGGAGGAACTGATACTCTTCTAAAGTGATATTCATACGTTCAAGATAATTGAAAAGCAATTCAAACCCGATTTTTGTTCCTCTTGATTCAAAGGCAGCAAGTGTCCCACGTTGTGAAATTCCTTTTGTCAATTGTTCTTGAGTTAAACCTCGTTCTTTACGTAATTTTCGTATCAGTGATGAGTGTTGTGGCATATTCAGATCCCTCCAATATTTTTTGATGAATTAATCATAACATAACACCTATCTTTGTATCTATAAAATTAAATATTAATTTGTATTATTTGAACAAAGTTATTTTTTGTTGGGAAATTCAATGTTGTAATACCAAACAAAAAAATGTATACGCTATCAAAAAATGGTTTAATTAAAAATGTAAAAAAGATAAGGAGGGAAAAACATGAAGAAAAAAACAATATTATTTTCAGTTGGGCTTTTTGGGACATTATTAGGTGGTGGAACTACAGTTCTAGCAGCAGATGCAGCGGATACGATGCCAGATATTTCCAATAAACAAATTTCTGTCGGCTATTACCATAACTGGGAAGCGGAACGTGGTGCAGGGTATCGTGGTGGTAAACCAGCAAATTTGGCATTGGATAAAATCAATCCATTCTATAATGTGATCTCTGTAGCGTTTATGAAAGGGGAAGGCATTCCGACATTTAACCCCTATAATGTATCAGATCAAGAATTTCGTCAAAAAGTTGCTTCATTGAATAATGAAGGCCGAGCAGTTTTGATGTCACTTGGAGGTGCTGACTCCCACATTGAATTACATAATGGGAGGAACAGGCCTTTGCAAACGAAATCATACGTTTAGTCGAACGTTATGGCTTTGATGGTTTAGATATTGATTTGGAGCAAACTGCTGTTGCAGCAGGAGACAATCAATCTGTCATACCCGCTGCTTTAAAAATAGTACGTGAACATTATCAGAAAGAAAACAAACATTTTATTATCTCAATGGCACCAGAATTTCCATATTTAAGAAACAATCAGGCGTATACGCCATATGTTCGTGCATTAGAAAATGAATATGATTTTATCGCTCCGCAATTATATAATCAGGCGGGTGACGGAATTAGTATTGGAACAGAATGGATTGCGCAAAACAATGATAGTCGGAAATACGACTTTTTATATGGTATTTCAAAATCATTCAATGAAGGAAGCGGTGGTTTCATTCAGATCCCTGCAAATAAATTGGCAATAGGAATCCCAGCTAATGAGGATGCGGCTGCTAAAGGCTTTGTAAAAGACCCAACCACTGTCTATCAGGTATTCGAACAGATGGAGAAAGAAAATACACCATTAAAAGGAGTGATGACTTGGAGTGCCAATTGGGATGAAGGGATGAATTCTGCAGGGGTAGCCTACAATGAATCCTTTGCTAAATCTTATCAAAATCTATTTAAAGAAAAAACACCAGACACAGAAAAACCGTCTAAACCAACTAACTTAAAGGGAACAACAACACATTCGACAGTTTCACTCCATTGGACACCATCAACGGATAATGTCCGAGTGTCACACTATAATATTTATCAAAATAATCAATTGATTGGGACAAGCAATACCGCAAGTTATACTGTCGTAAACTTGACACCCGAAACACAATATTCATTTTCGATTGAAGCTGTTGATACAGCGGGCAATCATTCCTTACGTTCAGACATATTAACGATTACGACGAGCAAAGAAACGGAACAAAAGCCATCTGTGCCGAGAGAATTAACGGTGAATAATGTGACACAAGATTCTGTAACAATAAGTTGGGCTGCGAATGATGCAAGTGAAAAGGTCACGCAATACGAGATTTACAGAGAAGGTGTACGTATAGCAGTTACCGGTACGACTACTTTTACTGATACGGGATTAATGTCCGCGAACAGCTATGTGTATCAGGTGAAAGCAATCAATGCAGTTGGCACATCGGAAGCAAGTCCATCAGTTACAGCGACAACGTTAGGTGAAAGTCCTCAAGGAGATACATGGACTAGCGGTAAAGCTTATGGGGTCGGTGAAATTGTGACATACAAAGGAGGAACCTATCGTTGCCTTCAAGCACACACAGCAATCCCTTCTTGGGCGCCAGATATCACTACTGCTTTATGGCAAAAAATCAGCTAATGAGTACGTAAATACGTAAAGATGTAGAACGTCATGTAGGATTATTTATAATATAATCGAAAAACAAATATATGGTAGCAGAAGTAGACTCTTCGGAAAATAAGCCAAAACGAACAAAATATGAAGATTTTTTTGTAAAGCACTTCTTATTTCTCAGAGTGAAACATTTCTGTTTAGCTTCACAGATTTAGAAAAAAAGTATCGGATCTAAAAAAAACGATCCGATACTTTTTTGTCTATTGTTAATAACTATGTAGAAACATATACACTCAATGCAAAACTGCCAGTTTATTTGAATTGCTGAAAAAATATCATAGATGATTATTTTTTACCTTGATACATAGTATAAGGGTAGGACATTTGGAAGAGATCAAAAAAGTACTCCCTACGCAACAACGATAACTTATGAAAAAAGATGAAGTCGCTTAGTCAAGTGATGAAAGAAATCATTCATGTCGAGGAAAAAATGAAACTTGTTGATTGCCTGATATTTTGATACTCTAGATGGATTTATGGGGATGGGTTCGTAGATTAACTGTGTTAAGGTAAAAAATAAGCTGTGAAGCAAGTAAAAAAGGCAAGGAATCCACCTTACCTTTTTATCAGTTATGTAATCATTTTCTTTTATAGTACTACTGGAAGTGTAACAGACCAATCCATCCGACATTCCTCCTTTGATGTTGATAAGAATAATTAAAATAACTTTCTATAAAATAAGTATAACAAGCTATTTCACTGTTGATTAAAATGTATGTTATTGCAACAAAATAAAAAATAATATTTTTTCAAAAAAACTTCTGAATCAACATCTAGAATAGCTTTAGAGATGATTTGTCATCTAAAAAAACATAATGATTTCATATGAAAAATGGTTATTTAATAATTATAAAATAAAAAAATAATTTATTGATAAGCTAACGAAATCTGGGAAGAGGATATGGATTGAATCTTTTTGGAAAAACTAGTAGGATTTTTACAATGGATGAGTGAATAAGTGTCTTATACTCAAAAATACTATTCGTCTGTCATAGGAAAAGGACAGTAAGTTACTCCTTGATAATGTAGTCAAGTATTAAACAAACAATTAAAACGACAAAAATAAGTCCAATATTTAAAGAATCTATATTATAATGGACAGTATCAACTATGATTTTGGAGGAATTTCCATGAGACAAAAAATTGCAGTCCTAGGCCCAGGTTCTTGGGGTACTGCTTTAGCACAAACGTTAGTAGAAAATGGACATGACGTACGTATTTGGGGGAATGTTCCTGAACAGATTGATGAAATCAATACGTATCATACAAATCAACATTTTTTACCAGACTTAAAAATTCCAGAAACGATTATCGGATATCATGAATTAGCAGAAGCAGTGGACGGAGCAGATGCCGTATTATTTGTCGTACCTACGAAAGCAATTCGTGCCGTTGCCCAAGAATTGATCAATAAAATGAATACAAAACCAGTGATCATCCATGCCAGTAAAGGGTTAGAACAAGGGACACACAAACGAATCTCCGAAGTGATTGAAGAAGAGATACCAGCGGAAAAAAGGCAAGCAATCGTGGTTCTTTCAGGACCTAGTCATGCGGAAGAAGTAGCAGTCCATGATATCACGACTATTACTGCGGCTAGTACGGATCAAACTGCAGCAGCCTATGTTCAAGAACTCTTTATGAATGATTATTTTAGAATCTATACGAATAATGACGTCATCGGAGTAGAGACAGGTGCTGCTTTGAAAAATATTATCGCTATCGGTGCAGGAGCAATCCATGGATTAGGATTTGGCGATGATGCAAAGGCTGCAATCATGACTCGTGGTTTGGCAGAAATCAGTCGATTAGGTGTTGCAATGGGAGCTAATCCATTAACTTTTATCGGACTAAGTGGTGTAGGTGATCTGATCGTTACCTGTACAAGTGTTCACTCAAGAAATTGGCGCGCAGGAAATCTGCTAGGAAAGGGTCATAACTTGGATGAAGTGCTAGAAAATATGGGGATGATCGTAGAAGGTGTCTCAACGACTAAGGCTGCCGTAGAATTAGCAGAACAGCTTGGAGTAGATATGCCTATTACACAAACGATTTACCAAGTGTTATATGAGGGTGAAGATATCAAAAAAGCAGCGAAAGAAATCATGTTGCGTGATGGAAAAATGGAAAATGAATTTTCTTTCAGATAGAATTTTCATTCGCTGAATGAGTGAGGGGACGAATAAGATGAAAGTCAAGAAAGCAGTCATTCCGGCAGCGGGATTAGGAACACGTTTTTTACCTGCCACAAAAGCAATGGCAAAAGAGATGCTTCCGATCGTTGATAAACCAACGATCCAATTCATAGTCGAAGAAGCGCTGAATTCAGGGATTGAAGATATTCTGATTGTGACTGGTAAAGAGAAACGACCAATCGAGGATCATTTTGATGCCAATGTGGAATTGGAAATGAATCTACGTAAGAGTGGCAAAAATGATTTGTTGAAATTAGTGGAAGAAACAGCAAAAATAAACCTTCACTTCATTCGCCAGTCACATCCTAATGGGCTAGGTCATGCTGTTTTGCAGGCAAAGACTTTTGTAGGGAATGAACCATTTGTTGTGATGTTAGGGGATGACTTGATGGTGGATCAAGTTCCGCTGACTAAACAATTGATCGATGATTATGAACAAACACAGTCTTCAGCAATTGCCGTGATGGAAGTCGATCAGAAAGATACTTCAAAATATGGGATAATCGATCCAGGAGAAAAAGAAGGCCAAGGGTTGTACCAGGTCAAAGGATTGATAGAAAAACCAGCACCAGAAGATTCACCTAGTAATCTGGCTATTATTGGTCGTTATTTACTTACACCAGAGATTTTTGCAATTTTAGAAACACAAAAACCTGGTGCCGGTAATGAAATCCAATTAACCGATGCGATTGATCGATTGAACAAAGAACACAAGATCGTTGCGCGGTGCTTTGAAGGAAAACGTTATGATGTCGGAGATAAATTTGGCTATCTGCAAACTAGTATCGAGTATGGGTTGCACCATCCTGAAATTGGGAAGGCACTGAAAGAATACGTGATTCAATTGAGCAAAGAACTATAATTCCACTTTAGACAGGTAAAGAATATAGCTATGATCGTTTTTAATTTTTGTTAAAAAAACTATTTTGCCAGATAAATTGAACGAGATTTCTTCATTTATATAGTAGAATGGAAAAGTCGGATTTTTAGAAAAGTAAAATAAAAAGGTGTGTATCGTGCATGGGAAAAGTAATCACAATCAGTCAAACGCTTCTTGATGGATTGAAATGGCTGATGGAAGGAAATAACTGGTTGTTTTTAACTCCAGTGTTGCTGATTAGCGCATATGTCATGTTTAGAATGGTCAAACGAAAAGAAACATTTTTAATTTTCGTTTGGTATTTGGCTACAATCTCGATTTTAAGTTTGATGCTTGAACTTGTTTTAGGTGGTTGGGAAGCTTTGACTTTTGCTGTTATTTTCATTCTACTGTATCTGTTGGTGTATATCCCACATTTATTTAAGAAATTTCATGTGGGTAAAAAAGGACGTCATGCAGCTTCTATGAGTAGGAGAGGGCAACAAAAGTAGATCATAAGATGTAGCTTACTAGAAATTCTGGAATAGTTGGAAATAAAGTTCTTCAAAAAAGTACCAGCAGTGGCCATGAGGAAGGGAAAAAAATTAGTTAGATTGTTTTTACAGGAATTTCAGATTAGAAATATGTTTAGCAAAAAAAGAGAAAGAAGCTACTAGCAATTCAGATCGCTAGAGGCTACTTTCTCTTTTCCTTATGTGTCATAAATCAAGTGTCAAATATTGTTAAAAAAAACTGTGTAGAATAAAGAAAGGAATACAGACAATTAAAGAATATAAAAAATAATTTCGATTATAGCTTTCAGAACCCGTTGTTTGATTCGCCCTCATTCTATCACCTGATACAGCAGTACCAGCTAATGCAGTACCAATCAATAGTGATCCGATTCATATATATTGCAACATGTTTTTTTCTAAGATAAAGTAACTAAGAGTTGAGGCTGGGACAAAAGTAAGAAACACTTTTGTCTCATTCTTTAAAAACGAATAAACGGTGGGAGCAGAAGCAACTCCTTCGTGAATTTCGGCTTATTTCTCAGAGTTAAACACTTCTGTCCCAGCCTCTGTAAAAAAAGTGACTATGTATTTTTTCAATCAATTGATCCTCCTGTACTAAAAAAACGTTCTCTTTTAATAGACGATACCATGATAATACTGCAATTCATATACATAATTTTAGTTATTTAATCTGAGCTATTGATTTTTTAGTCATTCCTTAGTTATCAGGAATACATGACATTTTTTATAGCGAAATAAACGTTTGCTACCAATAATAGAAAAATACAAAAGAAAGAGTAAATGAAGTGGTGTGCTTGAGTGGAATAATAACTTTTATAGATAATAGTAGTGTAACTGCAAGTAAATGTTCAAAAATAGTTTATTTAATTTGTCGATAACAGTTGTTTCTTGTTAGGAACAAAATAAAAAAATCCTATACTAATAGGATTTTGACTAGTGTGATATTGAAAATATTGTTATGTAAAGAATTCTTATCTTTGTTTTTTTGCTATTTCATACTTGCGTTAGTAGGATAGTTTACTTACAATAGTTGCAGATAGAAACAGCTGAATAAAAAGGCTCCTTGATAGTTAGCGGCAACTAACTACCAAGGAATGACCAGTCACACGTCTACACCCTGACCGATCATTTGCCATAGTCAATGCAGTTGCATCGACCTTATTTATTGTACCTAATTTTAGGTGAAATTTCTACCCTTGCTGTAGATTTTTCAAGGGATCGATTGCTTGTTGATTTGCTATGTCAAGGTATTGGGCAGAACGCCTGATACCTTTTTTGTATTTAGCTACTCTACCACAAACTAGTCACTTTCTGTTTCTATCTCACTTAAAATTAGGAAGCTGTTTCTGTCGTGAATATAAAGGCAGGAGAAACAGATGGGTTTACGCTACTTTGATTACTATAATCAATTGGAAAAGAAATTAAGAATCGAAGAACCGCTCATGTCACAAGCCGGAAGATGGATAGCTCGGCAAATCTCTTTGGGTGGAAAATTACAGATATTTGCTAGTCGCTCACTTAGCGGTGTGGCTTTTGAATTTTGGGAACAGCTGCCAGAATCGATCCCAGGAACATTAATAAAAAATCCGGCAAATGGAATATATGAAGAAATAGAAGGAACAGGTACAGCGATCATTGAGCAACTTACTACACAATCGGAAGATATCTTTTTGCTTCTTTCAAATGAAGGCAGAAATCCCAGTATAATAGAATTAGCACAGTGGATCAAAGACAACGACTACACATTGATCGTTGTCACGGGATTTGATCTATCCCGAAGTATCAAGTCACATCACAGTAGTGGATTACGATTATTCGAGTTTGCAGATTTGGTATTAGATAACCATGCAAAGATGAATGATGGTGTCTTGACTTTGCCAAATGTTGATTCTGAGATTTGCGGTGGTACCTCGATTGCTACAATGCTATTGCTTCAACAAATGATCTATTTTACAGTCTGCCAACTGAAATAGTAAATGGAAAATATAGTTAAAAAGAGACAAGAAAGAATTCTTGCGAATTCTTTCTTGTCTCTTAATACACGTTGATGAAAGAGTCTTCCCCAAAACTCTTTACACTGCAATTATAGTACATTAGTTATGATTATTGCAATGAAGTTTATCTATTGAATGAAAAAAAGTCTTAAATAAAGGACCTTATTTATGCAGAGAACGTTTTCCACGAAAAAAATAGTAGAAAACATGAATATATATTTGGAAATATCAGGGAATGAATAAATAGCAGTTATCTACATATGATGAGAAAAATGGATCAACTTTTTACAAAAGATGAAAGATAGAAAATTTTTTTAATCGAAGATTAATTATAAAATATACTTATTTTTCTTAACTAGATATATTTTGATGACTATTAGGAGATTTTTATTTAGTCAAAAGAAAAAAATTTTTTTAATGAATAATTCATGTCTCAAGTATATTTTTACTGTATAATCTAGTTGCTTATCCATTTTTTATTCATTAAATTTGTAAACAGAAAGGAAGAATTGCTTTTGAAGAAAAAAATTTCTTCGGGAAAACCTAAAAGAGATCTTACAAAAATGACGACTCCGCATACGTATGTCATTATTTTTGGCGTTGTTATATTTGCATGGATACTAACATTTCTTGTTCCAGCAGGAAAATTCAGTACACAAGACATTGAATATAAAGATGCAAACGGAGAAACTAGTACACGGACGGTGTTACGACAAGATTCATTCCGTTATGCATATGAATTAGACAAGTCTTATGTGTTTGACCAGTTGGAGGACTTACAAGATAACCCATCACAAAGAGAAAAACTAGATGTTCCAGAAAAAGGCTTAGAAGAGGTCATTTCTGAAGGAGAAAAAAATCTGTCACAAGAGAAACTTGACAAAATTTCTCTGACGGACGATGTGTTGTATGACCAATATGGAGAAAGCATTTATGATACTTCTAAGAAACTCCATAAAACAGCGAAGATTTGGGGAACCGATGATTTTGGTGGATTCGGCTTTTTGAATTTTGTTTTTGAAGGTCTAGTTTCTGGCGATAAATATGGTTCTGCAGTTGGGATCGTTGCCTTGATTCTTGTTGTCGGGGGAGCGTTTGGGATCATCATGCGTACCGGCGCTATTGATGCAGGTATCTATGCTTTTATCAGTAAAACAAAAGGATTAGAGCGCCTTGCTTTACCGTTATTATTTTTCGCTTTTTCATTTGGAGGCGCAACATTCGGGATGGCAGAAGAGGTAATCCCATTTTCTATGGTAATGGTTCCCTTTGTCATTGCTCTCGGGTATGATTCGATCGTTGCAGTTACGGTGACTTACGTAGCATCTCAAGTTGGTAATGCTACTTCTTGGATGAGTCCATTCAGTGTAGCAGTAGCGCAAGGGATTGCGGGAATACCAGTACTATCTGGTGCCACGTTCCGTTTGATCATGTGGATTGTCGTTACGGCGTTATCTGCAGGGTATTTGATGATCTACGGAGAGAAAGTTCGTAAAAATCCGGAAAGTTCTGTAACATATAAATCAGATGAATATTTCAGAAGTCATTTGAAGAAAACAACGGATGAGCGAAAAGCATTTACCTTAGGACATAAGTTGATCTTAGTTGAAATGTTGGCTGTATTAGTTTGGATCGTTTGGGGCGTTACGCAGAAAGGCTATTATATTCCAGAAATTGCATCTCAGTTCTTTGTGATGGGATTGGCAGCTGGGATTATTGCTGTGATTTTCAAACTTGATGATATGAAAGTCAATGATATCGCTTCTTCTTTCCAATCCGGTGCGGCAGATTTAGCTGGAACTGCAGTTGTTGTAGGGATGGCGAAAGGGATCTTATTAGTATTAGGTGGTTCAGATGCATCTGTGCCTTCTGCATTAAATACGATCTTACACAGTATTGGTTCCCTATTATCAGGTGTGCCGGCAGTGATCGGCGCTTGGGCGATGTACATCTTCCAAAGTCTCTTCAATTTAGTCGTTACATCAAATTCAGGACAAGCAGCATTGACGATGCCGATCATGGCACCATTAGCGGATTTAGTTGGTGTTTCACGCCAGGTAGCTGTATTAGCTTACCAATTAGGTTCAGGGTTCATGGATGCTTTTACACCAGTATCAGCAAGTTTGATTGGGGTACTAGGTGTGGCACGTATCGAATGGGCTAAATGGGCAAAATTCCAGATAAAAATGCAAGGATTTTTCTTTGTACTGGGAACGATTTTTATTATGATCGCGATAGCCATTGGTTTACAATAAAAGAATAGAAGAACAAAAAAGCAGCTGGACCTATAGCAGGTGCAGTTGCTTTTTTACAAGAAAGGAAGAAAAAAATGAAACTCATTCGACAAATTGAAGTATACGCACCAGATTATTTAGGAAAATTAGATGTTTTGCTTGCAGGAAATAAGATCATTGCACTAGAGGAAAACATTACAGGTGGTTACTCTGAATTAGAGGTGGAAGAAATTTCTGGGGAAGGGAAACTGTTGACACCGGGATTTATCGACTGTCATTTCCATATCCTAGGAGGTGGTGGTGAAGGAGGCTTTCAAAATCGCACGCCAGAAGTCACGTTGAGTCAATTGACATCAGCTGGTGTGACTACTGTGGTCGGCTGTTTAGGAACAGATGGTGAAGGGCGGGATATGACAGCGCTCATTAGTAAAGCGAAAGGCTTAGAAGCAGAAGGGATTACTGCTTTTGTATATGAAGGCTCGTATCGATTACCTGTCAAAACTGTCACTGATTCGATCATCAAAGATTTTTTGACAATCGATAAAATAATCGGAATCGGTGAAATTGCTGTTTCTGATCACCGTTCTTCTCAGCCAACTTTTGAAGAATTTGCTCGTGCCACTGCTGATGCACGTGTGGGTGGGATGTTATCAGGTAAAGCTGGAATCGTGAATGTCCATCTAGGTGGAGGAACAAGGAAACTTGAACTATTGAAAAAAGTAGTAGAAGAAACCGAAATTCCTATTTCACAATTTTTACCAACCCATGCGAATCGCACACAGGAATTACTTGATGCATGTATTGAATTTGCTAAAAATGGCGGTACTATCGATTTCACTGCAAGCGAAGATCCTGATTTTTGGGAAAAAACAGATGGAGAAGTCCGTTTCAGTAAAGCATTGAAACAATTATTAGATGCGGGTGTTGCTCTTGATAATTTTACGATGACTTCCGATGGTCAAGGAAGCCTGCCTTATTTTGATGAAAACAACCATTTTATCGGGATGGGTGTTGGCAGTGCAAAATCATTATTAGTCGGTATCAAAGAAGCCGTCCAAAAGGAAAATATTCCATTGGAAATCGCACTTCGAGCTATCACAACTAACCCAGCGCGCATTCTAAAGCTTGAAGGCAAAGGGCAAATACAAGTCGGAAATGATGCTGATCTATGTATCCTTGATAAGGAAACACTAACGATTGATTCAGTCATCGCCAAAGGACAAATAATGGTGAAAGAGCAGGAAGTCAAAGTTTGGGGAACATTTGAAAAAACGATCTAGGGAATTTAAGCATTCTGTTTGTCTGTTTCTATAGTTGATGATACCCTGATAGTAGTAAGAGATGAAAATCAAGGGAGGAATTAGAATGGCAGATTTAAAAGGTCGTACAGAAGATACAAAAGATAAAGTAGTTGGTGAAGGAAAAGAAGCATACGGTAAAGCTACCAATGATAAAAGCAAAGAAACAGAAGGCAAAGCTCAATCTTTAGGTGCCGATATCAAAGGGAAAGCACGTGACCTCGGCGACGACATCAAAGAAGGCTTTGAAGATATCAAAGAAAAATTCTCCAAAAAAGACGATCACCGAAAATAAGTATCCATGTTTATCATGTGGAGTTCCCAATATTACATGATGATAAAATGATACCCAACTCAGTAAGCACAAAGAACGGTTGGAACAGGAGCAACTCCTGTTCCAACCGTTTATTTGCCTTCAGAGTATGAGGTCGAGACAAAGGTCGTTTTGGTTTGAAATTTCCAAAAAAATTGACTTTTGGATGCCGTTTATTCGAGAGTCTGTAGCAAACCTGATTGTTAGATTTGTCCCACATTCATTTAGTTACCTACAAAGCGTGAGACAAAAGTTAGGAATTATTCTTTAAAAACGAATAAACGGTGGGAGCAAAAGCAACTCCTTCGGAAATAAGCAGAAATTCACAAAAATTTGAAAAGCAATTTTCGTTAATTTTTTCTTATTTCTCGGAGTTAAACACTTCTGTCCCAGCCTCTAATCTTAGTATGTTTTTCGTGTGTCGAATCAAAAAAGTTATTCTGGCGAATCAAGGGTGATTTTAGCAAATTCTTTATTTTTTAATTCATAGATTTCATCACAGCTTTTGGCAACTTCTAACTCATGAGTCACAATGATGATACAGCGATTTTGTTCATGAGCGATTTCTTGGAATAAGTGGACAATCTCTTGCGAAGATACTTCATCAAGGTTTCCAGTAGGCTCATCGGCGACGATCAATTGATGCTCGCAACAGATAGCACGGACGATAGCCACGCGTTGTTGCTGACCGCCAGATAGTTTTGTCACTTGTTTTTTGGCAAGAGTTTCATCGATACCTACTCTCGCTAAACGTTCTAAAGCTATTCGGCGATACTCTTTATGTTTGGCATTTGAGATTTCCATAGCGACGATCACATTATCAACGGCTGAAAGATACGGCAATAAGTTATAGGCCTGAAAAATAATTGATACATCATTTTTGCGGTAATTCCGTAAGCCGATTTTCGCTAATGATTGTTCTTCGTAGTATACCTTTCCTTCTTTCGGTTGGTCGAGTCCTGAAATCAAAGAGAGAAAGGTCGTTTTTCCAGAACCGCTCGCACCTAAAATAGCGTACATCTTTCCTGTTTCAAATGATAAATTGACATCTTTATAAAGTGCTTCCTCTGGATTTTGATACCAAAAACCTAATTGTTCTGTTCGTAACATCGAATTCCTCCTTTAGTTTAGTAAAATCTTTCTTGGATTTAATCGCAAAATTCCGATTGATGCGAGAAAAACAGAGAGTAAGCTGATACCGAATGCTACACCGGAGAGAAGACCTAATTGTGCAGGCTGAACACTGATTTCGAGTTCGCTTACTTGTTGGGAAACTTCAAACGGATTATTGTTGCTTCTGTTTCTCTGTCCATCAGGAGCTTGGGCATTACCATCGGGCATTTGACCAGGAGGTGTTTGACCCTGATTTTGAGAGGTATTTTCTGTCTGTTGATCTAAAAGTTGCTGACCTACTGCATTAGCTACAACATTACCACTGATCGAAGCCACACCGAGGGCTAGGATCATACATAACGCTACTTCAATAAACAATTGTAGGATGATCTTCGTTCGTGATTCTCCCAAAGAGAGCAAGACACCTAATTCGTGTCGGCGCTCGCGAATCGTGATCATAATAATCAATGTCAGGATGATGACACCTGCAACGGCTACCAGCAAGACAACATTTTTAGAGAAACTTGCAACATTGTTCAACGGTTCAAGCATGGATTGATATAATGCATCATTGGATTGTAGACTGAACGTATCTGTGTCGATCAATTTTTTTGCCTCTGAAATAAAATCAGCCATTTCATCCGGATCAGTCAAAGTGTAAACAGCTGAGTCAATTGTATCATCATCTGTGGTATCGTTCAGTTCATTCGCAAATGTATAAGAGGTATAAAGTGTATTTGAGGGATTCATAAAACTAAAATTCATTCCCATACTACTGGTTGTAGCAGTCGATTCGTATATTCCTTTGACCGTCATTTCATATACAGTGTCTTCATCTTTGGAACTGGTGATTTTGAAGGTATCTCCAACAGATAGATCATTTACCTCAGCTAATGTGGAATCAATGACAACATTGTTCGTCCCTTTATCACTTGCAGTTATTCCTTCACCGTCTGTGATTTTTGCTGTTCCATCTGTAAAATTACTATTTTGACTAGTAGCTGATACACCCCTGATCTGAAAATCTGCTTGCATCATTTGTGGTCCACCACCCATGCCGCCAGGAGCGTTTGTATTGTTTGAATCAGTACTTTGTGAATCACTTGAAGACTCAGAACTGGAAATAGCGGTGATCCCGCTCTTGGCAAGGGCGGAAGCAGAACTTTCAAAAGAGTAGCTTTTCACATTACTAAGTTTGGCTATTTTTTCTGCGTCACTCAACGAAACAGGAGTGAGTGAAAAACTGCCAGGATCTGGACGCTCACTTGATGAGGAATCACCCGTAGAATTCTCCTCTTGGTTTTGGAAAGCTGACTGACGATTGGCGCTTAATGTGACAGTCGCACCAACATCTTTTTGTGCTTGTTTTGCTGCTTGTTCAGCCGCACTTCGAATCGTCAAACCTGCCAGTACAAAAATAAGAATGGCAGTAAAGACTGCGAATAACAATAAAGAACGTCCCCATTTTACTTTGGTACTTTTTAGTGCGCGTTTCATAAAATTCATCGTATGTATCCCTCCTAATAGTTACAAGAACGAGTGTAGGAAAGTCACCTTAAATAGAACTTAAACCCTTTTGTTATTCTATGCAGTGATTTTTACAACTTAGAAAATCTGACTATAGTTATTTCCGAAAATATGTTAAAATGAACGGAGTATATTCGTAACGGATGATGTGGGAAAGAAGACTAAGAAGGTTCAGCCTATTATCTTCTTTCTACCCCCAATCAAAGGAACAACAAATGGTTCACATTAAACAAAATGGTTGATACTAGCGATTTGAGTAAATTGTTGTATAATAATGGGGAATAGCTGATGAGGATAAGATCAGCTTTTGTGTTTACAAATATAAAAGATTCATTTATTCGATGGAACTTGTTCAAAAAAGTGGCAGGGATCAAAACGAGTCAGCTGTCAGCTAGTTGCTAGTATGAAGAGCAAAAAATTTTGCAAGTATTTCATTAAAATGAATCACGTATTTAGTTAAAGAAGAGAATCGATGTCTTTAAACTTGGACATCATAAGAAGAGGTGAAATTTGTGAGTACCATTAAAATTATCCCTTTAGGCGGCGTACGTGAAAATGGAAAAAACATGTATATCGCTGAAGTGGGAGAAGACATTTTTGTATTAGACTGCGGTCTAAAATATCCTGAAAACGAATTGTTAGGAATCGATGTCGTCATTCCTGATTTTACGTATTTGGAAGAAAATATCGATCGTGTAGCTGGTGTCTTTTTGACACATGGACATGCGGACGCAATCGGAGCACTACCTTATTTATTATCGAAGTTATCTGTTCCTGTTTTTGGAACGGAGCTAACGATCGAGTTAGCAAAATTGAGTGTCAGTCGGAATGATGCCGCAAAAGGATTCAAAGATTTTCATGTAGTAGATGAACACACAGAAATCGATTTTAGCGAAACAATCGTCAGTTTCTTCCGTACAACACACACGATCCCTGATTCAATAGGTATCAACTTGAAAACAAAAGAAGGTAGCATCGTCTACACAGGAGATTTCAAATTCGATCAGACAGCGATCCCAATGTATCAAACAGATTACGCCCGTCTAGCTGAGATTGGTAAAGAAGGGGTTCTTGCTTTGCTTAGTGAGTCAGCAAATGCAGAAAACCCCGTACCAGTTGCATCTGAATTACAGATTGCAGATGAAGTGTTCGATACGATCAAGTATTGGGAAGGCAGAATTATTGTCGCTTGCGTAGCAAGTAACTTGCAAAGAGTCCAACAAGTGTTGGATGCAGCAGAAAAAGCGCAACGAAAAGTCGTGTTGACTGGCCAAGATTTTGAACGAATCATTCGGACAGCGATGCGCTTAGAAAAACTTCAACTTCCTAGTGAAGATCTACTTGTTACGTTGAAAGATATGAAAAAATATAAACCAGAAGAGATGATCATCCTAGAAACAGGTCGTATGGGTGAACCAATCAAGTCTTTACAAAAAATGGCGAACGGTACGCACCGTAACATCAAGATCGAAGAAGGCGATTTGGTCTATATTACAACTACTCCTAGCATCGCAATGGAAACAATGGTCGCTAAAACGGAAGATATGATCTATCGAGCTGGCGGATTGGTGAAACTTATTTCTGAGAATATGCGGGTATCTGGACATGCGAATCCTAACGACTTGCAGCTGATGCTGAACTTTATGAAGCCAACTTATTTTATTCCCGTTCAAGGAGAATATCGTGAATTGGCTGCGCATGCTGATTTAGCCCACGCTGTTGGAATCCCGTATAAAAATATTTATATTACAGGGCGTGGCGATGTCTTAGAATATAAAAATAAGCGGATGAGTGTTGCTGGGACAATCAGCGCTGAGAATGTCATGATTGATGGACTAGGTATTGGTGATATCGGAAATATCGTATTACGTGATCGAAAGATTCTGTCAGAAGATGGAATTTTCGTGGCAGTCGTTACGATAAGTCGCCGTGAGAAGAAAATCATTTCAAAACCGCAAATTACATCACGTGGGTTTGTCTATGTGAAAGCGAGTCGTGATTTGATGAAAGAAAGCAGCAATATGATCGAAGAAATCGTTGGGAAACATTTAGAAAGCAATGATTTTGAATGGAGTAAACTCAAACAAGATATTAGAGATCAGCTTGGACGCTATTTGTTTGAACAAACCAAACGACGTCCTGTCATCTTGCCAGTGATCATGGAAGCTACTCAACGTAGAGGTAAAAAATAAGCATAATCAACAATGGTATGGAAATTTTTCTCCACAGTGAGAAGGAATTTCCATACCGTTTATTTTTATCGTTGATGATAAGATGAGAATGAAGTTACTTAAAGAGATAGGAGAGAAAAAGTAAATGGAAAAAACAAAAGTAGAAAACTATTTAGATGACTTAGGAGTACGCTATCAACCTATTGATTTTAGAAAAGAAGATTTAGAAAATTTTGAGGCGGTATTACAAGCTCAAAAGATCGACCCACAGCTTGTCTGCAAGACATTGGTTTTAAAAGGTGATAAAACAGGTGTGATCATTGCAATTGTTCCTTTAGCTGCACACTTGGATTATAAAAAAAAACGCGAAAAGTGTCTAAAGATCACAAAGTTGGTTTTCCCGGTATGGACTACGTGACGGCTTATACTGGCTATCCTCACGGAGCAAATACGCCAATCGGCATCCATAAAGAACATCCAGACTATCTTTTTCTGGCGGACAACACATTGAAAGAGCAAAATAAGCTAGTCATGTCGAGTGGTGAAATCGGTAGGAACATCAAAATTGCTAGAACAGACTTTGAAACAATCGTCCAACCACTCTATGCAGATCTGGTTTAAATTATTTTTAGCGGCTGAAACTGACTTTGGACTTGGTGCAAACTGTATTATCTGTTACAATGATTTCGTATATACTGTACTATTATTTAGATAGATTTCTGAAAGTGAAATCGTTTTACTATTCATGATAAAAAGTGTTGGGAGTGGAAAAAATGAAAATTACTTATCACGGCCATTCTTGCCTAACCGTAGAAATGGCTAACGGACAACGGCTGATCATCGATCCCTTTATTACAGGAAACAGCAAGACGGATTTAACAGTGGAAAAAGTTAACACAGATTGGATCTTAGTTACTCATGGGCATAGTGACCATATAGGAGATATGATCCCGATTGCTGAGAAAAACGATGCCACGATCATAAGTATTGTTGAAATCGCAGATTATGCACAAAGTCGTGGGGTAAAAGGACATGGGATGAATATCGGCGGTAAATACACGTTTCCCTTTGGTACAGTAAAATTCGTATCTGCACAACATAGTTCGAGCTATGAAGTTGATGGTATTCTGCAATATATGGGAGAACCTAGCGGAATTGTTATCCAAGCTGAAGGAAAAACGATCTATCATGCTGGAGATACAGCTGATTTCAGGGACCTTGCGTTGCTAAAAGAACAATTTTCGATTGATGTTGCATTTTTGCCGATTGGAGATAACTACACGATGGGGCCGGAAGATGCGGCGAGAGCAGCTAAACGGATCGGTGCTAAATTAGTCGTACCTATCCACTACAATACATTTCCAGTGATCGAACAAGATCCACAAGTATTTATCGATTTATTGACGGAAAACGAAGGAAAAATAATGAGCGTATCTGAAACGCTAGAAGTGTAGGGGTAGTTATGGCGACGAAGCATGATTTAATTTTAGAATATATTGAAAGTTTGCCAGTAGGAAATCGTATTTCAGTAAGAAGTATTGCAAAAGAACTGAGTGTCAGCGAAGGTACTGCCTATCGAGCAATCAAAGATGCGGAAAATGTTGGTTTAGTCTCGACCATCCAACGCGTTGGTACGATTCGGATCGAGCGGAAATTAAAAAAACATATCGAGCGTTTGACGTTCGGTGAAGTTGTACGGATCATTGAAGGAGATGTGTTAGGCGGTGCCTCTGGGCTTGATAAAGTACTGAACAAATTTGTGATCGGCGCAATGACAAAACATGCAATGGAACGCTATATCACTCCCGGATCGTTGATGATCGTAGGGAACAGAGCAGAAGTGCAAAAGCTTGCTTTAGAGGATGGTGCAGCAGTACTCATCACAGGTGGTTTTGATACAACTCCTGAAATTGCACAGTTAGCAGATGAATTAGCCATGCCGATCCTGCGAACAAGTTATGACACGTTTACAGTTGCGACAATGATCAACCGTGCATTGAGTGATCAGTTAATCAAAAAAGATATCATGCTAGTCAGTGATATTTATATGTCGGCAGAAAAAACACACTACTTATTTCAAACAGATACAATTGCTGATTATCAGAAATTATCAGAAGAAACACAGCATTCACGATTTCCTGTAGTGAATCGTCATATGCGTCTGATGGGGATCATCACAGCAAAAGATGTATTAGGAAAATCAGCTACTCAATTCATTGATCGTGTCATGACGAAAGAACCAATCAGCGTCAAAAAAACGATGAGTGTTGCTTCAGTCAGCCATCAAATGATCTGGGATGGCTTGGAAGTGATGCCAGTAGTGTCAGATGATTTGACTCTTGAAGGAGTAATCACTCGTCAGGATGTAATGAAAGCTATGCAGCTCGTCCAAAGACAGCCGCAAATCGCAGATACGATCTCTGATCAGATTTCTGGCAGCATCCAAACAATCGATGTGGATAAAGAAGGAAATCGTTTAGAGAATCCTAAATTCAAGTTTGTCGTGACCCCTCAAATGGTCAACGGCGTCGGTACGATTTCCTTTGGTGTTTTGAGTGAGATACTTGCAGATGTTGCACAAAAAACAATGGTGATGAATCAGCGAAGAAACATTTTGATCGAACAAGTAAATCTGCATTACCTACGTTTGATCCAATTAGAAAGCGAGCTAGATATACGTCCTCGAGTATTAGAAATAGGCAGAAGATCTGCCAAACTAGATATCGAAGTATACATTGAAAATACGATCGTTTCAAAAGCTATTGTGGTGTGTCAAGTAATGGAACGTTCTTAGAAAGCAGGAAAAAATGTCTATTCAATTAGAAATAATAACAGAAATAAAAAAATATGATCGAATCATCATCCATCGGCATCAACGCCCTGACCCAGATGCTTTAGGCTCTCAAGTTGGGTTAGCAGAAATTTTACGAGAAAGCTTTCCAACTAAAGAGATTTATCAAGTGGGTGAAACAGTTGAGGGGCTTCGTTTTTTAGCAGAGATGGAGACGATAGAAGATCAGGTGTATCAAAATGCATTGGTGATCGTAACAGATACAGCAAATTCCCCTAGAATCAGTGATAAACGCTATGATCTTGGCGATAAACTGATAAAGATCGATCATCATCCAAATGATGAACCTTACGGAGATTTGGTCTGGGTCAATACGGATGCAAGCAGTTGCAGTGAAATGATTGCTGAGTTTGCGTTGCTATTCCCCGATGAGCTAAAAATCAATGCGCAAGCTGCCCGCCTTCTTTATGCAGGGATCGTAGGGGATACTGGACGTTTCTTATATCCAGCTACTACCTCAAGAACGCTAGAGATTGCTGCAATCCTAATGAGCTATCCGTTTGATGCAAGCGCGCTAAACCGAGAAATAGAACAAATGCCTATGAAGGTAGCGAAACTTTCAGGGTATATCTATCAAAATATCGAAGTTGATGAACATGGCGCTGGCAAGGTGATCTTATCCCAAGAAATCCTTTCGAAGTATGCGATTGATGACTCCGAGACAGCTGCAATCGTCTCATTGCCGGGAGTGATCGATGAGGTATTAGCATGGGGGATCTTTGTTCAACAACCAGAAGGCTATTATCGTGTACGCCTACGTTCGAAAGGCCCTGTTATCAATGAACTGGCGAAGCGTCATCACGGCGGTGGACATCCATTAGCAAGTGGAGCCAATGCGAAAAATCTCACTGAAGTAGCAGAAATCTATCGAGAAATACAAGAAATGTGTCAGGCATTCAAAAAATAATTTTGCCCAAAGCTTCTGAATGATAAGAAGATAGATGCAACAATCGTAAAGAAAATCATTATTGTGTTAAAAATCACAAATGTGTCTTTTCAAATGGCGGGCTATCCGTTACAATGTAGATTAACGCTATTTTTAAAGGAGAAAGAAGATGACATTACCAAATTGTCCGCAATGCGGATCTGAATATACCTATGAAGATCGAGGTCTTTATATTTGTCCAGAATGTGCAAATGAATGGAGCAGTGAAGAAACGAATCAACAAGAAGAAGGATTGGTTGTACTTGATGCAAACGGGAATCGTTTGGCAGAAGGGGATAGCGTCACAGTGATCAAAGATTTAAAAGTCAAAGGCGCTACAGGAGCAATCAAACAAGGAACGAAAGTCAAAAATATTCGTTTAGTTGAAGGCGATCATAACATTGACTGTAAAGTCGATGGCTTCGGTCCGATGAAGTTAAAATCAGAATTTGTTAAAAAGCTATAAAAAGCTCAAGTTATTTTCACAATTCTTTTCGTATTACTCATGGTAAAATAAGGTAAAGTAAAAAGGAGTGAAATCAACATGTATGGATATGGAATATATGGTTTCTTTGATCCAACATTTATATTAGTCATAGCTGGTCTGATCATATCAGGAATTGCTTCGGCTTATGTCAATAGTACGTTTCGAAAATATGATCAAATACAAAGTAAAAATCACGTGACAGGTACGCAAGCAGCTCAATTCATTTTACAAAGTCAACAGATCAATGATGTTGGAGTGCAACAAATTGCAGGGAATTTAACAGATAACTACAATTCTGGGAATAAGATGCTGAGTTTATCTCAGGCAACTGCTCAGTCGACATCTGTTGCAGCAATCGGTGTAGCAGCTCATGAATGTGGACACGCTGTCCAAGACGCAGTCGGTTATGCACCGCTGAAAATCAGAGCGGCATTAGTTCCGGTTGCGAACTTTGGCTCAATGATCTCATTTCCACTGATTTTGATAGGGGTACTTTTAAGCTGGAATGATACCTTGATCAATATTGGAATATTTGCTTTTTCGTTAGCTTTATTATTTCAATTAGTCACATTGCCGGTGGAATTCAATGCATCAAGACGAGCAATCCGTATCCTAAGTGAGGGCGGTCTTTTGGCAGAAGATGAAGTACCGATGGCTAGGCACGTATTGTTTGCGGCCGCATTGACTTATGTAGCAGCTGCTTTATCTACTTTTTTACAGTTGTTACGTTTGATCCTGATTTTTGGTGGAAACAGAAGAGATTAGGAACAAAAAGAATCATTTTTTACTTTTCTTTCATTCAAAACCGACAGTGAAGTGGGCTATCGATCATAGAATTTGAACTACGAATTCTTGTGATCGACAGCTTTTTTGTATTCTCTGTTCTTGCTCTACTGGATGTAGTACTTCTTCATGCGTAAATAAATCCAGTTAGTATTTAGTCAAAAAATGTCAATTGAGATACATTTTTTTGATTAAGTTGATCAGTTTGGACCATGATTCATTTTCATCGTGTGGATCAAGATAAAAGATTTCAGCATTTTTCTGGGATATCTCAAATTCATCGGTGATGATCAAATCTGCCTTTTCTGGAGTTTCAGTAATATGTAGGAATTGTTCATTAAAGAGATTTTTCAATCGATTTTTTATGTAATAATTACCGGTTATTGGTTTGTTTATTTGAAAATGAATAAAGAGTTCTTTTTTTTCTTCTGCGTGTAAAAGTGTATGGATCAACTGACTAAGTTTTCCAGTAAGTATTTCTTTGTGGGGGAATGTAAGTAGACACATTCGATAAGTGCTTTTATCTTCTCCAGTTGGCTATCTTCAATTGCTTTACTTGGCGACTTTTTTGGAAAAAAAAGTGTCTGGAAATCTTCTACGTTCTTTTCTAGCAATAAAATGAACGACGTCATCATGATGATGAAATACCCGTAATAATACTTTTTTTCTGGTGTACCAATAAAAGGAAAGGAATCGGCAAGTTTTTTTACTAAGAGCGAAGTTTTTCGGCAAATCGGATGGTTGCTTTTAGATAATTCATAACCAAAAAGTGTTTTTTGCTGATCCGAAACTAGATTAGGAAAAAAGTAGCACAGCAGGAAATTAAATATGATGATTTCATTCATTGTGATATTTTGCGGAAAGATTGAAAAAAAGTGCTGTTTGAACTCTCCAGAAAAATTTTTTGTTTGATAGATGATCCTCATTATTTCATAGGTGGATAGCATTGTAGGATCGTCCAGATGTTGCAGCTTCGACCGAATCATAAAAATGGCCATCAGCAAGAATCTGTTTTCATATTGTTTGATCGCTGTTTTTGTTAATAGTTCATGTGACAGTAACTTCTCTTTTTTTACCGAAGAATATCTCAGACTTTTTAGAGGCCATTGAATACCTTGAAAAGATTCTGAAAAAAAATGATACATAAAGACTCTTAAAAAAAGTTCATTTCCTGTGATCATATAGAAATTTTGGCGTGAAACAAGTTGTAATTGGAAACGACCTAATACTGTATTCAATTGCCTCTTTAGTTTTTCAAGATAAGAAGGTGAAATATATAACTGCTCGAGTAAGATTTTTTTAGGGACATGAGCGTCCGGATAATTAAATAGCAATAATAAGAATTTGAATCGATTTGATTCTTGAAGATAAAATAACTTTACCTTATAGAAAATAGTCATTTTATCATTTAAACTTGGCTCGATCGTTTGGATCGTTCCTTTCGCTGTAGACTGGATAAAATTGGCGATTTTTAAATATTGGAAAATCGTTCCATTCAGCTTTCGTATGATTTCTTTGATGGTTCTTTTTGGAATTGACAAAGTAGTAGCTAATTCTTGTAGCGTACATGTCTCTTTTTGAATGATCGTATAGAGAACAAGTAATTCTTTTTTTCTAGCATCGATTAACATGAAGTCCTCCTTTTTAATCTTATTGTTGTCCAGAACGAGACAAAAAATGTGAGTGGAAAGTGTTTTCAATGTATGTTATTCTCACATTATACTAGAATATTATTTTTATAATCGTTATTTAAAAAGCATCTTTGATTCATTTATCCTATTGTTTCTTTCTTTGCTTAATTTGTCAAGCTATAACGGATGGTATAAAATAAAAAAATTGTGTTTATGTTGATATTAAGCCATAAGTGTTATGTTTTAACAGCAATGTGTACGATGGGTCATGAACAAATCAGTGTTCAGTTATACCTTGTAAAAAAGCTTGCGAAAATGTCTGTTATGTTTGTTATTTTTATCGACGAGGAAACGAATACACAAGGATAGGATCAGTCAATAAAATCCAAATGAAAGGACGGATGAGTCCGTGGGAAGAGTAACAAATTTTAGTAAAGAGTATTTACTCTTTAAAAGTATGGTGTATGCTGAAGAAAACGGGATATCGATGATAACAGCGAGAAGCTTAGCTTCTTTTTGTGGTTGCTCTACTTATCCAATCTATGCGCATTTTAAATCGATACGTATACTAAAAGAAAAAATACTGGAGGAGATCACGATTTGTTTCGATCGTTACTTGACGGAGTATGTCGTAGATGATTTTTTTAGTATTGTTCATTTATTAAAAGAATTCTTTTCAATCCATGAAAGTATCAGGGGTGTGGTGATCAAATCTGAATTAGATATGGCTTCCTTATTCAAACGTGCATTTTTTGAGTACATAAAAGAACAAACCGGAATCAAAGAACCTTACTTATTAGAACTATTGTGGTTAAATGCTTTGGGTAGTTTGAATTCGGATAAGTCTTCCCATGAATTTTTCGAAACGATGACACTGATCTGGAACAAGCTGGCGGAGTTGGAAGAAAATTTACCAGAAGTTTTGACCAATATCCAGTACTTGCCTAGTAGATGAGGGACAGAAAATGATTTTAGTCTACATTTCTTTGTTTTTTTGACTCAGGCAACGGGGTTAAATAGTACGTTTATTCTTTTGTCTATGCTATGATTAAGTTAGATAAAAGGAGCTGATAATTATGAAAACATCAACAAAAGTAACGATCGGATTAACTGTCGCAGCTGCTGCTAGTGTGGCAACTACTGTTATTGTTTCAGGTAAAGTGATTGAAAAGATTCATCATCTAACGACTCGATCAAAAGTAAAAAAATTCGTGAACGATAAATTTGATGGCAATGAAAAATTATTAGATATCGTCGATCATTTATCGGATAATGACCTGGACTCTTTGATGGGGATATTAAAAAAGATCAAATCTGGAAAAAAGAAAATTTCAGTTTATGGTGATTCACTAAAAGGATCAACGGAAGATGTAAAAGATCGTCTGTTGCATTTTATCGATAATATGATGTGAGACACTATTGAGTTAAGCTTAAAAGACTAGTCAACGAGCAAGGAAAAGGAATTTTCCAAAGACCGTTTGACTAGTCTTTTAAGCTTTTTTTATTATTGTCTTCAGACCTAGTATGCTGTAGTTCGACTGATCAAAGTTGGTTTAGCCTACAGCCATCCTCAGGAAGTTTTTATGATCTAGTTCATACATTATAAATTTTGTTAGGAGGCATGATCAGTGATTTCTCTTAACATTTGAGCCAACTGGTGGACTTGGTCAAGGGTCGTCGCTGAACTGAATGAGATTCGAAAAAAGTGACCTGCTTGATTTTTGTCCAGTCCTAATGCGGCTAAGCTGGGATCAACTAACTCACGACTGTTGCAAGCCGCAGTCGTCGATAATGCGAAATCTCTTTCTGCCATCGCCGTTACAAGATCGCTGGCGCCAAGGGAGGGGGAAAATAATCCGAGGATTCCCGGAAAATCTCCCGCAAGGAACTTCCAATCAGGCAAATCATTTACCAAAGCCTGTTGAAGCCTCCGAAAATAAGTCAGATTTTGCGACATTTCCTTAAAGGCTTCACTAGCCACCTGAGTAAAAGCCGCAATGGCCGGCAAATCTTGCGTCCCACCAAGAAAACCGTGTTCCTGCGTCGTTCCAGGACTGAGGGGTCGAAAAGCGACTGTTGAATCAAGATACAGTAAGCCACAGCCTTTGGGACCAGCGAGCTTATGACTGGCGGCACTAAAAGAGCTGATACCTTTTGGTAAAGGCTGTTTACCAAAACTCTGGACACAATCGCAGTGAAACAGGATTCTGTGTTGGCGAGCTATCTTGGCCAAGGTATCAATCGGCTGTTGGATTCCAGTCACCGAATTGAGTTGTTGGATAACCACCAGTCCCGTCTGCTCTGTTAGTGCTTCAGCGAAAACAGCCGGTGAAATTTTTCTTTGTTGATCAAGGGGCAGTTTTTTTACCCGAATCGTTGGATCAGCGGCCAAAGCATAAAGTAATGAGGGATGTTCAATCGGGCTGACCAACACTTCCCGTCTTTCTTTTGGAAGTAGTTTTAAACTCAATGCTAAAGCCAATTGATTACTTTCGGTTCCGCCACTGGTGAAAATCAAACTTTCGGCTGGTTTCTCAACCAGTTCACTAAAGACTTGCCGGCAATGGCTCAATAATTGTTGAGCAGCCTGTCCAATGGGATGGTTGCTGGAGGGATTCCCATAATATTTTTCTGCTGTTTCAAGGTAAACTTTTAATGCAATCGCTGACATTGGTGTAGTTGCCGCATAATCAAAATAGTTCATGGAAACTCCTTTCTAAACTGTCTTGACATGTATGGTAGAATAGGTACATATTATTGTCAAGACACAAACATATTGGGGATCGATTTAAGATGAAAACAAAAACAGTAATTATTGTTGGTGGAGGCCTAGCCGGTAGTTTGACTGCCACTAGCTTACAGGAGCAATGTAAAGTGACATTGTTTACCAAAAAAAAATTGACCGATTGCAATTCGATATTAGCACAAGGGGGAATTGCTGTTGCTATGTCACCAGATGATGATTGGCGGGCCCACTATCAAGATACTCTCAAAGCCGGTGTTTTTCATAATGATCCGGCGGCAACGAGCCTATTAGTCAAAAATGGGGTCACAGCGATCGAGAAGATGATTCAACAAGGAATGGCTTTTGATCAAGATGAGCAAGGAAATTGGCAATTTGGTTTGGAAGGAGCCCATAGTTTTCCTCGAATTTTACATTGTCATGGAGATCAGACCGGTAAATATCTGACCCGCTTTGCCCATGAACATTTGTCGCAAGTGGAAATCAAAGAAAATCAGCCGGTGACTCGTTTGCTCTTAGGGGAGGGACGCTGTATCGGGGTGGAATATCTGAGTGAAACCCGAGAACCTACACAACTTTACGGGGATGCTGTCATTTTAGCAACTGGTGGCATCGGCGGGTTGTATCCTTTGACCACTAATGACGAAACCATCACCGGGGATGGAGCAGCTTTAGCTATCCGAGCGGGAGTAAGATTAGCGGATATGGAATTTGTTCAATTTCATCCGACATTATTAACCCAGGATGGAAAATATTACGGCTTGATTTCCGAAGCTGTCCGGGGAGCGGGGGCCCATTTAGTTGATGAGCATGGTCGCCTAGTGATGAAGGAGGTCCATCCAATGCAAGACCTAGCTCCACGCGACATCGTGGCACGGGCATTGACCGCTGAATATCAAGCCGGTCATCAAATTTTCTTGGATCTGAGGGAAGTACAAAATTTTGAAACACATTTCCCCCAGATTACCCAATTAATCGATCGTCATCAAATTCCATTTCGGCAAAACAATTTGATTCCGGTTCGACCAGGGGCACATTTTATGATGAGGGGGATTGCTACGGATCAAACTGGTGCTACTAGCTTGCCAGGATTGTATGCAGTCGGAGAGGCCACTTGTACCGGAGTTCATGGCGCGAATCGCTTAGCCAGTAATTCCTTATTGGAGTGCGTTGTCTTTAGTCACCAAGTAGCTCAAGAGATTGCGGATTTACCCGACGAAACAAAAACGACAACACCTATTTCTCAAAAGCTATCCGATAAATTTACTTTACCGGATAAAGCAACATTGCAAACTCGGGCTTGGGCAGCGCTGGGAATCCAACGAAGTCCAACAGAAATCGAGGGATTTTTAACTTGGCTGGCCCAGTTTGATTTTCAATCTTTACCAGCCCACTATAGTTTAACTGAATTAGAAACAGCAAATTTGTGCTTAGTGGCTGAAGCAATTGCTCAAGCAGCCTTGGCACGCAAAGAAAATTTAGGGGCCCATGCCTGGAGGAAAAATTAAGATGAATCAGATTGCAGTAAAAGAAGCATTACACTTATTTCTCAATGAAGATCTCGGTTTTGGTGATCTTTCCAGTGAAACACTCTTTCCTGTCGAAGCTCAAGGGGAAGGAACCTTTCTTCTAAAGGCTGATGGAGTGGTTTGTGGTTTATTTATTGCCCCATTAGTCTATGAATTATTAGGAGGACAGGTGGAATTTACGCCGTTAGTGGCAGAAGGAAGTTATCAATCGGCAGGAACTATTTTGGCAAAAGTCACCGGACCGATTCGCATACTGTTAACCGGCGAACGGACAATCTTGAATCTATGGCAGAGAATGGGAGGAATTGCCACCGCGACTAGGATTGCTTGTGAGCGTCTCGCTGACTCAAGTATCAAAATCTGCGACACCCGCAAGACGGCGCCAGGGCTGCGATTATTTGACAAGTACGCGGTGACACAAGGTGGTGGGTTTAATCATCGTTTTGGTTTAGACGATGGGGTGATGTTAAAGGATAATCATATCTCTTTTGCCGGCGGGATACCAACCGCCGTTAAAAAAGCCCGCCAACAATTAGGTCACATGGTAAAAATCGAAGTGGAAGTGGAAGTGGAAACAAAAGAAGAATTGCAGGCGGCGATTGAGGCTCAGGTGGATGTGATTATGTTCGATAACCGCACGCCCACTGAAGTCAAGGAATTTCAGCAGCTGGTACCCGCCGGTATCACCACTGAAATTTCTGGTGGGATTACATTAGAAAATATCGCGAACTATCAAGGAACGGGGGCAGATTGTATTTCTCTAGGCTTTCTGACCCACTCAGTAACAGCTTTAGATATCAGTTTTAATAGTAAGGAAGGAGTAAAAGGATGAGCATTTTGACAGAATTTCAAGGGCAACGCATCACGCAGGATTATTTTGATGTTTCAGCAAGTCAGCTAACAGAAAAAATTCTGGCAGCCAAAAAACAATTCGGTTCGCGGCTATTAATTTTGGCTCATCACTATCAAAAAGATGAGATTGTGGCCTTGGCCGACGAGGTAGGGGATTCTTTGCAATTGGCTCAGCTTGCCGCCAAAAATAAAACGGCGGAATATATCATTTTTTGTGGCGTCCATTTTATGGCGGAAACAGCTGATATGTTGACAGAAGCCAATCAGCAAGTAATTTTGCCAGATTTGACTGCGGGTTGCACGATGGCAGATATGGCGGATCGTTATCAACTACAGGCTGCTTGGGAGCAACTACAGGAGAAATATCCTGCTGAAATTTTACCGATTATCTATATTAATTCGACTGCTGCCGTGAAAGCTTTTGTTGGGGAACACGGGGGAGTTACCGTAACTTCCAGTAATGCGACCCAGGTGTTGAAATGGGCATTCAAGCAGAAGAAGCGAATCTTTTTTTTTACCGGATCAACATTTAGGCCGAAATACAGCTTTTGGCATGGGCATTCCTTTATCAGACATGGCCCTGTGGAATCCCCGTAAAAATGAACTGATTGCCTCCGCTGAAACTGACCCAAGAGTGATTCTCTGGGATGGCTGGTGTTCGGTGCACCAACAATTTACCTCAGGTCAGATCAAAGCCTTGAAGCAAGCTGACCCTGAGATTAACATAATCGTCCACCCTGAATGTCCTCAGGAAGTAGTGGCGTTGGCCGACGAGTATGGCTCCACCAATAAAATCTTGCAGGTGGTGGCGGCGGCTCCGGCGGGTAGTCATTGGGCGATTGGAACTGATAATAATCTTGTCGGTCGAATGAAGGGCACCTTTACCGATAAAAAAATCAGTTTTTTGAATCCTCGTTCCTGTGCCTGCTTGACGATGAATCGCATCCGTTTGCCTCATTTAGCTTGGTCTTTGGAACAATTGGTGCAAGGTGAAGTCGTCAACCAGATCACAGTCGATGAAAGAACCACAAAATCAGCTTTAAAGGCCCTTGAACGGATGTTAGCCTTAAGTTGATCAGATGATATTGGTAGTAAGTCAGAATAGTCAAAAAGCTAGGCGTTGAGGAAATAGTCTAAATACCTTAGTTTTTAGCTTTTTGTGAGTTTACGGTAGTTGGTTTTCGGTATTGGACTCAACGCACTTTTTTCGCTGGAGCAACTCATTAGGAACTTCCGTGGCTTGGCATCGTGCCAGAAGAACTAATTCGCCCAAAAATTATCAAGAATTTCTCGGGCGAATTAGCCAAAGAAAACTAAAAAAACAGCAATTTGTGAATCAACGTTATGAAGCAGACATTATACTGGTGTTTCATCCAGGGTGTTTTTAAACCGAAATACAGCATAGAAATTTCCATCGACCTTTTTCGTCTGTCTAACGAGGGTTCAAGATGGAGGGGCTAGAGGAAAATTTTATTTATCCATCGAATATGATTTGATGTTAAATTCCTAAAAGTATTACAGAGAACTTTGTAAAGAAACAATAGTATGCTGTTTTAATAAAAATAGAAAGGTATGTTATGTTGATGACAGTATTTTTACTATAATATCCTTATTCATAGCTATTTCAGTGGTAATAACTATAGTATCAGTGCTGTTAAAAAATTAAAGGTAAAATTGATTCTGGTTGGTTAGCAGTTTTTTGACCAATTTTTGTTTTATTAGGATGTGGTGTATTTTTAGTGTTTGGATTACTGTTTATGTATTTTAGTAATTTTGGTTTGTAAAAATTATCAGGCATAAATAGATGTAGAAAAATTATAGCAGGATATTATTAGATTTTTAACGCTACCCATAATTCGTTTTAGTGGTAGTTATAATCTATTGATTTGTTTTGCGAGCGTTTTTATTTTGAGGGAAAGAAAATTGAACATTTGGATACTGTGTCTTATGTTTATATATTTTTGTACTATACTCTTATGCGTATTGCAAAGAAAAATTAAGCTATCTAAGCGTTACTACAATATAAAGGAGAATGACAAATTGAATACTTTTACAAAGTGGTATAAGAAACTAAATGTCGTTGGTCGTGTATTATTTACACTCGTTTTATTAGCTGTGTTTTACTGAATATTATCGGTACTCTTTCATACTTCTTTCGATTGGTTAATTATTCTTTATTATGTGGGGGCGCCTTGTTAATTCTTGGTGTTTTAAAACTTAATTTACGAACGAGTATTTCATGGGTTATTTATTGGCTCACACCTTTTATTGTGTGGAACTTAACTTCAATTTACGTCCATCATAATTTTAAAGGCTTCAAAACCATTGTAATTAGTTTGTTAGCAACGTTTGCTTTTTCAGCTATGTTGCTAGCTCTATCTGAGGCTTTTAAAGAGACGAAAAGTGATGAGAGCAATGGCTAATAAAAAGTTAGAAACGGGGATTGGGGCGACGCCCCAAAAATAAAAAGAAGAGATCGAAACAAAAGTCGTTTAGATTTGAGAAATTGGAGAGAAAAAAGGCTGGGACAGAAGTGTTTCTTACTTTTGTCCCACACTCTTATTTAGAGATCAATTTTGCAATAAAATAAGATAGCAAAAAAGGAGATCATTTGCTTCTTTTAAATTGAATCCGGTTTGTTCTTGGAACTTCTCGATTTTATATTTCAATGTGTTTCGATGGAGAAACAACGCTTTAGCGGTAGAACTGATATTTCCTAGATTTCGCCAAAGCTCTAAGATGATTCCTTCCATTTCTGCTTGTTTTAGTATTTCTCGATAGCTATGCATCAAGGAACTCTTTTTGATTGTTTCCCTTGTGTAATGTTGGAGAGCGATTTCTGACAATGTAGTGGTACGATTGTAGGCACCCAAATGTTGTTTTTCCTGTAAGAAAATCTTTCGCTCTTCAAAAAACAAATCAGGAAGATCTTGTGTAGGTAAATGAAATGTTCCAACGAATGCTTGTGTGGTTATATCAAAGTCAGTATCAAGCGAAAGAAAAATCCCATTAAGCTCAGTAACATCAAGATAGCCTGTTTGTTTTTTTTCAATGATCAGTGCATCTGTCTCAGTATAAAAGAAAAAGTCTTCGAGAGAAAAGAACATTTCGCGGATAGTTTCTTGCCACTCTTTTTTGAGAAAGCCAGTTCTAGGAGTGACGTGTAATTGAATGATACGGTAACTGTTATCTAGAGAAATAGGCTTGTTTTCAAAGAGAAACTGATACCATACATGAGTAGCTGCATTGATCGCGTTAGGGAATAGCGCTTCCAAAAGATTCGATTCCTGAGAAGATAAGGAGTTTTTTTCAATCCATAAGAACTCATTTTCTATCAACAAAGAAAGAATCTTTTCATCAGAAGCAGGATGTTTCTTTCTTTGCGCATTGGGATAAAGTTCAATCAGTTTGGTCATATTCATGGGATTCACCTCTCCTATAGTTTACCATAAGAAAAAAAGCTAGTTACAACCTTTTTAACATATGCTACAGTTAAACAAGAAATAAAAAGCAGAGGAATTTTAAAAGTGGACGAACAAAAAGTGCAAGAAAAAGAACATTGGATGCGTTTGGCTATAGAAGAAGCGAAGAAAGCACATGAATTAGAAGAAGTGCCGATCGGGGCAATCGTTGTACTAGACAATGAGATTATCGGGCGAGGATACAACTTACGAGAAACAACACAGGATGCTACGACTCATGCAGAAATGATCGCTATCAGAGAAGCGTGTCAAAAGGTCGGAAGCTGGAGACTAGAAGAAGCACAGCTATATGTCACCTTAGAACCTTGTCCGATGTGCAGTGGGGCAATGATTCTTTCACGCGTAAAAGAAGTTTATTTTGGTGCGTTTGATCCAAAAGGTGGTACTGCGGGTACATTGATGAACCTTCTTGAAGATGAACGTTTTAACCATCAAGCTTTTGTCGAAGGCGGTATTTTAGAAGAAGACTGCGGGAAACTCTTATCAGATTTTTTCCGGGAACTTCGTGCAAGAAAAAAGAAAGCAAAAAAGTCTGGTCAAATTACTGAAAATGAGTTATAATAATCTTTGCCGAAAGGCTAGGACAATGGTGGGCTTGTGAAGCGTGTCAGATCTGGAAGGAAGCAGCACTAAGCAGGATCCGCCATGTGTCTGATTGAATAGATTGATCGTAAGCGTGATAAATCAGTTGATTTATCCGCATTTTTTTTGTAGTTTATCTGTATTTTATACATAGTGGATAAGAGGAGGTAGTTATGCCAGGTGACTGGGACCAAAAAGTAGCGAGCGTGGTACATGCTCGATTGAGTCCAACGCACATCCATTAATAGCAGCTATTTATTCGAAAAGTTGAAAGAGTTGTTCCATTCATTGGGCCAGCTCTTTTTTTGTATGTCGAATCAGCTGATAAATGAAAAAGAGACTTGGTTAAAGGAATCCCTTCAAAGTGAACATTCAAATCCCCTATGGTATTATTAAATAAAGCGAGGCGAATAAATAAAATGGAAAATATAGTTCTTTTACATACCAATGACTTACATTCACATTTAGAAAATTGGCCAAAAATCAGACGGTTCATCGATCAAAAAAAGCGAGAAAACGAAAAGAAAGGGATAACGACGATCACAGTTGATCTCGGTGACTTTACTGATCGTTGGCATCCATTATCAGAAGCAACAAATGGTCAAGCAAATGTTGAACTGATGAATGAAGTAGGTTATGATGCGGCGACGATAGGAAATAATGAAGGTGTGGGAAATGCTAAGAAAGAATTGAATCATCTATATGATCAAGCGAACTTTGATATTTTGTTAGATAATTTATTTGATAAAAACACGTTACAGCCACCAAAATGGGCGAAACGTTTCAAAGTGATCGAAACGCCGGAGCATACCAAAATCGGATTGATTGCATTTACTGCACCTTTTCCTCTGACTTATAGTCCGAATGGTTGGGATATCCGTAATCCCTATGACATCTTGCCAGAACTTGTTGAAGAGTTACGATCAACTGTGGACGTTTTGGTTTTGATGAGTCATTTAGGGATTCAAGACGATAGTCAAATTGCGATGGAGTTACCTGCTATTGATGTTATCTTAGGGTCACATACCCATCATTTATTTAAAGAGGGCCGAGTAATCAATACTGTTCAACTGGCTGCGGCAGGCAAATATGGACAATATGTTGGTGAAGTTCATTTAACGATCGATGAAGAGAAAAAGATCATTGCTCATTCTGCTAAAGCGATACCTACTGATTCAATGACGTCTTTTGCCGAAGATGAACAAGAAATCGAGGAATATTTGAACAGAGGCCATCAGTTGTTAGCAGAGAAAAAAGTGGCAGAGATCCCATTTGAATTATCACTAGATATCTATGACGAATATTCGTTTATCCATGAAGCACTAGAAGCAATTAAATATAGAGGGGAAACGGAGGGGGCTATCTTAAACAGTGGGTTGTTTTTAACCAGTATCCCAGAGGGCATCGTAGACCAAGATCAACTCCACACGGCATTACCTCATCCAATGCATCTGTTGAATGTTACGCTCAAAGGAAGTGATCTGATACGTTTAGTATTAGAAATTGAAAAAAATCGAGCTTTTTTACGGAATTTTCCTATGAAAGGAATGGGATTTAGAGGTAAGATATTTGGTCAGATCGTTTATAGCGGTATTTCATATGATGCGATAAATCATCAAGTCTATTGGTTGAATAAACCAATAGACTTGGAAAAAAAGTACACGTTTACTACGGTTGATCATTTCATGTTCATCCCTTTTTTCCCAACAATTGAAATTGCAGGAGAAAATGAGTTCTTATTTCCAGAATTTATTCGAAGTGTTGTAGGCAATTACCTAAATGCTTACTATCCAATAAAATAAAAACAAGGTATAATGTGAAAGATAGGTGGTGAAAGCATGTCGGCTAAACAAAAAAAGCAACAAAACATTGAATCCGAAAGAAAAGAAAAAAACATAACAGAAACTAGTGAAGATAAGACTGTGACAGAAGAGATTACGGCAGTCATAGAAGAAATCATTGAGGAACCAAAACCAGAAAAAGTAAAAGGAGAAATAATTACTTTTTTAGATGAAACCAATTTTTTGATTGGCGAAAGACAGTATCGACTTGTAACGAATTATCGTGAAGGGTTTGATTCTGAAAAATTAGGTGAAAGATACAGTGATGTATTATCTAGGTATGATTATATCGTTGGTGACTGGGGCTATGAACAGTTAAGATTAAAAGGTTTTTTCCGTGAAGACAATAGGCGTGCTCATCCAGAACAACGAATTGACTCTCTAGAAGATTATTTGTATGAATATTGCAATTTTGGTTGTGCCTATTTTGTGATCGAGCGAATCGGTGGCAAAAAAGAAAAAAGTACACAACGTCGCAGGAAAAAGAAAAACCAAGGTCGGGCGTATATTGATGAGAAGAAAGTACCCGTAGCTTCAAATCACAAAAAACCGGTCATCAAAAAAAGAAATACAAACCAAACAAGCAAAGAAACAGTAAAACAAAAAGTGAATACAGCAAAACCAAAATCAAATACGAACTTTACGATAAGACAAAGGGAAGAGTAGTGAAGAGATGAGTTATAAAGGATACTTGATTGATTTAGATGGAACAATTTATCGCGGAACAGAGCCGATCCCAGCAGGTAAACGTTTTGTGGAAGAGTTGCAAAAAAGAAACTTACCGTTTATTTTTGTGACCAACAATACAACTAAGAGCCCAGAAACAGTCGCAAACCGATTAGCAAATGAATTTGATATCCACGTTGAACCAAAAACTGTTTATACAGCTACACTTGCGACAATCGATTATATGAAAGCTGACAACAAGGGCAATAAAGTATATGTGATCGGCGAAGCTGGTCTGATCGATTTGATTTTAGAAGCAGGTTTCGAGTGGGAGGAAGCAGATCCGGATTACGTTGTTGTTGGTCTAGATAATTATTTAACTTATGAGAAGGTTGTGAAAGCAACTTTAGCTATTCAAAAGGGTGCGACTTTTATTGGAACGAATCCAGATAAAAATATCCCAACAGAACGAGGGTTGCTACCGGGAGCTGGTTCTGTGATCTCTTTTGTTGAAACAGCTACACAGACACCCCCCATTTACATTGGCAAACCTGAAGCAATCATCATGGATAAAGCAGTGGAGCAGTTGGGACTGAAAAAAGAAGAAGTAGTCATGGTTGGAGATAATTATGAAACAGATATTCAAGCAGGTATCCGTAATGGTATCGATACGCTATTAGTGTTATCTGGTTTTACGAAGAAAGAAGATATTCCCAATTTGCCGATTCCGGCTACGCATGTCTTGGATTCTTTAGACGACTGGAGTTTCTAATATGAAAAATAAGAGATGGATCTGGGGAGAATATGCTGGAACAATCAGCTTGTTCCTCCTGTTGATCAGTTTAGCTATTGCTATAACCATCAACTTTCGCCTATTGTATGTGTTTGATATCGATCATTTGAATATCCTAAGATATACAACGCTTGATCAGGATACATTGTTAAAAAACTTTGATCATTTGATGGGGTATTTGAATAATCCGTTTGAAAAAGGATTAAGATTACCTGATTTTCCAGTATCAGCAAGTGGTGCGCATCACTTTTTCGAAGTCAAACGGCTTTTTCTGATCGATTATCTTGTATTGGCCGTTACGTTGATTCCTAGTATTTATTTTCTTGTTTACTTGAAGAAAAATAAACGATTTTGGCGTTTGATCCGCCCATTCCAGATTGGCATGTTCATACCGATCGTATTAGGTTTTTTCATGGCGATAGGATTCGATCGTTTCTTCATTCTTTTTCATGAAACCATTTTTAATAATGAAGACTGGTTATTCAATCCGGCTACTGATCCAATCATCAATGTATTGCCAGAACAGTTTTTTATGCATAGTTTTATTTTATTTTTTGTTTTAATTGAACTGTTTTTTGCATTGTTCATTTTTATTGGAAAAAGAGAATTAAAAAAAGAAAAATAAAAAGGAAGGATTCACACAACGTATAGACGTTAGTAGAGTTCCTTCCTTTTTTACGATCAAGTTTCAGCTTTCATTGACTTCTTATAGATTTGTATTACTGAGTTAATCGGCTCCGCTTTTCTGGTTCTTGATGCGCGAGACGACTAGCGACAGAAGCAGCAATCGCCCCCACGATATCATCTAAAAATGTATGCACGTTTTTTCCATCATGACTGTTTAATTTTTTTAGAATACCAGGTTTTACTTTGTCGATGTAGCCATAGTTCGTAAAACCAATCGTTCCGTAGACATTCACGATCGATAACGCTAATATTTCATCTATCCCATACAGTCCTTCATCATCTTCAATAATATGTTGTAAAGGAGCCATCAATTTGTTTTCTTCAGCTAAGATATCCAACTGCACACCTGTGATGATCGCGTTATGCACTTCCCGTTTCGTTAAAACAGCATTGATACTTTCGATGCAATCCGCCAAAGTAAGATCAGAGATATAATCTTTTTGTAAAAACATCACTAATTCTGCAATGTCAGCTGTTTCTACGCCACGCTCTTTCAATAGATCCCGTGCTTTTTCTTCTAAAGTTTCAGTTTTTATAACCATGTTGTTCCTCCTTTTTTACCATTTTCTATCAAGTTAATGGTAGCTCATTCGGATGAAAAAGTAAAAAATGATCATTTGAGATAGCCCTGCCAGCTTGTACTTATATCATCTGAAAAATAGTTATTTTCTTCGCATCGTGTTGTCGTATAGACTTGTACTATGCCCAGGTTGTGCTCGCTCTTTAGGATTGATGAAATGTAGCGCATTGTTAACAGCAGTTGGAGCTTCACCAAAACCAGTCGCAATCAACTTTACTTTCCCATCGTAAGAGCAGATATCTCCCGCCGCATAGATACCGGGAACAGAAGTAGACATATCGGAATTTACAGCAATAGCATTTCTTGAGCTTTCGAGCCCCCACGTAGCGAGATGTTCGAGATTCGATGTAAATCCGTAATTAACAATTAAGGAATCAACCATCAAATTGATTGTTTCCTCACTTTTGACCATCTGCAAACGGATATCTGTTAATTCACCATTTTCGCCAGATAAACTCTCGATAAGATAGGGAGTCAATAGATTGATAGAAGAAGACTTTAATAGGTTCACACTATGTTCATGGCCTCTGAATTCTGAACGCCGATGGATCAAATAAACTTCACTTGCGATGGGTTCAAGCATCAAAGCCCAGTCAATTGCGGAGTCGCCACCACCAGCAATTGCGACTTTTTTTCCTGCATATTTCATCAAATCATTTACAAAATAATCAATGCCATGGTTTTCATAAGTGGTTGCATCAGGTAAATTCAATTTTCTAGGTTGAAAAGAGCCATTCCCCAAAGTTAAAATTGCTGCTTTAGAATAATGGATTCCTTTTGTTGTAGTAATTTCAATGATATCTTCATCCTTCGTGATTGAAAGAACTTCTTCATTTAATTGAAAGGTATGATTGAACGTTGTCAATTGCTTTTCAAGATTTCCTACCAGTTCACTCGCTTTTATTGCCGGGTACCCAGGAATGTCATAGATATATTTTTCAGGGTAAAGTGTCGATAATTGCCCTCCTAATTGAGGTAAACTATCAATAATCTTTGTTTTCGCTTGCCGCATACCTGCGTAGAAGGCTGCAAACATACCTACTGGACCAGCACCAATAATTGTAATATCGTAGATTTCCATAAAATGATTCCCCCCCTATAGACACACTATAGCAGAATTTAATTGAGAATTCTTCTCAAATAGATTAACCGTTAAAAATAAATGAATTTGAAAAAAAGCAATAAAAATTTTTCTCACTTATTGCGAGAATTGTTCGTTCAGTTAGAGATGTGATATTTACGAATACTAGTGCTTCGAGTATGATACTTGTTTCGAGGATAAGACCCGCTTATAAGCAAATAGCAGATAAGTATCCACATTTCAGAAAAAGGTATATAATCGTTTTAAACTATGGAACCTAGTCTTTTGATTTTTCTTGTGTTTCATTTAACAGTGACTAGATAGAATATGTTATTATTGCATTTGTAGTAATAAACATTAGGAGGAAAATACTATGGCATTCCCACAATTGAATCTAGCAAATGAGAAGGGTCCAAAAGCAGTTATTAAAACAAATCGAGGAGAAATCACGGTACAATTATTTCCTGAATTAGCACCAAAAACTGTCAAAAACTTTATCGAATTAGCTAAAAAAGGATACTATGACGGTGTAATCTTCCACCGTGTTATTCCAGACTTTATGATCCAAGGTGGCGATCCAACTGGAACAGGCATGGGTGGCGAAAGTATCTATGGTGAAAGTTTCGAGGATGAATTCAGCCGCGAGCTATTCAATCTACGTGGCGCTTTATCTATGGCAAACTCAGGACCAAATACGAACGGTAGTCAATTCTTTATCGTAAATAATGAAAATGTACCTGCAAATATGCTTGGTCAATTAGAAGGCGCAGGTTTCCCTGCTGAAATCATCGAAGCGTATAAAAAAGGTGGTACACCATGGCTTGATTTCCGTCATACTGTTTTTGGACATGTCGTTGACGGCATGAATACAGTGGATGAAATCGCAAATGCGCAACGTGGCCCACAAGATCGACCTGTTCATGATGTTGTAATTGAAACAATTGAGATTTCAGAATAAGAATAAAAAGTCAAAGCAGCATAATGCTGCTTCGACTTTTTTATTAGGCAAATGTTTTTTTGATTCGTTCCAATCCATCCAACAATACTTCTTTAGGGCATGCAAGATTTAAACGCATATGCGAGTGGCCAGCAGGTCCAAAAGTAATTCCAGGATTCAATACTACTTTTCCTTTTGTTACCAGTAACTGTTCTAGAGCTTGGTCGTCCTCTTCATAAGCAGTAAAATCCAACCACATCAAATATGTCCCTTCAGGTATCATCACGCGTACTCCAGGCAAGTTTTCTTTGAAATAATCTTGGGCTAATTCTGCATTGTTTTTTAAATAAGGGAGAAGTTTGCTTAGCCAGTCTGAACCAGTATCGTAAGCTGCCTTGGTACCGATCAAGCCGAATGTATTCACCTCATGCTGTTGGTTCATCACAAGTTTCTTTTCAAACGCCGCTTTTAACGTTGGATTTTTTATAAATACCATTGAATTTTTGATCGCTGCTAAGTTAAATGTTTTTGTAGCAGAAGTGAAAACGACCAAAGAATCATTTAAAGATTCATCAATAGTAAGCAATGAAGTGAATGTATGAGGAGCAAAAACCAAATCTTGATGGATTTCATCGCTAAAAAGCAGAACATCATGTTTTAAGCAAAGAGCGGCTACTTTAGTCAGTTCTTTTCTTGTCCATACGCGACCGCCGGGGTTATGCGGATTGCAAAGGATCATTACTTTCACGTTTTCGGTAATCATTTTTTCTTCCATATCTTCAAAATCCATCATAAATTTATGGTCTTTTGCTATCAATTTACTACGTACGAGTTGTCGTTGGTTATTTTCCACAATAGATGCAAATGGAGGATAGACGGGATCATGGATCAAGATACGATCGCCTTCTTCAGTAAATGTCTGGATAGAAACCGCTAAACTAGCTAATACCCCACTAGTGAAGGTAATATTTTCTTTGGCTAAAGAGACATCGTGCTGTTCTTTCTCCCAATCAATCACAGCTTGATACAATTCGTCGCTGATGATTGAATACCCGAAAAGACCATGTGAAACGTACTTTTCAAACGCCTGTTTTACACTGGTAGGAGACAAAAAGTCCATGTCTGCAACCCATAATGGTAACAGATCGTTCGCATGATAAGTTTGCGCTATCGAATCCCATTTGACGCTTTCCGTATTTCTTCTTGCAATTTTTTTATCAAATTCATTCATTTGATGGCCCCCATTTTTGATTCTTCTCAGAACTTCTTTTTTTCTAACATTTACAGTATAATGATAAATGCGAAGAGAGGGAAGTACATGACATATAAAATTGGACAAATAATCAAAGGGAAAATAACTGGAATACAGCCTTATGGCGCATTTGTGTCTTTAGACGAAGAAACACAAGGGTTGATCCATGTTTCAGAAGTGCAGTCAGGTTATACAAAAAGTATTCATAGCTTGTTAAAAGTCGGTCAACCAGTAACGGTTCAGATCATTGATATTGATGAATATTCAAAAAAAATCAGTTTGTCATTACGTACATTAGAGAAAAAAAGCCCCGTGATTCCGTATCGAAGAAAGAGATATTTTACAAATAAAAACAAAAAAATTGGGTTTGCGACCATTGCAGAGCAACTTCCTATCTGGGTAAGTGAAGCTTTGACGGAATTAGAACAGAAAGAAAATAAGAAATAAAAAGTGTATTTTTTCTGAAAATGTGCTAAAATTTTTACGTAAGCCATAGAACAAATTGATCGAGGTGGAAATTTTGGCAAGCAAAAGAGTCGCTGGAACAATCATGTTGCATTTGGAGGATGGATCGAAAAAGTTTTTAGTCCATTCAGTTGATGATAAACTGGAGTTTGCGTTAGCAGAACTTTCAGAGGAAAAGACTGGTTTAGCAAACATACTTAGCTTTTTGAAAGAAATTGTTCATATTGATGTTAGTAAGATTGACTTGATGGAGTTGACGAATACACATATTAACCATGAAAATATCCCGTTATTTGTTTTTGAAACAGAGCAAAAGAGCCAAAGTGAGAAATTAGGCGAAGGATATCTTTGGGAAGACTCAGGTCAAATGCGCTCTGTTCTTGGAACTTACGAAGTTGAAGGCGTTCCTTTCTTTTGATGTAATAGTTGAAACTAAAGGAAACTTGAATTTATTTCAAGTTTCTTTTTTTCTACTCATTTTAGGCTGGACTGGTATGAATGTTAAGTAAATTCTTGTTGTTTTCTGGAAATATATCAGATAGTGCCATTGCTTTTGTGTTAAAGACGAATAATTGCTTTTTGAAGCGACCATCTGGGACAAAATTAGACTAAAAATCACTATTGACGCTTGCTGTCTTACATGGTAAATTTAACAACGTTGATTTGAGAAAAATGACTTTGAATATTTTCTAAAAGAAACTTTAAAAAAAGTTCTTGACGTGTGGGTGACCACATGATAAGATAACTAGGTCGTTTAAAAAGAATTTATTGAAAAGCTTGATTTAATCAAGAAAAACTTCAAAAAAGTCCTTGATAAATAACAAAAGATGAATTGTGATATACGAGTTGCTGAAAGATTTCTAAAAAACGAAATCGAAAATAACTTTTAAAAAAACAGTTGACATTCACTTGTCACTCTGATATGATATAAAAGTTGCTACGGTAATTCAAGTAGACCTTTGAAAACTGAACAAAGTAAGACAAACCAAATGTGTAGGGCGTCTTGATTGATTCAAGACAACAAACATTTTTAACAAGCAAGCAATATGCTAGCAAACAAATTGAGCTTAACAATCGCAAGATTGTTCTAACTTTTATTATGAGAGTTTGATCCTGGCTCAGGACGAACGCTGGCGGCGTGCCTAATACATGCAAGTCGTACGCTTCTTTTTCCACCGGAGCTTGCTCCACCGGAAAAAGAAGAGTGGCGAACGGGTGAGTAACACGTGGGTAACCTGCCCATCAGAAGGGGATAACACTTGGAAACAGGTGCTAATACCGTATAACAATCGAAACCGCATGGTTTTGATTTGAAAGGCGCTTTCGGGTGTCGCTGATGGATGGACCCGCGGTGCATTAGCTAGTTGGTGAGGTAACGGCTCACCAAGGCCACGATGCATAGCCGACCTGAGAGGGTGATCGGCCACATTGGGACTGAGACACGGCCCAAACTCCTACGGGAGGCAGCAGTAGGGAATCTTCGGCAATGGACGAAAGTCTGACCGAGCAACGCCGCGTGAGTGAAGAAGGTTTTCGGATCGTAAAACTCTGTTGTTAGAGAAGAACAAGGATGAGAGTAACTGTTCATCCCTTGACGGTATCTAACCAGAAAGCCACGGCTAACTACGTGCCAGCAGCCGCGGTAATACGTAGGTGGCAAGCGTTGTCCGGATTTATTGGGCGTAAAGCGAGCGCAGGCGGTTTCTTAAGTCTGATGTGAAAGCCCCCGGCTCAACCGGGGAGGGTCATTGGAAACTGGGAGACTTGAGTGCAGAAGAGGAGAGTGGAATTCCATGTGTAGCGGTGAAATGCGTAGATATATGGAGGAACACCAGTGGCGAAGGCGGCTCTCTGGTCTGTAACTGACGCTGAGGCTCGAAAGCGTGGGGAGCAAACAGGATTAGATACCCTGGTAGTCCACGCCGTAAACGATGAGTGCTAAGTGTTGGAGGGTTTCCGCCCTTCAGTGCTGCAGCTAACGCATTAAGCACTCCGCCTGGGGAGTACGACCGCAAGGTTGAAACTCAAAGGAATTGACGGGGGCCCGCACAAGCGGTGGAGCATGTGGTTTAATTCGAAGCAACGCGAAGAACCTTACCAGGTCTTGACATCCTTTGACCACTCTAGAGATAGAGCTTCCCCTTCGGGGGCAAAGTGACAGGTGGTGCATGGTTGTCGTCAGCTCGTGTCGTGAGATGTTGGGTTAAGTCCCGCAACGAGCGCAACCCTTATTGTTAGTTGCCATCATTCAGTTGGGCACTCTAGCAAGACTGCCGGTGACAAACCGGAGGAAGGTGGGGATGACGTCAAATCATCATGCCCCTTATGACCTGGGCTACACACGTGCTACAATGGGAAGTACAACGAGTCGCGAAGTCGCGAGGCTAAGCTAATCTCTTAAAGCTTCTCTCAGTTCGGATTGTAGGCTGCAACTCGCCTACATGAAGCCGGAATCGCTAGTAATCGCGGATCAGCACGCCGCGGTGAATACGTTCCCGGGCCTTGTACACACCGCCCGTCACACCACGAGAGTTTGTAACACCCGAAGTCGGTGAGGTAACCTTTTGGAGCCAGCCGCCTAAGGTGGGATAGATGATTGGGGTGAAGTCGTAACAAGGTAGCCGTATCGGAAGGTGCGGCTGGATCACCTCCTTTCTAAGGAATATTACGGAGACTACACTGGTTGTTTTATACTTTGTTCAGTTTTGAGAGGTCTACTCAAAATTTAGATCGGGGCCTTAGCTCAGCTGGGAGAGCGCCTGCTTTGCACGCAGGAGGTCAGCGGTTCGATCCCGCTAGGCTCCATTAACAACTTATGTTGTTAAATTATTTTGTTCATTGAAAACTGGATATTTGAAGTAAATTAAGTAATACAAACCGAGAACACCGCGTTGAATTTGAAGGCTAAACACTTGTTTAGCTGGATAGAGTTTTTTAATAAGTTCAATTGCTTATTTTCTTGATCGGACTTCTATCGCTAGAAGAAAGATCAAAACCCAACCGCAAGGTTGATAAGGTTAAGTGAATAAGGGCGCACGGTGGATGCCTTGGCACTAGGAGCCGATGAAGGACGGGACTAACACCGATATGCTTTGGGGAGCTGTACGTAAGCTATGATCCAGAGATTTCCGAATGGGGAAACCCAACATCTTTTATAGGATGTTACGTTTGCGTGAATACATAGCGCATTCGAGGTAGACGCAGAGAACTGAAACATCTAAGTACCTGCAGGAAGAGAAAGAAAATTCGATTCCCTGAGTAGCGGCGAGCGAAACGGGAAAAGCCCAAACCAATGAGCTTGCTCATTGGGGTTGTAGGACTCCGATATGGTAGTTCTTTCAGATAATCGAATGACTTGGAAAAGTCAGTCAAAGAGGGTAAAAACCCCGTAGATGAAATTTGGAAGGTACCTAGGAGGATCCTGAGTACGGCGGAACACGAGGAATTCCGTCGGAATCCGGGAGGACCATCTCCCAAGGCTAAATACTCCCTAGTGACCGATAGTGAACCAGTACCGTGAGGGAAAGGTGAAAAGCACCCCGGAAGGGGAGTGAAATAGAACCTGAAACCGTGTGCCTACAACAAGTCAAAGCCCGTTAATGGGTGATGGCGTGCCTTTTGTAGAATGAACCGGCGAGTTACGATTGCATGCGAGGTTAAGTCGAAGAGACGGAGCCGCAGCGAAAGCGAGTCTGAATAGGGCGTTTGAGTATGTAGTCGTAGACCCGAAACCATGTGATCTACCCATGTCCAGGTTGAAGGTGCGGTAAAACGCACTGGAGGACCGAACCCACGTACGTTGAAAAGTGCGGGGATGAGGTGTGGGTAGCGGAGAAATTCCAAACGAACTTGGAGATAGCTGGTTCTCTCCGAAATAGCTTTAGGGCTAGCCTCGGATTTGAGAATGATGGAGGTAGAGCACTGTTTGGACTAGGGGCCCATCTCGGGTTACCGAATTCAGATAAACTCCGAATGCCATTCATTCATATCCGGGAGTCAGACTGTGAGTGATAAGATCCATAGTCGAAAGGGAAACAGCCCAGACCACCAGCTAAGGTCCCAAAATATATGTTAAGTGGAAAAGGATGTGGGGTTGCACAGACAACTAGGATGTTGGCTTAGAAGCAGCCACCATTTAAAGAGTGCGTAATAGCTCACTAGTCGAGTGACCCTGCGCCGAAAATGTACCGGGGCTAAACATATTACCGAAGCTGTGGAGTACACCATGAGGTGTATTGGTAGGAGAGCGTTCTAAGGGCGTTGAAGGCAGATCGTGAGGACTGCTGGAGCGCTTAGAAGTGAGAATGCCGGTATGAGTAGCGAAAGACAGGTGAGAATCCTGTCCACCGAATGACTAAGGTTTCCTGGGGAAGGCTCGTCCGCCCAGGGTTAGTCGGGACCTAAGCCGAGGCCGACAGGCGTAGGCGATGGACAACAGGTTGATATTCCTGTACTCGTTGTTTTTGTTTGAGCAATGGAGGGACGCAGGAGGCTAAGGAATGCAGACGATCGGAAATGTCTGTCCAAGCAGTAAGTCTTGATAGGAGTCAAATGCTTCTGTCTACACGGATAAGCTGTGATGGGGAGGGAAATAATAGTACCGAAGTTCCTGATGTCACACTGCCAAGAAAAGCTTCTAGTGAGAAAACAATGACCCGTACCGCAAACCGACACAGGTAGTCGAGGAGAGAATCCTAAGGTGAGCGAGAGAACTCTCGTTAAGGAACTCGGCAAAATGACCCCGTAACTTCGGGAGAAGGGGTGCTGATCTTCGATCAGCCGCAGTGAATAGGCCCAAGCGACTGTTTATCAAAAACACAGGTCTCTGCAAAATCGTAAGATGAAGTATAGGGGCTGACGCCTGCCCGGTGCTGGAAGGTTAAGAGGAGTGCTTAGCGTAAGCGAAGGTACGAATTGAAGCCCCAGTAAACGGCGGCCGTAACTATAACGGTCCTAAGGTAGCGAAATTCCTTGTCGGGTAAGTTCCGACCCGCACGAAAGGCGTAACGATTTGGGCACTGTCTCAACGAGAGACTCGGTGAAATTTTAGTACCTGTGAAGATGCAGGTTACCCGCGACAGGACGGAAAGACCCCATGGAGCTTTACTGTAGTTTGATATTGAGTGTCTGTACCGCATGTACAGGATAGGTAGGAGCCGTAGAAATCGGAACGCTAGTTTCGATGGAGGCGCTGGTGGGATACTACCCCTGCGTTATGGCCACTCTAACCCGCACCACTGATCGTGGTGGGAGACAGTGTCAGATGGGCAGTTTGACTGGGGCGGTCGCCTCCTAAAAGGTAACGGAGGCGCCCAAAGGTTCCCTCAGAATGGTTGGAAATCATTCGAAGAGTGTAAAGGCAGAAGGGAGCTTGACTGCGAGACCAACAAGTCGAGCAGGGACGAAAGTCGGGCTTAGTGATCCGGTGGTTCCGCATGGAAGGGCCATCGCTCAACGGATAAAAGCTACCCTGGGGATAACAGGCTTATCTCCCCCAAGAGTCCACATCGACGGGGAGGTTTGGCACCTCGATGTCGGCTCGTCGCATCCTGGGGCTGTAGTCGGTCCCAAGGGTTGGGCTGTTCGCCCATTAAAGCGGCACGCGAGCTGGGTTCAGAACGTCGTGAGACAGTTCGGTCCCTATCCGTCGCGGGCGTTGGAAATTTGAGAGGAGCTGTCCTTAGTACGAGAGGACCGGGATGGACTTACCGCTGGTGTACCAGTTGTTCTGCCAAGGGCATTGCTGGGTAGCTATGTAGGGAAGGGATAAACGCTGAAAGCATCTAAGTGTGAAGCCCACCTCAAGATGAGATTTCCCATTTCTTTAAGAAAGTAAGATCCCTGAGAGATGATCAGGTAGATAGGTCAGGAGTGGAAGGCCAGTGATGGTTGGAGCGGACTGATACTAATCGATCGAGGACTTAACCAAATGGTTAAAAGAAAAGAACTCGGACATTGCTTAAACTTCAAATCCAGTTTTGAGTGAGCAAAATGCAAACTCAATAAAAGATAACACCACAGTGTGGTGGCGATAGCGAGAAGGATACACCTGTAACCATGCCGAACACAGAAGTTAAGCTTCTTAGCGCCGATTGTAGTGAGGGGTTGCCCCTTGTGAGAGTAGGACGTCGCCACGCTGGTAATATTCCGGCATAGCTCAGTTGGTAGTAGCGCATGACTGTTAATCATGATGTCGTAGGTTCGAGTCCTACTGCCGGAGTAGTTAAAGCACAATAGAGTAATCTATTGTGTTTTTTTTGTGCATTATACGAAAAAATAATTTTTCATTATAAGAACGTAAATAAATGAATAAAAGCAGAATTTTCGCTAAAAAAAAAATAAATGTGCTAGCATCAGTTTGTAATATATTGGAGGAGGTAATTGATAGATGTATCTAAAAATTTCTGAAAAAGCACAAGAAAGACTACAGAAGTATACTGATGAGGGTGCTACGATAATCCTTGATTTGGATGATGGGGTAGGAAAATATTCAAAGATGGGGATTTGTTCATTGGATACTAGTTTCCGTTTACTCCTTTTAGATAAGAAACAAGAAAAAAATGATTATCAGCTCACTGTAGATAGTGACATAGGTGAAGTTTATGTCAAAGACTATTCAAAAATGTATATGGATGAAGCAATGACGCTATCGCTTGATCCGCGGTTAGGTGTATTTAAACTTGAAAGCCCAAGTGGAACATTAGATAGCCATGTACAATTAGTTGATCTGCGACCATAATGTATCTCTAAAGTTAGAACGTTGGATTAAAGTTTTGACAATGTTCTAGCTTTTTTAGACAAAATAAGCGCAAAACCAATCTCATCATCCAAAACAGAATAAATTAGGAAATGATATCTTGAGGTTGATGGTGGAGAATATAGGCAAGAGTGAGAATTCTTTATTCATGTAGCTAGTCACTAAATATATAAGCGAATGGTATGAAAAGAAAGAGGAATAAAATAAAAAAGTACTTATGATATCATTGTGGCAAAAAACAAAAAAACAGCGCAGGCACATTGATAAAACAACATGTTACGCTGTATGATGAAGCCACTTGCCGGGCTTGAACCGGCGACCTCTTCCTTACCATGGAAGCGCTCTACCAGCTGAGCTAAAGCGGCAAAAATCTTACAGATATTAGGATAACTAATATAGGCAGATTTGTCAACATTAAATTAGAAGAAGTAACTCTTTTATATTTTAAAATAATGGGAAAAATGTTGTTTTTAAATAACGTATTTTTAAAAATTTTTTCCATAAAAAAATAATAGAAATTTTCAAAAAAAGTATTGCGTTATTTATCGTAACTTGCTATTATATACATGTACTTGATTCCGGCATAGCTCAGTTGGTAGTAGCGCATGACTGTTAATCATGATGTCGTAGGTTCGAGTCCTACTGCCGGAGTAATTCGACCACAGTCGTTGACTGTGGCTTTTTTTATAGAGAAAAATAGTATTTCCATAGGTAAAAACGGTTCATTGGAGGAATTCCCTGAGCCTATTTTTTTGCTAAAAATGGTGAGCGAAAAGGCGTTTGTTTAAGGTGATCTAAAAAGAGTACTCTTTTACCGAGAGCTTTTACTGTTAGAAAATTCAGAAAAAGATTAGATTATAGGTATCAAAAATGAAAGGTCGAATGCTTTATGACAAGTTTAAAACCACGTGATGCTACACAAGATGAATCATTATCTTCGGATCATTCAGTGTCTCTGTTGATCGATTATCCGCCAACCTAAGTTGATTCCATCAATTCTATGGATCGCCATCAATTAATTGAAAATATAACTGCTGTGACGAATCTGCTGAAGGAGTATCAAGTGTCGATCATTCTTTTGACAGTCAATGTGGCAACTGGTCGTAATCAGGAGATGATCCTCAAATTAAAGAGTATGTTAGCTGATTTACCCAGCTATGATCGTACGTCAATCAATGCTTGGGAGGATGCGGAGTTTTAAGGCCGCTGTTGAAGCGACTGGCCGAAAAAATTGATTATTGTAGTATTATGGACGGAAGCCTGTTTAACATTTACAACTCTGGATGCTCTACGAACTGGTTATGAAATCCAGTAGTAGATGCGGTTGATGGCACAAACGTGATTGGTTATGAAATGGCTTTGTGATGTGTGGAACAGGTAGGTGCACAATTGCCGATTTTTGCCCAACTGGCTTGTCAGATGTAGCGGGATTGGAATTGAGGAGAGACAGTACTAGTTTATGTTAAAGCAATGCAAGACAAAGGAATTTTCTTGAAATTACAGTGGGGTGGGAGAATGCTTGACATGATCGGCTCTATTAAAAATTTATAGAAAGTAGCAGAACGTTATTTTCTGCATATCAAAAATCAGTATGACTTCATTCGGATCTGGGCGATTCAATTTGAAATCGCATATACCGATTTTAGGGTCATCCAAATGGCGCTACAACTAGCTAACGAAAGGTCATTATTGTCCGAATTTACGCAAGCGTATCAAGCAGTTTATCCGTTTGTGTATGCTTTTGCAGAAGGTGGTTTTCCAGTGTTCAACCAACAATTTGGTAAACAAATGTCGGAATATGAACATGCGAAAAATCACTTGAGAGACGTTTTAGAAAGAATCAGGCAACAACAGCCTCCAGTGACTGCTGAAAATGATTTGATTTAGGAGGAGATCCAAGATGGTCCAAGAAATGATTTATGATATGGAAAATCAACTGGCATGCGACGTGTATCAACCCAACGTGACCAAAGGAACGATTATTCTGATTCACGGTGGTGGATGGTTTCGAAGAGATAAGCAAAAAGAATCGTCCTTAGCGGAACAGTTGAGGACAATCGGTTATTTAGTTATCGCTCCTAATTATCGTTTGGCACCCAACTATCTTTATCCAGCTGTCTTGAACGATGTGTTGAAGGTTTATGATTGGTTGCTAGCAAGTGATTTACCAGTGGAAAAGGGAAAAATTGCCACTTTAGGTTCTTCTGCTGGTGGGAACTTAGCAATTGAACTGGCTTTACAAAAGGGAATTGCCTCTGCTTCTTGGTCAGGGATCATTGATTTAGCAGATTGGGTAGCTAAACATCCAGATGTCGTATCTGAAATGAACCAACAACCCAATTTTGATCAACAGGAAAGTCGTCAGATTGATCAAGGAGGTACCAACAACGCTTTTTACAAGTAGTTTATTTTAAATTATGTCGGCCAGGATCAAGTTTTATTACAGCAAGCAGATCCATTACAAAGGGTTTCAGCTCAGAGTGGAACGATTTTTTTAGCCAATTCTTTAGAAGAATTAGTACCCCCAAGTAGTGTGTACAAATTGCAGCAAAATTTAGCCGAATATAAAGTTCCTAGCGAAAGCAAATTTATCGCTGGTAGCCAGCATGGAGAAGGCTACGCCAATGAAGTTTTTGCGAACACGCTGAATTTTTTACAGGAATATTTAGGCTGAAATCGGGCTAGATTAATTAAAAAAATGGTAATTGATTTAGCCAGATAGGTGAATTCAAATCAGAAAAATTCATAAGATGATCCAGTGAGAAAGCTGATGAAGGATGGAAATCTCTTCTCGGCTTTTTCTGAATGAAAACGAAAGTAAAAATTGTTCACAAAAAAACAAGAATGCTTTTATTGTGATAATGAGATACCTGTACTCTTTGTTCATGTTTGTATTCTTTGTTCGATGAATGAAGATTCTTGAGAGAAATGAGTAGGACATTGTATTTCAAAGAACTTAAGAGTAAAATGGTAAGTACATTTTGGATTGGAAGGATGATTGGATGAAAGCTATTACTTCGGATATGACGAAAAAATTTGAACAACAGTTTCAAGCAAGTAACAAGAAACAAGCATTACAAAGAGCTGTGGTAAAAAACGGAATCACTGCTTCTGCAGAGAATGTTTCTGCACATGTGACAAATACACCTGTATTTTCTATTGATCTAGCAACAGGAAAAGTTGCGAATCAAAAGCAATCAGGACGCTGCTGGATGTTTGCAGCATTAAATACATTCCGTCATAAATTATTGAATCAGTTCAATTTAAAAGATTTTGAATTATCTCAAAACTACACATTTTTCTGGGATAAATATGAAAAAGCAAACTATTTCTATGAAAATATCATTGCTACTGGAAAAGAAGCACTGGATAGTCGAAAAGTTGCCTTTTTACTTACTACACCTCAGCAAGATGGCGGACAATGGGATATGATCGTTTCGCTATTCCAAAAATATGGCGTTGTTCCTAAATCGGTGATGCCAGAGAGTGCAAATAGCTCTAATTCTCGTGAATTGAATAATTATCTAAATAAGATATTACGTAAAGATGCAGTTGCTTTGCGCAAAATGATTGCTGATGGAGAAACAAAAGAAACGATTCAAGCTAAAAAAGAAAAAATGCTAGAAGATGTCTATAATTTCTTGGCAACTTCTTTAGGTACACCTCCAAAAAAATTCGATTTTGAGTACCGTGATGAAGACAAAAATTACCACATCGACCAAAATCTTACACCACAAACATTCTATGACAAATATATCGGTGTAAAATTGGAAGACTATGTAAGTATCATCAATGCACCTACCAAAGACAAACCATTTGATCGCTCTTACACAGTTGAAATGTTAGGAAATGTCGTTGACGGAACAGAAGTAAAATACTTGAACGTTGATATGGAAACATTTAAAAAATTGGCGATCAGTCAATTGGAACAAGGAGAGTCAGTTTGGTTTGGTTGTGATGTGGGTCAATCTTCTACAAGAGATAGTGGAATCATGGCATTAGATGTTTATAGCATGGATGACCTATTTGATATTGATTTTACAATGACAAAAGCAGAAAGACTTGATTACGGAGAAAGTTTAATGACTCATGCGATGGTATTGACAGGGGTCGACATTGTTGATGGACAATCAACAAAATGGAAAGTTGAAAATAGCTGGGGTGAAAAAGTCGGAACGAATGGCTTCTTTGTGATGAGTGATGAATGGATGGACGAATACACTTATCAAATCGTCGTTCGTAAAGATTTATTGACAAAAGAACAACTAGCTGCATTTAATGAAGAACCAACTGTCTTGGCTCCATGGGATCCAATGGGCGCACTAGCTTAAATTCCAATAGATTCACCAGGAGAGGGAAAAATGTAGATTCCTTCTCCTTTTTTAGTGGGTTTTCTTCTAGCAGAGCTAAAAAGCAGTGTGTTCTTTGAGTGGATCATTTTTCTAGAACTAGCTGACTACAGGCTGATTTCCTTCTTTTCTAATCGTCTATGGTATAATTCATATAGCATATATAAAAGCAGAAGTCTGTTTTCCTAAGCCTGTGAGGAGGAGTAGAAATGGATGTACGATCGGTCTTGTCAGAAATCAAGTTAGAAGGAAAAATCATCCCGATAACTGGTGGTGATGTCAATCAAACCTATCGGATTGAGGGTCAATGTTCTTATTTTTTAAAAATTCATCCGAATATCGGTAAAGAATTTTTTGAAGTTGAAGCAGCTGGATTAAAAGAATTAGCACCTTATGTACGTGTACCAGAAACTTATATGCTAGGAGAAATACAAGATGGCGCCTACCTGTTGATGGAATGGATCGAACCAGGAGAAGGTAGCCAGAAAGAACTGGCAGCTACTTTAGCCAACCTGCATAAGGTAACTGCACCGCAATTCGGTTATCGAAAGAACAACTATTTAGGTATATTGCCCCAAATAAATACGTTTGAGGAAGATTGGTGGACGTTTTTTTTCAAAAACCGATTAGAGAGTCAGATTGCTTTGGCACAAAAAAATAATCGATGGAATCAAGTACGGCAACAAAAATTTTTAGTCTTCAAACAATATGTACTTGAAAGTTTAGCGAACAAAAAGATTGTGCCTAGCCTATTGCATGGAGACTTGTGGAGTGGTAATGTGTTCTTTGATCAGCAAGGAACACCGGTTTTCATTGATCCTGCAGTATCTTATGGTGATCGTGAGCAAGATATTGCAATGAGTCAGTTATTTGGCGGTTTTCGTCCAGAATTTTTAGAAAGTTATCAATTCAATTATCCTTTGGAAGAGGGCTGGAAAAAACGCTTATCTGTCTATCAGTTGTATTATTTATTAGCTCATCTAAATATGTTTGGAGAAACCTATGGCTCACAAGTAGAACAATTACTCGATAAAAGATAAGAGGAGGGTGTTTTTTTGGCAAAGAGATACACAAAAAAACATGAAGTTTCATATTATGAATGCGATATAAATCAAACAATGATGTTTCCGTCAATGCTTGGAGTAGTAATCAAAACGTCTGAAGATCAAAGTGATGCATTAGGCCGAGGAAGTGACTTCGTCAAGAGTTTTGGATTTACTTGGGTCATCACGAATTATTCGATCATGATCACTAGACTCCCAAAAGTTGGCGAAATCATTTCTGTAACTACTCAGGCAATGGAATACAACAAATTCTTTTGTTATCGTAATTTTTGGATTCATGATGAACAAGGAGAAGAACTGGTTAAGATCGAATCTGTTTTCGTATTGATGGATTTTGTTAACCGTAAAATGAGTAGTGTAAATGAAGAAATCATTGCACCATTTGAAAGTGAAAAAATCAAGAAAATCAAACGTCAAGAGAAAATTGAAAAAGTAGAGGCTGGCTTTATGTTACCTTATCGTGTGCGTTTTTATGATATCGATAGCAATCAGCATGTGAACAATACGATGTACTTCAATTGGATCATTGATGTTTTAGGTTATGATTTTTTAACTACGCATATTCCTGAAAAAGTATTGATCCGTTTTGATAAAGAAGTTGAATATGGTAATGAGATCGAAAGTCATTATGAACAGATTGCTCTAGAAGATGGTGTCCAAACAAGACACGAGATTCGGATGCAAGATCAAGTGTATTGTGAAGCTAATATTACGTGGAGAAACAAAGAGGCATAATATTTATATTTTTAATGGATAAAAACTCTGAAAGGACGTACTTTATTGTGTACAATCCTTCAGAGTTTTTGCTGTAAAGTGGTTAGTTAGTGATAAAATCCGCTAACTTTTGCTCTTTCAAACCATAATTTAGCGCAATCAGTAACTTTAATCGGGCTTTTTGACTATTGATGCTGTTACAGAAAATGACACCCATATCGGCTAATTCTTTACCGCCGCCTTCGTAGTTGTAAACGGGTTCTGCAATCCCGTTGAAACAACGTGAAACAAGGATGACGGGGATTTTTTGTATCAATAATTTTTTCAATGCCGTCAGTGCTTGAGGTGGCAAGTTACCAGCACCTAAAGCTTCGATCACTAAGCCATCTACTTTAGCATGAGCAAGTGCTTCTAAAAGATCCCCCTGCATGCCAGCATAGGCTTTAACGATAGGGATCGTTCCATTGACCGAAGAAATATCGAGTCGTGTAGAGTCTAACAATTCTTGCATGAATAAAATACGGTGTTTGGTCACTAAACCGATGGGTCCTAAAGTCGGTGTTCTAAAAGTAGCCACATTGGTTGTATGAGTTTTTGTGACATAGCGAGCAGAATGGATTTCGTCGTTCATGACCACTAAGACTCCTTTTCCAATTGCTTCATCGCAACTTGCTACGCGTATGGCACTTTCGAAGTTATACAGACCATCACTTCCAAGTTCATTACTAGACCGCATGGCTCCTGTGACCACGATAGGAATCTGGTCTACGATTGTCGTATCCAAGAAAAAGGCTGTTTCCTCCAAAGTATCTGTTCCGTGGGTAATGACAACACCCCTAATATCTGAATCAATGGCTTCCATGATCCGTTTCTTTAAGATCAGCATGTGTTTTGGCATGATATGCGGCGAAGGAAGATTAAAAATATCTTCCATCACGAGATCGACATTTTCTGGTACAGTGATTTCTGCATCCAATAAGGGATTGACAACATCTGGACTCACGCCCCCTGTCAAGATGTTTTCTTTCATAGCAATGGTTCCACCAGTGTGTAAAATAAGTATTTTTTTCATATTTATGGACTTCCTTACGAATAATTTTGCATAGGCTTCAAAGCTTATTGTATACTATATAAAAGAGTTTTGCTATCAAGGTGTTAAGTTAAGAACAATAGGCTTTATTACGTAGTGATACATAAGAACGTTGAATGAAACTTAGAAGAAGGATGGCTTGAAATGATACGTATTGGACTAACTTCGTTCAAAGAACATGATAAATTAACAGGTAAGAAAAATAATACACTTTATGAGTATGCAGGTTTCTTGCCTTTAGTGGAATTAGATACCGCTTATTATGGTATTCCAAGGAAAACTTCGGTTGAGAAGTGGATCGAAGAAGTACCAGAAAGTTTCCGTTTTGTCGTAAAAGTTTATCAAGGAATCAGTGGACAAAGCGATTGGCAGGAATATTACCAAACAGAAGAAGAAATGGTAGAGAAATTTTTAGACAGCATGCAACCGATACATGACAGTGGAAAGTTATTTTGTTTTTTGGTACAGTTTCCGGCGTCGTTCAAATGTACTAAAGAAAGTGTCCAGTATCTGCGTAAACTTCGAAAGTGGTTTAATGGCTACCCCATTGCTATCGAACTACGTGATTATTCTTGGTATAGTCAAGCATTAGTTGAACGTACCAGAAGTTTTATGACACGTGCTGATTTTTCTTTAGCAATCATTGATGAACCGCAATTACTTCAAACTACTGTGCCATTTGATCCTTATGTAACCAACGCTCAGTTCACACTTTTTCGGTTTCACGGAAGAAATAGTCAAGGTTGGCAAGCGAATGACAAAGATTGGCGAAAAAAGCGTACGCTTTATCGTTATTCTGAAGAAGAATTGATCGAACTAGCTTCTGCTATTCGATCAGTTGAGCAACAGACGAAGGACATCGGCATTATTTTTAATAATAATTCAGGTGGCGATGCGGCGGAAAATGCATTGGCTCTACAAAAAATATTGAAGATAAAACCACAAGGATTGAACCCAAAACAAATGGATTTATTTTAGAAAAGGGGCATTAGATGATCAAAGCGATTTTTTTTGATATTGATGGTACCTTGGTCAACAACCAGTCTAAAGCACTAGAGTCAACAAAAAAAGCAATCAATTATGCTCGAAAGAACGGTATATTATGCGGCGTAGCGACTGGTCGTAGTCCGATAAGGATTAAAGAAATCATTGATGAATTAGAGTTAGACATGTATGTTGTTTACAATGGACAATTAGTATTTACAGCAGATCGTACGATAGTGGATCAACCATTCGATCGATCCACATTAAAGAAGATCGTACGATTTGCAGATAAGAATCATCGACAAATTATTTTTGGAGGGCGGTATCAGCTAGCAGGTTCGACGACGATGCTATTAGGACAATCCTTGCTGATCAAGCACATCGTTAGTTTTTTACCTAAGAAATTTCCTGTTCGATTGATGAAGAAAGGGCTGCAACTATTTAGTCCACACCGCCAGAAAAAAAGATATGAAACACTAGAAATCTTGAATGAACCGATCTATCAATGTATTTTATTGAGTCAAGAGTCAGAACAGGCAAAACTAGAAAAGTATTTCCCTGAGTGTTCGTTCCAACGTTCAAATGCTTATACAGTCGATATCATTCCAAAAGGTGGCTCAAAACTTTCTGGTATCAAAATATTTGCAAAAGAAAAAGGAATTGAGATGTCTGAGATCATGGCGTTTGGCGATCATTATAACGATATCGATATGTTGAAAGGTGTAGGGATCGGTGTTGCGATGGGAAATGCACAGGATGAAGTAAAAGCTGCAGCCGATTTCGTGACCAAAACAAACGAGAAAAATGGCATATATGAAGGGCTCAAGCACTTTGGACTAATTTATTGAAAATGAAGATAAAAGGAAGAGAAGAATCATGACGGAAGAAACACCATTTCAAAAAGTAGAGGATTTTCATCGGATCTTTGATCCACGATCACCAGAATCTCCTACAGCTTTTACAAGTAAAGAAGCGAGCTACCGTGCAGGATTTAAAATTGAAGAATTGGTAGAGATGGTGGCAGCTACTGCTGAAAATGATCACCAAAAATTACATCAAGCTGTCAATGAACTACACGATGCATTAGATAAAGCAGAAAGAAAAATGTATACAAAAACGAATTGGGGAAAAGAACCGTTGATCGAACAAGTCGATGCATTAACAGATATCTTATATTTTACGTATGGTTCTTTTTCATTATTAGGAGTAGATCCAACCAATATATTTGATATCGTTCATCAAGCAAATATGGGAAAATTATTTCCTGATGGTCAACCACATTATCATCCAGTGACGAACAAAGTGCTAAAACCTGCAGATTGGGAACAAAATTATGCACCAGAGCCAAAGATAGCAAAAGAGATCCAACGGCAGATCGAGCAAGCGAAAAAGAAAAGTTAGTGGATAGCTGTGAAAACAATTAAAAGATATCCTGCTTTTTGTTCGTAAAAAAACGAATGACTGAATAAAGATTTTCGCTTAAGTTAGTGAATGCTTGAAAATAGTATGTTATAATTTACGGTAGATGTCTTTTGCACGAAAGACGTATTTATTCGTTTTATGCGAAGCGGATGTTCGTCTGAGCATAAAAAATAGATGCATATTGAAAACGGAGGAACCTTAAATGGGAAATAATGTAATCATCGGGATCGTCATTGCAATCATTATAGTCGCCATTGTCGTCTTTTTGGTTAGTTACTTGATGAAGAAAAAAAACCAAGATCGATTGGATGCCTTAGAAAAGCGCAAGGAAGAATTATTTGACTTGCCTGTGATTGAAGAAGTCGATGATGTCAAAAAAATGCATCTGGTTGGGCAAAGCCAAAATACCTTTCGTGAGTGGAGTCAAAAATGGAATGACATATCTACTTCCTCATTTGCTGAGTTAGAAAGTCAAATTTTTGAAGTTGAGAATCTAAATGAAAGTTTCCGATTCTTAAAGGGTAAAAAAGCTGTTGTTGAAGCAGAGAATACGATGAATCAAATGGAAAAAGAAGTATCTGAGATCCGTGAAGGATTAAAAGAACTTCGTGAAACAGAAGAACGTAATTCATTAGCTGTCCAACAAGCGCTTGATATCTACGAAGAATTGAAGGGAACGATCAAAGAAGATGAGCAATCATACGGTCCAGCATTCCCAGAGTTGCAAAAGCAAGTCAAAATGATCGAAAGTGAGTTTACTCAATTCGTCACATTGAATACCTCTGGTGATCCCGTAGAAGCGCGAGAAGTTCTGGATAAAGCAGAAAAACATACGTATGAAGTGGATGCTTTGATGAAAAAAATCCCACCATTATATGAAGATCTGGCTACTACTTTCCCAGAGCAACTTGAAGAAATCGATGATACTTACGAAAAATTAATGCAGGAACAGTATGTTTTTCCAGAAGAAGACCTTGTTGGAGAAATTGATAAAGTACGGAATCGGATCCAAGGTTCATTAGCGAACCTTGAAAAGACCGAAGTGGAAACGGTAGAATTCGAAAACCGCGAAACTGCGAATATGATCGACGCATTATATGATATTTTAGAACGTGAGATGGATGCCAAAATTTATGTGGCAACAAACCAAGCAACGATCGAACAATACATCAAACATGCGACAAAAAATAATCGTCAGCTACTGATCGAGTTAGATCATACTGCGCAAAGTTATGCACTAAATCATAATGAGATCGGCCGAGTAAGAGGATTCCAAACAGAAGTGGAAGAAATTGAACGACAAAATGAGCAAATGAAACCACAGATCCAACAACACACGGTCCCTTATTCTGAAGTACGTACATTCTACAAAAAAGTTTTCAAAATCTTAGAAGATATTGAGAACCAACAAGTAGAAATCGACGACTCTTTATATGAACTAAGAAAAGGTGAAAAAGAAGCGCAAGAAAAAATTGATACATTTGAATTTAAATTGCGTAGTCTGAAACGCTTTGTTGAAAAACAACGTTTACCTGGCTTACCAAATGATTATCTAGAATTTTTCTTTGTGGCGACAGAACGTATTGAAGAACTAAGTGTGGTACTGAATAAAATCAGAGTGAACATGGAAGAGGTCAATCGTTTAGTTGCTTTATGTGAAGAAGACTTAGAATTACTAGATAAAAAGACACATGATTTAGTCGATGCTGCTGCGCTAACTGAACAAATGTTGCAATATGCCAACCGTTACCGCCATACTCATGATGAAGTCAAAGAAGCAATTGATAAGAGCTACTTTATGTTTAATAAAGAATACCATTATCAAGAAGCCCTAGATGAGATCGGTACAGCATTGGAACGTGTTGAACCTGGTGCATTTAAACGAATTGAAGATTTTTATTTCAATCATCCTGATCTAGTCTAATCAGAATCAACGAATAAACAATAAAAGCAACGTCAGCGGATAAGCTGATGTTGCTTTTTTAGTAAGTTTCAAAAAAATGAAATCTCATCCCACCCTTGAAAGCAGATAAGACAACCGTTATAATAGATGAGAATTTCAAAAAAGAGGGGTTTCTTATGATATATTTTGATAATAGTGCAACAACCCCAATCTTTCCGCAAAGTTTAGATGCCTACGTAAAAACAAGTCAGCGGATAATTGGGAATCCGTCAAGTTTACATGATTTAGGTAATCAAGCCAATCGTTTATTACAGCAAGCAAGAAAACAAATTGCTGAGTTGATTGAAGTAACACCCGATGAAATCTATTTTACTTCTGGCGGAACAGAAGGAGATAACTGGGTACTTAAAGGAACCATGATCGAAAAGCGTGAGTATGGAAACCATATGATCATTTCAGGAATCGAACATCCAGCAGTAAGTGAGACTGCTGAACAGTTAAAATCTTTAGGAGTAGAGGTTAGTGTGGCTCCAGTTGATAAAAAAGGTTTTGTGATTGTAGAAGAATTAAAGAAATTGATCCGCAAAGAGACTGTACTGATTTCCATCATGGCTGTCAATAATGAAGTGGGTTCTATTCAGCCTATCATGGAGATCAGCGAATTACTGAAAGATCATCCTAAGATCCATTTTCATGTGGATGCAGTGCAAGCAATCGGTAAAGTACCACTTTCCACTTGGTTGACAGACCGTGTTGATTTTGCTACTTTCTCCGCACATAAATTTCATGGACCACGAGGAATCGGCTTTATTTATTGGAAAAAAGGGCGGCGTTTAGCACCGCTTTTAACCGGAGGTGGCCAAGAAAAAAATCAGCGAAGCGGCACAGAGAATGTACCAGCTATCGTTGCAATGTCCAAAGCATTGAGACTTGCTTTAGGTATCAAATCACAAAAGCCAGATCACACAAAAAATTTAAAGCATGCATTGATTGATGCTCTAGGAACATATGAAAAGGTCACGATCTATTCCGAAGGAGAAGATTACGCGCCGCATATTCTATGCTTTTCGTTAAAAGGCATACGTGGAGAAGTACTGGTACACGCGTTAGAAGAAAAACAGATCTTCATTTCAACAACTAGTGCTTGTTCTTCCCGCAAACATATGGCAAGTAGTACGTTGCATGCCATGCATGTTCCAAACGATTTAGCGACTTCAGCAGTACGTATCAGTTTAGACGAAAGTAATTCGATGGCAGAAGTTGAACAATTTATGATCATATTCAAACAATTATATAAAAAGTTTTCAACAATCAATTAATTCTTGAGGAGTGTTTTTGTGAAATATAGTGAAATCATGGTCCGCTATGGTGAACTGTCAACAAAAGGGAAAAACCGAAAAAGTTTTATCATGCAATTAGCACAAAATGTACGTCAAGCCCTTGGTGATTTTCCAGAAATCAAGATCCATGCTGACCGAGATCGAATGCACTTATTATTGAATGGTGCGGATAGTGAATTAGTTATTCCTAAATTAGCAAAGATTTTTGGTATCCAAAATTTTTCACCGAGTATCCGGATCGAAAAAGATGTGGAACAACTAAAAGCAGCTGTTCAAGAAATCATGAAGGAAATCTACACAGGAAACGAAACATTTAAAATCATTGCAAAACGTAGTGATCATGACTTTGTATTGACAAGTAACGAATTGAATCAAACTCTAGGAAATGCTGTCTTTGATATTTTTCCAGATATCCAAGTACAAATGCGTAAACCAGATATTCCCTTACGTGTAGAGATACGCCGTGATGGCGCCTATTTATCTTATGAGACCATCAAAGGTGCAGGTGGGTTACCAGTAGGAACAAGTGGAAAAGGGATGCTGATGCTTTCAGGTGGTATTGACTCTCCAGTTGCTGGTTACTTTGCGATGAAACGTGGCGTGGAAATCGAGGCTGTCCACTTTGCTAGTCCACCATACACAAGCGAGCAAGCTTTACAAAAAGCAAAAGATCTAACTGGAAAACTGACTCCATATGTTGGAAAAATCGTTTTTATTGAAGTACCTTTTACGGAGATCCAAGAAGAAATAAAGAGAAGTGTACCACAAGGTTATTGGATGACGATTACGCGTAGGATGATGTTGCGTTTAACAGATGAAGTCCGACGCATTCGCCAAGGTTTGATTATCCTGAATGGCGAATCACTTGGCCAAGTAGCGTCTCAAACTTTGCAGAGTATGGTAGCAATCAATGAAGTCACGAATACACCGATCATTCGTCCGGTAGCAACTATGGACAAACTAGAAATCATTGAAGTTGCTGAACGAATCGATACATTTGAATTATCGATCCAACCATTTGAAGATTGCTGTACGATTTTTGCACCACCACAACCTAAAACACGTCCTCGTTTGGATAAAGTCCATCAGTATGAAGAACGTTTAGCAGTCGATGAAATGATCGAGCGAGCATTAGCTGGGTTGAAAATCGAAACGATCCATACAGAAACGACAGAAAAAGCAACTGAAGAATTTTCTGATTTACTATAGTGAGAAGCTAATAGGCGAAGAATAATCACAAGTAAAAAAGCAATCAGTCTTCAATAGATAAAAATTTGATTTTAGAATGAGGGCGAGACAAAAATCGTTTAGGTTTGAGAAATTGGAGAGAAAAGAACGTGGGACAAAAGTAAGAAATACTTTTGTCCCACGTTCTTTAAAAACGAATAAACGGTGGGAGCAAAAGCAACTCCTTCTTAAATAAGCCGAAATTCATAAAAATTTGAACAGCAATTTTCGTTAATTTCTTCTTATTTCTCGGAGTTAAACACTTCTGTTCCAGCCTTTTTTTTGAAATTTCCGAAAAACCTAACTTTTGGACGCCGTTTATTGGGAATTAGAATCTGTAGCAAACCTGATTTTTTCCACATTCTTTCTTTTAGTTAACCTTGTCATAAGGAAGAGATCGTTTATTTTTTTGCAAATGTTGCTCACACAGCGAATAAATGCTAAACTAAGTATGTGAATAAATTAACAAGGAGCTTTGACTATGGGAGAAAAATCAGAAACGTTGCCAAAAGCGACAGCTAAAAGACTGCCTTTGTACTTGCGTTATTTGAATATGCTCAATGATTCTGGCGTTGGCCGTATCAAATCAAATGAATTCAGTAAAATCACGCAAGTACCCTCTGCAACGATCCGCAGAGATTTTTCGTATTTAGGAGAATTAGGGCGCAGTGGTTATGGGTACGATGTCCCTTATCTTATAGAGGTATTTGATCGTATTTTAAATACAGATGAGGAAAAACGGATTGCTTTGGTAGGATACGGAAATCTTGGTAAAGCATTGAAACACAATAATTTTAGAAGAAATGAAAATTTGAATATCGTCTGTGTGTTTGATAATGATCCAGAGATTGTTGGAAAAGTGATCGATGGGGAAATGATTTATCCAATCGATCGTTTTGCGGAAATAGCAAAAGAAAAAAATGTGACAGTCGCAATATCGACGGTGCCAAGCAAATATTCACAATCTGCAATTGATAAAATTGTTCAGGGTGGAGTATCAGCAATTTTGAATTTTGCGCCAGATCGAGTAAAAGTTCCTGAACACGTAAATATCCAATATATTGATTTGACGACAGAATTGCAAACACTTATCTATTTTGATGAAAAATATTCAGAAGTATTTGCCTAATAGACGCGTTGCTTTTTTCAATAAAAATAAAGCGCTATCTTAAAGTCCTATCTGTGATGTCCACAAATAACTTTTACCACTAGTATAAAAACATGAGAAACTGTTTTCTCTTTTTCATCGCTATTGCTCAAATTAAAGGCTTTTTTCGACCTGATAGACGGCGTTCGCAAAGCAGATTTTCAACACTAGCTCTGAAAAAGAAAAACATGAGAAACTGTTTTCTCTTTTTCATCGCTACTGCTCAAATTAAAGGCTTTTTTCGACTTGATAGACGGCGTTCGCAAAGCAGATTTTCAACACTAGCTCTGAAAAAGAAAAACATGAGAAACTGTTTTCTCTTTTTCAGAGCTACTGCTCAAATCTAAACGCTTTGCTCACGACCTTTTATTGACTTTAATTTCTAACCATTGTAAAATGAAGCATAACGTTGAACAAGAGGAGTAGCTAGTTTAGGTACTTTTAGAGAGAGAACGAATGGGTGGGACGTTCTTAGTAGCAGCTGGTGAAGGTAGCTTGGGAGTTTTTATCTTGAATCTTTTAGTAGGGATAAACGGGTCGTGATCGTTAACTCACATGGAGAGGTAATAGGAGAAACTATTACAAATTAGGTGGTACCGCGTAAATCAATACGTCCTAAAATACGAAAGTATTTTAGGACTTTTTTTATTTTTAAGGAGGAAATCAGTATGACGGAAGAAAAAAATTTATCAACAAAATACAATCCGCAAGAAGTTGAAGCTGGCCGTTATCAAAACTGGTTGGACCAAGATTTGTTCAAACCAAGTGGCGACAAGAAAGCAAAGCCTTATTCAATCGTGATCCCGCCGCCAAACGTAACTGGGAAACTTCACTTAGGACATGCGTGGGATACGACCTTGCAAGACATGCTGATTCGCCAAAAACGCATGCAAGGTTATGATACTCTTTGGTTACCAGGAATGGACCATGCAGGAATTGCCACACAGGCAAAAGTAGAAGAAAAACTTCGTCAGCAAGGTATTTCTCGTTATGATCTAGGACGTGAAAAATTTGTTGAACAAGTCTGGGAATGGAAAGAAGAATACGCAAGCCATATTCGTGAACAATGGGCAAAAATGGGCTTATCTTTAGATTATAGCCGCGAACGTTTTACTCTAGATGACGGGTTATCAGAAGCTGTACGTAAAGTATTTGTGTCTCTTTATGAAAAAGATTTGATCTATCGTGGTGAATACATCATTAACTGGGACCCTCAAGCACGTACTGCTTTATCAGATATCGAAGTTATCCATAAAGATATCGAAGGTGCGTTTTACCACATGAGTTATGAACTTGCTGATGGTTCTGGTGTGGTTGAGATTGCTACGACTCGTCCAGAAACGATGCTTGGAGATACTGCGATCGCCGTTCACCCAGAGGATGAACGATACCAAGAACTGATTGGTAAAAAGGTTATTTTACCTTTAGTAAATAAAGAAATCCCGATCGTTGCGGATGAATACGTAGATATGGAATTTGGAACAGGGGTCGTAAAAATTACACCTGCCCATGATCCGAATGACTTTGAGGTAGGTAATCGTCATGATCTGCCACGGATCAACGTCATGAATGAAGACGGTACGATGAATGAACTAGCTGGTAAGTATCAAGGAATGGATCGTTTTGAAGCACGTAAAGCAATCGTCTCTGATCTAAAAGAAATCGGTCGTCTGATCAAAATCGAGAAAATGATCCATAGTGTTGGTCATTCAGAACGTACAGGCGTAGTTGTGGAACCACGTCTATCTACACAATGGTTCGTTAAAATGGCACCTTTAGCTGAAAAAGCGATGAAAAATCAAGAAACAGAAGATGCTGTAGAATTTTTCCCACCACGTTTCAACCAGACGTTTTTACGTTGGATGGAAAATGTTCATGATTGGGTCATCTCTCGTCAATTATGGTGGGGACACCAAATTCCAGCATGGTACCATAAAGAAACTGGTGAAATGTATGTTGGGATGGAAGCACCAGCAGATAGCGAGAATTGGCAACAAGATCCAGACGTTTTAGATACGTGGTTCAGCTCTGCTTTATGGCCTTTTTCAACTATGGGATGGCCAGACGAAACGAGTGAAGATTACCAACGTTATTTCCCGACAAGTACATTAGTTACTGGGTATGACATCATCTTCTTCTGGGTTAGCCGAATGATTTTCCAAAGTTTAGAATTTACCGATCGTCGTCCATTTGACAATGTGTTGATCCACGGACTGATCCGTGATGAACAAGGGCGTAAGATGAGTAAATCTCTAGGTAACGGGATCGATCCGATGGAAGTAATCGAAAAATATGGTGCAGATGCCTTACGTTGGTTCTTGTCAAATGGGTCAGCACCTGGTCAAGATGTTCGTTTTAGTTATGAAAAAATGGATGCTTCATGGAACTTCATTAATAAAATTTGGAATGCTTCTCGTTTCGTCATCATGAATATCGAAGGCATGACTGTAGAAGATATTGATCTAACTGGTGAAAAGACGGTGGCTGATCGTTGGATCTTAACTCGTCTGAATGAAACAGTGGCTAAAGTAACAGATTTGTTCGATCATTTTGAATTTGGTGAAGCAGGGCGTCAATTGTACAACTTCATCTGGGATGATTTTTGTGACTGGTACATTGAAATGAGTAAAGAAATCTTGTATGGAGATGACGCAGTTTCGAAACAAATAACTAAAAGCATCTTAGTGCATACGTTAGACCAGATTTTGCGACTATTGCATCCAATCATGCCATTCGTTACAGAAGAGATCTGGCAACATATCCCACATCAAGGAAGCTCATTAGTCATTTCTGACTATCCAGTTGTTCATCCAGAATTTGATGATGAAACAGCTTCTAAGGGAATGGAAGTATTGAAAGAATTGATTCGTTCCGTGCGAAATATTCGTTCAGAAGTCAATACGCCATTATCTAAACCAATTACTTTGTTGATCAAAACAAATGATCCAAAAATCGATCAATTCTTGGCAGAAAATACAAGTTATATTGAACGTTTCTGTAATCCAGAAGAATTGACAATCTCTAGTGATCTCGTTGCACCAGATCTAGCGATGTCTGCTGTTTTGACTGGGGCAGAAATCTTCTTACCATTGGCAGGATTGATCAATATTGAAGAAGAAATCAACCGTTTGGAAAAAGAATTAGCTAAATGGACGAGCGAAGTCAAACGTGTCCAAGGCAAACTAGGAAATGAACGATTTGTTTCCAATGCACCTGAAGAGGTAGTTGAAGCAGAGCGTGCCAAAGAAAAAGATTACTTGGAAAAACAAGCTGCTGTAAAAGAAAGAATCCAAAGCTTACGAACGATCCAATAAGTGGGCATCAAAACTGATAAATGCTTATTTTTGGCAAAGATTAGCAAAAAATGTTGAAGTAACCCTTATGGAATTTGCAGCTAGTTCAACTATATCCAGTAGATTCTATAATCGATGGTTGATCATTTCAAAATCAACTTTATTATTCATTTGAATAAGCAACAAAAAGACAAGTGCCTCCTAATTGGTTAGTACAGAAACTAACTTTTAGGAGGCTCTTTACGCATTTTTTATAGGTCTTAATTAAAGGAGAATATAAAAAAGATCATCGAAATTCTTTTAACCAATCTTGAAACATGGAGTGGCTAAATAAGTGCACCAAGTAATTCAAGTCATGGTTGTTTAGAAAGCTGTCACATGAAATACATTTTGGATGATCGACGATTGCCAGATTTGTGAGGAAAAAATCATAAGTTTCTACTTGTCGATCTAGATTCATCATATTATCAAAAGTAATTGCTTCAAAAGAGAAGCGAGAACCAAACCATTGATTCAAATAATCAGCAAGCATGAGATTATGCGGGTTTCCAAAAGTACAGGCAACGGCAATTCGTTTAGCTTGTTGGTGCTGGATGAATAGTTGTACAAGTGTAGTATCATGCACAATCAGATAATAGATCAATTCAAAAAATAAATCATCATTTGCTATTTTGTTTTTAAAAATGAGAAATGCTTGTTTCAATTGTTCAGAAATACTTGAACAAAAACAACCATTCTGCATAAAAAAATCTAAGACAAAACGTTTTTTGAACGAATTTAATAAATCAGTCCTACCATCCAAAAAATGAATGATCAAATCAACAGTATGAGGTAAAAAAGAATTAGATTGAGCTTGAAAAATCTGATACATTTTCTTTCTCAAATAGAGTAATTCCTTTTTGAACTCTCTTTTTTCTGTTGTCAATATAGGCTGATTTAAATCTGTGTAGCAACGGACAAAAAGGTCGTGGATAAAAACTGTATATGGAATTTTAAACGTTTGCTCAAAACGTTTTTGATTGACTAATATTTTTGAACAATCCATTTCTTGGTTGGATGAATCGGTCAAGCAATGTGGATAATGCATACTTAGCTTGATCATCACCCATATATATAGTTCGATATGTAGTTCCTCCGGTATCTGTTTCGAGAGGCTGTCGGTAATTTCTTTGATTACTTTTCGTTCTCTAGCTGGAATCAAACTAGTCAGTGAATGGTATTTTTCGTATAAGAAAGTAGTAAAAAAATGTGCTAAATGATAAAAATCCCCATGAAAGTACAGTGGTGAATTGGAAAGAAAAATATTCTCTTTCTCCAAAAAGCAAATGGTTTGTTTTTTGATACGGCGATACTTCGAGGGATTCAGGTGTAGCTGATCAATCAGTTTATTTGTCTGAGTGAAAGGATGAAAAAATAGGTATTCTAAAAATGCAAAATGGTCGGAACAAGTATAAAAATAAGAGTAGATAACAGGATAGCTGATAATTGTGTTTTTCAATAAGCGGATTTCGTTATTTTTCTTTTTGATCTGTAAAAAAGGAAGCTTGGTAAGAAGTTCATCTAAGTAGCTGCATAAAGTTTGTTTAGAGATAAGGCTCACTTTAGCTAGATCATCGAGCGAAATTTTTTGTTTTTCCAACAAAACTTCTAGGATGATGAGTTGAGCACTCTCTTTTTTAGATAATAAAGTACGCATTGTTTCTTCCTTTCTATTTAGTTTGTCTATATAATTATTGATTCTAACAAGAATACACGTATGGCTTACACTTGTTTTTTACAAATCTCAAATTTTTTGAACTCGGCGATTCTTTTTTAAGACTGTTTCCTTTTTCTGTTAATCAGTATTCTTTTTGTTATAATAAAAAAGAATGGGGGAATCGTTAATGAAAATCGAAGAGGCAATTGCTTGGATCCATAGTCGTTTACCTTTTGGATCAAGACCTGGTTTAGATCGAGTGGAGTCATTACTAGAGGTGGTCGGTCATCCAGAAAGAAAAGTCAAAACAATCCATATAGCAGGAACGAATGGGAAAGGGTCAACAGTCACTTATCTTAGATGCTTATTAGAAGAGGCTGGTTTGACTGTAGGAACCTTTACTTCCCCATACATTGAATCATTCAATGAAAGAATTTCGATCAACGGACAAGGTATTCCTGACCAAGATCTGATCGGATTAGTAAATAAATATCAGCCATTAGTGGAACAGTTAGATCGTTTTGAAGCTGTTTCTGGGATCACTGAGTTCGAAACATTGACAGCCATGGCATTTGATTATTTTTTTAATAAAGAAGTGGATGTAGCGATCATAGAAGTCGGGTTAGGTGGATTGCTTGATTCGACAAATGTGGCTGTACCAATGCTTACGGGTATTACTACAATTGGCTTGGACCATACAGATATCTTGGGCGAAACGATTGAAGAAATTGCTGCACAAAAAGCAGGGATCATCAAACAAGGGATACCTGTGGTAACTGGGAATATAGAGAAACGCGCGTTAGAAGTAATCAAAAAACAGGCAAAGCTTAGAAATGCACCTCTTTTTGCCTATGATGATGCGTATCATGTGGATTACAAACATCCTGCAGAAAGTTGGGGCGAACAATTTACATTTAGTAACGACCATGGCAAGATGACACGTCTGACGACCTCGATGATCGGGCAGCATCAAGTAGAAAATGCAGGAATGGCTATCGAATTATATCAAATTTACTGTTTGAAAGAAAAAATCCCATTTCGTGAAAAAGAAATCATCAAAGGACTAAAACGTGCCCATTGGCCTGGTCGCATGGAAAAATTGAGTAATGAACCCTTAGTAGTTTTAGATGGTGCCCATAATGCACACGCTATTAAACGATTGGTGCAAAATTTAAAAAAAGAATTCAAAGAATACCATATCAATGTGCTTTTTTCTGCATTAAGAACGAAGAATGTGGAAAGTATGATCGAACAATTGAAGAAGGTCCCTAATATCCATATTTACTTAACAACTTTTGAACATCCAAAAGCAATCGAGTTGAGTAACGTTTCAGATTTAGTGGATGACAAAGTATCAATCGTTTCATTATGGCAATTTGGATTAGCAGAGATATTAGAAAAAATGACAGATGAAGATGCTTTAGTTGTGACTGGTTCGCTTTACTTTATTTCAGATGTACGAAATCTATTATTACAATTAGGAGGAAATGATGAATTATAAATCAGTGATTTTTGATATGGATGGATTGCTGTTTGATACTGAGATCGTTTATTACGAAGCAACGCAGGTCGTGGCTGATCGCTTTGGATTTCCTTATGATAAAGAACTCTACTTGAAATTCTTAGGCGTGTCTGATGAAGAGGTTTGGGCAAACTATCACCGTATTTTTGCTGACTTTGGGAAAGACACTGTCCAACGATTTATAAAAGAAGCATATAATGAAACTATCCAACGATTTTCACAGGGAGAAGTGGCACTGAAACCTGGTGTGATGGAACTATTGGATTTTTTAGAAGAACATAAAATACCAAAAGTTGTTGCCTCAAGTAATCAACGGAAAATTATTCAGTTGCTTCTTGAAAAAAATCAGTTGACTGGGTATTTTGAAACAATCATTTCGGCTGAAAATGTCCAACGAGCAAAACCAGATCCAGAAATCTTCTTAGTGGCAAATGAATACTTAGGCACGAAAAAGCATGAAACACTTATTCTGGAAGATTCACAAAACGGCATACTAGCTGCTGCACAAGCGAATATACCTGTCATCATGGTTCCTGACCTGTTACTTCCATCCGAAGAACTAAGACACAAAACAGTAGCTGTTTTATCTTCCTTACATGAAGTACCTCAAATGATGAAAAAATAAAAAAATTGCCCCTTTTTTTCGTATCTTATTATGTGAAGAGAAAAAGGGGGGGTTTTATGGAGAAAAATTTGATGCGCACGGTACCAATGACTTCACTACCTAGAGAAAGAATGCTGATATATGGAGAAAAATCATTGTCTGACCAAGAATTACTAGCGATTTTACTGCGCACGGGTCAACATCCTTTTAATGTTTTAGAAGTAGCAGGACATCTATTAAAAGCATTTGGCGGATTGGCTCTCTTGCGTCAAGCTACGCTTTCTGAACTAGAAAAAATAAGAGGGATCGGACAAGTAAAGGCTCTTGAGATAAAAGCACTGATCGAACTAGGTACTCGGCTTCATGCTGAACAGGTACAGATCAAGCCTAAGATCCATGCAAGTGTTGAATTAGCAAAACAATTGATCTTAGAGATGAAAGATTATCAGCAAGAACACTTAGTCTGTATCTATTTAGATACGAAGAACCAAGTCATATTGAAAAAAACGCTGTTCATCGGTTCCTTGAATCAGACCATTGCGCATCCAAGAGAAATTTTTCATTACGCTGTTCGTTATTCTGCAGCTAGACTGATTCTTGTGCATAATCACCCATCGGGAAATGTTATTCCATCCAAGCAAGATGTGCAGTTCACAAGAAGAGTACAGAGATGTGGAGAGATGATGGGGATCGATGTATTGGATCATTTGATCATTGGGCAAAAGCAATATTTTAGTTTACGAGAAGAAGGAATATTAGAAGAATAAGAGTGGCTTTCTTGCAAAAAAAATGAAGCAAGTGTACAATTATATTGTAATTTTGTTTGGGAATAGAAGTTGAAACATCTGTTGCACCTCTATCGTACGCGAGCAATGTTACAATCAATTAAGTGCTTAGGCACGAGGAGGGTATTATTAATGGAAAACGGAACAGTTAAATGGTTCAACGCTGAAAAAGGATTTGGTTTTATTTCACGTGAAGACGGAAGTGACGTATTTGTTCACTTTTCAGCTATCCAAGGTGACGGATTCAAAACTTTAGAAGAAGGTCAAGCAGTAACTTTCGATGTTGAAGAATCAGATCGTGGCCCACAAGCTACGAATGTTGAAAAAGCATAATTTCATTGAAAAAGCCAAACAAGTGTTGTTCACCTACTGATTTGTAGGAAAAGAATAAATACTGTTTATAAGAGGTTGTTATAAAAGTATTTGTAGTCAATATAGATCACTTTTAAACACCATCCAAAAGAGACCGTAATTATTACGGTCTCTTTTTTTGTCTAAAAATAAAAAAGAGAAGTGAACTTCTAAGTCTAAGGGCAAATGATGATTTTTCCAATCAGTAGAATGTGGGACAAATCTAAAAATCAGCTTTGCTGCAGACTCTAGTTCGGGATGAACGACTTTTGTCTCGAACTCCTTCATCAAATGATTTTTATTGTATTCAACAGCAGCTCTGTGGTATCAAGTTGGAAGAGGGGATTCCCATTTTCTTAGCTCTATTGTGTCTTTGGATCTATATTTCCTTCGACTTTTAATCAGACGATAATCAAAAAAAGCAGACAGCCTCTAAAGGCTGCCTGCTTTTTATATTGAACAAACTTTTTTAAAAGCTTTTATTTTTTTTCGTCAGGTGTCATCACCATAGGAAGAATCATTGGATGTCTTTCAGTCCGTTCAAACAAGAACGGTTGTAAGGCACCCGTCATGGCTTCTTTTAATTTATGCTCTGAACAGTCTGGTGCATTCAAGACATCGCGAAGAGCATGGAATAAGATTCGTTGCGCTTCATTGATCATTTCACCAGATTCACGCATATAAACAAAACCGCGAGATAGAATATCTGGTCCAGCTAAGATTTCTCTCTTCTTGATATCGACAGTCGCAACTGCTAAGACCAGACCTTCTTCAGATAGTAGGTGACGATCTCTTAATACAACATTCCCGATATCACCGATGCCGCTGCCATCGATGTAAACATCACCAGCAACGAAATGACCAGCGGGACGTGCACTATCGCTAGTTAAAGCTAGCACATCACCATTCTCCATGATAAAACAGTTCTCAGCTGGGACTCCTGTGGCTTGGGCCAATGAAGCATGGATTTTCAACATTCTGAATTCCCCATGAACTGGAACAAAATATTTTGGTTTCATCAAACGAAGCATCAATTTTTGCTCTTCTTGACCACCATGACCAGAAGTATGGACGTTATTGATTTTGCCGTGGATAACTTCTGCACCTGCTTCAGATAACAAGTTGATCAAATGATTGACACTTGTTGTATTTCCTGGAATAGGTGAACTTGAAAAGATGACTGTATCATCAGGTTGGATTTGGATCTGACGATGCGTGCCATTTGCGATCCGACTCAACGCAGCCATTGGTTCACCTTGAGAACCAGTACATAAAATCATTGTTTCATTTGCTGGTAAACGATTGATTTCATGTGCATCCACAAATGTCCCATCTGGCACTTTGATATATCCTAGACGCTGCCCATTGACGATTGCATTTTCCATGCTACGACCAAATACAGCGATTTTTCGACCCGTCGCAACAGCAGCATCCGCAGCTTGTTGTAAACGGAAAATATTTGACGCAAAACTAGCAAATATGATGCGACCTTCAATCTTTTCAAAAATCTTTAAGATAGAAAGGCCAATCGTTTTTTCAGATTTTGTGAACGTTGGGATCTCTGCATTTGTACTATCAGATAGCAAGCAAAGAACACCTTCTTCACCAATACGCGCCATTTTGTGCAAGTTCGCAGGTTCGCCAACTGGCGTAAAGTCAAATTTGAAATCACCTGTGGCAACGATGTTACCAGAAGGTGTTTTTACAACGACACCTAATGCATCAGGGATACTATGGGTCGTTCTGAAGAAGCTAACTGATGTTTTTCTGAATCGGATCACAGTATCTTCATTAATCTCATGCATTTCAGCATCTCGTAACAACCCGTGTTCATCAAGCTTATTTGTTATCAACGCTAACGCAAGGGGGCCAGCATAGATAGGGATATTTGCTTGTTTCAATAAATAAGGGATCCCACCAATATGATCTTCATGCCCATGAGTAATTACAAGTGCTTTCACTTTGTGTATATTTTGAACGATATAGTTGTAGTCAGGAATTACGTAGTCAATTCCAAGAAGGTCATCTTCTGGAAACTTGATTCCAGCATCAATGATGATGATTTCATCTTGAAATTGTACCCCATACGTGTTTTTCCCGATTTCACCTAATCCACCAACCGCAAAGACGCCTGTCTCGTTATTTTTGATGGAAAGTTTCATCTTAAAACTCCACTAAAGTGAATTCGGCATTTTCTTTTTCGTATTCTAGATGGCTTCCTTCTAGAAGTTGAACGAATTCAATATTGTATGGGGTATTTTCTTCCACTTTTTGACGTGCTTCGACATCGCTGTTTGCTTCAATGTAAAGTGATTGAGTTTCTTCTCGTTTGGGATTACGAATCTTTGTTTCTTGATAGTATACTTTGTAAATCATTAGTAAGTCTCCTTTATCTGCGTATAGCAGTAATTTAGCTAGTTGATTTTTAGACAACACAAAACGAGGGGACAAGCCACCTAGTTTTTCATATGCTTTGAGTAAAATAATCGATTTTACTCAAAGAGACAAGCCTCGTTTTGCTTATCCATTCAGATTGTTCTTCAACCGTGCCCTTCTGTATGGTTTTCACATACAATAGTTAATTGCTATTTTAGCATAAAATTGGTGATAAGTATAGAAATCGACTAAGTGGAAAGGAAAATTGTTTTTATCATCCGAATATAATAAAAAAATTTTTTTCCCACTAGAAGTGTTCTATATAGTCACGGAGTATGCTATTATTTTTATTAATGGCTAAATTTAATTTGATTAAAAGGAGATGAGAAAGTGAAATTGATGTGGCATTACACCATGCGCTATAAAAAATATCTTGTATTAAATTTTATCTGCGTATTTGGTTTTATTTTGATCGAGTTGGGGTTACCAACGATCTTGGCTCGAATGATCGATGTCGGCATTCGCAACAACGATTTCGATTATGTCAAACAACAAGGAATTTTCATGATCATCATTACGGTGATAGGGATCATTATGAATATATTGTTAGGCTATTTTGGTTCTCGGATCACGACGAATATTGTAGCAGATATCAGAGATGATCTATTCAAAAAAATCCAAAGTTACTCACACCAAGAATATGAAACATTAGGGGTAGCATCTTTGATTACTCGAACAACGAATGATGCGTATCAAATCATGCTATTTTTACAAAATATCTTGAGAATCGGTTTTATGACGCCGATGATGTTCGTGGTGAGTCTCTACATGGTCATGCGTACAAGCGTATCATTAAGTTTGTATGTGATCGGGGCGTTACCTCTCTTACTAATCGCCGTGGTAGCAATTGCTAAATTTTCTGAACCATTGTCAAAAAGACAACAGAAGAATTTAGATAAAATCAATAGTATATTACGTGAAAATCTATCTGGTTTACGAGTTATTCGAGCGTTTGTCAATGAAAAATTCGAAGAAAAACGTTTTGCCAAGGTAAATAAGAATTATGCTTCTAGTTCAAAGAGTCTCTTTCGTTTGATGGCTGTTGCGCAACCTGGTTTTTACTTTTTGTTCAATATTGTTATGGTCTTGATCATTTGGAGCGGAACAGTTCAAATTGAAGCAGGAGCGTTACAAGTAGGTGACTTGATCGCATTTATCGAATATATTTTCCATGCGCTATTTTCATTCATGCTATTTGCAAGTGTCTTCATGATGTACCCGCGTGCAGCAGTTTCTGCTGGTCGTATCCAAGAAGCATTGGATGCTTCTCCATCAATCACTGAAGATCCTAATGGCGTTTCTGAAACAAAAACAAAAGGGTATATCGAATTTAAAAATGTAACCTTTGCTTATCCAGGACACTCACAAGAGCCAGTGATCCGCAACGTAAGCTTTACTGCCTCTCCTGGAGAAACGATAGCATTTATTGGGAGTACTGGTAGTGGGAAATCAACACTGATCCAATTGATTCCTCGTTTTTACGATGTCAGTGACGGCGAGATTTTAATTGATGGAGTAGATGTGCGTGACTATCGCTTAAGCAAACTTCGAGATAAAATCGGCTTTATTCCACAAAAAGCGCTGTTGTTTACTGGAACGATCGCTGAAAATTTGAGATATGGTAAAGAGGATGCAACCCAAGAAGAGATGGAACAAGCTGCCGAAATTGCTCAGGCAGCGGATTTTATATCTAAGAAAACCGCTGGATATGATGAACATCTTTCCGAAGGGGGAGCAAACTTCTCAGGTGGACAAAAACAACGGCTTGCAATAGCACGAGCAATTATTCGCAGACCGGAGATCTATATTTTTGATGACAGTTTCTCTGCATTGGATTATCAAACGGATGCGAAGCTTCGTGCAAGACTGAAAAAAGAAACGACAGAATCAACTGTCTTGATCGTGGCACAACGTGTAGGAACGATCATGCATGCTGATAAGATCATTGTCTTGAATGAGGGGGAAGTGGTAGGTATGGGCACGCATCGAGAGTTATTGGAAAATTGCCCGATCTATTATGATATAGCTGCTTCACAGTTATCGAAGGAGGAATTAGCATGAAAAATACATTTGCTTCCTTAAAACGATTAGCTCGTTATATCAACCCCTACAAATTGACGTTTATCTTTGTTTTATTGTTTACTGTATTGACGGTCGCATTCAATGCCGCTCTACCTTACGTAGTTGGTTTGCCAACCACTGAAATCAGCAATAATATTGCGAATGGTGAGTCGATCAACTTTGATTATATTTTTAAGTGTTTGATTTGGATCACAGTTGTTGGGATTGGTTATTGTGTTTCACAATTGCTTTCAGGTGTTTTGATGACCAATGTTGTGCAAAGTGCAATGCAAGATTTGAGAAGAGATATCGAGGAAAAAATCAATCGCTTACCGGTTTCTTATTTTGACAAGAACCAGCAAGGAAATATTTTATCTCGTGTCACTAATGATGTGGATGCTGTCAGTGGTGCTTTGCAACAAGCGTTTATTGGTGTCGTGAATGCGATTTTAGGAATTACGATGGCAGCGGTAATGATGTTTTATATACAACCAATCATGGCTCTGATTTCAATGATCATGATCCCAGCTTCCATCTGGATCTCTAAACGAGTGATCAATGCTTCCCAAAAATACTTCCAACAAATGCAAAATTCATTGGGGGAATTGAATGGCTATGTTCAAGAAAATATGACTGGTTTTAGTGTATTGAAAGTCTATGGTCGGGAACAAGAGACCTTTGAAGGATTTAAAAAGGTCAATCATTCGTTGAAACATTATGGATTCAAAGCAGCGTTTATTTCTGGCCTGATGATGCCTTTAGTTCAACTTACCGCCTATGCTACGTATATCGGAATGGCTGTATTGGGTAGTTTTTATGTGATTTCAGGTGTGATCGTTGTGGGGCAACTACAAGCGTTCATCCAATATATTTGGCAAATCAGCCAACCAATGGGAAATATCACGCAATTGTCTTCTGTTCTACAAAGTGCTTCGGCGGCTACGAAGCGTGTCTTTGAGATTTTAGATGAACCAGAGGAAAAAGAAAATAAAGTAGATGTCACTCTTCCAGAAACAATATTAGGAAATGTTTCTTTTGAACATGTGGACTTTGCCTATGATCCAAAAAAACCGTTGATCCAAGACTTGAATTTTGAGGTCAAAGCAGGGCAAACGGTAGCAGTCGTAGGTCCTACAGGTGCAGGAAAAACAACGTTGATCAACCTATTGATGCGTTTTTATGATGTGACACATGGGGCTATAAAAATCGATGGTATCGATACAAAATCAATGAGCCGAAGTGATGTTCGGTCATTGTTCGGTATGGTTCTGCAAGATGCATGGCTATATGAAGGAACGATTGCGGACAATATCCGTTTCGGTAAATTGGATGCGACAGATTATGAAGTGGTTGATGCTGCGAAAACAGCTAATGTTGATCACTTTATTCGAACGATGCCAGATGGCTATGAAATGGAGATCAATTCTGAAGGGGACAATGTTTCTCTAGGGCAAAAGCAACTGTTGACGATTGCTCGGGCAGTGGTTTCTGATCCTAAGATTTTGATTTTAGATGAAGCAACCAGTTCAGTGGATACACGTCTTGAGGCATTGATCCAAAAAGCAATGGATCGCGTGATGAAAGGACGAACCAGTTTCGTGATCGCCCATCGGTTATCCACGATTCGAGATGCTGATCTGATCTTAGTGATGGATCAAGGACAGATCATCGAAAAAGGAACGCATGAAAGCTTGCTTGCACAAGGCGGTTTCTATGAAAAACTCTATAATAGTCAATTTGCAGAAGAAGTAATAGAGGCGTAAAAAGCGCAACAAAAAAGAAGGTTTATTTTTGTTTTTCTTTGTCATTGGTGTTACGCTTAATGTATCAAATAAGAAGCGGAGATGAGATCATGCAAGAATTTTTGGACAAAAAAATTGCTGAAACAAAGAAGGAAATCGACCGTTTGACAACACGCCGACAAGAAGAACTAGGAAATTCCATTAATTTTATTGAAAATGAACTACAAATCGAACGGTTACGAGCACAAGTAGTGGCATATGAATCTGTATTAGAACATTTAGAAGCCTAAAAGAGAAGTATCAAGCCATGAGAAATAAGCTGCGATTCACAGAAATCACTTTACAAATTTTTGAGAATCTCGATTTCTTTTCAAAGAGGCTACTATTTCCACTGTTTGATTTAGAAGATGAGTGAAAGGTAAATTTTCCTTTTTCTCATCTTCTTTTTGTTGCAGTCATCACGATTCTGTTATAATGAACAACAAAAGAAGGGGGATCATGGATGAAAGAACGATTTATTGCCCCAAACGCCACTGTTGTCGGTGAGGTTGAACTTGGGGAAGGAGTAACTGTTTGGTATCAAGCAGTTGTACGTGGTGACAGTAACACGATCAAGATTGGGTCAAACACTAATATTCAAGATGGCACGATTATTCATGTGGATCATGATGCACCTGTCGAAGTCGCTGAAAATGTGACTATTGGGCACCAATGTTTGCTGCATGGTTGTACGATTGAAAAAGGGGCACTGATCGGCATGGGTTCCACGATTTTGAATCATGCAGTGATTGGAGAAAATAGCTTGATCGGCGCTGGATCGCTAGTAACGGAAGGAAAAGTCATCCCACCCAATGTATTGGCTTTTGGCCGACCAGCCAAAGTGATCCGTCCGCTTACGGAAGAAGAGATCGAAAAGAATCGGAAAAATATCCAGCATTATGTTGATCTAGGAGAAAAATACCTGAAAGGCGAGTTCGATCAGATACAGTAGCATGAAGATTTTTTGGGGAGTCTACTTTTGACTGCCTTGCCTAACGGATAAAAAATGTATTTCTTCTAGATAAACGTAACGAGCCGAATAACGGAAAAACTACCTAGATAGTTTTTGTTATTCGGCTCGTTTGTTGTACGAATTTTTAGGCACGGAACTTATTCAGCACTCTCCGATTAGTTTAAAGAAGCACTGTTTTCCATTACTTCATCGATCAAACCGTATGCTTTTGCTTGTTCAGCAGTCATGTAGTTGTCACGATCTGTATCTTTTTCGATTACTTCAAGTGGTTGACCAGTACGTTCAGCCAAGATTTTATTTAAACGTTCACGAGTTTGTAAAATGTGACGCGCTGCAATCTCGATTTCTGTTGCTTGTCCTTGTGCTCCACCAAGAGGTTGATGGATCATGATTTCAGCGTTTGGTAAAGCAAAACGTTTGCCTTTTTTCCCAGCTGTAAGTAAGAAGCTACCCATAGAAGCAGCCATACCCATAACGATTGTTTGGACATCTGCTTTCACGAAGTTCATCGTATCGTAGATCGCCATACCAGCTGTAACAGATCCACCAGGTGAGTTGATGTATAGATAGATGTCTTTTTCAGAATCTTGCGCATCTAGGAAAAGTAATTGAGCGATGATTGAATTTGCTAAATCATCTGTTACTTGTCCACTCAGCATGATGATCCGGTCTTTTAATAGACGAGAATAAATATCGTAGGCTCTTTCGCCACGAGAGGATTGTTCGATAACTGTAGGGATTAAATTCATAATAAGGTTCCTCCTTGATTTCTTTAGAAATAGTGTAACATAAATTGATTTCTAATACCTAGAATGTAGTATACATTTTTGGTCAATAAAGGTCAAATAAAAAACTTTGGCGAAATAGGTCTATTATATGAATTTATGTTATGATAAAAATTGAAATGCAAAACAAGGAGGAATACGAATTGGTAGTTGGTATCGTAGGTTTTATTGGCGTCTTATTAGGTGCTATCATCGTATATATAGGAATGGCTGTCCAAATGCGCCATCTTGAAAATAAAGAACAACGAAGACGTGAATTAGAGTTGAAAGTCAAAGAAATAGAGACGTTGAATCAATTAAATAAAAAAATCAATGAGATATTGCAAAAAAGAGCGACCTTATTAGATGAATATGTTAGTTTTGATGCATTCGATGATTGCTATATCACGATCGATGATTTTGCTTATTTACAGTCTTTCTCCGCTCAAAATAATTTTTACCTACCGAACTATATCTTGGACGAGTTGTTTAAAAATATCGCCCATCGAAAAGTCATTCTTTCCCCGGATGAAACAATGAAAATCGGAGGATATGCCTATAAAGGTGGACGGGTTATTTTGGAAAATTTCACCGATAACTTAAATGAAATGATCATTGAAAAAAAAGCACAATTAAAGAATGTCACAAGACAGCCAATCGGCTTTTTCTCTAAAGATGATGTATGGAGCTAGTAGCCTGTGGGATGCTATTCTCATGAAAGTGGCAAAACAAATAATGAGATAAAGTTGAGGCCGAAACAAAAGTCGTTTAGGTTTGAAAAATTGGAGAGAAAAACGAGCGTGGGACAAAAGTAAGAAACACTTTTGTCTCATTCTTTAAAAACGAATAAACGGTGGGAGCAGAAGCAACTCCTTCTTAAATAAGCCGAAATTCACAAAAATTTGAAAAGCAATTTTCGTGAATTTCTTCTTATTTCTCGGAGTTAAACACTTCTGTCCCAACCTCGTTTTTTTTTGAAATTTCCGAAAAACCTGACTTTTTGGCGCCGTTTATTCGAGAGTCTGTAGCAAAACTGATTTTTTGATTTGTTCCACATTGCTTTATGTGGTTTGCTACACGTGAAGTGAGTTGATAGTTGCTATATCAATTGGTGTTTTTTCACATATGGATAGGATAAATCACAGTTGTCACTACTTTTTCCTGTGTTACAATAAAGTGGATCGGAGTGAAGTGATATGGTACAGATTTTTGCCCATCGAGGCAGTAGTGGGACGCATCCAGAAAATACATTGCCGGCATTTGCTGAAGCTGTTCGTGTAAATGCAGATGGCATTGAGTTGGATGTTCATTTGACAGAAGATGGCGAGTTGGTCGTGATCCATGACGAAGAGGTGGATCGAACAACCAATGGCAAAGGACTTGTTCGAGAAAAGACACTAGAAGAAATCAAAAAGTTGAATGCGGGTCTTTGGTTCAATGACAAGTTTCCAGCAGCTAAGATTCCGACGTTAAAAGAAGTGTTGGATCTACTCTTGCAAAAAAACTATCGTGGAACAGTGATGATTGAAATCAAAACAGATAAATATGATTATGCAGGCATTGAAGAAAAAGTCTCCAAGCTATTGACCAATAGTGTTTGGCCTTTTCAACATGCGTATTGCAGTTTCAATATAGATTCTTTAAAGCGGCTATCTCTTTTAGAAACCGATGTACAGCTGGACCTATTATTAAGTAGCTCGCAGAAAAAAGTGACCTTAGCCAAAAATACAACTTATTTAGAAGGAATCCATCCTAAAGTTGATTGGTACTTTTCCAATCTGGAAGAAGTCCAAGCGTTTCCTAAGGCAATTAGATGTTGGACGATCAATGAAGATGCACAAATGATCCGATGCTTCAATCAGCCGATGGATGCAATCATCACGGATTTTCCTGAAAGAGCAATAAGACTAAAACAATCAATGAAAAAGTAGGTTAACGATGGAAAAAGTACTTGTGATCGTCGGACCCACAGCGGTCGGGAAAACCGCCCTTAGTGTGGAGTTGGCAAAAAAATTCAATGGAGAGATCATTAGTGGAGACTCTCTGCAAATCTATAAAAAACTTGATATTGGAACTGCAAAAATCAGTACTTCAGAGATGAGTGGGATTCCCCATCATTTGATCGATGTGATCGAACCAACAGATAATTATTCTGTAGCAGATTTCCAAAAGGCTGGTAGACAGCTGATTACTGAAATAACTGAGAGAGGGCATCTACCGATCATTGCTGGCGGGACAGGACTTTATATACAATCGTTGCTTTATGACTATCAGCTGGGAGCAAAAGAAGTGGTGTCTGATGTTCGGAAAAAATATGAAGAGTTGGCTGAAAAAATCGGGAAAAAACAATTATGGGAGTATTTAAAAGAAAAAGATCCATTGGCAGCTGAAAAGATCCATTGGAACAATCAAAGAAAAGTCATCCGTGCTTTAGAAGTGTTTGAAGTAACTGGTTATAGTATCATGACACCAAAAGAAAAACCGCAATGCTTATATGAACATTGTATGATCGGGCTAGATACAGAAAGGAAACTTCTGTATCAACGAATTGATCAGCGAGTGGACCAAATGATCGCAGCGGGGTTGGTTGACGAAGCACGCTTTGTTTACAGCTTGGGTGAGATACAGGCAAGCCAGGGAATCGGCTACAAAGAATTGTACCCTTATTTTAAAGGAGAAATAACCTTGGAAGAGGCTGTTGAACAAATCAAACAGAACTCAAGACGTTATGCAAAACGACAATTGACTTGGTTTCGTAATCGGCTAAAACCGCAATGGTTTGACTTGTTAGAACAGCCAAAGCAACAAGAAGAGATCGAGCGAGTGATCAAAAAGTGGCTGGAGGAAAAATAGATGGAAAATGGACAGGAAAAAGTCATCATCGTGGGCGTTGAAACAGAAGAAAATCAACGCTATTTTGAAGAATCAATGACTGAATTAAGTGAGCTGACCATGACAGCTTCTGGGAAAGTGGTATTCACATTGACACAAAAAAGACCACAAGTAGATCGGCAAACGATCATTGGAAAAGGGAAGCTGCAAGAATTGATCCAACAAGCAGATGCTTACGAAGCAGACCTCATCATCTTCAATCATGAAATGACTCCTAGACAAAGTCAATTAGTAGGTGAAGCAGTCGGTCTTCCTGTCATTGATCGGGTACAATTGATCCTAGATATTTTTGCGATGCGGGCACGTTCGAAAGAAGGGAAGCTGCAGGTCGAACTGGCACAATTAGAATATCTTTTGCCACGTTTAGCTGGTCAAGGAAAGTCGATGTCAAGACTTGGGGGCGGAATTGGAACAAGAGGGCCAGGAGAAACAAAACTGGAAACAGATCGCCGTCACATCCGCAACAAAATTCTAGGAGTCAAGCGTGAATTGAAGACAGTAGAAGCGCATCGGGAAAGAAGCAGACAAAAACGTCAGACGAGTGAGGTTTTTCAGATTGGTTTGATCGGCTATACAAATGCTGGGAAATCAACGATATTAAATCTTCTCACACAAGCAGATACGTATTCTAAAGACCAATTGTTTGCGACGCTGGACCCATTAACTAAAAAATGGCGGTTCGCTGAAGGGTTTGAAATCACTGTGACAGATACAGTTGGATTCATTCAGGATTTGCCTACACAGCTGATCGATGCTTTTCATTCAACACTAGAAGAAAGTCAAAACATGGATCTATTGTTACACGTGGTAGATGCAAGTTCGCTAGACCGAACGTTACAAGAACAAACTGTATTACAGTTGATGGAAGAATTAAAAATGAGCGAAATGCCTGTATTGACGGTATATAATAAAGCGGATCAGATCGACCCCGCTCTTTTTACGCCGACACTATTCCCGAATGTATTGATCTCTGCTCAAAGTGTGGAAGGTAAAGATCAATTGATTGCTGGGATCAAACGCCAGCTGATGGAATTGCTAGAACCTTACACGCTACTTGTTGCAAGTGACGAGGGTCAGAAATTGAGTGCGTTACGTCGACAAACGCTTGTATTGAGTGAACACTTTATTGAAGCGCAAAATAGCTACGAAGTAAGAGGTTTTGCTAAAAAAACCTCAAAATGGCTAAAAATGGAATAAATTAAAGTTATTTATTTATTTCTATTTATCCTATTAATAAGGACACAGATATCAAAAAAAAGATATCTGTGTTTTTTTATAAAAAATCGAAGTTCCATGTTAGAAAATGTAACATATGCGGTTGACAAGCTTTTTAGTGATTGATATACTTTACACAACTTATGAAACGAAAGGGGACGTCTGATGGGAGAAAAGGAATTGCGCCGATCAATGTCAGTATTTCCAATTGGTACAGTGATGAAATTAACTGATTTATCCGCGCGACAAATTCGTTACTACGAAGAGCAAGATTTTGTTCATCCTGAAAGAAGCGAAGGAAATCGCCGTATGTATTCATTGAATGACATTGATATATTGTTAGAAATCAAAGATTATCTTTCTGATGGGCTGAATATGGCTGGAATCAAGCGAGTGTATGAAATGGCTCAAGCGAAAAAACAGGAAGAAGAAAGTAAGAAGCAATTGACTGACCATGACGTTCGCCAAATTTTTCGTGATGAGATCTTGGCGCAGGGCGGATTAAGCAAAACAGGGCATTATCAGTCACAAGGAATGCAGAGACAATTTTTTGACTGAATGAAATAGACAAAAAAAGGAAGAGGGATATCATGGTAAAGAAACAGATAACAGGCGAGGAAATTAAACGAATTATCGAAGAGGAGAATGTTCGCTTTTTAAGATTGATGTTCACTGATATTTTAGGAACAATCAAAAACGTAGAAGTACCAGTTAGCCAAATTGACAAAGTTCTAGAAAACAAAATGATGTTTGATGGTTCTTCTATTGAAGGATTTGTACGTATCGAAGAAAGTGATATGTATTTGTATCCTGATCTTTCAACTTGGATGATCTTCCCTTGGGAAAGCGATCATGGAAAAGTTGCTCGTTTGATCTGTGATATCTATAATCCAGACGGCACACCATTTGCAGGGGACCCACGTGGAAACTTGAAACGTTCACTAAAAGATATGCGTAACCTTGGATTTACCTCTTTCAACTTAGGACCAGAACCAGAATTCTTCTTATTCAAATTAGACGAAGACGGTGAGATTACAACTACTTTAAATGATAAAGGTGGTTATTTCGATTTCGCTCCTACAGATTTAGGTGAAAATTGCCGTCGTGATATCGTATTGGAATTAGAAAGCTTAGGATTTGAAGTAGAAGCTTCTCACCATGAAGTTGCTCCTGGCCAACATGAAATCGACTTTAAATATGCTGATGTTGTAGACGCCTGTGACAATATCCAAACATTCAAATTAGTCGTAAAAACAATCGCTCGCAAACACGGCTTACATGCAACCTTTATGCCTAAACCACTATTTGGTATCAATGGTTCAGGTATGCACTGCAACATGTCTTTATTCAATGAAGAAGGCAATGCTTTCTATGATAAAGACGGCGATTTAGAGCTTAGCCAAACAGCATATCATTTCTTAGGTGGCTTATTGAAACACGCTCGCGCATATACAGCTGTATGTAACCCAACAGTGAACTCATACAAACGTTTAGTTCCTGGTTATGAAGCACCTGTATATGTTGCTTGGAGTGGACGCAACCGTTCACCACTAGTCCGTGTTCCAGAATCACGTGGCTTGTCTACTCGTTTAGAATTGCGTTCAGTAGATCCTTCTGCTAATCCTTACTTAGCAATGGCTGTTTTACTTCAAGCTGGTTTAGATGGTATCCGCAATGAAATCACTCCTCCCGCTGCAGTTGACCGCAATATCTATGTAATGGATGAAGACGAACGTGCAGAAGCACATATTTTAGATTTACCATCAACTATCCACAATGCTATCAAAGAATTACGTAAAGATGAAGTAATGATCGACGCATTAGGCCAGCACATCTTCTCGAACTTTGTAGAAGCCAAACGTTTAGAATGGGCTGCATTCAGACAAACCGTTTCAGAATGGGAAAGAGAACAATATTTAGAATTGTACTAAAAACAGGAAAGAAAGAAGCGTAAGGTAAAACTGACGCTTCTTTCTTTCCTATTTTACTCGTTTTTTGAGGTTATCTTTTGAAAAGTGGATTTGGAGAAGTGACTTCACAGAAATCGTTAGAAAAAATAAGATCAAAATGAAAACGTATTGAATGGAAATGAGTACTTGACTTTCAATAATTCTGAATGTATCATACACCTTGGGCACCCTTTTAAAGGGTCAGAAGTTTGCAGAAATTTTGGCTCCCTATTCTAGTTAGAATAGGGAGCTTTGTTTATTTTCTGAGACTTTTCCTGCAGATAAAACAAGAAGGAGTTTTTGAACTTATGACAAAATACATTTTTGTAACGGGCGGCGTAGTTTCATCGATTGGTAAAGGAATCGTTGCGGCTTCATTAGGTCGTTTGTTGAAAAATCGTGGCTTAAAGGTAACTATCCAAAAATTTGATCCATACATCAACGTGGACCCAGGGACAATGAGCCCATATCAACATGGGGAAGTATTCGTAACAGATGATGGAGCAGAAACTGACTTGGACTTGGGTCACTATGAACGTTTTATCGATATCAATTTGAACAAATACTCCAATGTTACCACAGGAAAAATTTATTCTGAAGTACTTCGTAAAGAGCGTAAAGGGGAATACCTTGGAGCAACAGTACAGGTTATTCCACATATCACGAATGAGATCAAAGAAAAAATCATGCGCGCAGCAAAAATGACGGATTCAGATGTCATTATCACTGAAGTAGGTGGGACCGTTGGCGATATCGAATCTCTACCATTCTTAGAAGCTCTACGTCAAATGAAAGCAGATGTGGGTGCGGACAACGTAATGTACGTCCATACAACCCTTATTCCTTACTTAAAAGCTGCCGGCGAAATGAAGACAAAACCTACACAACACAGTGTAAAAGAACTTCGTGGTCTAGGTATCCAACCAAATATCTTAGTTGTACGTACAGAACAACCAGTTTCACAAAACGTGAAAAATAAATTGGCACAATTTTGTGATGTCGAACCAGAAGCAGTCATTGAATCTCCAGATGTGGATACACTTTATTCAATCCCGTTGCTTTTACAAAAGCAAGGTATGGATCGGATCGTCTGTGAATATTTGAAATTAGACACACCAGAAGCAGATATGACAGAGTGGAAAAAATTAGAAGAAAAAGTATTGAATTTAAAGAAAAAAGTTCGCATTGCATTGGTAGGAAAATATGTTGAACTTCCAGATGCTTATATTTCTGTAGTGGAAGCATTAAAGCATTCTGGCTTTGCATTTGATGCTGATATCGAATTGGAATGGATCAAATCACAAGATCTAACAAGAGAAAATGTAGAGGAACGTTTGAAAGATGCTGATGGAATCCTAGTTCCTGGCGGATTTGGCGATCGCGGTCTTGAAGGTAAGATCGAAGCTATCCGCTATGCCCGTGAAAATGATGTGCCATTTTTAGGTATCTGCTTAGGAATGCAAATGGCATGTGTGGAATTTGCCCGTAATGTAGTTGGGTTAGAAGATGCAGCCTCTGCTGAAACAAATCCGGATACAGCTAATAACATCATTGACTTGATGGCAGACCAAGAAAATATCGAAAACCTTGGTGGAACACTACGTTTAGGCCTTTACCCATGCAAGATCAAAAAAGGAACGACAACAGCGACAGCCTATGATGGAGAAGATGTTGTTCAAGAACGTCACCGTCATCGTTATGAATTCAACAATAAATATCGTCAATTATTCGAAGAAAACGGCTTGGTATTCTCAGGGGTATCACCAGACAATCGTTTGGTTGAAATCGTAGAATTGACAGATAAAAAATTCTTTGTGGGTTGCCAATTCCATCCAGAATTGATTTCTCGTCCAAACCGTCCGCAAAAACTGATCAAAGCATTTGTTGGCGCTGCGTTATCTGAACGTGAAGGAAAATAACAAAGCTTTTTAGAAAGCGTAATGAACGAGGTCAAGACAAAAGTCGTTTAATTTTGAGAAATTGGAGAGAAAAACGAACAATACGTTTTTTGTATTGTTCGTTTTTTTTTTATTTCCGAAAAAACTGACTTTCGGACACCATCAATTCGAAATTAAAGTCTGCAGCAAAACTGTTCTTTAGATTTGTCCCACATTCGTTCTACATATGAACAAGAGGTGGGATCAGAAGCAACTTCTTCACAAATAAGCCGGAATTCATAAAAATTTTAAAAAGTAAATTTCGTGAATTTTTGTTTATTTATCGAAGTAAAATACTTCTGTTCCGCCCTTTTTATATTTTGTTATTGATTGCCTCAAAAAAGTGGATGGCTAAACCAGTTTTTCACATTTATAACGAGTAGAAGTCTTATTTTTACAAAAAGCTTCTTGAAAATTTTCATTTTCGGTGATTTTAGTAGAAAACTACCGAAATGTTTGGTAAAATAGGTTCGTTGGTTAAGAATAGTCTTAACAAATTTAGTTTTACAAAAATTAGGAGGAATTTATTATGCCAGTAGTATCAGGAGCTGAATTTTTAAAAGCTGCTCGTAAAGGCGGTTACGCTGTCGGCGGATTCAACACAAACAACTTAGAATGGACTCAAGCAATCCTTGAAGCAGCTGAAGCTAAACAAGCACCAGTACTTATCCAAACTTCAATGGGTGCAGCTAAATACATGGGTGGTTACAAAATCTGTAAAGATTTGATCACTGATTTAGTTGAAACAATGAACATCACTGTTCCAGTTGCAATCCACTTAGACCATGGTGACTACGAAGCTGCTTTAGAATGTATCGAATTAGGTTATACTTCAGTTATGTTCGACGGTTCTCATCTACCATTTGAAGAAAACTTGAAATTAGCTAAAGACGTTGTTGAAAAAGCACATGCAAAAGGAATCTCTGTAGAATGTGAAGTTGGTTCAATCGGTGGCGAAGAAGATGGAATCATCGGTAACGGCGAATTAGCAGATATCGAAGAATGTAAACAAATGGTTGCTACAGGTATCGATTACTTAGCATGCGGTATCGGTAACATCCACGGACAATATCCTGAAAACTGGAAAGGATTAGCATTTGATCATTTACAAGCAATTGCTGATGCTGTAGGTCCAGATATGCCTTTAGTATTACATGGCGGATCAGGTATTCCTCAAGACCAAATCGAAAAAGCTATCTCAATGGGTATCTCAAAAGTAAATGTTAACACTGAATTCCAATTATCATTTGCTGCTGCTACTCGTGAATATATCGAAGCTGGTAAAGACCGCGAAGGTAAAGGCTTTGACCCTCGTAAATTATTAGCACCAGGTAAAGCTGCAATCATCAAAGATGCAGAAGCTCATATCGACTGGTTCGGTTCAGCTAACAAAGCTTAATTTCAAAAAAATTAAGAATACCGCAAAATGGGGTTTCCCGTTTTGCGGTTTTTTGTTTTGGAGAATGAATCAAATGAGTAACTAGGAGAGGCTGGGACAGAAGTCTTTAACTTCGAGAAATAAGAAGAAATTAACGAAAATTGCTGTTCAAATTTTTGTGAATTTCGGCTTATTTAAGAAGGAGTTGCTTCTGCTCCCACCGTTTATTCGTTTTTAAAGAATGAGACAAAAATTTTTCTTACTTTTGTCCCACACTCATAAATTTACACTCTTTTGTTAAATCAAATCAACGAAACTCGTTTCTTTTTTTCATCTATGATAAAATACAAGCATATGCAATAAATTTGAACAATTACAAGGTGGAAATCAATGAAAAAAATCATAATCAATGGAAATCGCCCACTAACTGGTGAAGTAACGATCAGTGGTGCAAAAAATAGCGCAGTTGCGTTGATTCCAGCAGCTATTTTAGCAGATTCTCCAGTTATTCTAGAAGGTGTACCTGATATTCAAGATGTTCATTCGTTAATCGAGATTTTAGAGATCATGGGCGCAAAAGTCCATTTTTCACAAAATGTTTTAGAAATCGATCCCCGAGAAATCGTTTCAGTACCCATGCCAAGTGGGAAAATCAATAGTTTACGCGCTTCTTACTATTTTATGGGTACATTGCTCGGGAAGTTTGGGGAAGCAGTCGTAGGTCTTCCTGGTGGCTGCTATTTAGGTCCTCGGCCAATCGATCTACACGTAAAAGGATTTGAAGCTTTAGGTGCCTCAGTTAGTAATGAGCATGGTACGATGTATTTACGAACAGATAAACAGTCATTAAAAGGCAATCGCATCTTTATGGATGTTGTATCAGTCGGAGCTACGATCAACGTGATGCTTGCAGCAGTTAAAGCAAAGGGTCAAACAGTGATCGAAAATGCTGCACGTGAACCAGAAATCATCGATGTCGCAACTCTACTGAATAATATGGGCGCAAAAGTCCGCGGTGCAGGAACCGACGTGATTCGGATCGAAGGAGTGGAACAACTTCATGGGTGTCGTCATTTTATGATTCCTGATCGGATCGAAGCGGGCACCTATCTTGCCCTAGCAGCAGTGGCCGGCAACGGGATCAAAGTCAAAAACGTCATCTATGAACATTTAGAAAGTTTTATTGCAAAACTTCAGGAAATCGGTGTGAATATGACGATCAGTGAAGATGAGATCGAAGTCTTTCCATCGAAAAACTTGGAAGCAGCCAACATCATGACCTATCCTTATCCTGGATTTGCTACGGATCTGCAACAACCACTTACGCCACTCTTATTAATGACAAAAGGGACATCTGAAATCACAGATACCATTTACGCAAAACGAGTAAATCATGTGCCGGAGTTAGCTCGAATGGGCGCTGATATCTCCGTTGAAGGAAATTTGATCATTACAAATGGACCAAATAAATTGCACGGTGCTGAAGTAGTTGCTTCTGACCTTCGAGCAGGTGCATGTTTAGTCATTGCAGGTTTACTTGCTGAAGGAACAACAACGATTTATAACGTAGAGTATATTTTACGTGGATATGATCATATAATTGAAAAATTGACAGCATTAGGTGCTGAAATTCAAATGGTGGAGGAAGTGGAAGCTGAATGAGTGATTATTTAACGATGGCAGAGCTCGAAAATAAGACGCTGAAAGAAGTATATAATTACGCAAAAGAATTTAAAATTCCTTATTATAGTAAGATGAACAAAAAGGAGTTATCCTTAGCAGTTATTCGTGCACAAGCAGAAGAGCAAGGATTTTATTACATGGAAGGGATATTAGATATCGTCGGTCAAGATGGGTATGGATTCTTGCGTCCCATCAATTATGGACCGAGTGTAGAAGATATCTATATCTCTGCCTCACAGATCAGACGATTCAGCTTGCGAAATGGGGATAAAGTTGCTGGTAAAGCACGTCCGCCAAAAGAATCTGAACGTTATTATGGATTGATGCACGTTGAAAGCGTTAATGGAAAAGATCCGGAAGAAGCAAAAGAACGGCCTCATTTTCCAGCGCTGACACCTCTTTATCCACAAGAACAACTTCGATTAGAAACAACGCCACAACGCCTTTCTACCAGAATGATCGATATATTTTCTCCAGTAGGGTTCGGTCAACGTGGACTGATCGTAGCTCCTCCAAAAGCTGGAAAAACATCCGTCTTAAAGGAAATTGCTAATGGGATTACAGAAAACCATCCAGAAGTCGAATTGATCGTTCTATTGATCGATGAACGACCAGAAGAAGTGACGGATTTAGAACGCAGTGTCAAAGGAGATGTTGTCTCTTCCACATTTGACTTGCAGCCACAAAATCATACAAGGGTTTCAGAATTAGTCTTAGAACGTGCGATGCGTCTAGTAGAAGACAAGCGCGATGTGGTCATCTTGATGGATAGTATCACGCGTTTGGCTCGTGCCTACAATTTAGTCGTACCTCCTAGTGGCCGTACACTAAGCGGTGGGATCGACCCAGCAGCGTTATACAAACCAAAGAAATTCTTTGGCGCAGCTAGAAACATCGAAGAAGGTGGCAGCCTGACGATTCTAGCAACCGCATTAGTGGATACCGGTAGTCGTATGGACGATGTCATCTATGAAGAATTCAAAGGAACAGGTAACTTAGAATTGCAACTTTCTCGTGACTTGTCGGAACGCCGGATCTTCCCAGCCATCGACATCAAGAAATCTGGTACTCGTAAAGAAGAACTATTGATGCCAAGCGAACAACTAGAAGAAATCTGGAAACTTCGAAAAAATATGACAGGTGATTCTTTAGAATACACAGAACAATTGATTCGTTTTTTACGAAAAACTAAGAATAATCAGCAATTCTTCAAAGAATTTCAAGATGTATCTTTTAGTAAAAAAAATCAAACAAGAAATCTAAAAAGATAATTGCAACCTTATAAGAAACATGTTAAGATGTTACTGTTGTATATCGACAAATCAACTCTGATTCAGCAAATGGGTCAGGGCAAAGGAGCGAAAAAAGCATGAAAGAAAACATCCATCCAGATTACCATCCAGTAGTGTTCATGGATTCAACAACTGGTTTCAAATTCTTGTCAGGATCAACAAAATCTTCACAAGAAACAGTTGAATGGGAAGACGGTAATACATACCCAGTCATCCGTGTCGAAGTAACTTCTGACTCACATCCATTCTATACTGGACGTCAAAAATTCACACAAGCAGACGGACGTGTGGACCGTTTCAACAAAAAATACGGTCTCAAAGACGCAAACGCTGCAGAGTAATAAAAACGCTGATATATCAACGTTTGGCAGACTACGTTATGGATGTAGTCTGCCTTTTTTCGCTTTTGACCATACTTTTGACCTTCTGGAAATGCCCATTATTTTCTTCTATAGAACTCATAAAATCCGCAAAGCGATTCGCTGTTTCCTCTGTTTGTCGTTTCGTCACATGGGTGTAAATATCCATCGTTGTTTTAATATCGGTGTGTCCGAGACGAACTTGAACTTCTTTAATCGAAGCGCCTGATTCAAAAAGCAAACTACAATGAGTGTGGCGAAAACCATGAGGTGTGATTCGTTTCAAATTGTGTTGCTTGATGATAAATTTTAAATTGTGATTTACATAGTCTAAATAAAGTGGTTTATTCTCCTCTGATGAAAACAAAAGTTGTTCACCATCTTTTGTAGGCTTGATTCCCATTTTTAGAAAATATTCTTTTTGCTTCAATTGCCAGCGTTTGATTACTTGCAATGTTTCAGAGTCTATCGAGATTGTTCGAAGGCTCTTTTCTGTTTTGGGAACTTGAAATTTGATTTCCCACTTATCACAAGTGGCTAAAGTTTGTTTAACAGAGAGTGTACTTTTCTCAAAGTCAATATCTTTCCAGCGTAAGGCTAACAGTTCACCTTTTCGTAATCCTGTAAAAGCCAAAATCCGGAAAATTGGATAAATCGGATCAGGATAGTTTTTGGCAATTTCAAGGAATTCTAATAGTTCTTCCTTTTCATAGTAAGGTGCAGAATATCGCTCTTCGTCAATACGTTTCTTGCGTTTAGGACGAATAACAGCATCCATGGGATTATTTCGAATGAGCCGTAAACTCAAGGCATACTTGAAAACGGATGATGTTAAACCAATCAAGTTTGAGTATTTTTTGTAATAGCTATACCAGTGATTTACCTGTTTTTGACAATAAGGAATTGAAATTTTTGAGATTTTCAAATTACCAAAAAAAGGAAAGATATGTTTTTTGTAAGCCAATTTTTGGGCGACATAGGTGCTTTCACGAACCGTATTTTTATATTGTTCAAACCACTCATCTGCCAATTCTGAAAAAAGGCGTTGTGAGTCCGTCACCACATCATTTTCCTCTACTTGTACCATCAAGCGATTGTAAGCTTTTTTCGCTTCTTGCGCTGATTTAAAACCACGTTTGGTGGTGTATTTCTTTTTTTCTGTAACAGGATCAATGCCAAGATATGCTTTGAACATATAGGCGATTGTGCCATTTTTCTTTTGATATTTTTTGATCATAATTGTCTCCTTTGATTCACTCGCCAGTATATCAAAGAGAAGGGGTACTCCTTTCTTATCGGTATCATAGACAGCAACTACTAGGAAGTCAAGGTTAGATTTTTAGACTATCTAAAAACTGTTTTACATCCTCACGGTCAAATCGGGTTTCTTTACCAAAAGGAATGATTTTTAAACCATGGTCAATCCAATTATTGAGGCGAGTATCGCCAATCTTTAGTTGTTGTTTTAATTGTTTCCTCGTTGGGTAGGGAGGCAATTCGTTTATTTTTGGTTGTTGTGCGTTTTCTTCCTCAATCCTTTGCTTGGTTAATTGAACAAGCTCTTCGATTATTTCTTGATTCAATTCAATCGGTACATTAACAGTCATATTTTTTTCCTACTTTCGGGATTCATTTTTTTATTTTTGTATAGCGAACAGTGCTTTCTTGAAAATCCATCACTTGTTCAGGAGTTCCAGACTCATTTATAGCACTGTAAAAAATCGGACGTCTTACGAGATACTCATTGGTATAAAGCACGTCTTGATTTGTGGCATCAAAGGGATAATCCACGAGCTGCTTTGTGACCCAAGGCACTTTGAGATTGCGAGATTTGAAGAATGCTTTTTTCTTATGCTCTTTCATATCCAAGTCCTTATCGAAATACTTGCTGATATAGCGTCCGCGATTTTCGATACTATCCACATCAATCTTGTTGATTTTGATAAATCCATGTCCCCAGATTGTAGTAAAGCGATTGACGGGGATGAAAGGGAAGTCAAATAAGATAATGTGATAGTGGATCGCACCTCGTTCCTGTTTTTCCCACGTGGCGAGATACTTTAGTTTTGCTTTTTTTGTATGATAGAGTTCGTAATTTAGTCGTTTGATAAATTTTTTGAATTCATTATTCGCATAGGCAATGTCTTGAATATTTTTTCTGAAAGTGAGGGTTAAAAATTTTGTCTGATTGTCAAAGTTCATATCCACGAGTCGGGCAATTTCAAATCGCATATTTTGATAATACTTCTGTTTGCGTTTTAAACTGTCATATTGTCCTTGTGCAGATAGTTCATCATAGTTTTTTCTGTTTTCAATAGTAGTATCATCGTCATAAAGCCAAGCTAATTGTTGTTTTCTTTCTGGATTCACTTGATTTTCTATTGTTTTACGTTTTGGAGTAATGATTGCTTCATAATCATAGATTTCAAGGTACGTGGGAGTTTCAATGATTTTTTGATTATAAGCTTTCAAAAATCATCACTCCTTGTTTCGTATTCAGTTGTCAAAGAGCCATCATTTTTCTCCTGATGTTGTTCTATAGATCAAGTTAAGTGGGAAGTTCTGCTTCGCAGTCCTTCCAGCCTATGTATTTATTGGGCGGTCTTGACGGAAAGGAACGGCTCTGTGGGCGTTGCCCCGCCGTTCCTTTCCTAACCACCCAACAAACACATAGGGGAATTAGTTTCCAGAACTAGTTCCTTGTTTTTTAGATACAAGTGTCGCAGCGTTTGCCGTAGCAGATAAGCCATAGCTGATAAATTGACCATTCACACGCCCCCACGGACTAATGACTAAATTCGAAAAGGTTATAACAGCTAATCCCTGTTGATCCAATTCTTCTTTTGCAATGACTGGATTTTCCGACTTGACTTTCACGCTGATTTTTTCGTAGCGAAGTTTGGGTAGGAGGCTTTCATAGCTCCAACCTAGAATTTCACCATCCTTTTGCCAGCGGGTGACATTAACGACTTTGTATTCCTTTTCGAGTTTTTCTTTTGGTAATATGAGATCGTTGATTTTAATTGGCATAATAGCCCTCCTTATCATATACGAAATTTTATACGAGTGATATAATAGAAAAAAATGACAGGGAGGAAGCAGAATATGTTTGGTTTAGTGCAACCTGATAAAGTGAAGGTAGGACAAAGGATCAAGGAAATCAAAGAGGGAATGAATCTCTCTTTTACAGAATTAGGAAATCGATTAGGTTTAAAGAAGCCAACGATCAGTTCTTATGTTCAAGGGTATGCGTTAGCCCCTGAAAGTGTCATTAATCAGTTATCCAGTATCAGTGGAAAACCTGTAGGTTGGTTTTATTTTGGGGACATTGAAGAATATATCGCAGACTACTTGCGATTGAAAGGACAGGCAGCGATTGTTCAAGAACATCCTGAAGTCGTGAAAGCCATCAAAGAAGAATTCTATACCGATGAGTTTAAAAATTCCGATTGGGAAAATGAAGTCGGATATCCTTGTGAAGAATTCATTGATGATTATTTTTATGAGTTGCAACAAGGGGTTATCAAGGAAGAAATCCAAAAATTGACATCCGAGGAGATTAATCGTTTACCATTTGCAAACGAATTATCTGATACGAAAAAAGAAGAAGCAATTCTTATTATTGCGAATGGCATAATAGAGTACATGGATGTAGCAGGTGAACTCAATTATGAAGATAAAGAAACTATGCTAAGGTTAGTGAAGATAGAAATTGCAAAGTATGATTTTTTCTCTGATAGTAATTTTGAAGATCACTACCTGATTGGCAAATTGATAAATATCCTATCGGATGAACAGCAAACAAGCCAGTTGATCAATCATCTATCTGTAGAGTTAACAGATAAAGTTTTTACAGAAAGGTTTGGCGGAGTGGCGCTGATTGAAGCATTCCAGACATTGCGACCAGTGTTGATTAAATTATATAGTAAAGTGAATACCGATGAGTTGGAAGATTGGTTTGGAGAAGCGAATTAGTTTAACTTAAATTGCTTCTGGAAGGAAAAAGCGAGGGGTCTGTATGGCGCGCCTATTTGAGCTATTATTTTTAGGAATAGAATACTTCTCGATTGGGTTTATAAACGGGAGGTTGTTAGGAAGAGGATTTGATAAAAAATATTTCTGGTGGTTGTTAGTAGCAATAATCGCAAGCGTGGTTCTATTTGATAACATAGGTATCCTTTCTTCTGTATTTTTTGGCATATTATTACTGGTACTATCGTTTAATTCGGAACGAGATAAATTTGTTGCTGTCATTACTGGGACAATATCTTTAGGAATGTACATCTTTTTAAATTATATGGTGGGTTTTGTTTTAACAAAGTTAAATATTTATGATCATTTAACTATGGGTCAGACATTGGGAACGGTCATTATCTGCTACTTAATTATTGGGTTGCTTTTATCAGCAAAATTAAAAAAATTTTGTTACGCTTAACTCAACAAAAAGAAATTGGCTGGGTTCTTAGTATTCTTTGCTTATTAGTACTTACTAGTTATTATGCTCTAATAATCGAAGAATATTATTTGGAGATCATGGATTAACTAATTTATTCTTTGTTAGTATGTATACGGGCATTTTACTCGTTGGATCAGTTTTTTCAATAGGATTGATTAAACAATCTGTCAAAAATAGGCACTTAAAGCAAGAATATCAAAGCTTAGCGGAATATATGAAGATGTTGGAATTGACTAATAATGAGATTAGAAATTTTAGACATGATTATAAAAATATTTTGTTATCAATTGAAGGCTATTTAGATGAAAAAGATTATTCGTCACTTGATCACTACTTTCGAAAAGTTATTATGCCTACGATTACTTATTTAGAGAAAGACAGTTTCAAAATATCAAAGGCTTCAAATATTGAAAGTAGTGAGCTAAAAAGTTTAGTGGTAAATAAAGTATTAATCGCTCAACAGAAAGGTATTGACACGATCATCGAAGTTCCTAAAGTAATAAAAGAAATACCTGATCATTTGGTTATGCTGTTGATTCGTGCATTAGGAATCATTTTGGATAACGCTATCGAAGGGGCTGATGAGAGTAAGAATCCTGAAATCAGAATTGCGATATTTGATATTGGAAACTCACTAACAATTGTTGTTCGAAATTCTTGTTTGGAAAATATTCCGCCGTTGCATCAGATAAAAAAGAGCGGTTTCTCAACTAAAGGTACCGGAAGAGGCCGCGGATTAGCGATACTGCAAGAATTAATGCGTGATGCAGATAATGTTTTTCTGGAGACAAAAGTCGACTCTGAATATTTTACACAAAAAGTAATAATTTTACATGAGTGAAACGGGGAGGAGCAACAGTGAATATTTTTGTTTGTGAGGATGAACAACAGTATCTTGAGCATCTTGTTAGGAGTATTCAAAATTATATTCTTTTTAAGAATCAACAAGTAATACTAAAAATGAGCACGGCAAACCCTGATCAACTTTTGAATGAAGTTGAAAAGAACATTGAGGAAGATAATTTGTTTTTTCTCGACGTAGATTTAAAAACAGATGTAACAGGTATAGAACTAGCGGAAAAAATAAAGGTTCTTGATCCAAATGCAAAAATTGTCTTTATTACTACACATGGGGAACTATATTCTCTTGTATTTCAGTATCAAATAGAAACCATGGATTATATCGAAAAGGACCAGTATGAAATAGTAGAAAACAGAATAAGAAGTTGTATAGATAAAGCAATTGAACGGTTCTTTTCAAGTAACAGTTCAAAAGAAGATACGGTTATCTTAAAGATTGGCAATCAAATTGAAAGAATTCCAGTAAGTAAGATTCTGTTTTTCGAAAGTTCACACAAGTCACACCGAGTCGAAGTTCACCTAAAAAATCGACAATTTGAAATTTATGGAAAGCTGTCCGATGTAGTTAAAATGCATCCTACATTTATTGCAAGCCATAAGTCATTCGTAGTAAACATCAAGAACGTTAAGAGCGTTAACACAAAGGAACGGATAGTAACGCTTATGAATGGTGAAACATGTTACATGTCTCATCGTTTTCAAAAAAATTTATTAAGCCAGTTAGACAGTCATCATTAAGATGGCTGTTTTTTACGCTTAGGCATAAATTTCAACCTCTTGGGCAAAAATCAACTACAGATACATTCTTCATGTTAAATTGTTCGCATGGAGGACGTACTAGTGGAAGAAAAATTGGCAGTATGGGTCTATAAAAAAAGCTTAGCTAAACAAGAACATTCTGATTACGAAAAAGCACGAATAATTTATGGTTGGACGATTCTGTTTTACAACTTATCCAAAATTTTTCTGATTTTACTCGTTTCGGTATTGCTCTATTCTTTAAAGGAGACTTTGGTTTGTTATATTCCATTTTGTTTGTTGCGAATATCAGGTTTTGGGTACCATGCAAAATCTAGTATTATTTGTAATTTATCAAGTGTATTTCTATTTTCGGTTCTTCCATTCATCCTTGATAACGTGATAGGACAAAATCAATGGGGAGGAAAATTATTGTTTAGTCTAATATTGGGTGGGTTTGGATCAATCGCTATTTATTTCTTTGCACCTTCATTTACTGAAAATTCATATACTGATAATCAAGAAAAAGTAAGATTCTTGAAATACACTTGTTTGATTACCTTTCTAATTCTACTTTGTATTTCATATTTGTTGCCAATTAAATTTGGATCATTAATGGCTTATGCTATGGGGATGGCAATTATATTTCTAATACCAAATAATATATTCCGAGGAGGAGAAGCATGGAGAAAGCAAGAACGGTAGTAAAAGTTGTTGAAAAGTTGGGATTTATTTTTGGAGACGGCGCTAAATGTCAATTGGGATTTTATGAACCTAAGAAGCCAGAGATTTTGAAAAAAGAGGATAAGAAATAGGAAGGTCATGAATAGCTAAATGAGAAAGGGTGAAAAAAATGAATTTGAAAAAAGTTATTGTTGTATTTGTTGCTGTTCTAATTTCTAGTGCTTCGTTTATATTTGCTGGAGTTAACGTTTACGCTACTGAAGCTGCTTCATCAGAGAGTTCTGGTGTTCAAGCAAGGCAACAGATTACAAATGATATGAGTACTGAAGCAACTGCATCAGAAATTGCTGAAATGAAATTTTATTTTGAAGATGTCGGACATTTCAATTTTGAGGATCATACCTACCAAGTCACTAATTTAGAAGCTTTAACTCAAAAAATGCAATTAAATACTGATGAAGGAATACTTGCAAAGTCTTTCTATGAGAATGTAGTGGCTCCAAATATGCAAAGAAAACCTATTGGTGATTATCTATTCTGTGTTGCCGTAAATTCAATCCCAGTAGTTGGAGGAATAATTTATGATTATATATCTGGAACTTCTAGATTACAAACGTTAGTAAATGCTCTGAAAAGTCACAATTATTCCACTGCTATTAGTTTATTGAAGCAAGTGGCAGCCCAGTATCTAAAACCTGCAGATTTTGCAAGACTAAACTGGGTAACCATAGCAGCTTCAGCAGCGATTAATGCTGTTAGTTGCCTATAGATTAGAATCGTTAGATTGCTTGGAAAATTTGTACTATTTTTCTTTAATGGATATTCCATATTGGAGGAATGCCCATTTCCTTGTATAATTACTTTAATTAGCTAAATGATTGAAGAAGGGGATCTCTGAAATTGGATAAAGAATTCAAGCTGTATAAAAACTTAATCAATGAGTTAGATATTTCTGAAAATCATATTTCGTGTATTGCAATTAAGTACCCAAAAAAATGCTTCAAATATTTGGCTTTAGGTGCTCTGGCGACCTCGTTGTTTGAAAGGATATATCTACTTACTTTCACAGAAAAAGGACTGTATTTGATAAAGTTAGGAAATGGGATAACTGTTATGAGAATATCAGAAAAAGTCGCTTCTCGAAAAAGTAGTAAAATAAAGGCTGAAGAAATTTCTTGTCTCGTAGTTGAAGAGGAGTATTTCGCTAACGCTATTTCTGGATATTGGTTAAAGATTGAAGGGAAAAAAAGTCATAATTTTTTCATTCCTAATAGCAATTTTACTTTTGAAAATAGTATCCTTAATAATAGCCGTAATGTAGATTTATTAATTCAGAATAATTTTTTTGAATTAGGAAATAGGAAATGAAATAAATGGAAAGAAATAAACAAGTAGGATTTCTGTGTGGGAGTCCTGCTTATCCTCCATATCGTAAGGTGGATTGAAATAAATGATGCTTACAGACAGCGAGATCAATCAACAAGTAAGGAATTTTATCCACTATTTAGGATTCACCTCACAAGATAATTATTTTACGTGTTATAGATATCCTCTTCCAATTTTAGGACTTATCCCGGTCAAGCCAATCACGACAGCATTAATCACAAAAATCAATCTGCTTATTTTTACTCCACACGAAGTAATTATTAAAAAAATTGGTAGCGGTTTTTCATTGGTAGATATAAAAAGGAATACTTTTGATAAAAATGTTATTCGAATTTCTAAGTCTCAGATTAAGAAATTTGAAATTAAAGAGTGGGTAGTATTCGGAGTTAATTGGGGATACCTGTTGACCATTGAAGCAGAGAGAAAATTTTATTTTCATGTTGCTAAAACTAATGGAGATGATTTTTCTACTGTTAACTTTTATAATGTTAAAGGAAATAATTTTTACGGGTTAATAACAGATGATAAAACAAATCTTTAAAATGAACAATCTGTATTAGAGTTATAGTAAAGAATCGGCTCGCAAGTAAGTGGCACCATTGTTTTTAAATAATTTGAGTTTCATTAGAATGTTAACTCTTTTAACCTCTGGAAATTATTGCTATTAAGCATTTTGATACTGTATTGAAATAAATTGCCGGATGACAGCATTTGAATAGCCATTAGATGTCAATATGAGGGAGCATTAAGTCATGATTTCTAAATATGAAGAGAAGATTGAATATGAAAAATTTATTAGTAGTCTTAATATAGTTCCGAACCATAACTATATTGAAGTCTCAAAAGGGCCTAATCCTGCAATTTTCACTTATGCAAAAGGAAGTGCGATGTATGAATTTTTTATCTCCAAACAATATTTGCTGGTCTTCACTCATAGTGAAATCATACTTAAAAAATACGGAGTAGATATCCCAAAGAGAATCTCTCACGAGGATATTCATGAATTTCAGGCTCGCGAGTTATCTTTAACGAGTTTTCATTGTATTAGTTTCAAGGCATTTAATCGGAAGCATTATTTTTATATTGACGCTGACGATGTTTTTTCTTTAGGAGAATCTAGTTACTCCAGCTTTAATTACTATTTTTTGCGTGAAAAAAATTTCTTTGGTCTATTAGATACGTGACTTGTAGATGTATAGCTGGTTGTATATTGAATTTGCAACGAGAAAATTACATTCTTGAAAACACAGATAGAATGTCGTTTCTGAATCTGAACAATTACTAAAAAGTTAGGCTATAGAAGAAGTAAAATTTAATTGAATAAAAGAATGTATCTCTGTTCTATTGTTCCACCAGGTATTCTTAATAACTCAAAAAAATTATTAATAAAAATTGACAAAATAACCGGTTTACTTGGCAATGAGATTCCACCATTGAGCGTTCTAGCATGAAAAAAACAAGAGTAGGGGCTCATTTTAAAGTGATCAATATACCACCTCAGATAACAAAATTCGGTTTAGTCATAGATGCCGACGCCAAAAAAAGTTTGATAATTTCCAATATTATCAGATTTTGGATGTACTAGTAGAGATACTATTCAAATTACCAGTTCATCGGTAACTCAAAAGAAACAATGAAAAATAAGTCCTTTTAAAGATTATTGATAAAAATGAAAAATGCTTTTTCCAAAAAGCCACAGAAGAAGAAATATTAAGACCATAAAATATATACTACTTGAGAGAGCGAATTTTCCCAAATCGAGTCCTTTTTCGCGTAAAGTCAATGCTGGAAGAAGATGGAACAGCATGAATGCACCAATCTTCAATAGAACTAGCTTAAGATTATCTTTCCAGCTGATTGATAGTTATTGAAGTAATTCATCTGTCACCTCTTAGGATTTTTGCCAAAAAATCTTCTGCAGATATTCCCAGATGTTGAGCAGCCACAATGTTTTCAATAATTCCCAACAGTAATTTCTCGGTTTTATGTTCATTACGGATAAAGCCAACCAGTCGCATATACACCAGAAAATCTCCGTAATACAAACTATTTTCCTTCGTCAAGCAGGTCTGTAATGTCGCATTGAACTGAACCAATATCCATATAAGGATTTATCCTTGGATATAATTAAGATAGAACCTGTGAGAATACCTTTTAACATCTGTGATGATATTTTTTGTTCCAAAAAACTTTTTCTCACGTACTACCTTACTTTTTAAATTAGTATACTAAAGGCTGTATTGTAAAGTAATATAATGGATGCTTAAAATTTCATGTTACTAAAGTGTTGGAGATTTGATATCTAGTTTTTATGATTTGGTATAGTTCAGGAAAATGCAATAAGCATTTAGGCAATTATGCTTTATAATCAGGTCATAAAAGATTAGGGAAAATGCTACTAGCTACTATGCTATGATAAATAAAAAGTTGAAAGCATTGCGTGCTCAGCATGGCATGACTCGAAAAGATTTAGCAGATGAGGTCAATGTTTCGAAGCAAACAATTTGTGCGATAAAAAAAAGGAATACAACAGACTTTAGAATTGTGGATCAGGATCTATAAAGTTTTTGGTGTTACTTTAGATGACTTATTTTGGGAGGAATAGGTGATGTTTGAAAAAGGCATGGATAAACGGATGATTTATTATCATGGGAGAGCTATTGTCGGAGGATGCGGGCTATTTGTATTGTTACTAGTAATCAAAGATGTTTTGGCAGATTTAGAGGTGATACGTGTAGATGGTGTATCAACTATTATGGATATGCTGATGTTACTGGTTGGGACCTTTTCCGCAATGCTCTATATGATTCGAAAAAGAGCAATCAAAGATCATTATCTTTTGAGGGCATGGAAAATTTTTATCATACTTACGATTTATTCAATTATCCCAATGTTGCCCCAATTACTAGTACATCAGTCATTTATCGTGGGAAACCGGATCACCTTTGCTTTTCTTAGTGTGATCCAATTTGTTATATTTTCTTTTTTTACAGCCTTCTTATTTATTCAATCTGTGAGCATAAAACGTGAGTTGAAAAATTAATATACTGGCGAGATTTTTTTGACCATACTTTTGACCTTCTCAATCAAATTTTACTGAACTTTATTAGGTTTTGTAATTCCTCAAGAATCCTGTACTTAAGCTGTTTTCTATTTAGCAGATAACACTAGAAAGTAACGCAGCTCTCAATACGGTCTCAAAGACGCAAACGCTGCGGAATAATAAAAACATTGAGCAATCAAGGTTTAGCAGACTTCACTACGGTGGGGTCTGTTTTTTTGTGTTCTATAATAGTGATACTACTTTGGTCTGTGTTTTGTGGCTCTAATACTGACAAATCAGTGGGCTGGCTTTGTTTTAATAGTGTCAAGAGAGCTGGACACGTTAGGATGAGCGCAGTTCAGGAAGCGTCATTTGAAATTTGACTGGAGAAACAACCAGCTGGATATGACGATTGTTTTTGAAAGTAAGGGGACTATTTTTGAAAGATGAGGTGAAAAGTGTGGAAAAGATTTTAGTTGTAGAAGACACGGATGAGATCAATGAAATACTGTGTCAGCATTTACAAGCATATTATGAAGTGCAGCCAGCTTTTTCTGGTACAGAAGCAGTACTTTACTTTCAAACAGAATCCTTTGATTTAGTACTACTGGATATTATGTTACCAGGAAAAAATGGCGAAGAAGTGTTACGAGAAATAAGAAAGAGTAGTGATGTACCTGTTATTATGTTAACTGCTTTAGGTGATAAGAAAAAGGTTAGTCAAGTATTACTGGATGGAGCGAATGATTATATCACGAAGCCTTTTGATTTAGATGAAGTACTCGCTCGTGTTACAGTGCAGTTGCGTAATGGATCAGGAAAAAAATCAACAAGAGATCACCAGTTGGAATTTTCGTGAGCTGATTTTAGATGGTCGAGATTTTACTTTGAAAAAGGGGCATCAAGAAATTCATCTAGGAAAAAAAGAATTTGCAATTTTAAAGACGTGGGTGGAACATCCTGAGCAAATTTTTACGAAGGAACAGTTATATGAAAACGTTTGGCACGAAATTTATTTGACCGGTGACAATATGTTGAACACACATTTAAGTAATTTATGAAAAAAGATTGCGCAACTAGATGAGAGTCTAAAGTATATCGAAACGATTTGGGGACTAGGGGTTCGACTAAAAGGAGCGTCAGAATGATCTATTATACAGTTTTTATCACTTTTTTATGTCTGCTAGTCGGTATTTTATATGTGCGACAAGTGCTGGGAATCAAAAAGAGTGCACAAGAAATATAAGAAAAACGGAAGAATCATTCCAATGTTGTATTAACAACAAAAATGTATAGTCGTGCTTTGAATCAGATGATTTAGGAAATCAATGATCTTTTTTCTGAATTGCAGATGCTGCAAATAACAAGTCAACAGGAAAAAGCTACATTAGATTTAGCCATCCATTTATGATTCACTCACACAGTATCAATTCAAGGTAACTTTGGATATTGAAGAAGATTTGTGGATCGAAAATGATATGGAATTATTAGAACGCATCTTGCAAAATCTTTTAGTAATACATTGAAACATGGGCGAGATGATTTGACGATCCGTTTGCATCATGAAGGAAAATTTATGCAGCTGATTTTGCGGAACAAAACGCAGCAGCCAATCATAAACTTAGCTTGCTTGACTACTCAATTTTATTCTGAGAATTTAGCGGATAGTGAGGATTCTCCAGGATTAGGCCTATTTATTATTCAAGAATTGGTAAGGGTATCTGGAACTATCATCAGAAGAAGAGGATTTTCAAGTGATGTTATGCTGGCCTTTGGTACAGGTGGAAAATACGAAAAAGAATGTGGTACAAAGCTAAAAATCAGGTTTGCCACGGACTCTCGAATAAGCGGCGTCCAAAAATCAGGTTTTTTGGAAATTAAAAAAGTGTGGGACAAAAGTAAGAAACACTTTTGTCTCATTCTTTAAAAACGAATAAACGGTGGGAGCAGAAGCAACTCTTTCTTAAATAAGCCGAAATTCACAAAAATTTGAAAAGCAATTTTCGTAAATTTCTTCTTATTTCTCGGAGTTAAACACTTCTGTCCCAGCCTCTAAAAATTTCCTATTTGGATTATTTTATAAGTAAAATCTCTTGAAACAAGTTACTGAACACAAAAGAATAGCATTTTATCTAACAGGTATCTAAGTTGTAAAAAGATCCTTGTTTTTATAGGGATATTGCTGATGAAATCAGGAAATGCAACAAGTGATTTCTCTAACGGATTGAAAATATCATTTGTAATTTTAGTTATTTTAAAAAGAAAGTAATTTTATTTTTTATCCAGTGAAATGTTGAACTGAAAAGAAAAAAGCTAATTTTTTGTATTTTTTTATTAATTTCTATTCAAAGAAAAAGATGGATAAATCTTTTTCTTTATGTATGATACCGTTATTTTGTACACAAATAAAAATGATGGGGAGAAACTATGAAAAATAAAAAAAAGCTTCTTTTTTGTTGTTCAATGTTAGGGATCATTCTTTTTTCAAACAGGTTAAGTGTGGAAGTCGAAGGAAATGAAAGAGAGTTCGTATCAAGCACAACAAAATCAAATCAAAATATTGCCAAGTATTTGGAAATCAAGCAAAGTGAACATGTCGAAAATTATCGCGCAAGAATTTTAGATAATTGGTTTGGTCCAAGTACGAATCAATCAACGGGTATCTACAAACGAGCACACGAAGTCATTGAAATTTATGTGGATGAGCAGACGGATCAGCGAAAAATGCCTTCTTATACGATTTCAGGTATTGCTTTGAATGACTATAACGAAGGTGCAAATTCTGGTGAGACACTAAAAAAGGGCAAGAATATCATTGCTGGGAGTATGGAAGGAATCATTCATATTCAAAATGAAACCGAACAAACATCACAAGGAAGTATTCATGTAGAAATCAGGGGAGGGATTACTGTTCCGCGATTTATTCTAGGCGAAACAACAAATCAGGAGTGGCAAGAGTTAGTAAGTAATTATCCCGATGCCCCAGGGTACGAGCTAGTGGGTGACACAGTATTGATTACTGCTTCAAATGAATCTATTCATCTAGTCAAAGATCCAACGAAAATTTTAGAAACACAGGAAAAAGTGGTGAGACTTCATGCTCAAACAGCAGGATTGGACGGAAGTTCTTCGCTACATCGTAGGCCAACTGGTTTGGTTCAACATATGCGGGAAACAAAAGAAGCGGATGCATTTATGTATGCTTTTTATCAACACACCGCTTATCATACGGAAACAATGGACGCCTTATTAGAACCTGAAAAATTAAATCAATGGGGCATGTGGCATGAAATTGGTCATACCTATCAAATGGAGCGTATGGATTGGCATGATATGGTCGAAGTGACGGTCAACATCTATTCTTTACGGGCACAAAAAGCGTTTGGGCAACGTAGTCGACTAGAAGAGGGCAATACTTACAGAGAAATGTTTAACTATCTGAATCAAACGAAAAAAGAGTTTGATCAGCAAGATGTTTGGATGCGATTAGGAATGTTTTGGCAATTAGAACTTGCCTTTGGAGAAGACTTCTATCCTAATTTACATAAACGCTACAGAGAAGAACAAAAGTCTCTTTCGTCCGAACAAGCAAAACGCCAGTATTTTGTAGTTTCTGCTTCAAAGATCAGTGGAAAAAATCTAACTCCATTTTTTGAGCAATGGGGTATTGAAGTAACGAATGAGAGCAAAAAAGAATTAGCGGCATTACCAAAACTAACGAAGAAAATTTGGGAGTATCGCGATGAGATGACTGGAGAAATTGGCAATATCGAAGAAGATACACAAGCTCCTACGATTCCAACGAATATAGTAGCAACAGTTACTTCTGATTCTGTTCAGTTGAGATGGAATCCTGCTTCAGATAATGTAGGCGTAACAGGGTATAACATTTATCGAAACGGTCAATGGATTGCAAAAACAGGACAAACCAATTTTTCAGATCTTCATTTAAATAGCAACACTACTTATACTTATCAAATCAGTGCGTATGATGCAAAAAACAATGAGTCAGACAAAAGCCAGAGTTTAACAGTAGTTACCAAAGAAGAAAATAGTTCTTCTGACACTTGGGCTAAGGAGTCGGCTTATGTGGCAGGAGATATCGTAACGTATAAAGGAATCACCTACCGAGCAAAATGGTGGAATAAAGGAGCGGTTCCTGGTGTTTCTGATGTATGGGAAGCAATAAATGATCCCGGATCTAATCAGCAATGGAGTAAGGAAAAAGTATACGTATTAGGTGATATTGTCATATATAACGGGGTAACTTATCGCGCAAAATGGTGGGTAAAAGGGGAAACACCAGATACTTCACCAGCCTGGGAACCTATCGGAGGAACAAATACTGTCAAAAAGAATTAGAATAAAGTGACTGTTTAGTAGCAGGTGATACGGTCACCTACAATGGTGTCACTTATCAAGCAAAGTGGTGGAATAAAAGGGAAGAGCCTACTCATTCAGCAGCATGGAAGATAAAAGGATAGATAGTCACAGCGAATTACAAAAGCGGTAGATAATGCGACGTGGACGTGTTACTGAGAGACATTTAAAAAATGAGGTCGAGACAAAAGTCGCTTAGTTTTGAAAAATTGGAGAGAAAAACGAGCAATACGCTTTTTGTATTGCTTGTTTTTTTCGGAATTTTCGAAAAAACTGATTTTTGGCCGCCGTTTATTTGAGAGTCTGTCGCAAACCTGAATTTTAGATTTGTTCTACATTCTTTTTTGTTTATTTTGCTTGATTTTGAATACCTCAAACAGAAAAGCAAGAACTTCTTGGTAATGGAAAAAAGTGAAACTTCGTATCAGTTATTTATTGCTATAGTAAAGTTATACCTTGATCAAAGGTATAACAATGTTCTCATCACAGATATACAAAGGAGGAAAAACAATGAAGAAAAAAATCAAACAGGCAATGTCGTTATCTTCTGCAGCACTAACTGTTATGTCTGCTATTCCAATGTCGCTAGTAGCGTCAGTAGCAGATGCCTACGCGAATGAAACAACGGAAACAAATATTCAAACAAACTCACAAGAAAAAACTCAACCAACCTATCGAAATGTCATGTACTATGGTGACTGGTCGATTTATGGTGGGCAAGGGAATTATTTTCCAAAAGATATGCCAGCTGATCAGTATACCCACATCAATTTTGCTTTTGTTGACATGGACAGCAATGGTGATTTGCTTTTACCGGATCAAGATGCCGCATTTGCTTCAGGGGTTGGCTCTGGTCATGAATGGGGAAGCCAACTTGGTGGAATCATTCCAGCGTTAGCAGCTCTCCGTGAAAAAAATCCGAATATCAAAACGGGTATTAGTTTAGGTGGGTGGTCGAAATCTGGCGACTTTTCAAAAGTAGCAGCAGACCCAATTAAGCGAGCTAAATATGTAAAAAATGTGATGCAATTTCTAAAATATACAGATATGGATTTTATCGATGTGTATTGGGAATATCCGAATAGTGTTCGTCAACCAGATTTAGTCGATAATAAAAATGATGAGGGAACACCTGATGCAGGGCCGCAAGATCGTGAAAATTATCTAACACTGATGCAGGATCTCCGTAACGCTCTGGACAAACAAGGAGCTGAGATTGGTAAGACCTATGAATTGTCAACAGCCATTCATGGAGCGAAAGAAAAACTAGCAGAACACATGGATGTTAAACGCTTATTCGATATCATTGATTTCGGAAACGTGATGACCTATGATCTACATGGTGCTTGGGATGAAAAAGCAGGACACCAAACAGCATTGTATACAAATCCAAATGACCCAACAAGCTACTCTATTGATGCTGTCGTTGATTATTTACTTGGTAAAAATGTTGATCCCAAAAAAATCGTCATTGGTGCAGCATTTTATACTAGAGGGTGGGATACTGTCGAAAAAGGCGGAGATACTTCACGACCAGGACTTTTTCAACCTGCTAGTGCGACAAATAAAGATGCGGACGGAACTGCTTCAAAAGGAGCAAACAATGAAGCGCCAGCGGCTATTGGTGATGGTGGGAGAATGAGTGGTGTGTGGTCTTATCGCAGTATCGACAAGCTAAAAGCACAGATGCCTGACTTAAAAGAGTATTGGGATGAAGAGGCACAAGCACCATTCATGTATAGTGAATCTACAAAAGATTTTTATACATTCGATAACGTCCGCTCAGTAACTGCGAAAGCAGAATACGTTAAAAAACATCAATTAGGTGGAATGATCTCATGGATGGCCTCACAAGATAAAGCGACAAATAATAGTGCAGTCCGTGATGAATTAACTAAAGCCATTAAAGAAGGTCTATTTGGAAAAGAAGCATTACCAGTACAAAAACAGGACTATGATTTACGGTTAGACGTGGATATGGCTATTCGATTAGGATCAACAGATTCTGGGAAAAAAGGTTTTGAACTCACACTTAAAAACAATGAAGTTTTAGAAAATTACGCTGGAAACGCGTTACAACCAGCAGATAAATTTTATAGTACAGTAAAACGTCCTAAACTGATTTTCACTCTAAAAGATGGTGCAACTTTAGCACGTGGAGATTATAAGGCAGGTGCTGTAACTGTTGACGGAGACAAGTCGATCGTCGACTTATCTGCTGTTTACGATGGCCGTTTCTTGACTCCTGGAAATACATACACATTCAAACTGGTGCGTAATGACAGTCAAGAGGTCTCTCCAGACCAGATCGAGTCGGTGGTCTTAGAACAATACTATGACGATAAAACACAACTATCCTCTCAAACAATCATTGGGGAAGTAGAAAGTAATCAAGCACCAGTGATTTCTGGTGTGGGAAATCAAACCATCACAGTAGGCGAAAGCTTTGATCCATTAGCAGGAGTAACAGCGACGGACAAAGAAGATGGCGATCTGACAGGTCAGATCAAGGTAACTGGTAAGGTGGACACAGCTAAAGAAGGAAATTATCCACTTACCTATTCAGTGACCGATTCTGATGGAAATGAGACGATTGCGAAACGCGTGATCACGGTTGAGAAGAAAGAAATCAGTAATGAAAAACCACAATTCTTCGGAGTAAACAATCAAACCATCACAGTAGGCGAAAGCTTTGATCTATTAGCAGGAGTAACAGCGACGGACAAAGAAGATGGTGATCTGACAAATCAGATCAAGGTAACTGGTAGTGTTGATACAACGAAAGTGGGAGTATACACCTTAGCTTATTCTGTGGCAGATAGTGACAGCAATACGACTCGTCAAGAAAGAACGATAACCGTCAAACAAAAGGCTACAGTTGATTTTGGTGTTGGACAAGGAATCCAATGGCCAGCACAAGTCATGGCACCATTCGTCGACATGACAGCTTATGTTTCTGATAGGGAATTCAGCAATAACGGTGCACCTAATTTAGCTGAAATTGCAAAACAATCGGAAACTAAATTCTTCAATCTTGGCTTTATGCAAGCAACCGGTGTAGTGAATGGTCGACTAAATTGGTCGTGGGGTGGATTCAGCGACCTTAACGAACTAAACAATGACCAGTGGCAATATGAAGGAATCAAAAAAGCAATTCGTGAACTACGTGAAGAGGGTGGAGATGTAGCTCTTTCATTTGGTGGACTAAATTCTGGTGCTTTCTGGGAGTTGACACAAGATGTCACGATCCTGACTAATGCATATCAGGAATTGATCGAAGGTTACGGATTGACTCGAATTGACCTAGATGTAGAAGCAGGAGCAATGGATTATCAGCACAACAAAGCAAATGCAAAAGCGATAAAGAAAGTCCAAGAACTTACTGGTGTGAAGGTGACACTTACATTACCGGTAATGCCAACAGGTTTGATCCAAACGGGGCTTGATGTATTGAAAGCATACCTTGAAGAAGGTGTTGATCTAGAAAATATAAATATCATGACGATGTGTTATGGTGCTAGTGTACCAGATTATGCAAAAGGATCAATTGATGCTGTGGATAATACAATGAAGCAAGTGAAAGATTACTTCAAAAAATATGCAGGGATTGATTTAACCACAGAACAAGCCTATGCAAAATTAGGAACAACACCATCTGTTGGTTTTGAAAATACCGGACATCCATACTTTACGACAGAAATGATGAAACAAGTTGTCGATCACGCGGTTGAGAAGAACATCGGGATGGTTTCCTTCTGGTCGATCAATCGAGATGCAAAAATCGATAACGGTGTTGGCCAAGTCAAGAATCGATTTGAGTTTACGAAAGTTGCGCAAACATTTGGTGAAAGTGATATTGAGCCAGATACAGAAGCACCAACAATGCCAAAAAATCTAACTGCAAGTAAAATAACGCATCACTCAGTAGCGCTGAACTGGGAGGCAGCAACAGATAATGTAGCTGTGAAAGAATACTTGATTTTCCGTGATGGAAACAAAATAGGTACGACAAAAACAACTAGCTTCACGGACACGACTGTAGAAGCAGAAAAAGAATACGCGTATCGTGTACAAGCAATTGACACTTCAGGAAATACTTCTGCGTTAAGTAATGAATTAACGGTACAAACAGAAAAGATGCCTGTTGATAATCAAAAACCTACAGCGCCAAGTAATCTATCGATTCTAAACATTACAGAAAAAAGCGCAACTGTTTCTTGGAAAGCTTCAACGGATAATGTAGCTGTCTCTCACTACATCATCAATGTTTCTGGAAAAGGGGTGACGACTGAAAAAACAGTAACTGCCCTAAACCATTCGATTAGTGGTTTGCAAGCAGGAGAAGAATATAAAGTAGCTGTAAGAGCGGTAGATACCTCTGGCAATGAATCGGATGAAGTCAGTAAATCGTTTGTAACGAAAGAAGAAAGCACAGAAACAATTCCACAGTGGGATCCTAATAAGATTTACTTAGGTGGAGAAAAAGTGATGTTTGAAGGCAAAGAATATATAGCTAATCATTGGACGCAAAATAATCGTCCAAGCGAATCAGGAGAATGGGGGCCTTGGTCACTAGTCAATCCAGAAGAATCTGAAAAAGATGGGAAATGGAATCCTTCTGCTATTTATCTTACTGGACAAATCGTCACACTTAACAGTCAAACATATCGTGCAAAATGGTGGAATCAAAACGTCAACCCAGAAACGGTCCAACAATGGGGGGCATGGGAAAAAATTTAACTGAGTACTAAATAAAAGCTGTCAAAACAGAAAACAACCTCAAAAATTCATACTTTTTCGGAGTAGAGAAATCTACTCCGTTTTTTGTTGATAAAGGTTTTATAAAATTTTCACAAGGATAAATGAAGCTGGGACAGAAGTGTTTAACTCCAATTTCTCAAACCTAAACGACTTTTGTCTCGATCTCTTTCTAATGTCCAAATAAGCCATCCGTTGGATTTTTTTACGGGTTTCAATTCGTATCTTATGATTTATGGTTTTATTTTTTTACTTTACGTCAATGTCGATTAGTTTGATAAGGTTGCAGGAAAAGATGGGATGCGAATAATCACTTTTACATCATGTCGTAAATAGAAAAGGACGAAGTTGAACATAATTCCTCTAGCTTGTGTCATGAATTAGTGAAAAAAGTGAGCTAAATCGTTCATTTTTATGATTTATTTTTAGTAAATTTGCATTGTTTTCGTTATTCGGTCAAAGCATTGAACGGTTCAGCTAGCGATGCTATACTTGCCACAGTTAAAAAAGAAAGCGATAACAAAGAGAATAGAGAGGTGATGGAAATGAATATTGAACAATTGATTACAGAAGAATTGATTATTTTCGATGAGACGATTCGTTCAAAAAGTTCATTGTTTGATTGCTTAGGTAGAAGGTTGGAAGAAAGTGGCAGAGTCAAGAACTCTAAAAAAATCATCAAGGATTTTCTAAAAAGAGAAAATGAGACCTCAACGGGGATAGAGGATGGATTTGGTATCCCTCATGCAAAAAGTAAGTATGTGTTGGAGCCGACACTCTGTTTTGTCCATAGTGGAAGGATCACCGACTATGTTGGAATGGACGAACAACCGATTGAATGTGTGTTTGCAATCGCCGTACCTAAAAAGTCAGCAGACGAACATTTAGAAATTTTGAGCTCATTGTCACGAAAATTGATTGATCCAGTATTTAGAGAACAATTGAAAGAGGCAGTTACTGCAGCAGAAATCCTCACGTGTTTAACTGAGTAAAGTGACTATCCAAAAGATGAACTATTGTTATCAGGTATCAGAAGTATGCTAGTAAAAAAGCAGATGGGGGAGAAAAACGATGAAAATAATTGGTGTGACAGCTTGTCCTACTGGAATTGCCCACACGTATATGTCAGCGGAAAAACTAGAGATTACTGCTAAGAAAATGAATCTTGAAGCAAAGTTTGAAACACAAGGAATCAAAACTGAAAATACACTGACGGAAAGTGAAATTGCAGAGGCACAAGCAATTATTTTAGCGATTGATAAAGAGATCGATATGGAACGGTTTACAGGTAAAAAAGTAAAAAGAATATCCACGAGTCGGGCGATCAAAGAACCAGAACTGGTGATCAAAGAGGCATTAGAAGGAATTGGAGTAAGTGAAGTTTCAGGAGAAACGAAACAAAAAGCAACAAAAAATCAAAAGCCAACTCTCTATAATCATTTTATGAGTGGCGTGAATTATATGCTGCCATTTGTAATTGCTGGAGGCATTATCATTGCGTTGAGCTTTGCTTTCGGTATTACAGCTTCAGATCCGCAATCAGAAAATTATAATGCATTAGCAGGTGCGCTGTCACGTATTGGTGGCGATACAGCGTTTGCCATGATGGTGCCGGCTTTAGGAGCAGGTATCGCTACTTCGATTGCTGGAAAAGCTGGATTTTCTCCAGGGATTGTTGCTGGCCTACTTGCTTCAACTGGAGGTTCTGGATTTCTTGGCGGAATGATCGGTGGATTATTAGCGGGGTATCTGACTGATTTTCTAGCAAATAAAGTAACGATCAAAAAAGAACTTCTTTCGATCTATCAGTTGATCGTAGTGCCGCTTGTATCGATTCTTATTGTTGGTCTAGCCATGGTTTTCATTGTCGAACAGCCGATTTCTTGGTTATTGGATACATTGACTAACTGGTTGAATAGTTTAGGAAATACATCGGGGGTGATGTTTGGTCTGATTATTGGGGTCATGATGGCGGCTGACATGGGTGGCCCTATCAATAAGTCGATTTCTACATTTTCCATCGGTTTGATGTCGGCAGGTGTGAATGCACCGATTGCAGCTTGTATGGCTGCAGGGATGACGCCGCCTTTAGGTATCGCGTTAGCGACGATTTTGTTCAAGAAAAAATTTACGAAGGAAGAACAAACTTCTGGACAATCATGCTGGATACTAGGAGCTTCCTATATTACAGAAGGAGCGATTCTTTTTGCGGTATCTGACCCTATTCGCGTTATTCCTAGCTTGATTATCGGGTCTGCTACTGCTGCAGGGATTTCGATGGGAGCTGGTGTAACTTCGATGGCCCCTCATGGCGGTATTTGGGTCATGCTGATCCCTAATGTATTGAATGATTTACCAATGTATCTAGTCGCGATTGTCTCTGGAACAGTGGTTACAGCACTTTCCTTAGGATTGCTAAAAAAATCAGTGGAAGAAAAGACAGTTACAGAAAAAGTAAAAGAAGAAAAACTAACAAATGAGGTGGAAGCATAATGTTATATACAATGAAAGAGTTACTAAAAGTTGCAAAGGAAAATCAATTTGCCATTCCGGCTTTCAATATCTGTAGTTATGATATGTTGAAAGCAATCATAGAAGAATCTGAAAGATTAAATGCTCCAGTTATTTTAGAGATCCATCCTGATGAAATTGCTTATCTCAATGATGAATTCGTTGCTTCCGTTAGAGCGTATGCCCATAATAGTAAGGTTCCTGTAGTGATTCATTTGGATCATGGTGGTACAGTGAAAGATGTTTTGCGGGCGATACGAAATGGTTATACTTCGGTGATGATCGATGCATCTTTACAATCTTTTGAAGACAATTTAGCGATTACCAAGGAAGTCGTTGCATTAGCTCATGCAGTGGGTGTCTCAGTAGAAGCAGAAATTGGAACGATTGGCAATAACGGCTCTGCAGAAGGTGGGGCGGCGAACATCATCTATACAGATCCTGAACAAGCAAAACATTTTGTCGAAGAAACGAATATCGATTCATTAGCCATTGCTATCGGCACAGCTCATGGATTATATCCTAAAGACAAAACGCCAAAATTGAACATCGAATTATTGAAAGAGTTGAATCAGCAAATCGATAAGCCATTTGTATTGCATGGTGGTTCAGGTAATCCAGATGTGGAAGTCAGTGAATCAGTCAGATATGGGGTGGCAAAAGTCAATCTCAGTTCAGATCTCAAGAGTGTGTTCTTTGATGCACTACGAGAAATATTGAGCGACAATCCAGAAATGTATGAACCAAATGCTGTCTATCCTTACGCAAATAAAAAAGTTCAAGAGGTAGTGAAGCATAAAATGGGTGTACTGAATACGATTGGTAAAGCAGAACTATATTAAAAAGTCATGATCCAAAAGAGCGCTGGCTTTTGCCAAAGCTCTTTTTGGTGTTAAAGTAGATACAAAGAATAGGAGGAGACGAAAATGCTAAGTGAAGTAGAAGATCGTCAACAGAAAATCGTGAATCATTTAAAAAGCAATCAGTTTGTAAGAATCACTGATCTGATCGATTTAGTTAATTACAGTGAGGCAACGATCAAGCGTGATCTTGTATCCTTAGAAAAGAGTGGCTTGATTCGCCGAGTTCGTGGCGGTGCAATGTTAGTAGATAATCAAAAAATCGATGTGCCATATTTGATGAAAATCAATCAATTAGATGAAGAAACAGAAAAAAGAAAGATCGCAGACATTGCCTCATCCTTGATCAAAGATGATATGGTCTTGTTTTTAGATTCTAGTACGACTAGTTTGCACCTGATTCGAAATCTAGGAAGATATGAAGGATTGCAGATCATTACAAACGGCGTGATCACAGCAGCGATGCTAAACGAATTTACATCAGCAAAAGTATCGATCGTAGGTGGAACGATCGTTCAAAAACGAGCGACGATCAATGGCTCAAAAGCTTACAACGACGTACTGACATATTCTGCAGATTTAGCTATTATTAGTTGTCGTGGCTTCGATTTTACTCAAGGAGTGACCGAAACACATGAAGGAGAAGCACTATTAAAAAAAGCGTTCCGAAAGCAGGCAAACCATTTGATGGTATTGGCAACACAAGAGAAAGTAGGGCAGCGCTTCATGCATCAAGCGATTGCGTGCCATGAAATTGATTATTTAGTGACAAGTAAAGAACTAAAGAATGATCAATTTGCGAAAATGGATGAGCATCATATTCGTTGTTTTTATTGATGCCTAGAACTCCGTATCATAATCTATGATTTGTGCTGATAAATCTATAATATGTTCATGTACACACCTTTTAGTAAGCGCTATCATTTTAATTGTAACAATTATTGTATAGAAAGGAGGATCAAGCGGGAATATTTTTATTTAAAATAAAGGTTGCATCATATTATAGGAGGACTGAATGAAAAAGCTAGCGAAGACTTTTAAAGTAGGAACACTAGTTGGGTTTGGAATCATAGGATTATTTTTTGGAACTATGCCTGTCATTGCTGAGGAACAACCTGAAACACAAGGTGCAGTGGCCACTTCAATGGAGAATCAGCCAGAATCATCTTACTGGTTCCCAGATGAATTGTTAGAGTGGTCATTTGCGAAAGATGCAGATGCTAAATATAACGTCAGTACGGAACCGTTAGCAAAAAGAGTAGAAAAATCTCAATTGATAAAAGCAAACAAAACGCAAAATGAACAGATGAAAGTGGTTGCTTTATCGATCATGAATAGTAGTACAAGCGGTAATGCGCCACGAGGTTCGAACACGTTTGATGCGAATGTTTTTTCAAATTGGCAATATATTGATCAGTTAGTTTACTGGGGCGGTTCGGCTGGTGAAGGAATAATCGTTCCACCAAGTCCAGATGTGACAGATGCAGCGCACAAAAACGGTGTGCCAGTACTTGGAACGATCTTCTTCCCTCAAGGAGCACATGGCGGAAAAATCGAATGGCTTGATACATTTTTAAAAAAGGATGCGACAGGCCATTTTCCAATTGTTGATAAAATGATCGAAGTTGCTCAAAAGTATAGGTTTGATGGATGGTTCATCAACCAAGAAACAGAGATCGGCTTAACGAAAACCCATGCAGATCTTATGAAAGAACTGATCGTTGAATTTAAGGAAAAAACGAGTAATGAATTGGAAGTCATGTGGTATGATTCGATGACAAATGAGGGGAAGATGGATTGGCAGAATGCACTGACAGAGAAAAATCAAGATTATCTAGTGGATGCCGATTTGAATCCTGTAGCAGACAGCATGTTTCTTAATTTCTGGTGGAATACCGACCGACTAGCCAGTCAAGATTTATTACGTAAATCAAAAGAAAAAGCTGAGACATTAGGGATTGATCCATATGATTTGTTTGCCGGCATCGATGTTCAAGAAAGAGGATATGATACACCGGTAAGATGGAATCTTTTTGCTGACAATCAAGGAACACCCTATACCTCGCTAGGCTTATATGTTCCAAGCTGGACCTATTCTTCTGCTAGTGATCCAAATGAATATCAACAAAAAGAAGAAGATTTCTGGGTAAACAAACAGAATGATCCGACTAAGGGTGTTTTACCAGAAGGGATTGAATGGCCAGGGATCTCTACCTTCGCAGTTGAGCAAACCGCGATTACACAATGGCCTTTTGTAACGAATTTCAATGTTGGAAATGGCTATAGCTATTATTTGAATGGAACACCGATTTCAACAACAGAATGGAACAATCGTAGTCTGCAAGACATCATGCCAACATATCGCTGGATCATTGAACAGGGATCCGGCAGTGAGTTATCCGGCAGTATTGATTATACGACTGCTTATAATGGTGGAAGTTCAATTGCATTAGCTGGAAAGATAGCTGCAAAAGAACCAAATAAAATCAAGTTGTATCAAACAAAAGCTAAAATCGAAAAAAATATGACATTCACAACTACTGCAAAAGCAACGGACCGCACAAACTTAGACCTCATACTGGAATTTGAGGATGGAACAAGTGAAACATTTAAAGGAAATAAAAAAGTGACAAATGATTGGACTACGGTTGTCTATCACTTAAATAAAGCGACGGATAAAGTAGTGACTGCCATCTCTTATGAGCTATCTTCTTTCACTGACAATAGCGAATATACATTGAATGTTGGACAGATCGTTGCGGCACCACAAGGAAAAGTATCCGCGTCAATTGTTGAAAATCCCGTAATCGAAGAGGCTAAATTTGATGAAGAAGGGATACATGCAGGCATTCGATTGACATGGAATAGTATTCATCCAGAACAAAATGCACGCTATGAAATTTTCCGTGTACTGGAAAATGGTGAGCGTTCATTTATCGGGGCAACATCTGCAGAAAAACATTTTATTGATGCGCTTGAACGGAAAGGAGAATCAGTAACAGGTATCGAAATCGTCCCTGTTGACATTTACGGCAAGCAAGGCCAATCGTCACAGATCGTCACGTTTGACTGGCCACAGATGCAACCACCTAAGGCTTCTTTTTCTGTATCTAAAACGATAGCGGCGCCAGGTGAAAAAATTGAGTTTAGAAACACTTCTTCGGCAAATACACAAAATATCCAATGGTCGTTTGAAGGGTCCTCAATAGAATCAAGTCAAGACAAAAATACTGTGGTGACTTATTCTAAAGAAGGGGTCTACGATGTTCAATTGACCGCAACCAATGAGGCAGGTACAACCACGAATAGAATGAAAGGAATCATCACTATTACCAATGAAGCACAAAATGGTTTAACCTTATTATCTAAAGATGCCAAAGTAGAAGCTTCTTCTTATGTAAGTGAAGTGGAAGCACCAAAGTTCGCTGTTGATGGAGATTTAGGAACAAAATGGTGTGCAACAGGTAGTGCGCCACATACCCTGACAGTTGATTTAGGATCAGTAAAAATAGTAAGTGAAGTACAGATGGCACATGCCTCAGCAGGAGGAGAAAGTGCAAGTATGAACACGAGAGCGTACACACTTGAGCTGAGTGAAGATGGAATAAATTTTCATGAAGTTTCTCGTACGGTAAACAATAGTTCTAGCAATACCCTCAATACATTTACAGCAACGCCCGCACGATTTATTCGATTGACTGTTAGTCAACCAACACAAGGAGCTGACTCGGCAGTGCGCCTTTATGAATTGGCAGCATATGGCTTAACTAAAAAGGAAAGATAAAAACTTTTTTAGGAGTAGATGAATCGAATCATTTTTATAGAAAAAAAATAAGCCAGATGGTCGCAAAAATATGAAAGATATTTTTGCGACCATCTGGCTATTTGTGAAATCGTTGCGTTATGTGAGAATCATTCTGTTGGCAAATGCTCAGCTTAATTCATTTCAAGTTTTATTTGTTGCTTCTTTTTATGATTGTATCCTAAATAAAGAACAGTACAAATCAATGGGATAACCCCTGAAATCACATATAATCCTCTGAATGAAGTGAGTGATTTCAATATACCCATCAAATAAGGGCCGACACCAAGACCTAAATCTAAACCGATAAAGTAGGTTGAAAGAGCAATACTGATTCGGTGCTCCTTCACGATCTTTAAGCAAACCGCTTGACCGTTTGACATAAATGTTCCGTATCCTAGACCAACGAGTGCACCAGAAAGCAATAAAGTAATGCTATTTGTTGTTATACTTAATAAGAATAAACCAGCTGTTAAAAATAGGTAGCTAGGATACATGACATATTGTTCACCTTTTGCATCAAAGATGCGTCCAGTTAATGGCCGAGTAAAGGTAATGACTAAAGCATATACTACGAAGAAAAATGAACCAGCGGAAACCAAATGAATGACTTTAGTATAAGAAGATAAGAAAGACAAAACACTTGAATAAGAAAGACCCATCAAAAATGCGATACCAGTAATAAATAAAGCTTTCTTTTCGATAAAGCCGTTGATGTTCCAAGAACGTAATGAAGTTCTTTGTTCATCAGACAATACGATATTTTTCACTGGGAAAAATATACAAGCAATTGTTACAAGAAAAACAAGTACGATTGAGAACCAAATAATAAAGTGGAAATCTGTCAAATTAAGTAAGATCATTCCTAAAAATGGTCCAATAGCAGCAGCTAAACTTGTACTTAAACCGTAATAGTTGATTCCTTCACCTTTTTTAGATTCAGGAATATAGGCAGTTACGATCGCGTTTGTTGCAGTTGAAACTGTTCCATAACCAAAACCATTTAAAAAGCGAACAAGATATAAAACACCGATTGATGGTGTGTAAAGATAAGCTAGAGTTGAAAGGAAATAAAAGATCGCACCGCCACGCAATGTGAACTTACGACCGAAAAGTTCCAATTGTTTTCCCATAAATAAGCGAGCTAATAGTGTACCAATAATGTAAATCCCTGATGCAAAACCTGCCTGGCTCATGGTAGCATGTAGATCATCTTGCGCAATGACTGCGATGATGACCATAAGTAAATAGTAGATCAAATAGACAATGAAGTTGATAAGTGTGATTCCGATAAAATATTTATTGAATAATTTCTTTTCCATGTGCTCTGTAAGGTCCCCTTAATCTGAATATGCTTTTAATTTTTCAATTTGGACTTCGACGTCATGATAGTTTGACGGATAACGATCCACCAATTGACGAATAAATAAATCACGAGTTGTCATAAATAGATCAAGAAATTCTTCTAACTCGTTTGATGGTTGTTCATCCACGGCTTTAACTAACTCAATAGAGTTTTGATACGCATCATTTAAGAAGACTAATGATGCTTTCATATCAAATCTTGTTTGATAAGCCGTCTCAAGTCGATTAATGATTGTTTTCATCCAATAGTTCATTTTTTTCCCTCTATTCTTAAAAGTTTTTACATTCGCAGTATACCGAAACAAAAAAAAGAAAAAAATCGCGTACGTAATATAAAATAGTACTTAACAAATGTTAATATCATTAGTAAAATACTTTTGAACTTTAAAAAGTACAGAAATCTTGTATTATCTTTTTTATATGAAAGTTTGGATGGGGGAGCATCATTGGACAGTAGAGTACTGAAGGAATATTTGGAAAGAAATAATTTTCCAATTGTACGAAAAAGATATCATAAGTATCTGACGTTTGAAGGTGTGGAAGATTGCTACACTTATATATTGAAAGAAGGAACGGTGAAAGCGAGTGTCATTTCAAATGACGGAAGAGAATTCAATCTGAGATACATAAAAGATCTTGAAATCGTCTCACTGATCAAAGATGAATATTCTCAGTTTATTGATTCTCCTTATAATATTCGAGTAGAATCAGAATATGCAGAATTTTATCGAATCAATCGTGTAAAGTTTTGGGAGCAGATCAACGATGATCCTAAGATGCAACATTACGTCAAAGAGTATTATCGTTATCGCTTACTCTATTCAATGAAAAAAATGCAACAAATGTTATTGAATGGAAAGTTAGGGGCGGTTTGTACACAATTATATGAATTATATGACCTATTTGGCGTTCGAACTGAGGAGGGACTGATGATCGATTTCATTATTACTAACGAAGAGATCGCTAAGTTCTGTGGGATCTCTACAGCAAGCAGTGTTAGCCGTATTTTAAAGCAGCTGAAAAAAAGCGGGATTATCAAAGTGAAAGACCATCGGATCATCATTACGAATATGGACTTACTAGAAGACAATATCATTTTCTAAGAACAAAAATATACTTAACAAGGATGAACAAGGATCCTTTTTGAAGTGATCCCAAAAAGCGTCATGCACCTATAAAAACGGATCATTGAAAGTTAAGCTTAACTGCTTAGCTTTTTTAGGCTCATTGATAAATGATGTCGTTAATAAGAAATCTTAGAATAATCAGGACAGAAAGAACAAAAAAATCTTTCTGTTCTTTTTTTATATACGAACAAACTAGCAGCACCACTAGAAGATAGATGATGTCTACTGTTTATTATCTTTGCATCTGGAACAAAGATTATGTTGCTTTAGCTTTTTATCAAACATTGCTTTTTGCGGTAAAGGAAGGAATTACCTTCAAAAAAGCTGGGTAAATTCTTTATTAGATGGGAATGCGTTTTTTAAAAAAATGTAGGCAGGAACAGTCGTTGAATTACGATAGAATCGTGGGTTCAAATCAGAAGTTCAATATTCTAGTGCGGATATTTCCGCAATTTTTAGATAAATCTAAGATACTGTTCAACCTCGAATACCCCTTTCTTTTTAAGTAGATTCAGCGCTACGACTTAGCAAAATTTGGACCATCTGTTACTATTTGTAAATATTTCGGTTAGATGGTTATCCCCAAATGAGTCGAATGGAGTTCGAATTGCAAGTTCGCCAATTTAGACTTGGCTAAATTTACTTGATAATAGGCATCGATGAGAAATCATTAGGAAAAAATATTTTTGTAATTTAACTGTTTACATTTTTTATTTTATGGTGTAGTATTACACCATAAAATAAATTATAAATGGAATTTAATTCCTGGAGGCAGAAAAATGAACGAAGTTTTAGCAAAAATCAAAGGTGGCGTAGTAGTTTCTTGTCAAGCATTGGAGGATGAACCACTCCACAGTCCCTTTATCATGGGGCGCATGGCATTAGCAGCGCAAAGAGGTGGAGCGATTGGTATCCGAGCTAATTCAGTTGTAGATATTGACGAAATCAAGCAAACAGTTCAATTGCCGGTTATCGGTATTATCAAACGGGATTACTCTGATTCAGCGGTTTATATTACCGCAACGAAAAAAGAAGTCAACGAACTATTGGCGACTGACGCTGAGATTATTGCTTTGGACGGCACGAAACAAGTACGACCACAGCAAGAAAAAGTAACAGACTTAGTAAAACAGATTCACGATGCTGATCGTTTGGCAATGGCAGATTGTTCAACATTGGAAGAAGCAATTGTTGCTGAGAAGAATGGCTTTGATATCGTTTCGACTACTTTAGCAGGTTATACGCCTTATTCCTATAAAACTGAGAGCCCTGATTTTGATCTATTAAAAAAAATCGTTGCTAATGTGACTGTGCCAGTGATCATGGAAGGTCACACTAATGAACCAGCTCAAGTGACCGAAGCTTTTAAATTGGGTGCTTTTGCCGTTGTGGTAGGTTCAATCATCACGCGTCCGCATTTAATCACACAACGTTATGTAGCAGCGGCACAGAAAGGAACACCGGCATGAATACCAGTTTGAAAAATAAATTATTAGTGTGTGATCTGGATGGAACATTACTGGATGCACAAGGTCAGATTGATGAAAAAAGTTTAACTTTGATCAAAGAATTTTGCGCAGACGGGGGACATTTTGTTGTTTGTACAGGACGTATGGACACAGATATTCAATTTATTGAAGAGAAACTTGGCATTAAAAGTGAGTATCGAATCAGTCAAAATGGTGCTGTGATCTATGATAAAAAAAACCAATTAGTAGCCAGCGCAACGATTCCTTTAGACTATATCAAAGCTTTAAATGAAGTGATTTTTAGTCAAGGATTGCGGACGGAGGTTTCAAATCTGACAAACCGACTCTTTCCTAGCCCACGGGATCCTGAAAATGTAGCTGAATTTGTGGATTCTTCTATCATAATTGAAGATCTACCGGCTTTTGTAGCAGAAAAGGAAAAACAACCGACGATTTATCTGACTTTTGGCACAAAAAAGGAATTTGAAGTGATTCGTCAAAAAATTGAGGAGACGTTAGGAAAAGATAAAGTGAATATCGTCATGACGAGTTCGTCGTCTTTGGAAATTTTTTCAAACAAAGCTTCTAAAGGTGCCGCTGTGCAACGTGTGATCGAATGGTTAGGTCTGGGAAAAGATCAGGTTTATGTTGCTGGAGATGCAGAAAGTGATACGTCTATGTTTTCTCTGACACCAAATTCTTATGCCGTGCAAGAAGCTACAGCACAGATCCGAGCAAAGGCAATGTTCTATCGTTCCAATGTCGGTGAGGTTGTCAAAGATATTTTTCAACAAACTAAAGGAGCTAACTAAAATGGTCAAAATTTTATATGTACCATTAGATGAACGACCTTGTAATATTGATTATCCCGTCAATACTGCGATGGTTGCACAGGATATTGAGCTGTTGGTTTTGCCAAAAGGATTGATGGGATATAAGAAAACACCAGGTAATAGGAAAGCAATCGCCGATTTTATTGCTCAAGCAGCTAAAGAGGTGGACTATGCGGTAATCTCAACTGAAATGCTTTTATATGGGGGGGTATTACCATCACGGTTGCATCATTTTGAGACGTTTCAAATCAGCGACTATGAACAAAAAATTCGACAGTTGAAAACGGAAAATCCTCAGCTGAAACTGTATCTATCCAATTTGATTATGCGCACTCCTAAGTATGACAGCAGCGATGAAGAGCCAGATTATTATGAAACATATGGCGCGGCGATTTTTCGCCATGGTTGGTTGCAGGATAAAACAGTACGAGAAGGCTTAACGGAGGAAGAAACCGGTGAATTAGCGCTTTTGAAACAAAAGATTCCAACTGAGTATCTTGTTGATTATGAAAAGCGACGGATCTTCAATGCTGAGGTGGATTTGACTAATATTCGGTTGTTAGAAGCGGGTGTAATCGATTTTCTAGCGATTCCCCAAGATGATTCCGCTCCTTATGGCTATACAGCGATTGATCAGCAGAAAATTTACGGAGCAATTGCGGAAAAAAATCTCAAAGACCAGGTTATGGTTTATCCAGGAGCAGATGAAGTAGGCTTTACGTTGTTAGCTCGTGCATACAATGATTACCATCAATTGATACCAAAAGTCTATGTTCATTTTGCTTCGACTTTTGGGGCCGAATTGGTACCGCTTTATGAGGACCGAATAATTAACGAAAGTTTGAAGGCCCATGTCATGGTAGCTGGGATGCAGCTATGGTCAGATCGCCGAACGGCTGATTTGATTTTAGCCTATAACACGCCAGGGAAAATCATGCAAGAGTCGTGGGATCAATTAACGAAAAAGGATGTGACTTATGATTCATATCGTCATCTATTGACCTTTGTCAGAGAAATCAAACTCGATTTGGCAGTAGGGCGAAAAGTTGCCATCTGCGACAGTGCTTTTGCTAATGGTGGGGACTTGGAATTGATTGCAATGTTGGACAAACAAGGAATCTTAGATCAATTGCTGTGTTACAAAGCGTGGAATACCAATTGTAATTCTTTGGGCAGCACCCTAGCAGCGATGACTTTTGTCTTGCAACATCCTAATGAGGCACAGCGGTTGGATAATTTAGCTAGTAATCTGTTTGAAGATGCCTTTTATCAAGCAAGCGTTCGTCGCAATCTGACGGATGATTTGCTACCTCAATTAGGTAAAAATTATTTTGACATTGTAGGTAAAGAACAGGAAGTTATGGAGGCTTGTAAAAAATCCCTTTTAATGTTAGCTCAATTTTATTTATCAAATAGCTTCAAAGGGGAGACGTTCCACTTTAAGAAATTGGAATTTCCGTGGAAACGGATGTTTGAGATTAATTGCCAAATTACTTTAGAGGAGGAGAAATAAATGCAAGACAATGCACTTTTAAATAAATTGTTAATATTTGCCAACAAATTCTCAAGTCAGCGACATATTACAGCAATTCGGGATGGTTTTGTTGCTTTGATTCCATTGACTATCATTGCTTCGTTTTGGGTATTAATCAATAATCTCATCTTAAGTCCTCAGAATGGTCTTTTGAAAAACGTTGCTGGAGCTGCTCGTTGGATGGATTTGGGCGGGCAAGTCTATAATGCAACGTTAGGAATCATGGGGATCCTGATCGCATGTACGATTGGTTATAAATTATCCCAGAGCTACGGTGAGGATGGATTGTTTGGCGGGGTAATGGGGATTGTGTCTTTCGTACTAGTCTTACCAGCCCAAACGACATTAGTGGATATCAAAGGCAATAGCGTAACGGCTGGGGCAGTCTTGACCCAAACTCAAACTAGTGCGACCGGAATGTTTTTAGCAATTATTGCTACTTTGATTTCAGTAACTTTACTCAATAAACTTTCTAAAAATGATAAGTTGAAGATCAAAATGCATGAAAGTGTTCCTCCTTCCATCGCTCGTTCCTTCAACATTTTGATTCCAGCATTTTTGGTAACTACGATTATGGGATTGGTTGAAGTTTTGGTGATTTGGTTGCTTCATGCAGATATTCCATCTTTGATTGAACGCTTCTTTCAAGCACCGCTACTGGCTTCTTTTCAATCTTTAGGTGGCGTTTTGATCTATGTATTCTTGAGTAACCTTTTGTGGGCATTTGGTTTACATGGAACATTCATTTTAGGTTCAATTGGAGAACCCGTTATGCTGACAGCGATCCAACAAAATATGGATGCGTTGAAAAAAGGAGCTGAACTACCTAATATCGTCACCAAACCATTCCTAGATTGTTTTGGTTGGATGGGTGGCGGCGGAATGCTTTTCTGCTTGGTGATTGCGATTTTAATCGCTTCAAAACGAGAAGATTATCGTTCCATCACAAAAGTTGGTTTGATTCCATCAGCTTTTAATGTCAGTGAACCGTTGATGTTTGGTCTGCCAGTTGTTTTCAACCCGCTGTTAGCAGTTCCTTTGGTTTTGGTGCCAATCATAACGACAAGTATTGCTTATATAGCAACGAGTGTTGGCTTGATCGCAAAAACATCTGCTTTGATACCATGGACGACACCACCAATCCTTTCTGGTTATTTAGCTACTAATGGCGATTGGAAGGCTTCAGTTTTACAAGTTATTTTATTAGCTTTAGGGGTGGTCATCTATCTACCATTTGTTTATTTAACCAATCGAGAAAAAAATTAATCAATCTTTCTTTAAGAAAAAAGTATAGAACTAAAAAATATCTAATATAACCCGAATAACTTTAGACTGAAACGCTCAAAAGTCATGGAACTGTGATTTCTGATCACTTGGACTGCAGAGTAATATCTAGGTTATTCGGGTGCTTTTTTTGAACACTCTTTTTGAGGCTGTATTCAGTTTGTTTTTAACTAAAAATTTAGCATGGAAACTTCCAGCCAGTACCTATAAGCTCGAAATTTTCTGAGCCGAAGACTAGAGCATCTGTCGCAAAATGACGGAATAAATTTGAAGATAACTTTTTGGTATTTCTTCTCTTACATTGTCAAAAAGTGGCTAAGATTTCTCTTACGTTTTAATAGGATAAGTTTTAGCCACTATAATCTTTCCGTTTATCTTAGCTTATTCTAATTAGATATAACTATATGTGAAACGTTTTTGTGAATCCATCGAGTTTTAAGCGGAATAGCAGAATTTACGATCTGGTTTTCGAGACTGGGACAACACTTGTCTTAGTCTCTTCTCGTATCTCTAAAAACGGATAAATGGTGAGACAAAAATGTTCTGATGCACAACTAGTGTAGTGTCGAGGTCATCAAGTGGATGAATGAATTGGCAACAGTTAGTTTTGGATGATTTCCCCGAAGAACTGTTAATTGCTAATTTTCAGTTTGATTAGTTATTTCAACACTATACTAGGTCCTTTTCTTTTAGCGCTATCAAATCTATAATGGAAGAAACGATAGGAGGGGATGGTATGGATTTACTGCCTAAAATTAGCAGTTATTTTCCGTCTTTGAGTAAATCTGAAAAAAAAGTGGCACAACTTATTTTAAGTAGTCCAGATGAAATTCCTAAATTATCCATTAATGAACTTTCATTGATGGCTGGGGTTGGTGAAAGTACGATCATTCGCTTTGCTAGAAAGATTGGTTTCTCCGGGTACCAAGATCTGAAATTTGAGTTAGCTAAGAGTCAAGCAGCAATTGTCCGAGCAAGCGATTCCGAGGAGAAAACGGATGCCGATTTAATTTATGATCAGTATCAACAAAGTTTGCAAGAAACCCGAGAATTTATCCAAAAAGCCGATTTAGCTGCAGCTGCCCGCCTGATTCATAACACGAGTAGGATCGTGATTTTTGCAGTAGGGAGTTCTGGCCTGATTGGTTCGGAGTTGGCGAATCGGTTGAAACGTCTGGGAAAACATGTGGAATTCGTTCAAGATGGGCATCTCCAAAGTATCAATGCAGCATATATGATACCCGGGGAAGTCTGTTTTGCAATCAGTACCTCTGGAAACACACCAGAAGTGATTGCTAATATAGAGTTAGCACAATCTCAGGGCTGTCAGGCGATTGCGATCACTAATTATATGGGCTCAACGGTCGCTCAAATTAGCCAAGTTGCTCTGATCGCTTCAGCAAAGGAATATTCATCTGATGCAGGTTCTTTTACCGCCGCAATCAATCAACTGTATGTGATCGATGCTTTGATCAAAGAGCTTATCCATTTAGCACCAGAACGGTATCACCAGTCCCGGCTTAAAGCAAATAAAGCATTGATGAAACGGATTTAATTAGCTCTTTGGCAATAAGGTTGGAAGAGTTGTATAAAATGAAATCTGAGACAGAATGAACAAATTTCTGTCTTAGATTTTTTGTATGATTCGTAATCAACCGAGAGAACACTAGTTAGCAGATCAGCTTACACTGCTCAAAGAATTTAATCCTACAGTATAAAAGAACGGTAAAAGTGCACTGATTCAGTCAGTCTTTGAGGATTATACCGGTAAAATAGGCTTTCAGTCGTAGAGAAAACCACCCGTGTGAACGGGTGGTTTAGAGTTCAGCGATATGGGGAAATGGGACTATTGAAAAGATGATCATTGTTAGAAGCTTCGTCCGCCTCCGCCAAAGGTGCCTCCGCCACTTGAATGGGTGGTGCTTCCGCCTCCGCCACTGCCAGGTGGGGGACTTTTTGGGATACGGCGGGTAGTGACGAATGAGTTCGTTAAGCGATCCGTTTTGTCCGTTAATTTTATTGTTGATTTTTCACGGAACGGGTATTTATACGTACCAGATTTCAACTGATACCTTGAAACTGTCACAAAGTAGAAGACCAAGCTTAAAACCAAAGCAAGGACAATCGAAATCACTATTTCAACAGGTGTTAGGACTTTATAGCGAGTGATTTTCCCTGTTTCTTCATCCACGCGATAATGACCGCCTGGTACGCCATCTGTGACATATTCACTTGCCTTTGTCAGATAAGCTTGCGCCGCTTCGTAATATGCGTCGTTTGACATTTGATCGTAGACGTCGTCAAGGATCGCATCAATTCGATTATCATCTAGATAGTCGATCATATTACCTGAAGTAGAGATATAGATTTCACGTTGGCCCATATCTAGTAATAAGACGGAGCCGTTATTGTTGTTGCCGACTGCTTCTCTTAGGTAATCGTCAGCAAAATCACGTGGTTCTTCGGAATTCGAAGTTGTCGTCACAATTAAGACTTGCCCCTTGATTTTTTCATTTAGAGGCTGAACCTGTTTTTCCAAGGATTGGATCTGTTCTTGAGTGAACAGGCCAGCTTCATCGTTGATCGGCGGTGTGGTAGCTTGAACAGAAGAGGTCCAGAACAAGCCGATAGCTGTCAAGAAAAATAGGAGAATTTTTTTGTTCATATTAGATACCCTCCAATCATAAAGAGGATTGCTAAGACGGCAAAGATTCCAAAGGCTGTCAGACCAAGTTTTTTGTGACTGATGGGTAAAACACCACTGACTTTACCTGTTTGTCCATTCATTGCATAGTAGTAAACTTTTTTATTTTTATCACTGCTACGGTAGGTGACTAGCCATACAGGAAGAAGAACATACTCATTTTTCTCGCTTGTGATATCCGCAGAGGCATGGACGTTCGTTAGTGTCGTATAGCCACTTGCAGTATCTCGTAGCAGTTTTTCTGAATAGTCTTGAAGCTCAGATTGGACTTGAGATTTGATTGCTTGGTATTCAATATCACGTTTTTCAGCTTGGAAGCCAGCCAAATACTGACTTTTAAAGTCGATGGCTTTCTCTAAAGGAAATGGTTGAACAGTTTCTACCATTTTTTGTTGGGTATTTTTTGATAAGGCATTTTTTACCAACTCTTTAAAAGAGAGAGAACCTTCTCTGTGTACAGCAAACTGTTTTGTTTCCGTATATTCGATATCACCGACACGCCAGATACGGATAACAGTTCCATTTGCTTGCAAAGAACCATCTACGGTAGCATCAGTTGCCCAATAAGGGAAGTAGACTCCTGTTAATTTATCTATTTGGTCTTTGTTGAAAAACGCTTTAGGAACAAACCATTTTTTCTTTGTCCACGTTAAGAATTTAGTGATGGCTTCTTCTTTTTCTACAGCAAAGGGTAGGACTTTATTCGGTAAAAATTTGCCACTCAGTCGTCCGGACAAAACAACCGGATTATGACAATAATAGCAATAAGTTGCTGCAGTCGTTGCATCTGTCACGATTTCTGCACCACAGCTTGGGCAAAGAAACAATTCCATTGTTGCCTCATTATCCTCATTTTCCATCGTTCCAGTTGGTGTTGTATCATCTGCAGAATCAGATAGTCCACCAGCTTCTGCGAATGCTTTTTTCTCTGCATCGTCCATCTGATCTAGTTGTTCTTCCGCAGTAAAGGTAAATTGATCGGCTCCGTTTTCCTCAGCAGAAGTTTGCTGTGTTTGGGCACCGCGAGCTTCTTTTTGTTCTTGTTCGTATTGGCTAACTTCTTCTTCCGTATAGATATTTAGACAGTAATCACAATGGAATTTTTGATCATTGGGGTCAAATGTTAAGGGACCACCACAGTTGGGACATTTATGCGTAAGAACATCCATCCGCGCCACACCTTTCTAATACTTAATCAAGTGGGATACCTTTGAATGGTTTTCCGCAATTTGGACAAAACTTAGGGATACCATTTGAAAGATCCACGATTTCATGACACTCACTACATTTCATTTGTAATTTCGGTTGGACGTTTGCGACAGGTTTTGCTGTACCACAGTTCGAGCAGAATTTACCTGTATTTTCTGTGCTGCAGACAGGACAAGTCCAAGTGTTTTCGTTGCCTTGAGCTGCTTGTTGATTTTGTTTTTCTGCTTGTTGTTGGTTGATCTGTTCTTGATTATTTTGTGCAGCTTGTGAAAGGTACGTTCCATTTGCATTCATGCCCATACCCATACCCATAAAACCAGTCATAGCACCAGCATCATTTTTACCAGCAGCTTCCATTCCACGAGCGATTGATCCTTGGACGTAACCTTCTCGGACGCTAGGATCGCCTAACATAGCACCTTCGTTTCTCATATTGATCAATTTGACAGAGTCATCTGTATAAGAAATACTTGCGACCGCAACAGAAACGATTTCCATTCCGCGTAGCTCGTTCCATGAGTCATCTAAGACATTTCCCATATATTTACTTAATTCTAAACTTTTAGAAGGAACGTAAGAGATACGTTGACCATCTGCAGACATTTGGTTGATTGCAGATTGTAAAGCGGTTAAAAATTCTGCTAAATACTGTTCGTTGATATCCGAGATGTCCACTTGTGTTTTGTTTTTAGGGATAGCATTGGTATAGAATAAGATCGGATCAGTGATATGGATCGAATACGTACCATGCGCACGTAAAAACAATTCAGCGTTATAAAAATTATCAAAGTAATTGAGTGGTGAACTTGTCCCAAACTTGATTTCTTTTATTTCTTGCAGATTGATATAGAAAACCTGTTGTTTCTGAGGTGTGACACCGCCAAATTTGAAACGGTCGAAAGTTTCTGCAATCGCGCTTTTCAATGAACCATTGAACATTGAGGGAGCAGAATCATTTTTGATCGTATAGTAGCCTTCTTCAGCAGTATAATCGATGATTTTTCCACCATCTACGAGAAGCATCATCATATTTGGATAGACATGGACCACTGAACCATCTGTTAGAACATCTTCTGTGCCTTTTCGGTTTGACCCACGTTTGTCATCTTTTCGTACTTTTACGCCCTTTGTCATGACGGTGGTATCGCTCATATCATCAGGTTCAATGACCTCCACCCACTGATCTGCTAATCCGCCGCCGATCATGCTTGTTGCTGCTTTGATAAGACCCATAAAAAATTCCTCCCTAATGAAAGTGTTTTTGTAATAAATTGATGATTTCATTATACCATAGGGGAAATGAAAAGCGCTCGGTCGAAAGATGTAGAATCAGGCTTCGAACGAAAGAATTTATAGGGAAAAAGTACTCTTATGTGGGGGTAGTTAATGAATGAGCAACGATAAAAAAGCAGAAACTATACGAGAACTATAGTAGTTTTTTTTTCTAAAATCACGTATAATAAAAGATAGTGAATTTTTAAAAAAAAAGGGGGATCCTCATGGCATATCAAGCACTTTATCGCGTCTGGCGTTCCCAACGTTTTGACGATATCGTTGGACAAAAAGCAGTTACCCAGACCTTGAAGAATGCTATCGTTTCCCACAAAACTTCTCATGCTTATCTGTTTACAGGACCACGGGGAACTGGTAAAACGAGTGCAGCTAAAATTTTTGCAAAAGCAATCAACTGCCCAAATAGTAAAGATGGTGAACCCTGTAACCAATGTGAAATGTGTCAATCGATTACTGCAGGAACGCAAGAAGATGTCATTGAAATCGATGCAGCAAGCAACAACGGGGTGGAAGAAATCCGCTTTATCCGAGATCGAGCCAATTATGCACCTACTAAAGCAGCGTACAAAATCTATATCATAGACGAAGTCCATATGCTTTCTACTGGAGCATTCAATGCCTTACTTAAAACATTAGAAGAACCAAAAGAAAATGTTATTTTTATTTTAGCAACCACTGAACCGCACAAGATTCCTGCAACAATCATTTCAAGAACACAACGATTTGATTTCAAGCGGATCACCGCAGCAGATATCGTTGAACATCTGAAATTTATTTTAGACCAATCAAATATCACATATGAAGAACCAGCACTGGGCGTGATCGCAAGAGCTGCAGAAGGCGGGATGCGTGATGCTTTGAGTATCATGGATCAAGCGATCTCATTCAGTGATGGGACCGTTACTTTGGATGATGCGATGCAGGTGACCGGAAGTCTGACAAATGAGATGATGGATGCGTATCTAAGTGCGTGTGTGAATAAAGATGTTCCTAAGGCATTAGAGGCGTTGACCAATATTTTGGCAGCCGGGAAGGAATCTCGCCGTTTCTTAGAGGATCTTTTACAATACTGTCGGGATCTATTGATGTTCCAACAAGCACCGAACCTTTTAGCGGAACAAACGACATCTATCAGAGAGCCTTTTGTGGCACTATCTAAAGAGGTCACAGCTGATCGCTTATTCCAAATGATCCGCATATTGAGTGACACACAAAATGAGATTCGTTTTACGAACAGTGCAACGATCTATTTAGAAGTAGCGACAGTCAAATTAGCACAGGCTCCTAGTAATGGTACAAGCCAAGAAAGCGGAGTAGCTGATCAGCTTGTGAAGCAGTTGCAAAAAGAAATCAGTGAACTAAAAAAAGAAATCAGTGAACTAAAAAAAGAAATCAGTGCTATCAAGACCAATGGAGGTGCCAATCAAGCACCTGCCAAGCAAACGCACGCACCTGTTCAGAAAAAGCAAGCAAGTACGTATCGCGTACCAACTGAACGTGTCTATAAAGTATTAAAAGAAGCGACAAGAAAACATTTGAATAATGTCAAAGAAGTCTGGGATGATCTGCTAATGAGCCTATCTGTGACTCAACGAGCGATGCTAAAAGCAAGTGAACCTGTTGCTGCTAGTCCCAATGGGTTAGTGATTGCTTTTGACTATGAGATCGTCTGTCAACGAGCAGCGAATGATGAAGAACTAAAGCTTTCGATCCATAACAACCTTAGTCGGATGATCCAAGATTATGCACCAGAGCCAGTTTACATCACCCGAGAAAGCTGGCCTCTGATCCGTAAAGATTATCTGATCCAAGCAAAAGACAGTAGCACAGAAGATTCATTTGCGCCAGAAGATGAAGCACAAGAAATCGAATTGATTCCTCAAAATGAACCGCAAGAAGAAACGATCGTTACAAAAGCAGAAGAGATATTTGGACCTGACATTGTGACTATCGTCGATGATTAACAAGTGATTATAGAATGAATAGCAATTAAATGAACTAAAGGAGAATGATATTATGATGCGTGGAATGGGCAACATGCAAGGTATGATGAAACAAGTACAAAAAATGCAAAAAGAAATGGTACAGGCACAGGACAAATTGAATGAAACAGAATTTACTGGAGCAGCTACGAATGATTTAGTCAAAGTCGTTTTTACTGGTAACCGCCGTATGAAAGATCTACAAATCAACGAAGGTGTCGTTGATCCGGAAGATACAGAAATGTTACAAGATTTAGTGATCATGGCAGTGAATGATGCACTTGCAAAAATCGATGTAGAAACTGAAAAAACAATGGGAAAATACACAAAGGGCCTACCCTTCTAATTTTTCCTAAAGGGGTAATGAAAGATGCAATATCCAGAACCAATCGCAAAGTTGATCGACAGTTATATGAGACTTCCAGGTATCGGTCAAAAAACAGCAACGAGATTAGCTTTTTATACGATCGATATGAAGGATGAAGTGGTCAACGAATTTGCCAAATCTTTGCTAAGTGTAAAACGTGATCTGCATTTTTGTAGTATTTGTGGAAACATCACCGAAGAAGATCCATGTGAGATCTGTAAAGACCCTTCACGAGATCGAGGAGTCATTTTGGTGGTAGAAGAACCCAAGGATGTCATGGCTCTAGAAAAAATGCGTGAATATCATGGCCTTTACCACGTGCTACATGGTGTGCTTTCTCCAATGGAAGGAACTGGACCAGAAGACATCAATATTTCTTCGCTTCTTGAACGATTACATGATGCACAGGTCCAAGAAGTGATCATTGCGACAAATGCTACGACAGAAGGTGAGGCAACGGCGATGTATCTTTCCCGATTGATCAAACCAGCTGGCATCAAAGTGACACGTCTAGCACATGGCTTGTCCGTTGGTTCAGATATTGAATATGCCGATGAAGTAACGCTTTTGAAAGCTGTCGAGGGCAGACGCGAGTTATAAATTGTTATAAACTAAATTTCTCAGCTACAATAGAGAAGGAACACGAGATGGGGGCAAAAATGTGAACGGACTATTTATCACGATCGAGGGGCCAGATGGTGCAGGTAAAACAAGTGTTTTAAATGAACTATTCCCTCTTTTGAAAAAAGTAGCAAAAACAACGATCATTCAAACAAGAGAGCCAGGAGGTATCCCGATTGCGGAAGAGATCCGCTCAGTGATTCTCGATCCAAAAAACGATCGAATGGATGAGCGGACAGAAGCATTGCTTTACGCAGCAGCTAGAAGACAACATCTAGTCGAAAAAGTCCTACCAGCGCTATCTAAAGGGTATATCGTCTTATGCGATCGCTTTGTGGACAGCTCACTAGCCTATCAAGGGGCTGGTAGACGGATCGGTATTTCTGAGATTGCTCAACTGAATGAGTTTGCTACAGAAGGTACGACACCAGATTTTACCCTCTATCTTGATGTTGATTCAGACACTGGGTTGCGGCGCATTGAAGAACATCGTCACAATCAGATCGATCGCTTAGATTCTGAAGGGCTTGAATTTCATCAACGTGTGCGGCATGCATATTTGAAGTTGGCAGAGGAAAATCCTGAACGTATCCATAAGATCGATGCAAGAAAGAGTTTTGAAGAGGTTTTACAAACTAGTTATAGAGCGATTATTGAACAATATCCACAATTTTTTGAAAATTAGGAAGGTGACTGTATATGAAAATCATTTTAGCTATTATTCAAGACAAAGACAGCAACCGTTTATCAAATGAACTGATCGATGCCAATATTCGTGCGACAAAACTATCTTCAACAGGTGGTTTTTTGAAAGCAGGAAATAGTACATTCATCGTAGGGATCGAAGATGACCGTGTGGAAGATGCGTTAGAGATCATCAAAAAAACTTGTGAATCCAGAAAACAGTTTGTGTCGACCCCAGTCACTTTAGACATCTCTATGGATGGTGGCGTTCCTTATCCAGTAGAAGTTGAAGTAGGCGGAGCAACAGTCTTTGTATTACCAGTTGAAGGATTTCACCAATTTTAGGAGGAGCTATGGATCAAGAATTTACTCTAGATCAAATGCAACCTATCGTGTATCAACAGCTTCAACGCAGCTTTTGGCATGGGCGACTCGCTCATGCTTATCTTTTTGAAGGAGAAAAAGGTACGGGAAAACACGAGATGGGAATTTGGTTAGCACAACATCTTTTTTGTACAGATATGAAAAACGGACTTCCTTGTGGCACTTGTAATAATTGCCAGCGGATCCAAAATCAGGAACATCCTGATGTGTTAACGATCGAACCAGAAGGTCAAACCATCAAAGTGGATCAAATCAGACGGCTGCAAACAGAATTTAGTCGAAGTGGTTATGAGTCGCGCAAGAAAGTTTTTCTTGTTAAAGAAGCTGAAAAGATGAATAGTAGTGCGGCCAATAGTTTATTGAAATTTCTAGAAGAACCACCAGGAGAATTTTTGGCGATCCTCGAAACAGATTCAGTCGGGAGAATTTTACCAACTATCCAATCAAGGTGTCAAATCCTCCATTTTCAAGAATTGTCTAAAGAGGTATTGATCCACAAACTGCAAGAAGCGGGGATACCTGTGGAAAAAGCAAAACTTTTGGCGTTCTTAACCAACAGTTTCACAAAAGCAGTTGAAATATCGCAGAATGAATGGTTTAATGATGCTAAGGATTCGATTCAGCAGTGGTTTGTGTACATGCAAAGCAATGATACACAAGCATTCATCTATGTGCAAAAAAAGCTGATAAAGTTATTTAAAGAAAAATCACAGCAGTTTACGGCTTTATCGATCTTACTATTTTATTATCAAGAGGCATTGAAGCAAGCCTTAGAGAAAGACAAAATCATGCAAGTAAAAAAAATCAATCAGACGATCGAGCGTATATTATTTGCAGAACAAAAACTGAGAAACAATGTCAGCTTTCAAGCAGTAGCAGAACAATTGGTGCTACGAACGATCAACTAAAAAGTAGCAAAAGAAGGGTCAAGGGGGAAGGAAATGGTCGAAGTAGTAGGTGTCCGTTATAGAGATGCAGGTCATATCTATTATTTTTCACCTGGTGATTCAACGTATTATTATCAAGAAAAGGTTTTGGTTGAATCTCAGAAAACCTTACATATCGCAACTGTTGCCGTTCCCAAAATAGAAATGGATCCAGAGGACCTGCCAGATAAAGTTAGTCCCATTTTGCATAAAGCAACAGAAAACGAGCTGAAGAAAGATAACAAAAATAGAGAAGATGCGAAACGTGCGTTCAAAATCGCCAAAGATAAAATAGAAAAACATCAACTTGCGATGAAGATCGTACGTGTAGAATATACATTGGATCGCAGTAAACTGATCTTTTCATTTACAGCAGACGGACGTATTGATTTTCGTGAGTTAGTCAAAGATCTAGCTGGGGTATTTCGCACGCGAATCGAACTTCAACAAATCGGTGTGCGAGATGAATCGAAATTGATCGGTGGGATTGGTCCCTGTGGTCGTCCGTTGTGCTGTGCCTCATTTTTAGGAGATTTTGTTCCTGTTTCGATCAAGATGGCAAAAGATCAGGGATTGTCATTGAACCCAACAAAAATCTCTGGATTATGCGGACGTTTGATGTGTTGTTTGCAGTATGAGAGCGAAGAATATGAACGAACAAAGAAAGAACTCCCTGACTTTGGAAACGTAGTAGATACGCCTGATGGTAAAGGGAAAGTCGTTGGATTGAACCTTCTTAATCGTCTTGTAAGTATACGATTAGTTGGAAGGGAAAATCCTGTTGAATATGAATGGGACGAATTAAAAAGTTTCATCAAAGTAGGTGAGATGAATGGATAAACGATCATTATATGACGGTTTGAATCAATTAGAATCAGAGCTTAGAAATACGTTGACTGAATTGGTCGAGATGAAACAAGCCTTACATGAAATCGTTGAAAAAAATACAACGCTAGAGATGGAAAATCAGCGTTTAAGAGAACATTTGCGCGAATTGAACCAAGCAGCACAAGCACCAGCAGAAAATGTGAAACAAGAACTTTCAAAATCACGTATGAATTTAGAAAAGATTTATGAAGAAGGCTTCCATGTCTGTTATGATCTTTATGGTTCAAGAAGAGAAAATGATGAACCTTGTGCCTTTTGTTTAGAAGTCATCTACCGTGAGAGCGGACGCTGATCAAAGTAAATAATAGACTGGAGTAGAAAATCCTGCTCCAGTTTTTTTATAGGAGATAAAAAAATGTTCAACCAAAAAAGTTTTAAAGGAAATCACACAACAGGAACACTTTACTTAGTACCTACGCCAATAGGTAATTTGGAAGATATGACTTATCGAAGTGTTCGGATGTTGCAAGAAGTTGCATTGATTGCAAGTGAGGATACGCGAAATACGCAAAAATTATTGAATCATTTTGAGATCCATACGCCTCAGAAAAGTTTGCATGAACACAACTATAAAGAGCGTATTCCTCAATTTCTGGAAGTATTGAAAAACGGTCAGTCGATTGCTCAAGTCAGTGATGCTGGCATGCCTTCGATCAGCGATCCAGGGCACGAATTGGTAGTTGCTTGTATCGAAGAAGGTATTCCTGTTGTTTCCTTACCAGGTGCAACGGCCGGCATGACAGCGCTGATTGCTTCTGGTCTACTGCCACAACCATTCCTATTTTATGGATTTTTAGGAAGAAAGAAGAAAGAGCAAGAAAATACATTGGAAAAATTAAAGAATCATACGGCAACACTGATTTTTTATGAATCTCCTTATCGAATCAGTGGGACTTTAAAAAACATGTTAACTGTTTTAGGAAATCGTCGGGTCGTATTATGTCGCGAATTGACGAAAATCCATGAAGAATATTTGCGGGGAACCATCGAAGAATTGCTTTCGTATATCGAGGACCAACCAATCAAAGGGGAATGTTGTCTTCTCATAGAAGGAAGTACAGGGATTCAGGAAGAAACAATTAAGATTGTCGGTTCATTGAAAGAGCAAGTGGAACAATTGATTGCAGAAGGCAAAAAAACCAATGAAGCAATCAAAGCCGTAGCCGTACAAAATGGATTAAAAAAGCAAGAAGTCTATCGCCAATTCCATGAATTAGACGAGGAATAAACTGGAAATCGTAATGATCTCTTCAATAAATGATGGCTCATTGCCAGATGAGCGTGGGACAAAAGTAAGAAACACTTTTGTCTCATTCTTTAAAAACGAATAAACGGTGGGAGCAGAAGCAACTCCTTCTTAAATAAGCCGAAATTCACAAAAATTTGAAAAGCAATTTTCGTGAATTTCTTCTTATTTCTCGGAGTTAAACACTTCTGTCCCAGCCTCAAAAAGTATAGAGCCTAAAAAGAGCGTTCCAAGAGTTGCAGCTAACTCTGGAACGCTCTTATTCTGATAGTTACTTAAATAAGTCCTCATAACTCAGTTTACTCGCTGTATCCAATTGTTCAAACAGGCGCGTCAAACGATGGAAATCTATGAAGCGCGCTTGACGTTCGATCTCCTTTTGCTCATGAAAAATCAAAATAACTGGAGCAGTCAATACCTGGAACGTACTAGCCACTTCTGGTGTTTCTACAGCATCCAAGTGAAAACTTGGAAATGCGTAGTGGGACAATAATTCTTCAAAGCGAGGCTTTACAGCATGACAAACACTGCAATTTGGCATCGATAAGTAAACAGCAACAGTTTCTGCTTGAGCGAGTGCTGCTTGGACTTCAGATAGATTAGTTGTTTTTTTCATAGGATCATTCCTTTCTGGTAGCAATCAGCAAGTTATTAAATTAACCAGTAATAAGAAAGCTACGAAGAAAATACTGTTCTTATTTAAACAGAATTACGGAATATGTCAATTGAATTGCTTTTTAGATAAAAACGAAAAAATAAGAGTTGTGTAAATTATAACAACTTCTCTTGTTTTTTTTTAGTGGAAAGCGTATATTATTTTGGCAAATGTAGCTTAAAGTAAGGAGAGAAATCATGTTTTCTTTTTTACCAAATTCGGTTTTGCAAATGAGTACGATCTTTTTATCGATCGTGATCGAAGCACTACCATTTGTATTATTGGGTTGTCTCATCTCTGGGGCCCTCCAAGTTTTTTTAACACCAGAAAGAGTGAAGCGTTGGCTACCTAAAAATCGGTTTTTATCGATTTTAACTGGCTCGATCTTAGGATTTTTCTTTCCTTCCTGTGAGTGTGGAATCGTTCCCATCGTTCATCAATTTGTAAAAAAAGGCGTTCCTGTACATACTGCTTTCGCATTTATGCTTACTGCGCCGATCATCAATCCGATCGTGATTTTTTCTACTTTTATCGCTTTCGGTAACTCATGGGTAATGGCAGGTTGGCGGATGCTTGGTAGTTTTGTTGTAGCACTCATCATAGGTATTTGGTTAGCCTATTTCCAAAAGGAATCTGTATTAAAAGAGAAGATAAGCCAAAAAATTGAAACATCCACGCACCATCATCATGAAATCACTGGAATAAAGACAAATAAAGTGAAACGATTCGGACAGCAAACAGGACACGTTTTGACTCATAGCATCGATGAGTTTTTTGACACAGGCCGGTATTTGATTATCGGTGGGCTGATTGCTGCTGGTATGCAAACCTATTTACCAACGCGAGTGATGTTGACCCTTGGATCGACAAAAATCTTGGCGATCGTCATTATGCTGATACTTGCTTTTACAATGTCCCTCTGTTCAGAAGCGGATGCCTTCATTGGTTCATCCTTACTAAGTCTATTTGGGACCGCACCAGTTGTGGCATTTTTAGTATTTGGTCCAATGGTTGACATCAAAAACCTGTTGATGATGAAACGTTACTTCAATGGTCGTTTCATTGTCTCGCTGATTGCTTTGATTGCCATCAGTGTGATTGGCTTTACATTATTCATCTAGGAGGGAAAACATGTTACGATTTTTGATACTATCCGGTTATTTTGAATTGATGATGTATCTGCAAGTATCAGGTAAGTTAGATCAGTACATCAATGTCCATTATCGTTACTTAGCGATCCTTTCGATGATTTTGTCTGCATTACTTGCACTTGTCCAATTATACGTTTGGGTCAAAAGTGATTCAGCCAAAAGGGATCATGACGAGCATCATCATGAAGAACATGACCATGGTCTATCGACACCTTGGCAACGTGGGATTGCTTATGTTTTACTAGCTTTGCCTGTCATTGTCGGCACACTTTTTCCAACAGTTAGTTTGGATACGACGATTGTTGAAGCAAAAGGGTTCAATTTTCCAGTAAGTAAAGAATCAGTTGGCGATCCAGAAATGCAGACACAATATTTGAAACCAGATACCAGCATTTATTTCAATAAATCAGATTACTTGGATCAGATGAATCAGTTGAAAGCAAAATATGGTGACAAAGAAAAAATCACGATCACTGATGAGAATTACTTAGAAATCATGGAATTGATTTATAATTATCCAAGCGAATTCATCGGTAAAAAAATATCCTATGAAGGCTTTGTGTATCAAACGCCAAACGGGGAACAGGAAGACAGCTTTTTATTTCGTTTCGGCATCATTCACTGTGTCGCCGATTCAGGAGTTTTTGGACTACTCACACACATGCCCGATGGGACATCGATCAAAAACGATGAGTGGTACAAAGTCGAAGGAACGATCCAATCCGATTATTATGAACCCTTCAAGCGAGAGATCCCTTCGGTTGAAGTAAGCAAAGCAACCAAAGTGGCTGCCCCAAAAAATCAATATGTCTACCGATCATTTTAATGAAAGTGTAAAGAAAACTTTGTGACGAAAAGAGGTCGAGACAAAAGTCGTTTCGGTTTGAGAAATTGGAGATAAAAACGAACAATACGCTTTTGGTATTGCTCGTTTTTTTTTGACATTTCCGAAAAACCTGACTTTTGGACGCCGTTTATTTGAGAGAGGCTGGGACAGAAGTGTTTAACTCCGAGAAATAAGAAGAAATGAACGAAAATTGCTTTTCAAATTTTTGTGAATTTCGGCTTATTTCCGAAAGGAATTGCTTCTGCTCCCGCCGTTTATTCGAGTGTCTGTAGCAAACCTGATTTTTAGATTTGTCCCACATTCCTTTTCGTCACAAGTTTTTTTGTATGGATCATTTTTTCGCTGATCTAAGTAAAAGTGAGAGTTGCACTTTTTACTGATTGATATCGATTATATATATGTTAGTATCGTACCGTATAAACAAAATCAATAAAAAATTTTTCTATCATTGGGGAAAAGAAGCGCTAGAAAAGGTCACTTTAAATAACTGTTTGTGATTTGATTTTTTGCGTGTTTCCGATAGAACATCAACGTATGCCTAAAAAATAATGAAAGAGGAAATTATCCATGAAGAAAATCAAATTTTCGAAAACTTTTTCATTTATCTTGCTCTTTACGCTTTTCTTGATCTTTCTAAGTTACTATGTCAATCGATCGACCGAAGAGACACTAGAAAATATTAGTTATACTTATATTTTAGGATTGTATTTCTTTGGGTTAGGTACTTGCCTTCCTAAACTAAACAAGCTACTTGCCCGTATTTTTTTAGTCATAGGCAGTTGTTTTTATATGTATCTTTTCCTTTATTATATGTTCGGATTTCATAATCCATATTGGGGGAACTGATCAAAGCAGTCACTGGAGGCAATATCAGTAACCGACTGAATACAGATGATGAGTGCCTGTTCACTAGAACTATCTGATTGTTATACGCACGACATGTTGATCATGATTTCACTTTCGATAAGTGGGATAAAATCAGCATGTTTTTTTGTTGTATTTCATCCTTCTCTGCATTTTACATATTTACGTATTCAAAATGAAAGCGTACAATAGAAAAAAATCACAAATGAAAAAAGAGGTGTAAGATGATTGAATTTTGGAATTTGACAAAGAACTATGGGAAAAAAGTAGCTTTGAAAGAGTTAACGTTAACGATTGAGCAAGGGGAAATATTTGGATTTTTAGGTCATAATGGTGCAGGAAAATCAACTACGATCAAAAGTCTAGTAAGTATTATTGAACCTTCTTCTGGTTCAATAGTGGTCGATGGCAAAGATTTGTCGACAAATCGTTTAGAAATAAAAAAGAAGATTGGCTATGTACCGGATTCGCCAGACATATTTTTGCAATTGACGGCTGGAGAGTATTGGGATCTGATTGCTGCAGCTTATGAAATAGAGCCGGCACAAAAAGAAAAACGTTTAGCTGAGTTGACTACACTTTTTGATCTGGGGAGAAATCAGGAAGAGACGATCGCAAGTTTTTCTCATGGAATGAGGCAAAAAACGATCCTGATCGGAACCTTATTGCCTGATCCAGATATCTGGGTGTTGGATGAACCACTGCAAGGACTTGATCCCCAGGCGGCTTATGATCTGAAAGAAATGATGAAAGCGCATGCGGCAAAAGGAAAGACTGTGATTTTTTCAACTCATGTACTAGATACTGCGCAACAATTGTGTGATAAGATTGCTATCTTGAAAAAAGGAGAGCTGATCTATCATGGAAAAGTACAAGATTTATTGAATGAATCGCCAGCGGATACATTAGAGACAATCTATTTGAAAATGGCGGGGAGACAATCCGCAGGTGAGACGTATGAATAAACAACAACTGATCGAACTGATCCGTGTCAATCTTTTATACGTGAATCCGCAAATGACTAATAAGGCTCGAGAAAAAGGAAAGAAAGGAAAAAGTCTTTCACGTTATTTGATGTTACAGTTTGTGATTTCTGGCTTAGCATTTTTATTGATTTATAGTGTTACCATGTTTGCCGTTGATTTTAATCGCATGCCAGGTTTTTTTACTTACTATGTGGCACTGTTTAGCTTATTGGGATTGTCACAAAGTATTTCTGTTATCTATAACATCTTTTTTGAAGGAACCGATCTTCAAGCATTTCTACCTTTGCCATTTAGACAGAGTCAACTATTCCTATCGAAGATCTTAGTAGTAACGATGACTATCGCTCCCTTTGTTTTCCCGTTACTTGTGTTATTCCTATTAACTGGTTGGCGGGCGCAACACTTTTTCCTAGTGACGATTTTCTTCGCATTCTTATTATTTGCGCTATTTCTTATCTTGCTTTTTTGTATCGCTAGTTTACTCGTCTTTGGACTTGCGCAAACATCATTGTTCAAAAAACATAAAAAAGCAGTGACTAGTCTTTTACTTGGTGGATCAATGGTCATTGCAGTAGTCGGGATCATGTGGATGAATCATCAGACTGTTGATATTAGCGTAGGCTTGGCTGACCGACAACCGCTCGTGTTTCTTTTACCTTTTTATCATGTGATGAATCAGCCGTTTTCTACAAATGGCCTACTCAATCTTGGTATCATTTTGGTAACAGTTTTCGTGTTGCTATTTGCTATTCGCTCATTGATCGTACCAAAACTAACTGATCAGCTAACTGCGTCAACAACTGAGGTAAAAGCGAAGCGTAAACACAAAAAAAATCAGACATTACGACAATTATTGTTTAACTACAATATGCAGTTAGTCGAAGAACCTAGCCTGATTTTACAAGTTATTTCATCCTCCTTAATAACGCCGATTATTTTTATTATTGCCTTTGCTGTGGGGGATGGGATAAATTTAAGTACACTTGATATTCGTTTGATCGGGGTAGTTTTTTTCACTGGAATCGTCTTAGCTTCCTTGACGGTCAATCAAACATCCTTTGTCAGTAATCTGATTTCTTTAGACCAAGAAAATTATTTGTTCATCCGTTCATTGCCACTCTCCATGAAGCGCTATTTAAAAGAAAAATTTCGTTTTGGTTGGTTATTACAGAGTTGCCTATCAGGAGGAATTGCGATAATAGCTGGCTTGATTTTCCGCTTACCGCTTCTTTTTTTACTTAGTTTCTTACTAGGTACCTTAATTGGCACTTACCTCTTATCACTACGTTACTTTGCCCGAGACTATCGACTGCTTCTATTAAATTGGACGAACATCAATCAACTCTTTACCCGTGGAGCAGGGAACTTAGGATTGGTAACGATGTTGATGGGGACGATAATTGGTAGTGTGATCATCCTAGTTATCTATGGAATTACTACACTCATGTTTCCTTTCTGGATCGTTAATGGGATTGCTTTTGCTATCCTCATCCCTGGTGTGCTTTGGCTTATTCGACACTATCAAAAGAATTTTTGGGAAAAACTATAAAATAGGCGATAGAGTGGAAATGAGGTCGAGACAAAAGCCGTTTATTCGAGAGTCTGTAGCAAAACTGATTTTAGATTTGTCTCGACCTTTTTTTATATTGGAGAAAGAGCGTACTTCATTTCCCATACTGTTAATTATTTGATTCGTTTTTTTCTTTTTAACAGTATTGATTCTCTCTTGACTTTAAAATTGCGGATGTTATGGTTGAAGACTTCTGACAGAACTAGTCCTAATGCGATCGCACCAGCAATCATAATGGCTTGGACAGCATAGTTCGCTGCCTCTTGGTAGGAACTTGTCACGAGATTTCTGACTGCCTGATAGGCTAATCCACCCGGAACTAATGGAACCATGCCGGGGATATTAAAGATAGTTACAGGCATTTTTAAGCGTTTAGAGAAAATGTTACTGATGAAAGCCACGCCAAGGGAACCCAGTAATGAACCAAAAGCGGGGCTACCGCCAAAATCAACACAAGTCCAATAGATCATCCAACCGAATGCACCGGATAGACCACAGTAGATCAATGCTCGTCTAGGAACATTGGTGATGATCGCAAAAGCTGCAGTAGCTAAAAAGCTAAATAAGAATTGAATAAATAGATTCCACATCATCATGTTCCTTTCCTAATAAAAAAGTTGGAAGATAAAGGTGATTGCAAAGCCAATCATCGTAGCTGTCATCATGGCTTCTGTTCCTCTGGAAACACCAGAAATATAGTGTCCAGCAAGTAGATCACGGATGGCATTCGTGATTTGTACCCCAGGGACAAGGGGCATGACACAACCAATGATGATCAAATCCTGATTGATTCCAAGACCAATTCGAGTACTAAGGATAGCGGCTACACCAATCAATAAAGAAGAAAGGAACTCAGATAAGAATTTAATACGGAAAAATTTCAAACTGTATAAATAAATTGCATAGCCAATTCCGCCAATGATCACAGTAATTGGTAAATCACGCATTTCCCCACCAAACAGCACCATGATCGTTCCACTAATGATCGCTGCACTGACAATCTGAAGCCAGATGGGGAAGAAAGAGCGATCTTTGTCGATTTCTTGTAATTCTTGGTACAATTCGTCTAGTGTCAGCTGACCGGCAACATATTTTCTGGATAAACTGTTCACTTTAACAACCTTTTCTAAATTGATCGATCGGTTCGTGATCTGCTCCATACGAATCGTCGACGTTCGATCAAATCCAATGAAGAGTCCGGTTTGTGTCACATAGCTAACTAAGCGATAACTGCCGGATGCAAGAGCAATCCGACTCATCGTATCTTCTACCCGATACATTTCAGCATTGCTTTCCATCATGATTTTTCCAGCCAATAAGCAGGTATCAAGTAACAAATTCAATTCTTTTTCCGACATAGCATCTTCTCCATTAGTTCATTTATTGCCTTTATTTTACTACAAACGGGTGAAAAAAGATAAAAACAAATAAAAACTTGAGTCTGAAAAAAATTAGGCGTATACTATCATTTGTGAGATGCGGGTGTAGTTTAGTGGTAAAATCCCAGCTTCCCAAGCTGATGTCGCGGGTTCGATTCCCGTCACCCGCTTATAGGAATTTTTGAATGAATGAAGAGGTCGAGACAAAAGTCATTTAGGTTTGAGAAATTGGAGATAAAAACGAACAATATGCTTTTGGTATTGCTCGTTTTTTTTTTTTTTTTTTTTTTTTGACATTTCCGAAAAACCTGACTTTTGGCCGCCGTTTATTCGAGAGTCTATGACAAAACTGATTTTTAGTTTTGTCCCAAACTCTTTTTTTGTCGTCAGAAATAAACAGCAAGCAAAAAGCCGATCCGTGGCGTATTTTATTTGTGAAGAAGACAAATAGAAAAGAACGATAAAAACAGGTAAATTCCGTCAATTAAATAAATTTCTTTATTTTAAAATAGGGGAACATATGTTAAAGTTTAGAATAGTTGTTTTAGCAAAGGAGTAAATAAATGGGAAAAAAATCATCAAAAGCAATTATGGGGATCGTCGTGGCAATTTTAGCTGGTGCACTTGGTCTATCAACACAAAAAGATTCCGATATCGTCCAACAAATCACTGGAATATTCGAGTCAACGCCTCAAGCCTCTAAGGTAGCCGATGTTCCAGAATATGATGGAAAACATCAAGAAATCGAGATCAATAATAACCAACCGGATTTTTCCAAAGAAGATCTAAGCTTGTCCAAAGGAACATGGCAAAGCTATTCAAATATCGATCGTCTGAATCGTGTAGGTGCTGCGAACGCTATGTTAGGTAAAGATTTGTTTCCTAAAGAAAAACGGGAAGCTTTGTATGTCGATCCAACAGGGTGGAAACAAAAGAAACTAAGCGATGGGCAGTGGTTATATAATCGTAGCCATTTGATTGGCTATCAGTTAACTGGTCAAAACAATAATATCAAAAACTTGATGACTGGGACACGTTCGTTGAATGCACCTTATATGTTGGCACATGAAAATGATATCGCAACTTATATCAAAGAAACCAATCATCATGTACGTTATCGGGTAACCCCGCATTTTCAAGGGGATGAATTGGTAGCAAGAGGGGTACAACTGGAAGCAGAAAGTATCGAAGACAATAAAATCGAATTCAATGTCTTTATTTATAATGTTCAAGATGGTTATACGATCAACTATGAAACTGGTCAAGCAACAAAAAAATAGAGCAGTATTAAACGGATATATTCGAAAAAAGTGTGAAAATCTTGAAGAAAAATCGAAAAAGCTTATGTTTATTTAAATTTAGCGTATACTTAGTTTAGAATAACTTTAAATGAAATGATTTGAACGAAGGTTATGGTATGCTAATGTAGCATACATTCTCAAATTATCTATAAGTTTCTGAAGATTTGTTTGTAGTTTTGAGCTACTTCGAGTAAAATAAAGGTGTATAAGGTAAATGGATTACCTTTGGGAAAGAGGTGTAGAATCATGGGTTTTACAGATGAAACCGTACGTTTTGGTTTTGATGATAGTCGTAAAAAAGAAGTCAGCGAAACATTAGCGATCGTTTATCGGGCTTTAGAAGAAAAAGGCTACAATCCAATCAACCAGATTGTGGGCTACTTACTTTCTGGAGACCCGGCCTACATTCCTCGTTATCGTGATGCACGTAATTTGATTCGTCGTCACGAGCGCGATGAGATCATGGAAGTAATCGTTAAAGATTATCTCACGAACCATGGAGTAAATCTATGAGGGTCATGGGCTTAGATGTAGGCTCAAAAACAGTCGGAGTTGCTGTTAGTGATCCTTTTGGGTGGACTGCTCAAGGCGTAGAAATCATTCGGATCAATGAGTCAGCTGAAGAGTTTGGCTTTGACCGTCTGAAAGAATTAGTGGAAGAATATGAAGTCGATCGTTTCGTCGTAGGCTTGCCTAAAAATATGAATAATACAATTGGACCAAGAGCGGAAAGTTCGATCGCTTATGGAGAAAAAATCGAAGAATTGTTTTCCTTGCCAGTTGATTATCAAGATGAACGTTTGACCACTGTTCAAGCTGAACGAATGTTAGTTGAGCAAGCAAACACGTCACGAGCAAAAAGAAAAAAAGTCATTGATAAGTTAGCCGCTGTAATGATTTTACAAAATTATTTAGATGGTTCAGGGAAAAAATGGTTTTAACATAAAATGAAAAGAGGGAATCTTATGACAGAAAATAATCATACACATGACCATGATCACGAAGGACATGAGCATATCACGTTAGTTGATGATCAAGGAAATGAAACATTATACGAAATCTTATTAACAGTAGATGGCCAAGAAGAATTTGGACGCAACTACGTATTACTTTATCCAGCAGGAGCATCTGAAGATGAAGATGTCGAATTACAAGCTTATGCATACATCGAAAATGAAGATGGTACAGAAGGCGAACTAGAACAAATCGAAACAGATGCTGAATGGGACATGATCGAAGAAGTGTTCAACACATTCATGGCTGAAGAAGAAGAATAGTTTCAAAAAATGGGAGAAACCTTGTTAGACAGGGTTTCTTCTTTTTTATTTTGACTGAGAAATTGAGACTCTTTGTCAATAAGGACTGATGAGTTTTGAAAAATGAAATCTGGGGTAGGAGGACTAACCTTCTGTATCAGATTTTTTTGTTATTTCACTTGAATCAATTGATTGATCAAAATGATCCTGATATTCATGTTCCCAAATGATTTGAATTCGTAAATAGCCGTTCCATTATTTGGATAGTAGTACTCTTATCATCTATATTACCGTTAGACTAAGAGGAAATCATCATATTGTAAAAAATTTTCACATTCTTCTCTTGTGACTTCTTTTTGGGAAAATAAAGATAACCAGAAGGAAAAGCCAAGTGAAGGGCAATGCCTTTTGAAATGGTTGAATAAATGCTCTTGATAATTTCTGAGTACTTATTGCATTTATTTTTTGTTGGATTTTCTTCACAATAAGAGTTGATGGTTCATTTTTTTGTGTGAGGATATTTTCTCCATCAATGCCTTTCTTTCTGCCGTTTAATAACTGTTTTTTCTGCATATTAGATACTTGCAGTTCTGCAAATTGATTTTGAGCAGTTTGCCAGATCTCTTTTTTCGCTACTGATAGATTTGACGAAATGCACTAATGAATAGTGCCACAACTAAGACTGTGCCGATTTAGCGGAAAACGCCCATAACACTTTGTGAAGCAGTCAATAATTCACCAGAAAAATTACTTGCACTTAAAACAGTCAACGGACCAATGATTACCCCGTAGCCTGCGCCTATCAATACTAAAGCAATAGCAAATTGCCAGTAGATACCCGGATCTAATAAAGTTAATGCTGTATATCCTAGTGCTATCAAGGTAATCCCAAATAATAATAGTATGCGGGAACCTATTTTTTTAAGTAATAAACCACTGATAGGAGAAAAGAAGAAAACCATAGCAGAAGCTGGTGTAATCAACAAAGCCGCAAGAAGTTCTGAATCATTGTAAACCTTGGTGAAAAAGCTGGGAAGAAGAACGAACAAACCTACAAAAAAGATTCCGGAAATCAAAGTCATCAGTACGGTCCCTGAAAATTGATGATCTTTGAATAAAGCTAGAGGGATCATTTTTAGGTTACAGAAAGAGGGGAATTTGTAAACGATGGGACCACAGGAAGTCAAGATTCAAAAATTACGACAGATCTATCAAGCCTTGCTACACCTATTACAGAAAAAAGAACTGATAGATATCTCGATTTCAGAACTATGCAAAGCAGCTAGAGTTTCACGAACTTACTACTATCGGAATTTCCATTCCTTACAAGATATCATCCTAAGATATAAGAGTTGGAAAATGAGTGCCTATTTGAGGAGAACACAACATGCTAAGGAAGTTAAATTCATCACATTGATGACTGTATATTTTAAATTATAAAAAGAAGGAGCAGAATCAGTGATCCTGTTAGCGAATGCGGGACTAACTGAAACATTGATCACCACTTTTGAAACTGTCTATTCTTATCTCATCAAGTAAGGCTATGTAAAATTACAGAGAAAAAATAATAAATATACGAGTATTTTTATGGCAGGTGCAGTTATTTCTGTCGAATTACGGTGGATCCAATCAGGAATGAAAGAGACCCCACAAGAAATGGGGGAAATATTATCCGTTTTATTTAATTTTGATAAATGAATACTTTCGGTAAATATGTGTAGCAAGGGACCATATCTATCGAAAATCATGGAGATACACTTAAACAACGAATTGTTCTATTCAAAAGACTTTTCGTATTGAAAAACTTTATTTTTAAATATTTAGATATGTGTAATGGATGCTTGGTTCAATCTTGCCAATCCTCATGGTTGAAGATGCATAGAATTGAAAAAAGAAGAAGCCTTGGCCTTATGCTGTCAGGGTTTCTTCTTTCTGTAGATCAGTTTACAACAAACTGAAAATCGTTTGATTGAAAAGTGGTTTCGGGCATTACAATTAAGTAAATGTTTGACTATTTTTCCACAGGTTCATCAAATCACATGACAATAATAATCAAAGAGTATCTCTTTTCTGAAACTTAGCTTTGTGTAGAGTTGCAACGCACGTTGGTTGCTTCAACTTCCAAGTAGATTTCTTTTTGCTTTTTTGCTAGTAATTGTTGGATGACGGCAGTCAAGATCGATTGACCTAATCCTCGACCACGATGATCAGGATCGACGACAAAGCCATAGATGCCATAAGTTTTAAGACTTTCATCGATACGGATACAGACGATTACTCGATCTTTTTTGGTAAGAACGAGGGTATTTGCTAAATCTTCTGGTAAAAGGGGCTCTATCTTGTCTTCAGGCATTTCAGACAGTAAGCGAGCAATCTGTAGGGATTCCTCTGCTTTGGCATGACGTAAAGGAAGTACTTCTTGTTGTGCGTTGAAGTTTGAGCTGTCAAGAAATAGACGATACTCAGAAAATTGATATACATAACTTTGTTCATTTTTTAGGAAGGTCGTTAAAAGTTGATCGTTGATATCTGTGATGATCAAAACAGTCGGAATGGCTTGCTGGCGTACAAAGTCGTTAAGGGCTAACTATCCGCAATCAACTCTTTTTCTTGAACGATCAATGTGGCTTCAAGGACTTGTGAGTCAAAAAAATTCAAAAAAGCATAGGCTAGAAGTGTATTCTCTTGATAGTAAAGAAAATGCTGACTACGGCGATTTGCTTGATGAAGAAAATCAGGTTTTAATTTGAACCGACATGTGCGTTGACGTTCGACGGTCTCCTTTAATTGTTTTACCTCGGTCATTTCAAAAGAAGATAATTGAGTATTGACTATTTTTTTCATTATGGCTCCTTTGGTACACTATTTTTTACTATCATAGCTTATCAAAGTGGATTTTCAATTGAAAAAAGCCATTTACTTATAGAAATCTTGGTATCTGAATAATCAGAAAGCTGTTATAATGACAATGGTTTGCGGCATGAAAATGGCGTTATAGTTTAGAAATCTATTTGGAGCAATAGGAGGAGAACATGAAAAAAGAAATAGGATCGATTAGAAATATCACTCTTTCGATCATCATTGTATTTATTGGCTTTCTTGCCTTGTCATTTGGGATAGGTGGAAGGATCATTGGAGAATTTTGGTTGTTGATTGCAGGATTGCTTGCTAGTCGTATCATTTACGGCAAGATGTTTTATTTGTTCAAAAAAATGAAAGTAAAAGATGGTCTATTGGTGATTGGTTGTTTAGGTCTGGCGATTATCTGGGTGATTATTTATGGAATCATTTCGCAATTATTAGGACTCAGCATGGAATCTAATCCCGTGATGGAGTCGCCAAATTTTTGGACTTTTGTTCTTTTCATACCAGCTTTACTCGGAGAAGAATTACTTGTATTAGTCCCAGTTTCAGTCATTTTGAGACGCTTAGAAGAAAAACAGAAGAAAACAAAATGGTCAGTGGCTTTACTCGTATTGATCAGCTCACTTTTATTTGGGGCATTGCACTTGCCAACATATCAATGGAATTTCTTACAAGCAGTCTTAGCTGTTGGGATCGTGAGAGTACCTTTTACACTGGCGTATATGAAAACAAAGAATATCCTTCCAGCATTTTTAACTCATTTTCTGTATGATAGTTTAATCGTGTTGATAAGTATTCTTGTATCATGAGGTTCGTCTGATCAAGGTTACTTGATAGAAGAAAGTGGGACAAATCTAAAATTCAGGTTTGCTACAGATTCTCGAATAAACGGCGGGAGCAGAAGCAACTCCTTCGGAAATAAGCCGAAATTCACAAAAATTTGAAAAGCAATTTTCGTTCATTTCTTCTTATTTCTCGGAGTTAAACACTTCTGTCCCAGCCTCTCTCAAATAAACGGCGTCCAAAAGTCAGGTTTTTCGGAAATTGCAAAAAAAAAAAAAAACGAGCAATACAAAAAACGTATTTTTCGTTTTTTTCTCCAATTTCTCAAACCTAAACGACTTTTGTCTCGATCTCTTTTTTCATTTCTAAGAGAGTAATTGCATCAAGAAACCGGAAATGATCAAAACGATTGCTCCGCCTAATCGATTCCCCATTTGAGCAAATGCGATCAATTCCATTCGGTTGGCAGCAGAGAGTACTGCAACATTCCCAGTACCACCCATTGAGTTATTACATAGTCCGGCAGTGATTGCTGATTCTACTGGATATAGACCGAATAGACGACCAACAAGACCTGAAACAAGTGAGATGACGATTACGCTTGTTAAGCACAATACAACAAATTGCCATGTCAAAGCAGAGGCTAAGACATTTAAGTTCAACAATGCGATACCAATACCAGCAAGAACAGCTGCAGTTAAGTTTTTAACAATCAGATTATTGAACATGATTGCGGCATCTTCATAGTATTCTGGTAATATATTAGTGATTTTACAGATAACTACAATGATGATCATGAAGGCATAAGCATGGACTTTTGGTATAAAGAAATTACAGATTTGGCCCAAAATAAAGAAAGTGATAGAGACCATCAAGCCAACCCCTAATTGTTGGATCGTTGGTTTTACATCCCGTAGTTTTCCATCACCAAGGTCACCTTTTGCCATTAATTTTCCATTTCCGTTTAGCTTAGGCATTGATTGTCCAGCACGTGCCACTAAAGCTGCTCCAATAATCGCTAAGACATTTGTCATTGCTGTAGCTGGGATCAAACGAGAAATAATAGACGAAGCATTTGTTCCCAAAACATTTGCATAAATCGTTGATAATGGGACGGCACCAGCGCCAACTCCTCCAGCCATTGCAGGGAGTGAGATATACAAAACGGAATTAGCAAATCCATTTCCGATCAACATACCAACTAATCCAACAGCAAAAAATGAGGCAATCATTGAAATAAGTGCTACAGGAATAAAACGTACAGAAGCTTTCATTAATAAACTGCGATTCATTCCTAAAATGCTCCCTGTAATCAAGGCTGCAATATAAAAATCTAGAAAACCCATATTATTGACAAAGTTTTCTGTTGATTTGACTACATAATCAGGTAAAATACCAAACGTTGCAATGGCCGCCGAAGCAAAGATTGCAAAGACAGAGCCACCACCTAGGTAACTTTTAACAATTGGGATCTTTGTTCCAATAAAATGGAAGAGATTTCCGAATATCACAAGCACAGCGATAGGTCCTATCATATTACTAGGTAGTTTTCCTAAAAACATCGCAACGATCAGAACAATGACCATGATCAAGTAGATAGGCAAGCTTACACCACTGATTTTAGTTGCCCAAAAGCTTTCTTTTTTGGTTTCTTCAACTGTTAAAGTTGCTGTTTCTTTTTGTGTCATTCATACAGATCCTTTCTTATTTGAAAAATTCAGTCAAATGAAGACATCAAAAATTAGAGGAGCGAAAATACCCGCTCCCGTAATTCGAGTCAACATTATTTACACGAGTCAGCAAAAAAGACATCTTAGTGAGTTCTTTTGCTGACTCGTTAGACGTACTCTAAAGGTGACCTTGCCACAGAGTAGTTGCTGATTAACGCGTTAGAATAGGAAAGATTATTGTTCTAAATCTTGGTATTCTGGTACCCATTTTGCTGCTTCAACTGCTGCTTTGATATCTGTGATTTCTTCACGATTCAAGTGTTGTGAAACAACTGATTTTGCCACTGTTTCTGCAATTATTTGAGAGAATTCAGTGATTTTCGCAACTGGAGGTAAAATAGCTGCACCTGGTTTTGTTACATCAACGATTCCACCTAATGCACGGCTAGCTTGAGAAATGATTTCAGCATTTACACGTGTAGCAGTAGAAGCAATCAAACCAAGTCCTAGACCAGGGTACATCAAAGCATTATTTGCTTGACCGATTTGGTAAGTAACGCCATTATATTCTACATCAGCAGCAGGAATACCTGTCCCAACTAATGCTTTACCGTCTGTCCATTCAATTAGATCTTTTGCTTTTGCCTCTGCTAATTTTGTTGGATTTGACAATGGCATAATAATTGGACGAGCTGTGTGGGCAGCCATTTCTTTTACGATTTCTTCAGTGAAGGCGCCAGGTTGTGTAGAAGTTCCGATCATGATCGTTGGATGGATTTCTTTCACGACTGCTTCTAAGTTTTTTAATTCAGCATGATTTGCAAATTCAGAACGTTTGCGAGCAAATGGAATTTGTCCTGGTGTCAAGCCTTCTGTGTCTTCGAATAAAAGACCTTGTTTGTCTACTTGATAGAAGTGTTTACGTGCATCTTCTTCTGGAACACCTTGGCGGATCATTTCATCTAGCAAGATATTGGCAATACCAACACCGGCTGTTCCGGCACCAAATGTTAAGATTGTTTGATCTTTCAATGCTTCACCAGAAATATTCAAACCACCTAAAACGCCGGCGAGAACAACGATACCAGTTCCTTGGATATCATCATTGAAGGTAGTGATTTTATCTTCATATTTTTCCAAAATCGTTGCGGCATTTCCACGACCAAAGTCTTCCCAGTGTAGAAGTAGTTCAGGGAAAAGCTCAGTTGCAGATTCAACGAATTGATCGATGAATGTGTAGTAAGTTTCGCCTTCGACACGGCTATGACGGTTCCCTAGATACAAAGGATTGTTCAATAATTCTTCATTGTTGGTTCCTGCATCGATTGAAACAGGTAGTACTTGTGTAGGATTGATACCTGCAGCAGCAGTGTAGACCATTAATTTTCCGATAGCGATGTCGACACCATTTACGCCCCAGTCACCCATACCTAAGATTCCTTCAGCATCTGTTACAACGATCAAGCGGATATCGCGACCGTCAGCAGCATTTTTCAAGCTTGTTTTGATTGATTCAGGTTCGTCAATTGAAAGGAAAGCTGCATCTTGTGGTTTTAAGAAAATTTCATTGTATTGTTCGATTGAGTCCGCAACGACTGGATCATAAACAACTGGCATAAATTCAACAAGGTGTTGTCCCATCAATTTATAGAACAATGTACGGTTTGTGTTGAATAGATTCATTAAGAAAATACGTTTTTCTAAATCTGTTTGTTTGCTCAAATATTGACCATAAGCTTGTACTGATTGTTGTTCAAGTGTTTGGATAGTACTTGGTAACATTCCTGTGATCCCATATTTTGCACGTTCTTCTTTTGTAAAAGCAGTTCCTTTATTTAAAAATGGATTGTTTAATAAGTTTAATCCTGTAAGCATGTATGTTTTCCTCCTAAGATTTGATTACAAGCGAAGTATAGGCGTAAATACTATAGTCAAAAGCAAGGGTAATGATAAATATTATTTATATGAAGAAATTGAAAAAAACGTAATTTTGTGATTTAAAACTTTTTACTCTTTTTTATATATGATCCATTTTGTTCAATTTTTCAGTTGGAACATTTATTTTCAAACAGATTATTTGCCTGTATCAATTTTGCGAGGTACCATGATTATGCAAACGCTATCATAGAATCATGTTTTTTGATTATCTAGGAAAGAAGGCTTTAGTATGGAAAAAGTTTATCAAGCTGGAACGAATGAAGGACTTATCGATTTTATTAATATAGAAGATTTGGAACTTGCTGCAACACAAATCATTCCTAACGGTGGATATGGGTATATCAGCAGTGGAGCAGGAGATCTTTTTACGTATCGAGAAAATGAAAAGGCTTTTAATCACCGATTGATCATTCCTCATGTCTTAAAAGATGTAGAATTGCCTGATACAACGACCGGTTTTTCGGGTGAAACATTAGCGGCACCGCTCATTATGGCGCCAGTAGCAGCCCATGGATTGGCTCATGAACAGGCAGAAAGAGCTTCTGCAAAAGGAGTGGCAGAGTTTGAGACTATCTATACAGCAAGTTCTTATGCTTCCTGTACATTAGAAGAAATCAGGAAAGCGGGCGGAAGTACCGCACCACAGTGGTTCCAATTTTATATGAGTAAAGATGATGGTATCAATACAGATATCTTAGAAATGGCCAAACGCAATGGCGCTAAAGCTATCGTCTTGACAGCGGATGCAACAGTTGGCGGTAATCGTGAAACAGATCGACGGAACGGATTTACCTTCCCTTTGCCAATGCCGATCGTCCAAGCATATCAATCAGGGGTAGGGCAAACGATGGATGCCGTTTATAAATCGTCTAAACAAAAACTGAGTCCTAAAGATATCGAGTTTATCACTACCCATTCAGATCTACCAGTGTATGTCAAAGGCGTCCAATCAGAAGAAGATGTCTATCGTTCACTTGATTCGGGTGCGCAAGGTATCTGGGTATCGAACCATGGAGGAAGACAATTAGATGGTGGTCCTGCTTCCTTTGACTCTTTACAATATGTGGCTGAAGCAGTGGATAAACGTGTACCAATCGTCTTTGATAGTGGTGTTCGTCGCGGGCAGCACGTCTTTAAAGCAATTGCCTCAGGCGCGGATCTAGTTGCCATTGGAAGACCTGCTATATACGGATTAGCGCTTGGAGGAAGTACAGGGATCAAACAAGTATTTGATTTCTTCAAAAGAGAACTTGAAATGGTCATGCAATTAGCAGGTACGCAAACGGTAGAAGACATCAAACAGACGAAATTGAGAGAGAATCGGTTTATTTAGCGAATAGTTAAAACAAAAGCAGTGAAGAGACTGAATGTCATTAGTTCAGGTTTCTCTCACTGCTTTTGTTGTTTAATCAAGTAAAGTATTCTTTCATGTACTTAATAAGAGTACTCTTTTTTACAATGTATCAGAAAAGTTCAATAGCAGGAAAGTTTTTTATCCGAATTACTTTTATACCCGTTTCACTGATCTCCTTTGCGATTTTTGTCGGACAGAATTGATCGGTGATCAAATAGTCGAATGAAGAAACATCAGCAATTTTAAATTTTGAAGTCAAGCCGATTTTGCGATGATCAGCAACTAATATTTTACTCCTTCTTGTTTTATTGATCATCAGTTCATTGATTTTTGATTCATTTAAAATTTTAGTTGTAACGCCATTTTCTACGCTGACACCACTACATCCAATCACACAGATATCTGCATTCATATCCATTAAAGTTCGTGTAGCAATATCTCCAACTAATACTTCTTTTGGTATACGCAATTCCCCTCCAGTCAAGATATAACTGTAGTTTGGTTGATGAGTAGTGGCGACAACTTTCAAATTATTGGTAACGATTGTCACATGTTTAACAGTGAGATAGTTCAAAATAGCTAGAGCAGTAGAACTAGAATTGATGAACAACGTATCATAATCATTGACATATCTACTTGCATATCTAGCAATTTGTTGTTTGAGCCTGAGAGGTCCCGACTCATCAAAGTTTGTTTTATTCTTGTAATTAAAAAGGCAGTAACCATATTTTCTGATGATATCATTTTTTTCCTCTAAGACATTTAGGTCTCTCCGGATTGTGCTCAACGAAACATTTAATTCAGACGAAAGCTCAAGTGTTGTCAGCTGTTTTCGTGCTTCTAAAATATCTAAAATCGCTTTTTGTCTTTTCTCAATACTTTTCAGTGAATTTTTCAAAAAACTACCTCCTCGAAGAATGGCTTAATTTCTTATATGACTGAGTATATAAGAAAAATCATATAAAAAAATAAAACAATCATATAAAGTACAAACAATCATTTAAAACTATTTAAATGAGTTTGTTAGCGCTTTATAATTTAGGTGTTGATACTCACATTTCAAGGAGGAATAGAAAAAATATGAATATAGTAGATATCACAAAGGAAAATTGGATTTTATCGACTTTTCCAGAATGGGGTACGTATTTAAATGAGGAGATTGCGAGAGAAGAAGTTGAAGAAGGAAGTGTATCTATATGGTGGTTAGGTTGTACAGGACTTTGGATAAAAACAGCTGAAAAAACAAATATATTATGTGACTTATGGTGTGGCACTGGGAAAAAAACACATGGGAAAGGATTGATGAAAAAAGGACATCAAATGATGCGAATGAGTGGGGTCCAAGAGATGCAGCCTAATTTACGTACGCAACCTTTTGTGATTGACCCTTTTGAAATGAAAAACATCGATGCATTAGTTGTGACCCATATCCATTCTGACCATTTAGACATAAATACTGCTGCAGCTGTCCAGCAAAATTGTCCGCAAGCACGCTTTATTGGACCTAAAAAGGTAGTTGAAACGTGGCTTGACTGGGGGATACCGAAAGAAAAGACGACAATCGTCAAGCCAGGTGACGAAATAACCCTCGGTAAAACGAAAGTGATCACTTTGGAAGCTTTCGATCGGACGGCCCTGATTACTTGTGATAAGACTGATTATTCCTTCAAAGGAAAGGTGCCACAGGTGATGGACGATATAGCGGTGAATTATCTATTTGAAACTACTGGAGGAAATATCTATCATGCAGGGGATTCTCATTACTCTAATTATTTTGCAAAACACGGAAATGAATATACTGTTGATGTTTGCTTAGGTGCATATGGGGAAAACCCACGAGGAATCACAGATAAAATGACTTCAGCCGATATATTACGGATGGCAGAAGCTTTGAAGACAAAAGTAGTGATTCCAGTTCATTATGATATTTGGTCAAATTTCATGGCTGATCCGAAAGAGATCACCCTTTTATGGCAATCTAAAAAAGAGCGTTTGGCCTATCAATTTCACCCCTTTATTTGGCAAGTTGGTGGAAAGTTTACATATCCACAAGATTTTGAAAAGCTAGAATTTAATTTTGATCGAGGATTTCATGATGTTTTTACAACTGAAAATGATATACCATTTCCATCATTTTTATAGAACAGGAGGAGAAGGAGATGCTGAGATATTTTTGATCAGAAGGGTTGGTGTATTATTCAGAAAAAGAAGTCACGGATTGGCAAGAAGGTATACGTGAGAGTTGTCAGCTGCTATTAGAGAAAAAGATCATCAAAGCAACGTATATAGAAGAGATAATCAAATGTATAAAGATGTTTGGACCATACATCATTGTTGCACCAAATGTTGCGATGCCCCATGCCTCTTCACAAAGCGATGAGGTGTTAGAAACAGCTATCTCATTTACAAAATTAAAGTCTCCTGTCAATTTTGGCGATCCTGAGAAAAAAGCACAACTCTTTTTTACATTAGCAGCAAAAGATCCTACAGCACATCTGAAAAACATCCAAAGATTATCTGAATTATTGATGAAAGAAAGAGTAATCGATAGCTTAATGGCAACCGAATCAATAGAAGATTACTTAAAAGTGATGTGTCGCTACGAAAGTTAGGAGGAGAAAGATGGGAAAATTTTTATTACATATTTGGACATATTTCGCCACAAATATTTTAACGCAACCGGCTTATTTGATCGGATTCATTGTTTTATTAGGTTATTTATTATTGCGGCGCCCATTCTATGAGTGTCTGGCAGGTTTTTTGAAAGCAACTGTTGGCTACTTTATTCTTACTGTTGGTTCAGCTGGCTTAGTAAATAATTTTCGCCCTATCTTAGTAGGTTTGAAGGATCGATTCAATCTAGATGCAATGGTAACAGACCCTTATTTTGGACAGAATGCAGTGGATGTCGGTTTAGAGAAGACATTTGGACGTACCTTTGGAGATGTGATGATTTTACTTTTGATTGCTTTTATCTTGAATATCACACTAGTAAGATTTCAAAAATATACAAAATTACGTGCGGTATTTACTACAGGAAATGTTCAGATCCAACAAGCAGCAACAGCCTTTTGGATTTTGTTGTTTTGCTTTCCTAATCTAGGAAGAATAGAAGTGTTAGTCTTTATGGGAATCATCTTAGGTTGTTACTGGGCTGTTGCATCAAATTTGACAGTTGGTATCACACAAGAATTAACAGAAGGTGCTGGTTTTGCGGTAGCCCATCAACAAATGTTCGGTATTTACCTTTTTGCAAAACTATCGGAATGGATGAAAAAGGATCAGAAAAAGAAAGGATTAAATAAAGTAGATAGAAAACTAGAAGATATCGAGCTACCTGGATTTTTGTCTATTTTTAATGAGAATATGGTAGCAACTTCTCTTCTTATGCTTTTCTTTTTCGGTATCATTTTACTGGTTTTAGGAAAAGATTATTTAATTCAATCCGAGTTCATGATTGAAGGCCAAAGTTTTCTTTTCTATATTCTCACTACTTCTTTAAATTTTGCTGTATATCTTGCGATTTTGCAGTTAGGTGTCCGAACATTTGTTGATGAACTGACACAATCTTTTCAAGGAATCTCCAACACTATTCTTCCAGGCGCAGTTCCTGGAATCGATGTCGCAGCGACTTTTGGATTTGGTTCTCCAAATGCAGTGACAGTTGGATTTTTATTTGGTGCATTAGGTCAATTTTTGATGATTGGCTTACTGATTTTACTGCGCTCTCCAACGATTGTGATTGCGGGTTTTATTCCCTTATTTTTTGATAATGCGGTCATTGCTGTTTTTGCCAACAATAGAGGTGGGTTTAAAGCTGCTTGTATTTTTCCTTTTTTGTCTGGAATGATCCAGGTTGGAGGGGCAGCGTTATTTGCTACATGGATCGGGCTATCAAAATTCGGAGGGTATATCGGTATGTTTGATTGGGCAACCGCGTGGCCGTTCATTACAGTAATCATGAAATTTGCTGGTTATATTGGTGTAGTACTAGTTGCCGTTGGTTTATTGACCATTCCTCAACTACAATACCGAAAAGATCCAGAAGGATATTTCATGATCGTTGCTGATTATGAGCAGTACAAAGAAAATCGACAAAAAAATAAGTGATTTTGGAGGACCTAAACATGAGAATTTTAGTATCTTGTGCAAATGGATCAGGAACAAGTCTAATGATGATGCGTAGTGTAGAAAAAGCAATGGCAGAATTGAAATTTCCTATCATCAAAATCCATCATTGTGCGGTTTCAGAAGGAAAAAGTTCAGCTAGTCAATATGATGTAGTTTTTACACCTCAAAATTTTTTAGCGATGTTTAAACAAGCAGAAAAAAGAGGAGTCCTTGTTATAGGAATCAAAAATGTAATGTCAGCAAAAGAGATCAAGGAAAAATTTTCAACATCAAATTTATACAAAAAATACAAGAAAGAGGAGGGAGAATGATGCAACCAAACTTGCAAATTGCTTTGGATCATAATTCATTAGCGGAAGCACTAGAAGACGTTGATCAAGTTGGTAAAATAGTGGATACCATTGAAATTGGAACGATTTTGTGTCTTCAAGAAGGAAAAAAAGCAATTCGTTGTATTCGTGAGTTATTTCCTGATAAGCAAATTGTTGCGGATACGAAATGTGCAGATGCGGGTAGAACTGTAGCAAGAAATGTAGCAGACGCTGGAGCAGATATGATGACCGTGATTTGTTGTGCTTCTTTAGCAACCATGGAAGCAGCTCAAACCCAGGTGAAGCAAATACAAATAGAACTTTACGGAGATTGGACATTTGAACAAGCGGAAAAATGGCACAAACTTGGAATTGAACAGGCTATTTATCACCAAAGCAGAGATTCATTGCTTGCAGGTGAATCATGGGATGAAAAAGACTTAGAAAAAGTGGAACGATTAGTTGAATTAGGTTTCAAAGTTTCTGTGACAGGTGGACTATCTCCAGAGATATTACCATTATTCAAAGACCTGCCTATTTATAGTTTTATCGTTGGTCGAGGAATCATTGCGTCCAAAGAACCACTTTTAGCCGCAGAGCGATTTAAGACTGAGATTGCTCGTATTTGGGGGTGAAGTGATGGCTGTTATAGGAATCTATGAGAAGGCGTTGCTGCAAGATATTTCTTGGGCGGAGCGTTTCACTTTAGTAAAAAAACTTGGCTTTGATTTTATAGAATTATCAATTGATGAGAGTGACGAACGGTTGGCACGACTTGATTGGTCTGAGGAAGAAATTAAAATGATACAAAGTAAGCTGTTCGCTTCGGAAATTTGGCTCCATTCACTTTGTCTTAGTGCACATCGAAGATTTCCATTTGGTTCGGACGACGAAAAAAAGCGAAATAAAGCTAAAAATATCATGAAAAAGGCTATACGATTAGCCCATAGATTGAACATAAAGATAATCCAGCTTGCGGGCTATGATGTATACTATGAACAAAAATCTGTATTATCTAGAGAACGATTTATCGAATGCTTAACTGAAAGTGTGCAAGAAGCATCTCGTTATGGGATCATCTTAGCTATTGAAATCATGGATGATCCTTTTATAAATTCTGTCACGAAATTTATGGCAATAAAAAATCAAATCCCGTCTCCTTTCTTACAGCTCTATCCCGATTTAGGCAATTTGTCTGCTTGGTCAGAAAATGATCCGGCAATGGAATTGGAAAAAGGAAAGGATCATCTTGTGGCTATTCACTTAAAAGATACTTATCCCGTCACAACAGAATCAACAGGTAAATTTCGAAACGTCCCATTCGGAAAAGGATGCGTTGATTTTTTAGGTTTATTAAAAGTTCTTAAACGTTCGGGATATGAAGGTGCATTTCTCATAGAAATGTGGAGTGGGGAAAACGCTGGATATGAAAATGAAATACAAGAAGCGAAAGATTATCTTTATCCAAAATTGAATGAGGTGGGATATCATGTGGAATGAAACAAAGATCGCAGAGATAAAAGACAGAGTTTACCAAGCAAATCGGCGACTTCCTGAAGAAGGCTTAGTAAAACTGACGTGGGGGAATGTCAGTGAAATTGATCGTAAATTGAAAATCGTTGTAATTAAACCAAGCGGGGTTCCTTATGACGAATTAAAACCGAAAGATATGGTCGTGTGTGATTTGCAAGGAAAAACGATTGAGAAACCTTCATTGAAGCCATCTTCTGATCTACTCACACATCTCATGTTATACCAACAGTTCAAGGATATTTCAGCAATCGTTCATACACATTCATCTCACGCAGTGGCTTGGGCTCAATCGGGACGAGGAGTGCCAGTATATGGAACGACTCATGCAGATACTTTTTACGGCGATATTCCTTGTACTCGTCAATTGCTAGAAGCAGAAGTGCAAATAGAATATGAAGAAAATACTGGGAAAGTAATTATTGAATGTTTCAAAGAGAAAGAAATCTGTCCTCAAGCTATCCCAGGTATCCTCGTTTTTAGTCATGGACCGTTTACCTTTGGAGCTACGCCAGAAAAAGCAGTCGAAAATATGATTGTATTGGATGAAATTTGTCAGCTAGCAAAAGCAACAGAAGAACTGAATAACAATACTGTTCGAACACCTCAATATTTATTAGATAAACACTATTATCGAAAACATGGAAAAACAGCATATTACGGCCAATAGTCGTACATGAAAAGAGAGGTCAAGACAAAAGTCGTTTCGATTTGAGAAATTGGAGAGAAAAGAACGTGGGACAAAAGTAAGAAACACTTTTGTCCCACGTTCTTCTTTTTTTCATGAGCATAATATTCCATTAAAAATTTATCAAGTGATAAAATAAATTTATCGATCGATCATTTTTTAAGGGGGAATTAGATGTTTTTAGCATTAAATGAAATTGTTCATTCGAAATTACGTTATGCTTTAGTAGCTGGAGTCATGTTTTTGATTGCTTACCTTGTCTTTTTTTTAACAGGATTAGCTTATGGGTTGGCACAAGATAATCGTACGGCAGTGGATAAATGGGAAGCCGATTATATCGTTTTATCCAAAGATTCTAACACAAATCTTGGGATGTCGATGATCACGAAAAAGACAGCCGAAGAAGTGAAAGGTGGAGAAGTTGCGTACTTAGCGCAAACACCTGGAGTAGTAACTAGCAAGGACAATAAAGATGCAGGTAAGATCAATGTGAGTTTTTTTGGTATCGATCCAAGTCAATTCTTAATGCCGAAGCTTGTGGAAGGAAAAGAATTTTCTGGAAACGATGAAGCAGTTGGGGATATCAGTTTGAAGGAAGAATATGGACTGAAGATTGGCGATACGGTCAAACTTTCTGGAAGTGATAAGACATTTAAGCTGACAGGTTTTACAGAAAATGCCAAATTCAATGTTTCACCAGTCTTATATACGACTCTTGATGCGTATCAAGAGATTCGTTTTGAAAAAACAGATACTAGTGAAAATGCGCGAATCAACGCTGTAGTGGTTAGGGGCAGTGTCGATAAAATGCCTGATGATCTCGAAAAAATCAGTATTGCAAAATTCATCAATGAATTGCCTGGATACAATGCACAAGTTTTGACTTTTGGTTTTATGATCGGCTTTTTGATTGTGATTGCAGCAATCGTGATTGGTATTTTTATTTATGTGTTAACGATGCAAAAAATCAATATTTTTGGTGTACTAAAAGCGCAAGGGATTACCGGTGGTTTTATTGCACGTTCGGTAGTAGCGCAAACATTTTTACTTTCAGTTTTTGGTGTTGCTTTGGGATTGTTGGGAACAGTAGGAACTTCCTTGGTGCTACCAGATACCGTACCTTTCCAAAGTAATTGGCTTTTCTTTGGAGTGATCAGTGTCTTGATGTTAGTAGTCGCTGTTTTGGGCGCGCTATTCTCAGTTCGGACGATCGTAAAAATCGATCCATTAAAGGCGATTGGATAGGAGGAAAATAAAAATGGCAGCAATTGAATTTAAAGAAGTGGAAAAGAGTTTTCAAGATGGCGATCAGATCGTCCACGCACTGAAAAAAACGAATGTGCGTATTGAAAAAGGCGAGTTCGTCGCAATCATTGGACCTTCTGGATCAGGAAAGAGTACATTTTTAACGATGGCTGGTGGATTGCAGACGCCTAGTAAAGGTTCTGTAATGATCAATGGGGAAGAGTTCAGTAATCAACCTGAAAGTAAACGGGTGAAACTTCGTTTTAAAGAGATTGGTTTCATTTTACAAGCTTCAAACTTGGTTCCGTTTCTAACGGTGAAAAAACAGCTGATTTTGGTGGATAAAGTGAAACATGAGAAACGACAAGAGAAAGCCAACGAATTGTTTGAACAGCTAGGGGTCGACAGTTTGGTCAATAAATACCCAGAAGAACTGTCAGGCGGTGAACGACAAAGAGTAGCGATTGCAAGGGCTTTGTATAACGATCCTTCAATCATTTTGGCGGATGAACCTACAGCTAGCTTAGATTCTGAAAAAGCGAGAGAAGTAGTCGATATACTCGCAAAAGAGTCAAAAGAAAAAAATAAAGCAATCATTATGGTCACACATGATACAAGACTTATTGACAAATGTGATAAAGTCTTTATGATGGAAGATGGTGTTTTTAAAGAAAAAACAGACTAAGCCTGAAAAGAGGGTGTGCATATGGTTCATCGCTACAATAAAGATACGCAAGAAAAGATTTTGAAGGAAGCTAATCGCTTGTTTATGTTAAAGGGATATCTGGGTACTTCAACTAGGGAGATAGCCCAGAGAGCCGGAATCACTCAACCGAACTTGTATCATTATTTTAGTGATAAAGAAAAATTATACAAAGCAGTTCTTGAAGAACATCTGACGACAGTTGGTCAAGATTTAAGAAAAATCTCAGAGACAAGCGATGTGACCTTTCAGCAAACATTGACAGCGATGGCGAGGTATTTGATTGACAGTCATTTGGTCGATCTATTCATGATGCTTCATGATTTGAAACAAAATATTTCAAGCGAAACGAGAAACCATCTTTTTGCGTTATGGAAGCAAAATTATCGTGAACCTTTTGAAGTCATTTTTTCAAAGAACCGAGAAGCGCTTCGAGAAAATGTCACACAAGAAATTGCAGCCAGACATTTCTTTTTGATCCTCTCGCCATATATCACACAAGCAGGCAACTCTGTTGAAAAGTCCATGACTGTGGAACAGTTGATCGACTTATATTTACACGGCGTGATCAGTGAATAGTTGTGTTGAACAAAAAATTTAACAGCAACCAGTGAATCATCGTAAGGCACACGATGAAGGGATGAAACAATTCCTTCATACGTGTGTCTTTTTTGACTAAAAGTTCAATTTAAGTTGTCTTTAAGTTTAACATCGTATTGTTTGCTTCACGAGGTGAAAGAACATGAAGAAAGTGATTCTGATTCTTTTTATTGGGTTACTCGGTGTGATAGCGAGCAATGAATCCAACTTTTTTGATAAACAAACAGCTGCAGAAGAAAAAAGTACTAGTCAAGAAAAGGTCACACAAGCTGCAACAACGAGTTCGACAGAAACAAAAACAATGGTAAAAATTGGAAAAGAAGATAGCACGCTATATGCAGACGCTGCGTTGACAACACCATTAACAGTAGTCAATGGTGGGGAGCTTACTACTTATCTCACCCAAAAAGATGATGCGTATCAAGTAACCACCAATGACGGAATGACGGGATATCTAGCTTTGACAAATGGGAGCATAAGGAAAAAAACAGTGCAGGAGACCCCAACAGACTTATCTGATGCGGTGATCGTAATCGATCCAGGTCACGGAGGAAGTGATACAGGGGCGTTGAGTACTAATGAAGAAATAGAAGAAAAAACGATTACTTTGAGTACAGCTAAGAAAGTAAAGAAAGAACTTGAAGCAGCAGGTGCTACGGTTTATCTTACCCGAACTAGTGATACATTTGTACAGCTAGGAGATATCTGTACGTATAGTGAAGCAAAAAAAGCGGATATTTTTATCAGTCTGCATGCTGATTCTACAGAGTATACCAATGAAGCAACAGGAATCACGACGTACTACTATTATCAAGAGAACGAAAAATTAGCCCAGACAGTTTCGGATTCATTTGACGATTTGCCGCTTGCCTCAAGAGGCATTGCAACAGGCAATTATCAGGTCTTACGGGAAAATCTTCAACCGGCGCTCTTAGTAGAGATGGGGTACATGAATAATGATGTTGATCTAGCAGAAATGACGACTTCTTCCTATCAACAACAACTAGCAGAAAGTTTAACTCAAGCGTTACGCGATTATTTTGAACTTCAAGGTTGAGCAGTTTCGTATGCTGTATAAAAAAAACGAGCGTGGGACAAAAGTAAGAAATACTTTTGTCTCATTCTTTAAAAACGAATAAACGGTGGGAGCAGAAGCAACTCCTTCTTAAAATAAGCCGAAATTCACAAAAATTTGAAAAGCAATTTTCGTTTATTCCTTCTTGTTTCTCGGAGTTGAACACTTCTGTCCCAGCCTCTTTTTTTCTCCAATTTCTCAAATCGAAACGATTTTTGTCTCAACCTCTTTGATTTGTGAAGATCAGCCCATCAATCTTTGGGCTTTTTCTGTATTGGCAAAGTGAAGTTTGGCGTAATTTTCCAGTAAAGGTAACCCGCCTTTTTGTAAAATCTTAGCGGCTACGTGATCAGATTTTGTGCCAGCACCAGAAGGCAGTGTAAACCCTAGTTCTGCAGATGCTTTATCGAGTTCATCTAAAAAACTCGCGCGACTGATGATAGAGGCAGCTGCTACAGCTAGATGGTATTGTTCCCCTTTAGTAACGAAATAAAGTTTTTCTTGGATTTGATTTTTTTCTGATTGTACATATTTTTTAAAGTTTGCTTCTGGCGTGAACTGATCGATCAAAATAGCATCAGGTTTAGTGGGTGCTATTTTTTGCAACAACAAATGGATTGCTTGATTATGCAAAGCGACCTTCATCCGAACTGCATTATACTTTGGCTGGATCTCATTGTATTTCTTCGGGGATAAAACAAGTAGCTGATAGGGTATAGTTTCTTTTAGTATCTTCGCTAATTGAACGATCTGGGGATCTTTCATTTCTTTTGAATCGCGCACACCTAATTTTTTCAATAAATCAAGTTTTGTTTTGTCGACATATGCGGCACAAACGGTCAGCGGGCCAAAGTAACTCCCATTGCCGACTTCATCACTTCCTAGGACGGATAAATGAGGAAGATCAGGTGGCAAATCAGTACTTTTGCTATTTTTTTTGGCTGCTGATGGAGCTTCACCCCAAAGACCAGCTTCTTTTTCTGCATTTGTGCCTTGAAACATAACTTTTCCAGAAGTATAAGCAGTGATCGTAGTGCCATTTTTTTTGGCTACAAAAGATGTATAAGGAATTTTTTTTGGTAATAAAAAAGTTGAATAAGCTTGTTTCATTTTTTCGATCTGTTTAGTAGTTGTTTTTATGATTATGTTACTCATGGTGCCTCCAATTTATTGACATTGTCCAAATAGTTTGATCTCCATACATTCTAAACATAAGAATAGTAGGAGACATAGCATTTTTTTTTAGTTTATCATATAATGATAAAGTAAATTAAAGAAATGTGTGTACAGCTGTTAAATCATTAACTTCATGGTACACTAGATAATAATTTTATCAATAGGGGGAAATGATTCGGATGGCGCACGAAAAAACACGCTATAAAGCAGTGATTGCCGACCAAACTTACACGATCATTGGACGTGAAACGAAACATCATATGGATATCGTGACAAATTTGATCAATGAACAATTAGCAGAATTGAAGGAATTGTCACCTCAAATCGATAACGAACAAGCAGCTATTTTGATGGCTGTCAATGCGCTCTCGGATCAATTGAAAAAACAAGAAAAAAATTTAGAACTTGAAAAAGAAGTGGCAAACTTAAAGAAAAAAATGATTAAATTTACCGAAATGGAGAACCGTATCAAACGGATCGAAGCAATTGAGAATGAAGCTCGAGAAGTTTTGAAAGAAAACGGACAACCTAACCGTGAAATAAAAAATCATATGGAAGCACAACAAATCTTGAATGAAAAAAGAAAAGGCCAAATCAAACAAAAATCTTCAAATTAACGAGGAGAAAGGAACGTGGCATGTTAAGTTTATTGATTTTATTTATTTTGCTTATTGCGTTTTTTTCAGGGGCCAGGCGAGGTTTTGCTATGCAAGTGGTTTATACGATAGGCTATGTACTATCATTTTTTGTGGCCCAGCATTTTTACAAACAGTTAGCGGATCATTTAGAGTTATATATTCCTTATCCAGCAGTGACTTCTACATCTAAAATGGTCTTTTTTGATCAAGTGATCTCTTTTAGATTAGATGAGGCCTTTTATGCAGGTGTGGCCTTCTTGCTGATTCTATTGGCGGGTGCATTGATTACTCGCTTCATTGGGATTTTTGCTCACAGTTTGACCTATGTCCCTGTATTGAGGCAAGTAGACTGGCTAGCAGGCGGTGTGCTGTCTGTTGTGGTTGCTTATGTAACGATTTTCTTGCTTTTGAGCTTATTGACTCTTGTTCCAGTAGATTTTATCCAAAACCAATTTAGTGGGAATAGTCTTGCACGCTTTATTGTTGAGAAGACACCGCTATTGAGTGACAAAATCCATGATCTATGGGTAACGAATATCATCAATCAATAGGATTGATGAAACAAAACGATTGAAAAGAGGTTGTGACAGGACGGCAGAAGCGAAAGAGCTGATGCGAAGAGTTACAACTTTTTTTAGTGAAAGATAAGGTGATAAAGTGAATAACCGAATCCTTGAAACATTAGAATTTGAAAAAGTAAAACAACTTGTCCGTCAATATTTAGTGACAGCTCAAGGACAAGAAGAACTAGTGAAATTAGTCCCCGCTAATCAGAAAGAACATATCACGGATTGGTTGGCTGAAACAGAGGATGGGTTGAAAGTCCAACGTTTGCGTGGAGGCATCCCGATACCAAAATTGGAAAACATCCGCCCACATATGAAACGGATCGAAATCGGTGCAGATTTGAATGGGATTGAATTAGCGGAAGTTTCTCGTGTGTTATCAACAACTAGTGAATTGAAACGATTCATTGATGATCTAGCCGACAGCGAAATCGACTTCTACCGCTTGTATTTTTGGGCTGACCAGCTAGTTACGATCCCGGTTTTAAGCCGTCGACTAAAAGAAGCAATCGATGAAGATGGCAGAGTGACAGATGATGCATCACCAGAACTAAAAAGTATTCGTCAAAACATTCGTCGCAGCGAACAAACGGTTAGAGAGCAATTAGATGGCATCGTTCGAGGGAAAAACGCAAAATATTTGAGTGATGCAATCATCACGATGCGAAATGATCGCTATGTTATCCCAGTAAAACAAGAATATCGTGGTGTGTTTGGTGGCGTAGTCCATGACCAAAGTGCTTCTGGTCAAACTTTATTTGTTGAGCCAAAACAAATCGTTGACTTAAATAACCGGTTAAGACAGTACCAGATTGCCGAACGTAATGAGGTCCAACGAATATTAAGTGAATTGTCCGCAGAGCTTGTTCCTCATCGTCATGAGATCATCCATAACGCATATGTTATTGGAAAAATGGATATAATGAATGCCAAAGCTCGTTTTGGGAAAGAATTAAAAGCAATTGTTCCGACAATCAGTAAAGAGAATCATGTTGTGCTCAAACAAGCACGGCATCCATTGATCGACCAAGAGAAAGTTGTGGCTAATGACATTACGATCGGTGAGAATTATCAAGCAATCGTCATCACTGGTCCAAATACAGGTGGGAAAACCATCACGTTAAAAACGCTTGGCTTACTTCAATTGATGGGGCAGGCTGGACTGCCGATCCCTGTAGGTGAAGATAGTCAGATCGGAATTTTTGAAGAAGTATTTGCCGATATCGGAGATGAGCAGTCGATCGAACAAAGTTTATCGACTTTTTCTTCTCATATGACCAATACAGTGGATATCTTAGCAAAAGTAAACGAAAAAAGTTTAGTTTTATTTGATGAGTTAGGTGCCGGAACAGACCCGCAAGAAGGAGCAGCATTAGCTATCGCTATCCTAGATGATCTAGGGAAAAAATCAGCTTATGTCATGGCAACGACTCATTATCCAGAATTGAAAGTGTATGGTTATAATCGTGCCAATACGATCAATGCAAGTATGGAGTTTGATGTGGATACATTGAGCCCAACATATCGCTTACTGATCGGTGTTCCAGGCCGAAGCAATGCATTTGAGATCTCGAGTCGGTTAGGACTAGATCAAGATGTGATCAATGAAGCAAAACAATTGATGAATGATGAAAGCCAAGATTTGAATGAAATGATTTCTGATTTAGAAAGTCGTCGTAAAATGGTTGAAACAGAATACTTGGAAATGCGTCATTATGTTGATGAGGCACAGAGTTTGTATGAAAATCTAAAAGATGCGTATAGTTATTTTTTTGAAGAACGGGAAAAAGAACTAGAAAAAGCGAAAAAGAAAGCAAATGATCTGGTAGCGGAAGCAGAAGAAAAAGCCGATCACATCATCGCAGATATTCGGAAAATGCAACAACAGATCGGACAAGGAAATGTGAAAGAGCATCAATTGATTGATGCGAAAACACAATTAGCAAACTTACACCAAGAAGAACAATTGAAGAAAAATAAAGTATTGAAAAAAGCGAAGGAACAAAAGACGCTCAAATCTGGAGATGAAGTTCTTGTAACGACTTATGGTCAGCGAGGAACCTTGTTACGTAAAAACGGGGATCAATGGCAAGTGGAGATCGGTATCTTGAAGATGAATGTTTCTGAAAGTGAATTGATGCCAGTAGCTCCGCAAAAAGAACCAACACAAAGAGTGGTGCATACAGTAAGATCAGAATCTGCCAGTTATGTGGCGAATCAACTAGATCTTCGTGGAAAACGTTATGAAGAAGCATTGACTGAAGTGGATCAATACCTTGATGCAGCAATCTTGGCTGGGTACCCTCAAGTCACTATTGTCCATGGTAAAGGAACAGGAGCACTACGCAAAGGGATTACGGACTATCTAAAAAATCATCGAAGTGTAAAAAGCTATGAATTTGCTCCCGCTAATCAAGGTGGGAATGGAGCAACGATCGTTAAGTTTAAATAAAGCTTACTTAATGTAAGCAGAATGCTCGTTTCTGGAAAAGAAAAATGCTATAATACCATCAGACTAAAAAATGGAGGTCTTTTATATGTCACAAGTAGTTACAGATACGACATTTAACGAAGAAACAGACAAAGGCTTAGTATTGGTTGACTTTTGGGCAACTTGGTGTGGACCTTGTCGCATGCAAGCACCAATTTTGGATCAATTAGCAGAAGAATACGATGAAGATGAATTCAGAATCGTAAAAATGGATGTAGATGAAAATCCGCAAACACCACAAGAGTTTGGGATCATGAGTATTCCAACGTTATTGTTGAAAAAAGATGGACAAGTAGTTGAAAAAGCGATTGGTGTTCATACGAAAGAACAATTACGTCAAATGATCAGTCAATATCTATAAAATAAACAACCTTGCTTATAAGGTCGTGAAAACTAGTTACAAGGGTTAAAAAAGATCGTTAATTCGAATTCAGAGGGTGAGACAAAAAGTGATGTTTACTTTTGTCTCGCCCTCCTCTTTTTTCGCAGTGTCATAATGCAGACGATACCTGTAAAATTTAATTTATTGTCAAAATAAATGACAGTGAAACAACGAATTTATCAATCATGTTATAATGAATACAATGAAATCTGAAAGGAAGTATACAATGAATGAACGTATCAAAAACAAATTAGCTTTACTTCCTGATCAACCAGGCTGCTATTTGATGAAAGATAAAAATGGGACGATTATTTATGTGGGAAAAGCAAAAATTCTAAAGAATCGTGTCCGTTCTTATTTTACAGGTAGCCACAATACCAAAACAGAACGATTAGTTAGTGAGATCGTAGACTTTGAATATATCGTGACTGAATCAAATATCGAAGCCTTGCTTTTAGAAATCAACTTGATCAAGAAGAACGATCCTAAATATAATATCATGCTAAAGGATGACAAGACGTATCCTTTTTTAAAAATCACCAATGAAAAATATCCACGTTTAGTGATCACACGTAAAGTATTGAAGGATAAAGCTTTTTATTTTGGACCTTATCCCGATGTAGGGGCTGCGAATGAAACAAAGAAAATACTTGATCGGTTATTTCCTTTACGCAAATGTAAGCCAAGTCAAACAAAAGAACCATGTTTGTATTATCATTTAGGCCAATGTTTATGTCCGTATTACTTTAATGTCGATCCTAAAGTATACACGAAAATCGTTGATGAAGTAAAAGGGTTTCTAAACGGGGGACATGAAAAAGTCGAGTCAGAGATCCACCAAAAAATGATGCTGGCTTCCGAAAATATGGAATTTGAAAAAGCCGCAGAATACCGCGATCAGATCCGAGCAATCGAAACGATCATGACAAGACAGAAAATGACGAATACCGATTTAGTGGATCGAGATGTATTTGGTTATGCCATCGATAAAGGGTGGATGTGTGTCCAAGTATTTTTTGTGAGACAAGGAAAATTGATCGAACGTGACGTTTCTATCTTTCCTTTTTATAATGAAGCAGAAGAAGACTTTTTAACGTATATCGGTCAATTCTATCAAGAAAATGAACATTTCATCCCCAAAGAAGTCTTGATCCCTGATACGATCGACCAATTAAGCGTGGAAGCTCTATTAGATACCAAAGTGTTACAGCCAAAAAGAGGCGAAAAGAAAAAACTAGTGGAACTTGCTAATAAAAATGCAACGGTTGCCTTAAATGAACGATTTGATCTGATTGCGCGAAAACAGGAACGAACGATTGGCGCCGTGGAACGGTTAGGAAATGCAATGAACATCCCTACACCAACACGTATCGAATCTTTCGATAATTCAAATATCATGGGAACAAATCCAGTCGCTGCGATGGTCGTATTTATTGACGGGAAACCAGCAAAAAAGGAATACCGCAAATATAAGATCAAAACAGTGAAGGGACCTGATGATTATGCCTCCATGAGGGAAGTTATCTATCGTCGGTATGCACGTGTGATCCGTGAAGGCTTATCTTTGCCTGATTTGATCTTGATTGATGGGGGGAAAGGGCAAGTCGATGTTGCAAAAGATGTGCTGGAGAACCAGTTAGGTATCGATATTCCCGTAGCTGGAATGGCCAAAAATGAAAAGCATAAAACGAATGAATTACTTTTTGGTTCAGATCTAGCTGTCGTTCCATTAGAAAGAAATTCACCTGAGTTCTTTTTATTGCAACGAGTACAAGATGAAGTCCATCGATTTGCAATCACGTTTCACCGACAACTTCGAAGTAAAAATAGTTTTGCTTCTCGCTTAGATGAAATCGAAGGATTAGGACCAAAACGGAAAAAAAATCTTTTAAAAGAATTCAAATCTCTTAAAAATATTACAGCAGCAACAGTCGAAGAACTTCAACAAATCGGCTTACCTAAAAATGTCGCACAAAATGTTTTTGACAAATTACATGAAAACTAACAGAGGACGCTTTACAAACAATGTAAAGTGTCCTATGATTTTTTTATGAGAAAATGATAGCCAACAATCGTTTCGGTACAATAGGGGGTGTTTCTTCTTAAACGTCAGGTTCCCCTCTTGTTCTATTCTTACGAATGTATGCGATTTATTTTTTGAAGAAATATACTAGTGGCGAAGGAGTGAAACGATGTTAGAAGTTAAAGACCTGGTAAAGACTTTTGGGAACTACACAGCTGTTGACCATGTATCATTTCAGATTCCAGATGGAAAGATCATGGGATTGATCGGACAAAACGGGGCGGGAAAAACCACGACGTTTCGACTGATTTTAGATTTTTTGACACAAGATCAAGGGGAAGTATTATGGAATGGTCATCATTTAGGAGAAAAAGATTACGATATCATTGGGTATCTGCCTGAAGAACGAGGATTATATCCAAAAGTGACGATCCAAGATCAACTGGTGTATTTTGCGGAATTACGCGGAAAATCAAAAAAAGAAATTGAACCGAAAATCGATTTTTGGATGGAAAAATTCCAAGTAAAAGGCAAGAAAACAGATAAAGTCAAATCGCTATCGAAAGGAAATCAGCAAAAGGTACAGTTGATTGCCACGTTGATCCATGAACCCAAGCTGATCATCCTAGATGAACCATTTAGCGGGTTGGATCCAGTAAACGCAGAACTATTGAAAGATGGGATCATTGAATTAAAAGAGAAGGGTTCTTGTGTGATCTTCTCAAGTCATAATATGGATAATGTTGAAAAAATCTGTGATCATTTGATCATGTTGCGAAATGGGAAAATGGTTTTAGATGGAAAAGTACATGAAATCAGAGAATCTTTTGGCCGAACAAAAGTATTTTTAGAATCTGATCTGACACAACAAGACGTAGCTGAAATCGAAGGAGTTAAACATGTGATCCTTCATGAAGACCAAACATTGGAAGTCACATTAGAAGATCCAGATGCAGGAAAAGAGATTTTCACGCGAGCAACTCAGTTTGGCTACATTCCGATGTTCAATCAGCAACCGCCTACTTTGGAAGAGATCTTCAAAATGAAAGCAGGTGAGATGGATGCGTAAATTTTGGATCATTACAAAAGATGTTTATTTAAAAAATATCAAATCTATTTCTTTTTTGATCATGATCTTAGTGCCATTTATTATGATGGGGGTCATTTACGTTGCAGGGAATTTTGCGCAACAAAATAGTGAGGTCAATAAAATTGGGGTCCTATCAGATGATCCGCAGTTGACACAACAACTAGGTCAAGTGAAAACAGATGATTTTGAGTTTAAAGCAATCGATTCAACAAAAAAGGCACAAAAAGAATTGGCAGATGAAAAAATCGATGCCTATATGACCATTTCGGTAGCTAACGACGAGGTCAAAGGGGAGCTCTATAGCGAAAATTCATTAGGTCAAAGTACGCAGTTACTTATCCAACAACAACTGACAGGTGCGCAATCGATGCTTAGAGCAAGTATGCTGGGCGTTTCGCCAGAAGAAGTAGCAAGTCTTAGTCAGCCAGCAAGTTTTTCCCGACAAAAAGTCAGTTTCAACGATCAAGGAAAGATGACTGTGGGAGAAGACAATTCTGATGTACAATATGTAGTTAGCTATGTCGCAACGATCATCTTGTTCATCATTATCTTAACGTATGCACAAATCATTGCACAGGAGATTGCTTCTGAAAAGGGTACGCGTATCATGGAAGTGATCTTATCTAGTACAACGGCTCAAAAACACTTCTATGGCAAATTGACAGGCGTTTTGCTTGTTGCTGTGACACAAATGGCATTATATGGCGTGATTTTTGGCGTCGGATTTAATCAATTTAAAAATATGGATATCGTGAAAAGTGCTTTAGATGGGATTTCTTTAGATAGCATTTTTGGACCATTCCTATGGTATTCATTGCTATTCATGTTTTTTGGTATCTTGATATTCGCTGTTCTAGCAGCACTATGCGGATCATTAGTGAATAAAGCAGAAGATACAGCAAAGGCGATTTTACCTGTCACCTATTTATCGCTAGGTGGATATATGTTAGGTCTGATCTTAGGTGCGTCTGATCCTAATAATATCGTCATTCGTATCACCTCTTATATTCCATTCCTTTCTTCTTACATCATGCCTGTTCGTTTAGCGAATGAAACGGTCGATGTGAGTGGAGCGATGGTCTCACTTGTCATATTGATCGTAGTCACTTTTGTTTTAATGTTTCTTTCTGCAAATATGTACAAATCTAATGTGCTTGTTTATAGCGAGGGTGGACTGTGGAGTTCATTGAAACAATCGATATCGATCATGAGAAATGAACGCAAAAAAGCGTAACACAAAACGAAGATGACGAAACGAGGTCGAGACAAAAGTCGTTTAGATTTGAGAAATTGGAGAAAAGAACGAACAATACGTTTTTTGTATTGCTCGTTCTTTTTTTTTTTTTTTGAAAATTCCGAAAAAACTGACTGTTGGACGCCTTTTATTCGGAATTATGGTCTATAGCAAACCTGATTTTTAGATTTATCCCACATTCATTTCTTTTTATAGATAGACCAATATTTTTTTGATCCGAGATGAATTAAGAGTTTAATCTTGAAAAAAGCGCTTATATTCACTATAATTTTAAGTATACCAATCTGGAGGTCTTAGAATGGATCAATATTTAGAGTTATTGTCAGAAAAATTCCCTACAACGGAAGATGTGATCACAGAGATCATTAATCTGGAGGCAATCTTGCAGCTTCCAAAAGGGACAGAGCTGTTTTTAAGTGATATCCATGGAGAATTTCCAGCGTTCGATCATATTTTGCGTATTGGTTCAGGAAATTTAAAAGAAAAAATCAAAGAGTTGTTTCATGATTCTTTGGATGAAGAAGACATCAAACAACTGACGCTCTTTGTTGCATATCCAGAATATGCTGTCACAACTGAATGGTACGAAAAGCAAGATAAATCACAGTTGATCCATCAATTGATCGAATTGTTACGTTTCACTTCTGTAAAGTATACACGTTCAAAAGTTCGAAAAGGACTGCCTAAAGAGTATAGTTACATCATTGAGGAACTATTGTATATCGATGACCGAGTTGCCGGCAAAAAAGAGTATGTCAAAAAAATCATTGATCAATTGACGTTGATGGATGAAGAACAGCGTTTTTTGAAAAAATTGGCGCAGACGATCCAAACAATGGTCATTGATCATGTCCATATTGTTGGGGATATCTTTGATCGAGGTACTCAAGCTGCAAAAGTGATGGATCGACTGATGAAATTCTCATCTGTCGATATCCAATGGGGAAACCACGATCTTTTATGGCTTGGCGCTTATTGTGGTTCGGAAGCCTGCTTGTTGACACTGTTAAGGATTGCCGCTCGGTACAACTATTTATTTGATTTGGAGAAAGAATATGGCTTGAACTTCCGTATTTTAGCTTCTTTTTCAAATGATAATTATGATGAAAACCCTCTGTTTACACCAAAAAATCATGAGGAGTTAACAACAAGAGAACGAAAAGAAATGGAGAAGATCCATCAGGCACTTGCAATCATGCAATTTAAAGTGGAGTCACAAATATTGGAACGACGACCAGAGTTTGAGATGGCCCAACGAGATTTACTGACTCAAATCGACTATTCTCACAACACGATCAAGTTAGACGGAACGGTTCATACGATCAATGGCGCTTGTTTTCAAACGATTGATCCAAAGAATCCGAATCAATTGTTGCCAGAAGAAAGGCAAGTGATCGATAGCTTGATGTACTCATTTCAACATTCTTTGAGAATGAAGAAGCATATGGAATTTTTATTGACCAAAGGAGCAATGTATCTGACATATAATCAGCATCTTTTGTTCCATGGATGTATACCGATCGATCCAGAAGGTGGCTTCCTGTCATTTTCTTTAGAAAATAAAAGTTATTCTGGTAAAGGATTATTGGATTTCTTTGAAAAGCAAATCCGAAATAGTGCGAAAAAGATTACTGTGAAAGATGATCTGGCAACAGATTTGATTTGGTATGCTTGGATAGGTCCATTTTCGCCGCTCTTTGGGAAAAGTAAGATGGCAACATTTGAACGTTATTTCCTAACTGAAAAGGAAACTCATATAGAGAAAAGAAATCCTTATTATACTTTAAGAAACGAGGAATGGTTCAGCAAGAAAGTTCTTAAAGAATTTGGTGTAGAAGAAAATGGATCAGTCATCATCAACGGTCATACTCCGGTCAAAGTCAAAAAAGGAGAATCACCGATCAGAGCCAATGGTACTGTCTTTGTGATTGATGGTGGATTGTCGAAGGCGTATCAAAAAACGACTGGGATCGCTGGTTATTCGCTATTGTATAACTCTTATGGCTTTCAAATCGTTACCCATTACCCCTTCCTTGGTATTGAACAACAATTAAAAAAGACGAGTAATCAAGCAGATGTCAAGAAAGTGATCGATCAACAACTGCCTAGAAAATTTAACCGAGACACATCCAAAGGAATAGAGTTACAACAACAAGTCAACCAATTGAAACGTTTATTGGCCTATCAACGCAAACAATAAAAAAATACGCAAAAGACTGATAGATTCAAGTGATCTGCGTATCATATTGCATTAATATTCTTGCACAAAATAGGTGAATAGTTGCTGATCAAGTGGATTTGTGCGGTGAGTAAGCTCTGGATGCCATTGGACACCTAATAGTTTTAGTTCCGTACTTTCCACGCCTTCAATCAGACCATCTGGTGAAAGAGCAGTAGCTTTTAAAGCAGGGGCTAATTCTTTTACTGCTTGATGATGGTACGAATTTACAAAATACGATGTGGGAAGAAATTTATTTAATGCCGTATCCGTAAGAATAGTGACTTCATGAGTGGAAAATTGTGGCTCAGTCGGAAATTGATCGTGTTTGACAGACCAATCGGAATATAGAGATAGGTCTTGGTATAAGCTTCCTCCAAGGGCGACATTCAAAAGTTGCATGCCACGACAAACAGCCAGGATCGGTTTCTTTTGTTTTAGTGCTTCTTTGATCAATGATTTTTCAAAATGATCTCTTTGTAGATTCGTTTCCATCAGTTTTGGATGCGGAGCTTCATGATAAAGTTGAGGTGAAACATCTTGACCGCCTGTAAGGATCAGCTTGTCGATCTGCTGGATGTAAGAAGACGCACTGCTAGGTTCAGAGATCGGCAAGATCATGGGCAGTCCGCCAGCCTGCTGGACTGCGTTGACAAATCCTTGAGGGGTATAGGTTACTTGGTTTCCCTGAAAGGTATCAGTTGCTCTGATCAACTGATTACCGGCAATTCCAATGATAGGTGACATAAAAATTCCTCCCAATAATAAATTAGACATATTCTATCAGTAATTTAAAAATTTTTAAAACACTTTGTATATATGAAGAAAAAACTTATTTTGTCGTTCGTCCCTTTGGAAAAATAATTTTTTACAAAGAGAATGAGAGAACGCTGTTGAATTCTATTCATATTTTGTTATACTTTAATTAAAGTACGAATAAAAAAGGTTGGGCGCAAGCTTCAAGGATCTAGTTCTTCAAGGGGTGAGAAGAACGTTTTTTGAAAGTGCCTGATTTTAAACAGTTATCTTAAAAGGGTACATACTTTCAATGAAAAAGAAAGCATGTACCCTTTTTTTAACAGAAAGGATGTGTGAATTTTGCTAGAGGCTCTAGAGAAGATACAAGAAGCGGAACAAAAAAATCAACAATCGTTGGTCAAATTAAACGAAGAATTAAATAATTATTCTGAGTCAAAAGAAAAAGAATTAGCAGCAATAGAAGAAAAACATCGGCAACAGTTAGCGCAGTTGATCGAGGAGAAAATCAGTTTGGAAGAAAAACAAACTGCAGAACAAAAAGAGCAGTTGAAGGCAACTGAAAAAGAACTTCAGGAACGCTTGCTTGAGCAATATCAGACACATCAAGAACAAGCAATCGCGGCGATTATCGAAAGGGTGATACAGACATATGGCCGTCACTAAGATGGAAAAAGTGACTCTCATTTCAGATAAGAAAAATCAAGAGCAGATCCTGCAAGCTGTCCAAGGAATGCATGCTGTTGAAATTCGTGACCTTTTTCAAGAATCTGAGAATAATGAATGGGTAGAAGAATATTTCCCTGAAACTGCTACGATCGACAAAGAATCTAAGGCAGCCGTTTTGATAAGTGAACTATCAGAAATAAGAACAGCGATTCAATTTATTGAACATCACGGGGAAAAAGGACAGAAAAAAAGACATCTAAAAAGACGGGAACTCTCTTTACAAGAATTGGAAAGAGATTACTCTGAAGAGGCGTTTCAAAGGAAATTAAATGAAGTACTCTCACTGAAAGAACGATGGGAACAATTGATAGATGAACGTGATCAGTTAGAAAGCGAAGAAGAATGGTTGAATAACTGGCAAAATCTTGATGCGGCACCTTCTGCTTTTCTTAGTCAGGTTACGTCATTCGTCATCGGAACAGTCAGTGCAGCCAATGCCGAAGCCTTCAAAGAAGAACTGGCAAAGATACAAGATATCTATCTTGAGGAAGTCAACGCGACACAAACAACGGTCTATTTTGCTTATATCGTGTTGCAAAACAAGATACAAGTTGTAGATGATATCACTAGTCGTTATGGGTTCGTCAAAGAAGAGTATAAATACGAAAATAGTCCGCGCCAACAGCTAAATGTTGTAAAGAAACAACTAACCGAAATCAGTAAGCAACAAAAGAAGCTTGCTTCTGAAATTGCTAGTTGCAGCGGCTATATTGTTGAATTTGAATGGACAGAAGAAATACTTTTGGCTAGAGCGGAGCGAGTAGCAATCACGAATCGACTGGTCCGCTCACCATACTTGATCATTGTGCAAGGTTGGATAGATAATGAAGAAAAAGAAGATTTTATCCATTTGTTGCAACAAGAACATTTGGCAGAAGAAGTATATGTCAGTTTTGAAGAACCAACGGTGAACGAAATAGCAGAAGAAGTACCAACTAAACTGAAAAATCATCCAATCGTAGCACCATTTGAAATGTTGACGGAGATGTACAGTTTGCCAAAGTATGAAGAGGTAGATCCTACACCATGGATGACCCCATTTTATCTTGTCTTTTTCGGGATGATGGTGGCTGATATCGGGTATGGATTGCTGATGTTTCTAGGCGCTTTTCTTGTCCAAAGATTCATTGTACTGCCTCGTAGTATGCAGCGATTTGCTAAATTTTTTGAGATTTTAGCGGTCCCTTCAATTATTTGGGGATTCATCTATAGTTCCTTCTTTGGAAACGAGCTACCAAAAGAGATAGGTGGTATCCATTTACCGTTTCCGATATTATCAACGACCAACGATGTCAATACGATCTTGATCTTGTCTGTCATCTTTGGCTTGATCCAAATACTAGTTGGATTATTTATTGCAGCAAAGGAAAACATGAAACGTAAAGCGTATATCGATGCGATCAATGAAGGTTTCGCTTGGCAAGGGATTTTGATGGGGATCATCTTTGTTTTGCTAGGCATGATGGTCTTAAAGAATCAAGCATTTGTTTACCTAGGAATCGGATTAGCAGTTCTTTCCGCATTGTGCATTCTGATCATTCCTATTTTTCAATCTTCATCCAAAGTCAAAGGGATGGCGAAGGGTGCCTATAACTTATATGGCTTGACCGGATATATTGGAGATTTGGTCAGTTACACTCGTTTGATGGCTTTAGGAATATCTGGAGGAAGCATAGGTGCTGCGTTCAATATGTTAGTGGCATTCATGCCGCCCGCTGCACGTTTTAGTGTGGGGATCATCCTGATCATTGCGCTTCATGCTCTTAATATGTTTTTGACACTTTTAAGTGCATATGTTCATGGTGCAAGATTACAATACGTTGAATTTTTTGGGAAATTTTATAGTGGAGGCGGACGTGCCTTTAAACCGTTCAAAACAGCGGAGAAATACGTCAACATCAATCATAAGAAAAAATAGATATAATTGGAGGAATTTGAAACAATGATGGATTATTTGATTAGTCAAAACGGTGGAATGGTATTTGCGGTATTAGCGATGGCAACAGCAACGATTTTTTCAGGGATTGGATCTGCTAAAGGAGTTGGTATGACAGGGGAAGCTGCAGCAGCTTTGACGACAAGCCAACCGGAAAAATTTGGTCAAGCACTGATTTTACAGTTGCTTCCAGGGACACAGGGACTTTACGGATTTGTTATTGCCTTTTTGATCTTCATCAATTTGGGAAGCGATATGACAGTTGTTCAAGGACTTAATTTTTTAGGTGCCTCTTTACCAATCGCATTTACGGGTCTATTTTCTGGTATCGCTCAAGGGAAAGTTGCCGCTGCTGGTATTCAAATTTTAGCGAAAAAACCAGAACACGCAACGAAAGGGATCATTTATGCGGCGATGGTAGAGACATATGCTATCCTAGGATTCGTTATTTCTTTCTTACTTGTTCTAAATGCTTAAGATTTATAAGGAGGAAGCCCAGTGGATGCTATTGATAAAATCATCACGCAGATGAATAAAACAGCGCAAGAAGAACGAACACTTCTCGAAGCGACGAAACGAAACGAAATCGAGCAAGAATTTGAAACGAAGCGGTTAAAATTAGAAAATGACTTTCAAAAACAAAAAGCAAGGCAATTAGAAGGCATTGAGCGAAATTACCGCCAATTGAGAAATAGACAGCAAGTAGAAAGTCGACAACAGACATTGAATGAGAAGCAAAATTTTTTACAACGGTTATTTTCAGAAGCTACTACTCAACTGGAAAGCCAACCTAACGAAGCGCAAATCGATTTGATGACAGAAATGCTTCATACATTGACTTTGACGGGACATGTTCGTTTGATTTTAGGCGAAAAAACAGTGGATCATGTTTCTTTAGAATTGATCGATAAGTGGAATAATGAACTTCCCTTTGAATTGGTATTGGATGAAGAAGTGATTGAAAAGCAAGCTGGTTTTTTGATTGATGATCAAGGCGTACAGTATAACTTTTTGTACCGTAATTTAATAAGAGAAGTGGAAGAAACGATGCGCTTTGAAATTGCTCAACAATTATTTGATTAAGGAGGGATGACGAATGGAGTACCATGAATTGAATCCCTTGATACGCGGCAGAGAACTGGAATTGATCTCTAAAGAAACCTTTGACCGAATGCTTCAAGTTGATTCAATCGAAGACCTTGGAGAGATTTTAAAGACCACGATCTACAGTCCCTATATCCACGAAGGATTTGAGTATGATTTTGAAGACAATCTGGCAAAAGAACGAAGCGAGTTATTCAAATGGTTGAAAGAGTCTTCCCCAGAACCAGAAATCGTTTGGATCTACACGATGCGTTATACATTTCATAATTTGAAGGTGTTGACGAAGTCAGAGATGACTGGAAAAGATTTAGACCATCTGTTCATTGATGATGGGTTCTATACACTTGAGGAAGTAAAAGATGCGATTCATACACAAGCATCGTCTGTCTTACCAAGTAACCTGATGACTTGTATCAAAGAAGTTCGAGAATATTTTGATGCCTCTTCTGTTTTGCAGGGAATTGATGTCATTTATGATCGATGTTTTCTGACAGAACAGCGTAGGTTAGGGGAAAAACTTGGCTATCAGGAGTTACTAGAAGAAATCATCGCTTTCATTGATTTAACGAATATTACAACTATGGCAAGAGGAATCCTACAGCAACAATCTCTTGGATTCATGACCACAGTCATTTCCAGCTCAGGAGAGATTGCGAAGGAAAGTTTCTTGTCCTTTGTGCATAGTGATCTCGAATCGTATATTCAATTTTTACAATCTACAAATTATAGTGAGTTATTAAAACCGGTAATACAGGATGGAACGATCGATTTGGTGAGGTTAGAGCAATTGAAAGATGACTATTTAAGTTCTTATTATCAAATTGCTCAGACCCAAGCTTTTGGACCTTTACTTCTATTGGCCTTTATGAACGCGAAAGAAGTAGAATGCAAGAATCTTCGACTGTTGATCATTGGTAAAAGAAATCATTTTTCGATCGAACAGTTAAAAGAAAGGATGAGACAAGTCTATGACGCATAAAATAGGTGTAGTGGGCGATAAAGATTCTGTCTTGCCATTCAAATTATTTGGATTCGATGTTCGAAATAGTGCTACGAAGCAGGAGATCAGACACACTGTTGATGAGATGGCTAAACAAGGATACGGGGTCATTTATTTAACGGAGCAGTGCGCAAAGGAAATCCCTGAAACAATCGAGCGCTATAAAGGACAGTTGACACCAGCAATCATCTTGATCCCAAATCATCAAGGATCTTTGGGGATCGGGATTGCTGAGATACAAAAAAGTGTAGAAAAAGCAGTTGGACAAAATATCTTATAATAGAAAAAGGAGATAATCATTTGCAAATTGGAAAAATCATAAAAGTCTCCGGTCCTCTCGTTATGGCAGAAAATATGTCGGATGCAAGTATCCAAGACATGTGTTTAGTGGGAGATTTAGGAGTCATCGGTGAAATTATCGAGATGCGTGGCGATGTCGCATCGATTCAGGTTTACGAAGAAACTTCAGGGATCGGTCCTGGAGAACCCGTTCGATCGACTGGTGAAGCATTGTCAGTCGAACTAGGACCAGGGATCATCGCTCAAATGTTTGATGGTATCCAACGGCCTTTAGATACATTTATGGAGGTAACTCAAAGTAATTTCCTAGGCCGGGGTATCCAATTGCCCGCATTGGATCATGAGAAAAAATGGTGGTTCGAACCTATAAGTGAAATCGGGGATGAGGTCAGTGCTGGTGATGTAATCGGCTATGTCGACGAAACTAAGATCATCAAGCATAAAATCATGGTTCCTCACGGTATCAAAGGGAAAATCGAGAAGATCGAAAGAGGCTCATTTACGATCGACGAACCAGTCTGTGTCATTAGTACAGAAGATGGCAAGAAAGAATTAACGATGTTACAGAAGTGGCCCGTACGAAGAAGCCGTCCTATCAAAGAAAAATTGAATCCTGATGCACCAATGATCACAGGACAACGGGTCATCGATACATTTTTCCCTGTCACAAAGGGTGGAGCAGCGGCTGTTCCAGGTCCATTCGGTGCGGGAAAGACAGTTGTACAGCATCAGATCGCCAAATGGGCAAATGTTGATTTAGTGGTCTATGTGGGCTGTGGTGAACGTGGCAATGAAATGACGGATGTACTGAACGAGTTTCCAGAATTGATCGATCCAAATACTGGGGAGTCATTGATGGAACGTACAGTATTGATCGCTAACACCTCCAATATGCCGGTAGCGGCCCGAGAAGCTTCTATCTATACAGGTATCACCATCGCGGAATACTTCCGTGATATGGGGTATGATGTGGCAATCATGGCAGATTCAACTTCTCGCTGGGCAGAAGCACTCCGTGAAATGAGCGGACGTTTGGAAGAGATGCCTGGGGATGAAGGTTATCCTGCGTACCTAGGTTCTCGTTTAGCAGAATATTATGAACGTTCTGGTAGAGTGATTGCGTTAGGTTCAGATAATCGTGAAGGAAGTATTACAGCAATCAGCGCAGTTTCACCATCTGGCGGGGATGTTTCAGAACCAGTCACACAAAATACGTTACGGGTCGTGAAAGTTTTCTGGGGATTGGATTCAACGTTAGCCCAAAAACGACATTTCCCATCAATCAACTGGATTCAAAGTTATTCCTTGTATTCAACTGAAGTAGGAAAATATATGGATCAAGTGTTACAAGAAAACTGGTCAGAGATGGTTGCCACTGGCATGCGTATTTTACAGGAAGAAGAACAATTGAATGAAATCGTACGCTTAGTAGGGATCGACTCCTTATCCGACAATGATCGTTTGACATTGGAAGTCGCAAAATCGATCCGTGAAGACTACTTACAACAAAATGCATTTGATGATGTCGATACATTTACTTCTAGGGAAAAACAATTCAAAATGCTAAAAATGATTTTGATGTTTGGCGAAGAAGCACGCAAGGCTTTGAGTTTAGGTGCATATCTTAATGAGATCATGGATGGCACTGTTTCTATCAGAGAACGTATCGGTCGAAGCAAATACATTCCAGAAGACGATCTATCAAAATTAGATGCGATCAATCAGGAAATCAAAGAAACGATGAAAGCAATCATCTCTGAAGGAGGAATGGCCAATGATTAAAGAATATCGAACGATCGAAGAAGTGGTCGGACCTTTGATGGCGGTAGAAAAAGTTTCTGGAGTAAAGTATGAAGAACTGATCGAAGTCCGCATGCAAAATGGTGAGATCCGTCGGGGACAAGTACTTGAAGTGCAAGAAGATAAAGCGATGGTCCAGATTTTTGAAGGGACTAGTGGAATCAATCTAAGGGATTCTTCTGTTCGTTTCTTAGGTCACCCACTGCAATTGGGTGTATCAGAAGATATGATCGGTCGCGTCTTTGACGGACTAGGTAGACCAAAAGACAATGGACCAGAAATCTTGCCAGAGAAATATTTGGATATCAACGGTGAAGTAATCAATCCTGTTGCGAGAGACTATCCCGATGAGTTCATCCAAACAGGTATTTCGGCAATCGATCATTTGAACACGTTAGTTCGCGGACAAAAACTACCAGTCTTTTCTGGTTCAGGGTTACCCCATAAAGAATTAGCTGCACAAATTGCGAGACAAGCAACTGTACTGGATTCTTCAGATGATTTTGCTGTCGTCTTTGCCGCAATAGGGATCACTTTTGAAGAAGCAGAGTTTTTCATGGAAGATTTCCGTCAAACGGGCGCAATCGATCGGTCGGTGATGTTCATGAATTTGGCCAATGATCCAGCAATCGAAAGGATCGCGACACCAAGAATGGCGCTGACAGCTGCAGAATATCTGGCTTATGAAAAAGGCATGCATGTGTTGGTCATCATGACAGACATGACCAACTATGCCGAAGCGTTGCGCGAAATCTCCGCTGCTCGTCGAGAAGTACCAGGACGCCGTGGCTATCCGGGCTATCTCTACACGAATTTGGCGACATTGTTTGAACGTGCAGGGCGTATTCGAGGATTGAAAGGATCAGTGACACAGATACCGATCTTGACGATGCCAGAAGATGATAAGACCCACCCAATACCCGATTTGACCGGCTATATCACTGAAGGACAGATCATTTTGACTAGAGAGCTGTATAAGAGTGGCATCCAGCCACCAATCGATGTATTGCCGTCTCTTTCTCGTTTGAAAGACAAAGGAACAGGCGCTGGGAAAACGCGAGAGGATCATGCAGCAACGATGAATCAACTATTTGCAGCTTATGCACAGGGAAAACAGGCAAAAGAATTAGCTGTCGTTTTGGGTGAATCTGCATTATCAGATGTCGATAAAATCTATGCGAAATTTGCGGAGCGATTCGAGAATGAATATGTGAATCAAGGATTCTATACAAACCGAACAATTACAGAAACACTTGATTTAGGTTGGGAACTTTTAGCGATGCTTCCACGAACTGAATTAAAACGGATCAAAGACGATCTACTGGACAAGTATCTGTCGGAAGGGAAGTGAGTTTTTCGATGCGATTAAACGTCAATCCAACTAGAATGGAATTAACTCGATTAAAAAAACAATTGACGACCGCAACCAGAGGGCATAAACTTTTAAAAGACAAACAGGATGAATTGATGCGACAATTCATTCTATTGATTCGTAAAAATAATGACTTGCGACAGACAGTGGAAAAAACAATGGGACAGGCGATGAGTGACTTCGTTTTGGCGAAATCAACGATCAATGACTCGTTCATTGAGGAGTTGCTCGCTTTGCCTACTGAAAACGTGGAACTTTCTGTCGTAGAGAAAAATATCATGAGTGTCAAAGTACCGATCATGAATTTTCAGTATGATGAGCAACTAAGTGATGCGCCATTAGAATATGGTTTTCTGAATTCCAATGCTGAATTGGATCGTTCGATCGACCGTTTCACTCATTTGTTGCCGAAACTTCTAGAGTTGTCAGAAATCGAAAAATCGTGTCAGCTGATGGCAGAAGAAATCGAGAAGACAAGAAGACGGGTCAATGCTTTAGAGTATATGACGATCCCACAGTTGGAAGAAACGATTTATTATATTAAAATGAAACTGGAAGAAAATGAACGTGCGGAAGTGACTCGTTTGATCAAAGTCAAAAATATGGGCAACAAGCAGTAGCCAAAAAGTGACCGTCCGAGTGAATGATTCTTTAGACGAAACGAAAAAGTTGCTGCAAAAACTTGAGAGAATCGAGAAAGAGGCTGGGACAGAAGTGTTTAACTCCGAGAAATAAGAAGAAATTAACGAAAATTGCTGTTCAAATTTTTGTGAATTTCGGGCTTATTTAAGAATGAGTTACTTCTGCTCCCACCGTTTATTCGTTTTTAAGGAATGAGACAAAAGTGTTTCTTACTTTTGTCTCACGCGCTCACTTTTGTAAATGAAAACAAAAAAGGAATGTCTGTCATGAAAAAGAAAAGGAACAAAAAAATATCGCCCGTACAATTGATTGCGGCAGGATTTTTTGTCTTGATACTCATTGGAGGAGGCTTGCTCTCCTTGCCAATGTTTAGTCAAAACGGGCAACAAACCAATTTTTTGGATGCGTTGTTTACGGCTACTTCGGCAATCTGCGTCACAGGATTGACTACACTAAATACAGCAGAGCATTGGAACAGTGCTGGCCAGTTTTTGATCATGATGCTGATTGAAATAGGTGGATTGGGTTTCATGATGATCCCTATTCTCTTTTTCGCATTAGCGAAGAAAAAAATCAGCTTCAGTATGCGGATCCTTTTAAAGGAAGCATTGAACCTTGAAGAGATTTCTGGTGTCATGAGTCTTATGCTTTATATCCTGAAATTTGCAGTAGTTATCCAGTTATTGGGTGCCTTAGCATTGAGTTTCGCATTTGTGCCTAAATTTGGCTGGGGCAAAGGTATCTGGTTTAGTATTTTTCATGCAGTATCCAGTTTTTGTAATGCAGGGTTTGATTTACTGGGAGATAGTTTGCATGACTATCAGACAAATGCTTATTTGATCATGGTGATCTCCGTATTAATCATTGCAGGTGGGTTAGGGTTCATTGTTTGGCGAGATTTGTTAAGCTATCACAAAGTAAAAAGAATCACGCTACATTCCAAAATTGCGTTGACAGTGACAGCCAGCCTATTGATCGGTGGATTTATTCTGTTATTCTTTACGGAAAGAAATGGACTGAAACTAGTAGATGGAACATTTTGGGAAAAGTTAGCGAACACCTTTTTCATGAGTGTGACACCAAGAACTGCAGGGTATTATTCCATTGATTACTTGAGGATGAGCCATGCAGGATTGATCGTAACAATGTTTTTGATGTATATCGGAGGAACTTCTGGGTCAACAGCTGGCGGCTTGAAAACAACGACGTTAGGGATATTGTTCATTCAGATGCGGGCGATGTTCAAAGGGAAAACTCGTGCGGAAGCATTTGGTCGAACAATTCGCCAAGCGGCTGTTCTACGAGCTTTGACACTCTTCTTTGTTACTCTGACGTTATGTGTAGTGGCTATCATGATCTTGTCTGTCACAGAAACCATTCCAAGTACTTCGGGAATCGAGTACATTTCTTTTGAAGTATTTTCAGCTTTCGGTACGGTAGGGCTGACAATGGGTCTGACACCAGACTTATCAGTTGTTGGCAAACTGGTCATCATTTCATTGATGTATATCGGACGTGTTGGGGTCATGACTGTCATTTTTTCTTTATTAGTCAAAGCAAACAAAGCAGAACCAAACTACAAGCTCCCTGAAGAAAGTGTCATGATTGGCTAGAGGTTGGAAAAGAAGGGTTTCACTTCAAAAAAATAAAAGGATCACAGAAATTGCGTTTCAACTTTTTGTGAATATAGGATTGATTACCGAAGAGGCTGCTTCTTTTTCATCGTTTCATATTTAAAGAGGTTGAGACAAAAGCCGTTTAGGTTTGAGAAATTGGATAAAAAACGAACAATACATTTTTTGTATTGCTCGTTTTTTTTTTTTTTTTTTTTTTTTTTTTGAAATTTCCGAAAAAACTGACTTTTGGACGCCATTTATTCGAGAGTCTGTAACAAACCTGATTTTTAGATTTGTCTCGACCTTTTTTTAGTATCTAGGTAGTGATCTAGCCACGGATGATTTCGATTTTGTAGCCGTCTGGATCTACGATGAAGTAATAAGAAGGGGCTGTTCCAGGAAGACCTTTTAAGTCAGTCACATTGAATCCTTCTGCTTGATGTTTTTCATGAAGTGCTTCTAAGTCATCTGAGGCAATCGCAATGTGTCCATAGCCATTTCCTAAATCGTATGCTTCATGGTCATAATTATAAGTAAGCTCCAATTCGTAGTCGTCTCCAGGTAAAGTTAAATAAACAAGTGTAAATTTACTTTCTGGAAAGTCGCGACGACGGCTTTCTTCAAAACCAAATGCCTTTTGATAAAATTCTAGGGAAGCGTCAAGATCTTTTACTCGTACACAAGTATGAGCCATTTTCATAAGTAAAATCCATCCTTTCTTTTTTTTCAATCATATCAAAAAAAAGAATAAAAAATAATAGATTTGCGCTTGTTTATGAGAAAACTCTCATGTAGAATAAAAGAAAATAAGTTTAAGGTGGACAAACAAACATGGATAAACCAGTATTTGGTGAGAAAGAACAATCAGCAGAGTATTTGAATCGATATGCTGCCTATATAATTGTCGAAAAAAATAACGAAATTGCACTGATTGAAGCACCAAATGGAGCCTTTTTTTTACCTGGTGGAGAGATTGAAGGGCATGAAACAAAGAAAGAAGCACTTCGTCGTGAGTTGATCGAAGAGATGGGGATCGCGGCGGAGATCGAAATCTATCTAGGTGAAGCAGATGAATATTTTTATTCCAATTATCGTAAAACACACTACTATAATCCCGGTTATTTTTATGTTGCAAGCAAGTGGCAACAAGTGGCGGAACCAACTGAAAAAACGAATCAGATCTGGTGGGTAAGTCCCGTTGATGCTATCCAAAAATTGAAACGTGGGAGTCATAAATGGGCTGTTGAGCAATGGCTAACAAAAAAGAAATAAACAAAAAACACAAACCTTTTTAAGTGAGGCTGGGACAAAAGTAAGAAACACTTCTGTCCCAGCCTCTTCTTTACTCAGGTCTGTGTTTCTTTTTACGTGCAATAGCAAGGATAGTTTTTAGTTAAAACTATAATACATATTTTTTGATTGCTTCTGCTACACCATGCTCATCGTTTGTGGTCGTGATGACATTTGCTGCTTCTTTCACTAGTGGGATAGCATTTCCCATAGCGACACCTAATCCAGCATATTCGATCATTGAGAGGTCGTTTTCGTTATCACCGATTGCCATGATCTCGTCTTGTGCGATACCCAAATGTTGGGCAAGATTTGCTACAGCTGCTCCTTTGCTTGCTTCTTTATTCAACACTTCAAAGTAATAAGGAGCACTTTTCACTGTCGTATATTTTTCACGGAAAGCTTGCGGCAAACGAGCGATAGCAGCATCTAAGACTTCTGGTTCATCGATCATCATCATCTTCACTAGATTCATATCCGGTGTCATTTCTTCGGGTGTACGGTATTTCAATGGCATCTTGACTAAGCTTGCTTCATGGATCGTGTATGCACTGATGTCACGGTTGGGTGTGTAGATTGCTTTGTCATCGATCGAGTGTAGATGGCTGCCGACGCGACGTGCCATTACTTCGATCTCTAGGAAATCTTCATGGGTCAATCCATGACGGGCAATGATCTTACCAGATTTTGTTTGTTGAACTAATGCACCATTATAAGTGATGACATAATCATTTTCTTGGAATAAATCCAATTCATCCAATTGCTCTTTGACACCAGGTAATGGACGACCTGTACATAATACGATGGCCACTCCTTGGGCTACAGCTTTTGCAATTGCTTCTTTGACTTCTGACGTGATTTCTCTTTTTTCATTTAATAGGGTACCATCGATGTCGATGGCGACTAACTTGATAGACATAATTTCCTCCAGTATTTAATTTATTTCCTCGATCAATGAACCATTACGTATATGACGGGCGAATTCTTGATATGTTTCATCAAATAGATCGTAGTGGTTTCGTAAAGATGGATCGACCATTTCTTTAGGGAAAAAGAAACGCTCATCTCCTTGCTCTTGTCCAGCAAGAGCAGCAACCAGCTGGCTCACCTCTGATAATTCTACCAAAGTTCTGTCATTTCTCAAAATCTCGATTTGCGTGCGGTGGCGATTTTCCTCAGGACGATAAAAGTCGTAAGGCAGATCATAACTTGAATTTACTGCAGTATAGTAAATAGGGTTATAACCGACTCTTTCAACAAGTGTAGTCAATTCTTTGATCAAGTGTGACGAGCGATCACCAGAAAAGGCAGCTGATTTCAATGGTTTTCGATTTAAAAAGCGCTTGGCTAGATCATTTAAAATGGGATCATCTGATTCTGTCCATTGAGTGAAGTAAGTTCCTAAGACACCGTCATCTAATTTTAAATAGTCATTCAATGTAAATTTTTCATCAAGAAAAGGCAATAAAAGCTGTGAGTGCAACTCAAAACTGCTAGGATCTTCACGATAAAGTTCATGGGCACGGTGCAAGAGATGTTCCAAAATGACTTCCATTCCACGGGAAACTGGATGGAAGTAAACTTGGACATACATCTGGTAACGACTAACGATATAATCTTCCACTGCATGCATCCCACTCATTGAAAAGGCGATACCACCCTCATACGGACGGATCACGCGCAAAATTCGAGTGAGATCGAATGTTCCATATTCTGTACCAGTGAAGTAAGCATCCCTTAACAAGTAGTCCATGCGATCTGCATCGATTTGGCTAGAAATCATTTGGACGACTTGAGGATTAGGATACGTTTTTTGGATTACGCTCGCGACTTTTTCTGGGAAACCAGCCTCTACTCGGTTAAGAATTTGGTAAACTTCTGTTTCAGGTGAAGTAATGATTTCGACAGTGATTGCTTCGTGATCCGTATGAAAGATATGTTCGAATGTATGTGAATAAGGTCCATGGCCGATATCGTGAAGTAGCGCTGCGCATAACGTGACTAAACGTTCTTGATCATCCCAGCCATCACGACCCATTTTTTCTTGAGGAAAGTTACGGGAAAAAATATCGCAGATCCGTCGCGATATTTCGTATACGCCTAAAGAATGTGTAAAGCGACTATGTTCAGCCCCGTGAAAGGTAAAGGAAGCTGTTCCTAGCTGCTTGATCCGACGAAGGCGCTGGACTTCTTTGGAATTTATCAAATCTAAAATCACTTGATGCTGTACATGGATGTAGTTATGAACAGGATCACGAAAAACTTTTTCCATCGGTAGCATCTGATATTTATAGGGTATAGTCATGGGCAAGCTCCTTTATCTTATTTCGTTCCTGCATACGATCGATCTGTGCTGTCCATTCATCTGTAAGGACATGGTCCTTTTTCCATTGATTGGAGTCAAGTTGCTGACCAGATAAGTATGAATGATCGAAAGCATGAATGAAGCGTTGTTTGACTTCCTCAACAGTAAAGGAAGCAGCAAGCAGTGTTTCTAAAGTCTCCATGCTTTCAGGAATGACTGCAGGATAGCCATTGGTTCCAAAGGCATCTTGTAAAGATGCTTGATAGAATTTTTTCATGGCTGATCCTCTTGCTTGCTGATCGCCATTGACACTTAAATACATCATAACAGAGATGCCATTTTTTATTCTCCGTTGAGCGATCCCAGCAAATTTTTTGCCACGGATACTTAGATCATAAGTACCAGGACAATAGGAATGGGTGACTTCAAAGGCCTGGATGTCAGCCTCAGGAAACGCTACTTTAGTCAGTGTCAGCATTTTTTTGTACGCATCATCAATCGAGATCTTGGCGTCTTCGTTTTGAGGGAAGATCAATGAGATATTCAAGATCCCACTATCTGAAATAATCCCCAATCCACCAGAATTTCTTACCACTGGGACGAATCCTAAGTCTCTTAATTCCTTTATTCCGTCTTTCAAATAAGGTGTCCGTGTGTCTTTCATTCCTAGAATCACCGTGTGATCGTATTGCCAAAAATGTAAAAAGACCGTATTGTTTTTTTGGGAATACTCGGTTAATATATCCGTCAGGGCAAAAGGGGTAAAATCATTTGTATGATAAGTTTTTTGATCCAAAATGGTTGTTGGATACATGCCATTCACTCCTTTTGTAATTGGTTGATTGAAAAAACAGAGTGTTGAAAGCCTGTTTCTTCATTATTATACTCTAAATGATAAAAGATGTTGTGAAAAAAATCTTCTTAGATTTTCATACAAGTTGGTTGACAAATATGGGGAAACTGGGAACAATGTAGCTATGAGAAGCAAAGGAGAATGAAAAAATGGAACGATCAAATGGTACACCTATTTCAATTAAATTACGCACGAAAGTTCAACAACACGGTGAACAACAAGATTTTTTCTTTGATTTAAAAGGACAAATGGTCAAAATCGGTGACACTCTATACATACGTTATCAAGAAGTCCAAGAGGGAACAGATAAGGAAGTGCCAGTGACGATCAAGTTGATGCCAGATGGTCATGTCCAATTGATTCGCGCAGGCGAGATGCGGATGCGCTTGAAATTCGGCTACCGTGAGCGCCTAGAAACGAATTATAAAACACCTTACGGAATGATCCAAGTTGAAACATTTACAAAAGAATTACATGTAAGTTTGAAGGATCGACCAACAGCGGGAAAAGTCCTCATTGATTATGATTTATTTATGGGGCCTGAAAAATTAGGCGAATATTATTTAACTTTAGACTTTACTGCTTAAATCGTAAAGAAACGTTTGATTTTTTGCGTTTGATTTTGTATGATAAGGAGTAGACTGTGAAAGGACGTGTCCTGATTGGAAATTAGTGTATTTGAAGGTGCAAACAAAAACGAATTATCGATGATCGAAGTAGCACACGCGATCTTAGAACAACGTGGCGATGTGATGGATTTTTCTGATTTAGCAAACCAAATCCAAAACTATCTTGGAAAATCAGATAGTGAAATTCGTGATTCACTCGCACAATTTTATACTGACTTAAATATTGATGGTAGCTTTATTTCATTAGGCGACAATCGCTGGGGCTTGCGTTCATGGTATGCAATCGATTCAATCGATGAAGAAGTCAACCATGGAATCGACGAAGAAGATGAAGATACACCTCGTCGACGCAAACGTAAAAAAGTAAATGCCTTTATCAATGACGATGAAGATGCAATCGATTATAATGATGACGATCCAGAAGATACTGATTTGTCTGACGAAGACGATGATGATCTTTTTGAAGATGATGATGACGATGATGAAGAAATCGCTGCTTATAACTCTGACCTACAAGAAATAGGTGCAGACGATACAAGTGATGATGAAGAAGAATTGCCAGGAAACATCGAAGAGGATCTAAGCATTATAGAAGATGACGATGAAGACTACGAAGACGAAGAATTTACTGAAGAGTAAATGTCTTTCAAAGAGGGCGGGACAGCAGAAATTACTTCTGCTCCCGCCTTTTGTTCGTATTTAGAAGAGGTCGAGACAAAAGTCGTTTAGGTTTGAGAAATTGGAGAAAAAAGAGGCTGGGACAGAAGTGTTTAACTCCGAGAAATAAGAAGAAATTAACGAAATTTGCTTTTCAAATTTTTGTGAATTTCGGCTTATTTAAGAAGGAGTTGCTTCTGCGCCCATCGTTTATCCGTTTTTAAAGAATGAGACAAAAGTGTTTCTTACTTTTGTACCACGTTCTTTTTTTTTTTCGAAAATTTCCGAAAGACCTGACTTTTGGACGCCGTTTATTCGAGAGTCTGTAGCAAAACTGATTTTTAGATTTGTCTCACCTCCTTTTTTCTATCTTTAAATTAGTATGTACATAAAAAATAAATCATTTTGAAACTTTTTGGTGATTCAAAACGTCATCATAGTAGGTGAGACGGAAAGGGGCTGAGTTCGATTTTTACTAGTTTATAGGAAAAAGAAACAGATTGAAAAATCTAAACGTTTATTAAATGAATTGATCCAAATGGAATATGAAAAGATGTATCGGATCACAATGACTTATGTTCATGATAAAGAAGAAGCATTAGATGTCATGCAAGATAGCTTTCACAAAGCATTAACTTATTTTGAGAAAGGAGAAGACATCGAACATTTTGCCGCATGGTTCTATCGAATACTTATCCGAACAGCTATCGATGCTTGGCGAAAACAAAAACGCTACCGCTTTGAACCTTTTGAAGAAGCACGCTCAATCGGGGTAGATCCTTCTGAAATTTCTACAAAAGAGTTCTACGAAGTATTAGAAGGTATTGACAGTCCGGAAAAAGAAATTTTGATTCTTCACTTTTTTGAAGGGTTTCGCTTGAAAGAAATCGCTGAGATATTAGAGCTGAACGAAAATACAGTCAAAACCAAGATGTATCGGTCATTGAATCTGCTAAGAAAAATTTTACAGTAAAGGAGAGTTAAGAATGTATTCTGCCCAAAAAGAACTGGATGTACTAAAGAAAGTATATGGAGAACAAGAAATACCTGAGAACATAAAGAATGAGATATTCACTCGTTATTCCTCGGAAGAGCATTTGCTCGTTAGGAAGTTAAGAAGAAAAAAACAAATAAAAGGATTTTTAGTCACTATTGCATTATTGGCAGTAACAACTAGCAGTCTGCTTTTTAGCGATCAGGCACGTAGTTTTGCTGAAGACCTCCCGATCATTAGTCCAGCTGTCAGATTGCTCTTAGGGAGCAGCTGTCTGATAAGGGTATCACTATCGATGTTCCGCAAGTAACGACAAGTGAAAGTGAAGAAAATGAAACCATCAGCGGATTGAACAAAAAATACTTTCGCGAAGGAAAAGTCGAATTTGAAAAAGCAAAAATGGAGTATCAGTATATTGAAAAGGGGCATTTTCAAGTTACGGGAGATTATCGGAAGGTCCTAGATGATACGCGCTTTTTAGTTGTTGAAAGAAACCTAATAAAAACGGCTGCAGATAGTTATACAGAAAAAAGATATGACACGATCGATAAACAAAACAGTGTAGTTTTATCTTTGTCATTGTTGTTCAAGAATGACCAGTATATTTCTACACTGACTAAAGAGGTCAAACGACAAATGAGCGAACAAGTAAACGAAACTCCAGAGAAATACTACTGGACAAATAAAGATTTTCAAGAAGGAGTAGAAGAAATCCCGTTAGTAACGAAGGATACGCCTTTTTACATCAATAAAAATCACGAGCTTGTTTTGGTTTACGACCAGTTTGCTATTGCTCCAGGCTACATGGGGAATCCAGAATTTGTGATTTCAAAAGCGATAACCAGCAAATTATTGGCAACAAGTGATTACTTAGACCGTTAGCTTTGTATCATCAAAACAGTTTTCATTTGTCTAAAATTCTCCTTTTGCGCTACTATAGTGGTAGACAAAGAAATGATGAAGGAGACGATCAAAATGCTTGATGACAAATTGAAATGTCCACAATGCCAAACGAAATTTTATTATAATGAAGTGACAAATGTTGTCCATCATCGAAAAAAAGAAATGCCAATCCGTTGTCCACAATGTGACTACACGGTCAAAAAGAAATTGTCCCATGGCTATTTCGTCACTTACAAAGAAGAAGAGTTTGAGAATAAAAATTTTGATTTAGGACAAGAACCGTTACCTGAACAATACAAAAATATCAAAACAGGCGCTATCATCAGTTCAGAAGATTACCAACGATTGATCGAAGAGAATGATCGCCTACTCAATGGTCCAATGAGTTCTGAGTTGATGGGCGGAGCAAACATGCTTTTAGAAAATGAAGAATTAAATAGTAGCGAAAGTTATGAAGATTATGTTCCTTATCATGAAGACTAAGCTACAGTAATTGAAGTAAACGAAAAGTGTCGGTTCGTGGGAGTGTTCTTGACCGAAATAATTATTTCCGAGTAGGATAGTTATTTCTGCAACTGCCAATGAACGACTCTTTTCGTTCATTCAATTGGATAAATTATTCTTAAAATTGAAATTTTAAGTGAAAGTATATACTTATTGGTATATACTTATTTTTGTTGATATCCTTTTAAAAGTAATTCTAAAGTTGAATTGTTTTGAAATGAAAGGGATACCATATTGTATTAGAAACAGAAATAGGGGGGAACGCTGTGAAAAACCAGCCGATATTTCAGGAGATTGCACGCAAAATTGAAGAACGCGTGGAAGATGGTGTTTATGTATCTAGTCAAAAACTACCCTCTGAATATGATCCAGCGGATGAATTTCAATGTAGTCGGCTTACTATACGAAAAGCGATTGACTTATTGATCAGTCAGAATATCTTAGTAAAAGAAAAAGGAAAAGGCACATATGTCATGAAGCAACCAAAGATCCAAAGCGGTTCTGGTGGTCTGCAAAGTTTTACTGAAACGGCTCGTATCCAAGGAAAACAAACAAAAACAGAAGTGCTGGGATATGAGATTGCCAAGAAACTGCCCCTTAAAGTAAAACAGGCATTTGGCGAATATGCTTCTGAGCCAATCGTTCACTTGATTCGACTACGGTCTTTTGAAGATGAACCAATGACAGTCGAAAATCTCTACGTACTGAAACGCTATATAGGGGAGGCAACAAAAAAAGAGTTAAGTGCTTCATTGTATCAAGTAATCGAAAAACATATCGAGATCGGTTATGCACATCAAGAGGTCGAAGCAGTAAAAGTCACTAAAGATGTATCAAAACTACTTAAAGTCCAGGTTGGGGAACCCATGCTGCTAGTTCACTCCATGACGTATTCACCAGCTGCCCGACCTATTTTATATGACCGCTCGTTTTATCGTGCGGATAAATATACATTCAAAAATACATTGATACGACAGAATAAGGGGTGACACAATGAAAAAAATAACCGCAAGTATTGATTCACATTGGCAAGAGTTTTTAGTTTTGCTTCAAAAGGTAATGCAAGTCCCAAGTGTGAAAGGCAAACCAGCACATCACGCACCGTATGGGACAGAACCAAGAAGAGTATTGGATCTTGTTTTGGCCGAGGCTGCAGCGAAGGGTTTCAAGACGAACGTAATCGACGATGCCATCGGTTATGTTCAATGGGGTGAAAACAGTGAAGAATATATCGGAGTCATTGGCCACCTTGATGTTGTGCCTGCAGGAACAGGTTGGGATTTTCCACCATTTGATTTAACTGAAAAAGCGGGACGTTTTTATGGTCGAGGTATCTTAGACAATAAAGGCCCAATCATTAGTTGTCTTTATGCGCTGTTTTTATTGAAAAAAAGTGGTTTCGTTCCCAAAAAGACGATCAGACTTATATTTGGTACAGATGAAGAAAGCGGGATGTCTGATATCCCACACTATTTAAAGTCAGAAAAACCGCCGATTTTTGGATTTACCCCTGACTGCAAATATCCTGTAGTCTATGGTGAACGTGGAGTCGTCAATGTAACGATCCAGCTCCCCCTTAATCCAGAAGTGCTTGGTCAGATCAGTCAATTCTCAGGAGATCAATACAGAGATCATGTTCCAGATCAATTAGGTGTAACAATCAATGGCACCCCTCATCAGGTGACAGGCAAACGTTCACCAAGCAATGCGCCAGAAATGGGTGAGAATGCGATTACTTTACTCGCCCGTACAGTAAAAGAGACTGAAATACCTGAACAACTACAAAGTTATTTTAGATGGATCGCTGAAAGCTTTCACGACAAACACTATGGCGAAGGAATCGATCTTGCCTTGGTAGATAAGGATTCTGGTAAACTCATCCTTACACCAGTGGTTTTACAAAAAAGCGAGACGGGTTTGGATCTGGAAGTCGCATTCCGTTACCCAGTTTCTGCTAGTGAAGACGAGATACTTCGTCGATTGGCGCAACAGTTGCCTAAAGGTGCTTCTTATGAGGTGACACGCAGTATTCCGGGATTCTGTCGTGAAAAAGATTCACTAGAGATCCAAAAACTATCGATGATCTATGGTGAAGTCACCGGCAATGACCCAACACCAGTAACAACCACAGGGGCAACGTATGCTAGAAAGATACCGAATACGTTAGCATTTGGTCCTTCATTTCCAGGGCAAAAAGGGATTGCGCATAATAAAAACGAATATATGGATGTAGCAGATCTACGTATGAATTTAGAGATCTATCTAAAAAGTATCCAGGCACTGTTAGAATAGTTTCTATAGTAGAAGATTTTTATAATGAAATAAAGAAGGCTTATCTTATAAATCGATTAGATTTTTGGATAAGCCTCTTTTTAGTATAGACATATTAGTATATACTAAATAAAAATAATTGTAAGCGTTACTATAGTCAGGAGGAGTAGGTATGTGGGGAATTATAGCAACTTGGCGCATGGCGCATGACGGCATTCTCGCAGCAAAAAAATTACTCGAAGAGCAAAGCACTTGTGGTGATGCTGTTGAAACGGCCATCAAGTGTGTGGAAGATTATCCATTTTATAAATCAGTCGGGTATGGCGGACTGCCAAATGAACGTGGGATCGTAGAGATGGATGCAGCATTCATGGATGGTGATACCTTCAAGATAGGGGCTGTCGCAGGGATCGTTGATATAGCCAATCCAATTGCAGTCGCACGTCGGTTAAGTGAGGAAAAATTCAATAGTTTCCGAGTCGGGCAAGGAGCAACCGAATATGCCATGTTGGCAGGTTTCGAACGTAAAAATATGCTGACAGAGCGAGCAAAAAAAATCTGGCAAAAACGATTAGACGAAATGGAAAAAACAAACCTAAGTCCATATGATGGCCATGACACAGTTGGCGTTGTTGCTTTAGATAAATCTCAAAGCATGGCTGCAGGAACCTCTAGTTCAGGACTATTCATGAAAAAACAAGGACGCGTAGGCGATTCTCCGTTGTCAGGTTCAGGTTTTTATGTCGATAGTAAAATCGGTGGTGCAGCTGCTACAGGTCTTGGGGAAGATTTGATGAAAGGCTGTTTGTCATATGAAATTGTCCGATTGATGGGCGAAGGACTTTCCCCACAAGCGGCGTGTGACCAAGCAGTATACCGTTTCAGCGACACGCTGAAAGAACGTTATGGAAAAGCGGGTGCTTCTTCACTGATCGCAATGAATAATGAAGGTGAGTGGGGTGTTGCGACAAATGTCGAATTTACATTCAGTCTTGCAACTGAGAAAGAGCAACCAGCTATTTACTTAGCAAATCCAGGACCAGAACAAAACACGATCATTGAGCCGATCACTAAAGAATGGTTGGAAGCATATGAAAAGAGAATCAAAGCACCAGTTTAACAAATCTATTTATACAGCTGGCTCTCAGCTATTATTTATAAATTAAGGAGGAAGAAGAATGGCTACAAAAAAAATCTATTTATTTTGCGAAGCAGGAATGTCTACAAGTATCATGGTCAACAAAATGATGGAGGTCGTGAAAAAACACAAAATGCCTCTGGAAATCAGCGCTTTTCCAGCAATTCATGCGGAAGAGAAAGTCGAACAAGAAAAACCAGTAGCAATCTTACTTGGACCGCAAGTTCGTCATTTGAGTGACAAGATGAAGCAAACATTTGAACCACAAGGAATACCAGTCAGCACGATTGCGGCGGAAGCATACGGCATGATGGACGGCGAACGTGCAATGAAAGATGTTCTAAAATTGATCAAAGATAGTAAAAAGTAAACAGCAATGTAACCGGTAACAGTCAAAATCAAACATAAGATCGGAGGAAAAAAGATGCAGAAATTTTTAAATTGGCTGGAAAGAGTCCTTACACCAATGGCGAAAACCATTGGCGAAAACAAATATCTAATCGCTATTCGGGATGGTTTTTTACTTTCTACCCCATTATTGATCGTAGGATCGTTATTCTTAGTATTGACCAATTTCCCGATTCCTAACTGGAATGAAATCATGAGCGGATTTTTAGGTGACGACTGGGCAACGATGCTGAATAAACCGGCAACAGCCAGTTTTGATATCATGACGATCCTAGCTGTTGGTGGGATCGGCTATAGTTTAGCGAAACAGTTCAAAGTCGATGCGATGCAGGCAGCAATCATTTCATTAGTTTCGTTTTTTATCGTGACACCTTTTTCAACGACCTTCACTCCAGAAGGCTCTACCGAAGTGTATGAAGTAGGAAGCCTTCCATTACGCTGGATGGGTTCAAGCGGTCTATTCTTGGGAATGGTCGTTGCATTGCTCTCAACGAGGATGTTCGTCGCGCTGATTCGCAAAGGCTGGACGATCAAAATGCCAGAAGGCGTCCCTCCAACTGTTGTGAAATCATTTGAGGCACTTATCCCTAGTTTTGTTATCCTTACATTTTTCATGGTAGCCAATTGGTTAGCAGATTTAACTTCATATGGAAACCTGCAAGAAATTTTATTCAAGTTTTTGCAAATGCCGTTGTTAAGTTTGGGAAATACGCTGGGAGCCATGATCATTGCGTACTTATTCTTACACTTTTTCTGGTTCTTTGGAATCAACGGATCAAGTGTAGTCGGAGCAGTATTCAATCCGGTTCTACGTGCGTTATCTATTGAAAATTTAGACGCTTATAAAAATGGTCTGGAAGTTCCTAACATCATTACTGGTCAATTCCAAGACATGTTCGCAACTTTTGGTGGTGGCGGATCAACATTATCATTGATCTTAGTGATGGTCATCATTTGTAAGAGTCAACGTATCAAAAAATTATCTCAATTATCCCTTGTACCAGGAATTTTTGGCATCAATGAACCGATCATTTTCGGTTTGCCGATCGTACTGAATCCAATCATTTTGATCCCATTTGTTCTTGTTCCAACGATCAATATCATCATTGCCTATTTCTGTATGGATTTAGGATTGGTTGCCTACACCAACGGTATCCAACTTCCTTGGACGACACCACCGATCATTTCTGGATTTTTAGTAAGTGGCTGGCAGGCTTCGATCCTACAAGGCGTTTTGATTTTACTTGGAATGGGAATCTACTATCCATTTATCAAGGTATTAGATAATCAGTACCTAAAAGAAGAACATGAAGCGGAAGAAAAAGAAACAGAAGAAATCAATTTTGATGATTTCGATTTTGATACATTGTAAAAAGGAGGTATTTCATGAAAAAGATACTCGTGATTTTGAACCATGTCACGGCTGGTATGGGAAGTGATGAGCAAGCGCAACTGCCTCCAGGAGGAAAAAAAGCAGCAATGGGTCCAGCAGAAACGCTTGTTCCACTATTCAAAGAAAAAGATGCTGAGATTATTGCAACTTTATACTGTGGTGATCAGTACTACGCAAGTCATCCTGAAGAGGTAAACCAAAAATTCATCGGTTTTGCCAAGAAATTCGGCGCTGATGCAGTATTATGCGGCCCAGCAATGCATTATCCCAATTTTGGTATGATGGCAGGTAGCTTAGCAAAAGCATTAGCTAACAATGGAATCCCCGCAGCGGCAGCAATGTCAGCAGAAAACCCAGCTGTTGAAGAATTTCGTGAAACAGTCCCAATTATCAAAATGCCGAAAAAGGGCGGAATCGGCTTAAATCAATCCTACAAAAATATGGCAGAATGCGTCACAGTCCTAGCACAAAGAGGAGAAATGACAGCCGAAGAACAAGAACTCTTATTTTAAAAAATGATTTCTTGTAACGTTTAGTAAAAAGGACCAAGTAAGAATAGTCACCTTAAAAATCAGATTTTTATGGAGTGGAGAAATCCACTCTATTTTTTTGTGAGGTATCTCCATTTTCAAAAGAACAAGAATAAGCAAAAAGAACGTTTGAATTTAAAAAAAAACTTAGAACATAACAGTTTTATGACGTTAGTTATTAAGTTATGATTTAATTGTAACAGACACTAATTAAAATTAAACAAAAAGGAGAAAATCATGAGGAAAATTTTTATTGCGTTATTGTTTATGGCTGTTGCTACAGGTCTTATTTCTACTGAAACACATGCTTCACAACAAATAGTTGAGAGTACGACTGAAAAAATTGAAACAAAAGAGTTGATTTCCGAAAGCATGACTTTTGAACAAATGATTGAGCAAATTGCAAGAGACTATGGTATCTCAGTCAATGATGCAAAAGAAAAAATTAGTTATTCCGATATAATGATAAAGAAAGCTATTCAAAGCAAAGCCACTTATAGATCTGTCTCAAATGTTCACTGTAAACTCTTTGTATAAACCAACGATGCGCTTTTATTGTGAAACGAGTGAAAGCGGTAGTTTTAGAGCAATAAGAAGAATAATTGAAGTCAATATGATACGTGGCTATAATGGCTTATCAAAACAATTCTCTGGCAATGTTTATGTGAATTTAGAAGATCCCAATCGTATTTTTTATATTGTGAACGGTGATTTCTTCAACTACGGAACAACAACTTGGAATGCTGGAGTAAGTATTGGTGTGGGCAAAGCCACCAATGTTAAATTCGGTGTGAGCAACGCGAGTAATCATTATCAATACAGATATGTAGAAAGTCGTGTAACCTTTTAGGTAAGGCGAAAAAGGTGTAAAAATGATCAAACCAATAGTGAAATTAGGTGTGAACGTACTAGCAGGCATCAGTTTATTTATTGCTCCAGTCATGATCTCTCAATCGATCTCTGCCAAGGGAGTCTTTGGTGAACAATACCTCATTGAATATGCTGGAACACTCTTGGTGCATAGTTTGGCGATTTTATTTTTAGCGTTTTCGCTTAATCGCTTTATTGACACAATCCACGTGATATCTTCTGCGAGTAAAAATTAAGTGGAAGCTTGCTGATAGAGGGAGAAATGTTTAACTTTCAGGGAAATAAAAGAGAGAAAATAAATAAAAAGCTGGTTCTCAATTGAGGACCAGCTTTTTGATTGAAAATTTTAGAAAGCAAAACGCTCTCAAATATGCTAAGATAACAATAGACGCGTCCTGAGGGAATCGAACCCCCGTCTCAAGAACCGGAATCTTACGTGATATCCACTACACTAAGGACGCAAGCACTGGGATAATTGTAACGAAACCCCAAAAAAAAAACAAGGGGAATGGACAAAAAAATGAAATTTCAACAAAACTTTTCACAAAAACAACAACAAACACAAAAATTAGCCATGACACAGCAACTGCAACAGTCCATTCAAGTATTGCAGTATAACAGTGAGGAACTGCTCGCGTTTGTTGAAAATCAAGCACTGGAAAATCCTTTATTAGAAGTCGTAGAGCCAGATTGGCAACCCGACTTTCAAAAAATAAAATCGTCGAACTATGAAGGCGAGGAAACAAACTACTTGAATCAAATTCCAGATACCAGCACTTCCTTATTTGAATCATTGATCGATCAGGTCCATTTGAATTATCGTGATACGTTTTTGCGTAAACTCGTACTTTATCTAGTTGAGTATATCGACTTGAATGGCTTTTTGACGATTGATTTGAAAGAAGCAGAAACCAACACGAATGCGTCATCGATTGAAATACTCGATGCCCTTACACTGATCCAGCAACTCGAACCGGCGGGAGTCGGCGCAAGAAGTTTACAAGAGTGTCTGATGCTTCAGACAGAAAGAGATGATTTCGCACCAGAATTAGCTTACATCATCTTAGAAGAGTGTTTTGAACCGTTAGTGGAACGGAAGTGGAAAGAAATTGCGCAACGCTTCTCGATTGAATTAAGCGAAGTACAGCAGATCTTTGATTATATTCAAACTCTTAGTCCGAGTCCCGGTAGGATTTTTGATCGAAGCAGCGAACTTTACATCATTCCAGATGTAAGAGTAATGGTGGATGAGAACAACCAGGTCCATGTTCGATCAAATCGGGGAAACCAACCAGATGTCCGTTTTCAAGCACATTACTTTAATCAGATGCAAAAAAAAGCGGACAAAGAAACACAAGTCTATTTGAAAGAACGAAAACAGGAATTTGATTGGTTGAAAAAAACGATCTTACAGCGAGGGGATACGATCTTGCGTGTGGCGCAAAGCATCGTGGCGCATCAGCAAGAATTCTTTACGAATAAGAACCGACCAATCAAGCCGTTGACGTTAAGAGAAGTTGCTCAAGAAATAGATGTGCATGAATCAACAGTCAGTCGAGCTGTCAATGGAAAATATTTAGAGACAGAATTCGGTGTATTCGAACTAAAAAAATTCTTTACGAATCGCATCCAAAAAAGTGGAAACATGTCAGAAGAAGACTTTTCTGCAGATACGGCCCAAAAAAGAATCCAAGAGTTAGTAGAGGAAGAAGATAAAGGGAAGCCGCTATCCGATCAAAAAATAGTAGAACTATTAAAAAAAGATGAAATATTGATTTCAAGAAGAACCGTTGCGAAGTATCGAGACCTGTTAGGAATCCCAAGTTCATCGAAAAGAAAACGTTATGATAATTAATGTGAATTTTGACTAGAAAAAATGAAAAATTTTTTCTAGTTGTTTTTTATTGAAAAAGTAGAATAAAACTGTTAGACTAACACTTGTGAGGTTGAGATTTTCCTTTTTAATATTTTTAAAAATTGGAAAGTCACTTTCTTTTTTTATCGTACATGGGTCGTTTTGAGTCTACATTGGACATTTATCGTCCAACTAAGGAGATCGCTATGCTAGATGAATTGAAAATGATTGAATCTGTTGCACCAGATATTATTGCGGTTCTGCAAGAACGCTATAAAATTTTGCGAAATATTTATTGGATGCAGCCGATTGGTCGCCGCAGTTTATCAGAAAGTATGGGAGTCACAGAACGAGTATTACGAACAGAAACAGATTTATTGAAACAGTTGAATTTAATCAACACCTCTAAAAGCGGAATGACGTTGACAAAAAAAGGTGAGGAAGTTTATCAGAGTCTTGAAAGCTTCATGGATCAACTTTTAGGTATGCATCAGACAGAAAAAAAACTGGCTGAGTATTTCGGGAATCAACGTTGTATTGTCGTGTCAGGAAACAGTGAGAAACAGCCTAAAGTTGCTGACGGCTTCGGTGAAGCACTAGACGAAGCGTTGGATCTTTTACTTCCAGAAGGTGATAATATTATCGCCGTAATGGGAGGAACAACGATGGCAATCGTCGCTGAACAATTGACAAATCTGGAAAACAGTAAACGACATAACTTATTTGTGCCAGCTCGTGGCGGCATCGGAGAAGCTGTAACTGTACAAGCAAATTCGGTCAGTGCTAGAATGGCTACAAAGGCAAGTGGCAATCATCGTGCGTTGTATGTACCAGAACAATTAAGTCTAGCTACGTACAATTCTTTACTCAATGAACCGTCTATCCAAGAAGTCTTAAACTTGATTAGTCAGGCGAATTGTGTTATTCATAGTATTGGACGTGCATTACACATGGCTGCACGAAGAAAAATGACTGAGCAAGAATTAGTCATGCTAAAACAGGCCAATGCTGTTGCGGAATCCTTCGGCTATTTCTTTAATGAGAATGGAGAAGTTGTTTATAAGGTTCCAAGAATCGGCATAGAATTGAAAGACTTAGCAAATGTACCGATCATCCTAGCTATTGCAGGTGGAAAGTCAAAAGCTAAAGCAATTCGAGCCTATATGAAAAATGCACCAAAACAAACGTGGCTCATCACAGATGAAGCTGCTGCAAATGAGATTTTAAAAGGGATATCCCTTTAAAATAAATATTTTTTTGATTTTCATAAGGAGGAAATCTTAAATGACAGTTAAAGTAGGTATTAATGGTTTTGGACGTATCGGACGTCTAGCATTCCGTCGTATCCAAGATGTAGATGGAATCGAAGTAGTAGCAATCAATGACTTAACAGATGCTAAAATGTTAGCACACTTGTTAAAATATGACACAACTCAAGGACGTTTCAACGGTACAGTTGAAGTTCACGAAGGTTCATTCAATGTTAACGGAAAAGAAGTTAAAGTTTTAGCTAACCGTAACCCTGAAGAATTACCTTGGGGCGAACTAGGTGTTGACATCGTTCTAGAATGTACTGGTTTCTTCACTTCAAAAGTAGCTGCTGAAAAACATTTAACAGCTGGTGCTAAACGTGTTGTTATCTCTGCTCCTGGTGGAAATGACGTTCCAACAATCGTTTATAACACAAACCACGAAACATTAACTGGTAAAGAAACAGTTATCTCAGGTGCTTCATGTACTACTAACTGTTTAGCTCCTATGGCTAAAACATTAAATGACAAATTTGGTATCGTTGAAGGATTAATGACAACTATCCACGCTTACACAGGTGACCAAATGACTCTTGACGGACCTCATCCTAAAGGTGACTTCCGCCGTGCACGCGCTGCTGCTGCAAACATCGTTCCTAACTCAACAGGTGCTGCTAAAGCTATCGGCTTAGTAATCCCTGAATTGAACGGTAAATTAGATGGAGCTGCTCAACGTGTTCCTGTACCAACAGGTTCATTAACTGAATTAGTTACAGTTCTTAACAAAGAAGTAACTGTTGACGAAATCAATGCAGCAATGAAAGATGCTTCAAACGAATCTTACGGATACAACACAGACGAAATCGTTTCTTCTGATATCGTTGGTATGACTTACGGTTCATTATTTGATGCTACACAAACTAAAGTAATGACTGTTGGCGACAAACAATTAGTTAAAACTGTTGCTTGGTACGACAATGAAATGTCATACACTGCACAATTAGTACGTACTTTAGAATACTTCGCTAACTTATAAGATAGACAAACGTACAAGTGTAAACAATAAACATGTACACTTAAAAGCGGGGAAGCAATCGCGCTTCTCCGCTTTTTTTGATAATAAGTTTATTTAGGAGGATATAAAATGGCTAAGAAAACAGTTAAAGATATCGATTTAAAAGACAAAAAAGTTCTTGTCCGTGTTGACTTTAACGTTCCTTTGAAAGATGGCGTGATCACTGATGATACACGTATCAAAGCTGCTTTACCAACAATCAACTACGTATTAGAACAAGGCGGAAAAGCAATCCTTTTCTCTCATCTAGGACGTGTAAAAACTGAAGAAGATAAAGCAGGTAAATCTTTAGCACCTGTTGCAAAACGTTTAGGCGAATTATTAGGAAAAGAAGTAACTTTCGTTCCTGAAACTCGTGGTGCTGAATTAGAAGCTGCAATCAACAACATGAAAGACGGAGACGTAGTTGTTTTCGAAAACACTCGTTTTGAAGATGTTGATGGTAAAAAAGAAAGCAAAAATGATGCTGACCTAGGTAAATACTGGGCTTCATTAGGTGATGTATTTGTAAACGATGCATTCGGTACAGCTCACCGTGCGCATGCTTCTAACGTAGGAATTGCTTCAACTGGTATTCCAACAGTTGCTGGATTCTTAATGGAAAAAGAAATTAAATTTATCGGTGAAGCAGTTGAAGATCCAAAACGCCCTATGATCGCAATCTTAGGTGGCGCAAAAGTTTCTGATAAAATCGGCGTAATCGAAAACTTGATTCCTAAAGCTGACAAAATCTTGATCGGTGGCGGAATGACTTACACATTCTACGAAGCAAAAGGCATCAAGATCGGTAACTCTTTAGTTGAAGCTGATAAAGTAGCATTAGCGAAAGAATTGATCGAAAAAGCTGGCGACAAACTTGTATTACCAATCGACAATGTATGTGCTCCAGAATTTTCAAATGACGTTGAAACACAAGTCATCGAAGGAGATATCCCTGATGGTTTGATGGCTCTAGACATCGGCCCTGCTTCAGTTAAATTATTTGCTGATACATTACAAGGTGCTAAAACAGTTGTTTGGAACGGACCTATGGGTGTATTCGAAATGAGTAACTTTGCAAAAGGTACGATCGGCGTATGTGAAGCAATTGCTAACCTTGAAGGTGCTACAACTATCATCGGTGGCGGTGACTCAGCTGCAGCTGCAGAACAATTAGGTTTCGCTGATAAATTCACACACATCTCAACAGGTGGCGGCGCAAGCTTAGAATTGTTAGAAGGTAAAGAATTACCAGGTCTAGCAGCAATCAACGACAAATAATCAATCGTAAAAGTTAAGTCGGAAAAGAAAAGCTACTTTTTGTAGCGAGAGCATTCGTTCGGATTGTAGTTTTTCTTTTTCAATACGTAGAAGAACATCTGCGACTCATAATTTAAAGGAGTGTATACTGTCATGCGTAAACCAATTATCGCTGGTAACTGGAAAATGAACAAAACAGCTTCTGAAGCAAAAGAATTTGCAGAAGCAGTAAAAAACAATATCCCTTCAAATGATAAAGTGGATTCAGTTATCGGATCTCCAGCATTATTCTTACAAGAATTAATGGCTTCAGCTGAAGGAACAGAATTAAAAATCTCTGCACAAAACTGCTACTGGGAAAACTCAGGTGCGTTCACAGGTGAAACTTCACCAGCTGCTTTAGCAGACCTAGGAGTGGACTATGTGATCATCGGCCATTCAGAACGTCGTGAATATTTCCACGAAACAGATGCAGACATCAACAAAAAAGCAAAAGCTATTTTTGCAAACGGCATGATCCCAATCCTTTGCTGTGGTGAATCTTTAGAAACTTATGAAGCTGGAAAAACAGCTGAATGGATCGAAGGACAAATCACTGCTGGACTTGAAGGATTAACAGACGACCAAGTAAGCAACATGGTTATCGCTTACGAACCAATCTGGGCTATCGGTACAGGTAAATCAGCTGATGCACAAATCGCTGATGAAATCTGTGGTGTTGTTCGCCAAACAGTTGAAAAATTATACGGCAAAGAAGTTTCTGATGCAGTACGTATCCAATACGGTGGTTCTGTTAAACCAGAAAACATTGCTGAATATATGGCAAAAGAAAATGTTGATGGTGCATTAGTTGGTGGCGCAAGCTTACAAGCTGATTCATTCTTAGCATTATTAGACGCTGTAAAATAATTTGTGAAAATTTGCAAAAAATGCAAGAAATGTTTGCACTAATGCAAGAAATTAACTAAAATCGTATATGAGGGTAATCCCTTAGGAAAAAACAAACTCAAAGGAGAGACAAAACATGTCAATTATTACTGATGTTTACGCTCGCGAGATCTTAGACTCACGCGGAAACCCAACAATCGAAGTAGAAGTATACACAGAAAGCGGAGCTTTTGGCCGCGGAATGGTTCCTTCAGGTGCTTCAACTGGTGAATACGAAGCAGTTGAATTACGTGATGGAGACAAAGCTCGTTATGGCGGTAAAGGTGTAACTAAAGCTGTTGACAACGTAAACAACATCATTGCTGAAGCAATCATTGGCTACGATGTACGTGACCAAATGGCAATCGATAAAGCTATGATCGCTTTAGATGGCACTCCTAACAAAGGTAAATTAGGTGCGAACGCTATTTTAGGCGTATCTATCGCTGTTGCTCGTGCAGCTGCTGACTACCTAGAAGTACCTTTATACCACTACCTAGGCGGATTCAACACAAAAGTATTACCAACTCCAATGATGAACATCATCAACGGCGGATCACACGCAGACAACTCAATCGACTTCCAAGAATTCATGATCATGCCTGTTGGCGCTCCAACATTCAAAGAAGCTTTACGTATGGGTGCTGAAGTATTCCACGCATTAGCATCAATCCTAAAAGCACGCGGTTTAGCTACTTCTGTTGGTGACGAAGGTGGATTTGCTCCTAACCTTGGTTCAAACGAAGAAGGTTTCGAAGTAATCATCGAAGCAATCGAAAAAGCTGGCTATGTACCTGGTAAAGACGTTGTTCTTGCTATGGATGCTGCTTCTTCAGAATTCTACGACAAAGAAAAAGGTGTTTACGTATTAGCTGATTCAGGCGAAGGCGAAAAAACAACTGACGAAATGATCAAATTCTACGAAGAATTAGTTGCTAAATATCCAATCATCTCAATCGAAGACGGCTTAGACGAAAACGACTGGGACGGATTCAAGAAATTAACTGACGTATTAGGCGACAAAGTTCAATTAGTTGGTGACGACTTGTTCGTAACAAACACTCAAAAATTAGCTGAAGGTATCGAAAAAGGAATTGCTAACTCAATCCTTATCAAAGTTAACCAAATCGGTACTTTGACAGAAACTTTCGAAGCTATCGAAATGGCTAAAGAAGCTGGCTACACTGCAGTTGTATCTCACCGTTCTGGTGAAACAGAAGATTCAACAATCTCTGATATCGCTGTTGCAACAAACGCTGGCCAAATCAAAACTGGTTCTCTATCACGTACTGACCGTATTGCAAAATACAACCAATTACTACGTATCGAAGACCAACTTGGTGAAGTTGCAGAATACAAAGGTTTGAAATCTTTCTACAACTTAAAAAATAAATAGTTTTAAATCGGAAAATAAGTACAACTGATTTTCAATCGATACCATCGACTGGTTCAGTGACTTACTTCTCCCTTATGAGATTATTCTAAAATACCTTTCTCCTATCGTTAAAGATAGGAGAAAGGTATTTTTTTATCCCATTGATCAGTAAAAGAACACTGAAAATCAACTTGGCGAACGATTTAAAAAGGAAAGTCTATCCATAATATAGGAATGATTTGTTTCTTAAACTTTACCAATGTATGATTAAAGAAACGAGCCTAAGATCAAGAAATCGTTAATCAAATTTTTTGGGGAAATCAATGAAAACGAAAAGACTTTTAATAAGAAAATGTACTGAGGAGGATTGGCAGGATCTATTTGACTATTTATCCAAAGAAGAGTTTGTTGAATTTGAACCTTATGATGTACTTAGTGTTGAGGAGTGTAAAAAAGAAGCTATTCGACGTTCTCAAGATGATTCCTTTTGGGCAGTATGTATAGCAGAAACAAATTGATTGGGAACATCTATTTAGCAAGTCAGGAGTTTGACACTTGGAAATTAGGGTATGTCTTCAATCCAGGATTTCAGGGGAAAGGTTACGCAACAGAAGCAGCACTGGCTTTGATAGAGCATGCATTCAAAGAAAACCACGCCCATCGGATCTTTGCAAGGTGTAATCATTTAAATGTTTCTTCGTGGCAATTACTTGAGCGTCTAGGCTTACGAAGAGAAGGCCATCTACGTCAAAATATTTGGTTCAAGAAAGATGGGCAAGGAAAGCCGATTTGGGTAGATACATTTGAGTATGCTATTTTGGCTTCTGAATATTCACTCGTAGAACTTGAGGAGGATGAATTACTTGAAAAAAGGCTAGACAAATCAGCAAGTGGCTATTGATAAAGTAGCAGGCAGATTTACAAATTGACTGTTTCTTGCTAAGATATTAAAGGCAAAAAAGTAAAAATGTAATGGGGAAAATGAATGAGAGCTAAGATTTTTAAAGGATTAAAATGGTTGGGGATTGCGCTGATCAGCATTGTGTTAGTGATCGTAATAGCCTTCCAAGTTTCGCAAGACCCGGAGCCTTTGTGATTGCTCATTTGTTCAACGATGCAACAGCGATCACGAATAAAAAAGAGTATGATCACGCAAAAGCATCGACTGAATTGAGTACAGACAAAGTCTATCAATCTAAACATAAACAGAATAATTATGATATCTACTATCCTAAAAATAGTGATGAAGCTGTTCCAGTGTTGATTTGGGTACATGGTGGCGGATATGTAAGTGGAGATAAAGCGGGTGTAAAAGAGTTTGCGACAAAAGTAGCAGCAGATACTCATGTAGCAGTAGTGAGTATGAATTATGAACCAGCACCGGCTTCTCAATATCCGAATCAAGTGACGCAGGTCGATGAGTTAGTCCAACAATTGAAGAAAGACAAAGATAAACGGTTGGATCTTTCTAATGTTCTCTTTGGCGGGGACAGTGCAGGCGCTCAGATTGCGTTACAATACGTAACGATCCAAACAAATGAAGAGTATGCTAAAGAAATGAATATGAAACAAAGTATGGCACCAGAAACAATCAAAGGGACCATTTCTTATTGTGGGCCTGTGGATCTACAACAAACGGCTAAACAACAATCTGATAATCGATTTATGCGCTTTTTCGTTAAAACTGTTGCATGGTCTTTATTAGGACAAAAAGATTGGAAAACGGATGATCGTTTATTCCAAGCTAGTTTAGTCGATCACGTCACAAAAAACTTCCCACCAACTTTTATTACCGATGGAAATGCGTATTCTTTCCAAGAACAAGGGATGGCATTGGAAAACAAATTGAAAGAACTACAGGTACCAGTGGAAGGTTTGTTTTATAAAGATAAGAAAAAAGAAATCAGTCATGAATACCAATTTGATTATTCTCTACCAGAATCAAAAGAATGTTATGAACAGACTGTGACATTTATTGACAGCTTGTTTTGATGTTAGGTTACTTTTTTCTTTAGCTTGAGAAGCAACACACTTGGCAATATGCTCTTTTGATAAGAAGGATCATCACAAGAAATGAACATGATTTTTGGCGATGATCCTTTTGCATGGAAAGAGGCACACCATAGGTAGAATACTGATTTCCTAACAATTATCGAAAGAAAGACACCCTCTATTTTTGTCTATATGTTTTTACGTATAGTAAGCGGTTGAATCGCAAATAAGCCTTTCAGCCGGTCGGAAACTAAGTTATACTGATTGCACATATTGGGGCATTCTTACTTGGGGAAACAATGACAAGGATGTTTAAAAATTTGTGGAGATAACTATGCAAAAAAATGCAATCATATTAGAAAATACTTAACAGCCGGAGAAGTTGGCAATGTAGCTGGTATTTTGATGGGAAAAAATGGCGCAAATCAATCCAGAGGTCTATTTAGATTCAGAAATAACGGATGCAGATGGTGTTCTTCATGCCGCGATCTGTTATAGTACAGTCGTATTAAAAGCTGGATCAGGGCAAATCGCTAATTTAGCAAAATCATTGAAATAAAGTGAAACGATATCTAGTTGTGTGTTACCGCAACATGTCAGTCCTTAAATAATCAATTTGAGGTCTACCAAGAACAGATCCAAAAAAGTGATTTAGAAAATTTGAAGCCAGTTGGAATTGTCGTTTCTGGTCCAGATGAAGATGTTAGAGCTGTAACAAAAAATTCAGCTTACTGAAATAAGCGTTTCTTGTGTTATGTATGGTTGACCAGCTTCGATTATTGAACAAAAAATGAGTGTGGGACAAAAGTAAAAATCAGTTTTGCCACAGATTCTCGAATAAACGGCGGGCGCAGAAGCAACTCCTTCTTAAATAAGCCGAAATTCACAAAAATTTGAAAAGCAATTTTCGTTAATTTCTTCTTATTTCTTGGAGTTAAACACTTCTGTCCTAGCCTCTTTTTTCAATTTTCCAAACCTAAACGACTTTTATCTTGACCTCATTTTTCTATTGAGAGGTCACAGCTTCTTTTGTAATGATCAAACATGAAATGCATAAATTTATTACACTTTGGTTTTAAGTCAGATGTTCAAGAGTTGGCATACCCAACGAATCGTTCAGTAGCATAGTGAAATGAACAGATCACTGCTGATTTTCTTTTAGCTGACTGCCGATTCTTCCTCGTTTCCCTAAAGCAACGACTACGAATGCCACGAGGACTAAAGAGAGTAGTCGATCAAGATAATCTGTTCCAGCTTGAACAACGATCGTGCTCATCGTTAGATCCGTTCCTAGACCATGTAGCAATTGGACGATCATACTGGAACCAGAGGATGTGATGCCACCGAATAGCTTTACTGTGATGAGGGACGAAAGGATCGTTCCTGGTAAAGACAACACAAATGCCCAAAAAATCAGAGTGAAACGATTTTTCTTTTGGTATAATCGCTGATAAAAAATGATTCCTGCTAGCAGCCCAGTGATCATTTGGACAGGCGAATAATACAATGAAAAGATATCAGTAGTAAAACCGCTCAATACACCGCTAGTTATACCTGTCAGTACACCAAACACAGGTCCAAGCAAAGCACCAGCGAAGATCGTACCGATAGAATCTAAATAAATCGGCAATCGCAGCCATAAAGCAATTGTTCCACCAATATAATTTAGTCCAATACATAAAGCGATAATCGTGATTATTCTTGTTGTTATTCTTTTATTCAACATTTTTTTCATCCCATCTTTAATCTTTCCAGATCTTTTTTAATCGTTTCTTCTTGTGCATTTAAAAGAACGGTCAAAAACTTCCGAAAAAATAGATGAGAATCTACTTTAGTCATGATGATAGTATTGGCAGGTTTTTGCCAAAAATCAAATCGATCAACTAAAGTTTGTCCTCGACTGATACCTTGTGTTTCAACGGCTGTGTAACTGGCAAAACCTTGACACAGCTGTTCATCGATAAAATAAGCAATAGCTAAAGGATCGTTGATCACACAACCAAGAATTCTTTCTTGCTGCCAATGAAAATCAAAGTAAAAGCGAGTGATGTCTTTTAAAAACTTGCCTTCAGTTGGATTCATTTGACAGCAGTATTCAAGTATCATAGGGGTAAAGACGATTTCCCTAGTGACATCTAACCCCACCATTTCAATGGTTTTTCCAAGCTTATCAAAAACAAGTGCAGCCGCTTCAGGATCGCACCAGTAATTATACTCTGCAACAGGAGAACAGTTTCCATGACTTTTGTATGTGCCACCCATTGAAACGAAACGTTCTAAGTGATTGCCGATGCGAGGATTTTTGATAAGGGCACTGGCAATGTTCGTCAATGGTCCAAGCGCGATGATCGATGTGTCCCTTTCTTCAGAAAAGTAGTGAACAAGAAAGTCAACGGCATTTATCTGTTCTGCTTGTTTTTCATGGACCGGTGGGAAATTTGTTTCACCTAAGCCGTCCATCCCGTGAGTATCTTGAGCGCTGATAAATGGTTGTTTCATCGGTTTAGCCATTCCTTGATAAACAGGGATATCTAATCGTCCACATCGTTTTAAGCACGTAAAAACATTTTGCGTACCTAACTCGACAGGAACATTTCCACAGACAGTAGTAATGGCGACTACCTCGATTTCAGATGATTTGACCGCATATAGCAGAGCCAAAAGATCATCTATTCCAGGGTCGCAATCAATGATTACTTTACGCATTATTTCCAATCTCCTTTCTTTAGAGATCCTTAGTTTTTTATTCTGGGAAGTTTCCGAACCAGTCCAAGGAAAATCCTTGATTCCAATGCACGAACCTAGTATACTGGCTTTTAAATAAATTGTAAACGTTATTTAATATTAAGAAACACGTATGAGCACTGAGATAAAATTATTTTTCTGCAGATCGAAGGGGAAACCTTGAGCAGTTTTTTTAGAAAATGTTACAATAAAGAAGAATAGAATCATCGATGTTTAAGGTAGAAAGTACGATTAAAAACGATAGAAAGTGGGGAAGATAAGTGATTGTATTTTATTTGATAGTGGGCATCCTAGTTTTAGGCACAGTCATTTATCAAGTTCTTTCTTATTATTATGCAAACAAACTCATCAAGTCTGGTTTACAACGAGGCTATGAATGGTATGAGAGTACCGGACATCAATTAATGGATCCTTCCGCATTGACGACGGTTGAAAGGCAGCGACAACTAGCTGAATCGCAAGCAGAGGACTTTTGGAAAAGCGGAAAAGAGATAGAAGTCAAAAGTCAAGATGGTCTCAAATTGATTGGCCGAAGCTTTCACTGCCAACCGAATAGTCATAAGTGGGTGATTTGTGTACATGATTACCGTAGTGATGGAAAGAAAGATATGTCTTATATCGGGAAAAAATATGCCGAAAATGGGTTCAATGTGCTGATACCAGATCTAAGAGCGCATGGAAAAAGCGAGGGAGAAATCATCGGGATGGGTTGGCTCGACCGGCTCGACTTAATCGTGTGGATCAATTATGTGTTGAATCAAGATCCGTCTGCAAAAATTATTTTACATGGTGGATCAATGGGCGCTTCTGCTATCATGATGGCAAGTGGAGAAAAACTCCCTTCTGCAGTCCTAGGATTTATCTTGGATAGCGGTTTTGTTTCTGTTTACGCAGAATTTCGCTATATGTTGAGCAAATTGACTGCTTTTCCAAAAAAATCCATCATGCGTCATGCAGATCGCTGTGCAAAAAAGTATGCGGGCTATTCATTAAAACAAGCTTCAGCTACCCGTCAGTTAGGCAGTAACCATCTTCCAGTACTGATCGTTCATGGAGAAAATGACCATTTCGTTCCAACAGAAGCGGCTTATACTATCCAGAATGCTACGGCTGGTGATAAAGCACTGTTTTTAGTGCCAGAAGCGCAACATCTAGAAGCAGCGGTAAAAGACCCTGAGACATATTGGACGGTGGTCTTCTCGTTTATCGAACAACGGATTCGTCTATAATGGAAAAGCAGTTCGAGTATAAATAATTGTCTGTAGGAAAGTAGACTGTTAAAATCAAGATGAACAAAATAAGTGGTCGAGACAAGGAGTGTTGTGAAATGGAAATCAAAGAAGAAAAAAGCCGTTTAGTATTGCTGAATGCTGAAGAAGAAATAGGCGAAATGACATGGTCAGATGCTGGACCAGACATTATGATCATTGATCATACATTTGTTGACCCAGCTTATCGCGGACAAAAACTAGCGGAAAAGTTAGTATCTACAGGCGTAGAAATCGCCAGAAGAGATGGAAAAAAAGTGATTCCGTTATGCCCTTACGCAAAAAAAGAATTTGAAAGAAAACCAGAATATCAGGACGTTTTACGAAAATAACCTTTGCTTTCTTAACGAAGAGTTGCCAGGATCACTAGATGGTTTCGGCAACTCTCTTTTTTTGTTGATGAGTATGGGACAAAAGTAAGAAACACTTTTGTCTCATTCTTTAAAAATGAATAAACGGTGGGAGCAGAAGCAACTCCTTCTTAAATAAGCCGAAATTCACAAAAATTTGAAAAGCAACTTTCGTTCATTTTTTCTTATTTCTCGGAGTTAAACACTTCTGTCCCAGATTCGTCTCTCTTGAATGGTTTTTAGATAAAGTAGGGAGTTGTAGGTATTTTTCTAATGTGATAGAATGAGAGAGATGATATCTTTTAGAAAGGAGGCTGCCATATGTATAATCTAATTTTAGGAATCGTGATCGTTTTATCTATTGTAATGGTGATCGCTATTATGATGCAGCCGAGCAAACAAAATAGTGCAGCGAGCGCATTTACAGGTGGCGCTGATCAATTGTTCGGAAAACAAAAAGCACGTGGCTTTGAAGCTGTGATGCAACGCTCGACAGCGGTAATGGGTGCGATTTGGATGATCTTATTATTTGTACTTGTCTTTTTATCTTCGAAATAAGCGAAGAGGGCAGCTACTTGTTTCAACCTGAATCATAGTTTTTATATGCACACAGGATGGATCAGTAGTCTGTTTATTGCTTAAGTATAGGTAGAAGTTTAACAAGCCGTTTCATTTTTTGAAAAGGCAATGATGAATGAACCAGAAAAGAGCAGCGGCGGATGTCACGGCTCTTTTTTTCTTTTTTAGAAAAGCTGTTTTACGAGAAGGGTTCATGGAAACTATGGTAAAATGAAGAGAACGAGGTGAACCAAATGAAAAGTCTACCAAAACCCTTATATGGGAAGCATGGAAAACGTGCCGTGCTTTTATTACATGCGTATTCTGGAAGTCCAAATGATGTACGAATGCTTTGCCGTTTTTTGGAAAAATCTGAGTATACAGTCTATGCTCCTTTATTTGAAGGACATGGAACATTGGACCCTGAAGATATTTTATCTCAAAAAGCGGAGAACTGGTGGAAGGACACACAAAAAGCGATTCAGTTTTTAAAATCAGAAGGCTTTTCTCAAATCGCCGCATTTGGCTTATCAATGGGAGGGATTTTTGCTGTTCGTGCATTGGCAGATGAGTCTTTGATCGGAGGAGGATTTTTCTGTTCGCCGATTTCTCCTGTGGAAAATCACGTACCAGAAAATTTTGAGAAATACGTTCGGCAAGTATTGAAATTTGCTGGACAGTCAGATGAAGCAATCGAAGCTGCAACAGCAGGTTTTAGACCAATGATACGCAGACAATTAGAAGAAATCCAAAATCAGGCAACAATTACAGAAGGAAAACTTTCAGAGATCCAAACACCTATTTTTATGGCACAAGCGGGGCAAGATGAAATGATCGATCCCTATGGTGTGTTTGAGACCGCTAAAAAGATGGCTGAAAAAAGAGTGACACTTCAATGGTATCCCAACAGTAAACATGTGATTACTGTAGGTGATTCAAGAAGGATACTCGAAAAAGATGTGTTGGATTTCTTAGAAAATCTACCTTGGAATGAGGAATCAATATGACCAAAGAAACGTTGAAAGAAAAAATTATTTTCTTTATTGAAAGCAGTCGCAAAAAAAGCTTTTCAATGGAAGAAATTGCCCAAGGACTAGGGCTGGAAAAAAGTGAAGATTTCAAATTACTTGTACAAACGATCGCGCAGATGGAAAGAGAACAAACGGTTGTCTTTACCAAAAAAGGAAAAGTGAAATTACCATTGCAGCCTATTTTAGTAGAAGGTACCTTTCGGGCAAATGAACGGGGGTTCGGTTTTGTGACGATCGATTCCGAAGAAGACGACATTTATATCCCTAAAGAGGCAACAGGTTATGCGATGGATGGGGATACAGTAGCAATCGATATCATCAAAACCGCAGATACAGCGATGGATCGTGGAGCTGAAGGAAAAGTAGTCGAGATCCGCAAAAGAGCAACTACACAACTTGCGGGAGAATTCGTTGCTTATCCCGAAGAAGAAATCAAAGAAACAGATCTATATGGTGTAGTTATTCCTAAAGATAAAAAAATGAATCAATTCAAAATCTACGCTGCCGCAGAAGGAATCCGTCCTGTTGATGGTAGTATCGTAATGGTCGAATTGACCCATTATCCAGAAAAAAACTATGCCACAAGTTTAGAAGGAATCATCAAACAAGTCATCGGGCATAAAAATGATCCAGGTATGGATATCTTATCCATTGTGGTCTCTAATGGTATTCCTACGCAATTTCCTGATGATGTCTTAACAGAAGCTGACCATGTACCAGATGAGATCAGCGAGAAGGATCTCATCGGTCGTAAAGACTTGAGAGATCAGTTGATCGTGACGATCGATGGAGAAGATGCCAAAGACCTGGATGATGCAGTTACTGTAAAAAAACGAGCAAATGGCAATTATTTTCTTGGTGTCCATATTGCAGATGTGTCGTATTATGTGACACAAGGCAGCCAATTGGATCGTGAGGCCTACGAACGAGGAACAAGTGTCTACTTGACCGATCGAGTGATCCCAATGATCCCTCAGCGACTCTCAAATGGTATCTGTTCCTTGAACCCCCATGTTCCAAGATTGACGATGAGTTGTGAGATGGAGATCGATCCGACTGGAAAGGTAATTTCTCATGAGATTTTTCCTAGTGTGATCCAAACTACCGAACGTATGACTTACACAGCTGTCAACCAAATCTTAGAAGAACAAGATGAAGCGGTCATGGAACGCTATGAACAACTCGTACCGATGTTCCAAGAAATGAAAGAGCTGCACGATATTCTTGAAGAGATGCGGATTCGTCGTGGTGCGATCTCCTTTGAAGACCGTGAAGCAAAAATACTAGTAGACCCAGATGGCCATCCAATGGATATCCAATTGCGCAGCCGAGGAGTAGGGGAACGATTGATCGAGTCCTTTATGTTGGCAGCAAATGAAACTGTCGCAGAACACTTCTATAAGCAGCATTTTCCATTCATCTATCGGATCCATGAACAACCGAAAGAAGAAAAAATGCAACGGTTCTTTGATTTTGCTTCGGCTTTAGGGATCGTCGTTCAAGGAACAAAAGGTTCGATTACACCGAAAGATTTACAAAAAGTCATCGAGCATGTAGAAGATAGACCAGAATCTGCAGTGATCAATACAATGCTATTGAGAAGCATGCAACAAGCACGTTACTCAGAAGACAATTTTGGACACTATGGGTTAGCAGCAGAATACTATACACACTTTACTTCGCCAATCAGACGATATCCAGATCTGATCGTCCATCGGTTGATTCGTTCGTACGGACAAGATGCTAGTGATACAAACAAAACATATTGGGAAGGCGAGTTACCTGAGATCGCAGACCACAGTTCGAAAGTGGAACGTCGCGCGGTAGAAGCGGAACGTGAAGTCGATTCAATGAAGAAAGCTGAATTCATGATGGATAAAGTCGGAGAAGAATTCGACGGCATTATCAGTTCGGTTGTCAAGTTTGGCTTATTTATCGAATTGCCGAATACGGTAGAAGGATTGATCCATATCAATGAATTGAAACAGGATTATTTCCACTTCATCGAAAATCACTTAGCTTTAGTTGGAGAACGAACTGGGTTGACTTTCAAAATTGGTCAGAAAGTTCGTGTCAAAGTCACGAAAGCTGATCCAGATGAACGAGCAGTTGATTTTGAACTCGTATCTGCGGAAGAAGTAGTATCTCTTGAACGACCTAAAACTCAGCGAAAAGGTAGACCCGTGAGTCGACAAAATAGAAATAGCGAACGTTCGGATAAAAAAGGGAAAAAAAATCCGCGTACGAACGATCGTAAAAATGCGAAATCAACCACAGGTAAAAAAGGAAAAAAACCTTTTTATAAAGGAATTAAAAAGAAAAAGAAGAAAAAATAACAAGTTATTCGTTTGGAGGAATGAACTATGCCAAAAGGCGAGGGGAAACTGATCGCGCAAAATAAAAAAGCTCGCCACGATTATTCGATCATCGACACAATGGAAGCTGGAATGGTATTGCAAGGAACAGAGATAAAATCTATTCGGAACAGTCGGATCAATCTTAAAGATGGGTTTGTCCGAGTACGTAATGGGGAAGCGTATATGCACAATGTGCATATCAGCCCTTATGAACAAGGAAATATTTTCAATCATGATCCATTACGGACAAGAAAACTGTTACTCCACAAGAAACAGATTGCACGTCTTGAAAATGAAACGAAAAATACTGGGATCACGATCGTACCGTTGAAAGTATACTTACGCAATGGATACGCAAAAGTCCTCATTGGGCTTGCGAAAGGGAAAAAATCGTATGACAAGCGAGAAGATTTGAAGAGAAAAGATGTGGATCGTCAAATTGATCGAACATTAAAAAATTTCTCTAGATAATTTCATTATCCTTTTTCGCATATTCGGTGCTTTTAGTTTTACTTAATGATAAAATTTGTTAGCATTTAATCTGATAAAGCATGATTATCACAGGTTTTTTCTGTATAATACCACGATGGATTTCTTTGGGATTTAGACATTTTTTGACTGAAATAAAAAAGTGTCTAGTTTTCATGAAAATGTTTTGAATTTTCTGTTTCATGGTGGTATGATACCGTTTGGTTAGAAAACGATTTAGAAAAACCAGATGTACACATGAACTTGATTTTATGTGAATTTCAGGGAAAAGAGGTGAAATGGATTGGATGAACGCTCGCTAACCTTCCATATTGGACCTGTTTGGTTTGATGGTACAGTTTGTATGATGGTGTTATTGACCTGTTTGATCGTCTTCTTTTTGGTTTACTTCTTTACTAGGAACCTTAAGATGAAACCAACTGGAAAACAAAATGCGATAGAATGGGTCATTGACTTTGCCCGAGGAATCGTAACAGATAACTTGCCTAGAAAAGAATTGAACAATTTCCATTTGTTGGCATTCACGTTGTTTTTATTTATCTTTGTTGCGAACAATATTGGTTTAGTAACGAAAATCGTCTTACCGAATGATACGACACTTTGGAAAAGTCCGACGGCAGACCCATTTATTACTTTAACATTGGCATTTATAATGATCACTCTTACTCATCTATTTGGGGTGAAGAAACTCGGCTTCAAAGGGTATTTCGTAAATTCGTTCCTAAAACCATATAGTTTCATGTTTCCAATGAAACTGATCGAAGAGTTTACGAACCTACTAACACTTGCTTTACGTCTTTATGGGAATATTTACGCGGGGGAAGTTTTGCTAACCTTAATCGCCAGCATGATGAATAACATAGGTTGGTACTCCTTACCATTAGCAATTCCTTTAGAGATGATTTGGATTGCATTTTCATTGTTTATCGGAAGCATCCAAGCATTTGTCTTTGTTACTTTATCGATGGTGTATATGAGCCATAAGATTGAAGTAGAAGAATAACATCGTTTTTGAACAAACTACTTATCTATTTTAGGAGGAAATAAATTATGAATTATATCGCAGCAGCAATCGCAATTATGGGGGCAGCAATCGGAGCTGGTTATGGTAATGGACAAGTTATCTCTAAAACCATCGAATCAATGGCACGCCAACCTGAAATGTCTGGTCAATTCCGTACAACAATGTTCATCGGGGTAGCCCTTGTTGAAGCTGTTCCAATTCTAGGTGTGGTTATCGCTTTAATTCTAGTATTTATGTAGTAAATTTACTCAATGAGGATGGGACGCATGTCACTAATCCTCTTTTCATTGCAGTGAATTGAAAAAGATGTAGAAAAACTAAAAAAGTTTCTTCATAAAATTAGAAAAAGGCGTTTAGGAAGACGAATTTCTTAAATGAGAAACGCATCCTTTACACCAGTTAGAAACACCTGAAAGAAAGGAAGGCTAGCCTATGCTGAATCAATTGGCAATTGCAGAAGTTGGTAATCCGATGTTAGGTAATATCATCGTTGTCAGCGGCTCATTTTTGATACTACTGGCCCTACTAAAGCATTTTGCTTGGGGCCCAATCAGCGATATTTTGAAAAAACGTGAAGATAAGATCGCCAATGATTTAGATTCTGCCGAACAATCTCGCATCAAATCAGCAAAAATGGAACAAGAACGTGAACAACAATTGTTAGCGTCTCGTTCAGATGCAGCTGATATCATTAAAAATGCGAAAGAAAGTGGAGAATTAAGCCGTCAAAATATTTTGAAGGATACGCAAGAAGAAGTAGCTCGTCTAAAAAGCAAAGCGCAAGCCGATATCACATTAGAACGTGACTCAGCTTTAAATTCTGTGAAAGACGATGTAGCTGATCTGTCTCTTCAAATTGCGGCAAAAATCTTGAACAAAGAACTTTCTCCAGAAATGCACGAATCTTTAATCAATCAATATATCGAAGGTCTAGGTTCTTCAAATGAAACTAGATAAATATACTGTAGGCAGACGCTATGGTAAAGCATTGTTTGAACTGGCGATCGATTCAAATCGTGCGGAAGAAATTTACCAAGAGTTATTAAGTTTGCGACAAATCTATGCAGAGGTTCCGGAATTAGGAAACCTGCTTAGTGATGTCCGCTTAGAACCTCATGAAAAACGTCTAATTATGGATAAACTTGTTGCAGGCTTCGAGGGCACTGTGAAAAACTTTTTAGAAGTTGTTTACAATTACAATCGAATGTCTGATCTAACCTTTATGATCAACGAATACGAACATCGTTATAACGAACATAAAGGACTACTTTTAGGTAGTGTAAAAACAGCAGTACCGCTTTCTGAGGAACAGTTACAAAATTTAGAAAAGAATGTTGCAAAAACAATGGACTATCAAACAGTTGAATTAAAAGAAATCGTTGATTCATCTATTATTGGTGGGGCAATTGTTGAAGCCAACCATCGAGTGATCGACGGAAGCATTCGCACGCAATTAGAAAAAATGCGTAGTCAATTAAATAGATAGTACAAAGAGGTAGGTGAATCGAATGGCTATCAAAGCAGAAGAAATTAGTGCCTTGATTAAAGAACAAATTGAAAATTATCAAAACGTGCTTTCAGTCGAAGAAATCGGTACCGTTACTTATGTTGGTGACGGAATCGCTCGTGCACATGGTTTAGAAAATGCGATGAGTGGTGAGTTGCTTGAATTTTCAAACGGCTCATACGGAATGGCACAAAACTTAGAATCTAATGATGTAGGTATCATCATCCTTGGGGATTTCGAATCCATTCGTGAAGGAGACAAAGTAAAACGTACAGGAAAGATCATGGAAGTTCCAGTTGGGGACGCATTGATCGGACGTGTCGTTAATCCGCTTGGTCAACCAATCGATGGATTAGGTGAAATTGCAACAGACAAGGCTCGTCCAGTTGAAGCAATGGCACCAGGCGTTATGCAACGTAAATCTGTTAATGAACCAATGCAAACGGGATTAAAAGCAATCGATGCTTTAGTTCCAATTGGGCGTGGTCAACGCGAGTTAGTCATTGGTGACCGTAAGACAGGGAAAACATCTATTGCGATTGATACGATCCTTAACCAAAAAGGTCAAGATATGATCTGTATCTATGTTGCAATCGGTCAAAAAGATTCTACAGTTCGTACACAAGTAGAAACATTGAAAAAATATGGTGCGATGGATTATACGATCGTTGTGAATGCTGGAGCATCACAACCAGCTCCATTACTTTATATTGCTCCTTATGCAGGGACTGCTATGGGTGAAGAATTCATGTACAATGGAAAACATGTTTTGATCATCTTTGATGATTTATCAAAACAAGCCGTTGCTTATCGTGAACTTTCATTACTATTACGTCGTCCACCAGGTCGTGAAGCATATCCAGGGGATGTTTTCTACCTACATTCACGTCTGTTAGAACGTGCAGCTAAATTGAGTGATGAATTGGGTGGCGGTTCAATGACTGCTTTACCATTTGTTGAAACACAAGCTGGAGATATCTCTGCATACATTCCAACAAACGTTATCTCGATCACTGACGGACAAATCTTCTTGGAAAGCGACTTGTTCTATGCCGGAACTCGACCAGCTGTTGACGCTGGGTTATCCGTTTCTCGGGTAGGTGGTTCTGCACAGATCAAAGCAATGAAAAAAGTTGCCGGAACTTTACGTCTTGATTTAGCAAGTTATCGTGAATTAGAAGCATTTACACAGTTTGGTTCTGACTTAGACGCTGCGACACAAGCAAAATTAAATCGTGGCCGCCGCACAGTTGAAATCTTGAAACAAAAACTTCATGCACCACTTGCTGTTGAAAAACAAGTAGTCATCTTATATGCTTTGACACACGGATTCTTAGATAGTATCCCTGTTGATAGTATTTTAGATTTTGAACATGAATTATTTGAATATCTAGATAATAACCATTCAGATATTTTTGAAACGATTCGTACAACGAAGGATCTTCCAGAAGAAGAAGCTTTGAATACTGCGATCCAAGAATATAAAGATATCTTTTTGGCGTCAAAAGGTAATTCTTCTTCAACAGAAGACAAATTGAAATCCATTCAAAATGCATAGTGAGGTGAGATGAATGGGCGCTTCATTAAATGAAATCAAGACTCGGATCGCTTCAACTAAGAAAACCAGTCAAATCACGCGCGCAATGCAAATGGTGTCCGCCTCTAAACTAACAAAATCTGAAGCTTCTTCTCAGAAGTTTCAGATCTATGCAAACAAAGTTAGAGAGATCGTGACCCATTTGACCGCAACGCAATTAAACGATATCGCCTCAGACAATCCTCGTGGAGACATCAACTACAACAGTATGTTGATCAGTCGACCAGTGAAAAAGACGGGGTACATCGTGATCACTGCGGATGGTGGTTTAGTTGGTGGCTACAATAGCTCGATCTTGAAGCAAACGATGTCCATTTTAGAAGAAGATCACCAATCACCTGACGATTACGTAATGATCGCAATCGGCGGAACAGGTGCAGACTTCTTCAAAGCAAGAGGAATCAATTTAGCTTACGAATTGCGTAACTTATCTGACCAACCAAGTTTTGATGAAGTTCGTAAGATCGTAGGAATGGCAACAACTATGTATCAAAATGAAGTATTTGATGAATTGTATGTATGTTACAACCATCATATCAATTCACTAACTAGTCAATTTCGGGTAGAAAAAATGCTGCCGATTTCTGATTTAGACCCTGAGGAAGCAACAACATTTGAACAAGAATATATTTTTGAACCATCAAAAGAAGAAATCTTGGCTCAATTGTTACCTCAATATGCAGATAGCTTGATTTATGGTGCAATCGTTGATGCCAAGACAGCAGAACATGCTGCCGGTATGACAGCTATGAAGACAGCAACGGATAATGCCGCAACGATCATCGATGATCTAACGGTTTCTTATAACCGTGCAAGACAAGGGGCTATTACCCAAGAAATTACCGAAATTGTTGCCGGAGCTTCGGCACTAGAATAGTATTGAGATTGGAGGAAAAAAGATGAGTTCAGGCAAGATTGTTCAAGTAATCGGTCCCGTTGTCGACGTGGAATTTTCTTTAGACCAATCCTTACCAGATATCAACAACGCTTTAGTTGTTTATAAAAATGATGAGAAGAAATCGAAAGTTGTTCTTGAAACAGCGCTAGAGTTAGGTGACGGTGTCATCCGTACAATCGCGATGGAATCAACAGATGGTTTACAACGCGGAATGGAAGTCATTGATACAGAAAAAGCAATTTCTGTACCAGTGGGTAAAGAAACGTTAGGTCGTGTATTCAATGTATTAGGAGATACGATCGATTTATCCGCACCTTTCCCAGAGGATGCAAAACGTAGCGAAATCCATAAAAAAGCACCAAACTTTGATGAGTTAAGTACAAGTACTGAGATCCTTGAAACTGGGATCAAAGTTATTGACTTGCTTGCTCCTTACTTAAAAGGTGGGAAAGTTGGATTATTCGGTGGTGCCGGTGTAGGTAAAACTGTATTGATCCAAGAATTGATCCATAATATCGCTCAAGAACACGGTGGTATTTCTGTATTTACTGGTGTTGGTGAACGTACACGTGAAGGTAATGACCTTTATTATGAAATGAAAGATTCAGGAGTTATTGAAAAAACAGCCATGGTGTTTGGTCAAATGAACGAACCACCAGGTGCACGTATGCGTGTTGCCTTGACTGGTTTGACGATTGCTGAATACTTCCGTGATGTTGAAGGGCAAGACGTGCTATTGTTTATTGATAATATTTTCCGTTTCACTCAAGCCGGTTCAGAAGTTTCTGCCCTATTAGGTCGTATGCCTTCTGCCGTTGGGTATCAACCAACGCTAGCAACAGAAATGGGTCAATTACAAGAGCGGATCACTTCAACGAAAAAAGGTTCGATCACTTCGATCCAAGCAATCTATGTACCAGCCGATGACTATACTGACCCAGCCCCAGCAACAGCATTTGCCCATTTAGATGCAACAACGAACTTGGAACGTAAATTGACAGAACAAGGGATTTACCCAGCCGTAGATCCACTAGCTTCTTCATCAAGTGCGCTTGCTCCAGAAATCGTCGGAGAAGAACACTATAAAGTAGCGACGGAAGTACAGCATGTCTTACAACGTTACCGTGAATTACAAGATATCATTGCTATCTTAGGGATGGATGAATTATCTGACCAAGAAAAAGTTTTAGTTTCTCGTGCACGTAGAGTTCAATTCTTCTTGTCACAAAACTTTAACGTAGCAGAACAATTTACAGGTCTTCCAGGGTCATATGTACCAGTTGAAGAAACTGTCAAAGGATTCCGCGAGATCTTAGAAGGTAAATACGATGACCTTCCTGAAGAAGCATTCCGTAGTGTTGGTAGAATCGAAGACGTCGTAGAAAAAGCGAAAAAACTAGGCTACTAGAAAGGGGTGCCCCATGGATCAATATTTAACAGTTAACGTGGTTACTCCTGACGGTTTGGTCTATGATCACCATGCAGCGATCGTAGTTGCACGCACAACGGCCGGCGAACTCGGTATTCTACCTAAACATGCGCCCATCATCGTTCCTTTGACGATCGATGAAGTTCGTATAAAAAGAACTGACTCTGATACGCATGTTGACTGGATCGCAGTAAATGGCGGGATCATGGAAGTACGTGATAACGTTGTTTCTATCGTAGCCGATAGTGCGGAACGTGAACGTGATATCGATGTTTCTCGTGCGGAAAGAGCAAAACAACGTGCGGAACGACAAATCGAAGAAGCAAAAGAAAAAGAAGATACAAATGAATTGAAACGTGCAACAGTTGCTTTGCATCGTGCGATCAACCGAATCAAGGTTTCAAAACATTCATAGTCATAAATAATCGAGACAGGAGTGCTAAGGGATCAAGAAGAAAATTGCGAAACTCGATTTTTTAGATTTTGTGAATTTCAGATTGCTTTTCCAAGTGTTTTCTGCTCTGATTGTTTATTCGTATTAGAACGTGAACAAAAGTATTTGTTACTTTTGTCCACGTTCTTTTTTTATTTAAAAGAAAAGTAACATGAGATGTAAAGTATTGGATAAACGTCTTTTTATATGTTCGCCACACTCTTTTTTAAAATTTCCGAAAAACCTGACTTTTAGACACCGTTTATTGGGAATTAGAGTCTGTGGCAAACTTGTTTTTTAGATTTGTCCCACATTCATTTCTTGAAATTTGTCAAGAAAAAAACAAAAAAATTATACTTTTTGCAATCAATAATTTCTCTATTCTTCCAATTTATGGTATCATCGTTTTGTTAGTTATCGTAAAAAAACAATTGTTAGAAAGGACGTAGCTATGCAAGTATACGGAATTGATGCGATTATCCGAATTGTTAGCCACTTAGCATTCATTTATTTAGCTTTTTGGTCTTTACGTTCTTTGCGCATCGAAACCTTTTTTAGAGCGATGCATAATACACAGATTCGCATGACGATCGTACTTTTTTCTATTTTTTTAGGGTATACGGCGAGTAATTTTTTCTTAGAGATCATCTCTTTGTGTCGCAACCTTTTCGTTAGCCTATTATTTTAAAAAAAGGTACTATTTTAAAAGAAGAAATGATATAATAGAAAAGATTTTGAGCAACTGTAGCTCATTGGAATTTTTTGGGGGGAACAACATGGAAGAGATCATCGTAAAAGGTGGCAATCAATTAAATGGAACAGTAAAAATCGAAGGAGCTAAAAATGCGGTTTTACCTATTTTAGCTGCTAGTTTATTGGCAGAAGAGGGAACAACCGTATTAAATAATGTTCCTATTCTTTCTGACGTTTTCACGATGAATCAAGTGATTCGTCATTTAAATGTCGATGTAGCGTTTGATGAAGAAATGAATCAAGTAACACTTGATGCCTCAAGACAGTTAGAAATTGAAGCACCTTATGAATATGTTAGCCAAATGCGTGCTTCGATCGTTGTAATGGGACCATTACTTGCAAGAAATGGTCATGCGAAAGTAGCTATGCCAGGAGGATGTGCAATTGGTAAACGTCCAATTGATCTGCACCTAAAAGGATTCCAAGCATTAGGAGCTAAAATCATCCAAAAGAACGGCTATATCGAAGCTATTGCAGATCAATTGATCGGTAACACGATCTATTTGGACTTTCCTAGTGTTGGAGCAACTCAAAATATCATGATGGCAGCTGTAAAAGCAAAAGGAACAACAATCATTGAAAACGTAGCACGTGAACCAGAAATCGTTGACCTTGCCAATATTTTAAATAAAATGGGCGCCAATGTTTACGGTGCTGGAACAGAAACGATGCGTATCGAAGGTGTTGAACATCTTCATGCTGTGAAACATTCAATCGTACAAGACCGTATTGAAGCAGGTACATTCATGGTAGCCGCTGCAATGACTGAAGGAAATGTTTTGATCGCTGACGCTATCTCAGAACACAACCGACCATTGATCTCTAAACTGATCGAAATGGGCGCTAAGATCACTGAAGAAGAAGGTGGGATCCGTGTTGTTGGACCAAAACATATCTTGCCTACAGATGTAAAAACAATGCCTCATCCTGGATTTCCTACAGATATGCAAGCACAAATGACAGCAATCCAATTAGTTGCTGAAGGTACAAGCATGGTGACGGAAACAGTTTTTGAAAATCGTTTCCAACATTTAGAAGAAATGCGTCGAATGAATGCGCATGTAAAAATCGACGGCAATGTAGCTATCATGGATGGAACCCATGAGTTGCAAGGTGCAGAAGTGTATGCAACTGACTTGCGTGCAGCAGCAGCTTTAGTGTTAGCTGGCTTGAAAGCAAACGGGATCACTCGTGTTCGTAATCTAAAATACTTAGATCGTGGCTATTATAACTTCCATATCAAATTGCAACAATTAGGTGCGGATGTTGAACGTGTTGAGGGTAACCAAGTAACTGCTGATAAGACAGCACAAACGATTGCTTAAGGACGTGGTTAGATGAGTACACAACGCTATATCTTAGTCAGCTTGGTCAAGATACTGCTCGTTGTATTATTATTGATTCTCCTTTTTATTGCCGGTACGATGATCGGTTACGGAGTAATCGGTGAGGGCAACCCGCTTAAAATATTTCAACCAAGTTTATGGCTTCATATTCGAGATTTTTTTAGTTGAAGACTGATCGTCCATCGTTCGTTTTAAAGTAAATAAAAATGAGGGTTCTTAAAATCGCTGATATAGCTATTTTAAGCAACCCTTTGTTTCGTTCGTCCTAAATAAAGTTAGGCCAAAAAAGGGTTGAGTAAAGTCCACCTGTATTCCCCTTATTAAATCAGAATAAGGAGCGAGGGCAGAAGTAATTTCTTCGGAAATAAACGAAGATCGCAAAGATCATAAACTCAGTTAGTGAGCGTTCCTTCTTGTTCTTTGAGGTTCACTACTTTTGTCTCCGCTTTTTATTGAAGTAGAAAAGAAATGGAGGAAAGAATATGAAAAAAATGTTGATTGGGCTCGTTCGCTTTTATCAGCGCTTTATCTCCCCTGCATTTCCTCCTAGTTGCCGTTATTACCCTACCTGTTCAAATTATATGATCCGAGCGATCCAGTCGCATGGAGCGATGAAAGGGACACTGATGGGGACAGCACGTATTTTACGCTGTCATCCGTTCGTCAAAGGTGGTATCGATTACGTGCCTTTAAAATTCCAATTGACAAGGAATAAAAAGGATAAGGAAATGCCACACTATAAAAAATAGTAAGGGGAGACATTATGTTCACCATATTAGATAAGCAGCATCTTCCATGGAAGCTATTATTAGATGCAGATCCTGATAAAGAAAAAATCCAAATGTATGTAGATACGGGTTCCGGCTTTGTTTGGCAAGTAGCTGATGAAATAAAAGGGGTCATCGTGTACGATAATAGAGAGACAGAATATGAGATCATGAACGTTGCTGTTGACCCTAGCGAGCAAGGAAGAGGAATTGGCCGTCAATTATTGCTTCACACGATCAAACACCTTAGAGAGGGTAAAAACGCCCAAAACAAAATAATCATTCGGACAGGTAGTGTGTCATCTGCTGCCCTCCATCTTTATAAAAAAGTTGGATTTGTGGAAGTTTCCAGGGATATCGACTATTTTGTCAAAAATTATCCTGAACCCATTTATGAAAATGGGGAGTTGCTACATGATCAAGTGACTTTGGAACTGATGATCTAAAAATAAAGTGCTTTCAAAAAGGCGTAGGATATTTTACAATAGACGTAGTAAGCAAAAAAGGAGAACAGACGAGCATGGGAATTTTAGCTTTTGATTTTGGCGGTTCTGCAGTGAAATATGGATATTGGAATGGCGTATTACTTGAGGGAACTGGACAATTTCCAACTCCCGATACTTGGGAAAAAATGAAAACAGATTTATACCAGATTTATGACTCATTATCAGCTACTTTGAGCATCGAAGGGATAGCCATCAGTTCACCAGGTGTAGTGAACAATGAAAAACAAAGGATTGAAGGAATCAGTGCCATTCCCTATATCCATGGATTCAATATTTTTGAAGAGTTAGAGCAATTGTTTTGTCTACCTGTGACGATCGAAAATGATGCAAATTGTGCAGGAATGGCAGAATTTTACGAAGGCGCAGCGAAAGCATATCAAAATGTAGCATTTGTGGTGATTGGCACAGGTGTCGGTGGATCAGTGTTCATGGATGGGAAGATCCATAAAGGAGCCCATCTATACGGTGGGGAATTCGGGCTGATGTTATTAGACAACAATCAAACATTTAGTCAGCTAGGAACTGCGGTAAGCATGGCTTGGCGATACTGTGAACGAAAAGGCCTAGCAAAAACGGCCTATAGCGGAAAAGAAGTATTTGCATTAGCTGAACAAGGCGATCAGATCGCTAAAGAAGAAGTCGACCGTTTTTACGATTATTTGACGAAAGGGCTATTCAGTATCCAATTTACTTTTGATCCAGAAGCAATTGTCATAGGTGGCGGTATCTCAGCAAAAAAAGACTTGCTTAAAGAAGTGAATCAACGGATGAAACAGTTGACCACTCGCTATGAATTGAATGATTTTGATCCTCAACTCTTGCTATGCGACTACCGAAATGAGGCGAATCTAATCGGTGCAGCGGCTAATTTTTTTGCAACAGCAAGAGGAGATTCGTAACAAATTTGCTGGGGGAAAAAGTCTTTTGGGCGTAGACGATGTATTCCCCCTTCAAATATGATAAACTATCATGGAGGTGGGAAAAAGATGTCAAAAAAGAATAAAGATATAGAAGTTCGTATTGAAGAAGTAAAAAAGAATATCAATGGAAAAACATATGAGGTCACACAGTTATTTATAGGCAAAAAATTGATCGGTGAAATTTTAGCTTATGGACCAAAAGAATTTGAAATTTTCTTTGGGGAAGAAGATTTTGGCAAAGAAAAAACCCTTGAAAATGCGATAGAAACAGTGATTCGTCACTGGAATCTGCATGACTAAAAAAATATCAAAAAAATTTTCAATAAAGGGTTGCAAAAATCTGGAAAATTAGGTATTATAACTAAGTCAGGTTGATACAGACCTTTTGGAGGAGTAGCGAAGTGGCTAAACGCGACGGACTGTAAATCCGTTCCTTAGGGTTCAGTGGTTCGAATCCACTCTCCTCCATTCATTGGGGTATAGCCAAGCGGTAAGGCAAGGGACTTTGACTCCCTCATGCGTTGGTTCGAATCCAGCTACCCCAGTTTTTACGAGTGATCATTGAGAATCGCTCTTTTTTTTTTTTGCAAAAAACATCTTGTTTCTTGAAGATTCTGCCAATTTAAGCTAGAGTAAGTATAGAAGATAGAAATGGAGGCAGGAAAAATGAGATGGAAAGAAAAAGTTGATGAAACTGCAGAAAAGATCTATGATTTAATGAAATCAGAAAAATACAATGTGGAAGTCCATTTTCCAAAAAAATCTGATAAAGCTGTACAGATAACATCTAAACGCCCCACGAACCATACGAAAAAATGGCTATCAAAAAACCGCTAATAATAACAAAAATCTCTAGAAATCTTCTTTTTTACTGATTTCTAGAGATTTTGTTATTTAACGACTTCGATTCCTAGGACGGTCAAGTGTCCGTTACCGACTAATTTAACGACTAATGCGGCAAGTTCTTCAGGTGTCATATCTGTGTCACTTGTGATCCACCAATGAAGAGTACCGACAAAAATAGAAGTCATATATTCCGTGATGAAATCGATTGGAACTTCTAATTGGCTCTCTTTGATTTGTAAGTTGTCAAAAATACTCGCGTATTTATCATACAGAAATATTTCCAATTTTTTTCGAAATAATTCAATCGATGCTCCATCCATCGTAGTTAAGAAAAGCACTTTATTTTTCTGGATATTCACATAGATCGTTGTTAATGCACGAATGATATGGTTCAACTTGATTCGATTGCCATCAACTAATGGTTCTAAATCCAAGACAGACATAAAAACTTCAATGGCAATATCAAAGATCTGTTCATAAAGATCTTCTTTATTTTTAAAATGGGCATAAAAAGTTGCTCGATTGATCATCGCTTCATCTGCGATTGCTTGGATCGTGATTGATTCATAATTTTTTTCTTTTTCTAGTAAGCGGACAAAAGCTTCCACAATCATTTTGTGGGTGCGCTTTACTCGAAGATCTGTTTTATTCCCCATAAAATTTCCTCGCTTATTTTTCGACATTTCTCATTCTTTTGTTGCTTATCTCACAAACTGCGATAGTTTGCTTATTGCAAAAGCTTAAAAAGGTACCTAAAATATACATAAGTAGTATAACAGACAATTTGTTATATATTCAACAAGGTGTCCGTTAAAAGAGAGTGGGAGAAAATATGAGTTTAAAAGCGGGGATCGATGTCGGTTCGACGACCGTCAAATTAATTGTAATAGATGAACAAGGAAAGACGATTTATTCTAAGTATGAACGACATTACTCAGATGTCAAAAAAGCAGCGTTACAAACATTGAGAGAAGCGCAAAAGTTGGTTGCTGAGCAGCCTCTTTCGATTGCAATCACAGGATCAGGTGGAATGGGATTAGCAGAGATGTTAGATATCCCCTTTGTTCAAGAAGTCATTGCCTGTACACGAACGGTAGAGGAAATCATACCGGAGACAGATGTAGCAATCGAATTAGGTGGTGAAGATGCGAAAATCACATTTTTTGAAGGCTCTTTGGAACAGCGGATGAATGGTAGTTGTGCAGGAGGCACGGGAGCATTTATTGATCAAATGGCTTCTTTACTTAAAACAGACGCAAATGGAGTCAATGAATTAGCTAAAAATTACCAACAAATTTATCCGATCGCTTCGAGATGTGGCGTTTTTGCAAAAACGGATGTTCAACCACTGATCAATGAAGGTGTTGATCGTTCAGATGTAGCAGCGAGTATCTTTCAAGCTGTCGTGAATCAAACCATTGCTGGACTTGCAGCTGGTCGTAAAATCAAAGGAAAAGTCGCATTTTTAGGTGGACCGCTTTACTTCATGTCTGAACTTCGTCAACGATTCATCGATACGTTGAATCTAGCCCCAGAAGATGTCATTTTTCCAGAAGATCCGCAATTGTTTGTAGCGATGGGCGCAGCATTTTATGCGGAGGAAGCTGAGCCAACCACAATGGCGAAACTCATTGACACGTTAGAAAACGGGAACCAAGCCCAATTAAATCCTTCCAAGACATTGCCTCCTTTATTTAAAGATGAAAATGAACTTGCTCAATTTCGTCAAAGACATGCAAAAGCACAGGCTTCAGAAAAAAATCTTTCTGAACATCACGGTGTCGCATTTTTAGGTATTGATGCAGGATCAACTACAACAAAAGTAGTCTTGATAAATGAAGATGGCGATATCTTATTTTCTTTTTATGGCAATAATGAAGGACAGCCTTTAGAAACAACTATGGCAGTTTTAAAAGACCTCTATGAACAGTTACCAGAAGATGTCTATATCGGAAAAGCAGCGGCCACTGGGTACGGTGAAGCATTGATCAAGAATGCACTCAAAGTCGATATTGGTGAAGTTGAAACAATGGCACATTATAAAGCTGCAAATTTCTTTCAACCAGGTGTTGACTTTATTTTAGATATCGGCGGACAAGACATGAAAGCTATGACTATCAAAGAAGGTGTGTTATCTTCGATTCAGCTAAATGAAGCTTGTTCTTCAGGTTGTGGTTCCTTTATTGAAACATTTGCCAAATCTTTGAAGTATGACGTAAGAAGTTTTGCGCAAGCAGCAGTCGAGTCGCAAGCACCAGTTGATCTAGGTTCACGTTGTACTGTTTTTATGAACTCAAAAGTAAAACAAGTACAAAAAGAAGGGGCATCTGTAGGCGATATCTCTGCAGGACTTTCTTATTCAGTTATCAAAAATGCATTATATAAAGTAATCAAAGTAAGAAGACCAGAAGAACTTGGAGAAAAAATCGTTTGCCAAGGTGGCACTTTTTATAATGAAGCTGTGTTACGTGCATTTGAACTGATTAGTGGCAGAGAAGTCGTTCGTCCATCCATTGCAGGTCTGATGGGGGCTTATGGAGCTGCTTTGATTGCACTGGAAGGTTATGAGATTGGTGATGAAAGTACTATTCTTTCTTTAGAAGAATTGGCTCAATTTACTTCTGAAAAAGAATTCACTCATTGTGGTCTTTGTGAAAACAATTGTATGTTAACTGTCACTCTTTTTTCTGATGGACGACGTTTTATTACAGGAAATCGTTGTGAACGCGGCGCACGTATCAAAATCAAAAAAGAAGATAAAAAAGTCAACTTAGTCGATTATAAGTACCGTCGTTTGTTCAAGTACCGTCCACTTCGAAAAAAAGAAGCTGTCAATGGAACGATCGGGATACCTCGGGTACTGAATATGTATGAAAATTATCCACTATGGCATACATTCTTTTCTGATCTAGGATTTAGAGTAACTTTATCTCCTCGTTCAAACAAAGAACTGTATGAACAAGGAATGGAAACAATCCCTAGTGATACGGCTTGCTACCCAGCTAAATTGACACATGGTCATATCCAAGCACTAATTGACTCGGGTGTCTCAAGGATTTTTTATCCAGGGGTCATCTTTGAACGTCCTGAATTTGCGGGTGCAGACAATCATTTCAATTGTCCGATCGTACAAAGCTATCCAGATGTCATCCGCAATAATGTTGATGATATCCGCGCAGGCAAAGTAGATTATCGCAATCCTTTTCTGAACTTAGCAAACGAAGCTTCTGTTGCAAAAGTCCTACATCAGACATTTTCTGATTTTGGTTTCACAGAAGAAGAAATAGCTACAGCTTTGCATCATGGCTATGAAGAACTCGATTCCTTTAAACGAGATATCCAACAAAAAGGGGAAGAAACGTTAGTCATGTTAAATCAGAAAAATCAACGAGGAATCGTTCTTTCTGGCAGACCGTACCATCTAGATCCAGAAATCAATCACGGAATCGCTGAAGTCATCACACAAGAAGGATTCCATGTCTTGACGGAGGATAGTATTTCTCATCTAGGAGATGTAGGAAATCTTCGTGTGGTCAATCAATGGGTCTATCATTCACGTTTATATGCAGCTGCAAGGGTAGTCGCAAAATCGAAAAATCTTGAATTGGTTCAACTAAACTCATTTGGTTGTGGGATCGATGCGGTCACAACAGACCAAGTAGAAGAAATCATGGATCAATATGGCAAGATCTACACGGTGCTTAAAATTGATGAAGGATCGAATTTGGGTGCCATCAGGATCCGGTTACGTTCACTAAAAGCCGCAGTAAATGAACGGGAAAAACGACAATTTGAACCTGTTAAACGGTTTGAAGAACCTGAAAAAATCACTTTTACGAAAGAAATGAAGGAAAAACATACACTGCTATTACCGATGCTTAGTCCGATCCATCAATCAGGTTTAGTGGATGTCGCACTAAATGCTTCTGGATATCATGTGGTTTGTCTACCAGCAGAAGACAATGAAGCAATCAATGTAGGCTTGAAGTACGTCAACAATGATGCTTGTTACCCTGCAATCATTTCGATTGGACAGATAGTTGAAGCTCTTGAAAGCGGCAAGTATGATTTGGAAAATACAAGCGTCATGATGACACAAACTGGTGGAGGCTGCCGAGCAACGAACTATATCCCACTTTTACGTAAAGCATTGAATGATGCTGGCTTTGGACAAATTCCCGTTGTTTCTATCTCAATGGGAAATCAAGGGGTAGAGTCTAATCCAGGGTTTAAGTTTACTTTGCCTATGCTTAAACGTGTGGCCATTGCCTTTTTATATGGGGATCTCTTCGAAAGAGTTGTTTATCGCACGCGCCCTTATGAATTGGAAGAAGGCAGTATCGATCGATTGCATCAAGAGTGGCTGAAAAAAGTAGAAAAGAATGTGCGTAACGGTTCAATCACTTTATTCAACAGCAACATGAAAAAAATCATCCAAGCGTTCGATATCGTTCCGATTTCTTCTGAAAAGAAACCCAAAGTTGGTGTAGTTGGCGAAATTTTAGTGAAATACTCACCAACAGCTAACAATGATATCGTTCGACTATTAGAAGCAGAAGGTGCTGAAGCAGTCGTTCCAGACATCATCGGCTTTATGAACTATTCGTTGTATAACCAAATTTGGAAGTATGAACAACTTGGAATGTCGAAACAAAGCAAAATGCTTGCTCAATTTGCAATCAAAATGATCGAATGGATCGAAAAACCAATGGATAAAGCATTACGCAAATCTGAACGTTTTGACGGAATCCAATCGATCGATGACTTGGCAAAAGATGCTAGCCAGATCCTTTCAATCGGGAACCATACAGGTGAAGGGTGGTTCTTGACTGGTGAAATGATCGAATTGTTAAAAAATGATGTGCATAATATTGTCTGCATGCAACCTTTTGGCTGTTTACCAAATCATGTCGTGGGCAAAGGAGTAATCAAAGAATTACGTCACCGCTACCCTAATGCGAATATCGCAGCCATCGATTATGATCCAGGTGTATCCATCGTCAACCAGTTGAATCGTATCCGCTTGATGATGGCAACAGCAAATAAAACGTTGGAGAAACAGAAAGCATGAGCGTACATTTCCACTTCTGAATAGTAAAAAATATTTTTTGAAACAGTTCTATTGTGAGGGTGAGGCTAAAACAGAAGTGTTCAACCCGGAGAAATAAGTAGGGAATCATCAAAATTTCTTTTTAGCTTTAGATGGGGTTCGACTTATTTCCAAAGGAGTTGCTTCTGTTCCCACCGTTTCGAGAAGAGGTCGAGACAAAAGTCGTTTAGGTTTGAGAAATTGGAGAGAAAAGAGGCTGGGACAGAAGTGTTTCTTACTTTTGTCCCACGTTTTTTTTCGATATTTCCGGAAAATCTGATTTTGGATGCCGTTTATTGGGAATTAGAGTCTGTAGCAAAACTGATTTTTAGATTTGTCCCATATTTGTTCCTTTTTTTGAAAAAGCCAAGATCATCGAAAGATTGTAAAAAAGAGGGGATTTAGCTAGAAGTGGTACTCTTTTCGGTTGTGAATCAGGTATATACCAGTTATAATAGAAGAAACGAAAGGACGGGTATACGATATGTCGAATCAATTACCAGTATATATACAAATTCATGATCAGATCAAAAGTGAAATCGAACAGGGCATCTGGAAAATCGGTGATCGTCTTCCTTCTGAAAGAGAATTAGCTGTAAAATTCAATGTCAGTCGAATGACTTTGAGACAAGCGATTCAGAATCTAGCTGATGAAGGGATCCTAGAAAGAAAAATCGGTTCAGGTACATATGTCGCGCGTAAAAAAGTACAAGAAAAGATGACAGGTGCAACAAGTTTCACTGAAATCATGGAATCACAGAACCGAGTACCTTCCAGTCGAACGATTTCTTATTTTTTGACGTCTCCTAGTTCTAGTGAGATGGAAAAATTGAATCTGCAAAAAGAAGACACGATCTTACGTATGGAACGTATTCGTTACGCAGATGATATTCCAATCTGTTTTGAAGTAGCAAGTGTTCCTCAAAAAATCATCGATGCATACAGCAAAGCTGAAATAACCGAATCGCTTTATCGAACGCTTGAAGAAAAAAGCGGAAATAAGATCGGGGCAGCAAATCAAACCATCACGGCTGTGTTAGCATCTGAAAAGATCGCTGAGTATTTGGAGATCAAAAGAGGGGATGCGGTGTTGCGTTTGAGACAAATCTCTTATTTTGAAGACGGCACGCCATTCGAGTATGTACGTACGCAGTATGTAGGCAATCGTTTTGAATTTTATTTAGAAAAATAGTAGCAGGACATCTATTGGATAGAGGCTAGAACAGAAGTATTTAACTTCAATGATCAAGTTGAAGGAGTTAAATACTTCTGTTCTAGCCTCTTTTTTGAAAATTCCGAAAAACCGGACTTTTGGACGTTGTTTATTGGGAATTAGAGTCTATAGCAAAACTGATTTTTAGATTTGGCCCACGCGCTTCATTTTTTGAGTGTCGACAAGCAACAAAAGGGTCACTTGACTTATTTGTTGATCAGTTGTTCATGATAAGAAACAGCACCATCGGTAAATGAGACTTGGCCGTTCATTAACTCAATGATGGATTCTTTAAAAGAAGCCACGCTATCTTCTGTGATCAAACAAACTACAGTCACTTTATCTGTATAATTCGTTTCTTTGATCGTTAGCTGATTGAGTGTAAGATAGTTTTCTAATTTGCCTAATTGAGGATAGGTGATATGAACGGAAATCTCTTGTTGCAAGGTCCCTTTTACGATCCCGATCTCTTCTAAAGCATGTGAAACAGCATGCGTATACGCTCTGATCAGCCCTCCAGTACCAAGTTTTGTACCACCGAAATAGCGGGTAACGACCGCTATAACATTGATCAGTTCATTTTTTTTCAGCACTTCCAACATCGGTATACCAGCCGTTCCACTTGGCTCGCCATCGTCACTGCTTCTTTGGATCTCATTTTTTTCTCCGATCACGAATGCGCTACAATGATGATTTGCTTTCCAATATTCTTTTTTTATTGCTTGAATAAAATCTTTTGCTTCCTCTTCACTTGTGACTCGCTTGAGAGAGCAGATGAAACGTGATTTTTTGATTTCGATTTCACTCTGTCCGTCTTCTTTGATCGTTTGATAACTATGAAGTATGGTACTCACCTCTTTCACATTACAGTCAATAGTAAAAGTATAATGAATTCAGTCCATTGTTTCAACATTTATAACGCTTGCGAAATCAGAAGAGTGTGCGATAATAAAAGGAGAGAGGTGAGATGGGGATGAAAGAACGTACAAAAAAATATGATGCCATTACGCAATATTTAAAAAACAATGGTGGCTCGCAAATCACTCTGACATTTACTCAAATCGATGAACTGCTTTTTCCCAGTTATGGCCTCCCTAAATCTGCCAGACAAAGTACTGATTGGTGGGCGAATGATTATAAGCATCCTGAAAAAGGTGCATATGGTTGGATAAATGCTGGTTATGAAGTAGTGGTAATCAATCTGAAAAAGGAATATGTTGTTTTTAATCAGCTAGTTAAATCAAGTTGGTTATTTGATTGAATGACATTTTAAGAAACCGTTAACATTCTCTTTCTATTTTGTATAATAGGCACACAGACGAAAAAGAAAGCGCTTGTTTTGTAAAAAGGAGAGAGTAAAATGACAAAGAAAACAATCATGCTCGTATGTTCAGCTGGGATGAGTACCAGCTTACTTGTAACAAAAATGCAAAAGGCTGCCGAAGAAGAAGGAATCGACACAGATATTTTTGCAGTTTCTGCTTCTGATGCAGATAATCATTTAGCCTCAAAAGAGGTAGATGTTCTATTATTAGGGCCACAAGTTCGTTTTATGAAAGCTGACTTTGAAAAACGGTTAGAACCAAAGGGGATTCCGCTAGATATCATCAATATGGCTGATTACGGTCTGATGAATGGCGAAAAAGTATTGCAACAAGCGCTTCGTTTGATTGAATCTAAATAATAAATCAGCAGGGCTGAAGGAGTGTTTACTTCTGTTCCCGCTGTTTATACGAAAGTCTAGGGCAAAAGTATTTCTTACTTTTGTCTTAGACTTTTTTTATGATCCTCTCGTTTTGGCATATTTAGTTATGGGAGGTGATCCGAGTAAATACTAAGCTTTATGGGAGGCGATTACTCACAAGAGAACTGAACGAAATGGAAGAACCGTCTTTTCAAACGATTCTCTATAAAAAAGTCCCAGCAGTTGTTTTGGAAAAAAATTGGCTCATCTGCGGTCGCTGTGGGACAAGAAACCGAAAAAAGAACTGTCGATTAACTGAGAACTTGTATTATTGTACCCATTGTCTATTTTTGGGACGATGTGACAGTAGCCAGCAGTTATTTTTGTTTTGTCAGCCGTCATTACCAAAACGTCCCATTGCATTTGTTTGGACTGGCCAACTAACCTTTTTGCAAAAAACGATTTCAGATGCTATCGTCAACAGCCCAGCGAAACAGCATCATTTCATCTGGGCAGTCACTGGGGCAGGAAAAACAGAAATGCTCTATGGAATAATCAAGAAAACCTTAGAGATGGGTGGCAGAGTCGTCTTGTCTTCTCCGAGAGTGGATGTCTGCAATGAATTATTTCTCCGCTTTGATAAAGTATTTCCAGAAGAAAATATTTTGCTACTTCATGGAAAAACAAAGCTACCTTACCGATTTAGCCCATTTGTTATCTGCACGACACATCAACTTTACCGTTTTTATCAAGCCTTTGATTTGGTTGTGATCGATGAAGTGGATGCATTTCCTTACGCAGACGATCAAGGACTTTCCTTTGCTGTGCAGACTGCGATCAAGCCAACAGGTAGATTTATCTATTTAAGTGCTACGCCAGCTGAACGTTTATTAAAAGAAATTCGTATGGCGTTTCGAATACACTGTTTGCCTTTGCGTTTCCACCAGCGATTACTTCCTGAACCAAAGCTGTTTTTTTGGAATGATTGGCAGGAAAAATGTCTGTCAGAGAAGAAGGTCCGCCCTTTGATACGTAAACTTGAACAGTTATTGGCACAAAATCATGTATTGCTTTTTTGTCCAAGCATCAAGATCATGGAACGCTTGACACGACTTTTGATGGAAAAAATGCCAGATTACAGAATAGCAAATGCTTCTGCTCGCGATCCAGATCGCATAGCGAAAGTGGCAAAAATGCGAGAAAAAAAGTATGATATCCTACTGACAACGATGATTCTTGAGCGAGGAGTGACTTTTGAAAAAGTCTCAGTGGTCGTTTTAGGTGCGGATCATCGTGTATTTACAAAATCTTCATTGGTACAGATCGCTGGGAGAGCAGACAGAAAAGGTGCTTTTTCGAATAGTGAAGTGTACTTTTTCTATGAAGAAAAAACAATAGCTATTATACAAGCTTGTCACGAAATCAAAGAGATGAATAAGCAAGGCAAAAAATTGCGAGGTCAAAAATGAAATGTTGCTATTGTCATTGTCGCTTGATACACGACTTAAACATCAAGGAACTTTTTTGGCGAGTAAAAAAAGTTCCACAGTTATGCAGTGATTGTACTGCGTTGTTTCAGCAAATTCCTAAACAAGGAAGATGTCCGCGTTGCGCAAAGCAGTTCACGGAGAAGAGCAAGATCTGTCAGGATTGTTTCACATGGCAAAACAAGTTTCCTGATTATGATTTTGTCCATCACGCTTTTTTTGTGTACGATCCTGCCTTTCAAGAATGGTTGAATCAGTATAAGTTTATGGGAGATATCCGCCTTTCAGGAACATTCGCTGCTTACTGGAAAAATTTACAAAAGCAACACCCAGAAGCCATTTTTTGTCCAGTTCCTTTGTCAAACGAACGATTAGCTGAGAGAGGCTTCAATCAAGTGAGTGAAATGCTAGTAGCAGCGGAAGTTGATTATCAGATGTTAGTGACTCGTATCCATCACTCAAACCCACAAGCAAAAAAAACAAGAAATGAGCGATTAGCCAGCATCCAACCATTTGGTATTACGGTCGATTCGTCTGGAATAAAGGGGAAAACTATTTTTGTGATCGATGATGTTTATACGACTGGGCAGACGTTATTTCATGTAGCCAGTTGCCTTTTGCCTCATCAACCAAAGAAAATCCGGACGTATTCTTTAGCGCGATAAATAAATATTAGAAACTGATGGAATTGATAGCGATTTAGTTTGCAAATACATTAGAGTTCGATATAATAGTATTAAGAAGAGGGAAAGAGTGGTCCTTCTCCTTCTTGATTGTGGTAGACGAAAGGGGTAATTTTTATGTTTAGATATAATGTACGCGGTGAAAATATCGAAGTGACTGAAGCGATTCGGGACTACGTTGAGAAAAAAGTAGGAAAATTAGAACGTTACTTCAGTGACGCACCAGATGCTACAGCCCATGTAAATTTAAAAGTTTATACTGAAAAAACAGCGAAAGTGGAAGTAACCATTCCATTACCTTATCTTGTATTACGCGCCGAAGAAACTTCACCAGATCTATATGCAAGTATCGATTTGGTCGTTGATAAATTGGAACGTCAAATCCGCAAATTCAAGACAAAAATCAACCGTAAATCTCGCGAAAAAGGAATCAATGCAGCAGATGCGGCGGTTTTATTCAATAATGAAGCTGATGGAAATGAAAGTGATTCTGAATTAGATATCGTTCGTACGAAACGCTTGTCATTGAAACCAATGGATAGTGAAGAAGCTGTTTTACAAATGAACATGTTGGGTCATAATTTCTTCATTTTTGAAGATGCGGACACAAACGGTACAAGTATCGTTTACCGTCGTAAAGATGGAAAATACGGTTTAATCGAAACAGATTGATAAATAACAACTAAATCAGTAAAAATTGACTTGCAGCACTCTTAAAAGGGGTGTTGCGAGTCTTTTTTCACTTTTTCTAAGATGAGTAAATATGAATTAATTATGAAGTTCTCACTTTAATCGTCTTAAGATATTTCAATTATTAGTGACTAATGCTAAAATGGAAGGTATAGTCTACATAGTCTGGATAATATATGTAAAAAAGGAGATTACACAACGTATGGCCAATTTTATTCGTTCGATTATCGAAAATGATAAAAAAGAACTAAAACGTTTAGATAGCATTGCCAAAAAAGTCGAAGCCCACGCTGACGAAATGGCAGCATTAACAGATGAACAATTACAAGCGAAAACAGCTGAATTCAAAGCTCGTTATCAAAAAGGTGAAACATTAGATCAACTATTACCTGAAGCATTTGCGGTTGTTCGTGAAGCGGCAAAACGTGTTTTAGGTTTGTACCCATACCATGTCCAATTAATGGGTGGGATCGTCCTTCATGATGGGAACATTCCTGAAATGCGTACTGGTGAAGGGAAGACGCTGACTGCCACTATGCCAGTTTATTTGAATGCATTGACTGGAGAAGGGGTACACGTTGTTACAGTCAATGAATATTTGGCAACTCGTGACTCCACAGAAATGGGAGAACTATACAATTTCTTAGGCTTGACGGTAGGATTGAACATCAATTCAAAATCAGCAGATGAAAAACGTGAAGCTTATCTTTGTGACATCACGTACAGTACGAATAACGAATTAGGGTTCGATTATTTGCGGGACAATATGGTCGTTTATCGTCATCAAATGGTTCAACGTCCATTGAACTATGCGATCGTCGACGAAGTAGACTCCATTTTGATCGATGAAGCAAGAACACCGTTGATCATTTCAGGACAAGCAGAAAAATCAACTGCTTTGTATACAAGAGCTGACAATTTCGTCAAACGATTGAAGGAAGAAGAAGATTATAAAATCGATGTTCAGTCGAAGACAATCAGTTTAACAGAAGCAGGAATCGAAAAAGCAGAAGAAACTTTCGGCTTAAAAAATCTATATGACATTGAAAATACAGCATTGACGCACCATCTTGACCAAGCGTTACGTGCAAACTATATCATGCTCTTGGATATCGATTATGTTGTTCAAGAAGGAAAAGTATTGATCGTTGACCAATTTACAGGACGTATCATGGATGGACGCCGTTATTCAGATGGATTGCATCAAGCGATCGAAGCAAAAGAAGGCGTAGAGATCGAAGACGAAACCAAAACAATGGCTACGATCACCTTCCAAAATTACTTCCGTATGTATAAAAAACTTTCAGGGATGACAGGTACAGCAAAAACGGAAGAAGAAGAATTTAGAGAAATCTATAACATCCAGGTTTTCCAAATACCAACCAACCGCCCAGTTATTCGTGATGATCGAGCAGATCTACTGTATCCTACATTGACAAGTAAGTTTCATGCAGTCGTCCAAGATATCAAAGATCGTTACCGTAAAGGGCAGCCTGTACTAGTAGGTACTGTCGCAGTCGAAACCTCTGAACTGCTTTCTGATCTATTGAATCGTGAACGGATTCCTCATGAAGTCTTGAATGCGAAAAATCACTTTAAAGAAGCAGAAATCATCATGAACGCCGGTCAAAAAGGCGCAGTTACGATTGCAACCAATATGGCTGGACGAGGAACAGATATCAAGCTTGGTCTTGGTGTTCGCGAATTAGGTGGTTTAGCCGTTATCGGGACAGAACGTCATGAATCTCGACGTATCGATAATCAGTTGCGTGGACGTGCTGGTCGTCAAGGGGATCCAGGGATGTCTCAATTTTATCTTTCATTGGAAGATGATTTGATGAAACGATTTGGTTCTGAACGTATCAAAGCATTCTTGGACCGTATGAAGATTGGTGAAGAAGATGCTGTGATCCAAAGCAAAATGCTATCTAAGCAAGTTGAATCTGCTCAAAAACGCGTAGAAGGAAATAACTACGATACACGTAAAAACGTCTTGCAATACGATGATGTTATGCGTGAACAACGTGAAGTGATCTATAAACAACGTCAAGAAGTCATCATGGAAGAAAAGAGTCTTTCTAAACCATTGATGAACATGGTCAAACGCACGATCAGTCGTGTCGTCGATGCGCATACACAATTAGAAAAAGAGAATTGGAATCTGGAAGGGATCGCTGATTTCGCTGGTAGTACACTTGTCCATGAAGATAGTATCTCTGTTGACGATCTAAAAGGAAAAGAACCACAACAAATCAAAGAATACTTGAATGAATTAGCACAGGAGATCTTCAATACGAAAGCCGCTCAACTGAACGGTCCTGAACAATTGCTTGAATTTGAAAAAGTAGTGATTCTGCGAGTGGTCGATTCAAAATGGACAGATCACATCGATGCGATGGACCAGTTACGTCAATCAATCGGTCTGCGCGCCTATGGACAAAATAATCCATTAGTTGAATATCAAACAGAAGGCTACAAAATGTTTGAAGACATGGTCGGAGCCATCGAATATGAAGTTACACGTATCTTTATGAAGGCAGAAATTCGTCAAAATGTTCAACGTGAACAAGTATCACAAGGCGAAGCAGTTCAACCGACAACTGGTGACGCAAAAGAAAATAGCAATACAAATGCGAAAAAACAACCAGTGCATGTGAACAAAGTAGGCAGAAACGATCCATGTCCTTGTGGAAGCGGAAAAAAATATAAAAACTGTCATGGAAAAGATGAAAACTAATTTTTGACAGTAAAGTTGGTGAGATCGGTTCTTTTTGATTAAGAATTGACTCACCTTCTTTCTGTTAAGAAACGATTCTGGTAAACTAAAGATACTTAAAATAAATCGTAGTCAAAAGAAAGAGGGATAAATATGGAAATTTCAGAGATTCGCAACCTATTATCTGAAATGCGAGAAAAGGTCACAAGTTTCAGGAGGTCTCTTTGACTTAGACCAATTAGAAGAAGATATCGCTGAAGCAGAAGCTAAAATGGCGGAACCTGGATTCTGGGATGATAGTGAAGCCGCTCAGAAAGTAATCAACGAAAATAACGCGAACAAAGAAACCTATGACCAATTCAACGCATTAGCAGAAGAATTGGAAGAATTAGAGTTGATGGTGGAGATGCTGCAAGAAGAACCAGATGCACAAATGCAGCAAGAAACAGAAGAAAGACTGCAAACATTAGACGAAAAAATGAAAACCTATGAATTAGCGATGCTGTTAGATGGACCGTATGATCGGAATAACGCAATTATCGAGTTGCATCCAGGGGCAGGTGGTACAGAATCGCAAGACTGGGGAAGCATGCTCTTACGTATGTATACTAGATGGTCGGAACAACATGGCTATCAGGTGGAAACTCTTGATTATCAAGCAGGAGATGAAGCAGGGATCAAAAGTGTCACCTTGCTGATCAAAGGCCATAATGCTTACGGATATCTAAAATCAGAAAAGGGTGTGCACCGACTTGTACGGATCTCGCCATTTGATTCGGCGAAGCGTCGTCACACGTCCTTTTGTTCAGTAGATGTCATGCCAGAACTAGACGAAACGATCGATGTTGCAATCAATCCCGATGATTTGAAAATCGACACGTATCGAGCAAGTGGTGCGGGCGGACAGCATATCAATAAAACAGAATCAGCTGTACGGATCACCCATCTTCCTACAGGTACAGTAGTTGCCAGTCAAGCGCAACGGTCACAATTGAAGAACAGAGAACAAGCAATGGGCATGCTGAAAGCGAAACTTTACCAACTTGAAGTGGAAAAGAAAGAACAAGAAGCTGCCGCTTTGCGAGGAGAACAAAAAGAAATCGGCTGGGGATCACAGATACGTTCTTATGTTTTCCATCCATATTCAATGGTCAAGGATCATCGTACGAATGTTGAAACTGGGAATGTCCAAGCGGTAATGGATGGTGACCTGGATCTCTTTATCGATGGTTATTTAAAGATGCATCTTTGATTAGTTGAAGATAAATGATAAATGACATAAAATTGTAAGATTTTGAAAGCAAGATGAAACATTACCATGCTATAATGGTAAAAGACTGAAAAAGATATGGAGAGAACGCCATGATTGAAATGAAGGATGTAATGAAGAAGTACTCAAATGGTACGACTGCAATCCGAAATCTTTCGGTTGTTATCGATCAGGGAGAATTCGTCTATGTAGTTGGTCCATCTGGGGCTGGTAAATCTACATTCATCAAATTGATGTATCGAGAAGAAAAAGCTACAAAAGGAACACTGAATGTTGCTGGACATGATTTGTTAGAAATCAAAAATCGTGAGGTTCCTTATCTGCGCAGAGAGATCGGCGTAGTATTCCAAGATTATAAGTTACTCCCAAGAAAAACAGTATATGAAAATGTTGCTTATGCGATGCAAGTTATCGGACGTAAGCCTCGAGATATCAAAAAACGTGTCATGGAAGTATTAGATTTAGTGGGATTGAAACACAAGGTCCGTGTATTTCCAAGTGAACTATCTGGTGGGGAACAGCAACGGGTTTCGATTGCTCGAGCAATCGTCAATACGCCTAAAGTACTGATTGCAGATGAACCTACTGGAAATCTGGATCCCGAAAACTCATGGGAAATCATGAAATTACTGGATCGGATCAATGCTCAAGGAACGACGGTCGTTATGGCAACCCATAACAGTACGATCGTTAATACAATTCGTCACCGGGTAATCGCCATCGAAAATGGTCGGATCATTCGTGACCAAGCGGAAGGGGAATATGGATACGATGATTAGAACCTTTTTCCGTCATATATTAGAAAGTATCAAAAGTTTGAAGCGTAATGGCTGGATGACAGTTGCTTCAGTCAGTGCTGTAACGATCACGTTAACTTTAGTTGGTTTATTTATGGCAGTCATCATGAATGCAACCAAAATTGCTGAAGACATCGAAGGAAATGTAGAAGTTTCAGTTTTCATCGATATTGGTACAAATGAGAAAGATATGAAAAAACTCGAAAGTGAGTTAAAAGAAATCGATCACGTAAAAAATGTGACATTTTCAAGTAAAGCACAAGAACTGAAAAAAATCCAAAATGCGATGGGTGACTCATGGAGTCTTTTTGAAGGAGACAATAATCCTTTATATGACGTATATGTTGTTAGTACTACTGATCCATCCCATACCAAAGAGGTATCAGAAGCTGCTGCTAAGCTAGCAAATGTTTCGCGAGCAGATTATGGTGGAACCTCTTCCGATCGGATACTTAAGATTGCTAGCGCCGTTCGTACTTGGGGATTAGCTGCTGCTGCGTTGTTATTATTCATTGCTATGTTCTTGATATCCAATACGATCCGAATCACCATCCTTTCACGTCAAAGGGAAATCCAAATCATGCGACTGGTTGGTGCTAAAAACGGCTATATTCGTTGGCCATTCTTTTTAGAAGGTGGCTGGATCGGTTTGATTGGTGCAGTCATTCCTGTATTGATCATCACATTTGGTTATGATCAAGCATTCCAAGCACTGAACCCAACACTTTTACGTTCACATTATTCGATGATCCATCCTCAAGACATTGTGTGGAAGATCAATCTATTGATGGTTGGTATCGGTGTGATCATCGGTTCATTAGGTTCAATTATTTCAATGAGACGTTTCTTGAAATTCTAAAAGACTTTTGTTTGCCCCCTCATTTAGCAAGGAGCGATCAAAGTCAATCCAATATACACAAAATAGAATCTAGAAAGTGACCAATAATTTAAAACAAAAAAGCATCTCTTGTTAAATTCACGTTATAATGAATTCAATAAGAGATGCTTTTTCAATGGGGATCAGTTTAGTCGATTCAGGTCAAAAAGAGTGTACAGATAAAATAAGAGAAAATTGTTCATCCCACTAGGTGGGGGAGTTCTTCCTGTTTTGCTTCTTTATTTCCTATCATTTTCATACTTTCGCTTTACTTTAAAAAACAACTTAGTTATTCTTAAGTAGGTGAAAAAGTAAAGAGGTGAAACTATGGGATTGATTGTTGATAATTTTTTTACCTTTATCTTGATTCTAAACATTTTATTATCCTTTGTTATCGTATTTCGTGAGAGAAAAGAAACAGCTCAAACATGGGAATGGTTATTAGTGTTGATGTTTATTCCGATCGTTGGTTTCATTCTGTATATTTTCTTAGGAAGAGGGATTTCTAAAGACAAGATTTTCGATTTGAAACTCCAAGGTAAGATCGGGAAAAATCTTGAGATCGAGGAAGATAAACAAGCATTGATGCGGGGATTGTATCCTCACCCGCCAACAGGACTGGTAGATGTAAAGCAGTTGATCTACATGTTGACTGTTTTTGAAAGTACATTGTATACGACAAGAAATAAAGTTACTTTGTTTACGGATGGACGAGAGAAGTTTGATGCGTTGCTGGAAGATATCAAACAGGCAACAGATCATATCCATTTACAATACTATATCTATCGAAGCGACACACTGGGAGTTGAGGTTCGAGATGCATTGATTGATGCGGCAAAGCGAGGCGTTAAAGTAAGGGTCCTTTTAGATGCATGGGGATCAACGCAAGTAACGGCAAGTTTTTTTGATGGCTTGAAAGCAGCTGGCGGTGAAGTCGCTTTCTTTTTTCCATTATTTGTACCTTATATCAATCCACGGATCAACTATCGAAATCATCGTAAAATTGTTGTGATCGATGGGAATATTGGATACACTGGCGGATTCAATGTGGGAAATGAATACTTGGGACAAGTGCAAAAATTTGGTTACTGGCGCGACAACCACTTACGGATTCATGGTGAAGCCGTATATGCGTTACAAAACCGCTTTTTGATGGACTGGAATTCACAACATACGAAAGAAGTCAGTTATGATCCAAAGTTCTTTCCACAAATAAAACCGAGTGGAGATATGGCACTGCAAATTGTAACGAGCGGCCCAGATACGGAGCATGAACAAATCAAGATGACCTATCTAAAGATGATTTCTTTAGCCAAAAAAGAGATATTGATACAGACACCGTACTACATACCGGATGAATCAATTCATGAAGCCTTAAAATTGGCTTTGCTTTCAGGTGTGAAGGTCCATATGCAAATTCCTAATAAACCAGATCATCTTCTTGTTTATTGGGCGACATACTCTTTTGCGGCGGAACTTCTTGAATACGGTGCGGTGATCGAAACATATGAAAATGGATTTATCCATGCGAAAACAATGATCATTGATAATGGGGTCGTTTCAGTTGGATCAGCGAATATCGATGTTCGATCGTTTAGACTCGACTTCGAAGTAAATGCTTTGATCTATGATGAACGGATGGCTTCACAAGTGCGAAAAGCCTTTTTTGATGATTCAAAAGTCTCACAACCATTAACGAAAGAAAAATATGAACAACGTGGAACGATCATTAAATTCAAAGAAGGATTAGCACGCTTGATCTCGCCATTACTATAATTAAGGATCAATTCAAAAAGGACATAAAACACACGTCAGGGACGTCGTCTTATGTCCTTTTTTGTCGGGGCCATTTCTGTAGTCTGTCAGAAATGGAGAAAGCGTCTCGCATGAGCGGATTGACTTTGGGGTATCTCTTGTTTTTTGGGGAAAGCAAGAAATAAATCAATATATGCTTTTTAAAGAGACACATTTCAAAGCCAGTATAGCATAGAAACACTCAATGAGATAGTATTTTTTTTATTTATATAATTATTTTTTGTTATTTAATGAATTCGATTCGTTTTCAAGTATTCGCTAAAATGTTAAAATGAACTTAATTTAGGATTGAAGGAGATTTCTAATGAAAAAATCAAAATTACTCTTACCCATAATAGGATTAACGATTCTTTTATCTGGTTGTTCCAAATGGATTGATCGTGGCGAGTCGATCACCGCTGTCGGCTCATCTGCACTACAACCTTTAGTTGAAACGGTAGCAGAAAGTTATCAAACAGAAAACCCCGGAAAATTCATCAATGTACAAGGGGGAGGAAGCGGTACAGGCTTGTCACAAGTCCAATCAGGCGCAGTTGATATAGGGAATTCAGATTTGTTTGCAGAAGAAAAATCAGGGATCGATGCATCTGCTTTAGTGGATCATCGTGTAGCTGTCGTAGGAATAACGCCGATTGTGAACAAAGGTATCGGTGTCAAAAACATTTCTATGGAGAATTTAAGAAAAATATTTACCGGCGAGATCACGAATTGGAAAGAAGTTGGTGGAAAAGATCAACCAGTGGTTATTTTAAATCGCGCTTCTGGAAGCGGTACACGCAGTACCTTTGAGAAATGGGTATTGGATGGTGAAACAGCTATCCGTGCACAGGAACAAGACTCAAGCGGGATGGTACGGCAGATCGTGGCAGATACGCCGGGAGCAATCAGCTATGTGGCTTTTTCTTATGTGACAGATGATGTGGACACCCTAAGCATTGATGGTGTCGCACCGACTGATGAAAATGTGACAACGAATAAATGGACGATTTGGGCATATGAACATATGTACACCAGAAATAAACCTAAAGAACTGACAAAAGAATTTTTAGACTATATTCTTTCTGACGAAGTACAAAATAATATTGTCGGAGAATTAGGTTATATCCCTGTTTCGAAGATGGAAGTTGTGCGTGATTGGGAAGGAAACATTGTAAAATAACTGCCTTTACACAAAATTTACAAACTTAGCATAAATTTTACATGTTATTAAACTCAAATTGATGTTCACTTTGTAAACTGAATACGTATGTTAGACCTGATTAGGGAGGAATCATCTGTGGAAGATGTGAAAAAAGCATTATTAACAAAATCCAAACGTTCAAAAATGGAACAACGCGGCAAATTTATCAGTTTTCTCTGTATCGCGCTGATCGTTGTCGTAGTGTTAGCAATTTTTTATTTTGTTGCCAGTAAAGGTTTAGCAACCTTTTTTGTCGATAAAATCAATGTGTTTGATTTCTTGTTTGGCACAAACTGGAATCCAGGACAAGTAGGGGCAAATGGCAAACCGATGGTAGGTGCATTGCCGATGATCGCAGGTTCGTTCATCGTCACATTCCTATCAGCGATCATCGCTACTCCTTTTGCCATCGGTGCAGCAGTATTCATGACGGAGATCTCTCCAAAGAATGGAACGAAAATTCTGCAACCGGTCATTGAACTATTGGTCGGTATTCCATCTGTTGTTTATGGGTTCATCGGTTTATCTGTCGTTGTTCCGTTCATCCGTAGTATTTTTGGCGGAACAGGATTTGGTATCCTAGCAGGGACATTTGTCCTTTTTGTCATGATCTTACCAACAGTAACGACAATGACGGTCGATGCGCTAAAGGCAGTACCAAGACATTATCGTGAAGCATCTTTAGCGTTGGGAGCGACAAGATGGCAAACAATCTATAAAGTAGTTTTACGTGCCGCTATACCTGGAATATTGACTGCCATCGTTTTTGGCATGGCTCGTGCATTTGGTGAAGCATTAGCAATTCAAATGGTCATCGGTAATGCTGCGTTGATGCCGACAGGATTGACTACACCAGCTTCAACATTGACTTCTATTTTAACAATGGGAATCGGTAATACGCTCATGGGAACGACCGAGAACAATGTTTTATGGTCATTGGCATTGATCTTGCTATTGATGTCATTATTCTTTAATATCGTGATTCGAATGATCGGTAAGAAAGGGGCACTGAAATAATGAACGCAAAACGCTCTGACAAAATCGCCACAGGCATCCTCTACGTGATTTCAGGGATCATCGTGTTGATCTTAGCGGCTTTACTCTTATATATTCTCGTTCGAGGGGTTCCTCATATTTCTTGGGCCTTTCTGACTGAACCATCTAAAGCTTACCAAGCAGGCGGTGGGATCGGCATCCAGTTATTCAACTCGATTTACTTACTTATCATCACAATGATCATCAGTTTCCCGCTCTCATTAGGAGCAGGTATTTATCTTTCTGAATACGCTGGAAAAAATTGGGTGACAGATATCATCCGCACTTCTATCGAAATTCTAAGTTCTTTACCATCAGTAGTTGTCGGTCTATTTGGATTTTTAGTATTTGTTATTCAATTCCAATATGGCTTTTCGATCATCTCTGGGGCACTGGCATTAACAGTATTCAATCTACCTTTGCTGACAAGAACAGTCGAGGAATCATTACAAGCTGTTCATTACACACAAAGAGAAGCAGGATTAGCATTAGGCTTATCTCGTTGGGAAACAGTTATCCGGGTCGTGGTACCGGAAGCAACACCTGGGATATTGACAGGTGTCATCTTAAGTTCAGGAAGAATCTTTGGAGAAGCAGCTGCATTGATCTATACAGCTGGACAAAGTGCACCTGCACTTGATTTTTCAAACTGGAATCTATTAAGTGTTTCCAGTCCGATCAGCATTTTCCGTCAAGCTGAAACATTAGCTGTTCACATTTGGAAAATCAATACAGAAGGAACGATGCCAGATGGCGTTGCTGTGTCAGCAGGGGCATCAGCAGTTTTGATCATCGCTGTATTATTGTTCAACTTTGCTGCACGTGCGATCGGCAAACGTTTATACCGTAAAATGACTTCAGCTTAAGGAGAAGAAGTAAGATGAAAGAATATAATTGGAATGAAACAAATATCATCACAATGGGACAAGAAAAAGAAGTCGCTTTGTATACAGATGATCTTCATGTTTGGTATGGCGATAACGAAGCAATCAAAGGGGTAGACTTAGCTTTTGAGAAAAATAAGATCACTGCATTGATTGGGCCATCTGGATGCGGAAAATCAACTTACTTACGTTCATTGAATCGGATGAACGACGGAATCGCGAATACGAAAGTCACTGGAAAGATCATGTATAAAGATGTAGATATCAATGCACCGCAAATCGATGTATATGAAATGCGTAAACGTATCGGGATGGTTTTTCAGCGACCGAATCCGTTTAGTAAATCCATTTATGAAAATATCACGTTTGCACTGAAACAACATGGTGAAAAAAACAAAAAGAAATTAGATGAGATCGTAGAAACTAGCTTGAAACAGGCTGCTCTATGGGATCAAGTGAAAGATAGCTTGGATAAAAGTGCTCTTGCTCTATCTGGAGGACAACAACAACGATTATGTATCGCCCGTGCGATCGCAATGAAACCAGATATTCTGTTGTTAGATGAGCCAGCAAGTGCATTAGATCCGATTTCTACAGGAACAGTAGAAGAAACATTAGTTAACTTAAAAGAAGACTACACGATCATCATCGTGACGCATAATATGCAACAAGCTGCACGTATCAGTGATTATACTGCTTTCTTCTATCTAGGAAAGGCAATCGAATACGATAAGACGAACAAGATATTTACCAGACCAAAAATTCAGGCAACCGAAGATTATGTGTCCGGTCACTTTGGTTAAGACGGAGGACTTGTTATGGCAAAAGAAATAATTTCATCAAAAGATCTTCACTTATATTATGGAAAAAAAGAAGCATTGAAGGGGATCGATTTAAGTTTCAATCAAGGCGAGATCACAGCAATGATCGGTCCTTCCGGTTGTGGGAAATCAACTTATCTGCGTTCATTGAACCGAATGAATGACCTGATTCCAGGTGTTACGATCACCGGTAGTGTTCTTTATAAAGGAAAAGATATCTATGGACCAAAGACAGATATCGTTGAATTGCGAAAAGAAATCGGCATGGTATTCCAACAACCAAATCCGTTTCCATTCTCAATCTATGAAAATGTGATCTATGGATTAAAGTTAAAAGGTGAAAAAGACAAAAAAGTTCTCGACCAAGTAGTCGAAGAAAGTTTAAAAGCTGCATCAGTGTGGGAAGATGTCAAAGACAAATTGCATAAAAGTGCGTTATCTTTATCAGGTGGGCAACAACAACGGGTTTGTATCGCCCGAGTATTAGCAGTCAATCCAGAAATCATCTTGCTTGATGAACCAACAAGTGCCCTAGATCCAGTATCGACTGGGAAAATCGAAAGTATGCTCTTGGAATTAAAAGAAAGATATACTATGATTATAGTTACGCATAATCTGTCTCAAGCTTCACGTATTTCGGATAAAACAGCCTTTTTCTTAGATGGACATTTGATCGAATTCAATGACACGAAAAAGATTTTCATGAATCCAGAAAAAAAAGAAACAGAAGACTATATCTCAGGAAGATTTGGATAGGGAGGAAATGAAATGTTACGGACACAATTTGAAGAAGAATTACTGAATCTTCATAATCAATTTTATGAGATGGGGATGATGGTAAGTAGTGCAGTGCATAAATCCGTTCGTTCTTATATCAAACACGATAAAGCACTTGCGCAAGAAGTCATTGAAAATGATATCAAAATCAATGATATGGAAACACGTCTAGAGAAAAAAAGTTTTGAGATGATTGCTTTACAACAACCGGTTACTACGGACTTGCGGATGATCATTACTGTGATGAAGGCTAGTTCTGATTTAGAGCGGATGGCTGATCACGCTGTATCTGTTGCCAAGTCTACGATCCGTGTGAAGGGACAAACGAGGATTCCAGACATTGAGAAAGAAATTTCAGATATGTCAGATTACGTAAAAAAAATGGTGGACAATGTGTTAGTCGCTTACGTGAAAACAGACGAAAAAGATGCACGTACGATCGCAAATATGGATCAGCGCGTCAATGATTACTTCAACCGTATTTATAATGCTACAATAAAAAATATGCAAGCAAACCCTGAAACAGTCATAAGCGGAACCGATTATTTAAATGTTGCTAGCTACTTAGAACGTATCGGTGATTATGTCACGAATATCTGTGAATGGATCGTCTACTTGGCTACTGGAAAAATCACGGAATTGAATACGAACCACAATGAGATTTTTTAAAAATGAATCAAAAAAGATGAAAGCCATAAAATCCAAATCCGGATTTTTGTGGTCTTTCATCTTTTTTAGATAATCAGTATATAGGATAAGAATATGGACCGATGGGATTGAATCAAATCAAGTGGAAATGCGCAATAAACTTCCCACCTGATTTCTTCATAAAACCAATAGCAACTAGAGATGGAGAAAAAGTTACAACTTAAGTCCTATGACTTTTTAACGCATTCGGTGCATAATATGTATGTAAGGAAAAGCTTGCAAACCATTTTTGCTTAAGGAGGCAATTTCCATGAAAGAAAGAGAACGTATTTTAGATCTAGTTAAAAAAGGAGTCCTTTCAACTGAAGAAGGACTGGACCTATTAGAAAGTATGGCAACTGAAAAAGACGAAAAACAAATTGCAAAAGAAGCGGATAGAGTAACTGCCAGTCATAAAGAAAAAAATCAAGTGATCGATGAATTAGAAAATAGTGTAACAGAAGAACAGCCAGAAATCGATCCAAAACAAAAAGAAAAAGAAGACCAAGAAAATCTAGAAAAAATCTTAGATGAACTAGCAACGGAAGCGAATAAGACGTCTGCTCATTTGGATGAAGTCAATGAAAAATTGGCTGAAAATAAAGCTGTACGTAATGAAAAACAGGAAACATTGATGCAGCTGAATACAAAAGAAGAATTAGATCAGCTTTCTGAGGAAGAATTAACACAACGAAAAACGTTAGAAGATGAAATCAAAGAATTAGAAGCTGCAGGAGATATTTTAACAGAAGAACGTATAAAATTAGAAGCAGAACTAAAAGACATCCGTAAAAACCAGTGGTCAGAAAAGAAAGAAACATTCTCAGAAAAATTTGAGATTCCTGATGATTGGAAAGAACAGGCCAATGATACACTGAACCAAGTAGGCGAAAAAATGTCTGAAGCAGGAACGCATCTAGGTAAATTCTTGCGTAAGACGTTCCAATCTGTTTCTGAAACTGTCAATGACAATATGGAATGGAAAGATGTCAATCTTCGTGTACCAGGCATTGCTACGACGAAATTTGAACATGAATTTTATTATGAAGCTCCAGAAGCAAGCATCATCGATATCAAAGCAGCCAATGGGAATGTGGTATTGAAGACATGGGATAGCGAAGATGTTAAAGTTGAGGCGAAAATCAAATTATATGGAAAAATGAATGCAGAACCATTTGAAGCATTTTTAGAACGTAGCCAGATCGAAGTGAATGATGACCATCTTTCATTCCAGATTCCAAATAAGCGCGTTCGTGCAGATCTAGTCTTTTACCTTCCGAAAAGAGTATATGACCATACAGCAATCAAATTGTTGAATGGAAATATCATGATTGATGAGTTAGAAGGCAAAGATATCTATACGAAATCAACAAATGGAAATATCATAGTCAACCATCTTACAGCTACCATGCTTGAAGTAGAAGGTGTAAATGGAAATATCGATATACGTGATGGTGCGATTTTAGATTCTATCATTGAAACAGTGAACGGCACTGTTACGGTCGGAGCTACACCTGAAAATCTATCTGTTTCTTTAGTCAATGGAGATGTGCGGTTAACGATCAAAGAGGATCGTTTGAAAAAAATCGAGGCAAGCTCTGTGAATGGAAATGTCAAAGTAGCATTACCAAGTACGATCGGATTAGAAGGAAATGCGAAAACTAGTTTAGGAAGTATCAATAGTCGGTTATCCGATTATGAAGTAGTCCGTGAGAAAAAAGAACGGACAAACCAAATGCTACAATTCCGCCGTTTATCAGATGATGATGTAGCTACAGTTCAATTAACAACAACAACAGGTAGCATCTATCTCAAAGACGCAGAGATGTAAGCAAGCTGTTCACAGTAGGATTCTTATAATTGTCATGCTGTGAACAGTAGTTAAAAAAATAGTGAAAAAGGGACTATTGTCACAACCTTTTTATTCAATTACAATGGTAGGACAGAGGTGAATCAAAATGAAAAAAAAGTTGACAAAGTCAAATAATAATATCGTCTTAACAGGTACATTAGCTGGGATTGCAGAATATCTCGGAATCGACCCTACAGTTGTTCGAGTGATCTATGTGATCTTGAGTTTGGTTGCTTTTGGCAGTCCGATTATTTTATATATCCTATTGGCACTGATCATCCCATCAGCACGAAAAAAACGTACAAGTTATGGACATGACAATCAATATTATGAAAACAACAACTATCGTGAACAAACAAAAAAACGTAAAGAGGCGGAAAAAATCGATGACGATGAATGGAGTGACTTTTAATGTCGTACCTTCAACGGATCATCGTCAATTCGCTGACTTTTATCTCATTAGCAGTTCTTTTTCCAAATGTAGTCTATGTAAATAGTATTTGGACTGCAGTTTTGGCAAGTTTTGTGTTATCACTATTGAACATGTTCGTTAAACCGATCTTAATGATATTATCATTGCCGTTTACGCTGGTAACTCTTGGCTTGTTTACATTCGTCATCAATGCAGCAATTTTGAAATTGACCTCTTTCTTTATAGGAGCGAGCAATTTCGGGTTCGCTTCATTTGGAGCGGCACTGTTTGTCGCTATCTTGATGGCACTCGTCAATGTGATCGTTAGTGAACATAATAGTAGAAAATAAGGCCGTTAAGTGCCAGGCTAAAGAGTCGACATGAACTGATTCCCCCCGTTCATGTCGATTTTTTTGCTTTTCTCATTCAAAAAGTACGAAACGATCGTAAAATAAAACGTTTTTTTTATTTGGTAGTACTTTTTGCTATACAATGATAAAATGAAGGGGAACACTCTAATAGAAATGAGGTAACACGAATGGCAGAAGTTGTAAAAGTAAGCCAATTGGTAGAAAAATTATCATTAGAAATCGTGACTGGTGACGAGAAGAGTTTGGAGCGTGTTATCGTAACTGGCGATATTTCAAGACCAGGCTTAGAATTAACCGGTTATTTTAATTATTATTCACATGATCGCCTACAGTTGTTCGGCAGTAAAGAAATCACGTTTGCTGAACGAATGATGCCTGAAGAAAGATTGATGATCATGCGACGGTTGTGCAGTGAGGATATGCCGGCATTTATTATTTCAAGAGGCTTACCAGCATCCGAAGAAATGATCCAAGCAGCGAATGAACATGGGATGGCAGTATTACGTTCACCAATCTCGACATCCCGTCTACTTGGAGAATTATCCAGCTACTTAGACGGAAGGTTAGCGCCTCGGACGAGTGTCCATGGTGTCCTAGTCGATGTTTATGGTTTAGGCGTATTGATCCAAGGGGATAGCGGAATTGGTAAAAGTGAAACAGCGTTAGAATTGATCAAACGGGGACATCGTTTGATCGCAGATGATCGAGTGGATGTCTACCAGCAAGATGAATTGACCGTGATCGGGGAACCACCAAAAATTTTGGAACATCTGATTGAGATCCGAGGAATCGGGATCATCGATGTCATGAATCTATTTGGCGCCAGTGCTGTACGTGGATCGATGCAAGTCCAATTAGCCGTTTATTTAGAAGCATGGGCAAAAGATAAAAAATATGATCGTTTAGGATCAGAAGATACTTCAGTAGAAATCGCTGAAGTGGGGATTCCACAAATCAAGATCCCTGTGAAAACTGGGCGAAATGTAGCGATCATCATTGAAGTAGCTGCTATGAATTTCCGTGCAAAAACAATGGGATTTGACGCAACGAAGACGTTTGAAGAAAGATTGAGCCGCTTGATCGAAGAAAATTCTGGTAGACAGTAGCAAGGAGTGGAAACATGTTGGCACAAATAAACAGAGTGGCTTTTGATTTTCTAGGGATACCTATCTATTGGTATGCACTGATCATTATTTCAGGGATCATTATTGCCATGTGGCTTAGCAGCCGTGAAGCAGTTCGAGTAGGGCTGAAAGCTGATGATGTGACTGATTTTATGTTATGGGGATTACCCTTATCGATTATTGGTGCACGTTTGTACTATATCTTATTTGATCTTCCTCAATACCTTGCTGATCCGATCCAAATATTCAATATCCGTTCAGGCGGATTAGCGATTTATGGTGGCTTGATTGCTGGGGCGATCACTTTATACTTTTTTACAAAATATCATTTTATTTCTATGTGGACATTTTTAGATATTGCAGCACCAAGTGTTTTACTCGCTCAAGCAATTGGACGATGGGGAAACTTCATGAACCACGAGGCTTATGGACCGAACACAACAAGAGCTTTTTTAGAAAGCTTGCATATTCCACAATTTATTATTGATAACATGTATATTGAAGGAATTTACCGTCAGCCGACTTTTTTATATGAATCGATGTGGAGCTTGATCGGTTTTGTTTTGTTGTTGATTTTAAGAAACAAAAAACATCTTCTGAAAAAAGGGGAAGTGTTGCTCGTCTATTTGATGTGGTATAGCTTTGGTCGATTTTTTATCGAAGGATTACGAACAGATAGCTTGTACTTCCTTGGAGTGATCCGTATTTCTCAATTACTATCTGCCGTGTTATTCATCGGTACGATCATTCTATTTATTTGGCGGAGAAAGAAAGAAAATCTTCCTGATTATGACCGTTCATTAGGAAAAGACCAGTTTTTGATCTGATTTGTGAGCGAATAAAATGAAAAAATTTGCAGGAGTGGTAAAATGAAATATAGAGTGGCGGTCTTAGGTTCTGGTTCTTGGGGAACGGCCTTGGCACAAGTACTTGCAGAAAATGGACACGATGTTCGTCTTTGGGGACATCGTGAAGAACAGGCGAAAGAAATCAACCAGCAACATACAAATCACCGTTATTTGCCAGAACTTAAAATGGCTGAAACGATCTATGCGTTCACAGACATGGAAAAAGCAGTTGCTGATGTTGATGCTGTCCTATTTGTTATTCCAACCAAAGCAATTCGCTCGGTAGCCCAAGAACTGGCAGATAAATTAACGACTAGACCGATAATCATTCATGCAAGTAAGGGACTAGAACAACACACCCATAAACGGATTTCTGAGATCCTTTTGGAAGAATTGCCAGTTGAAAAAAGACAGGCTGTGACAGTCTTATCTGGGCCAAGTCATGCAGAAGAAGTGGCAAACCATGATATCACAACGATCACCGCTGCTAGTACGGATCAAAAGGCGGCAAAATTCGTCCAAGAACTCTTTATGAATCATTATTTCCGAATCTATACAAACCCTGATGTCATCGGGGTCGAGATGGGGGCGGCATTGAAGAACATCATTGCGATTGGTGCTGGTGCGATCCATGGGCTAGGGTTTGGTGATGATGCTAAGGCTGCGATCATGACAAGAGGTTTGGCAGAGATCAGCCGACTGGGTGTAGCGATGGGAGCTAATCCATTGACTTTTATTGGTCTAAGTGGTGTAGGTGACTTGATTGTTACTTGCACTAGTGTTCATTCGAGAAATTGGCGTGCTGGGAATTTGTTAGGTCAAGGCAAAGACTTGCCATCGGTTCTCGAAGATATGGGTATGGTCGTTGAAGGAGTCAATACCACGCAAGCCGCAAAAGAGCTTGCTCAAATCATGGGCGTAGAGATGCCCATCACTCAAACGATTTACGAAGTGCTTTATGAACATAAAGACGTAAAAACCGCAGCAAAAGAAATCATGTTGCGAGATGGAAAACAAGAAAATGAGTTTTCATTAAAAATATTTTAGAGGAGAGTTGACACATGAAAGTAAAAAAAGCAGTAATTCCAGCAGCAGGATTAGGAACTAGATTTTTACCTGCCACAAAAGCAATGGCTAAGGAGATGCTTCCGATTGTTGACAAACCAACGATTCAGTTTATTGTTGAAGAAGCATTGAAATCAGGAATCGAAGATATTTTAATCGTCACAGGAAAAGCTAAAAGACCGATCGAAGACCATTTTGATTCAAATATCGAATTAGAAACAAACCTTAGTGAAAAAGGAAAAACTGAATTATTGAAATTAGTAGAAGAAACGACTGATGTCAATCTTCATTTTATCCGTCAATCTCATCCAAAAGGGTTAGGTCATGCCGTTTTACAAGCTCGTGCATTTATCGGAAATGAACCTTTTGTCGTGATGTTAGGTGACGACATCATGGAAGATGAAGTGCCGTTGACACAACAGTTGATCGATGATTATGAACGTACACATGCTTCAACCATCGCGGTTATGCAAGTACCACAAAAAGATACATCGAAATATGGGATCATCAATCCTGGAGAAGAGTTAGAAGACGGCTTATACAATGTTAAGAATTTCGTTGAAAAACCTGAACCAAGTAAAGCACCAAGTGATTTAGCAATTATTGGGCGTTACTTGTTGACGCCAGAGATTTTTGATGTATTAGCAGAACAACAACCAGGTGCAGGTAACGAGATCCAATTAACTGATGCCATCGATACTTTAAATCGAACACAACGCGTTTTTGCTCGTAAATTTACAGGTAAACGTTATGATGTCGGAGATAAATTTGGTTTTATGAAAACGAGTATTGAATATGGTTTGACACATCCAGAGGTTGGTGAACCTTTGAGAGAATATATCAAAGCATTGGGGAAAGAATTAGAAGCGGAAGATCATTCTGTATCTACAAATATAAAAAAACCGATTGAATCAAAAAAAGAAGATAAAAAATAATCTTTATTAAAGAAAGAGGTCGAGACAAAAGTCGTTTAGGTGTGAGAAATTGGAGAAAAAAACGAACAATACGCTTTTTGTATTGCTCGTTTTTTTGAAATTTCCGAAGAACTTGACTTTTTGACGCCGTTTATTTGAGAGAGGCTGGGACAGAAGTGTTTAACTCCGAGAAATAAGAAGAAATGAACGAAAATTGCTTTTCAAATTTTTGTGAATTTCGGCTTATTTCCGAAGGAGTTGCTTCTGCTCCCGCCGTTTGTTCGAAAGTCTGTAGCAAAACTGATTTTTAGATTTGTCCCACACTCTTTCACTATTTTTTATTTGTTTAAAAAACGTGAAAATGCTATTCTAATAGAAAGAGTATCAGAAGGGAGTTTAACTATGACAGGCGGAGAAATTGCAGGATTGATTGCAGCGATTGCATTTGCAGTGCTAGTTGTTTTCATCGTAAAAGTTTTACTACAATTATCAAAAACATTAGAAAAAGTTGATCAAACAGTCGCGGAAGCAAATACAACGATTGAAGTTGTAACGAAAGATGTCGATGTTTTATCAAGACAAGTAGAAGGTTTATTAGTGAAAAGCAATGAACTTCTTTTAGATATCAATGGTAAGGTAGCAACTATCGATCCATTGTTCACTGCAGTAGCCGATTTAAGTGAAAGCGTCTCAGAATTGAATGTATCAAGCAAAAATATTGTGACGAAAGTTGGTGGTATCGGCAAAACGACAGCCAAGGCAACGGTGGCTGGAAAAGTTGGCGGGACTGCTTTAAAATTTTTCAAAAATAAAAAACATACTGAAACGACAGGAGGAAAATAATCATGGCAAAAAAAGGTGGATTTTTATTAGGTGCAGTAATCGGTGGAACAGCCGCAGCGGTAGCAGCATTATTGTTAGCACCTAAATCAGGAAAAGAACTAAGAGATGAATTAGCAGCACAAGCAGATGATTTTCTAGACATGGCTTCAGATTACACAGATATGGCGAAAGAAAAAACAAGTACATTGACAGACATCGCAAAAGAAAAAGCACAAGATCTATCACAACAAGCAGGAGATCTTGCTGGAAATGTGAAAAATAAAGTCAATGATTCAGCTGACGTAGTTGAAGATGAATCAGAAGATATTTTGTTGAATCTAAAGGAACAATCGGCAGACCTATCTGATCGTTTCAAAAAATCAGCAGATGACTTGAAAAAACCAGTAAATAAAATGGGTGAAGTTGCAAAAGATACAACAGAAGATATCCTGATCCAAGCAAAAGATACTGCATCTGCTGCTGGAGAAACAATCCAAGAGGGTATTGAAGAAGCAAAACCTGTGGCAGAAGATGCAAAAACGATGAAAGATATGGCAAAAGAAGACGTTCATTCAGCAAAAGAAGATTTAAAAGATACATTTAAAGAACAGAAATAAGACTTCATTATAGAAAATAAAAGAGCAGTGAGTACTGAGGGTTCGTTCAGTATTCACTGTTTTTTTGATATTTATTACTATTGTTATTTTTTTAAGGTTATAAAATGTCTTTTTGATTTTTAAAATCACATATTTTATTTAATGTGTTAAATTGGATTTATATATATGAGTGTTTTTTGTAATTATAATAATTTTATGTTACTTATTTAACAGCATTCTTTAAATATATAACGTTGTTTTATTTTTTTAATAGTTAAATGGTCTACCTCTTAAAATATTTGCTGAATTTTTAGAAAATTTAAAAAATATATTGCTAGTTCTTTATATATGTGTTATTTTAATTTCAACGAACCAATTGATGTACTTCGGACATTGGTTGTAAATAAATGAAAGTACACATAAGATGGGAGGAAAAAAATGAAAAAAAGAAATTGGAGGGGGAAAGCTTACTGGATAGGAACGATTGGTACAACTATTTTATTGTCGCCTTTGTTTTTAAGTGTTTATTCTAGCGTAGCGGATGCTACTGAGATTCCCGCGGAAACGACAAATTTAGTAGAAGATAAACAGGATCTTAAGGATTATATTTCTAAGAAAAAAGCGATCGATTCCGAGTTGATCAAAAAAGCTACACTAGCTCAGCTAAAAGCGCAGGGATATTATGACGAGAAAGATGTCAAAGCAACTGATAAAGTACGCGTGATGATTCGCCTAAAAGAGAAAGCGGCTGTCGAAAAATCGAAGAAATCGATCGATACACCTGAATCAATCGAAAAAGTGCAAGAAGTTTCTGAAAAAGTAATCGCAAAACAAGAGACAATCCAAGAAAAAGTGGAAAAGATTGCTAAAACGAAGGTGATCAGGGAGTTTGGCCTATTGATCAACGGTTTTTCCATGGATGTTAACTATGGAGATCTCGAGAAACTAGAAGGAATCGAAGGCGTCGAATCAGTCAGTGTTATCAAAGCATATACTCCCCAAGACGCATCGGCAAACAAGATGGCAGATATTGAAAAGGCTTGGAATGACTATAATTTAAAAGGCGAAAACACGGTTATTTCGATTATCGATTCAGGGATAGACCCTAGCCATCAGGATCTCAAATTGAGTAAGAACGCAGGAGTGCAACTTGAAAAACAAGAAGCGGATCAAAAAATAAAAGATTTAGGTTATGGAAAGTACTTTTCAGCCAAAGTTCCTTTTGGACATAATTATGCGGATGAATCAGAAGATGTCATTGATCAAAGTTCAGTGATGCATGGACAGCATGTGGCTGGAATTGCGGCAGCTAACGGCGTAGTAAAGGGTGTGGCACCAGAAGCACAATTATTAGCGATGAAAGTTTTTTCTAATAATGATAACCAAAGCTGTATGTCTGATGATATCATCGCTGCTATCGAAGACTCTGTCGTTCTAGGAGCCGATGTCATCAATATGAGTTTAGGAAGTGATGCTGGAAATAGTGATGCGTCTGACCCAGAACAATTAGCGATCCAAGCAGCTTCGGATGCAGGAATCTTATGTGTGATTGCTGCAGGAAATGCAGCAACTAGTGGTACTATATCTGGAGCTGCAACGGATATACTAGGGACAGATGATCAGTCGATGATTTCTTCTCCCGCAGTTGTTTCTTCTGCCTTGAGTGTCGCTTCTGCGGAAAATACAACGGCTACACTTCCTCTTTTTCATGTAGAGGGGATTCAGTTCAATGGCTATGCTTCTTATAATGGAGACTTGCAGCCGTATATGATAGCACCGACTGCTGATTATTCGGTCCTTAAAAATAAACATGAGCTAATTGACGTGGGAAGCGCTAGTAAGGAAGAACTCTCCCGACTTGATGCTAAAAACAAGATTGCGTTGATTCATGGAGATACAATGAATCATTCCGAAAAAATAGCAAATGTGAAAAAAGCTGGAGCAGTAGCAGCTGTGATCTATGAAGATGCTCAATATGCACCAACTTTGCCGGATCTTTCTTATCCAACCATTTGTGTTTTTGCTAGAGAAGGGACCCAATTACTTTCTGCAATGAAACAGCAGCAGCAATTTACTTTTGATTTTCGAGAGGAGGTCATACCAAACAATCAAGCGGGAAAAATGTCTACTTTTTCATCTTGGGGACCCACACCAACCTTAGAATTCAAACCAGAAATCACTGCACCAGGTGGAAATATTTACTCATTGGCAAATGACAATTCGTACCAATCAATGAATGGAACTTCGATGGCGTCACCATTTGTAGCAGGAGCAGAGGCATTGATCTATCAATCGGCTAAAAATAGTCAGTTGAATATCCCTAGAAAAGATTTGCCGCAATTTGCTAAAAATACGCTTATGAATACGTCTACCCCTTTAATTGACCACGACCATGTAAATTTGATTTATTCGCCTCGTCAACAGGGGGCAGGGTTGCTTAATGTCGGCGCTGCTCTGGAAAACACAGTGAGTGCAACTGACGCCAGTGATCATGATGCCACATTCGCTTTGAAAGAAATTACAGAACAAACCAACTTTAAAGTGACTTTAACAAATTATGGAAATGACACAAAAAGGTATGTGTTCAATGATTACGGTGGCGTATACACACAAGATATAGAAAAGACATCTTTAGAACTTTATGATAGTAAGATCAATGGAGCAAGTCTAACAACGGCCAATAAAAAAATTGAAGTACCTGCTAAAGCTAGCATCGAAGTCACTGTCACGTTACAGTTGCCAGCTACATTTGACAGACAGCAATTCGTTGAAGGGTATGTTGGATTTAGCGGAGAGAACACGCCTGATTTAGTGCTTCCATATATGGGCTATTATGGTGATTATGATGCGGAACTTATCACTTCTCCTCCATATAATCAACCGGGAGGAAAAAACATCCCGACACTAGCTGGTTTTTTAGTGGATATTAATAGTCGAAATATATTAGGTGTTAAAAATTCAGATGTCGATCCTGATAGTGTAGCTATTTCTCCTAATGGGGATGGACATTACGACTCTGCATTTCCATACTTATACTTTTATCGAAACTATGCTTATGCAAAATACGAAATCGTTGACGCAAATGGCCATGTGATCCAAAAAGTCTATGAGGAAAGAAACCAGCGTAAGGATTTTTTTGATCAAGAGAGAGGGGAATGGAGTACCCATGGAGTAGCCAATGGAGAATGGGATGGAAAAAGATACGATACTAAGACGGGCAAGACGAATAGAGTACCCGATGGACAGTATAGATATAAAATAACGACTGAAACTGCAAGTGGTCAAGGGGAACAAGTCACTTATTATCCACTGAAAGTAGATACACTCCCACCAGTCATCCAAGGAATGCGTATTTTTCGAGGACAGGGCATTGCATTAGAATTCGCGGACAAAGGTTCGGGAGTAAGTGACCAAGTCTCTTTGGAAATCAACGGCCAGGTGCTCAACAGGACGATCTATCCAGTAAGCGGACAAAAAAATGTTTACTTAGTGCCAAATGTAGATCAATTTTTGATAAATGGCCAGAATTTTGTGAGTATAGAAGTTGCTGACAATGCGTTGAATACGACGATAGATCCAGGAAAGTATTATGATGGGCAAACAGGTCAAGTAATCAATGGAGCAGTTGGGGTCTTGAAGTTGCTCAATCTTACAGATAACTCTGTTATTACTTCGGATTCTTATAGTTATGATAAAGTGAATAAGTCATATAACATCAAAGGAACGTATTTACCAAATACAGAATTATTTGCGAATGGGATAAAGACAGTAACTGGCACTACCGGAGCCTTTTCTGTGGCTGTTCCAGCAGTAGCACAAAATACGGTTGTCTTTTCAAAGGACACAACTGGAAAAAATATACTGGGCACTTACCACTTTACTTTTGTTGATCAAGCACCAACTCTTGAGATAGAAGGAGTGGATGCATCTGGAAAAGCGATCGCCCATTCAGAAAATTATCATTTGAAAGGAAAAACAAATGGAGTGAAAGTGAGTGTCGAAAACCAGTCCGCTAAAAAAGGTGTCGATTTGACAAGTAGTTTAACTAGTAATGGTGAATTTGAAGGGGACATTCCACTAGTGTTTGGAGAAAATAAATTGCTTGTGTCTTCTTATAACTCAAATGATGAGGTGACGGAGTCAACCGTTGTTATAACGACTGTAGATACAACCAGTTATACTGGGGATCTAGTTGAATTTGAGCAACTAGATGGCGGGGCGATTATAGCAAACAAAACGAGTAATTATTACAATGTTCAAACAAAAGAATTGCAGATCAGCGGGAAACTAAAATATCCAGTTACAGATTTCCGCTTGAATGACGAGAAAATCAATTACGATCCTGATACACTTGCATTCAGCTACGTCATGAAAAATGTGGACAATGGGAAACATGCATTGAAAATTTATGCGCAAGACAATCGTCTGAACGATGGGCGACCAGTCATGAATTATAGTTATCCTATCGTGATCGATTCAACTTTGCCTAGTTTGATCTTACCAAATCTAACAGTGGATAGTCAGGGAAATTATTTTGTCTATACGAATCAAAATCCTTATGCGGTTAGAGCTGAAGTCAACGATAATTTAGCTGGGTACAGGTTATATATCAATTTGAATAATGCCTATAGTGATGGAAATCATGGTGTGTATAATGAAAAATACTATGCCGGCCGTCATGCGACAACCGTCGATTATCCTATTGATATCGAAGATGGATTGAACCAAGTCGAGTTTGATTTAGTAGATACCCTAAATAATCATGTCAGTACGATTGTGACTGTCGATTATCATCATGTAATGTTAGCAACTCCTGTTATCCAAAGTAATCAAACGGTTGCCAATCAAGTAGTTACTTTACATGTAGATGAGAGAACGGATGCAGAACTATACTATTCTATTGATGGAAATACATGGTCCAAGGTCAAAGATAACGTGGCAATTGCGGAAAATAAAACTGTTTATTATAAGTATAAAGATAAATATGGGAATGAATCAGCTGTAGCTAAATACGAAGTAAAAGCGATTCGAAAAGAGGTTGCTAGTGGACCTTCTATACAATTAGAAAGGGGTCAAAACGCAATCAAAGTGACACTAGGTTATAAAAAAACGCTTTCTAAGGAAGAAGCTGCAGTGCACCAACTATCCTATAGTATGGATAAAGGGAAAACATGGCAAAAATATACTCAACCATTTGAGGTAACTAAAGACACAGAACTCTATGTGCGTACGGAAGATCAAGCAGGAAATACAAGTGATATCGTAAAAGAACAGCTTAGTTTAACCGAAAATAAAGTAGCGGAAACCGTCGTTAAGACAGCTATCAAAAATACGCTGGAAAATGAAAGTAAGCCTCAGATTGAGGTTGATAAAACTATGGCAGGGAATCAGCCTTTAAAGGTAGAGGTAAGCCCAATTGAGCAAAAGAATCAGGAGCGTGTTTCTGATGTGGAAGCCACAGATCTACTAACAGAAAAACTCTCTGGTTCTCCAAAAAAACAACTGCAACTTGCAAATAAAGTAGGAGATCAGCTATTGTCAAAAGAGAACAAGGTATTTCCCACCACAAATGAGCGTTCTGAAATAGTACTGTTGATCATCGGTCTCTTGATCTGTGCTAGTGGAGTAGGGATTATTTTCATGAGAGTTAAAAAAGGAAAAACTAGGTAATCCTTTAGTATACTGAAGATGTTGCAATGAACAATAAATCCTCCAAAAGAAGCAATGGTTTCTGCTTCTTTTGGAGGATTCTTCTAATTATTGAAATGGCTCAAATCAATCTAAGATTCGTAGCTCTTTTGATGTGGTAGTGAAAGGTACACAACCATCTTCTGTTACATAGACACAGTCTTCGATTCGTACACCGACTTTTCCAGGAATATAGATACCTGGTTCAAGTGAGAAGCACATGCCTTCTTCAATGACCAAATCGTTTCCTTCAACTAGAGAAGGAAATTCATGAACAGTTGTACCAATTCCATGACCTAAGCGGTGATTGAAGTATTCTCCATAGCCGTAGCTATTGATAACATTACGGGCAATTTGATCTAGTTCAGCGGCTGTAACACCAGGTCGCACAGCTGCTTGTGCAGTTAATTGTGCTTCAAGGGTGATATTGTAGATTTTTTCTTGGAATTCTGTTGGTTTCTTGTAAGCGACAGTACGTGTAGCATCACTGCAATAACCGTCCCAAACAACACCAAGATCGAATAAGACAAGTTCATTTTGTGTCACTTTGGTATTACCAGGTGTGCCATGAGGACTAGCAGCATTCATACCAGCAAGAACAATTGTGTCAAATGACATTTGTGAGACACCTTGTTTCTTCAATTGATATTCGATTTCTGCGATGATCGCTTGTTCAGTGATGCCTTCTTTGACTGCCTTGAAGCCAACTTCAAACGCAACATCTGCCCATTTACCTGCGGCAATCAATTTGTCTTTTTCTTCAACTGTTTTGATCAATTGCAATCGTTGGATGATAGAAGTCAAGTCAATGAAATCATCTGTACCAACTAGTTGATCAGAGATAGCATCAAAGCGATCAACAGTTAAAGCATTTTTTTCGATCCCGATTTTTCCGGGTTGTCCATAACGGGTACGTAATTCTTTCCCGATAATTTCCCAAGGGTTTTCGCTGTCCAAATATCCACGTACATCAAAAGTCCAGCTACTATTTTGTGCATCTTCAACTTCTAAAGCAGGGGTGAATAAAAAAGGATCTTGTTCAAGTGGAATAAAGAGCGCCAAGACACGTTCATGTGGTTCACTTTCATATCCTGAAAAATAAGCAATGTGTCCAGGATCACTGATATAAGCCAGATCCACTTGTTTTTGAGCCATCCATTTACGTAATTCGTTGATTTTTACGTTATTCATTTTGGCATCCTTCTTTCTAATTTATTGAATTATTAGATAATTGTACCACTTATTGATTAAAAGACCAATGTCTAAAAAAGTGAAAAAAGTAAAAATTTTCATGAAAGCAGTGGTAAAACGGTTGCAATTTCGAGTATAATTTGATATTCTATCTAAGAAATGTAAAGCGTATTTTCAGAAAACATATAAAAATGAATAGGAGAACAACAATGGAAAAGCAAACAATTACTATTTACGATGTAGCGAGAGAGGCAAATGTTTCGATGGCTACTGTTTCACGTGTTGTCAATGGCAATCCGAATGTAAAACCTGCCACAAGAAAAAAAGTACTGGAAGTCATTGATCGTTTAGATTATCGTCCAAATGCTGTAGCGCGTGGATTGGCAAGTAAAAAAACAACTACTGTCGGTGTGATCATTCCTGATGTAAGCAATATGTTCTTTGCATCATTAGCACGCGGAATCGATGATGTTGCTACAATGTACAAATACAATATCATTTTAGCAAACTCTGATGGAAATGACCAAAAAGAAGTAAATGTGCTAAATAATCTATTAGCGAAACAAGTAGATGGTGTGATCTTTATGGGACATCATATTACTGATGAAATCCGCGGGGAATTCTCTCGCTCAAAAACACCTGTTGTTTTAGCAGGTTCGATCGATCCAGATGAACAAGTTGGTAGTGTCAATATTGACTATACAACTGCTACAAAAGATGCTGTAAACAAATTAGCTAAAAGCGGCAATAAGAAAGTCGCATTTGTCAGTGGTGCATTGATTGATCCAATCAATGGTCAAAACCGCTTGAAGGGCTATAAAGAAGCATTGAAAGAAAACAACTTGCCTTACAGTGAAGGCTTGATCTTTGAAGCAGAATACAACTTCAAAGATGGATTATCATTAGTAGAACGTATCCACAACAGTGGTGCAACAGCTGTCTATGTTTCAGATGATGAATTAGCAATCGGTATTTTAGATGGACTTTTAGATAGAGGCGTAAAAGTACCTGAAGAATTCGAAATCATCACAAGTAATAACTCATTACTAACAGAAGTTGCTCGCCCACGTCTAACAAGTATCACTCAACCTTTGTATGATCTTGGTGCGGTATCAATGCGCTTACTTACAAAAATGATGAACAAAGAAGAAGTAGAAGAAAAAACGATCATTTTACCATACGGGATCGAAGAAAAAGGTTCAACAAAATAAAAAAGACTCTACAGCAGAAACATGTATATCTTTGAGAAATATGTCGAGTTGTAGTACCTTTAAATATAGTAGATTAATAATGTAATTCACCCACTAATTTGGACTGGTATCCAAGTTAGTGGGTATTTTTGGTTCTTTGTCAATAAGGACTGATGAGTTTTGTAAAATGAAACGGTAAATCCTGAAGATGGTAGCAAATTTTTACATTGTGCGTTTGTCGAGGCAAAGGCTATGGTCATTTCTTTAGGGAAAAGTATGAGAGATGGATGTACACAAAAAGAGAATGTGGGAAAAAACACGGTACAAGAAGCTAGTGGAAGTGCACTAAAAAGGGAAAGCCGAGATCAGATCAAAAAGCAAAAAAGGAGTAGTGAAATGAAAGAAAACGATGTGCAAAGAGCAAGTGACAAACAAAAAATACCAGAGATAATTCCGCTGTTACAACTAGTTTCGTATCAACGAGAGTTTCGAGGCAGGCTTAAAAACAACAAAGCGCACACAAGCGAACATTATCAAAAGATAAAATCTGCAATAAAACCGGAAGTAAAAAGGTCAAACAGTCATAAAAAGAAAGCGAGTCAAGAATGATAAAAGAATGTGGGACAAATCTAAAAATCAGTTTTGCTACAGACTTTCGAATAAACGGCGTCCCAAAGTCAGGTTTTTTGGAAATTAAAAAGAGGCTGGGACAGAAGTGTTTCTTACTTCTGTCCCAACCTCTTTTCTCTCCAATTTCTCAAACCTAAGCGACTTTTGTCTCGACCTCTTTCTTACTCTTCTTTATTCTCTTCTTTTTTGGTTATAAGCATTCACTTTTTTCCAATAGTCTTCGTAGTCTTTATCTGTACCGCCAACACCGAACTTAAAGGTTGATTTTTCAGGACCATTTTTTGCCCACAATGATTCAACTGTTTTATTTGGTGTTTCAATTGTTTTCTTATCTACAGTTACTTTACCAGCAGTTTGACCGGTAAAAGCAGCAACTTTTTTCTTCATGACATCGGATGATAGTTCAAATTTATCTTGTGTACCAAAAATCGTTGGATCTGCTTGATAAACTTGATTGATCAAATTTGCTAAATATTGAGAAGAACGTATTCGTGCTCTGGAGTTCATTGCTGTATTGTCATCATGACCTGTCCAACTACTGATAGTGATTGCTGGAGTTGAAACAATCAACCAAGAGTCACGATATTCATTGGTAGTACCTGTTTTCCCCACCCAATCGGCTTGACCCAAGTCGCTATTCAAACTAGCGATATCGTCTTTGAAAGAAGTGGTGATTTTGGTTGTCAGAACACTACGCATCATATCGTTCATGATCGAAGCGGCTGCTTCAGAATAGATACGGACTGGTTTTTCTTCATGCTTGTAGATGACATTGCCAGCATTATCAGTAATAGAATCGATCAGATAACCTTCTTGATAGACACCGCCATTCGCCAATGCTTGGAAGCCATTGGTTTGTTGGAGGGTAGTCACATCGATCGTTCCTAATGGTGCAGACTCAACACCCCAATTGGCATTTTCTGGATAGTTCATCTTAGCTAGGTAATTGTCATAGGCATACTGTTTCGATCCGCCATTATTCAAGACATCTTGGTATAAATGATAAGCGGGAATGTTGTTTGACCATTCCAAAGATTCACGGATCGTTTGGAATGTGTTTGATCCTTCATTGGTTGCATTGACGATTTTTTCACCAGCATTTGCGCCTTCTTGCCAAGTTGTGGCATAGTCAGACACACGAGATTCGGAACCAACTAACCCCATATCGATGGCTGGGCCATAAACAAGGACTGGCTTGATCGATGAACCTGCTTGTCTTTCTGTATCAAAGGCATGATTATTTTGATTTTGTGAATAATTACGTCCACCTACAAATCCATAGATTCGTCCAGTTTTATTATCCATCAAGACGTTCCCAGTCTCGACTTGAGTTGCAGTGCCGTCATCTAACAGATAGCCATAATTTTGAACACCTGCTTGCATTGCGGCGTAAATATTTTTGTCGATCGTTGAATGGATCGTATATCCTTTGTTCTGGATCGTTTGTTGTGCCTTTTGGTAATAGGCATCATAGGTGTCACCATCTGTCAGATCAGCTTTATCTTTGTCTGCCAGTTGTTTCGTCACGATCTTCGTTGCTTCATTCATGACCGTATAATACAAATACTCACGATCATTTTGTTCTGCTACTTGTTGCGGTAGGAAATCTTTAGTAAGATCATAGGCTTTTGCCTCGTCATATTGTTCTTTGGTGATTTTATTTTCACGGTACATGCTGAACAGTACAATATCTTTACGATTCAGCCCGGCAGAAAGATCTTCTTTCAAGGCACCTGTATTTGTATAAGGACTATAGGTGATTGGGCTTTGTGGTAAACCAGCAATAAATGCAGCTTGTGGTAAGGTCACATCTTTGGCATTGACACCAAAAATACCTTTTGCCGCTTCTTGGACTCCCGCAATATTTTGTCCTTTGTTGTTTCTACCAAATGGTGAAACATTCAAGTAGGTCGATATAATCTCATTTTTTGAAAAATACTTTTCAACCTGTGCCGCAAGTAAAATTTCGTTTGCTTTACGTTTGAAGGTTGTTTCATCTGTTAGTATTTGTTGTTTGACTAATTGCTGCGTCAAGGTTGATCCACCAGAAGAACCGATTCCTGTAGCTTCAGAGAATAGGGCACGTAGTACGGCTTTAGGAACGTATCCTTTGTGTTCTTCAAAATATTCATCCTCCGTGCTGATGATCGCTGTTTTCAACAACGGCGAAATTTGATCAGATGGAACGGTCGTACGCATTAAATCAGTTTGGATCTTTGAGATCTCTGAATTATCCGCGTAGACAAGTTTCGATGTTTCTGTAATATTGCCAAGTTCTGTTTGTAGTATTTCTTTGGTTGGCATTTCTGTATCTTCAACTAGATATGCAAAGTAGCCAGCACCAATGCCGACTCCTAGTGCTGCGAGAAGCAAAAGAAGAACGATGATAAAAGCTGTTAATGACTGGAAGACACCAAAAATAATTTTGGGTACAAACCATTTTTGCTTTTTCTTTTGATTTCGCTTTTTCCGAGTATCTTTACGTGGCAAAAGGGTTCACCTCAACTAATGGTTTTATTTCGCTAATTATAGCAAATAATGAATCAAAAAAACAGATGGGGGAGTTTTTGTAACGATTTATTTATTTCTGATCAAAAGAACATCACCGATTTAGCTGGTAGGTGATACATGAACCCAGAGGGATATTTCCTATTATGTTGAGTTTTCAAACTTTTCTTTGTTTCGTGTTTCAGTTAAGATAGAGAGGATGAAAAAAGCGAATCGCTGATTTTAAATAGATAGAACGGTTTTCCGCTAGAAAGTTGAGGTAGGACTGTTCGAGGAGGAAATCTTTTTATGTTATTAGGTTCACATGTAAGTATGAGTGGGAAAAAAATGCTTTTAGGTGCAGCAGAAGAGGCTGCTAGTTATGGGGCTTCCACTTTCATGATCTACACTGGCGCTCCCCAGAATACAAGACGTAAAGCTATCGAAGAAATGAATATTGAAGCTGGAAAGCAATATATGGAGGAACATGGATTATCTGATATTGTCGTTCATGCGCCATATATCATTAATTTAGGGAATACGATCAAGCCAGAGATGTTTCCTTTTGCCGTGCAGTTTTTAAGAGAAGAAATCGTACGAGCGGAAGCCCTAGGTGCGAAACAGATTACTTTGCATTCTGGTGCCCATGTTGGTGCAGGGGCAGAAGCAGGGATCAAGAAAATCATTGAAGGTCTAAATGAAGTATTAACAAAAGAACAGACTGCGCAAATTGCTTTAGAAACGATGGCGGGGAAAGGAACAGAAGTAGGTCGTACATTTGAAGAATTAGCACAGATCATTGATGGAGTCGTATTGAATGAAAAATTGTCTGTTACGTTTGACACTTGTCATACCAATGATGCTGGGTATGATGTCCGCAATGACTTTTCTGGTGTGATGACCGAGTTTGATAAAGTGATCGGCTTGGATCGATTGAAAGTTTTACACATCAATGATTCAAAAAATCCGCAAGGTGCTCATAAAGATCGACATGCCAATATTGGTTTTGGTACGATTGGTTTTGAAACATTGAATGAAATTGTCCATGAACCAAGATTTGCTGCTATTCCTAAGATTTTAGAAACGCCATATGTTGGAAAAGAAAAGAAAACGGCATATGCGCCATATGGAAAAGAAATCACGATGTTCAAGACGCAAGTATTCGATCCAGAAGCATTTCCAGAATTGTTGCTTGAAGAAAGCAAATAAAAGAAATGGTCGGCATGACTAGTGAGATAGTATAGTACTTCTCTCGTTGGCTCATTGTCCTAATCTACCATCCTGATTTGTAAAAAAATACGCCGTCAATCCTAAAATTTGAACTTCAAATTTTTAGTGATCGAGGGCGTATTTTTTTGGATAGTAAAGTGAATCAATATCTTGGGTGTGTGTTCCTGAAATGACTAGCTCATGCCACTCCTTTGTGATTGATTTTTAATCAAGTTCTTCTGTTATCTGCTGTAATCGCTGTTGATATTTTTTATTTCCTTTATATAAGTCAACGACCGTCCAACATAATAACGCTAAGACAACGAAAATGAGAACGTAGGCAATCTGATCTGCTAGGGCTAATTCACTGGCAGAGGCTTGATCTCCAAAGAAACTTTCAATTTGCCCAGGCAAGCCGCGGAGGTTCAAATACGTCAGGCTGAGAACGGAGAACCAACCGAGTATCTTGACAAGCAAGTTGTTTTTGAATTGTTTGCCCATCTCTGCTTCGCTATTCGTCATCATCAATAATGGAATCATTGAAAATGGTAAGGCAAAGGCTAAGAATACTTGTGACTCATTCATAAGATTATTTAAAGCAATGTGTTCTTCGATTGGGCCTTTCGTACTTGTATACAGTACACAGATCAAGACCGGAATGACCGATAACAAACGTGTGACTAGACGTCGCAACCAGATTGGCATACGCATGTGGATGAAGCCTTCCATGATTACTTGCCCAGTCAAGGTACCTGTGATCGTTGAGTTTTGTCCAGAAGCAAGAAGAGCAACTGCAAAGAGTGTGGATAATATTCCTGATTTTGCTACAGTAATCAATACGCCATTACTCATTGCTGAAGGATCAGACAATGCTTCATATAGTCCGAAGAATGATGGATCTTGAACAGAACCATTTTTAAAAACGGCAACACCCATGATCAACAATAGTGCGTTGACTAAAAAGGCCATCGATAATTGGATATTTGAATCCCAAGTCGAAAAACGAACTGCTCTAGCAATATCGGAAGAGTCTTCTCGGTCGATTTCTCGTGTTTGAGAAACTGCAGAATGCAAGTATAGATTGTGAGGCATCACTGTAGCTCCGATGATTCCTAACGCCCCGGTCAATGGTGTTTCACCACCAATAACTGGCGAATCTGCAAATGTCTTTCCATTAGGAACAAAACCCGCAAATAAATTTTTCCAGTCTGGATTAGATAGTGCCACTTGGTAAACAAAGACAAATAAAATGACAAAGATCAAACAAACGACGATTGCTTCGATTTTACGAAAACCGATCTTAGTTAACATCAACAAAATGAAGACATCCAAGACGGTGATAAAAACGGCAATCACTAAGGGAATATTGAATAGGAGATAAAGTGCAATTGCTGCACCGATTACTTCAGCAATATCTGTTGCCATGATCGCTAATTCAGTCAGGATCCATAAGACGATACCAAGCGATTTGCTTGTTCGTGCTCTGATAGCTTGTGCAAGGTCCATTTGACTGACAATCCCTAATTTAGCAGCCATGTATTGGAGCAACATGGCGATCAAACTAGACATCAAAATAACTGACATCAGTAAATATTGAAAGTTTTGCCCCCCTGTGATGGAAGTCGACCAGTTTCCTGGGTCCATATATCCTACAGCGACTAACGCGCCAGGACCAGAATAAGCAAGTAAAGTTTTGAAAAAGCTCTTATTTTTAGGAACTTTCACAGTACCATTGATTTCAGATAAAGAAAGTCCATTGGTATGTTCGATTAATTTATGCTTTTGTGATTGTTTATCCAAGAAAAAACCACCTTTCCTTTTTTCTTATCGAGTTTATTCTACACCTGTCCCCAAGAAAATGAAAGGAAAAAATTCGGTACACCTAAAAAAAGTTTATAGTTCCCCATTTTGGCTTAGAAAACCATAAATTCGGCTAAAAAGAATTTTTTTAAATGTTTCTAAAGAAAACGCCTTTCTTTTTTGGACAATCTTTAGTAAAATAAATCACTGAGAGCAATTCGGAAACAGAAAGGAGAGATTTACATGGTATCAACAGGAATAGTCGTACTTATTGCAATTATTGCTTTATTAATCGGCGCAATCGGTGGATTCTTTTTTGCGCGTAAATATATGAAAGATTACTTAGAAAAAAATCCTCCCGTCAATGAGGAAATGTTACGATCAATGATGATGTCAATGGGGCAAAAACCATCTGAAAAGAAAATTCGTCAGATGATGCAACAAATGAAAAACCAAGGGAAAAAATAGGTTTTTTCAACTGGCATTTTAGCGGGCTGATTGATTTCAGTCTGCTTTTTTTTTATTTTTCTAGTAATTTTTTCTATTTGGGATGATGCAGTAAGCAAACGACTAATTGATGAAAGACTCGCTCTTCAAAAAGTAGAAGAAAAAGATAAGATGGTTCCGTATGAAGGAGGAAAAGGATGTCAATTTTTAGGAAATTAGGTTGGTTTTTTAAACAAGAAAAGAAGCACTATTTAATCGGTATTTTTTCATTATTTGCCGTCGCTCTAGTTCAGTTAGTACCTCCTAAAGTGATTGGGATCATCATTGATGAGATTGTGGATAAGAATATCTCGATGAAAATCATTTTCACATGGATTGCCGTATTGGTTGTAGCGGCTTTTCTGCAATATCTCTTTCGTTTTATCTGGCGTACCAATATTTGGGGAAGTGCTGCCAGATTAGAAAAAGAATTACGCCAACGCTTATTTGTCCATTTCACTGCAATGGATAGCTTATTTTATCAAAAATACCGTACGGGTGATCTGATGGCCCATGCGACGAATGATTTAAATGCGATTCAGAATGTTGCCGGTGCTGGTATTTTAACGTTTGCAGATTCTGTGATTACGGGAGGCACAACGATCATTGCGATGGTATTTTTTATTGATTGGCGTCTGACTTTGATCGCGCTGATTCCGTTGCCATTATTAGCTATGACTTCAAGGATTTTAGGTTCAAAATTACATGATGCTTTTCGTGAATCACAAGAAGCTTTCTCGAGCATCAATGATAAAACACAGGAAAGTATCACTGGGATCAAAGTAATCAAAACATTTGGGCAAGATAAAGAAGATCTTGCGGATTTTGAAGAAAAAATCGAAAATGCCATTGCAAAAAATAAACGTGTCAACTTCTTAGATGCTCTATTTGATCCATTCATCACTTTGATCATTGGTTTATCTTATGTGGCAACCATTATTTTGGGTGGAAAATATGTATTAGAAGGTACGATTACCATTGGACAAATGGTTTCATTTATCAGTTATATCGGTATGTTGGTTTGGCCGATGTTTGCGATTGGCCGTTTATTCAATGTTCTTGAAAGAGGAAATGCCTCATACGATCGTGTTAGCGAATTGTTGCGTGAAAAAACACATATCGTTGAACAATTAGGTGCAATTCAAACGCCAGCAAAGGGTGAACTCAATGTAGAGATCAAAGAGTTTCATTATCCTAAGGAAGAAGTACCTGCACTTGAACAAATCAAATTTGCAATCAAAGAAGGTGATACTCTAGGAATTGTCGGCAAAACAGGTGCTGGCAAGACGACGATCATCAAATTATTGATGCGTGAATATGATAGCTATAAAGGGCAAATCAAGTTTGGTGGCCGTTCGATTAAAGAATATTCTTTAGATGCACTTTTGCGATCGATCGGTTATGTTCCCCAAGATCATTTCTTGTTCTCCATGACGATCCGCGACAATATTCGTTTTTCTGATCCGCAATTGTCAGCTGAAAAGGTAGAAGAAGCAGCTTCCTCTGCTTTTATCAATCAAGAAATCAAAGCTCTGCCTAAAGGATATGATACCTTGGTCGGCGAACGTGGAGTATCACTATCTGGTGGACAAAAGCAACGTATATCGATTGCACGTGCACTGATCCAAAGTCCCGAATTATTGATTCTTGATGATGCATTATCGGCGGTCGATGCGAAAACAGAAGAAGCGATTTTGCATAATCTAAAAGAAGAACGAAAAAACAAAACAACGATCATTGCTGCCCATCGTTTGAGCAGTGTTATGCATGCAAATGAGATCGTCGTCATCGACAAGGGAAGAATCGTTGAGCGTGGTACGCATCAGGAATTACTTGCCCTGGGCGGATGGTACGAGCAAATGTGGGAGAAACAGCAGTTAGAAGCAAAAATCGAAGGGGGTGAAGAGGATGGAAGATAAGTATCAATCAGAGTGGACCAAGTCGATTCCTCTGAAGGAACAAAAGACGATCATCAAGCGATTGATGCATTTTGCCAAACCATTTAAGTCGTCATTTATCGTGGCAATCTTATTTGCGTTAGCTTTGTCTGTCGTCAATACTTTGTTACCTCGTATCATCCAGACTTTCATGGATGAACATTTAGCGAAACAATCTGCAACAACTCAAGTGATCCTATTTTTTGCTGGGTTGTATTTATTCGGAGTGATCATCAAGAGTATCATTTGGTTCTTTCAGTGGTATCTGTACTCAATGGCTTCGCTGAAAACATACCAGTATATTCGGGTAAAATTATTTGAAAAGCTCCACACATTGGGCATGAGGTACTTTGACCAAACACCTGCAGGGTCAACTGTTTCAAGGGTAACAAATGATACAGAGACGCTTTTTGAATTCTGGTATGTCTTTTTGATGGTATTGACAGGCATATTTGCAGTCATTTCCTCTTTTCTTGCGATGTTCCAGATCAACAGTAAGATTGCTTTATGGATGTTGATTTTCTTACCTATTTTAGGGGTAGTGATTTGGTATTATCAAAAGTTTAGTTCACGGATCTATCGCAATATGCGTGAAAAATTGAGTCAATTGAATACCAAATTGAATGAATCGATTTCTGGGATGCGGATCATTCAACAATTCCGCCAAGAAAAACGGTTAGCAAAAGAGTTTGAGGAAGTCAATAATGACTATTTAGCTACTCGTTATGCAATGATCAAAACAAATTCGATCCTTTTAAGCCCGGTCATCAGTTTCTTGTATGCGTTAGCGATTGCGTTAGCATTAACGTTATTCGGGATTGATGCATTGAAATCACCAGTTGAAGTCGGCTTGATTTATGCGTTCACAACGTATGTCCAAGGATTCTTTAATCCTATGTCGCAAATGATGGACTTTTTAAGTGTATTTACCGATGGGATGGTTGCTGGAAGTCGGATATTGAAAATCATGGATACAGAAGAATACACGCCACAACAAGCGCCCGATGCAGCAAGAACGATTACCGATGGAAAAATTGAATTTAAAAATGTTAGTTTTTCTTATGATGGAAAAAATAATGTCTTAAATAATATTTCTTTTGTCGCAAATCCTGGAGAGACGGTTGCTTTAGTTGGTCATACAGGAAGTGGCAAGAGCTCGATCATCAATGTATTGATGCGGTTTTATGAATTTTACGAAGGACAGATCTTGATCGATGATCATGATATCCGTGAATATCCGATCGAAGAACTGCGTAAAAAAATGGGCTTGGTATTACAGGATGCCTTTCTATTCTATGGGGACATTGCTGGCAATATTCGAATGATGGACCCAACTATTACGGATGAGCAAATACGCGAAGCAGCTGAATTCGTTCAAGCAGATCGATTCATCAATGAACTACCTAAAGGCTATCATGCAAAAGTAATTGAACGGGGCGCAAGTTATTCCAGCGGACAACGGCAATTGATCACTTTTGCTAGAACCATCGTTACCGATCCTAAAATTTTAGTGTTAGATGAAGCAACTGCGAATATTGATACGGAAACAGAAGGATTGATCCAAGAGGGCTTGGCAAAGATGCGCCAAGGAAGAACCACTATTGCTATTGCCCACCGTCTATCAACGATTCGGGATGCTGAGTTGATTCTTGTGCTTGATAAGGGGAATATCGTTGAACGAGGGACCCACTCAGAATTACTTGCACAAGAAGGTCTGTATGCAGATATGTACAAATTGCAGAGCGAATAACTCACGAGAGACTACAACAGAAGTATTTTAACTCTGAGAAAGAAGAAGTGATTTTTCAAAAATCATTTTTCTTTCTTTTTTGATACTTGTGAATATTCATGGCCTCATGTTTTTTCATCGACCTAGCGAATGTGCCAAAATCGAAAAAAGTATGTTTATATTTTTCTTTTGAAAAAAATTTTTGCAAAAAAAATTATTACTTTTGTTATTGATGTATAATCAAATAAATACAGAGAATGAGACAAAAGTAAGAAATACTTTTGTCTCATTCTTTAAAAACGAATAAACGGTGGGAGCAGAAGCAACTCCTTCTGTCCCAACCTCATTGCTTTTCTATGACTATCTAAGTCTGCAACAATCATCGCGCAGGACGGGAGGAAAAGCTATACGAGTGGAGAAAATGTCTTAGGTTGTAGCTATGTCTTGAGTTTCTTAAAGGATTGAAGGAAAATGACAAAAAAAATAGTGAAGGTATTTTTATGTTTTCTTTTTAGTTTGTTAACTATCGGTATTGCTTTTTCAACGATCAATAACCAAAATCTGAATAAAACAATAGATATTTTCAATCATACGAGTAGTTATTCACCATTACGTATACCGAAAATTTTTGTTCAGGAATCAGAATACCGTCAACTCCTTTCTTTGTTTGAGGATATTTCTTTAAAGACGAATATCCCATATATGAAGAAAGTGACAAATGAATCGCATGAGATAAATGAAAGTTTCAACTTTAAAATCAGCCCCAAGCTTGAAATTATTTTCTATTATCAAAATCAAAAAGAACCATCAAACTTCAAGTTGCCATTCTCAAATACCAATTTTCGTATCGAAAATATACAGCAATCAATCCGGAAAAAGGACTTCGAAGGAGAATTTTTTATACTGACCTCTGATAAAGAAGAGTATGAAGGGTACATAAAAGAATTTAGCAAAAAGTATAACGAAATCTTTCAATCCATTCATGGAATAGAGCGTTTTGATGATTTTAACAATGAACGGAACTATTCTCCAATAGGAAATACTGATCTGTATCAGTCTTCTTTTTATATTCAAGTTGGCCTACTCTTCTTTATCGCTGTATTAGGTTCCTATTACTTGATAGCAATCAGAGAAATTGGTCTATTATCTAATTATGGTTTTTCTGTCAAACATATCGTGCATATGCTGCTTGGTAACAAGATGCTCCTATTTTTGTTAGGTGTAGTAGTATGTGAGTTGGTTATGATGTGGATTATATTACGGGAACAATTTATACTGTTCACTTTTTTACTTACAGTATTAATAGTAAGTTCATACTTTGCTTCGCTTGTTTTTGTTTATCTGATTATCAAGTTACCTACAATGAAAAAAAGACTCAATTATCTTCAATTTGTAACATTCGGTATCAGTCTAGTCTTTTCTTTTATTCTCAGTACAACGACTATGGATTTGGCAGAGATTATTTTAGCTGCAACAAATTTGTTACCTAAGTATGAAGTACCTAACGAAATTGCTTCTGAAAATTATGAGGTATTCTACCCAATGACAATTGGAAAAAATCATGTAGAATTCATCTATTCAGATCAACTTCAAAAGCATGTAGACGATTCTTTGTACGAAGCTTTAAATGAACAAGGAAGTATACTTGTAAATTTATCTGATTATCGTATAAAGGAAAATGAAGTTTTTGGTAGGGGAATCAAGATTAATCCTAATTATCTCAAAAAATTTCAGCTTCTCGATGAAAGAAGAGAGCGAATTTATATTGATGAACAAGAGCAGAGAACGATTCTCTTGATTCCTAAACATTATATTATAAAGAAAAGAAAGCAGGAAATGTCTTAGACAAAGTGCTCAGTTATTATGAGGAACTTTATAATCGAGACATAAAAGTCTATTTTATTGAGGAGGATCAGTCGATATATACGTTCACTTTACATGATCGGTGGATTAAGGATTATCCCTTTATAGAAGTTTTAACAGTCATGAATAGTACCTTTTGGGAAAGGAACATCATTGATGGGGACAGTGCACCACCTTTGAAGGTAAAAACGAATCAAAAAAATAGAGAGAAAATTTTAAACTTAGTTGAAGCAAATCAGCTGAGTGACAATTTACAGCTATTGCATCCATATACTAGAGCAGAAGAAATCGTAGTGAAGATGACAAGCAGGTCCTTGGGGCAGGTAGTGGGTATTTTCCTTGTAACCGCTAGTTCGTTTTTTTCTTTGAATTTCTTCGTATTAAGTATTTTATTCATTTATAACAAAAGAACAATTGCATTACTAAGATTATGTGGATACTCCATGTTTTCTACCTATCGAACATTGCTTATACTAACCTTCTTTAAATGGATTTTAACAACTATCGCGATGTTTGTCTTTTGGGAGAGTGATTTAAGGATCGTTATAAATATGTTCATGCTTCTAATAATCGATTTAGGTACGACTATTGTCTTTTTGCTCTATATCGAAAAGAAAAGTAACTTAGTTATACTTTCAGGATGGTGATGGGATGACAGAAATTTTTTCTATAAAAAATTGTACAAAGATAGTCAATAAACAGCGACTTTTCCATTTGGATGATTTTTCCGCAAACACAGGAGAATTGATTACTATTTTGGGCAAGAGTGGCGCCGGAAAAAGTACATTGTTAAATATATTAGGTTTAAACCAGGAATTTACTTCTGGAGAATTTCATATATTTGGAAAGTCCGTAAATAGGCTGACGAACAAAGAAAAGATGGAGATTAAAAGAAAGGAAATCTCTTTTTTGTTTCAAGATTTTGGTTTGATCGAGTATGAAACAATTGACTTTAACCTAGATATTGGATTGAGATTTAAAAAAATGTCTATGAAAGAAAGAAAAATATCAAAGATAGAAATCTTGAAGAAAGTTGGGTTAGAGAAGAGGTTGAAAACACCTGTATATTTACTATCTGGAGGAGAAAAACAGCGAATTGCTTTGGCTAGGACATTTTTGAAGAACGGAAGGATCGTTCTGGCAGATGAGCCCACAGGTTCGTTAGATGATTCGAACAAGAAAATCATTTTCAGTATTCTGCAAGAGTTAGTTGCTGAGGAACGTTTAGTTATAGTAGTAACGCATGATACCGAGTTAGCAACCTTGGGAACAAAGTGTATGATGCTTTGATTTTAAAGAGAGAAGGGAAGATTAAAATGAAAATAGTAATGCAGATCGTTGTCGTCGTTGCAGCAACTATAGGATGTTTGGCTGTATCTGAAAATAGTGCCGCAAATAAAGTAGGTGAATTGGATTATTCTTCCACAGAACCAGGCCACATTCATTTTGATCCCGCAGGTAATATCATTGATTCATCTCTACCAAAAACGGTTCACTCACGCGCTACAATTAATCATAGTTCTGGAAGATGGGTCTATTATTCGGAAAAATCAGGGAATAAAAAAATAGGTAATTCGAATCACTACAGCCATATGTACAATCGTCATGGTGCAAAAGTAGGAAGTGTAGTGAAGTCAGCAAATGCTACGAATAAAAAGTGGGCTTATGCGAAAGCGACTGGTGGAAAAAACGATACTTTTTCTTGCTGGTATAATCCTACTGGATGGTACTAAGTATTTGAGTTAACTAGTTGCATGCGTTATTACATAAAAAGATATCGCTTCTTTGTCTAATATTTTTCGCCCTAGAATTGATGTCAAATCGTTTCAGGTAGTTATTTGGTTTTCGGTGAAATTTTATAGCACGTACAAAAGAAAGCGTTGACATTTATTTCTGCTTTCGCTAAGATAGAGAAAACAAAATAACTTGGATAGTGATTGCATCACGCAAGCTAAACCTAATGAGTCACCTTGTATCTTGAGGGGAGACTTTTTAGGTTTTTCTTTTTGCTCTGAACCAGTATTGAGTACGTCTCATAGAAAGGAGAAGCCATGCGGATCGAGAAAATATTGAATAACAATGTCGTGATCACAAGAAATGAGTTGAATCAGGAAATGATCGTGATGGGGAAGGGATTAGCGTATAAGAAAAAGACGGGGGACAAAATTGCAGAAAAATGTATTGATAAGAAATTTCAGCTGGCAGACGATCGGGTAGCGAGATATTTCCAAAAATTAGTACAAGAAATCCCGTTGAAGTATATCGAATGGTCGTATGAAATCATCGAAGACACGAAAAAAATGTTGCGCGTACCATTAAATGAATCGATTTATATTTCTTTGACGGACCATCTTTACACAGCGATCAAACGGAAACGAAAAGGGATCGAACTCCCGAATGTTTTGCTTTATGACATCAAGCAATTATTTCCAAAAGAGTTTCAAATCGGCAAACGGATGATCGAAAAAATGTTGGATGATCATGGGATAGAGTTATCTGAAAATGAAGCCGGTTTTATTGCCTTGCATTTGGTCAATGCTCAGACAGATCGCAATCAATTGGAGAATATGTATCTTTTTACAAAAACACTTCAAGATATTTTGAACATTGTTCGTTACTATTATCAAATGACGTTCGATGAAGAATCAGTTGCATTTTTTCGATTTGTTACACATTTACGCTTTTTTCTGACACGCATCATGAACACGTCTAAGCCTGTGGATAGCGAAGTGGAAGAAGAGTTACAGAAAGTGATCCAACGAAAATACCCAGTTGTGCTTCAATGCGTGAAAAAAATTGCATTTTTTTTAGATGAGAGTTTGGATTATCAAGTTTCTCAAGATGAAATCGTGTATTTAACGATTCATGTCGCGCGATTGAGGCATGAGTATCGTTTGAAAAATTAAGAAAGGAGAAGGCAAGACAAATATAAAAAGGATGGTGACATTTAGTTGGCTAAACCTTCAAATCAATGGAGGGAAAGAAATGGGAAAATATCAAATATTAGCAGAAGAAATCGTTCAAGCAATTGGCGGAAAAGAAAATATCCATGGTTTGACGCATTGCATTACGCGGTTACGCTTTAAATTGAAAGATGAAAATAAAGCACTAGATGAAAAGCTGAAAAAGATGTCTGGTGTAGTGACAGTCATGAAAAGCGGGGGACAGTACCAAGTGGTGATAGGGAACCATGTCCCAGATGTGTACAGCGAAGTAGTGACCGTGGCAGGTATAGGAGAAGAGGGCAGTGAGCTAACGCAAGAGGGAAATCTATTTAATCGCTTGATCGATATTTTAAGTGGCTGTTTTCAACCGTTTCTTGGAGCGATGGCTGCGGCAGGGATGGTGAAAGGGTTAAATGCCTTGTTTCTATTTTTAGGGTTTTATGCAGATAATTCTGGGACTTACACGATGCTGAATGGAATCGGTGATGCCATTTTCTACTTTATGCCGGTAATCTTGGGGTATACAGCTGCCAAGAAATTCCACTTGAACCCAATGGTAGGGATCGTGATTGGTGCAGCGCTTTGTTACCCGACTGTTCAAGGTCCCGCTTTGCAAAGTGGATTTGAAGCAGCTACACATGGAGTAGGAGCACCGTATCATTTACTAGGATTGCCCGCTTATGAAACTTTTTTGGGGATTCCCTGGGTAGGAGCTAGTTACACGAGTAGTGTGGTACCAGTAATTTTTATCATTGCATTTGCCGGACAGATACAAAAAATCGCTAAAAAATTGATCCCAGTTGTTGTCCAAACCTTTGTTGTTCCTTTTTCGGTTCTGCTGATTGCTTTACCGATCGGATTTTTAGTCATTGGACCGATCGTTAGCTTATTGACGGAACTACTAAGTACTAGCTTTCAGTCTTTGATGGCTTTTTCTCCTGCTGTGTATGGTGCGGTTCTTGGTTTCTTTTGGCAAGTTTTGGTTATTTTCGGCTTGCATTGGAGTGTCATCCCTCTTGCAATCATGCAGATGGCACAAAATGGATCTAGTCAAATATTGACGGCAGTTTTCGGTGCTAGTTTTGCACAAACAGCAGTAGTGCTTGCGATGTATTTCAAGTTTAAGGATAAAAAGATGAAGGCACTGTGTATGCCAGCAGTCATATCCGGTATTTTTGGTGTAACTGAACCAGCAATCTATGGGATTACACTTCCGAATAAAAAGCCATTTATTTTTTCAATGATCGGTGGCAGTATCTCAGGGATTTATCTGATGGTTTCAGGGGCAACTGGGTATACGATGGGCGGATTAGGTATCTTCGGCGTAGTAAACTATCTAACGGGAACGGATGCAAGTGGGATGTATCACGCATTTATCGGTATAGTGATCGCTTCTGTCATTGGCTTTTTCCTCACATTCTTTTTATGGAGAGATCAAACACTAGAAACAACGAGTACTATTGAGGATAAAAGAAAAGAAATTGTGCTGACACCGATTGAAGGGCGCGTCACCCCGTTAGACCAAGCAATTGATCAAGCATTTGCTAAGGGAGTAATAGGAAAAGGTAGTTTGATTTATCCAGATAAAGGGGAAGTTTTAGCACCGTTTGATGGAACAGTCTTGACTTTATTTCCAACAAAACATGCGATTGGATTAGTGTCAGAGACAGGCCTCGAATTATTGATCCACGTGGGTGTAGATACCGTTCAATTGGAAGGAAAATATTTCCAATCATTTGTTGCACAAGGTGACAAAGTGACGAAAGGCCAAGTACTTCTCAAATTTGATAAGGAAGGTATTGAAAAAGCAGGGTATAGCATCGAGACACCAGTGATCATAACCAATGCAACGGATTATGAATCAATAGCTGAAAAAACAGGGATCACCGTCAATAATGGCGATGAGCTGCTTACTGCTGTGACGAGTCTATAAGTGGAAGAAAGAGTGTGCTCTGTTTATTCATTGGCAAACAAGAACAAACGGAGCACACTCACGATTAAGAGTTGCGTAAATAAGTGGAGGGCTCTTCCATGATCGATGAACTGATTGGTCGATTATCCACTTTTTGACCGATTTTAATCAGATGATCTAAATTTCTTTGATAATCTTCTGCAAACACACATCCGTATAACACATCTAGCAAATAACAGATCGATGTGTTGATGGTAAAGTTACTGATTTTTGAATATAAGCGTTCTCTTGTAGTCATGCGTAATACAGCTGTACTGAGAGAAGAAAGGGTCGAATCTCCAATACTGGTTAGAGCCAAAATGGGAACGTGGATCTCCTGTAAAATGGCTGCTGTACGTAGGATCGTTTTATTTTCTCCAGTATAAGAGATCAAGATTGCACAGGTGTCAGGGGTACAGTTATAGGCTTCGTAGTATGTTTCCCCGAAAGTTGTGACGATTGTGACATCGTGTTTGATCCGTTTCATTTTTAGCATAAAATCTTGAGAAATTAATGTGTTGGAGTTGCTGGAAAAAAGGACGATTTTTTTTGCTCTCAATAAAAGCTGTTTTGCTTTTTGTAGTTCATCGTGATGAAGGAGAGATAATGTATCTTCAATCGTCATCCGTTCCAGAGAAGCAATTTTGTTTGCAATGGTCATGATCCCTTCGTTTTCTAAAAAGGGAAGATTGGCATCGACTTCTTGAAAATTGCCTTCAAGATATTCTGTTTCTGTAACCAAAGCTTCTTTAAAAGTCACCCACCCACTAAAGCCGAGTTTCTTTGCTATCCGTATCAATGTAGAAGGATGAACGTAACATGTTTTGGCAATTTGTTGGATCGTCAATTCATTTAGCTGATGTTCATGCGTTTGAATAAATTCGATAACAACAGTTTCAGATGGTGAAAAAGAGGTTTGTTTTATTTTCTCCTGTAATAACATGTTGCATCTCCTTTGCATTATTTTAGAATTTTGTGTAAATGAATTGTAAACGTTATACACGTTAGTGTCAATTGTTACTAGCCTTATGCGCAGGATTTTTACAAATAAAGCTGTATATAAACGAATATCTGTAAATCAATATTCAAAAAAGCGACAAATTATTGAGATATTTTTTTACAAGAAACATAATATAGTTGTAAAAAAAATGAAGGAGTGAGTCTATGAAGCAAGGAGTCAAGATTGCAACGATTGGCGGAGGAAGTAGCTATACCCCTGAATTGATGGAAGGTTTTATTAAGCGATATGAAGAATTACCTATTAGAGAAATATGGTTAGTCGATGTGGAAGAAGGAAGTGAAAAACTAAGGATCGTCCGTGAAATGTCACAGCGTATGTGGGATGCTTCCCCATATGATGTTCAGATCTATGCGACATTGAACAGAAAAGAAGCATTGAAAGGCGCCGATTTTGTTACCACACAATTTCGCGTTGGTCAGCTTGATGCACGAGTGAAAGACGAACGTATCCCTGCTTACTACGGTATGTTGGGGCAAGAAACGAATGGTGCGGGAGGAATGTTCAAAGCGTTTCGCACGATCCCAGTCGTCTTGGCTATCGTAGAAGAAATGAAAGAGCTTTGTCCGAATGCTTGGCTGATCAACTTTGCTAATCCAAGTGGGATGGTCACAGAAGCAGTTGTGCGTTACGGACACTGGGAAAAAGTCATCGGTCTGTGCAATGTTCCTGTAATGGCTATGATGACGGAACCAGGAATGTTAGGAGAGGAGAAAGAAGATCTTATCTATAAATTTGCTGGTTTGAATCATTTCCATTGGCATAAAGTAGCGGATGCGAAAGGAAATGATCGTACAAATGAGTTGATTGATCGATTGTATGCGGATGATAATGGCTTACCGAAGAATATCTTTGATGTTCCTTTCTTTAAAGAACAATTAAAACAAATGCAAATGATTCCTTGTGGCTACCATCGCTATTACTATCGGGAAGAAGAGATGCTCCATCATGCGTTAGAAGAGTATCGAACGATCGGAACAAGAGCACAACAAGTGAAAGAAACAGAAGCAGAATTATTTGAATTATACAAAGACCCTAAGTTAGACCATAAGCCAGAACAATTACAAAAACGTGGAGGTGCGTATTATTCAGATGCGGCTTGCGAAACGATTGCTTCTATCTATGGGAATAAAGAAACACAAATCGTAGTTTCTACGAAAAATGATGGAGCGGTCCCTGATCTGCCAGCGGATTGTGTAGTTGAAGTGACAGCTTACGTGGGTGCGAATGGGGCCAGAAATGTTGCCTTCGGTTCTTTACCACCTGCAGAAAGAGGCTGGCTCCAATTGATGAAGAACATGGAGTTATTGACGATCGAAGCAGCTGTAACAGGCGATTATGGTACAGTACTCCAAGCCTTTACGATCAACCCGTTGGTCCGTTCTGGCGAGACTGCCAAGCGAATCATGGATGAATTGTTTATTGCCCATGAAGCGTATTTACCACAATTCAAGCAAACGATCGACCGTTTGAAAGAAGAAGGTATTGAAGTGAAAGATGAAGTTGCACGAAATTTAATCAAAGTGATGGAGGAGATATAATGGCATTTAGAAAAGATTTTTTATGGGGCGGAGCTACAGCTGCCAATCAATGTGAAGGTGGCTATGATGAAGGTGGTCGTGGTTTAGCGAATGTCGATGTCGTTCCTATCGGTGAGGATCGATTTTCTGTGATTACTGGTCAAAAAAAGATGTTTGATTTTGATGAGGAACATTTCTATCCTGCAAAAGAAGCAATCGATATGTACCACAACTACAAAGAAGATATCGCACTATTTGCAGAAATGGGTTTCAAAACCTATCGGATGTCCATCGCTTGGAGTCGTATTTTTCCAAAAGGAGATGAAAAGGAACCAAATGAAGAAGGATTAAAATTCTACGAAGATGTATTCAAGGAATGCCAAAAATATGGCATTGAACCCTTGGTGACCATCACACATTTCGATTGCCCAATGCACTTGGTCGAAGAATATGGTGCTTGGCGATCACGGGAACTGATCGGTTTTTATGAAAACCTTTGTCAGGTGATCTTCAATCGTTATAAAGGTTTGGTCCATTATTGGTTAACCTTCAATGAAATCAATATGATCCTCCACGCACCATTTATGGGTGCTGGACTCTACTTTGAAGAAGGCGACAATATTGAACAAATCAAATATCAAGCTGCCCACCATGAATTAGTAGCCAGTGCGATCGCTACGAAGATTGCTCATGAAGTTGATCCAGAAAATAAAGTTGGCTGTATGCTGGCAGCGGGGACCAACTATCCGTTCACGTGTAAACCAGAAGATGTTTGGGCCTCAAGACAGGCAGATCATGAGAACTATTTCTTTATTGACGTTCAATCAAGAGGAGAATATCCGGCATACGCTCTTAAGAAAATGGAACGTGATGGGATCGTGATCGATATGACATCCGAAGATTTGGCACTTTTAAAAGAACATACTGTCGATTTTATTTCATTTTCTTATTACTCTTCACGAGTAGCTACCACTGATCCAGAATTATTGGAACAAACCGCTGGAAACATCTTTGCGTCGGCGAAAAATCCTTATTTAAAAGAAAGTGAATGGGGATGGCAAATCGATCCTTTAGGCTTGCGCATAACGATGAACGATATCTATGATCGCTATCAAAAACCACTATTCATTGTCGAAAACGGCTTAGGTGCAATCGATACTCCAGATGAAAATGGCTACGTTGAAGACGATTATCGTATCGATTATTTGGCACAGCATATCCAAGCGATGAAAGATGCAGTGGAATTAGATGGAATTGATTTGTTAGGCTATACGACTTGGGGATGTATCGATCTAGTTTCTGCAGGAACAGGAGAAATGAAAAAACGTTATGGATTCATTTACGTGGATCGTGATAACTACGGAAATGGAACACTGAAACGTTCAAAGAAAAAATCATTTGACTGGTATCAAAAAGTGATTGCAACAAATGGAGAAGATCTAAGTAATTAAAGATAGTCTTAAAAGTCTATTGTTTTTAAGCTGAATTTTCGAGTATAATAAGTCTATTCGAAATTGTAAGCAGAACAATAGACTTTTTTTGGTATAGGCTGTAAAGTAAGCTTACTTGATTTCTAAATGGAGGAATGTACATATGTATGATGTTATCGTAATTGGTGCGGGACCTGCTGGTATGACTGCGGCATTGTATGCTTCACGTTCAAATCTATCAGTGGCTATGATCGAACAAGGTGCTCCTGGGGGACAAATGAACAATACAGCTGAAGTAGAAAATTATCCAGGCTTCGATTCGATCATGGGACCGGATTTAGCGTATAAAATGTATGAAGGTGTGTCAAGATTTGGCACTGAAAACGTGTATGGTATCGTTCAAGATATCAAAGACCATGGCGATTATAAAGAAGTCATCTGTGAAGACAAAAGCTATGAAGCAAAAACAGTGATCATTGCCACAGGATGTATCCACCGTAAATTAGGCGTTCCAGGCGAAGAAGAATATGCTGGACGTGGCGTTTCTTATTGTGCAGTTTGTGATGGTGCATTTTTCCGCAACAAACGTTTAGTGGTCATCGGTGGAGGAGATTCAGCAGTAGAAGAAGCAATCTACCTTACTCAATTTGCTTCCGAAGTAGTGATCGTTCACCGTAGAGATGAGTTGCGCGCACAAAAAATCATTCAAGATCGAGCTTTTGCAAATGAAAAGATTTCTTTTGTCTGGGATACGGTCACTGATGAAATCATCGGGAATGATATGGTCGTCACAGGAGTCAAAGCTCACAATGTCAAAACAAATGAACCAGTCGAATTAGCGGCTGATGGTGTTTTCATCTATGTGGGACTTGATCCATTAACTGAACCATTCAAAAAAGCAGGATTGACGAATGCAGCAGGTTGGATTCCAACGGATCAAGACATGCGTACAACGATGCCAGGTGTCTTCGCGATCGGCGATGTCCGTGAAAAAGACTTACGTCAAATCACAACAGCTGTTGGAGATGGCGGGATTGCTGGCCAACAAGTGTATAAATATCTTGAATCATTAGGCGAACCAACTGAAGCCTAGGCAAAAAGTATAGCGTTAATTGCTAAAGGTGGGTGCTTAGGCGTCATTTCCTACTTCTATTATTGGTTCCAACAATCGATAAAAAGAATGAAAAATGGATATAATCGAGATTTTGGACCACTCTCTGGCTATTTGTCGGGGGGTGGTCCATTTTATTGGGGATAAACAGATATGTCTGCACAGGAAGTTTATCGATAAATGACTATCTTAAGAAGCGATGTTCCGGCATCGTTTTTTTATTTATAATCAAGTATAGAATTTGGGACAACTCTAAAAATCAGTTTTGCTACAGAATATCGAATAAACGAAAGTCCAAAAGTCAGGTTTTTCGGAAATTTCAAAAAAACGTATTGTTCGTTTTTTTCTCCAATTTCTCAAACCGAAACGATTTCTGTCTCGACCTCTTTTGATATCTACATTTATAGAAACAGGTGGAATCTTTCGCTCAAATGTTTTTTGAGTGATCAGTATAAAAATGGTAATATAGGACGTAATTTAAAGGATAAGAGGAAATCTCACATGAATGGAACAACTGAATTATTAAAAAAACATGTTTCAGTTAGACAATTTTTGGATAAAAAAATCAATGAAGAACAAGTAAAAGAATTGATACTGGCTGCTCAGTCCGCATCTTCTGCAAGTTTTTTACAAGCATACACGATTATTGGTGTAGAGGATGATAAATTAAAAGGGAAGATTGCTGAATTAGCTGGAAATCAGCCTTTTATTTCCGAAGGTAGTCACTTCTTTGTCTTTTGTGCAGATCTGCAAAGATTACATCGGTTATCGCAAGAAAGGAATATTGATATCCAACCAATGCTCGAAGGAGTTGACGCTATTCTAGCAGGGGCGATTGATGCTAGTTTAGCGGCACAAAATATGACTGTTGCAGCAGAATTGATGGGCTTGGGAGTTTGTTATATTGGTGGTATTCGCGATGCTATTGTAGAAATATCTGACCTGCTGGAATTACCAGAATATGTTTTTCCTGTTTTTGGATTAGTTGTAGGTTATCCAAAAGCTAAAAATGAATTGAAACCTAGGATTCCAATGGCGGGTATCTATCATATAGATAAATACAACAAGGATACAGATGAAATCATCAATGAATATGAAGAAATAACAAGACGATATTATACTAACCGTATCGGTAATTCTAGTAATAAAACGTGGGGAGATGGCACAGTAAATAGTTTCCATCGATTGTCTAGAATGGGAATGAAAGACTATCTAAACAAGCAAGGTCTTGCAAAAAAATAGAACCAGATTGTTAAAAAATAGGAGTGTTTTAACTAATTCCTATGGGCTATGAACGTTCATAGAAACAATCGTTTGATTCTACCATGGCATGTGCTGGTGGATAAAGTGAACTAGGTACAAAAATAATTACTACAAAAAATGCTTGAATACCTCTTTTTGAGTGTTTTTCTTTTAATCGTATCAAAACAAAAAACGGTGGTTTTGTCTGAGGATAGGGTATTGTTTTCGTGTCATGCGCTTTTCTATATAAAAAGAGAATGCTATACTAAGGAAGGAACATATTTTAGAAAGAGGTGTTAGCTTCATGTCTTGGGAACAAGTATACGAGCAATGGGCAAATGAAGAAAATTTAGAAGAAAATTTAAAACAACAATTAAATGATCTGCGTCAAGATCCTGAAAAATTGGAAGATGCTTTTTATGCACCATTAGAATTCGGGACAGCTGGCATGCGAGGAATCTTAGGTCCTGGAATCAATCGAATGAACATCTATACGGTTAGACAAGCTACAGAAGGGCTTGCACGTTTCATGGATACACAAGGAACAGAAACAAAAAAACGTGGGGTAGCAATTGCGTATGATTCACGTCATCAATCACCAGAATTTGCAATGGAAGCTGCAAAAACGTTGGCACAACATGATATCCCATCTTTTGTTTTTGAAAGTTTACGACCAACACCTGAGTTGTCTTTTGCGGTCCGTCATTTGAATACGTTTGCGGGTATCATGGTAACAGCTTCACATAACCCTGCAGCTTATAATGGTTATAAAGTATATGGAGAAGATGGTGGGCAAATGCCGCCAGCTGACGCGGACGCATTGACAAAATATGTTCGTGAAGTAAGCAATCCATTGAAAGTAGAAGTACTGGAAGATGAAAAAGCAAAGACAAGTGATTTGATCACGATTATCGGGGAAGAAGTGGATCGTGCTTATCTTGAAGAAATCAAAGCTGTAACGATCGATCAAGAGTTAGTCGAAACAATGGGGAAAGATTTGAAATTAGTGTACACCCCATTACATGGGACAGGTAAGATGCTTGGAGAAAGAGCATTGAAACAAGCTGGTTTTGAACAATTTGTATTAGTACCAGAGCAAGCAATCCCAGATCCAGACTTTACGACAGTCAAATCACCAAATCCAGAAGAACATTCTGCTTTTGAATATGCGATGCGTCTTGGTGAAAAAGAAGACGCAGATTTATTGATTGCTACCGATCCAGATGCCGACCGTTTAGGGGCGGCTGTACGTCAGCCAGACGGTACTTACAAGGTACTGACAGGAAACCAGATCGGTGCATTGTTGGTTCAATACATTCTAGAAGCACATCAATCTCGCGGTACACTTCCTGAAAATGCTGCTGTTCTTAAATCGATTGTTTCTAGCGAATTACCTGCAGCCATTGCAGAAAGCTATGGTGCAAAGATGTTGAATGTTTTAACAGGCTTCAAATTTATCGCAGAAAAAATCCACCAATTTGAAGAAGATCATTCCCAAACTTTCATGTTCGGTTTTGAGGAAAGCTATGGCTATTTAGTGAAACCATTTGTACGGGATAAAGATGCGATCCAAGCATTGCTACTATTAGCAGAAGTTGCTGCTTTCTATAAGAAACAAGGAAAAACATTGTATGATGGATTACAAACGATTTTCGAAAAATATGGGTACTATGCGGAAAAAACGATATCTGTTACCATGAGTGGTCAAGAAGGGTCAGCTAAGATCGCTGCGCTAATGAAACAGTTTCGTGATAATGCACCAACTGAATTTGCCGGTGCTAAGGTCCTTCAAACAGAAGATTTCAAAGAATTGACAAAAACAGACACTGAAGGTAATGGTGAAAAATTGACGACACCACCTTCTGATGTATTGAAATACGTATTGGAGGAAGATGGTTGGATCGCTATTCGTCCTTCAGGAACAGAGCCGAAAATCAAGTTTTATATCGGAGTAAAAGGCGAATCTGCCAAGGATGCTGAAAATAAAATAAACCGGTATGAAGCAACGATCAAAGAAATGACAGAAGAATAAAAAGACTTGAGACTGACAGAAAAAGTGGTAAACTTTAGAAGTCAGTCTTTTTCAATGGAGGTGAACCGATTGTCAGACAACCAGAAAAGCGAAGTAGAAAAAGTCAGTCAGTTGTTTAAAGTATTAAGTGATCCAACCAGATTAAAAATCTTGATCTATTTAAAAGATGGTGAACAAAACGTCACAGCAATCAGCCAAGCAGTTGAAATGGAGCAGTCAGCTGTTTCCCATCAGTTACGTTTGTTAAGAGAAAATCATGTCGTTAAATCACATCGTGAAGGAAAAGCAATCTTGTATAGCTTAGATGACTTCCACGTATTAGATATTTTGGAACAAACATTGAAACACGTTGAACATCAGTAAAAATAGGTGATCTTCACATTTGTTTTGGCTTTAAGCTAAATAGTGTGATAGTCAAATCACTTGGAAGTGTGGGACAAAACTGATTTTTAGTTTTGTCCTCCACTCTTTTTTTGTATGATCAAATAATTTTCCCAAGGTTTTGCTAAATCAGCCATGAACTAGCAAAAGAATTATCCAACCGACATTCGATTAGTCAGTCGAAAACCTAAAAAAATCGCCCCTACGTATCAACTGGGTTCAGTAGATTTAATGGACTTTAATCAAACCAAGAAAGCGATCGAAAATAGTGATATTGTTTATTTCACCGTGGGCTTACCAATGGACTCTGATCTTTGGGAAAACAATTTTCTTAAAATTACTACGAATGTCATTCAGGCTTGCAAAGAATCTAACAGTAAGCTTGTTTTTTTGATAACACGTATATGTATTCCAAAGATAGTACACCACAGAATGAAAATACTAACTATTCACCTGTAGGAAGAAAATCTATCATACGTTCTAGGATGGCAGAATTAATAGTAAGTGAAATGGAAATGGGTCGTTTAAAAGCGGTTATTTATCGCGCACCAGAGTTTTATGGACCAGGTAAAACACAGAGCATCACAAATACGCTGGTACTAAACAAAGTTAAAAGTAACGCTACCGCAATTTTCCCTGTCAATAAAGATACGTCGCGTACATTGATATGGACCCCTGATGCTAGCCGAGCAATGGCACTGATTGGAAATACACCAACAGCCTCTGATCAGATTTGGCATTTGCCTTGTGATGAGCCTCATACCTTTCAGGATATGATCGATATTTCTGAAAAAATAGGCAATAAATCATTGAAGTATAAAGTCATTCCTTTATGGCAATTTAAAGTAGCTAAGCTTTTCAGTAAAAAGGTACGTGAATTAGATGAGTTACTGCCTAGATATGAGGTCGATAATGTTTTTGTATCCGACAAATTTAAAAAGACATTTCCTGATTTTAAAATTACCTCTTTTGAAACAGGAATCTCTCAAATACTCGCTGAAAATAGTTTAAAATGATTATAAAGGAATGTGGGACAAATCTAGAAATCAGTTTTGGTACAGACTCTTGAATAAACGGCTTTTGTCTCGACCTCTTTTATAAATTTAACTAGCAGTACTAGATACTGGTGGACATGTAGGAGGGAAGGGAGGACTTAAAAATGATTGAGGACGTTTAAAATGTTTGGAATCCTATCTTTCTGTCCATACAGAAGTGATCGATGAGGAGAACGAGTAACGTACCAATAAAAATTTGGATAAGTAACAACTGACGACTGAAGAAATCTTGAATTTAAAAAATAAATCTGTATGTATTCAAAAAGAAGAACGAGATTCGGAAGTATTATCCAGATGATATTAGTGGAAAGAGTGTAGGTAGTGACGAACAAGGAAACTATGTAAAAATAAAATTGATCATGATGAAGTACGCCTTATTGCAAAAAAGTTAAAAAGGAAAAATTGCAATGTGATGATAAAAAAATTAAATTGTGATGTGTGGAGCTTTTGTTGAGTAGCAATTAAGTGTGAAAGCAATAGCAATATAAATCAGCGCAGGTTTTCAATAAACGTAAAGAATGTTGCTTTTCTATTTTGATTGATGTTCTGAAAGAAAAAAATGAGTAAAAACGATTGCCATGAAACTATTTTTGTAACTAAGAAATGGAAAGAATTCAATGACAATCTATAATGAAGAAATGCAATATCTATCAGAGAAACTTGGAGATAAAGATAATCTAATTGCTCTTTCAACCATCGCGCTTGAGACAACGGATGATGGCTTACCAAAACCCGTAGTACGATTAGTCGATGCAGTCTATCTTGACGGAGCCTTCTACGTTATATCCTATGCTACTACTAACAAAGTGCGATAGCTGACGGTCAATCCAGCAGTGTTGATTGGTATTGTGGTTGAAAGTTTCACTGCAGAGGGCATAGCCGAAAATCTCGGTTGGGTCAATGACGAAAAAAATGTCCAAATAATGAAAACCGTCCGCAATATTTTTTCCGAATGGTATGAGCAAGCCAACGACGCTAATGACGAAAATACTTGTTTAATCAAGATTCAGCTAATCAAAGGAGTATGGAACTTCCCTCGCGAAGGTATTCGACGAGATATTGATTTTATAAATAAAACCAGCAAACTTTCAAAGAATGAGAACAAATAAGCACCAGTTAAAAATAGGATAATTAATGGTGGACTCACTGATCGATGCAAGACTAAGATCAGTGATTTTTTTGGGAAAACTTGATTTAATAGGATGTCGGCTCACTTTGACATGGTTTTTGACAAGATTTTCTTCCCAAAAAAAGCTATTTTGCTACAATGAAGAAGAAGGGAAGTGGGAAAATGACATTTGGTGAAGGTCTAAAAAAATTACGGGTCTCACAAGATTTGACCCAAGCGCAATTGGCGGAACGGATTTTCGTCACCCGCCAGACGATTTCGAATTGAGAGAATGATAAAGGACAACCGGAATTAGAAAATTTGATTCTCCTCAGTGAACTCTTTCACGTTTCCTTGGATGAATTGATCCAAGCGCCTAATAAAAAAAATAAGCCAGTGGATAAAAGGAAAATTGGTCGGGATTTTTTAATCATCTTCTTGTTTTGGTCAGTAATCATGTTAGCGGTTCAATTAGTGCTCCATCCTTTTTCTATGAAATATGTGCTGATTTATTCCCTAGGAGGTACGTTGATCGTCTCAGAATATTTGCGTCGGACAAAACGGTTGGCAAATGTTTATGCTCAAGGAGAAAATATGTATGACTTGGGAATTTATTTGTGGATTTTTTTTATCGTCATGGATCTGATCATTATTTTGATTCAAAGTGAATATGTACTCTAGGAGGAGAAGAAAATGAAAGGTTTGATACCAGTTACAGCAACTCAAACTGCGGATGGGATCTTTTGGTCCAGTCAAGACCAAAATTATGTCCCTCGGTTATTAAATTATCTCAAAATAGACTATTCAGACTATGAATGGGAAACCGTTCCGGGCTATGATTTGACACCTGAAAAGATCGCTGAATATGAGGCGGTGGCAGTCACTTCCATGTCCCAACGTTATTTCCCGTTGATCAAGCAAGCCAAGCCCTCCATCAAAGCAATCAAAATTGGCGCGGAAGATTTCATGCGACAAATGGCACCAAAGGGAGCGGTCGTCGGTCGAACCACTGGCTATGTATTGGTGGATAATCAAAAGATGAGTCAAAAGAATCAACCGAAAAATCTCATGACCTTCAATTATGAAAATTTGCGGCAAGTGATGCGGGATTATCCGAAGATCTATTGGGAAGTCGTGACTTTTGATGAGCTGAAGGAACGTCTGCAAAAAAATACCAAGAACGTGACAGTCGGTCTCATCCCAAAAACCTACGCCTATGAAAAATACTTACAAACGGGATCTCCTGATGTCACAATTGTGAGGCTAACACCTAAGCAGTTGGAAAAAACACCTGTGGCCTATGAAGCTGCGATGCTCATAACCGGTGCGATAACGATGGTTTTGATGACTTTACGGGTTTTCTTTTGAATTGTATTAAATGAAACTGCTTTTTTAGTTTGATATCAAGTGGAATTTGTTAATTGGTGGATTATGTTAAGGCAATAGTTGGTTAAAATAATATTTTCAAACATGCTAAATTAAGTATGTAGCGATGAGATTTCTAGAAACCCTCTAAAAAATTTATTAAACCCTTCTAGAAATTGGACCTTGGAATAATGGGGATTCCAAGGTCTTTTTAGGATTTAAGAAAATAAATGAGCGTGTAAATACATATAGAGAAATAGTATTATTGTTCTTGAACCATAGATAAGTAACAAGACGAGCTTGGAATAAATCTAAAAATCAGGTTTACTATAGACTCGCGAATAAACGATGTTCAAAAGTCATGTTTTTCGGAAATTTCAAAAAAACGATCGTGGTACAAAAGTAAGAAATACTTTTGTCTCGACCTCATTTTGACCTCTCATGGCTTCAGTAGAGGTTCAATTATGGAATTTATTTCTATCTTTAATTGGTATTTTTCAATTCCATCGTTATTTGTTGCTAACGACTGCTATGTTCAATCAAATGTTGCATGAACTAGTGAGCCTTTTTCTTCAATAGTCAACTGGTCAGGTGTTAAGATGAAAGAAAGAGGTGTAAAAGATGCGCGCGAGCCAAGAAGAATGGGCCCGATGGAAATATTTTGTCATGGCCCGATCACAAAAAGACTATTTAGCGTTGCGCCAGCTTTTTTCTGGTAATCAGTGGTCAGAGACGAAAAACAAGCAATTTTATCAGCAATTGGATATTGTAAAAAGAATGCCGGTTGATCTAAAAGCGAAGAGAAATACATATGAACATGTTTGGGGATATTTTAAAAAGACGGCAACAGCAGACGAAAAACAGCACTTTTTTGGTCTGCTGGATCAATTAACAGAACGTCAGGACGAGGTACTTCCGTATCTAAAATGGCTGGCAGAAAAATACCAAATCATGTATCTTTTAGAATCTCATCTGTTTGATGAGTGCAAATCATTTCCGGATATTCACTAGGACTTTTATAATAAGACGATATGGAGGGATGTACAGATGGAAACACGTGCAATCGTTATAGAAGAATATGGTCATGCAGACCAATTGAAAGAAGGCAGAGTAACTTTACCTGAACTAGGGGCCCATCAAGTGTTAGTCAAAGTCAAAGCTACCTCAGTCAATCCGATTGACTGGAAACTTCGTGAAGGGTATCTAGCACAAATGATGCCTTGGGAATTTCCGATTATTCTAGGTTGGGATGTTGCAGGTGAGATTGCGGCAGTTGGTTCAGAAGTGCAAGATTGGCAAGTCGGCCAAGCAGTATTTGCACGACCAGAGACAACTCGTTTCGGCACCTATGCTGATTTTACGATCGTAGACGATCATTTATTAGCAAAAAAACCTGATTCTGTTTCTTTTGAAGATGCAGCGGCTGTGCCATTAGCAGGGTTGACTGCTTATCAAGCACTATTCACGCATGGAAAATTAAAAGCTGGTGAAAGAGTCTTGATCCATGCGGGTGCTGGTGGAGTCGGTATTTATGCCATTCAATTAGCTAAAAATACGGGCGCTTTTGTCATTACGACTGCTAGTGAAAAGAACCATAAGTTACTAAAAGAACTTGGTGCGGATCAAGTGATTGATTACCATACCACTGACTTTTCAGAAGTATTAGAAGACGTGGACTTAGTCTTCGATACGATGGGTGGAGATATTCAAAAAGCCAGCTTCGAAGTATTGAATCCAAAAGGACGGTTGATCTCAGTCGTTGACCAACCTGATGAAGAATTAGCCAAGAACATTGCGGTGGCAAAAAGTATTTGGCTTCAACCAGACGGCAAACAATTACAAGAAATTGCTGATCTAATGGAAGCAGGAAAAGTTAAAAGCATCGTTGGTCATACGTATCCACTTACAGCAGAAGGTGTGAAGGCTGCTCATGAATTAAGTGCGACTCACCATGCTAAGGGGAAAATCGTTTTAGTAAATGAGTAATCGACCAATCTATGCCACCATAACTATTCCTATCAGTAATGAATTCAATGGAGCAAAAGATAGATAGATTCAAAGAGGTCGAGACAAAAGTCATTTAGGTTTGTCCCATATTCGAGTTTCGACTTATTTTTCTGAAAAGAGTTGCCTTTACTGTTTATCCATGTTTGGCGAGGATGGGACAGAAGTGTTTAACTCCGAGAATAAGAAGAAATTAACGGAAATTGCTTTTCAAATTTTTGTGAATTTCGGCTTATTTAAGAAGGAGTTGCTTCTGCTCCCACCGTTTATTCGTTTTTAAAGAATGAAGCAAAAGTGTTCTTTGCTTTTGTTTTACACTTTTTTAGGGAAATCCTTCTTTGTTCTTTGAATAAGATAAAATTTTGGTGTCTCTGAGGGATGAATGCAGAAGGGGAACAGACATGTCTAGAAGAATGAAAGTTCTATTTTTGAAGGAGGTGCTCCTTTTTTCAGAAAACTCTTTTTTTAATCGGAGAATAAATCGTTCAGGTTTGCTGAACAACCTACTCTATAATAGAAAAATAGTAGTTAAATATTGCATATTAAGGGGTAGATAAGATGAATGACCATGATTCTTTGTCAACAGCGACAGTATCACTAAAGGATAAGGATTCTTTAAACAGACTCAGCATTGCTGTAGAAACACATGATTTCATCGGGATAGATAAATCAGAGAAATTAGAAAAACTAGGGATCATAGACTACGCAGGTGAAATCGCTGGAGAAAAGGATAATAGCCGTGATATGTTGTTACAAAGGGAAAAAAATCCCTATGCTCCTTCCGCTCCACCAGAAGAAATAGATATGATACAAGAAGCCTACAACCCTTATTTTCGAATGCCTAAAAGGGAAATGGATAGTAACCATCACAGTTACCGCCATGAAGAAACTATGAATGAGCCTGAACCTAAAATGAAAGAAACACTTGAATCAGAATTAAAAAAATATTTTTCGTTAAAAAAGAGTCAGATGATTGACAGCGATAAGAGTATACAACCGAATAGCTTAAAAAGCCTAAGAAACAAATTATTCAAGAAACCATTAAAAAATAGAGAAGGAGACAATATAGCTAGTTTCTCTCAAAAAAATGAAAGAAAAGCCGCAACTGCACTACCCTCAACTCAGGAAAATTCACAGCATACAGTCAAAGAACTTACTCGAAAAAGTTATCCATCAAGCAAAAAGCCAAAAAGTCAGGCAAAAGAGGTAATCAGTATATATCGATAGCTTGGAACGAGGGTTGAATGCATACATATAAAAAAACTGATTCACTAAAATTAGTTGAATCAGTTTTTTTGTTCATTTCTCACCAGAGGTTTCGGTACCATAGTAACTATGGTCTTCTAAGTCTAGTGCATTTAAAATCAATGATGCAGTTTCTTCGATTGAAAGGGAGGCGACGTTGATGACCACGCATCCTAGTTTTTTATAAAGATCATTTGCGAAATCTAGTTCAGCTCGGATTTTTTCAATATCAGAATAGGCTGTGTCCGGATTTAGTCCATAGGAACGCATCCGCTCTTTGCGAATGTTATTAAGGATATCCGGATTGTTGGTCAAGCCAACGATTTTTTTCGGATCGATTTCCCAGAGCTGTTTAGGGATATGGGCTTGAGGAATCAGTGGCAAGTTCGCAACTTTCAGGTTCTTATTTGCTAAAAACAAACTTAATGGTGTTTTTGATGTTCGTGATACCCCAAGTAGGACAACATCTGCTTCTAAAAAACCACGGGGATCTTTTCCATCATCATATTTTACAGCAAATTCCATCGCTTTGATCCGTCTAAAATAATTTTCATTCAATAAATGGAGTGCCCCAGGCTGACGTGTCGGTTTGACTCCAGTCAATCGTTCGATTTCTTGGATTGGCGGCGTTATGACGTCAAAACTAAATAGGTCATTTTTCTGGCAAAAATCTCGTGTCATTTCAATCAATTCTTGGTTGATCAAAGTATGGAGGACAAGTGCTTTTTCTTCAAGGGCATCTTCTAAGGCTTGCTGAAGTGCTTCTTTGTCTGTTACAAATGTCCGTCGGAATAAATTGAATTCGACTGATGGATATTGAGCCATAGTTGCTTGCGCTAACTTGGTTGCTGTTTCGCCAGCAGAATCAGAAATGACGAAAAAGGTAACGATCTCTGTTGTCTCAAAAGTCATAGATATAAAACCTCACTTGCATTTTTTTTATCTTTAGTATACCATACTGTGGAACATATACTTCGTAATCATTTTGATTTGGAGGAAACGCCTTGAAAAAGCAAACATTGGTCGAACAATCATTAGAAACATTGAAAAATAACGGATTTAAGTATACGAAGAAGCGCGAAGCGATGTTGACTTACTTAGTAAAACGAAATCGATATGTATCGGCTAAAGAAGTTTTTGATTACATGAATCAGGAGTTCAAAGGGGTCAGTTATGATACAGTTTATCGAAATCTTCATGATTTTTCTGAACTTGATTTATTGGAAGAAACAGATTTGAATGGAGAAATGAAATTTCGCTTTCATTGTTGTCAGGGAGAGATCGGGCACCATCATCACTTTATCTGCACGGTTTGTGGAACAACCAAGGAGATCCATATGTGCCCAATGAATTATTTTCAGGACCAATTAAATGGTTGTACGATCGAAGGCCATCGTTTCGAGATCTTCGGGCGGTGTGAAAACTGTCAATAATTGTTTTAAATAAAATAACATTTGATTATTTAAAAAAAACACAAGATTCCCTTGACGGTCAAAAGAGCTTTAGATATAATATTTACAGGACATTCTTGTTTTTTGGGATTTAAATTTCAATAACAATTACGGTTACTTTTTAAGCTCGGAGGGAGGGAATTAACATGTCAAAAACAGTCGTTCGCAAAAACGAATCACTTGACGATGCTCTTCGTCGCTTCAAACGTTCCGTGTCAAAAGCGGGTACTTTACAAGAATCTCGTAAACGTGAATTCTACGAAAAACCAAGTGTAAAACGTAAGAAAAAATCTGAAGCAGCTAGAAAACGCAAAAAATTCTAGTTCTTTGATGAATTGGGAGTTGGTAGTGTGTCACTACTAAGTAGATTGAACGATGACATGAAGACAGCGATGAAAGCGAAAGATAAAGAATCTTTGCAGGTGATTCGTATGATCAAGTCATCTATTCAAAATGAGCAGATCAAAGAAGGTCACGACTTGACGGAAGATGAAGAACTAACAGTGTTGTCTCGTGAAATGAAGCAACGCCGTGATTCTTTACATGAGTTTGAAGAAGCTGGGCGTGACGATTTGGCTGAAAAAGTGAAAAGTGAAATTGTGATCGTTGAGAAATACATGCCAGAGCAATTATCTGAGGATGATATTCGTCAACTTGTTCAAGAAGCGATTACGCAAACTGGTGCTTCTTCTGTAAAAGAATTTGGTAAAGTCATGGGTGTGATCATGCCTAAAGTCAAAGGAAAAGCAGATGGAAATCAAGTCAATGCAATCGTGAAAGAACTATTACAATCCTAATCTTGTAATTTAAAACTGCGAGCAATTTGTTCGCAGTTTTTTTACTTGGACCGAAAAAGAATGTAGGACAAATCTAAAAAATGAGTTTTGCTACAGATTCTTGAATAAGCGGCGTCCGAAAGTCAGGTTTTTTGGAAATATCAAAAAAGAGGCTGGGATAGAAGTAAGAAACACTTCTGTCCCGACCTTTTTTCTCTCCAATTTCTCAAACTTAAACGACTTTTGTCTCGATCTCTTTGTAGATAGTCCAATCAATTATTTACTTGTTCATTCTCTTTAGTCTTCATCTTTAGCGCTTGGTAACCGTAATAACCTAATTGACTGATTAGATAACCCAATAAGGTAGGAACGACCCAACCTAATCCAAGTGAAGCTAGTGGTACATGATGATGATAGAAAGCCAGTAGAGCAGCAACAACAGATTGCTGTCTGACTAGTGCAGGAGAATTGGCGAACATATCTAGAATAGCTGGTACAGCTGTAAAGAGCATCGTCACTTGATAGATGACTGGATTTCTTTGGAAAAATCTGGCGGTCAATGATAGTAAGATCAATGCAAGAGAAAGTGGATAAAGGAGCATCAATACAGGTAAAGACCATTGGATGATATTGTCTAATCCAGCATTAGCTACAACAAAGGAAACAAATGTAGTGAGACGTAACCAAGTAAGGTAGCTGACCTTAGGAAATAGTTTATGGAAATCTTGGGTAAAAGAAACGACTAATCCCATCGCGGTAGTAAATACGCCTAAAGTGACCATGACTCCTAAAAAGACAGCACCAAAGTTTCCTAAATAGTATTGAACGATTTGTGAAAGAGCTGTACCTCTGTTTTCGGATAATGTTAACTTGTTTAAGCTCATCGCCCCTAAAAGGACAAGTCCAAAATAGATGACTACTTCAAATGTAACACTAAGAGTACCTGCTTTGGCAGTCAGCAAGGTTACCTGTCTATTTTTTAATCCCAAATCACGAACAGCGTGTACAAAGGTAACACTTAGCGCGAGTAAAGCAACAGCATCGACTGTATTGTAGCCTTCTAGGACACCATTTGTTAAAGCGTTCGATTGATAAGCAGTATCGGCAGCTTGATGGAGGCCACCCATAGGATGGATGAAGGCAACGAAAAAAATGACTGCTAATAAGACGAGAAAGATTGTGTTTAAATATTTTCCTACATATTTAACGAGGCGTGTAGGATGAACGGTCAATAAATAGGCACATAAGAAGAATAACGCAGAGAACACGAGCATGTCGATCGTAGTGAATTTTTCTGGAAGAAATGGTTTTGCGGCCATTTCAAAAGCAGTAGCGGCAGTACGAGGTGTACCAAAAAAAGGACCGATCGTTAGATGGACAAGTACAAGAAATAAAGCAGCGTACCATTTGCCGACTGGTTTGGCTAGATCATATAAGCCATCGCTGTTCGTCACTACGACTGCCAGAATCGCTAGAAGTGGGAATAATGCACCAGAAATAGCAAAGCCGACACTGGCATTCAACCAGTTTTGACCTGCAAGTTGACCAAGGTGGACTGGGAAAATCAGATTACCTGATCCAAAAAACATGCCGAAGATGAGAGAACTGACGACTAGAAGTTGTTTCCAAGAATAAGTTTTTGCTTTGTTCATTAATAATTCCTCCGATAATAAAAAATAGATAAATGAATGTTTGTTTTGTGCTTCGAATCTCACTAATGTCAGTTTCCATGGGAACCACCACCTTGAAAGAAAATAAAAAAGAGCCCTTTTCCACTTGGGAAAAGGGCTCTAAATAACTAGAACGGTACCACCTTTTTTAGCTTGAATAAGCTGTCTATTTTCACGGACGCTTTTTTGTAAAAGTTATCCGCTAGCCTGATAATGGTGGCAGCCACGATGCTCTACGTTTTCGACATCGACTCGGAAATGATATTCGCTCACTCGATTTATTGTCATTTTTCACTTACATGACTCACTGGGAATAAATACTTGAGTTGCTACTGTTTTCCTCTACGTTTTATGTGTTATCTAATTTATTGAAGCTATGATACTATCACTTATTTTAAAAAGCAAGATTAAATTTACGAATAAACTATTTTTTTGATTTTCAAAATAAGATGTTTTTGTGTGAGGAGCGTGAGACAAAAGTAAGAAACACTTCTGTCCCAGCCTCGAATGGGAAAAGGGACAACGTAATATTTTTATGCTGAATATCTGAGTAGGGGATTGTTATTTTTCCTGAGATATCCCAAGAAGTTAAGAAATAGAAGGCTTTGGGCAGTTTCCTTTTTATTTGCTATATAGTTTTTCTCGGATATGGTAAAATAGGAAAGAATGATTTGAAATAAAGGAGATGTCTATTTTTGACAGAAGCGTCCAGTTCTTTAGAGATTAGATTAACTGCTACTGATGATGTCAGTATGCTTTTAGGTGCACATGATAAACATATAAAATTGATCGAGGAAATGACCGAGAGCACTATCCATACAAGAGGAGAAATGATCCAAATCATTGGAGAAGAGCCAGGTCTCTCATTAGCCGCTGAAGTGATCCGTACGTTACAAGAGTTGATCAAACGAGGGATCCATATCAGCACACCTGATGTAGTGACTGCTTTAAAAATGGGTCAAAAAGGGACCTTAGGTTATTTTGTAGAAATGTATGAAGAAGAAATCGTCAAGGACCGCAATGGAAAACCGATTAGAGTGAAAAATAGTGGCCAAAAGAAATACGTTGAAGCGGTCGCTAAACATGATATCGTGTTTGGCGTAGGACCAGCCGGAACAGGGAAAACATTTCTTGCGGTCGTGCTAGCGATAGCAGCGTTGAAAAAAGGCGAGGTCCAAAAAATCATTTTGACTCGTCCAGCAGTCGAAGCAGGTGAGAATCTAGGCTTTCTACCTGGAGATTTAAAGGAAAAAGTAGATCCCTATCTGCGTCCAGTATACGATGCGCTTTATCAGATCTTTGGATTGGATCATACGAATCGGTTGATGGAGCGTGGAGTTATCGAAATAGCTCCGTTAGCCTATATGCGTGGGCGAACATTAGATGACGCATTTGTAATTTTAGATGAAGCGCAGAATACGACAGTGGCACAAATGAAGATGTTTTTGACCCGTTTAGGCTATCAGTCTAAAATGATCATCAACGGTGACACAAGCCAAATCGATTTGCCGAGAGGTACACAAAGTGGGCTTGTTCATGCTGAACGAACATTGAAGCAAATCAAGAAAATTGCATTTGTCAATTTTGAAGCAAGTGATGTTGTTCGTCACCCTGTTGTAGCAGAAATCATCAAAGCTTATGAAAAAGCAGATCTTCATCAAGAGTAGGGCTTAGGAGGATAAGCATATGTTGAACAAGATACTACAACAATTACAAGCAAAACTGGGAAAGGCTGCAATGCCTTTCTTGTTGTTTTTGTTTTTCATCATCATCTGTGGGGTCACTTTCAGTAGTGTAAAGCAAAAGGCAAATGATTTTAAAGAAGGTCAAGTAGCTGAGGAGAGTATCCGGGCGAATAAAACCATCGAAAATACGGAAGAAACGGAACAAAAGCGAAAATTAGCAGCAGAAGCTGTTACGCCAGAGTATACGTATCAACAGGATCTAGTCGATGATCAGAATAACCGGATCAACCAACTGTTTGATTTGATCGAAAAAACGAATGATTCCATTGACAAAACATATAAAGACAACGTAGAAAAATCAAAAGATAACGAAAACGTACCAAAGCCTACGATCGATGAACGGATCGCTGCCCTAAAGAAAAATTTTGAAAGTGTGAATGCAGAAAATGTGGCATTCTTCCAGAAGCTACCGACTAATTTCTACACAAAAATATTTGGGATGACAGAAAGTCAGATCAATGAAGTTCGCGATGAAAGTTTAAAACTGATCGATGAACAAATGAGTAAACAAGTACGAGAAAGTGACTTAGAAGCCTTCAAACAAGAGGCAGAGGATCAGATCCAGTACTTGAATGTTTCTACCGATCAGCAACAAATGATCCATTATCTAGTGGATCAAGGAATCGTTGTAAATGACGTGCTGAATGAAAAGAAAACTGAAGAGTTGAAACAAGCAGCTAGAGAAGCAGTTCAGCCAGTCATGATCTACCAAGGAGAAATCATTGTCCGTGAAGGAAACCAAATCGATTCGGCAGCAATGAAAAAACTTGAACTTTTAGGTCTGACAAATCAAACGACATCGATTTTTCCATTAGTTGCGATGATTTTAGCTGTTCTTTTGCAAATTGCTGTATTATTCTATAACTCGATGCAGTATCATGAAGCAGCCAAAAGAACGGAATATGTTCTTTTTTATGTGACGGTGATGTCCCTCAGTGTTCTATTAATGAAATTTTTCCAATTGTTCCAAACCGAGCAAGCAGCTTATATCCCGCTATTTTATCCTGCGGCGTTTGCACCTTTAGTGTTGAATGTTTTCTTGAATCGGCGTTCAGGGATCATTGCGGCTTTGTTCCAAACAGTTACTGCTTTGTTCATCTATTATGATTCGATCGGGACGAACTTTTTGACAGCGATATTGATGTCCTATTTGTTTAGCGGGCTGTTAGCAACTGTCTTAAAACGGCAACGGGTTTCTGAACAATGGGTTTCAGCCATGATCTGGGTGATTATCTTTCCACTACTGATGGATATTGTATTGATCATTTATCAAGGTATGAGTTTTAACGATGGTACCACATGGTTGATGCTGGTATGCGGATTTATGGGTACGTTGCTGTCCTATCTGTTGACGATGGGCTTACATCCATATATTGAATTGATGGTCAATGACGATAGCGTCATCGTACTAAATGAATTGAGTAATCCAAATCATCCGTTACTGAAGCAGTTGTTAGAAGAAGCACCAGGTACATATCATCATAGTATGATGGTCGCTAACCTAAGTGCAAATGCAGTCGCTGATATCGGCGGTCGTTCTTTATTGACGCGAGTAGCCTGCTATTATCATGATATCGGCAAAATCAAACATGCCAGTTTCTTTGTGGAAAATTTACCATCAGGTGCAGAAAATCCTCATAATTTTCTATTACCAGAGGATAGCAAACAAATCATTTTTGGTCATGTAACTGATGGCGCTAAAATTTTAGAAGAGTATGAGATGCCACAGATGGTGATCGATATTTGTCGTCAGCATCACGGGACTACGTTAATGAAATATTTTTATATCAAAGCAAAAGAACGGAATCCAGAAGTGTCGGAAGAGCAATTCCGTTACCCAGGTCCAAAACCACAAACAAGAGAAGCAGGGATCGTCAACATTGCCGATAGCTGTGAAGCAGCTGTTCGTGCGATGGATCATCCTACAGGAGAAAAAATCGAACAGTTTGTTCATAATTTGATCGAAGAACGTATTTCTGATGGACAGCTTGATGATAGTGGATTAACACTGAAAGAAATTCGCAAAGTTGAAAAATCATTGATCAGTGGTTTGAGTAGTACCTTCCATTCAAGAATCAAGTATCCTAAAATGAAATCAGAAGCGGAAAAAATGAAAGAAGAAGTCGAAAAAACAGAAGATTAGTAAGGGAAAGAAGCGATAATAATGGACATTACATTTATGGATGAAACAGAAAAAGTTTCAGAAGAAAAAATCAAAGAAATTGAGGATCTGCTTCAATTTGCTGCCTCACACTTGAATTTGCCAGAGGAAACAGAAATGTCTGTTACTTTTATGGATAATGCCGCAATCCAAGAAATCAATCGCGTATATCGTGGGAAAGATGCACCCACAGATGTCATCAGTTTTGCGTTGGAAGAAGAAGGGGAAGATGAAATTCCTGTGATCTTTGAAGATGGGGATAATCCGATGCCACGAGTACTGGGAGATATCATGATCTCAATCGAGCGAGCAGCTGAACAAGCAGAAGAATACGGGCATTCGTACGATCGGGAACTAGGATTTTTGGCGGTACATGGTTTCTTGCATATCAACGGCTATGACCATATTACGCCAGAAGATGAGAAAGAGATGTTTGGCTTACAGAAAGAGATATTGGATGCGTATGGACTTAAAAGATAAGAATATAGAAAAAAATGTTGAAAAGAATAAACACTTTTTGATGTCAGTAGAGTTTGCGCTTCAAGGCGTCAAAACTGTATTTGATGAAGAGCGCAACATGAAAAAACATGTGGTATTCGGTTTGTTCGCGTTACTTATGGGGATCGTTTTTCAGCTAAGTATCAGTGAATGGTTATGGTTACTTCTAGCCGTGTTTTTAGTGTGGATCGTTGAGATCATCAACACAGTTTTTGAAAATGTTGTCGATATGTTCACTGACTTTCATTTCCATCCCATTGGGAAAAAGATCAAGGATATGGCAGCTGGTGCGGTTCTTGTAACAGCTTGCTTTGCCGTGATCGTTGGACTTATCTTATTTGTCCCTAAAATCTATCAATTGTTTTTTTAATTAAAGGAGAAAATTATGACAGAACATAAATCAGGATTTGTAGCAATCGTTGGGCGCCCAAATGTTGGGAAATCAACGCTATTAAATCGGATCGTTGGTCAAAAAATTGCGATCATGAGTGACAAAGCACAAACGACCAGAAATAAAATCCAGGGAGTCTATACGACACCAGAGGCGCAGCTGATATTTATCGACACACCTGGTATCCACAAACCAAAATACCGCTTAGGCGATTTCATGGTTGAAGCAGCTTACAGTGCGTTAAGAGAAGTAGATGCTGTGTTATTTATGATCAGTGCGGATCAGAAGCGCGGACGCGGAGATGACTTCATTATCGAACGTTTAAAAAATGTTCATTCACCAGTGTACCTAGTCATCAATAAAATCGACAAAGTTCATCCAGATGAGTTGTTAGGCATCATCGAAGATTATTCGACACAGATGGAATTTGCACAAGTGATACCAATTTCCGCTACTGAAGGAAACAACGTAGAACGTTTGATGGAGGTTCTGGTTGACGAAATGCCTGAAGGTCCTCAATACTTCCCTGATGACCAAGTAACAGATCATCCAGAATACTTTATTGTTTCAGAATTGATCCGAGAAAAAGTATTAGTCTTAACTAGAGATGAAGTCCCACATTCAGTCGCTGTTGTGATCGACTTGATGAAACGAAATGAGAATGACAAGGTACAGATCCAAGCAACGATCATTGTGGAACGTGACAGTCAAAAAGGGATCATTATCGGTAAAGGCGGTAAGATGCTGAAACAGATCGGCACGAAAGCCAGAAAAGATATTGAAAATCTTTTAGGCGATAAAGTATACCTTGAATTGTGGGTAAAAGTCCAAAAAGATTGGCGTGACAAACAAGTCTACTTGCAAGATTTTGGGTACCGTAAGGACGAGTATTAAATCGGTTCGTTCATCAATGGATAAAGAGGAGGTCGAGACAAAAGTCGTTTAGGTTTGAGAAATTGGAGAGAAAAGAGAGTGGGACAAAAGTAAGAAACACTTTTGTCTCATGCTTTAAAAACGAATAAACGGCGGGAGCAGAAGCAACTCCTTCGGAAATAAGCCGAAATTCACAAAAATTTGAAAAGCAATTTCCGTTAATTTCTTCTTATTTCTCGGAGTTAAACACTTCTGTCCCAGCCTCTTTTTGAAATTTCCGAAAAACCAGACTTTTGGCCGCCGTTTATTCGAGAGTCTGTGGAAAACCTGATTTTTAGTTTTGCCCCACACTCCTCTAAACATGATTTACTTAATGATGGTCGCTAGTAATAGCTGTCCGTTCAATATACAAGAAACTCAGATGTGAAAGGGGTGCTACCATGAGTCAACTTGCAGAGTCAAAAGGCATCATCTTATCCAGTAGAAACTATAAAGAAAAAGATAAATTAGTGAAGATCTTTACGGAATCTGCTGGGAAAATGATGTTTTACGTAAAAGGGATCAACCGGCAAAATCAGCCGTTAGCTCCAGCACTTCTGCCCTTTACTGAAGCAACCTATATCGGTACCTTTAAAAATGAAGGACTTTCTTTCATTACAAGTGTCAAAGATGTTCATGCTTTTCGACATATCCAAGAAGATATCTTTTTAAGTGGCTATGGCACGTATTTGCTGAATTTAGTTGATGCTGCAATTGAAGATCATCAATATGATCCTCACCTATTCCATTTTACCCAATTAGCATTGGATCGGATGGATCAAGGCGATGATGCGGAAATCATCACGAATATTTTTGAGGTTCAGTTGTTACAACGTTTTGGGATTGCTCCGATTTGGACACATTGTGTGGTTTGTGGAGAAACCCAAGGAAAATTTGATTACTCGTCAAAATATGGGGGCGTGATCTGTGTAAAACACTGGGATATGGATCACCATCGCTACCATGCAGATCCGAGATCTGTTTATTTTGTACGAATGTTTTCGGCAATCTCCTATGACAAGATCAATGGGATCAGCTTGAAGGAAGAAACAAAACAAGCGATTCGCCAGCTGATTGATCAGTTGTATGAAGAATACGTAGGAATCCATTTGAAAAGCAAAAAATTTATTGATCAAATGAAATCTTGGGAACATGTATTGAAAGTCCCTGAAAAAGAGGATAAACCAACTGCCGAAAATGAAAAAAATGACTAGAATTTTCAAAGATGGCTCAAAACTATTTGACAAAAGGACGGTATACCGTCTATTATTGAAGCTAGATGAATGAGAATGTGATTTAAAGCTTTTTATTATGTGAACTCTTAATAGATAAGTACGATGATCAAGCACAGTAAGAAATACGTAGCACAAGCGAGTTCGGGAGGGTGTAAGCCGAACGCTGGCGGTTTTTGAAGGGGCACTTGGGAGTAGGATCAATGAAGCTGCCGATTTTTTCGGAAGTAGGGTGGAACCGCGAAACTATTCGTCCCTATGTTTGTTTAGACAAGCATAGGGGCTTTTTTTGTTATTCTGATTTTCTCATAAAACGTTTTTTAATTGGAAGGAGCAAAAGATATGAGTAAAAAATTATCAGTGCAAGACATGATCTTAACGTTGCAAAAATTTTGGTCATCAAATGGCTGTATGTTGATGCAAGCGTACGATACAGAAAAAGGGGCGGGAACAATGAGTCCCTACACCTTCTTACGTGCTATCGGACCAGAACCTTGGAACGCAGCATATGTTGAACCATCACGTCGACCAGCAGATGGCCGTTATGGTGAAAATCCGAATCGTCTTTACCAACATCATCAATTCCAAGTAGTCATGAAACCATCACCAGAAAATATTCAGGAACTATATCTTGAAAGTTTGCGTTTATTAGGAGTCGATCCTTTAGAACACGACATCCGTTTTGTTGAAGACAACTGGGAAAACCCTTCGATGGGCTGTGCCGGTGTTGGTTGGGAAGTTTGGTTAGACGGCATGGAAATCACTCAATTCACGTATTTCCAGCAAGTCGGCGGGTTACCATGTAAACCAGTTACGTCAGAAATCACTTATGGTTTGGAACGCTTAGCATCTTACATCCAAGAAGTAGAAAGTGTCTACGATCTAGAGTGGTCTGATGGAGTAAAATACGGTGAGATCTTCAAACAACCAGAATATGAACATTCTAAATATTCATTTGAAGTGAGCGACCAAGAATTGTTACTAAGTAATTTCGATCGTTTTGAAAAAGAAGCAAAACGGTGTATCGATGAAAATCTTGTTCATCCTGCCTATGATTATATCTTGAAATGCAGCCATACCTTCAACTTGTTGGATGCACGCGGCGCAGTATCTGTGACTGAACGTGCTGGCTATCTTTCTCGAATTCGCAACATGGCAAAAGCAGTAGCAAAGATTTTCGTGGCAGAACGAGAAAAACTTGGATTCCCATTATTGAATAAAAATACAGCAGATCCGAAAAACAACAAGGAGGCTGAATAAGATGGCAAAAGATCTATTATTGGAAATTGGTTTGGAAGAAATGCCTGCCCATGTAGTGACACCAAGTATGAAACAGTTGGAACAAAAAACAGCAATATTTTTGGATGAACACCAATTAACGTATGATTCGATTGAAACATTCTCAACGCCAAGACGATTGGCAATCAAAGTAACGAATATTCCAGAACGCCAAGAAGATAGCGAAGAGGAAGTCAAAGGTCCTGCGAAAAAAATCGCTCTAGATGCTGAAGGAAATTGGTCAAAAGCAGCACAAGGGTTTGTTCGTGGACAAGGACTGACAACTGACGATATCACTTTTAGAGAACTAAAAGGTGTCGAATATGTCTATGTGACAAAATATACGCATGGGAAACCAGCAAAAGAAGTATTGACAGGTCTTGCTGAAGTAGTCAAAAGTTTGACATTCCCAGTAACGATGCACTGGGCTGATTTTGATTTTGAATATATCCGTCCGATTCATTGGATCGTTGCTTTATTAGACGATGAAGTGATCCCCTTTGAGGTTTTGGATGTACAAACTGACCGTCGCTCACGTGGACACCGTTTCCTAGGAGAAGATGTGACTTTCGTCCATGCGAAGGAATATGAAGAAAAATTACAAGAGCAGTTCGTGATTGCTGCACCGCAAAAAAGACAACAAATGATCGTTGAACAAGCAGAAGAACTTGCACAAAAAAATAACTGGGCCATTGATCTAGATGCCACTCTTTTGGAAGAAGTCAATAATCTAGTCGAATATCCAACTGTCTTTGCAGGTGATTTCGAAGAAAAATACTTGTCTGTGCCAGAAGAAGTGTTAGTGACGTCAATGAAAGAACACCAACGCTACTTTGAAGTAAGAAATGAAGAAGGTCTACTATTGCCCCACTTCATCTCAGCACGTAATGGTGATCATGTAAAATTAGACAACGTGATCCGAGGAAATCAAAAAGTGCTGACCGCTCGATTAGAAGACGCAGAATTCTTCTATAATGAAGACAAAAAAATGTCCATTGATCAGTATGTCGAAAAATTGAAATCTGTAACGTTCCATGAAAAAATCGGCAGTATCTATGAAAAAATGCAACGTGTCCAAGTAATTGCACGTATTTTAGGTGAGTCAGTTGGTCTTTCTACAGAAGAATTAGCTGATTTACAACGTGCTGCTGAGATCTACAAGTTTGACTTGGTAACCAATATGGTGGGCGAATTTCCAGAACTTCAAGGAATCATGGGTGAAAAGTATGCCCGACTAAATGGTGAAAAAACAGCAGTTGCTCGTGCTATCAAAGAACACTATATGCCGACTTCAAGTGAAGGAGAGCTTCCAGAATCAGCTATCGGTGCAGTATTAGCAATCGCTGATAAGCTAGACAGTATCTTCTCTTTCTTCACTGTTGGTATGATCCCAAGTGGTTCAAATGATCCCTATGCATTGCGTCGTCAAGCTTACGGAGTCGTTCGGATTATTGAGGCGAAAAATTGGGCATTCCCATTGGTCAACTTACAACATGCGATCAATCAAGAAATCAATCAAGACACTACTCGTTTTGGCATTGAATTATCTGAGGGTCAAAAAGAAGTCATTGATTTCGTAAAAGGACGCTTGCGTCAATTGTTGACAACGAAAAAAGTACGTCATGATATCATCGATGCTGTTTTGAATGCAGAACAGAAAGATTTGACAAAAGCTTTTGCTGCAGCTCAATTATTCAAAGAACGATTGGAAGATGAAGACTTTAAACCATCAATGGAAGCTTTGACTCGTGTGGTCAATCTAGCGAAGAAACTCGAAGACGACACTGCAAAAGAAATTGATCCAACTCTCTTTGAAAACGAAGCAGAAAAAGAGTTATATGAAGCAGTCAATCAAGTAAAAGCGCAATTACCAGATCAAAGCCTTGATGAAAATTACAATCAGCTTGTGGCATTACGACCATTGATCGAGGCATATTTCGATCAAACGATGGTAATGGTCGAAGATCCAGCTGTACGTAACAATCGCTTAGCACAATTGCAACAAATTGCTGAGATGGCATTGTCATTAGCAAGTTTAGATCAAATCATCACGAAATAGATTTTTAGACAATGAGTTGGAGGAATCCAGTCATAAGAATCAAACTAAAGCCATGGAATTTATTTTGTCTCATTGTCAAATGATGTTGGTGATGAGAAATCTTAGAATAATTTGGACAGAACAGAAAGAAGGAAAATATCTTTCTGTTCTGTCTATCTTGTTGAAAGGGCTTCCGATAGCTAAAAATCTTTTTATAAATCAAGCAAATTTGTTTCTTATATATTTCTTTGGTCAAACAATTCTCTTTGAAATAGGGAATAGGGTATCTTGAGTTAGCTGGGTATGAGACATCTTGAATCCCCTTTTGAATTGGTTCGTCAAATTAATGCTAAAGGATTTTAAGGTGTCTTTTCTATAATTTTGAATCATAAAAAGACGTTCCTTAATGGTAGCAACATCAAAAGGTATAGAGCATTTCTTTTCTGATTGTTAATAGATGTAATATTTTTATCATTGATAATTCTAGTTATTTTATTTTTTACTTAATTTTTTTAAATACTTATTAAAATGAAAAAATAGAAATGAAATCAGTTTAGAGTACTATTATTTTTGTGTTATTTAATTTAGAATTTCGAATTTCCCTACTCAAAAAAACAAGTTGTGGTATGATTATATAAGGGCAACTTTTTACAAATAGTTCTATTAATATATTAGTTTATTTGTGATTGTAAATAAAAAAGCTCTCATGTTGATGTGAATAAGTCACATCTTTATTTATCTATAATAATATTTAGGAGTGAATCTATGAAAGCGCCATTCATGAAGTCACTGGTTACTGTAGTGATAGGCCTAGGTACTATTGGTATCTGCTTGATTGGATACTATATCAATATTCAGCGCCAACATCAGCAACGGATTGATTACGCAGAAATTTCTATCCCGATTCAAAAAGATAACGTAGAATCTTTGTCAAAAGAAATAGATAAGCTATATGATACACAAAAAAGAATTTTTCTAAGTCCAGAAATAACAGAAGAAACATTATCGAGTTTGTCAAGTAAACTGTCCTCTATAAAAATATCAGCTGATGATTATGACATCAAAGAATCAGAGCTACCTAAGGAAGCTGCTAAGGTAGTAGAGAAGAAGGAAGCAGCCAAGGCACAGCTAGTTGATGCAGAATCAAAATTGAAAATCCAAACAGCTATCAATGGATTATTTACTAAAAATGTAACAAACTGGCAACAAGCTGAGGATGATGTCATTATAAAAGAGCAGTTGCCAAGTGAAGCTGTTGCTCATGTACGTGAAAATATGAGCTTTTTTGAAGATACGCCTTGGAAAACAGTAGTTATACAATATCTAAGCTTTGCTGATAGTCAGATCGCGCAAGTTACACAATTAGATCAGTTATTCAATACGATGATGACGGATGGTCAAGTAATCGATACCTCGACTTATAATCAATATTTGACAGCTCTCAGCCAAATAGAGGAAATCCGGAATGAAAAATTAAGAGCAACATACGCAACAAAAGCACAAACTATTGCTCAGAAAGTGAACTATAGCAATATAAATTATTAATAATTATAGTAATGCTATCAAACGGAGGAAACTATGGCAAAACGAAGAAAAAAATCAAGAGGAAAAAAAATATTTCTAATTATTTTAGCAATTCTTATCGTGTTAGTATTAGCAATCGTGGGAGTAGGAGCAAAATTATACCTGGATCTCTCACACTCTATTGAGAAAACTTACGAATCAGTGGAACGAACGCAAGATGAAAGAACAAAACCAGTTGATCTGGATAAACAAGAATCTTTTTCTGTCTTATTGATGGGAATCGACACTGGAGATCTAGGTAGGGTCGATCAAGGACGATCAGACACGATGATGGTTGTCACAGTCAGTCCTGAAGACAGGAAGACAACAATCGTCAGTATCCCTCGAGACACGTATGTCGATATCGTAGGACATGACACAAAAGACAAAATCAACCACGCTTACGCATTCGGGGGAGCTGCCATGGCAATGGATACGGTACAAAAATATGTGGGCATTCCAATTGATCATTATGTCTCTATCAATATGAAAGGTTTAAAAGAACTCGTTGATGCTGTTGGTGGTGTCGAAGTAAATAATGATTTCACTTTCTCACAAGATGGCTATGATTTTACAATTGGCAAAATCACATTGGACGGGGATCAGGCACTCTCTTATTCGCGTATGCGCTATGAAGATCCAAATGGTGATTACGGCAGACAAGGGCGCCAAAGAAAGATCGTAGAAGGTGTAGCGAAAAAAGTGTTGAGTCTGAACGGTGTAAGCAACTATCAACCCGTTTTGAATACTCTGGAGTCTAATATGAAAACAGACATGAGTTTTGATGAAATGAAAAAAATTGCTTTAGATTATCGGGATGCATTTAGTACGATCAAACAAGATCAGCTACAAGGAGAAAGCTTTATGCAAAATGACATCTCTTACCAAAAAGTCAGTGATCAAGAACTTGATCGTGTAAAAAAAGAGTTGAAAGACCAAATGAATCTAGAGAATAAATAGGAAAGTGGAGAAAAAATGGAAGAAACAATCAGCTTGAAAGAAATTTATGAAACATTACGGAAACACTTGATAACAATCATCATCTCAATGTTTGCTGGCTTGGCTATCTCAGGAATCGTGACGTTTTTCATCTTGACGCCAAAATACAGCTCGCAAGCACAATTGATCGTGACATTGCCGCAATCAGACACTGCAAACGTCAATGATGTCAATACGAATCTACAAATGATCAATACGTATAAAGATATGATTGTCAGTGATCTAGTACTAAACGAAGTCAAAGATCGCTTACAAACAGAAGACAAGGTAAAAATGACTGCTGGACAAATCAAAGATGCAATTTCGGTCAATCAATCACAAAATTCACAAATGTTCTCGATCCAAGCAACAAGTACGAATGCTGTAACTGCCCAACAGATCGCTAATACAACTTCACAAGTTTTCCAAGAGAATGCAAAAGATGTGATGAATGTCGATAAAATATCAATCATTTCAGGTGCAGTTGCTAATACGACACCTGTTTCGCCAAATAATAAATTGAATCTAGTGATTGGTTTAGTATTGGGAATGATGGTAGGTGTAGGTCTTGCATTCTTATTCGAATTACTCGACCGGACAGTAAAAGACGAAAAATACGTGATGGATACATTAGGCTTCCCAATCTTAGGGACAGTTCCTGAAATGTCAGCAAAAGAATTGAACGCTAGTATTCGTAAAAAGAAACCAAATCCTACACGACCAAAAGACACAAACGATAAAAACGTTCCATCACGCAGAAGCCGATCAAGAGTCTAGGAGGAAGAAAAATGGCACGAACACAGAAACAAAAAACAACTCAAAATCATGCAGTCAGTTTGATTACATTGACAAACCCATCTTCACCAATCGCTGAACAATATCGGACGATTCGGACCAATATCCAGTTTGCCTCCGCAGCTGGTCAGCAAATTAAGACGATTGTCGTGACTTCATCAGGTCCTGGAGAAGGAAAATCAACTACTGCAGCAAATATTGCAGTCGTTTTTGCTAAATCTGGTCAACGAGTACTGCTAGTAGATGCAGATTTACGTAAGCCTGTTATCCATAAAACATTTCAACTGGATAATGCAAGCGGACTAAGTACAGTGCTTAGTTCATCAGAAAGTTTAGTAGAATTGATCCAACGGCCGCCAGTCGAGAACTTGTCGATTTTGCCTAGTGGGCCTAAGCCACCCAATCCATCAGAAATGTTAACTTCGCCAAGAATGGATCAGATCTTAGCAGAAGCAAGACAGTTATTTGACGTGGTGATATTCGATATGCCACCAGTAGTAGCCGTGACTGATGCACAGATCATGTCTTCAAAAACGGATGGTACCTTATTGGTTGTACGTGAAAATACGTCACGTAAAGAATCCTTGACTAAAGCAAAAGAACTGCTGGAGATGGTACAAGCACGCGTCCTAGGTGTTGTATACAACGGAGCAGAACACAGCAAAGATGCTGACTATTACTACGGAAATTAAGCAATAATAAGGGAGGAGACAGGAGAAATGATTGACCTTCATTGCCATATTTTACCAGGAATCGATGACGGAGCAGAAAATCTAGATGCAAGTATCGCTATGGCTGAAAAAGCGATTCAACAAGGCATCACGCATATTTTATGCACACCACACCATAATAATGGCAAATATAACAATGAAAAATCACAAGTCATTTCTCTAGTCGCTTCACTACAAGCAGAATTAGAGAAAAGACAGTTGCCTTTGACGTTATTGGAAGGACAAGAAATACGTATTACCGGAACGCTCATCGAAGACATCCACCGAGATGAAATTTTATTTACAGATTTAGATGATACATATCTTTTGATCGAATTTCCGACACTTGAAGTACCTTTATATGCAGAACAAATCTTTTTTGAGCTGTTGCAACTAGGAAAGATTCCAGTAATCGTCCATCCAGAACGAAACGCGTATTTTCGTAAAGACCCAAATCATTTGTTGCCATTCCTAGATATGGGATGTTTGGCCCAACTTACTGCGCCGAGTTATGTTGGTGTGTTTGGCAAAGATATACAGAAAACAGCCAAAACGATGGTCAAACATAATCTCGTGCAGATGGCTGCTTCTGATGCCCACGGGGTCTCTAAGCGCACCTTTTACTTAAAAGAGTGCTATGAGCAGATTGCTAAGGACTTTGGTGAGGAAAAAGTAGAACAGATGAAACAAGTCGCAAAGGACCTGATCAACGGGGATATGATCAGTTATCCAGACTATGAAGAGGTAAAAAAGAAGAAGTTTGGTTTATTTTAGGGGGAGTTAAAAAATGTTTGTGTTAACGAGAAGAAGAAAAATCGCCATCTTGATTTTCGTGGACAGCTTGTTGTTGATTGTAGCAAATAGCGCAGCTGTTAATTTTATGAAGCCGTTTGTAGCTATACCAATGGACCTTATTTTAATCTCTATCGGTTTATCAATTGGTTTTTATTTATTTTATGGTAGTTTATTCAAAGTTTTCACTCGGATCAATCGCTATACAAATTTAAAAGAGATTATTGCTATTTTTGGTTCACTATCTGCAAGTGCCATCTCAAGTATTATCGTCTTGCTTTTTATAAACGAACAGTATAGTTTGCGTTTAGTCATCTTTACTTACCTACTTTCACTATTATTAATCATAGGTAGCAGATTGATCTGGCGTATCTATGTCGAAACAAAAAATACGAGATATATATCAGCAGATTCTGCTAAAAATACATTGATCGTTGGTGCTGGCGAAGGCGGGCGTATTTTATACAACAGCTTTGTTGGATCCAAAACGGCTCAAGATATCCACGTGGTCGGGTTTGTGGATGATGATCCGAATAAAAGAAATACGTATCTTTCAGGAAAAAAAGTACTAGGTGCATTAAAAGATATTCCAGAATTGATCGAAAAATATGACATACAAATGGTAACGATCGCTATTCCTTCTTTATCAAGAAAAAAATTACGAAGAATCTTCAAGTTTGTCGAATCCTCTCATGTGAAAGTCAATACGATGCCTTCTATGGAAGAACTTGCATCAGGAAAAGTAAGCGTATCAAAATTAAAAACAATTGATGTAGTAGATTTACTTGGAAGAGATGAGGTAGAGTTGGATATTGAATCTATCAGAGATCAGATCGCAGACCAAGCCATTCTTGTCACCGGCGCAGGAGGATCAATCGGTTCAGAAATCTGTCGGCAAATCATCCAATTCAATCCTGCTAAGCTATTGCTTTTAGGACATGGGGAGAACTCGATTTACTTGATCGATCGTGAATTGCGTACGCACAATCAAATGTGCTCTACAGAAATCGTACCAATCATCGCGGATATCCAAGATCGAACGAAAATCAATGAAATCATGGAACAATACCATCCTGATATCGTCTACCATGCAGCTGCCCACAAACATGTACCACTGATGGAATGTAATCCAAAAGAAGCAGTCAAAAATAATATTTTCGGTACAAAAAATGTAGCAGAAGCAGCCAAAGCGGCTAAGGTGAAAAAATTTGTCATGGTTTCGACAGATAAAGCGAACAATCCGCCAAACGTCATGGGATCAACGAAACGAATCGCTGAAATGATCGTGACTGGACTGAATGAGGAAGGCTGTACGAAATTTTCAGCTGTTAGATTTGGGAATGTTCTTGGTTCTCGCGGCAGTGTGATCCCAGTATTTAGAGAACAAATTGCTCAAGGTGGACCAGTAACTATAACAGACTTTCGTATGACCCGATACTTCATGACGATTCCTGAAGCTAGTCGTTTAGTTATTCAATCTGGCGCATTAGCAAAAGGCGGCGAAATTTTTATTCTAGATATGAGCGAACCAGTGAAAATCGTGGATCTAGCCAAAAACATGATCCGATTGAGCGGGTATAGCGAAGACGAAATCGAAATCATTGAAACAGGTATCCGTCCAGGGGAAAAACTATATGAAGAACTATTGTTGGATAAGGAAAGAAATGATGAAGCAGTTTATGAGAAAATCTTTGTAGGAAACATCAAAGGCTACTCGATACAAACAGTGATGGACTTCGTCAAGAGCCTGCCGCAAGACGATGAACAATTGGCTAAAGACATCGTCACTTTTGCGAATGCTTCGAATAAGTAGGGGGAAAATATAAATGAATAAATTAGAAAAACGTCAGATTCCATTTTCACCGCCAGATATTACTGATTTAGAAATAAAAAACGTTGTAGAAGTATTAAAATCTGGATGGATAACTACGGGACCAAAGACAAAAGAATTAGAAAAAAAAATTACAAAATGGTTAGGAGCATCTGAAGTAGTTTGTTTAAATTCACAAACTGCTGCTGCAGAAACAGGGTTACGTTTGCTAGGAATAGGAGAGAATGATGAGGTCATTGTCCCAGCCTATACTTATTCTGCCAGTGCATCGGTCGTATGTCACGTAGGTGCGAATCTAGTTTTAGTAGACTGTCAACAAAATTCTTTGGAGATGGATTACGATGCATTAGAAGCAGCAATTACGGAGAAGACAAAAGTGATTATTCCCGTTGATCTTGGTGGTATACCTTGTGACTACGATCGTATTTTTGAGATTGTGGAGAAAAAAAGAAATTTGTTTCATCCTAGTAATGAGATTCAGAAAGCTTATGGTCGTATAATTGTTATGGCAGATGCTGCTCATGCATTAGGAGCTAATTGGCATGATCAGATGGTTGGTAATGTTGCTGACTTGACAACATTTTCATTTCATGCTGTTAAGAATTTTACAACTGCAGAAGGTGGAGCTTTGGTATGGAAAGAGCACGAAAAACTAGATAATGAAGCAATGTATCATCAATGCCAGTTGCTTTCTTTGCATGGACAGTCAAAAGATGCACTTACTAAAACAAAGTTGGGTGCATGGGAGTATGATATTGTGGGTCCATGGTATAAATGTAATATGACAGACGTAACTGCTGCAATTGGCTTGGCTCAGTTCGAGCGTTATCCTAGACTGCTTGCAAGACGTAAAGACATCATTGCAAAATACGATGCTTCGTTTAAGCCTATTGGTATTGAGGTACTGAATCATTATACAGACAAATACCAGAGTTCCGGTCATCTATACATCACACGCATTCCAGAAATTACACCGGAGCAGAGAAATGAAATTATCATTAGGATGGCAGAGAGAGGAATTGCTTGTAATGTACATTATAAGCCACTGCCAATGCATACTGCATATAAGAAACTTGGATTTGACATTAAGAATTATATGAATGCGTATGCGCATTTTGCTAATGAAATCACACTACCACTTCATACAAAACTGACGGATGAAGAGATTGCATATGTAATCGATAACTATGGTGATACTGTGAAGGAATATATTTAAACAAAAATAAAGGAGAGCATCATATGTATATCGTTATTGGGGCATCCAGTTTTATTGGTGTTTATACTGTTGCTGAATTTTTAAAACAAGGAGAACAGGTAATTGTTACTGGTAGAAATAACAAGTTTAAAGAACACTATGATAAACTTGGAGTTCAATATATTAATTTAAATTTAACCCATAAGGAAGATTTTGAGCAGCTTCCGAAAGAAGGCATAGATGGAGTGATTCTCCTGAGCGGTCTGCTCCCGGCAAATGCACAGGTGAATTTAGATGAAGATGAAAATGCAGATGAATATTTTGCTGTCAACACTATTGGAACAATTAATGTACTTGAGTATTGTAGAAGAAACAGAATAAACAGAATTATTTCAAACTGTTCATATGCAGATGTTAGAGGCGCATGGGGGAAGAAAATAATTACCGAAGACGAACCACGCGATTTTATATATACAGGTGATCACGCTGTGTATGTATTTTCAAAGAACGCCGCTAATGATGCTATGGAGTACTATAATCAACAGCACGGTATGAAAAATGCATGGTTTAGATTTCCACCTGTATACGGAGTAGGACCTCATGATTGTTTTTACATTAATGGAACACTGAAAAAATCAGGATTGAAAAAGTTTATTGATAATGCATCAGTGGGTGATGATATTTGTATCTTTGGTGACCCAAATCTTAGCCGTGATGTTGTATATGTTAAAGATGTAGCTCATGCATATTATTTAGCTATGAAAAGTGAGCATACATATGGTCTGTATAACATGACATCCGGTCGTGGTGTTACACTGCAAGAACAGGCAGAGATTATTGCAGAGTTGTGGGCTCCAAGTAAGGAGAAAAAATCTAAGATCACTTATAGACCTGAAGTGGTTAATAACACCCCTTCATATATATTCTCTATGGATAAAGCAAAGCGTGATTTTGGATTTGTTCCCCAATATGCAGACTTTAAAGTTATGATGATAGATTATAAAAAAGATTTAGATTCTAATAAATATCAGGAGCTCTTCCATTATGTTAAATAGTAAAATGACTCCAGCTGGGAGTATAGGATATAGATTTATAAAAAGAAGTTTCGATATTGTTTGCTCTACATTATTGTTAATTCCGGTAGGAATTGTAATTGGTTTTTCTTCAATTTTCATCAAAAAGGAAGATCACGGGCCGATATTTTATATGGCTAATAGAACAGGTAGATATGGAAAAACATTTAAGATGTTTAAGTTGCGTTCTATGAAAGTAAATGCTCCAGATATACGTCTTGCTGATGGCTCTACATATAATGGAGATGATGATCCTCGCGTAACTAAGTTTGGAAAATTTGCAAGGAAAACGAGTATAGATGAATTACCGCAGATTATTAATATTTTTAAGGGAGATATGACATTTATAGGTCCACGTCCAGATACCCCTATAGGATCAGCTACTTATACAGATGAGGAGAAGATTATTCTTAGAGTACGCCCTGGTGTTACTGGATATAATCAGGCTGTAAATAGAAATTCAGTCTTAACAAAAGAAAAACTGAAAAATGATATTTACTATGTTAAGCATATATCGCTTTGGTTTGATATAAAGATAGTATTCATGACTATTGTTACAGTTTTGGGCCACAAAAATGTTAATAGAATAGATACTACAACAGATAATACCTATGTTCTCAATGAAGATGGAAGTAAAACAGAAAATATTTCGGAGGTTAAATAATGGATAAAAGGATAATGATTTTGGGTGCGAGTATCCTTCAGCTTCCTGCCATTGAGAAGGCATTAGAAATGGGTTTACAGGTTGTTGGAGTTGATATGAATCCAGAAGCAATAGGATTGCAGGTTGAAGGAGTTATTCCTGAAATAATAAGTACAATAGATATCCCAGCCGTTGTGGCAGCCGCAAAAAGACATAAAATAGATGGTGTTATGACATTGGCAAGCGATATGCCAATGAGAACCGTAGCTGCTGTGGCCAAGGAATTGGATCTAATTGGGATTACCAGTGATACAGCTCTGAGAGTGACTAACAAAGCTGAAATGCGAAAAGTACTTAAAGAACATAATGTATCGATTCCGAAGTTTTATAAAGTTTCGAATGAAGTGGAATATGAGAAAGCTATTTTATCATTACAATTTCCAATTATAGTAAAGCCTACTGATAATTCTGGTAGTAGAGGAATTTTTAAATTGGAAAGTCGAGAAGATAGTGAGCTGATTCAAGCGGCTTACAAGTACAGCAAGGAGTTTTCTAGAAATGGAGATGTAGTGGTCGAGGAATGGATGGAAGGTCCAGAAGTTAGCGTAGAAACAATTACAATCGACGGTACATGTCATGTGATTCAGATCACAGATAAGATTACAACTGGCTCCCCACATTTTGTGGAGATGGGTCATACACAGCCAACAAGACTTTCTGATTCGATTTCTGAACAAATAAAGATAGTAGCTAAATCCGCTAATAAAGCATTAGGAATTACAAATGGTCCGTCGCATACAGAAATTATTGTAACCAAAAGTGGCCCTAAGATTGTAGAACTTGGTGCAAGACTAGGCGGTGATTGTATTACAACACATTTAGTGACGCTATCAACAGGAGTCAATATGGTGGAGTGTTGTATTAGAATAGCGTTAGGAGAAAAACCAGATATAACTCCTAAGTTTGCTAAGGGTAGCGCGATAAGATATTTCAATCAAACAGCCGGAGTTATAAAGAACATATATGGTGTTGAGGATGCTAATCGTATGGCAAGTATTCAACAAGTTAGCATTACTCATGATATTGGTGAAACGATAACGCAGATTGACAGTAGTACAGCGAGAATGGGATTTGTGATTGCACAGGGGGATAGTGCGGAAGAGGCAGCTCGAATGTGCAACAGTGCAATGAGTAAAATAAAAGTAGAGATGGAATAAGAATATGAAAAAAGCAGTGATAGTTACTCCGTTTGATAATTATAGTTACAACGTTAGAATTAAATTTGTAGAGGAGTATCTTCAGAAAATTGGATATAATGTAAAAATTCTTTCTTCTGATTTTGATCATAGAAATAAGGAAAAGTATCAAAACGATCGAAAAGGATTAGAATTGCTGAAGGTGCCAAAATATAGGAGGAATTTATCACTTTCAAGAATTCAATCCCACAGGGTATTTGCAAGAAAAAGCGTAAAGAGAGCCCTGCAATTGCAACCGGATTTGTTGTATGTTAGTGGGCCTCCGAATTTCCTTTTTAAATATTTTGCCACTAACAAAAGTAGTTTTAAAGGAACAAAGCTCATATTTGAACTCGGTGATATGTGGCCAGAAACAATGCCAATAAGTAGAAAAAAGAAAACTTTATTTAAGTTTCCAATGAAGATATGGGCTTCATTAAGAGATAAATACATTGCAAAGGCTGATTTTACAATATTTGAATGCAATTTATTTAAAGGGTTAGTAAACACTAATACAAAGGATATTAAAGGCGGTACCATATATTTATGTAAAGATAGTGCAACAATTGAATTGCCTAAAGAACAAATTTCGAATGAATGTATAGAAGTAGTTTATGTTGGATCTATCAATAATATAATTGATGTTGATCTGATAGTAGAAATTTCTAAAAAAATAGCGGTAAAGAAAAAGATAATAGTACACATTATTGGCGATGGCGAACAACGTCAAGATTTAATTTCTAAGTTATGTGGAAAAAATATTGAAGTCAATTATCATGGAGTAGTTTATAATGAGGTTGAAAAATCTAAAATATACAGTAGATGCAGTTTTGCTTTTAATATCATGAAAGAAACCGTCTGTGTTGGTTTGACAATGAAAAGTATAGATTATTTTGAAGCGGGATTACCTTTGATAAATAATATTTCAGGGGATACAAAAACAATTATAGAAGAAAATAATTGTGGTTTTAATATTAATATACAGAATATAGATTTTATAGTTGAAAAAATTTCTATGATTAGTATAGAAGAAGTAAGAATACTAAAACAAAATTCGAGACATGTATTTGATAAATATTTTAGTAAAAGTGCATTTATAAATAATTTTGATACAGTGATTAGTGAGTTATTGAATGACAAGGAGAAAAACAATGAAAAAAATATTGATTTTTAATGGTTGGTATTTACCATCTGAACGATGTGGTGGTCCAGTAACTAGTATTAAAAATACTGTGGATACTTGTAGCGAAGAATACGAGTTTTATATTGTAGCCTCGAATCATGATTTTGGAGATAAAAAGGTTTTTCCTAATATAAAAGAAGGATGGAACAAAGTTGGAAGGGCAAAAGTACTTTATGTACCAGATAAATACTTTGACTTTAATTTGAATCGCCTTGAAAAGTTATTTATCGAGATAAAACCAGATATAGTTTGGTTTTCAGGTATACTACACCCTGAGATAAAACTCTGTACAATGAAATTAAGTAGAAAGCTAAATTTTCCTGTGCTATTCTCTCCCCGAGGAGAAGTGAGTCGTGATAGAGTTACAAATTTAAAGGCGTATAAGAAGATCCCATACCTATATATGGTAAGAAAATTTGGTTTTTATAAGGGAGCTTGGTTCCATGCAACGAGTGACGATGAATTTGAAGGACTCAAGCATTATATCGGAGCGCCTACTAAACGGATTTCTTATGTTAGAAATATTCCACTTATGCCAGAGAATTACAGAATAGGTTATAATAAAGTGGCAGGGAAAATTCGAATGGTGTTTATCTCACGGATTCATGAAGTAAAAAATTTAAAATATGCAGTGACTGTAGCTTCAAAAATAAAAAACTATGAAGTTATTTTTGATGTATATGGACCAAAGGAATCACCAGAATATTGGAATGAATGTGAAAGAATAGGGCAAGATGCACCAGCTAATGTTAAATTGAATTATTGTGGTATATTGTCACCTGATGAAGTAGGAAAAACATTTAAAAAATATGATTGTTTTTTATTTCCAACATTTAATGAAAATTACGGACATGTAATAGCAGAATCACTAGCTAATGGATGCCCGGTAATTCTTAGTAAAAACACAACACTTTGGAATGATTTAGATGATAAGGCAGGATACGCTTGTTGTTTAGAGAATGAATTAGAGTTTATTAAATCTATTGAAAAAATTGCGCAATTAAATTCGAATGAATTTCAGAAGCTCTCAAATAATTCTATAGATTATTATAAAAAGAAAGTTGCTGAGAATGACGCTATTGAAGCTCATAAAGATATGTTCAAAAGGATAATAAATGAGCATTCAAAGGATTAAATTATATAGCAAAATTGAAGGAAGTAGGGGCAGCTTATATGGAAGAAAATATAAATAGAAACAAGAAACTACAGATATCAATAGTATATTTTTGTGTTTTTATTTTGACGCTAAATCTTTTTTTTTCAACGACTGGAATTCAGCTGTTTAATACAGATACAGTACGATTTGTTGTTATTGTAATACTCGTTTTGGCTTTTTTTACAGTAGATTTAATAAAAGTATCGATTTTTGATATAATTATAGTTCCAATTTGTATTACTTACTATTATGTTTTTTCACAATCAGTAGCACTAAATATATTAGTGCTATATTTGATTTCATTTTATTTAAAGAATGATAGATTGAATCATATAAAAACAACATTTTTTAAAATTTTGATTACTGTAAATATATTATGGCTTATACTGCTAATCGCTCAGATTTTACCCAATAATATTTCAACTGACTTTGGAAGAACTAGATACTATTTAGGATTCAAAAATATTAACCAATCTTCACTTTTCTATTTTCCCTTTTTATTATTAACTTACGATAAATACAAAGATAAAATTATAATCAAATTGGGGATATGTTTACTATCTATCTTTTTTTTCTATTTAACTGATACCAGGTCAGCATTTTATGCGTTTATATGTTTTATTCTTATTACATGGCTTTTTAAGAGATTTGATAACATAAGAAAATTTATAAGTCAGCTTTTTATATTTTTTGTAATAGTAATAACAGGATTTTTTTTGTTTGCTGGAAAAGTTATCCAAGTCTTTCCTTTTATTAACCAACTACTGACTAATAGAATGTCTATTATAGCACAAGGAATGAGTTCGTTTACTATTAAGAATTACATAATAGGTATGAATGAACAATTGCTAGATAATTCATATATAATGCTTTTTTCCACTTTTGGGTTAGTAGGCTTTTTATTGTGGTTACTCATGTTGCGTAAGGTTCTTATTAACAGTGAATTTTCTGAGTGGAGATTTATTATAACTATCTTAGTTTATGGTTTTTTTGAATCAACTCTATTTATACCAGAATCTATTATTGCAATATTCTTTTTTATAATATTACAAAAACAAATAAGAGAGGTTGAGTTTCCTAGTGTCTATGAATCAAAATAGAAAAAAGTATTTAGATATTGCTAAAGGGATAGGAATAATATTAGTTGTAGTAGGACACTCATTTCCAGATGAGAGCTCACCTGGAGGAATAAGTATATTGACTTTTGATATCATTAAACAAATTATTTATACATTTCATATGCCACTATTCTTCTTTATATCTGGATATTTAGCAAAAAAAATTATTTTACAGTTTAATTTTTGTCAAGTATTTAAAAAATTTCAACGTTTGTTCATTCCTTATATCTTTATGAGTGTAGCATATATACCTTTAAGAATTTTTTTATCGAAAATGGCTACCTCAACGTACCCAATTAAAGATTTATGGAAAATATTAATTGGAATAAGTCCAAATGGCGGGGCATGGTTTTTATATGTATTATTACTCGTTAACATAATTAGTATTATATTTATTAATAAAAATAACATTTACTTTATACTGTTATTATCATTTATTGCTACTTTTGTAACCAGAGGTAATTTAATTTTTATATCATATAGTGTATTAAGGTACTTTTGTTATAATTATTTCTTTTTTGTTATAGGATTCCTTTGTAGCACAAAAATCGCAAATTTCGAAGAAAAGTTAGATAATCAAAAGGAATATTTATTTATTATTTTATTTGGAGTATTATTTTTGGCATATTACTCTTTTAGTTGGACATTTCTTTCCGCCATTTTAGCTATAATTGGTGTAATTGTTGTACTAATTATTTCCAAGCGCATAGAAAATTCGAATTTTTCAAGTACAATAAAAGGATATTTATGCCAGTTAGGAGTAGATAGTATGTATATTTATATACTTCATGGTCCAATACAGGTTTTAGTAAGATATATTTTTTGGAATAAACTAGAATTGAATTATATAGTTTGTGTTTCTTTCATGTTTATATTTGGACTAATTGGCTCTCTTATTATCGAACATTTTATTATTAAAAAAAATTTGCTATTAAATTGGGCTCTAACTGGAGAGAGATAGTGGTACAGTATAACACAAAAATGAAGATAATTATAGAATACAAGGGGAGATTATAAGTATGCATACAGTAAGAAAAAATTTGATATTGAATATACTGTACCAAATTTTAATTATTATTATTCCACTAATTACTACGCCCTATGTATCAAGAGTTCTTGGCTCAGATGGAGTAGGGAGATATTCATATGCATTTGCAATAGCATACTATTTTTCTATTTTTGCAATGCTTGGCGTAAATAATTATGGAAACAGAACTATTGCCACTGTAAGTGGTGATAAAGAAAAACAATCAAAAACTTTTTGGAGTATCTATTTATTTCAATTATTTTTCGCAGTTATTTCTATTGTTGCATATATCTTATATATTATTTTTTTATGTAATGATAAATTGTTGGGATGGATTATGTTGGCATATGTACTTTCTGCAGCTTTTGATATTAACTGGTTTTTTTTTGGAATGGAAGAATTTAAAATTACTGTTGCAAGAAATAGTGCAGTTAAATTGATATCTATTATCTGTATTTTTTTGTTTGTAAAGAATCAAAGGGATATATATATTTATGCTTTTGCCAATGTTATTGGTTTTTTGATAGCTCAAATCATTTTATGGACTATGTTAAGAAAGTACGTTTCTTTTGTAAAGATCAATATTTCGGATATATTACACCACGTAAAGCCAAATTTAGTATTATTTATACCTATCATAGCAATCAGTCTCTATAAGTTTATGGCTAGAATAATGTTGGGAGGAATGTCAACTAGCAATGAGGTCGGATATTATGAAAGTTGTGAAAAGATTCTTCAAATTCCAGTAGCTCTTATTACAGCGCTTGGAACGGTTATGTTACCAAGAATTTCTAATATGATTGCTGATAAGAAGGAAAAAGAAGGTCTTCAATATATGAAGAAATCACTCGTATTAACTTTACTTGTTGCTTCCCCCTTAAGTTTTGGAATTATGGCAGTAGCTAGAGAATTTGTTCCTTGGTTTTACGGCAATGGTTTTGAAAAATGTATTGATATTTTTCAGATATTGATGCCAAGCTGTCTTTTTCTTGCATTTGCAAATGTTGTTCGAACACAGTATCTAATTCCATACAAACGAGATAAGGTGTATATTATTTCTGTAATTTTAGGTGCTATTATGAATATAATTATAAATGTACTTCTTATTCCAGAATACCAATCAATTGGAGCAGCAATAGGAACATTTGTAGCAGAAGGTACAGTATTCTTTATTCAGTGTTTTGCCATTAGAAAAGAGATCAATGTATTCAAATATGCAATATACGGGATGCCATTTATCTTTTTTAGCTTAATAATGTATGCAATTTTAATTCGTTGGGATATTTTAATTTTGGACTTTTTTACTACAATGGTAATTAAAATAATTGTTGGAAGTATAATATATTGTGCGTTAACTGGTCTTTTTCTATTATTTTTAAAAAAAAGAAAATTTCAATTACAATAGTTTTAATAAGTGTATAAATTAAAAGAACATGATGGAAAGATTGTTTAAGAAAAACTTTTTATAAGGTGTAATTAATATTCATAAATTACAAAGAAAATAAAACGGACACGAGATTATTATATGGCTCATTAACGAATGCGATTAATAGAGATATCTATGAACATCAAAGCTAGTAACTAGTATTAATTTTGGTGTTTGTTAAACGTAGCTATTGATCTATTGAATAGAATAATTTATAAGTGCATATTTGTGAAACGGTAAAATCTATACGCAATTCTTTTTAGGTTTTAATGTGATGAAGTTCTGAAGGAACTTTTTGGATATTCTATTAAGTACTGAATGTTTCGTGTGATAAGTACTAAGTAGCTTCCGGTAATAATGATAAATCATTTTAAGTTTTGAAGAGAGGAGAGAAGAAATTTTAATTTTTGATAATACTTAGCTTGTGAGGTGGCTTTTTGATTCAACTATTTCATCATATACTTTTGAACAAGGTCGAAAAACTTGTTTAGGTGTTGCACAATGTGGAAGCAATCAATTATGACAGTTGCATTTGTAAAATTTTTTAACTATTGAAAATAAGTAGTATTCGTATTCGTGACAATATAGTGTCCCCTATACAGGCCTTTTTTGAGAAAACATGAATAATAAGTTAGTCTTTTTTCTTCGGTTAGGCAAGACATCAAAGACTTTTCCTCTCTTTCCTTTTCTTATATGAACGGAGAGAGAAAACAAATCAAGCTTCTATCGCAATGTTCTTCACATTTAACAGACTTTTAATGCTTTTAAGCTCGGTCAATTAAATTGTTTCGAAATAAAACAGGAAAGAGTAACAAGATATTTATGGATAGAAAAATATTTTTTACATAATTAGCAGTGGTAATATTGCTTTTTTAGTTACAAGTAGTCGCAAGTAGTTGCATTATTTCCATTGTTATTTAAGGGGAATTTTATTCGCTCTTTGTGATCTCCCTCGCAGTTCAGGCTCTTTGTCAAATGATGTTGGTAAAGAGAAATCTTAGAATAATTTGGACAGAACAGAAAGAAGAAATCCTCTTTCTGTTCTGTTTATTTAGTTAAAAACGTTTTGCCATGACGAATCATGATCCTTAGTTTGAAATTGTAAAAGTTGCGAAAGACATACGCATTGCGTTTTAATACTTTGATGTGGTTGTTTAAACATTCCAATGCTCCGTTTGAATAGCTGTAGTGAAGCGCATTTTGGATCTGTGGCAGAAACTTTTTAAACGTTCATAAAGTGGTTTTATAGGTTTCAGGAAGACCGCTGACTTCTCTGTTTAAGCAGTCCTCAAATAGTGACTGATCTCTTTTCTTTACCGCATAAAGAATGTCTTGGTATAACTGATAGCCTTGGCGTAAGTTGGGACAAATAGATAACAGTCGATCGACAATCTCACTTTCAATCAAATAATCTTTAAAACTGGCACGCCAAACCCGTTTTTCGTAGTTTAACTTTTCTTCTTCTTTTTGTAGGAGTTTCCAATAGCGTTTCAATTTTTTCCCTAACCCTCGTTGAGAGTGGGAAGTTCCTTTAAGTCGTGCAGTGGTTTCTTTCAATCGATGATTCAAGAAAGTTCTGCCAATATGTTGGACGATGTGAAAACGGTCGATGATCAACTGAGCATTCGGGAAAAGCTTTTTCACCAACGAAACATAAGGCGCATACATATCAATAACAATCAATTTAACGGCTTCACGAGTCGCTAAGGAAAACCGAGAAAAATAGCGTTCTAAATAAGGCAAGCGTCGATTTTCGACAATATCCAATAATGCATGGCTTTGTCCGTCCATCATGATAAAACTCATTGCACTGGCAACACTTCGAACCGATTTGAATTTATCAAAGCATAAGACCTTTGACAAAGTCTGTTTGAAAGGATTCAATGGGCGGTAGAATCGCTTCATAACACGATAGACCGAAGAAGTAGAAATATTTTTCTGACGGGCGATTTCCGTCATGGAAGTATTCTCTTTTAAGCGAGCAATGACAGACCAACGAACTTTTTGACGAATGAAACAGTGTTTTTCAGCAACAGAGGTATTCGCTACAAATCTTCTTTGGCAAGACTTACATTTAAATCGTTGTTTCTTAAACTCCAGATAAGTGCGATACTCAGACACATCATTCAGTAACAACCGAACGGGTGTCGTCCCCCAACGAATGATCCTAGAGGGGAGGACACAAAGACAATGGGGACACTCTTCTGGCGTATACAGAAGAGTTCCTTTGTAAATCAAGCAAATTCGCCCTTTATATTTTTCTTTAGTTAAACAATTTTCCTCGAAATGGATATTTAGGTCTAGAATATTTAGGGTATCTTTGATAAGCTAAGTATGAGACATCTTGAATCCTCCTATGAATTGGTAGCCAAATTAATTCTAAAGGATTTCAGGGTGTCTTTTCTATATTTTTTATACAAAAAAGATGTTGGCGAACTTCACCAACATCAAAAAGTATAGAGCCATTTTTACTTATAAGAGTTTATAGAAACACCTCAGAGAGACTACAAATCCGAGGTGTTATTTTTTAATCTCGTTGGAATAAATCTCTGGTATATACTTTTTCTTTTACATCATCAAGATTACTATCGTAACGATTAGCAATGATACTGTGACTGATATTTTTAAAATCATCTAAATTATTTATTACTTTTGATCCAAAAAATGTAGTGTTATTTTCAAGTGTTGGTTCATAAATTACAATGGTTGCTCCCTTTGCTTTAATTCGCTTCATAACTCCTTGAATAGATGACTGACGGAAGTTGTCTGAATTACTCTTCATTGTAAGACGGTATACACCTATGACTACTTCTTTTTCTTTTTCTGCATTCCACGAACTGTTCGCGTCATACGTGCCAGCAAGTTCTAACACTTGATCTGCTATAAAGTCTTTTCTTGTGCGATTACTATCGACAATTGCACTTATCATATTCTGAGGAACATCGTTATAATTAGTGAGAAGTTGTTTTGTATCTTTTGGTAAACAATAGCCTCCATATCCAAAAGATGGATTATTATAATGTGTGCCAATTCTTGGATCTAAGCAAACCCCATGAATGATTTCCCGTGTATTTAGTCCTTTCATTTCTGCATAAGTATCAAGTTCATTGAAGTAAGATACTCGAAGTGCAAGGTAAGTATTAGCGAATAATTTAACTGCCTCTGCTTCTGTAAATCCCATGAAAAGGGTTTCGATATCTTTTTTGATTGCTCCTTCTTGGAGTAAATCTGCAAAAGTTTGAGAGGCTTCTAGTAAAGTTTTGTCAGTTTGGTCCGTGCCGACAATAATTCGAGAAGGATATAGATTGTCATACAATGCCTTAGATTCTCTGAGAAATTCTGGACTGAATAGAATATTTTTAGTGTTGTATTTTTCATGAATACTTTCAGTATAGCCTACGGGTACCGTCGATTTGATGACCATTATTGCCTTTGGATTGACTTCTAACACCAATTTAATTACTGACTCTACAGCAGAAGTGTCAAAATAATTTTGTTTACTATCATAATTTGTTGGAGCAGCAATGACAACAAAATCGGCTTCACTATAAGCAGCTGCACCATCAGTAGTTGCAATTAAATTAAGTTTTTTTTCAGCTAGATATTTTTCAATGTAATCGTCTTGGATTGGAGATTTCTTATTGTTGATTTGTTTTACTTTTTCAGGAATAATGTCTACTGCTGTTACCTGATTGCGCTGAGCAAGAAGAATAGCAATGGAAAGACCTACATAGCCAGTACCGGCTACAGCAATATTCCTCGACTGATATTTTGGTCTGTTTGATTCATTTGATTCATTTATAAATAAATCTGTTGGTTCAAAATTTAAAACTTCTGCTAATGATTCTAATTGTGGTATTGAAGGAATAAAGTCTAGAGATTCTAATCGACTAATTAAGGCACGATTGATACCAGTAGCTACAGCAAGTTGTTGTTGTGTCATTTTTAGGGATTTTCTAGATTTAATAACAATTTGGGCTAAATTTTTTTGAGATAACTTTTTCATAATACACTCCTTTTTGTTATTAATAATAACAATAAATCGTATCTTCTATAATAGAATAGCCTATTATTAATAAATGTGTCAATTTTTTATTGATTAAAAAGATATTTTTAGTTTTTAGTAGTTTTAATTGTTATTTAAAGTAACTTTGTGGATTGCGAATAACCTTATGCATAAAAAAGTTTCCGTGAGCCCATACAATATAAAAAATATGATGTTTTATACTATAACCAATCACGATGAACTGCTTCTCGATTTCCCCCCATACGCAATGCATAGGCGTCAAGCAGAATTCTCGCGATGATCTGGAGAGGCAAGCGTGACCGTACTTCATAATCAGGGAAATAAGAACCTTCTGATTTGAAACCTACGAGATTTATCTCGCAATAATCTTTGAGTGTAGAGGAATGATTGGCTGTAACTAGAATCGAACCAATCTCTGCATCGTAGCAATTCTTTGCGGCGGTGACAAGTTCTTTTGTCTCACCATTCAAAGAAACAAAAATGACGCTGTCTTTCTTAGTTAGTTTCCGACTGATGCTTTTGATGATTTCAGGATCAGTATGCATTTGACAATTTTTTCCTGTTAGTTGAAGTTTTACCAGCATTTCTTGGCCAATCATTTCTGAAAATCCTCGTGCAAAGACAAAAACCCGGTCAGCAAATTTGATTCTTTGTATCGCATCCTCAATGTTTCCGATTTCCAACATATTGATCGTACGTATCACTTCTTGTTCATTTTTTAGAATGGCTTGGCGGATACCTTTGTCTACTTTATCTAAAAATGAAAAATTGATGTTCTTGTTTTCTCTTTCTTTTAGATGATGCTTAAACGAAGTAAACCCTTCATAGCCTTTCTTTTTCATTGTCCGCACAATGGTGGCTGTTGAGACATTTGCTTGTTCACTTAGTTTCACGATGGAGTAGTTAGGGATCTCTAGGATGTGGTGTTCGATAAAGTTCCAGAGGTACTGTTCTGTTTCACTTAATTTGTGATCCATATTCTTTCCTTCTTTCACCAAAAGTTAGTTAAAAAATAGCACGACGAGTTTACAAATGTAAAGGTTTTCTTTTCGTTGGAACGATTAAGAAAACATTTTCTCTTTCGCGTATTTCATAATAGAGTCAAGGAGGTCATTGGTTATGTCTATCTACACATGCACGATGAATTTGGCAATTGATCTATTTATTGAAACAGATGAGATGCATCCTTTTATGGTAAACCGCACAAAAGAGGATGATATTCAGGCAAACGGAAAAGGGGTGAATGTGTCACTAGTATTAAAGATGCTAGATTTCCCAAGTACGGCATTAGGTTTTTCTGCTGGTTTCACAGGAAAGTATATAGAAGACTATTTACAGCAGAAACAAATCCAAACAAATTTTATTGAAGTGCCTGGTATGACTCGTATCAATGTATTTACACAAGTCAATCAAACGGGAGAAGAATACAAATTAGTGAATCAAGGACCTGAAATACCGCAGACAGCTGTCCATAATTTTTTAAATCAAATAAGAGCATTACAAGTAGAAGATTATCTTTGTGTTTCTGGGAGTTTACCAAGAGGGCTGTCTCCAAAGGTTTTAATAGAAATCAGTCGGATTTGTTAGGAAAAGGGGATTCATTTGATTATTGACAGTAGTGATCAAGAAGTCATGGATTGTTTACCCTATCGACCGTTTTTGCTGAAACCAAATGAGGAAGAACTTTCTTCTTGGTTTGGACGAGAAATGATTACAGATGAAGATTATTTTACTTATGGACAACGACTAGTAGAGTCAGGTGCAGAAAATATTTTGTTATCCCTTGGTGAGAAAGGAGCAATTCTTTTTACGAAAGACAGGGTGATTCGGGGGAATTCGCCAAAAGGAAAAGTTGTCAATACAGCATGCGCAGGTGATACCATGTTGGGCACTTTTTTAGCAGGACACATGAATCGGCGACCGCTTGATGAAATGTTACGTAAAAGCATAGCAGCGGGCAGCTCTACCGCTTTTCGTAGAGGACTGACTGATTTTTTGGATGTGGAAGAATTAAGTAAACAAATCAAAATCAAGGAAGAGAGGTTTGAAAGATGGGAAAATATCAACTAATTGCAGCAACCGGTTGTCCGACAGGAATTGCGCATACTTACATGGCGCAAGAGGCATTAGAGCAAGCAGCTAGAAAAAAAGGCATTACGATCAAAGTGGAGACTCATGGACAAATTGGGATCGAGAATGAATTAACGGCTGAAGAAATCAAAGAGGCAGATGCTGTCATTATTGCTGCAGACAAAGATGTCCATTCAGAAAGATTTGCGGGAAAACGAGTCATTGATGTATCTGTCAGTACGGGTATCAAGGATGCGCAACGGTTGATTGACGAGGCATTAGCAGGTAAAGGTGCTGTCTTAGCAGATAATGAAGCTGTTGATATTTTAGAACCAGAAGTGATGAGTGGTGCTAATTTTGGTCGTAGTATCTATAAAAATTTAATGAATGGTGTCTCTCATATGTTGCCTTTTGTAGTCGCTGGCGGAGTATTGATTGCTATTTCATTTGCCGTTTGGGGAATCTATTCTTTTGATCCAGATCATGCACAATACAATGCTACAGCGGCGATGGTAAAAGCAGTTGGCGATGCAGCAATGGGAATGATGGTTCCAGTTTTAGCAGCTTATATTGCAGAAGGGATCGCGAAACGCCCAGGGTTAGTCGTTGGGTTTGTTGGCGGAATCGTGGCTATGAATGGTGGTACTGGATTTTTAGGAGGAATTTTAGCTGGATTCTTAGCAGGTTATTTTGTCTTATTTTTGCAAAAGTTACTGACAATTTTACCTAAACAACTAGATGGCTTGAAGGCAATCTTCTTATATCCAGTTATTGGTGTAGCGTTTATTGGCATCGTGATGTCTTTGCTGGCGGGTCCAATGAAGGCTATAAATGAAGGAATGATGAGTTTTTTAGCTGGATTTGAACATTCGAATCCACTTGTTCTTGGCGTGATTGTTGGCTGTATGTGCGCGTTTGATATGGGGGGACTGGTTAATAAGGCAGCATATGTAACAGGAACCGCTCTTTTGGCACAAGGAAACACGACCTTTATGGCTGGTGTGTCAGCAGCTTGCATTGCACCACCGTTGATTACTGGTTTTGCGACTTTATTGTTTGGCAACTATTTTGATACCAATGATCGTAATGCAGGTTTGGTTAATTTTATTTTAGGATCAACTCATATTACAGAAGGAGCTATTCCGTTTGCTGCGAAAGACCCTATTCGAGTGTTACCCACGATGATGTTAGGTTCATCAATTGCTGCTGTCTTGACTTATTTGTTTGGTGTCCAAGTACCAGCCCCACATGGCGGTTTTTTAGTATTACCTGTAGTGACGGGGAAAATCCAATGGGTTACAGCGATTCTTATTGGTTCGGTCGTTGGTGGAGTGATACTAGGGTTGATCCAAAAGAAAAGAGTAAATTATAAAGAAAAGAAGATGGATAACGAAGTAGCAAATCATACAGTTATCGAAGAAGGGAATGCAGGAAACTTATCATGACAATCATTCATAAAGAGAATATTTTTTTACAACAGCCATTGGATAGTCAAGAAGAAGTATTTATGTTTTTAGCAAAGCAAACATTCTGTTTAGGAATTGCTCATGACGAAAAAGAAGTATATCAAAAACTTCTAGAAAGAGAAAAAGAAGGTACTACAGGGATAATGTCAGGTTTTGCTATTCCTCATGCGAAGTCTCAAGCAATCAACGAACCTAGTTTGATCATCATCACACTAGACAAAGGAATCGAATGGAACAGTTTAGATAAAAAGTCAGTTGATTTTGTTTTTGCCTTATTTATTCCAGATTCAGAAGCAGGAACAACTCATTTGAAATTATTGTCACTCGTTGCACGATCATTGATGCGAAAAGAGATTACAGAACAGTTGAGAGTAGCAAAGTCAAAAACAGAAATAGCCACAATATTAATTAAAGAAATAGGTGGAAATATATGAAGAAAATGAGTATAGAAAAACAGGAACGTTTGAAGCGATTGACGGATAGAACTGGTATTATTAACGCGTTAGCAATCGACCAGCGTGGTGCTTTGAAGAAAATGATCGACCAATATAAAGAAGTGACACCAGAAGACATAATCAAATTTAAACGGCTGGTTTCTCAGTGCCTGACTCCGCATGCTTCTGCTATCTTACTCGATCCAGAATATGGACTACCTGCAGCAGAGCTTCGAGAGAAAGAATGTGGTTTGCTGCTAGCTTATGAAAAAACCGGCTATGATACAAAAATATCGGGAAGATTACCAGATTTATTGAATAGTTGGTCAGTGAAAAGATTAAAAGAAGCTGGTGCGGATGCTTGTAAATTTTTATTGTACTATGACGTTGATGAAACAATTGAGATTAATGTGCAAAAACAAATATTTATAGAACGGATAGGTTCAGAATGCGAAGCAGAAGGCATACCTTTCTTTTTAGAGATTCTTTCTTATGATGCAACTATTGTTGATACATCTTCTCTTGATTATGCAAAAGTAAAACCACATAAAGTTATTGAAGGCATGCGAGAATTTTCAAAAGAACGTTATCAAGTGGATGTATTGAAAGTCGAAGTTCCAGTGAACATGAAATTTGTGGAAGGGTATGGGCAAGTGGCTTGTTATAGTCAAGCAGAAGCATCCACGTATTTCTATGAACAATCGAAAGTGACAGAACTACCTTAAGTGCGGGAGTCAGTGCTACACTATTTAAAGAGACATTGCGTTTTGCAAAACAATCAGGATCAACATTCAACGGTGTCTTATGCGGGCGTGCAACATGGGCGAAGGGAGTAGCACCTTTTGTTACAGAAGGCGAAAAGGGAGCAAGTATTTGGCTGTTAGAAGAAGGAAAACGAAAGAGTAAAGAATTAGGTACATTATTAGAAGAAACAGCAACTTCTATTTATATTAAGAAATAAGAAAAGAATTGTTTGAGGTGGCGGCCTGATAAAATAATTAGTTATTTAAAAAAATATTGGTCAAATTTTATAGAAATAAAGTGTAAAAACGCAAAAGTTATTTTTTAATTATTACTAACATATGATTTTTACTATTTTTTGTGGTTGGGTGTAAATGCAGTGGGAGAAAAAAACGCTAGTTGCAAGAATATCATAGTAATCAATGTGAATTACATTGTTCAACAAGTTAATCTATGTAGACGAATCATTTATAAAATTCGTCTTTTTTTTGTTCTTTTATTGTCAACTGGTATTTTTGAGGTATCTTTTGATACCAGTTCTAAATAAGTCTTAAACCTTGTTATAATAGCTTTTTTACGCCGAAAATCCTTTGACAAATGACGGATATATGAGTATTCTTGTGTTGTGGTTATAACCAGTAAAGAAGAGGTATTTTTATGGAGAGCTCAAGTAAAGGAAAATCATTATATTATCAACTAGTTGACGTATTGAAAGAACGTATCGAAACACAGATGACACCTCATGACAAATTGTTATCTGAAAGAGAACTTTGTCAGCATTATGGAGTGAGTCGGACAACTGTTCGCCTTGCTTTACAAGAATTAGAGACGCAAGGGTATATTTATCGCCGACACGGAAAAGGAACATATGTGTCTGATTTATCAGATAAGTCGTCTGATCTGGCGGGAGCGTATAGTTTTACAGAAGAGATGAGAGAATTGGGACGGGTGCCTAATACGGTCATCTTGGAATTCAAGCAAATGGAAGCAAATAAAAAGGTTGCTAAGAATCTAAACATCAATTTAGGTGAAACAGTTTTCAAATTGAAAAGACTTCGTTTAGCGGATGACGAACCATTGATGGTGGAACGTTCTTATTTACCTGCAAAATTATTTATTGGTCTTAATCTGTCATTACTTGAAAGTAAGCCATTGTATGATGTGTTTTCTCAAGATTATGAACAGCAAGTTCAATTGGCAGATGAAGAGTTTTATGCAAGTATCGTTCAAAAGAAAGATGCTGATCCGCTTCGTATTGCTGACGGCGCTCCTGTATTACACCTAAGCCGAACGACCTATAATGTGAAAAATGAAATTATTGAATATACGGATAGTGTAGCGAGAGCAGACCAGTTTCACTATAAGATCCGCCACGTCCGAAAATGATTGAGAGGGAAAACAACATGTTTGAACTATCGAAGGATAAATTAAAAGAGTTGGGTGCGGAAATAACTACACGAGAAATCAAACAGCAACCGCAATTATGGAAAGAAACAGCTGAGATATTAACACAGAATCAAGAAAAATTAGCATTGTTTTTTGACCAGATAAAAAAAGCAGCAAATGGCAAAAGAGTTCGAGTAATTTTTACTGGTGCAGGAACATCGCAATACGTCGGGGATACAGCGGTGCCTTATTTAAATGAATATGGTGACAACAATCACTTTATTTTTCATAGCTTTGGTACGACAGATATCGTATCTTCGCCAAAAGAATTTCTATTTCCAGATGAACCGACATTACTGGTGTCATTTGCACGTAGTGGAAATAGTCCAGAAAGCGTGGCAACAGTCAAGATTGCCAATGAACAAATCAAGACATTGTTTCATTTGACGATTACTTGTGCTAAAGAAGGTCAGTTGGCAAAGAACGCAGCGACAGATGAACGAAATTTTCTTTTACTGATGCCAGAAAAATCAAATGATGCAGGATTTGCCATGACAGGAAGTTTTACGTGCATGTTGTTGAGTGCGTTATGGGTATTCGATCAAACTGCCGTTGAAAAAAAAGAAAGTTATCTTCAACAATTGATCAGAACTGGAGAAGATCTAATTTCACGAGATCAAGAAATCCAAAAATTATTGCCTAAGTCATTTGAACGTATCGCCTATCTTGGTTCAGGAAGTTTGGCTGGTGCAACGAGAGAAGCACAATTGAAAATATTGGAATTAACAGCCGGTAAAGTGGCAACGATCTTTGATTCTTCTATGGGCTTCCGCCATGGACCCAAATCGTTTTTAAATAGTGAAACACTTGTTATTGGTTTTGTTAATAACCAGCCTTATACAAGAAACTATGACTTAGACATTTTAGAAGAAATAAAAGAGGACCAAATTGCCATGAATGTCATCGCAATCGCACAACCAGGAAAAATTGACTTCACAGGTACAAGTTTTCTATTAGAAGCTTCGATCAGTCTACCTGATGCGTATCTTGCGTTACCTATGATCATGACAGCCCAAATCATTGCGCTCGATACGTCGATAAAAGTAGCGAATAAACCAGATACACCATCGCCTACAGGTACAGTCAATCGAGTGGTCAAAGGTGTCATTATCCATGAATATGTGAACAAAGGGGAAACGAAGGATGAATGAAGAAAAAGTTGCAGCTATGAAGAGTTTATCAACAAAAGAAGGAATCATCAGTGCGTTGGCAATTGACCAGAGAGGTGCTTTGAAAAAGATGATCAAAGCGTTAGGAAAAGAACCAACGGCACAACAGATCACTGAATTCAAAGAATTAGTATCAGCAGAATTAACGCCTTATGCTTCTGCTATTTTACTAGATCCAGAGTATGGATTGCCAGCTGCAAAAGCCAGACATAAGGAAGCGGGACTGCTTTTAGCCTATGAAAAAACGGGTTATGATGCGACAACTCCAGGGCGCTTGCCTGATTTATTAGCGGATTGGTCTACGCTTAGATTAAAGGAACAAACAGCCGATGCGATCAAGTTCTTGCTTTATTATGATGTAGATGAAGACCCAGAGATCAATCATTTGAAACATGTATTTATCGAACGTTTAGGCAGTGAATGTGCAGGTGAAAAGCGTCCGTTTTATCTAGAATTGGTTTCGTATGATGCCAAAATCAATGACAGCACTTCATTAGAATATGCGAAGATCAAACCGCATAAAGTGATCGAGATGATGAAAGAATTTTCTGATCCTAAATACAAAGTCGATGTATTGAAAGTAGAAGTGCCAGTCAATATGAACTATGTAGAAGGCTATTCTGATGGTGAAATTGCGTATAGTAAAAAAGAAGCAGCGACATTCTTCAAGGAACAAAGTGACGCAACATCGTTACCATTTATCTTCTTGAGTGCAGGCGTTTCGACTGGATTGTTCCAACAAACATTGGTCTTTGCTCATGAATCTGGTTCAACATTCAACGGTGTGTTATGTGGACGTGCGACTTGGAAAGATGGAGTCAAAGCATATGTTGAAAATGGTAGAGAAGGTGCGATTGAGTGGTTGAGAACACAAGGGCGACAAAATATCGAATCATTGAATAAAGTGATAAATGAAAACGCCACCCCTTGGTTTGATAAAGTAAAAGAAGATTCGGTGACAGCAAAATGATCACGACAGTTACCATGAATCCTTCAATTGACATCGTTTACGCTTTGGATGGATTACGGATCGACCAAGTCAATCGGGTCAAAACGGTCAACAAAACAGCTGGGGGAAAAGGCTTGAATGTTGCCCGTGTCCTTCATTTATTAGCAGATGGTGTTTTAGCTACTGGATTAGTCGGCGGGCAGCATGGCGCATATATCAAAGAACAACTCGATCAATCAGGGATAAAGCATCAATTTTTACCTATCAAAGGGGAAACGAGAGATTCGATTGCTATTTTACATGGAGCGAATCAAACAGAACTATTGGAAAGCGGTCCTGTTGTGACAGAAGAAGAGCAACATAAATTTACCGAGCATTTTGCACGACTAATGGAAACAACTGATATCTTTACGATTTCGGGTAGTCTGCCACAAGGATTTTCTAAAAGTTATTATGCAGAGTTACTTGCCTTAACGAATAAAAAAGGAAAACGAGTATTATTAGACACTTCTGGCCAAACATTGCTTGAAGTTTTGGAAGGCAAGGAAAAACCATTTTTGATCAAACCTAATATGGAAGAATTAGGAGAGTTGGTCCACCAAACAATTTCTTCGGCTACTTCGTTAGATGAAATCCAATCATTATTGGATCATCCGCTTTTTGAAGGAATCAATTGGATCGTTCTTTCGCTAGGCGCAAAAGGAGCAATCGCTAAAGTAGGGGGACACTTCTATCAGGTTACGATTCCGAAAATTGCGGTGGTGAATCCTGTGGGGTCAGGAGATTCGACTATTGCAGGCTTAGCACATGCTCTATCAAAGAGCTATCCGATTGAAGAAACACTTGCGTTTGCGATGGCCTGTGGGATGGCGAATGCGCAACAAGAAAAAACAGGATGGATCGATCCTGTGAAAGTCGATTATTTTAGGGGGAAAATCAACGTCAGAAAGATTCGTTGATTACAAAATTAGAAAGCGGTTTCTAAAAACGAGGAGGAAATTTGCTTGACTAGATTTGAAATAAAAGAAGAGTTTTTGCTAGACGGTCAACCTTTCAAAATTTTATCTGGTGCGATTCATTATTTCCGAGTACATCCGACGAATTGGGAGCGGTCATTGCACAATTTGAAAGCGCTTGGATTTAATACTGTGGAAACCTATGTGCCTTGGAATCTCCATGAAAAAGAAGAAGGAACCTATGATTTTTCGGAAATATTGGATCTTTCCCATTTTCTAGAGTTAGCGCAATCCCTTGGATTATACGCAATCGTACGTCCTGCCCCTTATATTTGTGCAGAATGGGAATTTGGTGGCTTGCCTGCTTGGCTATTGACAAAAGAGTGCCGTATTCGTTCAGCGGATCCTCGCTTCATGAAGTATGTCAAACGGTATTACCAAGTGCTACTACCTAAAATCGTTCCTCATCTACTCACTCATGGCGGCAACGTCTTAATGGTGCAGGTAGAAAATGAGTATGGTTCATATGGTGAAGAGAAAGCATACTTGCGACAAGTAAAAAAATACTTGGAAGAAGGTGGGATTGATGTACCGCTATTCACTTCTGATGGGCCGTGGCAAGCCACATTAAGAGCGGGTAGTTTGATCGACGATGATGTTTTTACGACAGGAAATTTTGGTTCAAAAGCAAAAGAAAATTTTGCAGATATGGCCCTTTTTTTTGAAGCACATGGTAAAAAATGGCCGTTGATGTGTATGGAATTTTGGGATGGTTGGTTTAATCGTTGGAAAGAGCCAATCATTAAAAGAGATCCGGAAGAATTAGCAGATGCAGTCAAAGAAGCATTACAGATCGGTAGTATCAATCTCTATATGTTCCATGGCGGAACCAATTTTGGGTTTATGAATGGCTGTTCAGCCAGAGGCACGATTGATTTGCCGCAAGTCACTTCCTATGATTATGATGCACCATTGGATGAGCAGGGAAATCCAACGGAAAAATATTTTGCTCTGAAACGAATGATGGCAGAAAATTTTCCAGAAATGTAGCAAATGGAACCATGGATAAAAGAAACAATCGTCAAAAAAGGAATCAACTTAAAAGAAAAAGTTAGCTTTTTCGCAACACTTGATACCATCAGCGAGCCGATCCACTCGACCTATCCTCAAACAATGGAAGAATTGGGGCAGAATACTGGATACCTATTGTATCGAACAACGATCAAAAAAGATGCGGTCAATGAAAAATTGCGGATCATCGACGGACGTGACCGGGTCCATGTTTTTCTCGATGAAGAAAAGCAAGCGATTCAATACCAAACAGAGATCGGTGAGACCATTCCATTGACACTTGAAAAAGAAGACTATCAAATTGATCTATTATTTGAAAATATGGGACGGGTCAACTATGGACACAAGCTGCTAGCTGATACGCAAAAAAAAGGAATACGTACGGGGGTGATGAGCGATCTACATTTTATCACAGAATGGACACAGTATTGTTTACCTTTAGAGACAGCAGAACACATCGATTTTTCAAAAAAATGGGAAGCAGGGCAACCAGCATTTTACCGTTTTGAAGCGGAACTGTCAAAAATCGGTGATACTTATTTGGACCTTAGTGAATTTGGGAAAGGGATCGTTTGGGTGAATGGCACGAATATTGGTCGTTTTTGGGAAGTAGGACCAATTCTTTCACTGTTTGTTCCCGAGGGTTTACTTAGAAAAGGACACAATGAAATCGTTATCTTTGAGACAGAAGGTAGATTCAGTGAAGTTATAGATTTTGTCAAAGAACCAATAGAAAAAAGTTAGAAAAGGAGAATGGATGATGGCAATTATTGGAGTAAGAATTGATGGACGTTTGATACATGGACAAGTGGCAAATCTCTGGACAACAAAGTTGAATATTGGTCGGATCATGGTCGTAGACGATGAGGTAGCAACAAATGCGATCGAAAAAAGTGGGTTAAAGTTGGCAACGCCAGCTGGAGTCAAATTAAGTATTTTACCTATTGAAAAAGCAGCCGCAAATATTTTAGCAGGTAAATATGATTCTCAACGAGTGCTGATCGTAGCGAAAAAACCCGATCGTATCTTAGCGCTAGTAGAAAAAGGTGTACCGATCAAAGAATTAAATGTCGGTAATATGTCACAAACAGATGAAACACGTTCCATTACAAAATCAATCAATGTCGTAGATGCGGATGTAGAGGTCTTCAAGAAATTAGATCAGCTTGGCGTTCATTTGATCGCTCAAATGGTGCCAAATGACAAAGCAGAAGACTTTATGAGTCTTTTAATCAAATAGGAGGAATGATTCATGGATATTCAATGGTGGCAGATATTATTATTAACATTATATGCAGGGTATCAAATTTTAGATGAATTACAGATTTATTCTTCAATGAGCGCCCCAGTTTTTGCAGGATTATATGCTGGGTTAGTAATGGGTGATTTAAAAGCAGGTTTAATCATTGGTGGAAGTATGCAGTTGACTGTTTTAGGGGTAGGAACATTTGGTGGTGCATCAAAAATCGATGCCAACTCTGGAACGATCTTAGCAACAGCTTTCTCTATTTCTCTAGGGATGAACCCAGAACAAGCGATTGCAGCCATCGTGGTTCCTGTAGCAAGTTTGATGATCCAATTAGATATTTTGGCACGCTTTGCGAATACGTATTTTGCGCATCGGATCGATCAACATGTGGAAACAATGAATTACAAAGCAATTGAACGGAACTTCTTGATGGGGGCACTACCTTGGGCACTTTCCAGAATGGTTCCTGTATTCTTGGCCCTAGCATTCGGTGGTGGCTTAGTCCAAAATGTTGTGGCTGTTTTAAACGGCGACCTAAAATGGCTAGGTGATGGCTTATCTGTTGCAGGGGCAGTCTTACCAGCAGTCGGGTTTGCAATTTTACTACGCTACCTACCAGTAAAGAAACACATTTCTTATCTGATTTTAGGATTTACGATCACAGCGTTATTAGCAACAGTGTTATCGAATGTCCAATTGTTAGGAACAAGTGTGGCTAGCGTGGTCAAAGATTTCCCAGGAACATTCAATTCATTACCGATGCTTGCTGTGGCATTGATTGGTCTAGCACTGGCAACGATCAGTTATAAGAATGATCAAAAGAATGACCAACATCCAGTAGTAAGTCAGCAATCACAATCTGATGAGGGGGAAATCGAAGATGACGAAATCTAATTATAAATTGACCAAAGAAGATTTTAAGCAGATCAATCGTAGAAGTTTGTTTACTTTCCAATTAGGTTGGAACTATGAAAGAATGCAAGGCTCAGGTTATCTGTATACTATCTTGCCGCAACTTAGAAAAATCTATGGTGATGATACACCTGAATTAAAAGAAATGATGAAAACACATACGCAATTTTTTAATACGTCTAATTTCTTTAACACGATCATTACTGGGATTGATCTTGCTATCGAAGAAAAAGAAGGAGTCTCTTCAAAGGAAACTGTTTCTGGGATGAAAGCAGGGTTGATGGGTTCCTTCGCTGCAATTGGTGATTCTGTATTTGCGGCATTGATCCCGACCATATTTGGAGCTTTAGCCGCAAATATGGCAACAGATGGTAATCCAGTAGGCATCCTTATCTGGATCCTTGCTCAGGTAGCTGTCATGGTCTTTCGTTGGAAACAACTAGAATTTGCATACAAAGAAGGGATTTCTCTAGTTACCACGATGCAATCACGCTTGACTGCATTGACAGATGCGGATACTTTACTAGGAGTTTTCATGGTTGGAGCGTTAGTAGCAACCATGATCAATGTTAAATTCTCATGGACACCAACGATTGGGGATGTAACGTTGAATATGCAAAACTATATCGATATGATCTTACCTAAACTTTTACCAGCTGGCATCGTTGGTGGCGTTTATTGGATGTTAGGTAAGAAAAATATGACACCTACTCGAGCAATCTTCATCGTATTGATCGTATGTGTAGCATTATCTGCATTAGGTGTGATTTCGAAATAAGGGAGAATTGGAAAGATGAGTAGACAACTAGTCTTGATTAGTCACGGTAAATTTTGTGAAGAACTAAAAAACAGTACAGAAATGATCATGGGACCACAAGAAAATATCTATACGATCCCCTTATTGCCTGAAGATGGCGCGGACACGTATAAAGAAAGATTCCTCTCCGTTACAGCACCATTGAAAGATTACGTAGTGCTTTGCGATCTATTGGGTGGGACACCTGCAAATACCGTTTCCAGGCTAATTATGGAAGGTGAAACGATCGAACTATATGCTGGCATGAATTTGCCGATGATCATCGAATTCATCAATTCGCAACTGATTGGAGCAGAACCAGATTTTATTGGTTCAGGTCGTGAGAGTATCGTTTCAGTGAACCAAGTGATTGCTGGCATGGGAGACGATGAAGAAGAATAATCAAGCGCAACTTCTTGACTGTTAATACAACTGGATATAAATAAGGATGTATAAGAGACCATGTATAAAAAAGCCAACGTACCGCGAAATATAGTTTTCTATATTTCGCGGTACATTGGCTTTCGTCGTCATAAAATCAGAAGTGATCTTGATCGATCGAAGAAGCTATTCAGTTACAAATAACTATTTACTATTTACGCTTTTGCTGTTTACCAGCATTCCGACCATTCTTCGCATTGTTTTTTGGTGCTTGTACTTGTTTTTTTGTTTGCTTCGCAGGTTCGGCAGGTGTGACATCTTTACGAGGCGTCACCACTTGTTTTGGCGGATTTTGTTTTAATTCTTCCGCAACTTGCGCTTTTAGTCTTGGTTTCATGATGACATTCGTAATGAATGTTTGTAGACAACTAAAGATCCCACCGACAACCCAGTAAAGAGTGACACCAGCTGGGGCACTAATTGACATGAAGACGATCATAGCGGGTGATACGATCAACATCGTACGCATCGTTTTCTTTTGTTCTTCAGGGATACCGATAGTTGAGATATATCCTTGAAGTAAATAAGCAATACCGGCAATCGCTACTAAAACTAAGCTAGGGTTACCTAGGTCGATCCCGTAAAAGGTTGATTCACGGATGCCTTCTGTATAGCGAGCAGTGAAATATAGCGCAGAAAAGATCGGCATTTGGATCAGAAGCGGCAAACAACCGATACCACCAGTCATACTTAAGCCATTTTCACGATAAACTTGTTGCATTTCAGCTTGTGCAGCCATTTGTTCTTCTCGAGTTGTCGCAGCTTTCAATTTTTGTTGCGCAGCTTCAACTTGTGGTTTTAATGCTTGCATCTTTTCAGATTGGATCATTGTTTTTTTCGATTGACTAATACCTAATGGCAAAATAATGATACGAACGATGACTGTCATCAAGATAACAGCCCAGCCGTAGGACCAATTAAAGTTTTCCACTAAATATGTAATCGCTTGTCCCATTGGGTGAACCAATATACGGTAAATGATTCCTGAAGTGTCAGGGTTACCATTTGAATCCATGCGGACACAACCGGACAAGAAAAGCATGATCGTGACAAGCCCAGAGCCCAATAACCAATTTTTCCATTTATTCATAAAATACTTCCTCTTTTATAATTTTTACACAAGCTTAACTATACTAAAAAAGCGCTCATAATTCAATCAACTTCATAGAAATTTCATAGAAATAACCGATTGGAGGATTAAAAAAGACACCCAATATCAAAAAGAAGAATCAAACTAGAAATGAGGTCGAGACAAAAGTCGTTTAGGTCTATCCCAAGCTTATCTCCTTTTTCTAAAATAAGATGAGCAACGGATATTTCCTTGAAATCATAATATTAGCGCAAAAATAAGAAGTGGAATGTCAATTTTTTCCACTTCTTATTTTTTGGCTATCGAGCTGATCCATAAAAAACTGGCTACATATTGTCGGGTACTTTCCTATCCCTGTGTCACTTGTTCTAACTCTTTCATTTTCTGGACAACCAGTGCTGGGGTGATCGTTTCTTTCATGAAGTGGATCATTTCATCAGGCAAACATGCGCGTTCGGCTACGGCTTGATAGTCACTTTCTGTTAAATGTAAACCCATATCAGCTAAACTCGTTGGTAAGTTCAAGTGATGATAAAAAGGCAGTAAGTGTTCGATTTCTGCTAATTTATTTTCGATCATCAGCTGGACAAGGATACCGTATGCCACTTTGTTTCCATGAAGTTGCTGATGGCTATCAGGGAGTACGGTCATCGCATCGTGAATGGAATGAGCTCCAGCTGTTCGGCCGTAGTCATCGCCAAATCCACCAACCATACCAGCCAATAAAATGTTTGTTTCCACGACATCGATAAAAGCTTGATTGATTTTTTGCTGGTCCATCGCTTCCATTGCCTCTGCACTTTTCTCTAAAAGGATTTCACGGCATCTTAACGCTGCAAATTCCGCTACTTGGACTTCGATAGGCTTGATTGTTAACTGAGAGATGATTGCGTGAGATTCATACCATTTTGCTAAGGTGTCACCAATACCGGCAATCATCATCTCGCGAGGGGAGTGCAAAATGATCTTTGGATCGATCAACACTAAATCATTCGCTTTAGGGAACATATCATAGCGAAGCATCACTCCTTCATCATTATAGACCACACTAAGTGGAGTATAAGCTGCGCACGTCGCAGCTAAGGTAGGTAAGATGATGATTGGTAAGTTTGTCTTATAGGCAATCAATTTTCCTAGATCCGCGACTTTCCCGCCGCCGACTGCAATAATACCATTGAAATCTTTCTTTTTGCATAAAGAAACAAAACTGTCAGCAAGTGGATCGGTACATTCTCCACCATAATATTCAAAAATTTTTGTTATTGATAACTCTGGAAAAACATCTTTTACTGCTTTCCAAGATGTTTTTCCATGGAGGATCAAAACGTTGTCGATATGCCTTTTGTAAAGGTGTTCAGGGAGTGAATCCCATGCGTTTTCTTTTATTTCATACTCTTGAGGGGCTCCGCGAACAATTAAATTTTTTGTCATATAAAAAACTTCTTCCATTATTTTTTTAAATTAATCTTTTTTTATTATAATAGTTATGCTAGTATATTAGCAAGTTATTTATGAATATTTATTCTTTTATAGCTTTATTGATTACATTATTATTCAAAGGTGGCCAAATGGATGAAAAAAGGAATGAACATATTATTAGTGGCGCTGATGTTTCTACTAGTTTTTTTACCAGTAAATGTACAAGGTGCAGAAAAAGATGAAATTTACGAGCGGATAAAACAAAGTGGAGAATTAGTCGTTGGCCTATCTGCGGACTATGCGCCCTATGAATTCCATGCGAATGTGGATGGTAAGGATAAAATCGTTGGTTTTGATGTATCCATTGCCGAAAAGATCGCAAAGAATATGGGTGTGAAACTAAAAGTAGAAGAGCTTGGTTTTGATGCATTATTAGGTGCTTTGAAAACTGGCAAGATCGATTTAGTTATATCTGGTATGGCGGTGACTGAAGAACGTTTACAAGAAGTTGACTTTTCTGACCCATATTTCGTGGTACAGCAAAAAGTACTCGTTCGTAAAGAGGACAAAAATAAATTTAAGACGACAGCCGACTTTTCTGGCTTAGCCGTTGGGGCGCAAAAGCAAACCACACAAGAGGAGTTAGTGAAAAATGAACTGACTGGTGCAGAGTTGACCTCCCTGCAAAAAGTTCCTGATCTGATCAATAATTTGCTGAATGAAAAAGTTGAAGGTGTTGTGCTAGAACAACCAGTTGCAGAAGCATATGCCCAACAGAATAAGAAAGTAGCTTTGACTCCAGTAAAATTTGCGCAAGGTGAAAAAACCACAGCTATTGCGATGTCAAAAAATACACCAGAACTGAAAAATCATGTCAATGCGTCAATCAAAACGATCAATGACGACGGCTTGTTGAAAGACTATCAAAAACAAGCGAATCAATTGATGTTCCAAGATGATCAGTCCTTTCTTCAAAAATACGGTCCGTATTATTTGATTGGAACAAAATACACTATTTTATTAGCGTTTGTGGGTGTATTGTTTGGAATGGTCTTTGGTAGTTTGCTCACACTGATGAAATTGGGTAAGAATAGATTTTTAAAGGCATTAGCCATTATTTATATCGAATACGTACGGGGAACACCTCTCTTAGTTCAAATCTTTATCGTTTACTTCGGAACAGGAGTACTGGGACTGGATCTATCGAAACTAATAGCAGGTTGTATTGCTGTCTCATTGAATAGTGCTGCTTATGTAGCTGAAATTGTTCGGGCTGGGATCAATGCGGTCAACAAAGGACAGATGGAAGCTGCACGTTCTTTAGGGATGGACCAGAAAGAAGCCATGCGTTTCATCATCTTCCCACAAGCAATCAAAAATATTCTTCCAGCTCTAGGAAATGAGTTTGTCACGATCATCAAAGAGTCCTCAGTTGTTTCGGTCATTGGGGTATCGGAATTGATCTTTCAAACGGGCGTGGTACAAGGTGCTAGCTTCAAACCATTCTTACCATATGTGTTGGTCTCTTTGATTTATTTCGTGTTGACCTTCAGTATTTCCCGTATATTAGCTTTAGTTGAAAGGAGAATGGGTCTGAATGCTTAATGTAAAAAAACTGTCAAAAAGTTTTGGCGAGAATGAAGTCTTAAAATCAATTGATCTTTCTGTGAAAGAAGGAGAAGTAGTGGTGATCATTGGCCCTTCAGGAAGTGGGAAAAGTACAATTCTACGTTGTATGAATCTGCTGGAAGAACCAACTTCTGGTGAAATCTTTTTTAAGGGACAAAACATTACAGCCCCTGACAGCGATATCAATCAAATTCGTCAAAAAATGGGAATGGTATTTCAAAGTTTTAATTTGTTTCCCCGTATGAATGTACTCGAAAATTTGACCATCACACCTGTAAAAATCAAAAAAGAAGACCCCAAAAAAGCAAAAGAACATGCTCTATCATTATTGAACCAAGTTGGTCTAAAGGAAAAAGTGGACAGTTATCCTACCAGTTTATCTGGGGGACAGCAACAACGGGTAGCAATTGCTCGAGCATTGGCAATGAATCCTGATGTGATGCTTTTCGATGAACCTACATCTGCACTTGACCCTGAAATGGTCGGTGAAGTGTTGGCCGTCATGCAGGATTTAGCTAAAAAAGGGATGACGATGGTCGTGGTCACTCATGAAATGGGTTTTGCTAAAGAAGTCGCTGATCGTGTGATTTTTATGGCTGACGGCATCATTCAAGAAGAGGGAACACCGAAAGAGATTTTTGAAAATCCGCAAAATAGTCGAACACAGGATTTCTTGAACAAAGTGTTGTAACAAAGATGGAGGAAGTAAGATGGACAAAAGTAAGATTGCACGCCGGTTTCAGCAACCAGCAGAAAATCTGTTGATGAATATTGCTATTTTGGCAAAGGAAAAAAAGAATATTATCGATTTATCGATTGGTGATCCTGATTTGATCACTGATCCGACGATTATTGAAGCAGCTTATACAGATGTAAAAAATGGTGCTACTAATTATACTGCGCCTGATGGCAGCAAAGAATTCTTGTCAACTGTCGTAGATTTTTATCAAAAGAAATATGGATTGAGCGTTGAATGCAACCAAGTTCGAGCTACAGTCGGAGCAATGCACGGGATGTATTTAGTTTTACAGGCATTACTAGATCCAGAGGATGAGGTCATCATCCATGAACCTTATTTTTCACCATATCGGGAACAAGTCATTTTATCTGGAGGCACGCCTGTTTTTGTTCCTACCTATGAAGAAAAGGGCTTCCAGTTGGATGTGGAAGATTTAAAAGCAGCGATTACGGATCGTACAAAGGTGATCGTCATCAATTCGCCGAATAATCCTACGGGAGCTGTTTTTTCTGAAAGCACGTTGAAAAAAATCGCTGAAGTCGCAATCGAAAATGAACTCTATATCATTTCCGATGAGATTTATGAAGACTTTGCCTTTAAAGAGAAGTTCGTACCCATGGCGCGATTTGCGCCCGATAATACGATCACTGTCAGTGGTGTATCGAAGGGGTTTGCGATGACTGGCTGGCGCTTAGGGTACATGATCGCACCAGCATACATCAATCAAATTGCTGGGTTGATCAATGAAAACATCACTTATTCCGCACCGACTGCTTCTCAAAGAGGTGCAATCTATGCATTAAAGCACTATGAACAGCTTGTACCGCCAGTTGTTGAAGTATTCAAAGAACGGTTAGCCTATGTTGAAAAAAGAGTGGCAGAAATCCCTTACTTATCTTTATCTTCTGTTTCTGGAAGCATGTATGCTTTTATTAATATCAGTAAGAGTGGGCTCGATTCAGTAACGTTTGTGGAGGAAGTTTTAGAAAAAAGCGGCGTACTTTTTGTCCCTGGAAAAGCGTTTGGGGAAACAATCGGGGACAACTATATTCGACTAGCTGCGACTCAGCCATTGGAAATTTTAGGTGAAGCCTTTGATCGTTTGGCAAAACTAAATTTTTAGGTAAAACTGGATATTTGAAACAGCTATGCGTATCCATTAGAACAAAGAGGGAAAATGATCCTTTCTAAAGTTGGCTTGTTGATTGGGCAGCGTCAGGATTTGACAACAAAAAAGTGGTAGTGGAAAATCAAAGTCGATTTTCCACTACCACAAAATATTATAGACTCTATTTTATTGAACCAAAATTTTTGAAGTCGTCCCACTTTTACGTATACCTATCACTGGTTACTATGCTCGCTAATAAGAATGTTTTTTGTCGATCTAGGATGGAGAGAGGGACAAACTTTTTCGATTTACATACAGACAGTCCAATTTTTCTGGCATTTTCTATTCATTTCTAGAAGGTCAGCCTGTTACAACAAACTTTTTTCTGTCCTCCATCATCGGATTTTCCTGAAGGTCCACATATTGGACACGTCCGCTGGGACTTGGTGATCGTTTGACTTCTTCCACGAATTTTTTGATTGCCTCATCGTCGCCCGCGGCTTCGATCGTGACAGAGCCGTCATCTTCATTTTTCACTGTTCCGGTGATCCCTAATTGATCCGCTACGATTTTTGTCATATAGCGAAAACCAACGCCTTGTACACGTCCTTGCACGTTCATCTTGATTTTGTTCATTTTATTCACCGTTCTTTCTTTTATTTTTAAATTAATGATACCGACTTTTTTGCTACTGAACAAGTGCAAGGATCTAATTCATGGTATAATCAGTTGAGGTGAAAAATGTGAAAGAGATCCAATCAGCAAAAAATCCAAGAATCAAAGAATTAAAAAAATTACATAAGAAAAAATATCGTGGAGAAAAAGGGGAATATCTGCTTGAAGGGTTTCACCTGATCGAGGAGGCTGTTGCCTCAAATGCGAAGGTCAACGAACTTTTTATTACGCAACGCGGTCTGACTGAGTGGGCTAGTTGGCTTGAAGAAAATCAGGCGCTTTCTGTTACACTAGTATCAGAAGAAGTGATGGCAGCTGTTTCAGATCTACCAACTCCTCAAGGGATCATGGCAGTGGTGGAAGCTGAAAAAAGAGAGATACCGAATTTTGAAGGTGGTTGGTTGCTGCTTGACAACGTACAAGATCCCGGCAATGTAGGGACAATGATCCGCACAGCCGATGCTTTTGGTCTAGCTTGTGTCGTACTAGGTAAGGGAACGGCTGATGTCTACAGTACTAAAGTATTAAGAAGCATGCAGGGGAGCAACTATCATTTACCGATCATCCAAGAAGATCTAACAAAACTATTGCCTATCCTTAAAGAGCAAGGATTTATAACCTATGGAACAGAACTGAATGAAGAAGCAGTGTCCCTGAATGACATCCAGACAACGAAAAATTATGCGATCGTGATGGGGAATGAAGGTCAAGGCGTACGTCCAGAAGTACTGGCGCTAACGGATAAAAATGTTTATATACCGATTCAAGGAAATGCGGAGTCTTTAAATGTAGGAGTTGCAGCGGGCATCATGCTTTATCACTTCTCCGTATAGTTAAGGAACTATTAAGCTTTCTGCATTTTGCGAAAACCTCACTAGAATATTACGAACACTAGTGGTATACTAAGTTCAATTTCAAAGATAAATGGAATTCAAAAAGGTGGCAGATCGATAATTATGACAGAAAAATGGCGTGAAGACGAAGAATATATGTCTTATATAAAAGATCTATTAGAAACTGATGCAGTAAAGAAATTAGCAAATTATACACAACATGTCCACTCGACACGATTAGAGCATTCAATCAGTGTGTCTTACTATAGCTACAAATTAGCGAAAAAATGGGGCGGTGATGCAAGAGCGACTGCTCGAGCAGGCCTTTTACATGATTTATTTTACTACGATTGGCGTACGACGAAGTTCGATGAAGGGACACATGCGTATGTTCATCCAAGGATCGCTGTGAAAAATGCTGAAAAAATCACGGAGCTTTCAGATTTAGAGCGTGATATTATTTTGAAACATATGTGGGGAGCAACGATCGCCCCTCCTAAATATAAAGAAGGTTATATCGTTACTTTTGTGGATAAATATTGTGCAGTCAAAGAAGCAGCCCAACCCATGACAGCTTCAATGAAACAAAAATGGCAACGATATTTCGGTAAAGAACAATCGATTTAAGGTATTTAACTAGGTATTTGACCCGAGGATTTTGGAAAAAATCCTCGGGTTTTTTGTTTAGACATTCAGGTCGAGACAAAAGTCATTTATTCGAGCGTCTGTAGTAAAACTGATTTTTAGATTTATCCCACATTTTTTTGTTTAGACATTGACTAATTGGTCTTTTTACTGTTTACTTTGTTGAGATGAAAAAGTACATAACCAACATAAAAATAAAGGGGGTGATGATAAGATGCGATGTGTATCTTATTTAAAAGAGTTTGAGGGCTTTATCTAGAGGCACTTTGATAGAAAGATCACTTTTTTCTTCAAAGTAGCCGATTTTGAAAGAAGAAAGGACTCAAAGTCATGGAAAAAACAATCAAACCATATCAATATTATTTTATCAAGCGAGAAGTCGAGCAGCTGTTAAACGCCTATAGTTCAGTGAATGATCCAAAGACAGTCCAAACAGTCCAAGCATTAGCGGCTGAAAAGATCCACGAGGTACTTGGTCATCCTAATACAGCTGTAAATGAATTTATGGAGAAGGTACTAGACATCACTCTAAAAAAAGAAAAAGCAGAACGACTATTAGAGGAATTGAAAGTGATCGTTCTTCCATTCATACAACCGACAAAACCGCAGATTGATAAATTATTCCGAAAAGTGAAAAAGTTAAAACAACCAGATTGGAACCAACTGGATTTAAAGGAACATACTTATATTGGTTGGAACGATCCAGGTAGCCAGAAAAAATTTATGATCTATTATGAAGAAGAAAAACTAAAAGGGATCAGTGGAACATTATCTCCTACAATCAACAAAGGGATTTGTTCGATTTGTCAAAGAACTTCAAATGTTTCACTCTTTCTTTCAACCACAAAAACTGGTTCAGATGGAACATACACGAAAAAAGGAAATTATATTTGTCATGATAGTGACCAATGTAATCAGCAGTTGGTACAGTTGGCTCCTTTTTACGAATTCACAGAACGAGTGAAATGTGAGCGGTGATCTCATTGTATTTTTCTGAAAAATATGCTATCTTATTTGGTGAAGTGAATAGGTGATGGTGTTCGCCTTTAAACGTTGATCGTAAGATAACTAATGACGCCTACTAAAGAAACGGGACTACCCCTTTTTTTAGTAGGCGTTTTTTTGAGGAGGAAATGAGATGGAAAATCGATTACCTGATCCATTGAAGGTGATCATCTATATGATCAAATGGTTATTGATTGCAGCAATTTTAGGTATTTTTATGGGAAGTTTATCCGCATTCTTCCTAACTAGTTTGACTGATGTGACAGCTATTCGGCTAGATCACCCTTGGCTACTTTTTCTTTTGCCGATAAGTGGAGGATTTTTTGCTTATCTATATACGACTTATGGGGGCAATTCTTCACGAGGAAACAATTTAGTGATCGATCAAGGGAATGGAGGAAATGGAAAGATTCCATTACGGCTGATCCCTCTAACCTTATTCGGCACGATTACCACACATCTTTTTGGTGGTTCTGTTGGTCGGGAGGGCACAGCGGTCCAAATGGGCGGGGCACTTGCTGAGAACTTTGCTCGTTGGCTCAAATTGAACAACATCGAGCGTGAGACTCTTGTCATCAGTGGGATCAGTGCAGGTTTTAGCTCAGTGTTTGGGACACCCTTGGCTGGGACATTGTTTGGATTAGAAGTATTGGCAATCGGAAAAGTGAGAACCGAAGCACTGTTTCCAAGCTTTTTTGCAGCACTTTTTGCGAACTTTGTAACGGAAAGTTTCAATGTCAAGCATACTCATTATCAAATGGGGACGATTCCTGCATGGGACCCTTCACTTTTTTTCAAACTGTTGCTTGCGGGCATTGCATTTGGCATCATTGGCTGGCTCTTTAGCCGTTCGATCGTCTGGTTAAAAGCTTGGTATGCAAAGCGGATCCCCCATCCAGTTTTACGCAATTTTATTGGAGGAGCAGTCGTGGTACTCATAGCAGTGATTTTACAGACGCAAAGATATCTCGGACTAAGCTTGCCTTTATTGCAAGATGCATTTAATGGAAGTGCACATTTTTATGATTTTCTTGGAAAACTTGGCTTTACCGTTCTATCACTTGGTGCGGGGTACCAAGGAGGCGAAGTGACTCCTTTGTTTGAGATTGGGGCAACTTTAGGTGCGACATTAGCCCCTATTCTTCATGTATCAGTACCTTTTTTAGCAGGATTAGGGTTTATTGGGGTGTTCTCTGGAGCAACGAATACACCGATTGCTTGCTTTGTTATGGGGATCGAACTTTTTGGAGGTCAAGCAGCCAGCTATTTCTTTATGATCTGTTTGATTAGCTTTATGTGTTCAGGAAATAGTGGAATCTATTCTGCGCAAAAAGTTGAAGTGAAAAAAGGGATCTTGTTCTTACCGATCCTTGGAAGAATCTCACGACAAAAAGAGAAATAAAAAATGGAGTGCCGCAAGGCCTCCATTTTTTATTGAGCGAATTTGAGAATAAGAGCAGAAAATACTGCAAAGCCAACCATCAAGCCACAGATGATAAGATGGCGTTTTTTGTGTAAGACAAGAATGGCAATAAATTCTCTTAAGATAGCATTCGGTAAGTAGTATAGTGCAGTTTTTGCACCGATTCCGTTTGCACTAAGTTTCGCTTGCCGCGCATATAGTCCAGCTCTAAAGATATGGTAATTATTTGAAGTAAAAATCGCGCGATAAGGCCCATTCATTTGCTGATCCATTATTTCTTTTGAAAACAGCATATTTTCTAGCGTCGTTGTGGAATTTGTTTCTACTAAAATATCACGCTCGGGAATCCCTTTTTCTAAAGCATATTGCTTCATTGCAATGGCTTCAGCTACTTTTTCATCGGTTCCTTTTCCTCCTGACATGAGCAAGACTGGTGGATTCAAAGTTGCTTTACTTTGTGCCCAATAAAATGCGATCGCCTTATTGATCCTTTTAGCAAGTAGGGGAGATACGCGTTCACCATCAATCAAACCAGCGCCGAGAACAACGATATAATCTTGGTTATACCTTGGACGGTTGAACTGATACAAAATTGAAACAGTCATAAAATTAAAGAAAACGATGAGTAGATAAGCAAAAATAAACGGAATGACAGCAAATAGAGCATTTGCCCATTGTGGGAGCCAACGGACTAATGTATAGTCCAATATCAAAAAGATAGTCAAAGCAACTCCTAACAAGAGAGTCAAAAGATTGGCCAAAGAACGGGATTCTTTTTTCATGACTACAACACCATTCCAAAATAAAAAAATGATCAAAATGTAGATACCGATTGCCAAAAGAATTAATATTGGTATCCCGATCAAAGCCAATAACCCACCGATAAAGATATTTTGCGTCTCTATTAGTAGCCACCCTAGATAACCACCAAAGACAATCAAAAACGTATTAAAAAGTAGGCCATTGATTAACCTACGTTTCTCCTTAAAATAGAAAAATGCAAAAATACTGAAAAATAGCAATGGAATCAAAAAATAAAATGTATGATAAAAAACTTCTAAAACGACGAAGTAAGTGACCATCATCATAAAAGTCCACGTCCCACAATAAAAGAATAGAGCGGGATCGCTTTGGCGCTTGCGCCAATAGAGGATGCCTGACATTCCTAAAATATAGATAACTAAAAATATCAGGTCTCTAGTAAGATTCATTGAATGAACTCCTTTCGATTTGTAATTTTTTTCTTAAAAAAGATAGCATCATTTAGTAGTAAATACAGCGGATATAGATAAGTTAGTTACTAAATAGTCAATCAGTTTTTTCACGACGTTTCTATTATAACGAATTATGTTGAAAAAAGCTTTTATCGAAAACATAAATCTTCAAATTAACAGATTTTTTAGACCTCGATCTTGAGGAAGATTTTTGTAGATACAAATAACTGTAGCATTGAAAATGAATGCGAAAACGATATTTTTTTTTATTGGAAAATATCGGTCAAGCAACAAACCAGTTGCATAATAAAATGTTAACGGCAACAAAATCTATGGAAGGAATGAACCGGATGATTTGATGGGAAAAACAAGATGGACAAGAAGTATACACAGTAAAACGTGGAACAAGTAGGCCAGAATGAAAAAAACAGTATTTATCCACTCGCTTTTTTATACATTCACTGTCACAAATATAATCGAAAGTAATTCTATTTTGAGATAAAGTATTTTATAGGAGATAGTATATGAACAAAAAAAGATTTAAACGTATTGAAAGAAAATTTGCATTAACTTATGACCAAGCTAAGTATTTGAAAACACTATTTCCAAAACAGGTAGTTCGGGATAAATATAGTAATCATTTTATTTCTTCCTTGTATTTTGATACAAACGATCATCACTTTTTAAAAGAAATCACTACAGAAAAGTCCTATCGAGAAAAATTTAGAATCAGAAAATATGGAGATCCTCAGGACATATCGCCTATCTACTTAGAGATAAAAAGAAAGTTTCAAGGAATGACAGATAAACGTAGAATAAAATTAGCGCATCATGAGCTTGATGATATGCTGGAAAATATCGAGTTGGCAGAGACCACATTCAGTAATTTAGAAGAAGAGTATATTTTTAATGAAATACAGTGGTTGTTCAGAAGGTTGGCATTGGAGCCCAAAGTATATATCTATTATTTAAGAGAAGCATTTGTAAATAGGGATTCAGAAGATATGCGCATCACTTTTGATCAAAATATCTATTACCGTCTAATGAACTTAACGACTTGGGAACATTGTGCAGAAGACAATCTGGTAGCGCCAGAAATCGATGTGCTGATGGAAGTAAAAACGACAGGAGAAATACCTGAATGGTTACAAGTAGGATTGGATAGGATGAGCAAAAAAGAGATAAAATTTTCTAAATATAAACAAGTCTATAAAAGATATATCCAAGAGGACCCGCTCTATGTTCAATAGTGTCTTAAAAAATGAGCCTTCTCAACTCACACTAGATGATTTCTTTTTATGTATGGTGGTGTCGATTTTGCTAGGCATTCTGATTGCTTACACCCATATGTATCAAAACAACTGTACAAAAAACTTCATGTTTGCCTTGATTGGGTTACCTACTTTAGTACATACCGTCATTTTGTTGATCAACGGTAACTTAGGTACGGGGATCGCTGTTCTGGGCGCATTTAACTTAGTGCGATTCCGGTCTGCTCAAGGGAATTCAAGAGATATTTTCAGTATTTTTTGGGCAACGTCGATTGGTTTAGCCACAGGGACGGGGTATATTGTCTATGCACTATTAGTATCTAGTATAGTTGCTGCTATCCAAGTCATCATCTTCACGCTTCCAATCAAAAATAAACATACAGTTTTTAATACTGAAAAAACGATCAAGCTAAAAGTTTCTAAATCCTTGTTTCTTTCGAATATTATTGAAGAAAAAATTGCAGAATATACAGAAAACTGCAATTTAAAAAAAGTAAAAATCAATAAAGAAACTTGCTCCTTACACTATATAGTAAAAGTAAAAACGAGTATGCTTGAAAAAGAATTGGTTCGAACGATCATGGAGCATCCAGAAGTCATTTCGATCACTGTAGGTATGGACAAATCGAATAAATTATTGTGATAACTAAGAAAAAGAAAGTACTTAACAAGGAAGTGAGGTCCCAATGCCAAAGCTTAGCGGAGGCTCTTCAATAAAGTACTTTCTTTTTATCTTCAGTAACTACTGGTAAAACTGAGAGCAAGCTTTTTTGAAAAGACAGCGATAAAGATCAACCGCCCTTTTTATCTCGAGCAATTTTCTTGCAAGGCTGTTTCATAGATCTTAAACGAGTCATCAACAGTCAAAGATGCGATGGCCAGAAAAGATTTGCGTTTAGTTCGTCGGTATCTGATAGCTGGAAATCTAAGGAAGACTATACATTCTGTTTCTTAAATTCCACTAGTTGATAGATATCAGCCAATTGTTCTAGATGATCAACATCAAAGATAACCGAAAGATGTTTCCTTTTGTTCCCGTTTTCTTGAAGAGTTTTATCTTCTCTTTGGTTCCTTCACTTAATGAGAGCGTGACTAATTCCTCCCTCATTTTTTCTGGAAAATGAAAGGATACTTTGAAAAATCCGTCCCAAATAGAAAGCCAGAAGATCGGTTTTACTTTCTGTGAACCACGTGATGTGGTCCATTTGTATTCACCTTTTGATAGCCAAGCTTTTCCATCATTATAAAACCGCCAATCCATAAGAGTGATTCCTTGGCTTTTTATATTCCTAATGAACTCTTCGTATAGTATAGTTGCTTCTCCTAGTCCAGCAGAGATCAATTCCTCAGTTGGCTTGACTGTTGCATCTTGCAATAATTGTTGCTTTTCACCCATCCTTATTTCCTCTGAAACTTCCATTTACCTGATTATACCAAAGTAATCAGAAGGGCCAAAAGAAAACCCACATACTTCGCATCATGTACTCATGCAGTGTACCAAGATTTAGTTGATCTTATCGAGGAGTTACAGTTTTGTTGCTCGGAGTTTTGTTAACCATTCGCTTTGGACACAAAAAAAGAATGTGGGATAAATCTAAAAATCAGTTTTGCTACAGATTCTCGAATAAACGGCGAGAGCAGAAGCAACTCCTTCTTAAATAAGCCGAAATTCACAAAAATTTGAAAAGCAATTTTCGTTCATTTCTTCTTATTTCTCGGAGTTAAACACTTCTGTCCCAGCCTCTCTCAAATAAACGGCGTCCAAAAGTCAGGTTTTCCGGAAATTTCAAAAAAAAAACGAACAATACAAAAAGCGTATTGTTCGTTTTTCTCTTCAATTTCTCACACCTAAACGACTTTTGTCTCGACCTCTTTTTGGTGACTATTTCATGATGTTAAAATAAATTACTGAAAAATTCTGTAATATGGCGCCAACCAATGACAAAAATATTTGCTTTTTCAACAGTAGAAGTGGTGATGATGTCTGTCGAAGGCTCTTGATTTGCTTCCAAATAGCCTAATTTGTCATCAGCTAATTGGATCGTTGCTGAGCCAATTGTAGTGCCTTTGTTGATAGGAGCGGTCACTTGGTCATCCGTTACTTTCTTTTTATCAAGTGTTGGAGTAATCGTTAATTTTCCATTATCCATTCCATTTTCGACCCAGACTTTTACAGGACTTTTTAGCGCAACATTGACGGAGGTTTCTTTACCATCTTTCACTTTGATGTCTTTTAGGCTTGGAATGCTTGCATTTGCTTTTCCAAGTTCTTTTTCTGACCAGTTGTCATAACAATAATCCATCAATCGTGACGTTTCATTGAAACGGGCACTTGGATTTTCTTCATGGTTATCTGCATTTAAAACCACTGTGATGATTCGTCGGCCATCTTTGTTGATTGTTCCGACAAAGCATGCACCCGCAAAATCAGTTGTGCCAGTTTTTAATCCATCGACACCTTCATGATAGTTTACAAAACCAGGTAGCATCCAGTTCCAATTGACCATTTCAACCGGTGACTGTGTGTTTTCGCCGAATGTTTGATTTGTGGTACTCGTGATTTTTAAGACTTCAGGGTAATCTAAGATGAGGTGACGAGCAACAATAGCGACATCTTTCGCAGACAGTTGATTTTCATCTGTTTCACCAGTATTCTCAGGTCGATTCTCACCTAGGTAAGAATTGTTTAAACCTGATGCATTGACGATCGTTGCATCTTTGATGCCCCAATCTTTTAGTTGTTTCTTCATTAACTCAAGAAATTTACTTTCACTGCCTGCAACTTTTTCAGCTAAAGCAACCATGGAAGCATTAGCTGATTGGATGAAAGCTGAGTCAACAAGTTCTTTCACTGTATAATCATTTTCTTTATGCAAAGGAACATTCGATAGATCCGGCACGACGCTTAATTTTTCTGCATAATCCGAAATGGCTACCTTATCTTCCCAAGATAATTTACCTTCTTTGATTTGTTCAAGTACGATATATAGACCAATGATCTTTGTGATGGAAGCAATTCCCATCGTTTTTTCGCCATCCTGATCATAAAGGATTTTTCCACTTTCTGCATCTACGGCAAAGGCAGCTTTGGCATTTATTTTAAATGCGTCGTCTGCTTGAACAGTTGCGCTAGGCAAGAAAGAAGTGATACATAAGATAAGACTTGCTAATAGTACAATAAAACGGGTATTTTTTTTGAACATCTTTGTTCTCCTCATTTTTAAATTGATTCTTACAACTTAGAATATTATCAGAGAGAACAAAAGGTTTCAATGGTTCTGAAAAAAACCTTATAAAGAACAAGTCTTATTAATGAAGAATCAGAGAAAGTTATCTTTTGGGTTCATTGACACGAACTTTGACTGGCTGTACTTCGGGTTCGTTTAGGCGTGATGCTGCAAAAAGAGCGCCTGCTGAGAGTGCGACCAAACTAAAAATCATGAATAATTGCATAAGATCACCTCGTTCTTTTTTGTTTTTTTATAGTATAGCAAGAGAGTTTGAAGCTACTGTTAAGGAAATGAGCATATAATTGATAAAAGTATGAAAAAAATATGAAGTAGGACAACACAACTAAAATTCGATCAGGTATTTCTCTGGTAGGAATTCGTTTTATTGTATTGATAAAATGGGATGTGGTAGACTTTATTTACAGATACAAAGAAATGATTTTTTTAGGAGGGGTACGTTTATGGCAAAAAAAGAAAAAGAATTATTATCACAATTGACTTCAGAAGGTACCAAAGGACCGTTTGTCACGATTATGTTAAACACCCATGTTGCGCATCAAGACGTAGAAAAAGATCAAATCAAATTCAAGAATTTTGCAAAGGAAGCGAAAAAGCGCTTTGAAAAGAAATACTCTGAGCATGATTGGTCCCCATTCCAAGAAAAAATTACTAGTTTGTTGGACGATCCGTCTTTCTGGCGTAGTGCCACAACGAGTGTAGCTGTCATAGTATCACCAGAACGAGTGTTTATCCACCGTTTGGGGATTCCTGTAGATGACCAGTATTATGTGAGTGATCTACCTTATTTATTAGCGATCATCAAAAATGGACATTTCAACTATTCATACTATTTATTAGGATTGAATCGTGATTCGATGAAATTGTACGAAGTAACGAATAAACAAGTCAAAGAAGTGGCTTTGCCTGAAGATGCACCAAAAGATGTCGTCACTGCTTTAGGATCTGAACTAACAGGAGGCGGGTTGAACTACGCATCAAATGGTAGTGAAGGTACGACGTTCCATGGAGTCAACCCTAAAGATGAAGAAATCGAAATTGATTGGGTCAATTATTATCAAGCAGTCGATGACTATTTGAAAGATACATTTGAAAATCCAGAGAAATGGCCTATCTTCTTATTTGCACTACCAGAAAATCAGACGATGTTCAAAAAAGTGGCGAAGAACCCTTATTATCGTTCCGATATTGCGATCTCAGCTTCACCTGCACAACATTCATTAAAAGAAATTGAAGCAGGCGCAAAAAAACTATCGCAAGAATTAGCTGTCAAAGAAGCAAGTGACTACAATAAGTTGCTTGATAAAAAGTTCATTGATCAACTCGTTGATATTATACCGGCAGCAAAAGAAGGGAAAATATCCCATTTATTCATTGCTACATCTAATTTAGCAGATGGTTTTGGCGAAGATCCAGAAACAGAATATGACCGCCGTCAAGTGCTGAATGAACTAGCAGATAATGTGATCACGAACGGTGGTCAGGTCTTTATCCTTGAACAAAAAGATGCACCAGACGAAAAGAGTTTAGTTGCGATTTTACGTTATTGAGTGAAAAACTAGTGAAACTATGACAGAAGTGTTTAACTCCAAGAAAAGGAGTTTCCTCTGTTTCAGCCGTTGGATTCATCTTTAGCGAGAGACAAAAGTGTTCCTAATTTTTGCCTCTCGCTCATTATTTTTGTGCTTTAGTCGCATTGGCTTTGCGAGGGGAATGTACTTTTCTCAGAAAAACGAACCTTACAGTTGAGAGGGGATAGATGCGCATACTAATTTTTATCAGTTAAAAAATGATGTGGATCATTAGAGAATTCCAAAGTTCGTTCATCCTTTTTTCAGATAATAAATTGAAATTTTTCGCAAAAGTGAAAATGGGAAATAGAAATTTTCTGAATCTTATAGGGGGATTTCGAGAAAACGTTCGTTTATTTGCGAATATATCTTCTAAATAAGAGAGTAAATACAAAAAAATAAGGAAAAACTCTGGTAATTTTGTAAACGGTATGATATAGTAAGAATGTAGTTTTTGTTCGGTAATCTGTGGTAGCTTGTTTCAAATAAACATCTTCCAGATATACACCATTCAAGTAATTGCAAAATATGTGTTGATACACAAGGAGGATTTTTATTATGGAAACAGGTACAGTAAAATGGTTTAACTCAGAAAAAGGTTTTGGATTTATCACAGCAGAAAACGGTAACGACGTATTCGTTCATTTCTCAGCTATCCAAGGCGACGGCTTCAAAACTTTAGAAGAAGGCCAAACAGTAAACTTCGATGTTGAAGAAGGTCAACGTGGCCCTCAAGCAACTAACGTTGTTAAAGCTTAATCAACCTATATAATTTATAAAGCTCGGAGAAACTATTCAATTAGTTTTCCGAGCTTTTTTGTCTTGAGCAACTGTTTTATCTATTGTGAACTCCCCATCTTTATGATGATTTACTAAAAGAAAGGAGAGGGTCAAAGTAATTTTCTTAGGTTTGTAGTATAATCGCAAGAGAATATTTAAAGGAAAGAGAAGGGGTATTTATTTTGAAACCAAAAACTTATGCAGTTGTTGATATCGAAACAACTGGGACAAATCCAAAAGAAGATCGAATAATCCAATTTGGGTGTGTCATGATTGAAGGTGGTCGAATCACTTCTCGTTTTTCGATAGATATTAATCCAGGCCGAAAGATTTCTAAACAAATCCAACATTTAACTGGGATTACAAATCAGCGTGTGCAGCAAGCGCCTTATTTCGAAGATGTTGCACAAACAATCTATCATTTATTAGCTGACACAATTTTTGTCGCACATAATATATATTTTGACTATAATTTTCTTAACCAAGAATTGACCCGTTGCAATACACCAGCTTTGACGATTCCAGGAATTGATACCGTTGAGTTAGCACAAATTTTCTTGCCCTGTGAACCAAGTTTTCGTCTTTCTGATTTATCGGAGAGTCTAGGTTTTGTCCACGAAAATCCCCATCAGGCAGACAGTGATGCAGAAGTGACTGCACAACTTCTTTTACTGATCGAAGAGCGTATGCAGCAGCTTCCGATCATCACTTTAGAAAAAATCATTGAATTAAGCGGACAGACAGGAATGGATACCGCTGGATTTATCCAACACGTGACCGATAAAATGCGAGAGAATCCTCCTAGATTGAAGGAAGACTGGGAAATCATCGATGGCATTGCTTTGCGAAAAAAAGAAGTAGAGCTCTACACAGACGTGCATTATGGCAAAAAGGTCTATCCAAGGAAGAAACAGGCCAAAGAGAAGTTGTTTGGCAAAACATTGATGTATCGAAAAGAACAGAATCGTTTGATGAATGCGGTGTATGACCATTTTACAAAAGATGAGTCTAAAAATCTGATGATTGAAGCTGCTACAGGAATGGGCAAAACAATCGGCTATCTCTTACCCCTTAGTTATCTGGCAACACCAGAAAAACCAGCAATCATCAGTACAGTATCGCTTGTTTTACAACAGCAGATCATGGAAAAAGATATCCCTTTGTTGAATCAGTTATTGGAGCAACCGATCCAAGCAACTATCATCAAAAGTTACCGGCATTATATCGATCTCCAACGATTCAAGGCAACACTGGCAACACCAAAGGAGCAAAAACAATATGCTCTCTATCAAATGTCGGTCTTGGTCTGGTTGACCCAAACAACAACAGGTGATTTAGATGAATTGCATCTGACGAATCTGAATCATGCTTTTTTCTCAGAGATCGCGCATCGAGGAACAAACTTTTTAGCACGTAATCAATCTTTCTATGAACAAGATTTTGTCCGTTTCCTAGAAAGAAAAGTCCAGCAGAGCAATTTTTTGATTGTGAACCATGCTTTTTTAGTCCAAGAGACACAAAGGAAAACACCTTTACTTCCGAAAAGTCCTTATTTATTGATCGATGAAGCGCATCATTTACCAGACATTGCAGAAAAGGTGAGCGAACAGCGGCTAAGTATTGCTCAATTTTATAAACAAATCCAGCAATTTGAAGATCCAGAACGATTGTTTGACCGCATTCAAAGTTATTTGCCGGAGAATCATGACATGCGTCGCTGGCTTGAGATTTACCGAGATGAATTAAGTGCATTATGTGAGGCACAGATTTTTCTGGCAGAAGGGTTGAATGAGTTTGCACCTAAGGAGACCCATGGCGAATATCCAGAAGAAATAATGGTCACCAAAGATATGCTTGATCAGCTTCCATTAGAAGCAAGTATGGCAATTGATCATCTTCATTTGTTTTACCGCGAAATCCAACAATTGCAGATACAGATGCGCCTTAGTCTAGAAATCATCCAAGAAAGTTGGACGAACCAGATGCGGATCGATTTGGCGACTTTCTATCAGCTGTTTGATCAAATGGAAAAACAAGGATTTTTTATGGGAAAATGGCTAGAAGATTGGCATGAGAATCTGATTCATTGGTTCGTACCCGGTAAGAATCCGCAGCAAACGATTTTTCATTTGCATGATTTCCAGGCTGCTTTATTAGAAACAACCGCTTGGTATCCTCGCTATGAAAGAATATTATATATCGGTGGCACATTAAAAGTCGGGCCAAATCGTCACTATCTAGCGAAGCGCTTGGGGATAGAAGAAACACCACTCAAAGTGATTGCTTCTCCTTATGATTATGAGCAACAAGCTAGAGTCTATGTGCCTAAAGATGCTCCGGCAATCAATCAAGTGAGCAGTCAGCAGTATGTTGATTATTTGGCAAATTCTCTCATGGAGTTGATTACACAAGAGAAGCGTCCGATCTTAGTCCTGTTTACCTCCCATGATATTTTACAAAAAGTGTACCAACGGATTCATTTGACTATGTTGGAGCAAGGACGAGAGATTCTGGCACAAGGTTTTGGTGGCAGTCGCCAAAAACTTTTGAAACGGTTCACGTTATCGGAAATGAGCGTACTGTTTGGTGCAGACAGCTTTTGGGAGGGCGTCGATCTACCTGGAGATGCGTTACAAATCGTAGTAGTGACTCGACTTCCTTTCGATAATCCTTTGCGTCCGATGGTAAGAGCTAGAAATGCGTATCTCGAATCAGAAGGACTCAATCCCTTCTATCAGGAGCTGGTCCCCAAAGCAGCCTTGAAGCTGAGACAGGCATTAGGTCGTTTGATTCGTTCAGAAAAAGACCGCGGGGTTCTGCTGATTTTGGATCGACGCTTGCTTTCTGCTAAATATGGGGCGCGGATCATTCAAGCTTTGCCTAAAAAAATCACGATCAAGGAAGACTCAATGGAAGAGATTTGCCATGACATCCATCACTTCTTAAACAAAAACGAAGAATAAACTTCCTGTGACATTCTTTTTTCATATCAAAAATCTGCTATAATGAATGATAGCGAACAAAAAAAAGGAGCGACGATCCTTGAAAAAATCACCAAAGAAAAACAAAAAGAAAAAAACGACAAAAGAAAAGATAATCAACCGCGTTTTACTTGGCTTGATCATTTTTTTATTAGCAGTGATCGTATTTAGTTCGATTTTCTATTTACGCTCAAGTCGTCCAATGATGCAGGCGAAAAAAGAAGCGACTGAGATTGCCGAAAAATATGCCGATCTAAAGGAAGTTGATCGTTTTTATTGGTTCACACGTAAAAAAACGTATTTCTCTTTGACAGGTAAAAATGATAAAGGCCAGGAAATCGTGGTCGTCATTCCAAAATCGGGTGAAAAAGTAAAAGTTTTAGCTCAAAAAGACGGGCTGACAGAAAAAGAAGCGAGACAAAAGATTGCGGATGCTCATCCAGATATCCAAGTCGAAAAAGCAACTCTTGGGATGTACGATGATCAAGTAGTCTGGGAAATCACAGGAGAAAATTCACATAATGAATTGAATTATTATCTAATTGCTTTTGACACAGGAAAAGAAGTAAAAACAATTACCGATATCTAAATTGTAAAGGATGAGTTAGATGAATCTATCAGAAAAAATTCAACGGCTAGAACCGTCTGTTACGCTGGCAGCAGCAGCAAAAGCGAAAGCGTTGAAGGCACAAGGTAGGGATATTTTGAGCTTAACTGTTGGGGAACCTGATTTTGCTACGCCAGAAAACATTCAAGAGGCAGCCATCAAGGCAATCAAAAATGGTAAAGCTAGTTATTACACACCAAGCGCTGGTATCCCTGAATTGCGTCAAGCAGTCGTCGCCTATCTCAAACAGAATTATGGTGTCGATTATGCACCCTCACAAACAATTGTGACTGATGGGGCTAAATTTGCACTTTATGCGTTATTCCAAACCATTTTGGATCCGGCAGATGAAGTGATCATTCCGGTACCGTATTGGGTCAGTTATGGAGAACAAGTGAAGTTAGCAGAAGGAAAGCCAGTATTTGTCAAAGGTGAAGAGAGAAACGGCTTTAAAGTAACTGTTTCTCAACTCGAACAAGTACGCACAGCAAAAACGAAAGCAATCATCATCAATTCCCCGTCAAATCCGACAGGAATGATCTATGAGAAAAATGAACTTCAAGCAATTGGGGAATGGGCTGTCAAAAACGATATTTTGATAGTTGCAGATGATATTTATGGACGATTAGTTTATAATGGCAATGAGTTTACTCCAATTGCAACGATATCAGAAGCAATTCGTCAACAAACCATCATCATCAATGGCGTGTCAAAAACATATGCGATGACAGGGTGGAGGATCGGTTATGCTGTAGGTAATCAAGAGATTATCAATGGAATGATCGCTATTGCTTCACAGTCGACCAGTAATCCAACTGCAGTTAGTCAATACGCGGCAGTTGAGGCTTTGACAGGGACTCAAAATACGGTAGAGGAAATGAGAAGTGCATTTGAAGAGCGTTTGAATATCATATATCCGCTTGTTTCTAATTTACCTGGAGTAACGATCAATAAGCCCCAAGGTGCATTTTATTTATTCCCGAATGTCAAACAAACGATGGCGATTTGCGGATATGAGAACGTCACTCGCTGGGTAGAAGATCTATTAGAAGAAACTGGCGTTGCTTTGATAACTGGTGAAGGGTTCGGTGCGCCAGAAAATGTGCGTATGAGTTATGCGGCAGATCTAGGAACCTTAGAAGAAGCAGTGAGACGGATTGCCCGATTCATTGAGAGTAAAAGTCAAAATTAATCCTAAAAATAGGAAATGATAAAGGAGAGTCAACGTGGAACAAATTCAAATCATCGATTCGAAAAACCATGTGGGAGAAACAGTAAAAATCGGCGCTTGGGTAGCCAATAAGCGTTCAAGCGGAAAAATCGCCTTTTTACAATTAAGAGACGGTACTGCTTATTTCCAAGGAGTAGTCGTAAAAAGTGAAGTGTCAGAAGAAGTTTTCCAACTTGCGAAAAACTTGCACCAAGAAACATCGATCATCATAACAGGTGAAATCCGTGAAGATAGTCGTTCAAAATTCGGTTACGAAATTGGGATATCTGACATTGAAGTGGTCAGTGAAAGTCATGATTACCCTATCACACCAAAAGAACACGGCACAGATTTCTTGATGGATCATCGCCATTTATGGTTACGTTCTTCAAGACAGCATGCGATCATGCAAATCAGAAATGAAATCATTCGTGCAACGTATGAATTTTTCAATGATCATCATTTTGTTAAGATCGATCCACCGATTTTGACTGGTTCTGCACCAGAAGGAACAACGGATCTATTTGAAACAAACTATTTTGATCAAAAAGCTTACTTATCTCAAAGCGGACAGCTTTATATGGAAGCTGCTGCAATGGCTTTTGGGAAAGTATTCTCATTCGGACCAACTTTTCGTGCGGAAAAATCAAAAACTCGTCGTCACTTGATTGAATTCTGGATGATCGAACCTGAAATGGCATTTATGCATCAGGAAGAAAGTCTAGAAGTCCAAGAACAATATGTCGCTTTCTTAGTGCAAAATGTTCTTGATCATTGTGACTATGCGTTAGATGTCTTGGAAAGAGACAAAGAAGTACTGAAAACTTATACAAAATTACCATTCCCACGTATCTCATACGATGATGCAATCGAATTATTGAAGAAAAACGGCTTCGATGACATCGAGTGGGGAGATGACTTTGGTTCACCACACGAAACATTCATCGCAAATTCGTTTGAACAACCTGTCTTTATTTTGAACTATCCGAAAGCAATCAAACCTTTCTACATGAAGCCACATCCAACAAGAGATGATGTTGTTATTTGTGCCGACATGATCGCTCCAGAAGGTTATGGCGAAATCATCGGTGGTAGTGAACGGGCAACGGATTACGAATTTTTATTAGAACAAATCAGAAACCATGGATTAGATGAAAATGAATATTCTTGGTATCTTGATCTACGTAAATATGGTTCTGTTCCCCATTCTGGATTTGGACTAGGTCTGGAACGTACGGTGACTTGGATTGCTGGTATTGATCATGTACGTGAAGCAATCCCATTCCCACGTTTATTGAACCGTATTTATCCATAGAAAAACAGCTAGCTGTTCTAGAGATACATGCTTCGGTTTTGATACAGTAAAGTACTAGAAGCTATAGGAAAAGCAATCGCTAAACCTAAAGAAGGATTCCACGAACATTAATGATGAATGTTTGTGGGGTCCTTTTTAGTATTGACATATTCTTCACAGATAGCAAAAATCAAACTGTCTCTCAATAAAATGGCCAGGTACGAAGAAGTAAAATAGTTGAAAAAAAGAATAGCATATTTGTCTCTGGAAAATGATGGTATAATACGATTGTGTTAGTGCAAGATAGTCAAAATTAAAGCTGACTCGAGGTATTAGAATGTACCAGACAAATGGAAAGCGTTGCTTTAAAAGAGACAAGTCTGGGACAAATCTAAAAATCAGGTTTGCTACAGACTCTCGAGTAAACAGCGGGAGCAGAAGCAACTCCTTCGGAAATAAGCCGAAACTCACAAAAATTTGAAAAGCAATTTTCGTTCATTTCTTCTTATTTCTCGGAGTTAAACACTTCTGTCCCAGCCTCTCTCAAATAAACGGTATCCGAAAGTCAGTTTTTTCTCTTCAATTTCTCAACCCTAAACGACTTTTATCTCGAGTTCATTGCAAAATGAATGGCTACGCCTGATTAACAAGTTAAACGTAACGATAATGCAAAAATCTAACCGAAGCATGAAAATTTGGAAGAAAAATCTGTAGAGTTATTTTAGTGCAGACAGCAAAGAAGAGCAATTGCAAACAGCGTGTTGGAATAGGAATGAAAAGACACATTCTCAATATTGCTTATTGTTCCCAGGTGAAATCTAAGCTGGAGATGCTGTGTTTTCTCTTTATACTAATGTAAGCGAATACGTTAGGGGGAAAGGAAGCCAATTCCCAAAAGTACGCTGATTGATCATAGACAAGAGAAAAAAGAAAGCGTAAATAGACGCAATAGGAGGAAAGTAATTTGAAAAAACGTATTTTATTTATTGGTGATAGTATTACTGATTGTGACAGAGAATATAATGACTCAAAAGATTTAGGTAATGGTTATCCATTGTTGGTAGCAAAACGATTGAGTACACAGTTTCCAACTATCGAATTTGATATTCTTAATAAAGGAATCAATGGAAATAAGATTGCTGATCTACGAGCACGTTTTGACACAGACTGTTTGGATCTTGAACCAGATATCGTTTCGATTCTTATCGGTATCAATGATACGTGGCATAATGTGAATGATCCAACCACGTTTGCAACGGAACAATCAATGACGATGTTTGAAGAAGATTACCGTTACTTGATCGAAAAATTGTTGGAGAAAGGAATAAAGCAGGTTGTATTAATGGAGCCTTTTGTATTACCAGAGCCACTTGATCGCCAGGCCTGGCGCAAGGACCTTGATCCGAAAATACAGATCATTCGTAAGTTAGCGGAAGAATACCATCTGGTGTTTGTTCCCTTAGATGGAAAACTGAATGCGTTGGGAATTATTCGAGGATTTAGTAAATATACAGGAGAAGATGGTGTACATCCTACACTTGCCGGACATGAGATCATTGCACAAAGTTGGTTAGAGTTTGTCGTACCTGAAATGTTAGTGAATCTTTGATAAAGGGTGAATAAATGGAAATACGAGAAGCAAAAGCGGAGGATCTTCAACAAATCAACTTGCTTTTTCAAACTGCCAAAGGAGTACCTACTGTAAAAATAAAGGAATATGATCTCCAAAATCCTACTCGGATCTCTGTAGTGGCTGAAGTGAGACAGTCAAATGGGACACCGAAGCTGATTGCCTTCGGTCAGGCCTTTCAAATAGACAAAACAGTGGGGGTGCGTTCTGGAAAACTAGTTGAAAAAATGTTTATCGCAATCGAAGAAGAAGAAAAGGTCCAAACTGAATTTATCAAATACTGGCTACTTGCAGCAATGAAAAGAAAGATCGCTGATTTTTTTATTGATTTACTTTGATGTTCATTTATTTGCTCATGTTAGAAAGAAACGTGAAAAACAAGTATCACAGGCACTAGGTGATAGCAAACGATAAAGACAAAGCAACTCCTTTCGAAAATAAGCCGTTATCCTCAAAAATTTTAAAAATGCTCTTTGTGGATATCAGCTTATTTTTTTGTTCAGATTTCTGCCTCAGATATCTTTAGAAAGCCTGTATTATAAAACGACAAATCTGAATCGATCTTATAAAAGTATCGCCACTCACCCTTGTATCTAACCTTTAAACATGACTCTATTTTGAATAGATAGGTTGGTATTCGAGGTCGAGACAAAAGTGTTTCTTACTTTTGTCCCATGCTCGTTTTTTCGAAATTTCCGAAAAACCTGACTTTTGGATGCCGTTTATTTGAGAGAGGCTGGGACAGAAGTGTTTAACTCCGAGAAATAAGAAGAAATGAACGAAAATTGCTTTTCAAATTTTTGTGAGTTTCGGCTTATTTCCGAAGGAGTTGCTTCTGCTCCCGCTGTTTACTCGAGAGTCTGTAGCAAACCTGATTTTAGTTTTGTCCCAGAGTCTATTCAAAAGATAAAATCTGAAAAATATTTTTGTTCACTTCTCTAAAAGGACATTTTCTATTTGACACATGAGTATTCATTCATATATAATTACTTATGAAGAGTTACTCATGTGTAAGAGCGAGGAGTGAGGAAAATGAAGAGTTATTATTTAGATGGATTAGATTGTGCCAATTGCGCGATGAAAATCGAGAAAAAAGTGAATGAAATCAAAGGAGTAAAGCAAGCGACTGTCAATTTTACGACATGTAAACTGACGATCGAAGCGAGTGATAAAGATTTAGCAACAATTGAAAACGAAACGAAAAGAGTCATAAAAGAAGTAGAACCAGATGTTTCGATGAAAGAGATCACCAAGAAAAAGCAAGAAGTTCAGGGAGAAAAAGACGACCAAGAAAAACGTGCATTGCTACGTATCATCCTTTCTGCTATCGGCTTGCTGATTTTGTTCCTGTGGTCACCAGCTGAACCAATCAAATTTATCGGATTTTTGTTGATATACTTAGTCATTGGATTTGATATCATCAAACGGGCAGTCGGGAACATAATCAAAGGACAAATTTTTGATGAAAATTTTTTGATGGCGATTGCGACTATTGGAGCAATGCTGATCGGAGAATATCCAGAAGCAGTTGCAGTTATGCTGTTTTATCAAGTTGGTGAATACTTCCAAGGATTTGCAGTGAACCAATCGAGAAAATCGATTCGTGAATTGATGGCGATCCGTCCAGAAGTTGCCCATGTCCAAACAGAAAACGGGTTGATAACAAAGCAACCCGAAGATATAGTGATTGGAGAGCAAGTATTAGTCAAACCTGGCGAACGTGTGCCATTAGACGGAACGATCCTTACAGGCCAATCATTAGTAGATACCTCGGCACTGACTGGAGAGTCTGTACCTAAAGAAGTGTTTGTTGGTGAAACAGTTTTAAGTGGATTTATCAATAAAAATCAGCCATTAGTGATCAAGGTTGAAAAGACGTATGAGAATTCTACGATTAGTAAACTATTGGAATTAGTTGAAAATGCAAGCAGTAAAAAAGCACCAGCAGAAAATTTCATCACGAGATTTGCTCGCTACTATACACCGATCGTCGTAGGGTTAGCTTTAGTACTTGCTGTCGTTCCACCCCTTGTGATCTCTGGGGCAGAATTTTCTGATTGGATCTATCGTGCGTTGACTTTCCTAGTGATTTCTTGCCCTTGTGCGTTAGTGATTTCTGTCCCATTAAGCTTCTTTGGTGGAATCGGTGGCGCAAGTAAAATCGGGGTATTGGTAAAAGGTGGGAATTACTTAGAATTATTGGCCCATACGGATACAATTGTTTTTGATAAAACCGGGACTTTGACAAAAGGTGATTTTTCTGTTCAAAAATTAGAAACAACTCTTGAGAAAACACAATTTATGCAATACGTAGCAAGTGCTGAACAATTATCTACCCATCCCATTGCACAAGCTGTTTTATCTGCTTATGAAGGTTCATTATTGGTAGTAGAAGAAATAGAAGAAGTGGCAGGAGAAGGAATCAAGGCACAGATAGATGGAAAACTTGTTTTGGTCGGTAATCACAAGTTAATGGAAAGATACCAGATCAAGATCACGAAGAGTGAAGAAGTTGGTACCCTTTTATATGTAGCGCTGGATGGTGAATTTGTCGGTTATTTGGTGATTGCAGATACAGTGAAAACTGATGCGCAAGAAGCATTGCGCAAACTAAAACAAGTGGGAATCAAACAAACGGTGATGCTCACTGGGGATGCCCAAAATATTGCCGATCATATCGGACACAAACTTGGGATAGATAAGGTATACAGTGAATTACTGCCACAAGACAAGGTCGAAAAATTAGAAAATATCATGGAGAATGCAATACAACAAACCGCATTTGTCGGTGATGGAATCAATGATGCACCTGTTTTGGCGAGAGCAGATGTTGGAATTGCTATGGGTGGTTTGGGAAGCGATGCAGCGATCGAAGCGGCAGATGTGGTCATCATGAATGACGAACCCTCGAAAATCGTTGATGCAATTCGCTTATCTAGAAAAACGTTGAAAATCGTCAAACAAAATATTCTCTTTGCAATTGGTGTCAAAGCGCTTGTTCTATTATTAGGTGCATTCGGCATCGCTTCAATGGGAGATGCTGTTTTTGCGGATGTTGGAGTGACTGTCTTAGCCGTTTTAAATGCAATGAGATGTTTACGCGTTAAATAATACTCATCTACTTAGGGATAAAAAAGCCTTTATTTTTTCGAGTCTTTTCGATTAAATAGAGGTTTTTTTGCGCTCATGTCAGAAAAACACATAGCAACTATTTTGAAAAAAAACGATTAAAATAACTTTTTTAATTTTATTTTTTCAGAATATTCTATAAAAAAGGAAAGGTTTTTTCATAAAATGTGCCTTTTTAAAAGGGTTTTACCCCGAAAAATGATAATAAGATGTAAGTAAAATGTGTAATTGCTAAAATAATCCACAATTAAAATAACATTATATTGTAAAAATGTAAGAGTTTTATTATGATTACATGTGGATGTTAGTTTTACCTATTAAAATAAAAAAGGAGAGAACAAATGAACGATAAACAATTACGTTGGTTTACCGTGGCTTTAATTGCATTCAACATGGTGTGGGGTATGGGGAATGTAGTCAACAATTATGCGCAACAAGGGATTTCCGTTGTTACCTCTTGGTTATTGATTCTTGCTATTTATTTTATCCCCTATGCCTTAATTGTTGGACAACTTGGCTCCGCCTTCAAAGATAGCAAAGGTGGCGTCAGCTCTTGGGTAGAGAATACGACCTCAAATAAACGATTGGCGTATTATGCTGCTTGGACTTATTGGGTCGTCCATATTCCTTATTTGGCACAAAAACCACAAGCAATCTTAATTGCAGCTGGTTGGGCAGTTGAAGGAAATGGCAATATCGTCAATACGATGTCAGTCCAAATGGTGGCGGTCATCTCATTGATCATTTTCTTAGCCTTCCTTTATCTTTCAACAAAAGGACTATCGACACTAAAAGTGATTGGTGGTTTGGCTGGTACAGCTATGTTCGTGATGTCTTTATTATTCATCTTGCTCGCTGTTACAGCACCATTCATCAATCCAACAATGGAGTTTGCGACTCCTCATATGAATGAAGTCAAAACATACATCCCTACATTTGACTTTAGCTATTTCACGACAGTTTCGATGTTAGTATTTGCGGTTGGCGGAGCAGAAAAAATTTCTCCATATGTCAATTCAACACGTAACCCTGCAAAAGAATTTCCAAAAGGAATGATCTTTTTAGCGGCAATGGTCGGTGTATGTGCGGTCTTAGGTTCAGTAGCGATGGGGATGCTCTTCGCTAGTGACAATATTCCTAAAGATCTGATGGCAAATGGTGCATATAGTGCATTCCAAATCCTTGGGAATTATTATGGTATAGGAAATGTATTGATGATCATTTACGCATTGACAAATATGGTCGGCCAGATTTCTGCATTAGCCTTTTCGATCGATGCGCCACTAAAAATTTTATTAGCTGATGCTGATCCAAACTTTGTACCTAATTGGTTGCGCAAACGTAACCGCAAAGGAACACTAGTCAACGGCTATTTATTAACTGGGATTTTAGTCGGTATCATCATCTTACTACCGATCGTTGGGATCAAGGATATGAATGAACTAGTCAAATGGTTGACAAACCTGAATTCAGTAGTTATGCCAATGCGTTATTTATGGGTATTCTTAGCTTATATGATGTTGAATAAAGCGTATAAGAAATTCACTTCTGAATATAAGTTTGTTAAAAATCCAAAAATCGGCTTTATTTTTGGCGCTTGGTGTTTTGCATTCACTGCATTTGCTTGTATTTTGGGAATGGTACCAAAAGTCGAATATGCAGCTGATCCGAAAGCATGGTGGTTCCAGTTGGTCTCAAACGTCGTGACACCGATCATTTTGATTTTATTAGGAATGATCTTACCTGCAATTGCACGTAGAGATAAAAATAAAATAGAAGAACCTGTTACTCAAGTATGATGAACAGAACGTGAGTCTATTCATGGATAGAGAAAAATATCCAATAGTTTGAAAAAACAGGAAATAAGCTGAAAATAAGAACAGACCGTTTATACGGATAAAGAGAGACGAGGCATAAGGATGCCTTGCCTCTCTTTTTTCCTATGGTAAGATAGAAAAAAAGATGAATGAAATGGGGAGAGTAGATGAAGCGAATGATTATCGGTCAAAGCGGTGCTGGGAAATCTACACTAGCAAGGAAGATGCAAACGATCACACGTAGTCCTCTGTTACCACTAGACTTGTTATGGCATACCACAGATTACAGTGACGAGGCTGCAGAATGGTTCAAAGCAGAACAAATTAAATTCATGGCTGAAAATGAATCATGGATCATCGAAGGCAACTATACCGGTACAGCGACAGAGAGAATCGAAGAAGCAGATCAGATCATCTTGCTAAAAGTCCCCACACTCCTCGCAATCTATCGAGTGATTTTAAGAAGTATCAAAAGAAAAAGAAACAAAGCAACAAGACCAGATATGCCTCACACCTTTAGTGAAAAACTAGATAGCGAATATATAGAATTTCTCTCATTTGTTTTACATTATAAGAAAAAAATGAACCGCGGTTATTGAATCGTATTGACCAACTAGGTGCAAGCGAAAAATTGATTATTTTGCACAATAAACGGGAGCAAACAGCATTTTTAAAGAAATTGAGCAAATAATAGGAGAAACCATTTGACATTTTTCGTTTACAGTTGTAATCTATATCCGTGCTTAAGTTTACATCTGTAAACAGAAAGGAAGAGTGATGAGATGAAAGAAGTAACTTCCCCAATCAAGATCAGTGACTCTGAGTGGGAGATCATGCGAGTCATCTGGACCCTTGGTCAATCGACAGCACAAGAAATCACGCAGATACTCGCAGAATCCATGGAATGGAAAGCAGCCACAGTAAAAACTTTGTTGGGACGTCTGGTGAAAAAAGAAGCGGTCTGGACAGAACAAGAAGGGAAAAAATTTATTTATCATCCTGCCGTTTCGGAGACGGAAACGGTTCGCAGTGCAACCGAGAATCTTTTTTCCCATATCTGCGCAAAAAGGATCGGGGCAACGATTGCTGACTTAGTGGAAGAAGCAACATTGACGCAAGAAGATATCGAGATGATCTTAGACCAATTAAATAAAAAACAGCCAGTCGCATCCGTTGCATGCAACTGTATCCCTGGCCAATGCCATTGTAAGGAACATCAATAAGGAGGAATAAATGATGAAACAAGAATTTTCAATTAAAGGAATGAGTTGTAACCATTGTGTCGAACGTGTGGAAGAAGCCGTTCATTCACTTGATGGCGTAAAAAAGATAAAAGTCAATTTAAAAAAAGAAAATGGGATCGTGAAATATGATGAAGAAAAAATCCAACCGGAAAAAATCTGCCAGACGATCAATGCATTAGGCTATCAATCTGAGGTGATTTGATGGATGCCCAAACAAAAATGGATACATTTGTTATCACAGGGATGACCTGTGCGAATTGTTCTGCTCGAATCGAGAAAGAATTGAAAGAGCAACCGGGTGTTGTATCTGCAACTGTTAATTTAGCTACTGAAAAAGCTAGTGTGACTTATAAAGAAACGTCAACAGAAAAACTGATTCGTAGTGTCGAAAATATCGGGTATGGAGCAATCTTGTACGACGAAGCACACAAACAAAAGATTGCAGAAGAAAAAACGGCTTATCGCAAGAAAATGAAATTTGACCTGATTTTCAGTGCAGTATTGACGTTGCCGCTAATGTTGGCAATGATCGCGATGATGTTAGGGAACAATAGTGAGATCGTCCACTTTTTTCATCGGCCGATCGTTCAACTTATCTTAGCTATTCCAGTCCAATTTTATGTGGGATGGCGTTTTTATAAAGGTGCCTATCATGCATTGAAAACAAAGGCACCAAATATGGATGTCTTAGTCGCAATCGGAACGACTGCGGCTTTTGCTTTAAGTGTCTACAATGGCTTTTTTCCAAGTCATTCTACCGATTTATATTTTGAAAGCAGCAGTATGATCATTACGTTGATATTGTTAGGTAAATATTTGGAACATACAGCGAAAAGCAAAACAGGTGACGCGATCAAACAGTTGATGTCGTTACAGACAAAGACGGCTCAAGTGTTAAGAGATGGACAGGAACAAACGATCTCGATTGGTGAAGTCAATCTATCAGATATCCTAGTGATCCGTCCGGGGGAACAGATACCGACAGATGGAAAGATCATTTCAGGGACTAGTGCCATTGATGAAAGTATGCTGACAGGGGAAAGTGTTCCAGTGGAGAAAAAGGAAAATGACTCTATCTTTGGAGGAACGATCAATACAATTGGTTTGATCCAAATGGAAGTTTCTCAAATTGGGAAACAAACAGTTTTGGCACAGATCATTCAAATGGTCGAAGATGCTCAAGGAAGCAAAGCACCCATCCAAAAGATCGCTGATAGGATCTCAGGGATATTCGTACCGATTGTTTTAGTGCTTGCAGTGTTAACGTTACTGATTACTGGATTTATGACCAATGACTGGCAACTTGCCGTGATCCATAGTGTTTCAGTTTTAGTGATCGCCTGTCCATGTGCGCTTGGTCTAGCCACACCTACAGCGATCATGGTAGGTACAGGAGTCGGCGCTCGCAATGGGATTTTGATCAAAGGTGGCGGAGCATTAGAAGCAGCGGCACATTTGAGCAGTATCATCCTAGATAAAACAGGCACGATCACTCGCGGTACGCCAGAAGTGACAGATGTTTTGGGAAACGAAGAAGTAGCTTCGCTCTTTTATTCATTAGAATATGCTTCTGAACATCCTTTAGGTAAAGCAATCGTCGCTTACGGAGAAACCCAAGGGATGATCGCTGAGCCGATCACAGATTTCACTGCCCATCCAGGAGCTGGCATCAGTGGGAAAATCAATGGACAGTTTTATTTTGCCGGTACCAGAAAGCGGTTGGAAGAAATGACCCTTTCATTTGATGAATTTCAAGAACAAGCGTTAGAATTAGAAGGACAGGGGAAAACAGTCATGTTTTTGGCAAATGACAAAAAAGTCCTTGGTTTGATCGCTGTATCGGATCAAATCAAAGATGACGCCAAACAGGCGATCGCACAGTTACAGAACAATGGTGTCGAAGTTTACATGGTGACAGGAGACAATCAACTTGCAGCTCAAGCAATCGGTAAACAAGTTGGAATCGATCCAGCACATATTTTCGCAGAAGTGTTACCGGAAGACAAAGCGAACTACGTTGAGAGCCTTCAGAAAAAAGGAGAAAAAGTTGGAATGGTCGGTGATGGGATCAACGATGCGCCAGCGTTAGCTCTTGCAGATGTGGGGATCGCTATGGGAAGTGGGACGGATATCGCAATGGAAGCTGCAGATGTCACTTTGATGAATAGTCATTTGACTTCGATCAGCCAAATGATTGCTCTTTCGACAGCCACTTTGAAGAAGATCAAGCAAAATTTATTTTGGGCATTTATTTATAATACGATTGGCATTCCATTCGCCGCACTCGGCTTTTTGAATCCTATCATTGCGGGTGGCGCCATGGCCTTTAGTTCTGTAAGTGTTTTGCTAAACTCCCTAAGTTTGAATCGGAGGATGACACATTCGAAGAAAGGATAGGGTAAAGATGAAAGAAAAAACAACACATCCGGAAAAACAGGTTTCTAATGAACAACATGAGCATAGAGAAATGGATCATGAACAAATGGCTCATAAAAATATGGATCATGCAGGTATGGATCACGAACAGATGGACCATGACCACATGAACCATAAAAATATGGGCCATGAAGGTATGGACCATGGAAATATGAACCACGTAATGATGGACCACGATCACATGGATCATGGAAGTATGGGCGGAATGGACCATTCCATGCACATGGGGAATTTCAAACAAAAATTTTGGTTATCGCTTATTTTAGCTATTCCGATCATTCTCTTTTCACCAATGATGGGAATGGAATTTCCCTTCCAAATTACATTTCCTGGATCAGAATGGGTAGTTCTAGTTCTTGCGACAATCCTTTTTGTATACGGCGGACAACCATTTTTAAGTGGTGCGAAAATGGAACTCCAACAAAAAAGCCCTGCAATGATGACCTTGATTGCTATGGGGATCACTGTTGCATATGTATATAGTGTCTATTCATTTGTTGCAAATTTGATCAATCCGCAAGCACATGTAATGGACTTCTTCTGGGAATTAGCCACATTGATCGTCATCATGTTGTTGGGGCATTGGATCGAAATGAACGCTGTTTCAAATGCTAGTAATGCATTGCAGAAATTAGCTGAATTACTTCCCGAATCTGTTAAACGTCTGAAAAAAGACGGTACAGAAGAAACTGTTTCTCTCAAAGAAGTAAAAGAGGGCGATCATCTGATTGTTCGTGCCGGAGATAAGATGCCAACAGATGGTACGATCGTAAAAGGTGAAACGATCGTGGACGAATCTGCGGTTACTGGTGAATCTAGAGGCGTGAAGAAAAATGTAGACGACCAAGTTATTGGTGGATCGATCAATGGTGATGGTACGATTGAAATCACTGTAACAGGAACTGGCGAAAATGGTTATTTAGCGAAAGTCATGGACATGGTACGAAAAGCCCAAGGTGAAAAATCAAAGCTAGAATCATTATCAGATAAAGTAGCCAAATGGCTCTTTTATGTTGCATTAGTCGCCGGCATCTTGGCTTTTATTGCTTGGTTATTCTTAGAGAATTTACCAGATGCGCTAGAACGAATGGTTACGGTGTTCATTATTGCTTGTCCACATGCGTTAGGATTAGCGATACCTTTAGTAGTTGCTCGTTCTACCTCGATTGCAGCCAAAAATGGCTTGCTTTTAAAAAATCGCAATGCTTTGGAACAAGCAAATGACTTAGATGTCATCATGTTGGATAAAACAGGGACATTGACTCAAGGCAAATTTACAGTGACAGGTCTCGAAGTGTTAACTGACAACTATACAAAAGAAGAATTGCTGAAATACATTGGTGCTTTAGAATCCGCAGCCAATCATCCGTTAGCGATTGGTATCATGAACTATCTAAAAGAAAAGGATATTGCCCCATATGAAGCGTTGAACCAAAAAAATCTAAGCGGTGTTGGTCTAGAAGCAGATGTTGAAGACCAAAAAGTGAAGATCGTCAATGAAAAAGAAGTGAAGCGCTTGGGGTTATCAGTTGATGCAAGCCGAGTAAAGCCTTACGAAGAACAAGGAAATACAATAAGTTATTTGATTATTGGAGAACAACTTGCGGCAATCATTGCTCTAGGTGATGTAATAAAACCAGAAGCAAAACAATTTATCCAAGCCCTTAAAGAAAAGAACATCACGCCTGTCATGTTGACTGGCGACAATCAAAAAGCCGCACAGGCAGTAGCAGAATATTTGGGTATCGAGAATTATTATAGTGGATTGTTACCTGATGACAAAGAAGCAATCGTGCAACAATATCTTGATAAAGGTAAAAAAGTGATCATGGTTGGTGATGGGATCAATGATGCTCCTAGCTTGGCACGTGCCACGATCGGAATGGCGATTGGTGCTGGGACGGATATCGCGATTGATTCGGCAGATGTTGTGTTGACAAACAGTGACCCTAAAGATATTTTGCATTTCTTGGAATTGGCAAAACAAACAAGAAGAAAAATGATCCAGAATCTTTGGTGGGGTGCCGGTTACAACATTGTTGCTATTCCTTTAGCGGCGGGAATCTTAGCCCCAATCGGAATTATTTTAAGTCCCGCAGTGGGTGCAGTATTGATGTCACTAAGTACAGTAGTTGTTGCTTTGAATGCACTAACGCTGAAATAGTAAAAAACTAAAAGAAAATCAAAAAAGACAATTCTTAAAATAGCAGAAATCAAATGGACTTTACGCAGAGATGATTTCTTTTAGCTATAAGAGGAATTGTCTTTTTTTAACACGATTTAGTTATATCTATTTTCTGATCGCATCCGCAACAGCTTGATACATTGTTTTATCAAATGGGGTAGCATGACTGCCATAGAGGAGCGCTTCATAATGTGTCGTTAATTTGATGAAACGATCATTTAGTGGATAGTTCGCTTCAAAGCGCATGCTGTATGTTACGAGATCTTCTTCTGGTGCTCTAGGTAGCAGACGCTCGCATCCCCATAGTAGAAAACGATAGGCTTGTCGTTCATTGACAATAAATGACCGAAGACAGAGAACATAAGTAAACCAATATAATTTTTTGCGATAAAGCCCGAGAACGACAAGCACTAAAACAGAAAATAGCGCAAAGAACAGAATTTTATTATTTTTTTTCAATGTGTCAGTTGTACCATTCTCAGTAGTGGTTGTTGTTTCTGAAGAGGAACGTTGTGTATCTGCAGGTTCACTGCTTTGTTCTGCTACATCTGAAGCACGCGGCGCACTGGTCGTTTCTGGAACTTCCTGTTCAGCAGTTGCGGGATTTGAAAAAGCAGGAGTAGGTTCAAAAGGGAGCCAACCAAAGCCAGGGAAATAAACTTCCGGCCAAGAATGAGCATTGCTGTTTAAAATCGTATATATTTTGTTATCATCTTTTGTACCCGTTTGATAGCCCCCTGTAAATCCTTTGGCCCAACGAGCAGGAAGCCCAGCTGCTCTAAGGAGGATCACCATAGAGGTAGAAAAGTTGTCACAATAGCCTACTTTCGTATCAAATAAAAAAAAGTCTACATAGTCACGATTTTCTGGGGTATGTTGTGCATCGATCTTTGAATACCGATAGTTCCCTAACGATTTTAGGTGATCTTCAATTGCTTTTACTTTTTCAATAGGAGAAGCAAGTCGATCTGTGAGTTCATTTGCTAGATTTTTGACTCTTTCAGGGAGTGAAGAGGGCAACTGTAGAAAATTTTCAAGTCGCTTTTTATCATTGGCTGAGATCTGAATAGTTTGTAGGTTATCAGGCGAAGTGGAAATTTTATTGATAGCCATGGTAACCGTAGTATCTTTTTTGGCTCCAGTTAAAATGAAACGGTTCGATTGCTGCAAAAAATAGACAGGCATCTCGTTTTGATCAGGCAGAGTAGTCAATTGGATATTCCCATAAGGATAAGGAATGTAGGCTTGACTTTTTAAAGATAGCTGGGCAGTTTGTGGTGTTGCGTCAGCTTTTTGATATTCTTGAAGTCCGTAAGGTATATTTTCCACTGGAGTAAGAGGAGCATTTGGATCTTCATTCCATCCTTTACCAGTATAATCAGTCTTGTTTTCCACTTTCCAGTAGTTGCTTTCAGGTTGTACAACTGTAAAAACGGCATCGTTGTTATCATATAGAGGGCCACCAAGTTGTTCATCATTTTCACTGAATCCAGTTTTAGCGGTACCAGTAGCTTGATAGTTGTTGATTTTGTCATAGAGTCCTTCTTGGTTGAGGTAATCTCTGATTGGTTCACTTTTTTCTTCTAATGCTTGATTGAATGTCGGCAAATAGGAAGGAAGTGTCGCACTGATAACTAAAAGGACAAGTAAAGTTAAATTTGTAAGTAATAGAAATTGGCTTTTTTTATTGCTAGGAAGGGTAACTAACAGTTGTCTGAAAATCAAATAGATACATAGGACGGCCACGACAAAAATCATTTCTTCAAATAGATCGAAATCCCTAAAAATAGTCAACAGCATAAAGTATACAGTTATAAGTATAAAAGGAATCGGCCATAGGTCATAATCAATCACTAGCAGACAGGTGAGATAGATCAAGCATAATATCAGACAAAAAGCAGTTTTTGCAGGAAAATAGTTCAATTCTCCCTGAAACAATTGCCCGAGCTCTAATGAAATCTGTGTATAAAACTGTGAGAACCAACGGAAAGAAAATGGTGTTTCAGGAAAATAACGAACAAGTGCACCAATAGCTAGAATAATATAAAAAGGTAGTCGAAGTAGTTTTGAACGTAAACCAGCAGTAACGGCAGCAATCAAGCCAATGACCAAAACAAGGGACAGATACTCTGGCAACTGATTCGCAGATAGAAAAACAGGTACTGGGACACTAAGTATAAAAAAACAATATATCGCACGAAGCCATAGTATTCTTTTATCAGTCATCTTTCGTACCTCCCTTGACAGCTAGACGAGCTTGTTTATTTTGAATGACTAAGTGATTGCTTTCGAAATAAATAAAAACGACAGTGGTATTTTTAGGGTTTGCCTCACTAAATGCTTGGAGTGCGTCGGAAAGTCTGGGCGTAAAAATGACAATGTGTGGGCTATGAGCATCTTTTAAATAGGCGGTTGCCTTTTTTTCATCAGTCACAGGAAATGGCTGTAATTTGGCAAATAATTGATTGATTGGTTCATTCTGGCTAAAATGATCCTTTCCTAAAACGATCATTTCCGGATTTTTATCTTTAACTAATTGGTAAAAAGAATAATAGATATCCAATGTTTCTTCGAAAAATGGGCCATCTACTCCCCAAAAACATAGGCTGATCTCGCTTACTGGCTGTTTTTCTTCTGTTTCACGATAAAGCCATTCTTGACTATGTGCCGATAATTTCCAATTGATCCGATTCACTAGATCACCATAGCGGTAAGGTCGATACTCTTTCAATTCCTCTCCACCTTTTTGGGGGAATTGCCTTTGCTCATGGATCAACTGTTCAAACAGTTTGTTGGCTTCTTCTTCACAAAACCGGGGAAGAACGGTGGTATTGAAAGGAATCTCCAGCTTGATACTTTTACGAAACAACCCTAAAGGATCATAAGCAATCAGTTCGAGCATGACAGTTTGTAAATTGCCTCGGTTTGGCCAGCTGAGGGTCGTTTGCACGCCTTGTTTCTTTTTTGATAGGACAAAAATCGTTTGCTGTTGGGGAGAGAAGTTCTCAGAAAAGCGAATAGTTAAACGAGGTAAGGGAATAGAAAAGACTCGTGCTTTCGAAAAATAAACAGTTGTGACAGTTGCTTTTTCACGGTTGATGAAGGCTGGAACAGAACTAGAGACTGCTATTTTTCGTAAAAGTGAACCTAATGAAAGAAAACTCCATAACAAATAAAGTGTGGTAAAAGTTGCAAGGAACCAACCCAATGAATTATTGAAAAGAATAGCAAACCCCACAAATAAAAAGTAGATACCGAACAACAAGGAGTTAGTCAGGTAATTGAATAGTTTTGTCATCTGCTCACCTCACTGGTATGGGAACATGAGAAACTAAGTCTTTTAGAAACTCTGTGATCTGTGTTTTGCTCAATGAAGCATCATGAAACATCAGACGGTGAGCAAATACAAAAGGAGCCAATACTTGGAAGTCTTTTGGCGTAACATACATGCGACCCTGAACAAGAGCATAGGCTTTCGCTGCATGAATAAATGCTAGACTTCCTCTTGGACTAATGCCTAATTTGATTTCAGGATGTTCTCTGGTTGCTGTCACGAGTTGTAAGGCAAAAGAAGCAACAGCAGGGTCTACGAAGACTTGATTCACCTCTTCTTTTAAGGAGGTCAATTCTTCACTACTTAAAACAACAGATAAGGATTGCCGATTCTGTTCATATTCATTCATCAATAGATAGAGTTCTTCTTCAAATGAAGGATACCCGATTTCCAATCGAAATAAAAAGCGATCTAATTGGGCTTCAGGTAAAGGATATGTTCCTTCATATTCGATGGGGTTCTGGGTAGCCAAAACAAAGAAATGCGGATCTAAAGGATACGTATGATTGTCGATCGTTGCGTGTCTTTCCGCCATCACTTCTAAAAGTGCGGCTTGAGTTCTTGGGGTGGTTCGATTGATCTCATCAGCTAAGAGAATTGTCGTAAAAACTGGTCCGGGTCGAAATTCAAAGGAGTGGTTTTGAGAATTATAGACTGAAAACCCCAAAATATCACTGGGAAGGAGATCCGGTGTAAACTGGATGCGACTAAAGTTACCTTTGATTGCTTGAGATAAAGCTTTGACAAGTAAAGTTTTACCGACACCTGGTATATCTTCGAATAGGACGTGCCCATTGGCTAATAAAGCGACAACCATTAACTGAATCGTCGAACGTTTACCAACAATTGCTTTTTCTAATTCAAGAATCAGTCGATCCACTTTTTCTTTGGATGACTGGATTTGGTTATTCATCCTCTCATCTCCTTCTCATGAAATTTTCTGCTCTACTTCTATATTTTAATTGAAGGGTATCGTTCAGACAAGCAATGTCTCTTACAACTCGAACGAATGAAGTATAATAAAATTAAAAATAAATTAATGGTTTATAAAAATATTTTTTTGTTTTTTTTTCGTACTTTATATATAGAAACTAGCTATTTGCAATTTTTCTTTTTTATGAATCAGAGTAAATGGATTAAGTGAGGTAGCTTCAATGAAATGGCAAAAACTATTAACAAAAAATGTACAAAATTTATTTTTATTGATCCATCAGATGAAGGATCTAACTTGGAAAAAAGCAGATCTAGCGGAAAAGTTAATGGTAGACGTGAAAACGATCGACCGCTATTTAAAAAGATTAGAGGAAAAGGATATCCCGATCCAATTGATCCAGCAGAAAAAAAGTGTTTGTTTGATCTATAACAAAGGATACAGCGAACCTTATTTATTATTTGATTTTTTGATCCAGTCTTCTTCCTTTTGTTTATTAAAAGATTTGATCCTCCAAAAAAAATATCAGCAAGTCTATGATCGTTCTTCACAGGAACGCTTACGGAAGTGGTTAGGGGAATATCATCTTTCCTTTTCATATAAAAAGGGACAAATCTATGGTGCTGAACGAAAGATCCGTTATCTGATCTTTTGTTTCTTAAGAGATTTTCCACATTTTTATGTTGAAGATACAGAACGATCTTTTTCAGAAGTGTTTATTCAGCTATTGGAGCAAAGAAAAGAAGTCTCAGAGGTAGAACTGTTAAATGAAAATCAGACGGTGTTCTTTGAGATGTTTCCTGAATTGCTATTTTTAAGAGAACTACACTTATCAGAAAAAGAAAAAATATATCGATGTATTTTGCGCTTGAGCTGCAATATCATCATCGAGAAACGTTGGGAAAAAATCGAAGAAACACAGGATTACCGTAAATTAATGATCGTTACTGAAAAGCTAGATTCTTTATTTTGGCTGACCAGCGAATATGAAAGTACGAATAAAAAAAGCATCACACGGGTGATTTATCAAGAATGGTTGCGCTATACGATCGGTATTCATGAACATATAGTCAAGGAAGAATTGCAAACATATCATGAATTTCTGAAAAAGATACCTAATTGCCAAGAGAAACTAAGCCAATTTCGAACAGCTTTACAACAAGCACTCGATTATCCAGCAAGTGAGTGGGACTTGTGTTTACTAAAAGTATTACAAGAGCGTGGCTATTTGGAACTTTATCCGCCAGAAGTGAAGATCGTCTTTTTTTTTCGTTACGACCATGAGGAAGCGAGAAGACTGGCAGCTGTTTTAGACAAAACACTTAGACACCGAAAACGAACAGCGATTCACGTATGTACGCGAGCAACACCGCCCAATTATGCACAATTGATCATTACGGATCATTTTTTCCCGTTGGTCAATAATAAGGACCAAAAAACCTATTTCTACCAATCTTCCTTTGGCATCGACCGGCTACTTTCAGATATCGATTACTGGATCGATACAAAAAATTGAAGGATATTTTCTTCGGATGTTTTGGATATGCTATAATGAAACAGAGTAGTAAAGGAGGATGTCCATTGGATTTAAAGAAATTAGAGGTGCCCACATCTTCGATCACAGAGGTAAAAAGATCACCGATGGATGTGTTTGACCAAGCGAGAAAAGCCGAAACTGGGGTATATATATTCAACCGAGAAAAAGTTGCAGGTGTCATGCTGACTCAGGAACAGTACGAAACCTTGTTACAGGAACTAGCAGACTTGCGAGAATCGGTGAAAGAGGAAGTGCGGATCAATGAAGAAAGTAAACAAGTACTGGATAACTTTACCGATCAGTCCACGTCAGTTGTTTCAACAACAGAAGGGTTAGAAGAATTAGTTCAAAAGTTAAAACATTCTTTGATCACTGGAGTAACGGTATCTGCTAAAAATTTAGATGAACGAATGGTGGCATTAGGATTCATTACAAAGAAAACAGGTTTTGGCGGCGTAGTAGACATGTTAAATGAGTTGAATGCGACTGGGAAAATAAATTACCAGTTACGGAAGAAATCAAATAACCGCACAGTGATTGCTGAGATCATTGGTGAACAAGATAGTCAGTCACAATTATTCGACAAGATCGTGATCAAGAAAGTGTATCTGCATGAGATATAGGTAGGATTCAGTCTATCATAGGACATACTTTAAAAGTTTCAGAAGAAGCCTCGGTATACAAATAAATCACACTAAAAAAGAGGGAGCAGACAATCGATGACGAAAGTCTCCTCCTTGTTTTATATTTTATTTAAATATGTTTATATTCTGCTTTTTTTGAGTAAAAATCCGTGCCCAAAAAATACCCATCACTTGTGGGATCAAATAAATGACAGCTAGTAGCAGGATAAGTTTGGTCGGGCTAAATGGCTGATAAAAAAAGTGCCAATCTGTATAATAGAGACATGCTAAATAGGAAGTCACAGTCGTAGCGATGTTCCCTGGAATCAAAAGAAAGAGCTGGTCTTTTTTCTGCATGATAAAACCAGTATAAAATGCCAGAAAAATTAATCCAAATATAGAATGATAGCGGTAATCTAGCAACAATGCAAAATAAATATACGGAACTAAAAACAGGAGTAAAATACATTTTTTTAGATATTTTACCATGATGTTTGTCCTCCAAACCTGTGTATTCGATTCTCCCCCACAACTTTATTTTAAGATCAAAATAAAATTAAGCAATTCCTTTTTCATATTTTGATGGTTAAATGAACAAACTCTCATTGCGTTATCTCTAAAAAAAAAGATTTTCCCCCTAATTTTTTTAGAGAAAACGCTTATAGTATGATGAAAGAAAATCGTGCATGGGAGGAAACGAATGAGAAAGATAATAAAAGTTGAACGTTTGTATTTGTTTTTTTGGTTTTTCCCGATTTTCTTGGCACCATTTACATGGGTAAATGCGGTAGTACAAGGGGCAGAGATTTTAGGATTGATCCAAGGTAGCGGATTTGTTGTATCAAAGAATTTTCCACTTTTAACGATGTTTTATTTTTTTATCAGTGTGAGTTTGCTACTTTCAAATAAATTCATTAAAGCTTATAACTGGCATATGCTCCATTTTTCTTGCATGTTGGTTTTTGCCTCGTTTTTCTCAATGTTGCCGCGGATCATCGTTGGTCCTAATGGGCTAAGTGAAAGCGGGTTAAAAGATTCTGCTTATTCAGCAATGTATTTTTTAACAATAAAGCCAAGTTTCTATCTAGCAATTCTCTCATTCTTTTTAGCGGCATTTTTTTATTTTTACACGGAAGTTCGAACAACAAAGATGATTTCAGAGCGCGGATGACACTGATTGGTACGCCCTTATAAATAAGTACAGGAACAAACATTGTCGATGAGGACTCTGTTTGTTTTTTTCGTTTTACCGGAAATTTACATAAATTAACTGGATATTTACACCATCCACACGTAGGATTTACAGTACATTGGTACACTTTACTTGTAAATAAGAAAGGGGTATATCAATGAAAAAAGTATTATTCTCTTTAGGTGTCCTAGGTTTTCTTTTAGCTGGGTGTGGTTCAGGTTCTGGAAATACAGATGGTTCCGCAGCACAGAATAGTTCGGGTAATTCAAATGAACAAGTAAAAATCGTTGCGGTGGGCTCAACCGCTTTACAACCATTAGTTGATGCGGCACAAGAAAGTTTCGTGCAAGAAAATCCCAATTATCAGATTTCTGTCCAAGGTGGTGGGAGCGGAACAGGCTTGAGCCAAGTTGAAGCCGGAGCGGTCACGATCGGTAACTCCGATGTTTTCGCTGAAGAAAAAGACGGTGTCGATGCCAGCAAGCTAGTGGACCACAAAGTTGCTGTTGTCGGAATGGCACCGATCGTTAACAAAGATACTGGTATAAAAAATATCACCAAACAAGAATTGATCGACATCTTTACAGGTAAAATCACCAATTGGAAAGATCTAGGCGGAAAAGATGAAAAAATCAGTGTAATCAACCGAGCAAATGGTAGTGGTACCAGAGCAACATTTGAAAAATGGGGCTTAGATGGTGCTACTCCTATCCAATCACAGGAGCAAGATTCTTCTGGCATAGTTCGCCAGATCGTGGCTCAAACGCCAGGCTCGATCAGCTATTTAGCATTTTCTTACTTGGATGACACGACACAAGCGTTAAGCATTGATGGTGTAGAACCTAAGGAAGAAAACGTTGCAGATAACAGTTGGAAAATCTGGTCGTATGAACATATGTATACAAATGGTAAACCTTCCCCAGAAGTGAAGAAATTTTTAGACTACATGATGAAAGAGGATGTCCAACAAGGCGCAGTCAAAGAACTAGGTTATCTGCCGATCACTTCAATGAAAGTCGAACGTGATGCGAAAGGAAATTTAAAATAAGTTACCCAAGGCTGGAACAGAAGTATTTCACTCATAAAGAGTGGCTTCTGTTCCAGCTTTTTTACTACGTAGAATATAAGCGACAGTGTGCCTTGATAGGTATGCTTTTTTTGCTTGAGCAACTAGCATATAACAGGAATGAAAGACATTTATCAGCCATTTCATAGGCTTTTTTTCGATAATTGTATTATTGTATTCATAAGAATAACAATCGAGGTAAAAAATCATGGAAAAATTCAGAAAAAGAAGCAAGAATGAATTCGATCAAAAAGAGAAACATCCTGTTACCCGTTACGCCCCCGATTATCATGAGGGGCTTTCAGAAAAAATAGTCGCAGAGAGAATACAAGATCATGCTACAAATCAGACGATAGATACCTCATTCAAAAGTAACAAGGAAATTGTTTTTCAAAATACATTCACATATTTCAATTTGATTTTTATGGTTTTAGCCATTTTATTATGTTTAGTCGGTTCTTATAAAAATCTCACTTTTTTACCAGTGATCTTAGCGAATACGGGAATCGCCATCTACCAAGAAATCCGTTCAAAAAAAATCTTGGACAATTTGACCGTATTGTCTGCTGCCAAAGTAACGGTCATTAGAGAGGGAAAAGAAAAGAAGATCGATATTGAATCGTTAGTATTAGATGATGTAGTACTTCTTGAAACGGGGCAACAAATACCAGCAGATGCCACCGTGTTAGAAGGAAAACTGCAAGTCAATGAAGGTTTATTAACAGGTGAAGCAGATGAGATCACTAAAGAGATTGGCGATTCTTTGATGTCAGGAAGTTTTATTATTTCTGGCAAGGCCTATGCTCAATTGGAAAGAGTTGGATATGATTCTTACATCTCACAACTGACAGTAAAAGCAAAGAAAATGGGTGAAGGGGAACAATCTGAAATGATCGCTTCCTTGAATAAACTCATCAAATGGATCGGGATCATCATCATTCCCTTAGGTCTTACCCTCTTTGGACAAAGCTATTTCGTAAACGAGGATACGATCAAAGAAAGTATCGTAGCAATGGAAGCAGCGTTGATCGGTATGATCCCTGAAGGCTTGTATTTGTTGACAACGATCGCTTTAGCAATGAGTGCCAGCAGATTAGCGAAGGAACGAGTCCTTTTGCATAATATGAAAAGTATCGAAACATTAGCTAGAGTAAACGTCCTATGTGTCGATAAAACAGGTACGATCACAGAAAATCGGATGACTGTTCAAAAATTGCTTGTTGCAAAAAATGAGACTGCTCAAAAAAACAGCGAGAGAATCAAAGGGCTGATTTCTGATTACGCAAAAGCGATGGCCAGCGACAATGTAACGATGGAAGCCATCCAAGATTATTTTACGGACTACACAGATCAAGAGGTACGAACAGTTCAACCATTCTCTTCCGTGCAGAAATTCAGTAGTGTATCTTTTTCTGAGGGAACCTATGTATTAGGGGCTCCAGAAATGGTTTTACGGGATCAGTTTTTAAAATATCAAGAGGAATTCAGTCACTATACTGAACAGGGCTATCGCGTGTTGGTTTTTGGAGTCTATCCACAAGAACTCACAGAAATGGTCTTAGAAGCAGAGGTAACACCATTAGGCTATATTCTGATCACTAACCCTATACGAAAAGAAGCACCAGCAACATTCACTTATTTTAAAGAACAAGGTGTAGCGATCAAAGTGATCTCAGGGGATAATCCGCAAACTGTTTCTAGCGTAGCCAAACAAGCAGGAATCGCAAATGCTGAAAAATATATCGATGTTTCTCAGTTAGCGGAGGAAGAGTATGGTAAAGCAGTTGAGGAATATACCGTTTTTGGGCGTGTGAAACCAGAACAAAAAATGAGATTTGTGCAACTGTTAAAGGAAAAAAATACTGTAGCAATGACAGGTGATGGCGTAAATGACATTTTGGCGATGAAAGAAGCAGATTGTAGTATTGCCATGGCTTCAGGAAACGAGGCAACGATCCAAGCAGCATAAGTTGCTTTACTCGATTCTGATTTCTCAAAAATGCCTGAGATCGTAGCAGAAGGACGTCGTGTGGTAAATAACATTGAGCGTTCTGCTAGTTTATTTTTAGTCAAAAATATTTTTTCTTTTTTGCTTTCCGTATTTTCTATTTTATTTGCACTGACGTATCCACTTGAACCTTCTCAAATTACATTGATTAGTTTATTCACGATTGGTGTGCCATCCTTTTTACTTGCACTTGAAGAAAACAAGAACCGGATTGAAGGGAAATTCATGTTCAATGTGATGGAAAAAGCAATCCCTGGTGGCTTGACTGATATGATGGTCGTGGGTGCCTTAGTCGTGAGCGGTGTGAGTTTGCAACTCAATAAAACAGACGTCTCCACAGCGTCTACGATGTTGCTGACGGCCGTTGGGTTTTTAGTTCTATATAAAATCTGTCAGCCACTGAATCGGTTTAGAGGGAGAATTATTTTATTTTGTGCAGGAGGAATCGTCTTTTCAGTTATTTTTCTCCATAAACTATTTTCTATATCGGCAATATCCGCAGTCTCTATTTTGTTACTGATCATTTTGTTTTTTGCAGCGGAATCTATTTTTAGACAACTGTCGCAACTGATCGAAAAATATAGTCGGTTGAAAAATGACCAAAGAAAACGAACGTTTATAGAGTGGTTGAAGAACTTCTTTCGGTTCAAATTTGACGAACCGAAAGAATAAACGCGAGTGAGATAAAGGGAAGAAGAGAATGTGGGAAAAATCTAAAAATCAGTTTTGCTATAGATTCTCGAATAAACGACGTCCAAAAGTCAGGTTTTTCGGAAATTTCAAAAAAGAACGTGGGACAAAAGTGTTTCTGACTTTTGTCCCACGTTCTTTAAAAACGAATAAACGATGTGTGCAGAAGCAACTCCTTCGAAAACAAGCCGACACTTACAAAAATCTAAAAAGTAATTTCTGTGAACCTCTTCTTATTTCTCGGAGAGAGATACTTCTGTTCCGGTCTCAATTCAACTTGGAAATTTTGATTGTAAAGCGGGGATCGTGACCGTAAAAGTAGAGCCAGTTCCTGGATGACTGTCTACTAGGATTTCCCCACCCAATAGATTGACATAATCTTTTACGATCGCTAAGCCTAGCCCAGTCCCACCTGAGTGTCGGCTTCTGGCTTTATCCACTCGATAAAAACGTTCAAAAATCCGTTCTTGGTCTTCCTTGTCAATACCAATGCCAAAATCTTGGACTGAAAAGGTTAATTTGTTCGTGACTTGATAGCGAATGATGATCGTGCTTGATTCTTTTGAATACTGGATGGCATTTTCGACTAGATTTTTAATGATCGGATACAATAGATCTGTCTGCGTAGTGAATGATACATCTTCCCCAAACAGTTGGATGGTCAACTGTTTTTTCTCGATCGTTGGCTGATAACTTTGAATGATCTGGTGGAAATAAGGATCCAGATAAATCGTCTGTGTCTCGTAAGGTGTTTCTTCATCTTTTGACAGTTGGATGATTTCTCGAATCAACTTATCTAATCGGATGGCATCTTTTTGCATGATCAAAAGAAAGTCCGTCAACGTTTTCGGGTCGTCTTTTGCTCCGTCCAGCAAAGTTTCAGTAAAACCAATCAAAGAAGTGACTGGAGTCTTTAATTCATGAGAGACATTTCCAACAAAGTCTTTTTGAAGTTTTTCCAAACGTCTGATTTTAGTTAGATCATACGCGACCCCCAATATTTGTCCAGTTTCTTCTGAACTATTAAAATAGCGAAGGCTGATGTCCAACGTTTGTTGTCCTTCAGAAATCGTGATTTCTTTGTGTACAAGCGGTTCAGTTGGGGTAACTTGATGGATCAGCTGGATCAATTTTGGTTCTTGGATGATCTCTGTGTAACGTTCATTGGGACGAAAGTGACTTACACCTAAATGGCTTTGCATTTTTGGATTAAGCAAACGTAATCGTGATTCTGAATCAATGAGGAAGACACCGATCATCAATTCGTTCAGAAGTGAATATAATTGTTCTTCAGTGGTGGTATAGGCACGATACATTTTACTCATTTGTTCACTTAACTCGTTGATCGTTTGATACAATTCTTCCCACTGATCGGACGTTTGCATAATGATTTCCGTCTTGTCCGGATTATTGACCATCTTTTTCAAGACTGGTAAAACTGTCTTGAGTGGTTGATTTCGCTGATAAGCCAAGTAATAGATCATACTGGTCAAAACAATGAAAAAAATCAAGAAAAAGAAGAAGACCCACCGACGAAAATTTTCTGTTCGAGGTAAGAAACCACTCGTTGGTTCTGCGATTCGAATAATTGCTTCAAGTTGCCCGTTTACTTTGATTGGTAATGCTACATAGAGCAGTTCTTCCTTCAATGTCGTACTCATTCTCAATGAGGTGCCAAGTGTCCCACCGTTCAATACTGCTTTGATCTCAGGACGGTCATCCCTCGATTGATCCAACGATTGATCCGTTGTATCAAATAAGACTTTTCCATTAGAATCCAGCAACGTGATCCGTTCGTTCGATTGATGGACAAATTCTGTTAAAACATTTTTATTCTGTTGAGAAGTCAAATCTTCTACATCCAGTTGCTGGATCAACAGCTGTGTTTTTTTTATCAGATAACTTTCTTGCTGTTCGATGATCTGTTGTTGAAAGTAATGTGAGATCATCTGCCAACCACCAAAAAAGAGCCCAATCAAAAGGATAAGAAAGAATGCGCGTTCGGATAATTTTTTCCAGTTCATATCTTTGGTTCCTGAAACTTATAGCCAAAACCACGAACAGTGATCAAATATTTGGGATGTTTTGGATCTCTTTCAATTTTTTCTCGTAAATGGCTGACATGAACATCTACGATCCGGCTTTGACCAGCAAAATCGAAATTCCAAATACGATCAAGTAATGTATCACGGTCGATCACACGATCTTTTCGCTTCATAAAATAAACAAGTAATTCAAATTCTTTTGGCGTCAATTCAATTGGACGATCATCAACCGTCACCTGATAATTCGTTAAATCAGCTGTGATCTGTCCACTCGACAAGTATTCAGGTTCTGCTTCTACTGTTTGGTTGTTCCGAGGTTCGACCCGTCGGAAAATAGCTTTCATCCGCGCAAGTACTTCTCTAGGACTGAATGGTTTCGTCAAGTAATCATCGGCGCCGATTTCTAGTCCAATGATTCGATCCACTTGGTCATCTTTCGCTGTGAGTATCAAAATAGGTGTGTCGATTTTTTCTTGTCTTAGTTTTTGAGTAATTGCTATCCCGTCAATGGAAGGGAGCATAACGTCCAGAATAATAAAATCAAATGATTGCTCAAGAGCAAGATCAAGACCAATTTGTCCGTCATCTGCACTAATAACTTTGTAGCCTTCTTTTTCCAAGTTGAAGGTTAGTAATGTGACGATCGAAGGCTCATCATCTACGACTAATACTTTTTTCATAAATTCTCCTTTTGCGAACAGTCTGTTTGGTTTATCTAAACAAGCAAAGTTTGTTGAATGTTTGCCGCTTCAAGTTGCTTACTTTTTTGAACGGTCGGAACAACGATCCAAGAAAAGCTTCAGCTATTCGGCTGTTCTTATTTTAGCATATAATCAATAGTAAGTACTATTTTACTCACTGAATAAATGGTATAATGGGAAGGCACTTGTTGGATAAGGAGGAAAGTAACGATGATCGGTATCAGTGCTTGTTTAGGCGGTCTAATCTGCCGCTATGATGGTCAGCAAAAAGCTGTTCCTGCATTAAAAAAACTGGTAGATGAAGGAAAAGCGATCATGGTTTGTCCAGAAGTGATGGGTGGATTGCCTACACCGAGACCTCCAGCAGAAATTGTCGGTGGCGATGGTATGGCTGTTTGGCATGGTCACGCTAAGGTTGTGACGGTGACAGGTGAAGATGTGACAAAGGCCTATCAAGAAGGGGCAGTTAAAGCCTATCAAAAATTACGTGAACATAAAATAGACACCGTCATAATGAAAGCGAAAAGTCCTTCATGCGGGGTCCATCTAATTTATGATGGTTGTTTTACTGGAACTCTTGAAGAAGGCATGGGGGTAGCGACTGCCTATTTTATCCAACAACAAATGACCGTACTCTCAGATGAAGAATGGTTGGAAATGCGAGGTGAATCGAATGGAGATCGAGAAAACGAACCGAATGAATGCACTTTTTGAATTTTATTCCACCCTTCTAACCGAAAAGCAAATGAACTATATGGAATTGTATTATGCAGACGATTTTTCATTAGGAGAAATAGCGGAAGAGTATGAAGTGAGTCGCCAAGCCGTTTATGATAATATCAAACGGACAAGTAAAATTTTAGAAGATTATGAAAAAAAGTTGCATCTTTTTTCTGATTATATCGTTCGTGAACAATTTTTAGAAAAAATGACTACTTATGTGAAGGAAACTTATCCAAAAGATGAGACCCTTCTTGATTTGATCAAACAGATCCAAGAAATCGAAGAATAAAGGAATGAAGAAAATATGGCATTTGAGAATTTAACAGAGCGCCTGCAACAGGCGATGAGTAAATTAAGAAAAAAAGGAAAAGTATCAGAAGCTGACGTCAAAGAAATGATGCGGGAAATCCGCCTTGCTTTGCTGGAAGCCGATGTCAACTTACAAGTAGTAAAAGATTTTACTAAACGAGTAAGAGAACGCGCAGTTGGCGCAGAAGTGTTGGAAAGTCTGTCACCCGCACAACAAATCGTTAAGATCGTTGATGAGGAATTAACGATCACTCTGGGTTCAGAAACAGTGGAATTGAACAAGTCGCCTAAGATCCCTACAGTTATCATGATGGCTGGTCTTCAAGGGGCTGGGAAAACGACTTTTACCGGTAAATTAGCCAATTATTTAAAGAAAAATGAAAATGCACGTCCATTACTGATTGCAGGAGACGTGTATCGTCCAGCAGCGATCGATCAATTAAAAGTGTTAGGCCAACAATTAGATGTGCCGGTATTTGATATGGGCACAGATGTCAGTCCAGTCGAGATCGTCCGTCAAGGGATGGAAGTAGCCAAAGAAAAGAAAAATGATTATGTCTTGATCGATACGGCCGGACGTTTGCATATTGATGAAACGTTGATGGGTGAATTGAAGCAAATCAAAGAACTAACTCAGCCAAATGAAATTTTACTGGTTGTCGATGCGATGACTGGTCAAGATGCTGTCAATGTAGCAGATAGTTTCAATCAACAATTAGGGATTACTGGGGTAGTCATCACCAAATTAGATGGTGATACTCGTGGTGGTGCGGCGCTTTCGATCCGTTCAGTGACTGGAGCGCCAATCAAATTTGTTGGTTCTGGAGAAAAATTAACTGATTTAGAAGTCTTCCATCCAGACCGTATGGCAAGCCGTATCCTTGGAATGGGTGACATGTTGACGCTGATCGAAAAAGCGCAACAGGACTATGATGAGAAAAAAGCGGAAGAACTTGCAAAGAAAATGAGGGAAAACTCATTTGATTTCAATGATTTTATCGAACAATTGGATCAAGTGATGGGCATGGGCCCTCTGGAAGATATCATCAAAATGATCCCAGGAATGAATCAAGTACCTGGTATTGAAAATGTCAAAGTCGATCCTAAAGATGTAGAACGCAAAAAAGCAATGGTTTATTCAATGACCCCAGCTGAAAGAGAAAACCCTGATCTATTGAATCCAAGCCGCCGTAGACGGATCGCCGCAGGTTCTGGGAATAGTGTGGTCGAAGTCAATCGTATGATCAAACAGTTCAAAGAATCACGTAAAATGATGCAGCAAATGTCTAAAGGAGATATGAATATCCCTGGCATGGACCAAATGTTTGGCACGGGCGTCAAAGGAAAACTTGGTAAAATGGTGATGAACCGTATGATCAAGAAAAACAAAAAGAAAAAGAAAAAACGTAAATAAAAGTAATTATATAGTAGAGAAGAAGGACTTCAGAGTGATCGGATCACCACGTGGTCCTCTCTTTTTTATAAAAAAGAGAATTAGAGGTGAACCTAGTGAAAAAAAGATGTGCATGGAGTGAGCAGACAGAAAGTATGCGGATATATCATGATACCGTTTGGGGTGTTCCCGAATATGACGACCAGAGGCTTTTTCGCAAATTGATGTTAGATATCAATCAGGCGGGGCTGAGCTGGCAGACAATCCTTAATAAAAACGAAGCATTTGATGAGGCGTATGATTCATTTGCCATTGAAAAAGTAGCACGATACCAAGAAGATAAAATCAATGAATTGATGGAAAACAAAGGAATCATTCGCAATCGTCGTAAGATCGAAGCAGCCATCGCTAATGCAAAAGCTGTTCAACAAATCCAAGCGGAATTTGGTAGCTTTTCAGACTATCTATGGGGATTCACGGATCAGAAAGTGATCAATCTTTCTTATCATGAACAAGCAGATATTCCAACGACTAGCCCGTTATCTGACAAACTGGCAAAAAGGTTGAAAAAAAGAGGGTTTAAATTTATCGGTAGCACAACGCTCTATGCGTTCTTAGAAGCAGTCGGCATCATCAATGACCATGTGGATGGTTGTTTTAGAAAACAGGAAGTAGCACGCAAGGGGTAGAGGAGGAAGAAGATGGGGAGAATACTATTTTATGGTGCGGTCAGTCTAGATGGCTATCTCGCGACCAAAGAGGACAGCCTGCAATGGCTCTTCGATACTCCAACAGGTATCGGTACGACGTATGAAGCTTTCTATAAGCAGATAGATGTGACGGTCATGGGAAGAAGGACATATGAGGAAGCCAAAAAATACTTGGAAACAGATGCGCTTTATCCAGATAAACGCAACATCGTTTTTTCCTCAAACAAGGAACTGAAATTAGAAGATGCAACGGTTGTGCACGACGACCCAGTAGGAGTTGTTGAACAATTAAAAAAGAATCCTGACATAACTGTCTGGGTGGTTGGTGGTGGTACATTATTAAGACCGTTGATTGAACATCAGCTGATTGATGAATGGTATATTCAAATTGCTCCAGTGCTTTTAGGAAACGGCATTCGCCTGTTTCAAGAAGGAAAGTATGAAGAAAGACTAAAACTGACTGATAGCCAACGGTTTGGTGAATTCATCGAACTACACTATATCAAAAGACAGTAGCGAATGTGGCACAAATCTAAAAATTAGGTTTGCTACAGACTCTCGAATAAACGGCGGGAGCAGAAGCAACTCCTTCGGAAATAAGCCGAAATTCACAAAAAATTGAAAAGTAATTTTCGTTCATTTCTTCTTATTTCTCGGAGTTAAGCACTTCTGTCCCAGCCTCTCTCAAATAAACGGCGTCCAAAAGTCAGGTTTTTCTCTCCAATTTCTCAAATCGAAACGACTTTTGTCTCAAACGCCATTTCACGAGTATTTATAGAACAAAAAGACCACATAATCATAGGAATAGGAGGAGCATCGTGAAAACGATCGAACGTGGTTCCTCAACTATTCTGTGATTATGTGGCTTTTATCGCATCTAGCCTTTGTGATAAGCATGAATGTTGGCATGGGTCTAGTCAAACTACTATTAAATAATATTAATCAGCTAATTTATTCGCAAAAGCTAAATACGCATTTAAAATTGTTTGGAAGAAGTTCAAAGTACCTTCAACTACGTTACCATTTTCGTCAACTAGGTTAGCGATATTGCCGATATACGCTTCTGGTTGTTGTAATGTTGGCACATTTAAGAATACCAATGATTGGCGTAGATGATGGTTCGCACCAAAACCGCCGATACCACCAGGTGAAGCAGTAACAACTAGTCCAGGTTTGTTATCCCAAACACTATGGCCATAAGGACGAGAACCAACGTCTAAAGCATTTTTTAGAACAGCAGGAACAGATCGATTGTATTCAGGTGTCACAAAAACAACGCCAGCTAAATCTTTTACTTCCTCACGGAAACGCGTCCATTCCGCTGGGGCATTTTCAGGTGTTTCAAGATCTTCATTATAAAAAGGCAGATCATCGATTTTTACAAAGACACTTTCATAACCTTCAGGTAATAATTTTGCAAAAGCCTCTGCAACTTTTTTATTGTATGAATCTTTTCTTAAGCTTCCTACAAAGAAACCGATTTTTTTAGTCATCAATAATTCCTCCCTTTATCTTTCTATATTCATCTTACAAAAAATAAGTAAATGGAGCAAATAATAACCCTTGGCTATAAAAAGTCAACGATTGGTTAAAAAGTATTGAATAGTACTCTTGGTTTCGATTCCTTAGCTGAAATGCTCCTTTATGTGGACAAAACCACGAGGTCGGGACAAAAGTCGTTTCGATTTGAGAAATTGGAGAGAAAAACCTGACTTTTGGATGCCGTTTATTCGAGAGTCTGTAGCAAACCTGATTTTTTAGATTTTTCCCACATTCAAAAAATGTTGAAACTATCAACAGTAATCGATGTACACTATCAAGTTGATAAGAGAAACTTTCTCAATAGAAATGAAGCAACGGCTAGGCGTCACACAAACACCGTTGAATGAACTTAAATTATTGTTTTATGATGAATCTACTTTAGCATTTGATCTAATTGGCTGTAGAGAAATTTTCGCCAGTTTGTTGTAAGAAAAAGAACAAAAGACTTTTTTCCACACCTGTTTTAGCTAATGTGGAACAAAGCAATAATGAGGTTGTATTTTTGAATGATGGAGAAATCGTTTTATCAGTTGCGGTTGAGGAATTGAAACCACATACGAAAAAAAGAGAGCTTCACGTTCTCTTCTTCTTTGTGAAACATTTAAGTGGATTTTTTGCTCCCTGACAGTCAGACATAGGTCAATTCTTTTGTTTCTATCTTTATTTAAAGTAACCGCTATTTTCTCATTTTTTTTGAAATAAAAACTATCAATATGGCACACCTGCTCACTCATTTGATAGTTTGTGAAAGAAATGCATGGTAAACTCTCCTTCTAAAATCAAACAAAGGAGGTTGGGAGTTAAACTATTCGATGATAAAGGGGCGGATAATGATTAAAGGTTGTTTTATGAATGAAAAGAGTAACTATTTATGTAAAAGAATCAAAAATGATACACAATCAACGATCTGAAATGGAGGAATTTGATGATGAATAAGCGTGAAATGCCCCATAGTAGTCCTCCGAATTATGTTAAGAGTAAGTTTTGGAATAGATTCAAAATAAAAATACTCGTTTCGTTTGAAAAGTCAAAAGAGCCTACTCTTGTTTATTCTATTGTTTCTAGTCTTGCTCTTTTGGTATGTGAAGCTCATTACTCAAAGAAAAAAGCGGGAGAAAGGAGGGAAATATGAAAATAAAACGAATTAATGCTTTACTGATAGAGATTTTAGGACTTTTAAGTGTGTTTCTTTTAACGCCAGATGTATTCGCAAGCGAAGAAGTAACTCTCCCAGTTTTGATTCAGCAAAATATTAAAGGGAAAACAATCAACTATCGACTTTCTACGCAGGATGAAAATGCAAATTATCCGGCAGAATCGGAAAACGGATTATTTTCCAACAGCGATGATCAAAGCTTGACGCTATACTTTGCATTTTTCAAACCAGGCAACTACCACTATACTTTGGCACCAGTTGAAGAGAACTTGATCCAAGCACAAGAGCAGATATATGACATTAACGTTTTGGTTTTCTATAATAAAAATTCTCAGCTTTCATCGGTAATGTCCGCAACAAATTCAGCTGGCTACAAGGTGGACTCCATTGCTTTTGCAGGTATCACTCCAGATAAGAATCCGGCAAATCAAGGGGGAAACATTGGGGGGAAGACCGCAATCAAAATGTATCCCGAGACAGGTGAGTTAAATAGCTAAGTTTCGTTATTCGGTTTGTTACTGGTAGTTAGGGTGATGATCATTGGGGGTACGCACCAGTATTTTTATCAACAAAAAAGCAAATCGAGTTTGTGATATGATTCCAGAGTTGATTCTTTATTACTGAAACAATGCAAGTCATCTCGTCATTAGGCCAGTAGTCATTGTTATTTATGGAGATTTGGATCTACACTTCTCCTGACTCTCTTCATTTAGTGTTTCTAAGTTAGATTGTCTTAGGGGCTAGAGTGCGTAGTGTGGCTAGTTTATACTTGTATCATTTTCAGCTCTTGAATGATAGACACCTTATTATTTGAGCGCAGAAGTAAAAAAATAGGAAGTACTTGTTTTTCAGTGTTTATTATCTGTCGTTTATTGTTAGGATCATACCTATTTGTTTATTCACGATGGTAGGAATTTCTGTGTTCAAGAAGAAAGAATTTTAAAAAAATGCACCTGTAAAGAAAAAAAGCTTTACAGGGTAAAAAAAAACTGTTACACTACATCTTGTGAATAAAACAATGGAGGTGGAAATATATAATGGCAGTTAAAATCCGTTTAAAACGTATGGGTTCTAAAAAGAGTCCTTTTTACCGTATCGTAGTAGCTGATTCACGTTCTCCTCGTGATGGACGTTTCATCGAAACTGTAGGTACTTACAATCCTTTGAAAGATCCTGCAGAAGTAGTTTTAAAAGAAGATTTAGTTCTTAACTGGTTGTCTAAAGGTGCGCAACCTTCTGATACAGTACGTAACATCCTTTCAAAAGAAGGCGTTATGCAAAAACACCACGAAGCTAAATTCTCAAAGAAATAAGGTGATCGGATATGAAAGATTTAAGCGAATTAGTCTTAACAATCGTTCGTCCGTTAGTCACTCATCCTGAACAGGTCCAGTTGGAAGTCGTTGAATCAAACGATTTTTACGAATACAATCTAACTGTGGCTCCCGCAGATATTGGTCGTATCATTGGCAAACAAGGCCGAGTTGCAAAAGCAATCCGGACGATCGTCTATGGTGTGCGGCTAAATGCACCTAAAAAAGTGCGTTTGAATATCGTCGATAATAAGGAATAATCAAAAGCTGTTTCGTTCATGCGAAACGGCTTTTTTATTATACATGGTTTTGATTGGCAAAAGACTACAGAGAGCGTATTCTTAAAGTAAAGAGGAGGAAATACATATGAAAAAATGGTGGATCGCTATACCAGCTATCCTGTTTTTAGGCGCTTGTCAAACCTCGGCCGATCGAACAGCACAAAAACAAGAAAATCAAGAGAAGGGCCAAAGCCATTCTCAAGTTACACAGATGACTACAGAAACATCTAAAGGGGGAGAAAGTACCACACAAAAGAATAAGCAAAATTCAAACGCAACGACAGAAACGAATCAGACACCGAAGACCGCCTTTGAGCAATTGAAAGCCGAACAGCCAACGCTACCAATGCCACAGGTCATCCCGATTTCTTCAGGGAATCTAAATCTTGCTGCAGCACAATCAAAGCAAGGATACACGGTCCTCTACTATGCTTTGCCAGAAAAACTTGCGCTAAATGCACAAGCGTTGAATCAAGAAACACCGATCGCCACTTATCTTTATCAATACGGATTTGCTTCAAGCCAAGAAACGATCAATGTGTTACAACCTTTTACGATTGATAAGAATGGACAAAAAGTCGATCTCGGTCATCAAATCATTGCCTATCAACAAGGGGCAGCTGGTTCAAATTATCTTGAATGGCAAGAAGGAAACTGGCGTATCAGAGTACGATCAAGCAACATCGAAGGACAAGATCCACTAACTTTAGCGAAAAAAATCGTCAATTATTTAGAAAAGGCCACTCTACCGGTACCTGAAAAATATGGGAAAATCATCGTCGATATGAATGATTCATCCAATCAAGCTACACAGGTCATTTGGCAAGAACCGAATAACGTCTTTACGGTCACACATCAAGACGCATTAGCCGCCCTAGAAATGGCTGTTTCAATGAATTAAATGCCAATTCATGATCTTGGACATGACGAAAGTAAAAAGAAGGGTAGAATTGCCTATAACCACATGCTAAAATAAAACAGATACGTAATACGTTGTTTTTTATACAGAATGAAAAAACGGATAAACGTTGCATAAGAAAAGGAAAAGGGGATACAAGTTGACTGAATATTTAAATGTAGGAAAAATTGTCAATACTCAAGGGATAAAAGGCGAAGTCCGTGTCATCTCAACAACGGATTTTCCTGAAGAAAGATATAAAAAAGGTGCAGTACTGACCTTGTTTCAAGAAAAAAAAGCACCAATCGAATTAACTGTCAAAAGCCACCGAAAACACAAAAATTTTGATATCGTAAGTTTTGAAGGTCATCCATCGATCAATGACGTAGAAAAATATCGTGATGGAATACTTAGAGTGTCAAAAGAAAATACAATAGAGTTGCAAGAAAATGAATTTTACTATCATGAAATCATTGGAGCAACTGTCATCGATGAAGACGGAACAGAGTTAGGTAAAATCAAAGAAATCCTTTCACCAGGAGCAAATGATGTCTGGGTCGTCCAACGTCAAAAGAAAAAAGATATATTGTTGCCTTATATCGATTCGGTTGTTAAAGAAGTAGATACGAAAAATGGTATTGTACGCGTAGAAATCCCTGAAGGACTGATTGACGATGAAAATTGATGTATTAACATTATTTCCGCGAATGTTTGAAGGACCAATGGGTGAATCGATCATTGGAAAAGCTGTCAATAAAGGATTATTGGATATCGATATCTCAAACTTTAGAGATTATTCAGACAATAAACACCAGACCGTCGATGATTATCCCTATGGTGGTGGGGCAGGAATGCTACTAAAAGTCCAACCGATCTATGACAATATCAAAGCAATTGAGGAAGCTGCACCGGAAACTAAAAAAAGAGTGATCTTATTAGATCCGGCAGGAAAACAATTCGATCAAAAGATGGCCGAAGAATTTTCACAAGAAGAACATTTAGTATTTATCTGTGGTCACTATGAAGGCTATGATGAACGGATCAGAAGTCTAGTCACAGATGAAGTGTCATTAGGCGATTATGTATTGACCGGAGGCGAGCTAGGCGCGATGGTAATGATCGATGCTACGGTACGGCTATTACCAGATGTCTTAGGAAACCAGACTTCTGCTCAAACGGATTCTTATTCAACCGGCCTACTGGAACATCCGCAATATACTCGCCCAGCAGAATACAAGGGAATGAAAGTACCCGAAGTTTTGACAAACGGCAACCATAAGTTGATTGAAGAATGGCAATTAAAAGAATCACTACGAAGAACCTATCTGCGCCGTCCAGATTTATTGGAACAGCTAGAAATGACGCCACAAATGCTCAAATTTTTAGAAGAAATCAAACAAGCAGAAAACGAATAGTAGATATAGCTGGGAAAAAATAAAATTATCCTTTACATGAAAATCGTAATATGTTAGTATCTTATGGTGAGTGCAAAGCACTTAACTATTACGATGTTCCGCTGTGAGAAAAAGCTCATACGAATGTTTGGAATAAGGAGAAAAGATCAATGAATCCATTAATCGAAGAATTAACAAAAGAACAATTACGTTCTGACATTCCAGCTTTCCGCCCTGGTGACACTGTACGTGTTCATGCGAAAGTTGTCGAAGGTACACGTGAACGTATCCAGTTATTTGAAGGTGTTGTAATCAAACGCCGTGGTGCTGGAATCAGCGAAACTTATACAGTACGTAAAGTTTCTAACGGAGTGGGCGTTGAACGTACATTCCCATTGCACACACCACGTGTTGCAAAAATCGAAGTTGTTCGTTACGGTAAAGTACGTCGTGCAAAATTGTACTACTTACGTGCATTACACGGAAAAGCAGCTCGTATCAAAGAAATCCGTCGTTAATTTATTGTTATCGAATGGTAAAAGAACTCTTGTTAATTCAAGAGTTCTTTTTTATGTTATATTGATATTCCTTTAGCTGATTGAAATTTTAATTTAAATAGTGATGAGGGGCAAAAAAGGGGCAAACTTTTATAAAAGCTCAAGATCACTCTGTAATTTTTCACGCATTCCTTCAGTAACATGAAGATAAATTTGTTGAGTTAATTTACTGTCCTCATGTCCAACTCTGTCTTGAATGACATACATCGGTGTTCCTATTTCAGCAAGTTTAGAAATATGAGTATGCCGAAAAATATGAGAGCTTAAATTTTTAGATTCATCGATTCCCATTTGTTTCCTATGAGTTCGTAAATAAGTGTTTATTGCATTTATCAAAATTGGAGTACCATGTTTGGTTTGAAAAAGGAATTCTCCTTGTGGATTTAATTCGAGAAGACGTTGGTAGATGGTTAAAGTTTTTTTGGATAAATCAATGGTACGCATTCCAGCAGCAGTTTTTGTCCGATTAGACTTTTTCATTTCTTTTACTCTACGTTCACGATAAAGTAAAGTTCCGTTTATTGTTACTGTTTTCTTCTGAATATCTATATCTGATTTAAGAAGAGCCGTAGCCTCGCCTGGACGCATTCCTGTGAGATAAAGCCATTGGAATAGTAAGCCATATCGTTCATTGTGAGCCATTGAGAAATCAATTATTTTTTTATATTCTGTATCTTCAAGGTACTTGTCCTTTATTTTAGCTGTTCTAAATTCTTTTTTATAATTAATTTCTACTTTATCCATGGGATTCACATGGATATATTCTTTTCTTACAGCATATTTTAATACAAGATTGATTTTAGCTTTTATAATTGCAACGTACTTATTTGATAAATTTTTATCGTATAAGTATTTATCAAGAATATCATTTAATAATCTAGCATCAATTCGTGAAACCAGTGTATTTTTTCCAATGTCTTGTTTGACTGCAGTCATTAAATTGTTTGTGGATAAATAGGTACTTTCAGCTACTTGTTTTTTATAGTGATTAAACCATTCGCTATATAATTCAAGGAATGTGATTTCTTTAGTAGCGGAATCAATTTCTTTAAGTTTTTTAGCAATTTTATTATTAAGAATATAAGATGCTTCTTTTTGTGTTTGTCTAGTTTTATTACTTTTAACGATTGATACTCTTCTTAGTTTACCAGTTAAAGGATCAGTATATCGTTCTACATATTTATACTTTCCACTAGAAAGTTCTTCAATCCACATTACATTTATCCTCTCTTTCTTTCGAATATATGTTCTTATTGGTTGTAAAAGAAAAGCCCGAAGGCTTTTTACTTTATCGATTTATTCTATTGAGCTAATTCATCTATGAATTCTTGTCTTTTTGAAAAAGGAATTACTTTAATTCGCTCATGTTTAAGCAAAGAAACGATATCAGGTCTAACTTCTTTTTCAGCATCATTAATGAAAGTATAAAATGTCGTTGGTCGACTGACTATTTCGCTAGTATTGTGTACATCAGCAGTCAAAGCCTTTGCATACATTTCATTATTTGGAACATTTAATGTTTTTATTAGCTTATCAGGTATATCTCTAATTCCTGGAATTGAAAATTCAAATTTATGACTCATTCCAGAAAGTCCTACGTAGGAAACGTTTTGACTTGCCCTTATATTATTATTTTCTAAGAAATTTGCTATGTCTTCAAAAAATACATTTGAAGTTTGTTTTTTCCCTAGCATAAACATATCGTTAGTGAAAAGCATTGCTTGTAACAAACGATGCTTATCATTTGGGAAATTTGACAAATTAGTATTTAATGATAATGAGTTATCCTCTAAATTTATAGAAACACCATATGATAGTAACTGTCTTGTTAGTAGATTTTTTCTTTGTGGTGATCTCAAAACATAGATTCCACTTGCCTCTAAATCATCTATAACATATCCTCCATCAGTTAAGATAATATTTTCTTTATCTTTCACTTGAGCATAAAGAATTAAGCTATCATTGTGCCTATCAAAAAAAGGTGTATCAATTCTAATAAATCCAGTTTCCAAGTTTTTATAACTAAATTTTTCCGAAACCCAATCATTATAGATTTTTTTTAAATTAGAACTTTCAATCATTATATTCACCTCCTAATTTGGATCTTCTTGAATATTAGTATACAGTAAAAATTGTTCTAATACAGAAAATATCGATTCTAGATCGGTAAACTCTGTTGGTAATGGATAGGCAAACGCATCTTTAGCATACTCCGAATCTTTATATATATGAATATGATTGTTTGATATAATTTCGCCATCAGGATTTCTGTGAGATCCATTATTTATATCAATACGTATTAAATGATCATTGGTTTCTTTAAAACGTAAATGTATGCTAAATCTTTCCTTTTCCAAAGGATGTCGATACCTATGCAATTTGTATTCAATTCCATCACTCATCCCTAAAACTAGTGTATCATCTTTAATTTTTCCTATAACTGGCATTTCAGAAGGAAGTTTTTCTTTCATATATTTAAGAGAGTTTATTAAATTTTTAACTTGTATATCTGTCAAATGATTCAATATATTCATTTATTTTCTCCTTTGATTTCAAGCATGTTTATTCCTAGTGCCGGAATCGAACCAGCGTCGCCAGACTAGGATGCGAAAGCATGGGCTTTTTTATATGCAAAAACCACCTAGCCGAATTGGTCAGGTGGTTTTGTTATCACACAATCACTCTGCCAATAACATAAAGATCATCATATTCATCTGCATAGAAATCTGGATACAAGCGATTTCCGTTTTTATCACATTCACAATTTAAAGATACGAATCGTAGTCTGTGATTTTCTACATACATTTTCTTTAAAAATGCTCTACCATTTATTTCAATAGCTCCTATTTGACCATTCATAACATCTGGAGTTTTTTTAATAAAAACTATTTCTCCATTTTCAAAAGTAGGATACATACTATCACCGTCTACCATGAAAGCAAGATCATAATGAGACGGAATTTGTGATTCTCTCATTGTAACTGTACCCAATGGACGTTCTTTATCATAATTAGGGTAACCATAACCTGCTGATAATAAACCTATATATGAAACTTCTTGTTTTTTATCTTCATCAATATCTTTTCCAAAATTGCCTTGAATAATGTTCGATCTATTTTGTTCTTCTAATTCATTTTTTGCAAAATCGTAAACTTTTTGTTGTCGAGGTAAAACAAGTTGGTTATAAATAGATACTATAGAAAAATTATTTTCGGTCTCAGTCCATCCCATTAGATCTTCAGGAGTTGTTTTCAAAACTTCAGCTATTTTTCGTAAATTTTCGGTTGGCAGTTTTTCTATTTCTCCTTTTTCATATCTAAATATGGTTGATCTGGAAACACCTAAGGCTTTTGCTATTTCATCAGCACTTATTTTCAGTTCTTTTCTTCTAAACTTCATTTTTTCTCCTACAGTCATTCTATCACCTCCTGTTACTATTATATAAAGGTTGTTGCAAATTCGCAACAAAATAATCGCATTTTTGCAACATTTGTATTGACTGTTTTGAGATATTGATGTATATTTAAATCATCAAGTCGCGTAAATGCGACAAAAAGAGAGGTGTTACTTATGATTGATGTAGCTAAATTAAAAGGATTAATAGTTGAGCGCGGAACTACTCAACAAGCGGTTGCTGATTCAATCGGAATTAACAGAAGTACATTTTATAGAAAAATGGTGGAGATTTTACTATAGCTGAAGCTAAAAAAATTAAAGAAGAAGTTCCATTAACAGACTCTGAGGCAGTTGAAATTTTTTTTGGTAAAATAGTCGCATTTACGCGACTTGGAGATAGCAAACAACCAGCGTAGGAGGTGAGAAAATGGAAGGAGCATTAACTAAAGCGGAATTCAAAGAAAAATATGGTTACTCCGAATCAACTTATTATCGAAGAATGAAGCTATTTAAAGATTCAAAATTTCGTACAGGTTATATAGCACCAACTAAAAATGAGGTGTATATAAAAACGGAACTATATGATCGATTCTTAGAAGCAGAATCTGCGAAGAAATTTGAATATCAAACTATTTAAGAAAAACATTTTATCAAATAGAAATGGAGAAATTCAATAAACAAAAGGAGGGTTGACATGAAGAAAGAAGAGAAAATGGGAATTTTAAATGAAGAAAATTACACAAGATTAATCGTTGAAACAGAAGAAGGTAAAAAAGTAGCAGAAGTTACATTGACCGATACAACTCCTGCTGATGGTTATCGTATTCGGTTAACTCCTAAATATGATTAACCTTTTGGTGGATGCGGATCGTTTCCGTGACTATCACGGCTTTGAATTTTTCCATCTCGGCCATGAATAAATAGCTCGGAACCTTGATTTTTAGAAATCTCTCTAGCGATTTTTACTGCTTCAGATTTTGTATTAGTATGGGCAGTCGCTTTGGAATTTCCAGCACCTTTGACATTCCAACCGCCATTGGAATTAGGTACGACATGTTGGTTTTTCCCCATAATATTCACCTCCATTTCTATAAAAATATTTTATCAAATAGAAATGGAGAAATTTAATAAACGAAGGAGGGATTAAATGACCTTACAAGAGCATCAACACTTGATGCGAAAACTAAATCAGGAATACCACGAAGAAATGAAACCTAGATTGTTAGGGGAACAATGGCGTGAACGCCAGAAGAAATAAAAAAGTGACTCAGCCGTCAAAAGCAATGAGTCACAAACCAAAAATTATATCGGGAGAATTATATCACATGAATAAAAAAATTGAAAACCTTATTGATGAATTAATCGAAGAATGCAACAAACAAGACGTTACAAGATAAGGTAGCTGAACTGAAACATATAGTTGAAAACTTAGAGAATTTATCCGTCGTGTATAGTGATAGTATTAATTTTGGAGACTATGATTATAGTGGAAATCCCAATTTATTTAGAAATATGGACTCAAGTAACTGGATTGTTGGGACGGGAGTAACAAAAGGTAGTGAAGAAAATGCGACGACATTCACGCTTTCCGATAGCACTACAAATCCTAATGCTTATGTACAAACAGAAGTACCAATTTTGTCGCCGAATAAAAAATACACGATGAGTACCAAAGTGTTTTTAGATAATCCAGCTTCATCAAATAACTATTTGCTTTACCGCTTAAATAAACAAAGTGATTCTCTTTCTTATTTGCATATAAAGTTAAGTGATTTACCATTAAATGAGTGGATAGAAGTAGAAACAATGGCAAATCAACATGAAGTATCGTTCGATCCTTCTGAGATAACGAGTGCCTGGTTACAATTACTATTAAATGGCTTTACAGGAACTATCAAAATTAAAAATGAACTTAAAATTGAAGAAGGTGAATCAGCTACACCATACCAGCCCAATCTATTAGTTGCCCCTTTTTATCTATCAAAACAAGTAACGGGAGAAAGAATGTACAAATATTTTGGTACAGGAATTAAGGATAGTGACAATCCAAATGACTTTGTCTGGGATTTGACTTCTGAATATATAGAAGCAAATTTTGCTAAGGAAACAGAGGTGGAAACAAATACTAATAATATTGCAATGCTAATTGATGACTTAAGAGTAGTGACGGCGAATGTTGTTTGGATGAAAAATAATACTTATGTTCTAGGGGAATGGCAAGATTTATCACTAACAGAAGGTTATCAAGGAGGAGACGGAACTAGTCCTAAGTATCGAGTTGACACAATAGATGGTCATAAAAAACTATCATTTAGAGGTGCGGTAACCACAACAAGTAATACATTGCCTAGTCAAACACAACAACATATTATTTCTACATTGCCAGATGAACTCACCCCTTCTGATACTAAAATGGGCTTAGGGGCAACTAATTCATTGAGTACTTCATGCAGAATAGCTGTCACTAGCGCAGGAAATCTATACGTAGGAAATGACAGTGGCAAAGATGTTAAATATTGTTATTTAGATACATTTTCATATTGGTTAGATTGAAGAAAATAAAATCATTTAGTAGCGTGCTCAAATGAGTGCGCTTTTTATTTTTATGAAAGGAAGAAAATAAGTGAATACAATGATAGAACTGTTGAAAAATCAACTTTTAAAAATGAGTCATGACGGTAGTTGGGTATTCGGTGCAATTGGTGGAGGAATTTCTTTTGTGTTTCCTGATTGGATTACGTCAAAGAAATTAGGCATTGAGCATGCAGTTGTTATTGGAATATTATTAGCAGTTTTTCTTATGGAATGGGCTGTGGGTTCTAGTTTAGCCAAATTATCGACAAGTAAAAAGAAAAATAGTACGACTCTGATCGATTCAGCTATTCGAGATTTTGTAATCTTGGTGATTTGCATGATTGCCTATGGCTTTGATTATTTGTTAGGTACTGGTTCCATTATTTTTTGTTTGTTTATCTTCGCTTTTATTTACCATAATTTCTATAGTTTGATGGCCAATATCGCTGTTTTAGGTTGGGAAGATAAATTTCCAATGTGGCTAATTAAGTGGCTAGAAGATGAAATTGAAGTAAAAAAAGAAAAATATTTCCCAACAAATCATTTACAAGGAGACGATGAAAATGAGTAAACATTTAGTAGTGTTTGGACATGGCCAAGGTGATCCCGGAGCACTGGGAAATGGCTATCAGGAAGCAACGTTTACCCGTAATATTTTAGGACCAAAACTAAAAGCATGGGCTGCAAAACTAAAAAATAATCAGATTGATTTTTACAATGAGTCTCTAGATATGTATCAACAAACAAAAGCTGGAGGTGGCGCGTATGACGTAAATGGTTATGCTTCGGTGACAGAGTTTCATTTAGATGGATCAAGCAATCCTAGCGCTGAAAATGGTCATGTGATTATCAATGCTCGATTTAAAGCGGACAGTAATGATCTTGCGATTGCAAAAGTGATTGAGAAATATGTTGGATTGTGGGGATCATCGAAACCTACTGGTGTGGTAGGAAGATCAGACTTATTAAACTGTAATGTTTTTGCGAATCGAGGTATTTCATATCGATTGGTCGAATTGGGATTTATTACGAATAAGCGAGATATTGATGAGCTAACAAAAAATCTTGATGCGATTGCGAAAGGGATAGTTGAAGCGATTACAGGCGAATCACTGAGTGGAGCTACTTCTTCTACAAATACAGTATCAAAACCACAAACACCATCCGACCATGACAAAGCAGTAGCAGCAAGTAAAGCTGTTCATCAAGGGAACGCATGGGCGAAATTAGATAAGTTCAATGAAGTAAGTAAAGGGAAAATACGAATTGCTGGATGGCTGGTACCAGATAAACCAGAAGGTGCAATTGGTAAATTTGCTTATATATTGATCATGAAGCATGGCACAAATGAAGAAATCACTCGTGTTGCCTCTTAAGGGATCAAACGACCTGACGTGAAGAAAAACTATGGCTACAAAGGTGGCGATGCCCTAGGAATGGACGTCACCTTGGATTTAAGCTGGGTGAAAAAAGGCACGAAAATTGATGTCATTTTCCGTCGTTGTAATCAATCTAATGGTGAAGGTGCAGTGAATGATGTACGGATTTCTGATATCTATTTAACGTTGTAAATAAAAATAGCCCCTCATTAAATTTATTCTCTAATTTAATGAGGGGCATATTATATCTATATACAGTATATAAAATTAAAATTATACCTCAGATTTGTATATTGTCAATTCTTTTGAAATGCTTTTGATTTTTCTGGATAATTGAGTATAATTATTATGTAAAGGTTGAAATAGCAACTTTTTTTTAAGAAAAATACTTTTGAAATACTTTTGAATGCTTTCGAATTAAGATTAGGGGTGTAAAAAATTAAGTTTATTGAATTAAAAGATGAAATCTTTACGACACCAAGAGAAAATTTCCAACTAGAGTTTAAAAAATCGCAAACTAAACTATCTAGTGATGTATGGTCAAATTATAGCGCGTTTGCAAATACTAACCCCAAAAAGATAAGTATCTGAAGCTTTTTCTTTTTATAACTTGGAAATAATAGCATAAAATAATATATTTTACAAAGAATAAGACAATCTAGTTTTTTGCTATTAAATGTGTAATAATTAATGTGCCATCACAACAAAGAATGAAACCCATTATTATCTAGTCTATGTCCATTCTTTTTGTTTGCAGTAGTTGTGATAGCTTTCTGTACCCTTAGCTCAGTTGGTCAGAGCAGACGGCTCATAACCGTCCGGCCGTAGGTTCGAGTCCTATAGGGTACATGCGAACTCCTTACTTCTCATTATAGGAAGTAGGGATTTTTTTATGTGCCAAATAATTTTTTTATTGTTCGAGTTGTTTGGTGGCTTTGATTAGAAAAGCTTTATTTAGCAATTAAATAGAATTACTTATAGCTATGATTAGTTCTCCTAAAACAGCTCCAAAACCTAAATTAACTAAGGAGTATATACAGAAATTAAAGGAGGAGACTTAAAAAAATAAAGAGGCTAAAGGAAAATTAAATAATAAAAATAAGAATGGATATTTATAACTATTTAAAAGTTAATAATTAGTAAAAAGAATTATTTGAACAGAAAAAGATATTTATCTTTTTCTGTTTTAGTAATTCTAGTGACAAAATAGTTTAGGTGATACAAGAAAGAATTAGAAGTGTTACCTGGTTAAGGATTTTTTCATGTTTTCGATTTACATAAAATTATGATAGTGAATTTAACCACCGTAAAAAGGTACATAGTTATTATAGCTAAGTACTAATTGTCAGTTATATTTTTTAGGTAGGCACAAAGAGGTAACATTAGTTATATTAACGATCTATATATTTTAAACTACGCTTAAACTTTTTTTGTTTATTTTTTTTTACTTTATTTATTTCTTTTTCTAATAAATCAATATTCTTAGGTACTATAGGTATTCTATTTAATGATCGCTTAATAAAGTGAATATTACTAATATTCATACTAATAACATCAGCATGAATATTAGTATAATCTAATTTTGGAATATACAAATCTTGTTTTTTATAGAAATTATTTGTTAGATACATTTGTAATTTTTTTGATAGTGGATGATTGATTCTGCAATCTTTAAGATAAGAATAAGTATTGAAGATATTTTCCATAATTTCTTTGGTTATAGAAATATCAAATTTTAAAGTTTCCAATCTATCTAACAATATAGCAATTAATGCCCAATATATTTCTTTAGTTGAATTTATATGTGGTAATTTATAAGTAGACAAATATCTAGCTTGAATACTTTTAAAAGAAAGAGAATATTTTACTTTAGCTATTTCACATTTTTTCTCTTCTCCTAGTGCAATTTTTAAAGCAATATCTAATTCTTTAATTAGACAATTTCCAACGAGATTTTGATATGTGCTGACAATTTCTCCGTAATATTCCTTTATTGCTAATTTTTTGATTTTTGAAAAAAAAATTTCTGAGAAATCTGATTCCATATTATTTGAATCAGATTTCTGCATTTTTATTTTATTTGATAATTCATTTCTTTGTTTTCTAATATCTACAGTACCCAAGCACAGAACTGTAGATAGTTTTTTTACCGATTCGTTAGGGATAATATAGTAGTAATTAATAATATCTCTTTTATTACGTTGGATAGGATGAGGATCCATAGTTATTGGTTTAAAATTATTTCTTAATGAATAGAATTGGTTAGCCTTATCAAAAAATTCTAACTGAATAAAATTATTTTTATTTTGTATTCTACAACTAATTTCATGGAATCGCCAATCTTCAATAGAAAAATCATAATAAGCTACTGTTATTGGTAGTATTAAAAAGCTCTCTTTTGTATTAGGAATTAAATTTTTAATTTCAAAAGGTAACAGCTCTGGTACAATCGAAGCATTTATACTATTTTCTAACGAAACTTTTAGTAATTCTATATTTTGAGATTTAAAATCATTTACGTTTAGATCCAAATAATCTTTATATAAAGAAATTAATTCTATGTTAGGCTTATAGGATTCCATTTTTGATAAAGAAATTCTGTTATCCATTAGATTGAGTAATTGTAAAATTATTTGCATAGAAAAGAAAGAATATTCTTCGTCATTCATGAATGCTGTTCTTTTAGATTTTGCGCATTGTACTAGATGGGTATAGTATTCTTCTTGATTCATATTTATCCCTCGTCTTATTATAGAAATATAATTTTCGTTATTTCAAATGAATTTATATATTTTTTACCGGTTCTTATAATTGACAGTAATACTTTCTTTCCATTTTTTTCTTTTATAAAAAGGTTGTTTTTTTATTTCTGCGTTTAAATTATCTAGACTTTTAGGATTAAAATATCCGTGTATTAATGCTTTTCTTATATTTTTTATATAGTCCAAATTCATATTAGAACTATCTATAGAAAGATTTGTTCTTTTGGTTTTTGAAATAACTAGATTAGAATTACTGTATAGTTGATTTGTTAATTTAGTTTGCAATGTTTTTTTAAACGGACTATCTTGACGACAATTCTTTAAATATTTATAAGTATTATATAGTTCTATGAGATTTGTTTGATAGTCTTCTTTCATAAATTTTAAAGATTCAAAACGGTCCATCAGAATAGCAATTAAAGAAGCATAAATGGTACTAGTAGACTTAATATTAGGTAATTTATATTCTGAAAGTGAAGTATAAGAATTAAGCCTATCCATAGATAGAGGTTCTAAATAATTACTAGGCTGTATTTTACCTAATGCTACTTTTAGTGTGGTATCTAATTCCTTTGAAAAACAATTTCCTAGTGCCTGGTAACTACTAATTTTATTCCCATAATGTTCTTTGTTTGAGATAGTACTTAATTTAGTAAAGAAGTAATCTCTAATATTTGAATTAGAAAAATTAGGAAATTCATGTGTGAAAGGCAATAAAAAAACACTTTTTTTTTGTGTTTCTAAATTATTAATTCCTAATGATAATAAATCAGAAAGTTCTGAAATTCTTTCAATTGAAATATAATAATGATAATCAATAATTATTTTTGGAGGAGTATTTTTATGATTTTGAGACCAGACATAATCTGTTTGTTTTGCACGAGAAGGTATAAATAAACCAGATTTATCGATAATCTCTACTTCAATCAGATCTGATTTTTTTCTTATAATAGAGCCTACTTCATGACTAATCCATTCATTTTTTGATGAGTCATATTGAAATATACTTAATGGTATTACTAAAAAACTATCTTCTTCATTTGTAATTAAATTCTGCATTTCATCTTGTAATAATCTAGGTTCTAGGGTACTATATATGCTATTTTCTAATGATTTTTTTAAATTCAAAATATCTCTATGTTTAAAGTCAGATTCATGTAGTGTTAAATAATCATTATAAAGAGATATTAATTCAACATTGAATTTATAAGGTGCCAAATCTTGATACTTCCAAGAATTGTCTTTTAAATTTAGTATTTGTAGCATGATATCAGTCATTATTGAGGCATAATCATTGGAGTTTAAGAAATCTTTTCGTTTTGTTTGTGCAAGTAATTTTAAAGTTTGGTAAGTTTCTTCTGAATTCAAAATAAAAATCCTTTCTAATTAGCTTATAATAATAAAAAAAATGATATTTATGTTTCAAACACTTTAAATAAATATAAGAGGAATAGATTTATCTTATATTTATTTATAAATTAGCGATGTTTTAGAGTGCAATAGTTTGTATAAGATTATCTATTTAGTTACAAATATTATTTATATTCTTTTCGTTACATTCTATACTGTAAGTTAGGTGAAATTCTCTAATGAACCTATTATTATTTTTTTTTTACTAAAATGGAAAAAATTCAGATTGTAGATAAAAGTAATAGTTGATATATTAGTTTTCAGTCTTTTAATAACTCTAAATAGCGGAGTGCCTTGAGGTATTTTTTTTAGAAAGGGGAAGAAAAGGGGCAAAAATTGACTGATGATTGGTTTTTTATGACAATTTTTGAATAGTCTAAGACATCTAAAATGTTGATATGAAAGTGTTTTGGAGCTTTTGATGTATATTTAAATAGTCTTTGAATCCCTACGTGCATTACACGGAAAAGCAGCTCGTATCAAAGAAATCCGTCGTTAATCTATCGCTATCAGATAGTGGAAAAACCCTTGATTATCAAGGGCTATTTTTTATATCAAAGAAATAAGAAGATAAGACTTATACTGTCAATAAGAAAAAAATTCTTGGACTATTTCTTATAAAGTATCCGTAAAAATAATAAAATCACATCGGACAATGGAGGTAGTTTTGCGGTTGCGCTAGGAAACTCTTAAAATACTTTTGTCACACGGACGGTATTCGGAAAATAAAAGCAGTTAGAAAAGGAGTTTGGAAATAATAGTTGTAGTAACACCAAATTCAATGAATGTTGTCCGCCAAACAATAAACACACAAACTGTTTTTTTAATTTTTCTAATTTGAAGAGCTACAACAATTCGGAGTAATCCAGCGGTTGTTTGTACAAGCTTGAGATTTCATCATATAATTCGCCTACTTTGATATTTGTTTGATAACTGGAGGATTGAAGTTGGCCCCCACCTTTTCAAATAATTTTCGACGAGACTTTCGAGAATATTGGCCAAGTATGTGGGTAGAACCGTGGTCAGATTGCTTGATATCTAGGATGGTTTCAATAGTGGTTGTTTTCTCAGCACCATTTAGATCTAATAAACCGAATACTTTTCCTTTATTGACTGCTAAAGATAAATGGTCAATGATCTTTCTGCCGCCAAGAGTCATTGTTAAATCTTTTGCCTCAATCACTTTATTCATGCTGATCCGCTCCTTTCATTAACAGAATACTGTCTCCTCTTAAGGGAGAGTCAATAGATAACCAATCATTCTCTGGAATTCACCGGTCAATAATTGAAGAAACACTTGCAGAGAGTGTTTTAAATATAGGTTTATATCTTTTTTACTGAAAAATACTTCCTTTATTTATAATAGCAAAACTTGAAGGATTGCTCTTTAAATAAGAAAAGTTTTTTGATTGATTTGGCGACCTGTACCTTTAGAAAGGCATAAAGTTCCTTAATGATAAAAGTAAATTCCTCAATTTTTTCTTAGCTATCTATGAATAGCAGAAACTAGAGTTATCATTGTTGAAAACCTGCGATTTAAGCAAAAAATTTATGGGGGATCTTTAAACTTTGAAGAGAAGAAAGAGGGCAGATTAACATCAAAAAAATATCGATGTAAGAATCAGTGGTCTAGATTTTTTAGAGCAAGAAAGAGGAATATAAAGAAAGATAATGGCTGTTACTGTATTGAATAACAGAAGTTTTAGATGTGAGGAGCTGTTCGAAGAGGATACTAAATTGAATGGATGTATCATTATGTTTATAAATGAAAAAAAAAGCGATAGCGAACAACCACCGAATAATCGTATAAATATCGGACTTGAGTTAGAAGCCCCTAATTTATACGATTATTTTCGGATAGTAACACTTGAAAATTTGTATGGAACAGAGTGGTTTTTTCTTATAAGTCTTCTAACTATCCAGTGATTTACACCAGAGGAAACAGTCGATCTAAGGTCACAAGAACGCCATCTTGGTCGTTTGAGGGACAAATTTCGTCTGCTACTGCTTTTACAGCATCTGGAGCATTATCCATGGCATAACCGCGCCCACAATAAGCGAGCATCTCTAAATCATTTCCACCATCACCAAAAGCGACACATTGTTCTGATGTGATACCCCAACGTTGGACTAATTTTTCTAATCCAGCAGCTTTATGGCAACTTGGGACAATCAAGTCTACAGATCCATGACCACTACTAGTAGGAACGAGTGATCCAGCTAATTTTTCCCGGAATAAGTCGCAATAGTACTCTGTTTTTTCTACGGGAACAGTGGGGGCAAATTTTAGAATCTGATCTTCGACTTGAGAAAAATCATCTACCCATGTCAATTTATGATAATAAATGTTGGTTAATTCAAAAAACTCTTTACTTACAGTCCCTCGCTCGCAATAAGCGCTGTTACGGCCACACATCACATTTTGTATTTCTGGGTTGTTTTTACACAGTTCGAGCACAGATTGAATGGATTCTTTAGGGATATCGGCGGAAAAGATAAATGTGTCTTTATCTTTGACTAAAGCACCATTCTCGGCGACAAAACTCATCTCGTTATGGTGATTAGGAAAAAGAGAACGCAATTGGTAATACTGATTGCCACTTGCCACAACAAATGCACAGCCGACCTCTTTCATTCTAGAAAAAATGGCATTAAATCTGTGGATGTCATAAGTATAATCACTTCTAGCAAATGTTCCATCCATATCTACAGCAACTAACTTGATATTGTGGGGATTCATATTCATTTTATACACTCCATTTTTTTAAGTAGGTAATTGACATGTGATTATAACGCTTTCATCAAATATTTTAACATGTATATACAATATTAACCATACTTTCAAAGAAAAAATTAATAAATAAGGTGTTAGCAAATGGAAACATTTATGCTCAGCTATCCTTCGTTTAGGAATAAAATCCTACATTTTGAGAAAAAAGAAAAAATAAAGAAAAGTTTTTAGGTATAATAAAGTGTATGGATATGCATTTCGCTAGATGATCTGTATCTTACATGGAAAAGAACCTAATTCGTGAGTTTTTTATCCAGTGGAGCTATTGTTGTATCACATGGCTTCTAACTGCTATTCTCAGGAGTAAGGCTGTCGGAGAAAGGAGAGAGTATCTTTGAATGAACATGTCAAAAATAGAATAAAATCATTTCGTTCACTTATTGAGGGGCTTGAGCAAGAACGACTAACTGCTGATAGTTGTAGTCAGCTATTTATTGATATTGAAAGGCTTCGTGGACATATTGAAGGCAGAGAGGTCAAACCATTTATCCATCTTATCATCTCATTACTTCAACAGGAGGGAGTCGTTTTTTTCAAAAAGGAACATTTGGTGTACACGAACAAACAAGTAAATTGTTTTTCTAAATATGCCAGCGGGGATGAATTTGCTGTTTATAGAGCTAGATTTGACGATCGAATTTTTGATTTACATACGATTGCGTCATTGTTATTGACTTATAGCAATCTTTTACCAAACTCATTCACGCATCCGTTTATCTTAGAAATACCTCATATGATTTTTAAAAAGCACGTAATTTTAGATAAAACTAAGATTGATTATGAAAAACTGCGATTTAAACATCTTGCACATATGAAGACCGCATTGAATGACATGATTGGTGAACATACTATCTTTACCAGATAGACAATCCAAAATCAAACATCATCAAAGCCACCATTAATACAACAAAGTAATCTTTTTATCCATAAAAATCCTTATTGATCTTAGTGAAAGACAAGGAGTCGATTAAAAAAGCGACAGGACATCTTGCAAGAAAGATGTTCATCGCTTTTTTAGTATGTACAAAAATAGAGAAATCTGTTTTTTTAAGTTATTATAAAAGACTATTACTAAATTTAGTGGATCATTAAACTAAGAAACTGTTTGATGATTCAGTACTATACATAAAATGGAATATCAATTAAGAAATTTTTTTGTTAATAATTGTTTACTTTTGCATTTAGAGGTCTGACATATAGGACTAAAAAAGAATCGGATAAGGTTCCAATCTATAATAGACAAATAATTGAATGATTAAAGGAGTAGTCGATGAAGAATAGTAAAAAAATATTATCATTTGTTTATTTATCATTGTTTGGGGTTTTTGGTTCAATAGTATTTGTCCCGCGAACACAGGCAATGACAATTGAGGGATACGACACATTAAATGGAGTTAAAGTAATTAGTAATGATGGACGGGTTGCTTATACTGAAGATGGCGAAGAATGGCGCTTTGATAGACAGTGGTATGCCCAAAATGAAACAAAAACAATAGCAGATCTCATTCATCATAAATTGGTGAAAGAATCGGAGACTATTGAATCAACAAGTACATCTACAATTGAATCTGATCCTTCTTCCACAGATAAGAAAGCAGATATGGTAGAGGATACATCTTCAAGTACAAGTACTTTGTTTTCCGAAAAAACAAGTGTACCTACTCAAATAAGTAATGAAAAAAGAAAAGGTGGAATAAGCAGCAAATTAGTAGAATCTAGCTCAGCTAAAGCAGACACTTCTGTAACAGAAGTAAAAGAGGAACCAGCTAAAGCAGATACTTCTGTAACAGAAGTAAAAGAGGAACCTCAGAATCATAAGAGTAATGAATCTGTACCAAAAGTTTCACAAAAAGAGGACAATTTGTCCACGATGACTGAAGGAGAAAATACGGAAAATGATTTCTCTATAGAAAAAGGAACAATTGATTCAACTATAAAAATCTCTTCGAGTAATTCAACAGTGCAGATGCTTCGAAAGGAATTGCCCAAAACAGGAGAAAATAGGAAACCATCTGCAGTGATGAAATGGAGCGGCCTATTTCTATTACTAGTAGGAATAGGTACCATTTGTTTAAATAAAAATTCCTATAACGACCAGTAAGTAAAAGGTGAAAAATATGACTTAATTAGAAAAGTAAGAAAGGAAATGTATAATGAAAGAATTAACGACAAAAAAAATGAACAATATAGGTATTCCTATAGCTATCCTTAGCTTAATGATCGGGTATGCTATCTTAACAGTAGGAGTACCTATCATCGAAAGCATTTCACTGGCAGCTGGAGGATTTGTAGGATTATATAGTCTTTTTGGAATAGAAGGCTTAAAAGTCGGTTTCAAGAAACCTAAAAAAGGAATACGAACTTTTCTATATTTCTATGTTTGTGCGGTTGTTTTAAGTTTGGTAATGGCATCTGTTGTAAAAAATATCTTACACGCATCGACTGCAGCGAATGAAGTTACTGAACACTTATCCCCGTTGCTCCTTATCGAAACGTTACCTATGCTATTAGGGGAAGAACTTTTGACAATCGTTATCTTAGTCATTGTGGCTAACTTATTAGGTGGTACGAGAAAAGCAATAGTGGCTGGGGTTCTTGTTTCTTCTGTATTATTCGGGTTAATCCATCTACCGACTTATCAATGGAATCTATTGCAATGCCTTCTGATCATTGGAGTAGGAAGGATTCCTTTTACTGTAGCTAGTTTGAAAAGTGATTCGATATGGGCTGGTTATTTTGTCCATGTTGCGTATGATTGGACAGCTTTCATTGTTATTCTACTTTCAATGAAAGGATTTTTTTAGCCACAGATTAATTGAGAATTTCTAGCAAGAAAGCCGATTTATTTAAGAAAGTATAGTGACAGAAAGGCCAAACCATCAAAGACTTTGACTACTGTGTGCTTCAATTGGGTGAAACCTTTGATTTAGTCAGATGTGCCCACTTATCGGAACGGAGGGATTCTATGAATTTTGGTCCAAAGATCAGAGAAATTCGAATAAGTAAAGGATACTCCCAAAAAGCAATTTATCAAGATATCATCTCTAAATCGTATGCTATAGAATTTGAAAAAGGAAAACATAGTATAGCGACGACCCTTTTGATTGAGATATTAGATCGTTTGTCAATGGATATAGATGAATTTCTGTTTATAGACAAGGGATATCTTTTAAATGATTATTCTGCTTACATCTATAAACTATCCAAGTATTCTAATACACATGATCTAAAATCTTTGTATGAACTTTTAAAAAAATATGCAGATAAAACTAGAGTGATTGATCAGTTACGATTTGCAGAAATAAGATGTCGTATACAGGCAATCGAGAATTTTAATCGAACAGGAAGGTTTGATGATTCAGCAACAATCGAAGAAGATCGTGAAACGATTCAAAACTATCTAGTGGAAATTGAAACCTGGACATTAAGAGAGATCCAATTTTTTGGAAACACGATTGAGTTTTTGGATTTTGAGCAACATTTTCCTTTATATGTTGAATATGACAAGGGACGAGAGATATTTTGTGCGATGTTGGTAAACGTAATTACTCAAGCTATCCGCCATGGCTATTTTGATTATGCAGAAGTCTTGATCTATCAATTACAACTACTTAGTTCAGACTATAAAGAATTTTTCCATCGATTATTAACAAAATATTTTGACAATATCTTATCCATAAAAAGGAACAGCAGGGATGGTCAAGCCATTGAGAATTGTAAAATAATCTTAGATTTACTTATTGAACTGGGGCATTCTTCGATTGTTGGTGAACTTAAAGCGTTGAGTACGGATGTTGTAGTTTCTAAATGAGAGGCACATTTGTAAAAATAGAGGTCGAGACAAAAGTCGTTTAGGTTTGAGAAATTGGAGAGAAAAGAGCGTGGGACAAAAGTAAGAAACACTTTTGTCTCATTCTTTAAAAACGAATAAAGGGTGCGCGCGGAAGCAAATTCTTCGTAAATAAGCCAAAATTCACAAAAATTTGAACAGTAATTTTCGTTAATTTCTTCTTATTTCTCGGAGTTAAACACTTCTGTCACAGCCTCTTTTTTCGAAATTTCCGAAAAACCTGACTTTTGGACGCTGTTTATTCGAGAGTCTGTACCAAAACTGATTTTTAGTTTTGGCCGACATTTGTACAGTCGATTCAAATAGATTAAAAAAGTTGATCAAACCAATTCAATGAAAAGCCGGATCATCTAAATGAGTTTATCCTTCGTATAAGATGATCCGGTCTATTTTTTGAAAACTAGCTTTGCAACACTATTTGTTTTTGTTCAACTTTTTTAAGCAAATCAACTTATCCTGCCTCGAGTTTGGCTATCTAGAAGTCCATATAATCGGTGACTCAAACATACAGTCGAATGATTGCAAGCGAAATGATCCCAATGATCACGATCACGAGCAGGCTTTTAGAAAGTACCGCAGCGAGGATCGTAGGGACAGAAGCAAGTAGATTTTCCATATTTATTTGAGGTAAATGACCTAAATCTTGGATAAAGAGACTATTGAACCATAAAGCAGACATGATCACAATAGGAACAAAACCCAAATATTCCAACAATGGAGCAGGTAGGTCAAATTTTTTTAACAAGGCAAAAGGAACAACTCTTGATAACCAAGTAGCAATTCCACAGCCGACAATCGTCAGTAATGTAAAATCAAAAGAAGGCATGTTTAATTATCACTCCAAATCCGCAACCAAGTAAGGTCACAATTACTATCAATAAATTACTTGGAATAACGATCAAACCAAGATAAACGAGAATCAATGTAAACAAAATAACTAATAATTGCAGTAAGCGATGAAGGGAACGGTCACTGATGACTTGTAGATAGAGTAGGCCAATAAACATCGCAACGATTGCAAAGTCTAGTCCATATTTATTTGGATCAGTAATCAGATTACCAATGACTGAACCGATGAATGTGGAGATTACCCAAGTAAGATAAGCTATCCAGTTTGCAGTATTCATCCATGAAAAATTCAATTTTCCACCTGTATGATTCAATTTATTCATTCCTAAAGCAAAACTTTCATCTGTTAACAAAGTACCAAGAAACAGATTTTTAGCAAGTGATTCTTTTTTAAAGAAAGGTGCTAAAGTCATACTCATCAAGATCATGCGCGCATTTACTAAAAAAGTTGAAAAAATAATCGACAGGATCGGGCTGTGAGAAACTAGCATGGTGACAGTAATGAACTGTGCAGACCCTGCATAGATCAGCAAAGACATGAGGGTTACGACAAAAGGTGAAAAACCCGCTGCCTTTCCGACGATACCAAAAGCAATACCGATTCCAATGTAACCGAAAACTGTAGGTAGAGTATCAGTAATGGCTGTACGTTGATTAAGGTTACCATTCAAATTGTTTTTCTCCTTTCAAATAAATAATTGTTATTACTATATTCTTGTAAGATAGGGTAAGTCAACCATAATTTGTCTTTTTTTAGGGATAATAATGAAAAAAATAGTGGGAAATTCAGTGTAAGTGACTATAGGATCACGCAAAAAATATTGACTTAGAGTATACTCTAATTAGTAGTCTTAAACGAGGACAATAAGAGAAGAAATGAGTCATGGAGGGGGCAAATGGAAATTCGTTTATTGAAATATTTTTATACAATTGCGCAGGAGAAAACGATTTCGCAAGCAGCGGAAGTTCTACATCTCACGCAGCCAACATTGAGTCGGCAATTACGAGAACTAGAAGAAGAATTAGGAACAGAATTATTTATTCGTGAAAAACGCAAGATGGTCTTAACTGAGGCGGGGCGCTTTTTAAAAGATCGTGCAGAAGAAATATTGGATTTGACAGAACAGACGCAGTGCGAATTTAAAAATCGGAAACATCAATTATTCAGTGGTCATTTCTCAATTGGGTGCGTTGAAGCAGATAATTCGGATACTTTAGCTATGATGCTAGAAGAACTTCTCAGCGATTATCCCGAAGTCCATTTCGATCTGTATAGTGGAACTGGGGATGAGATAACTGATCGTTTAGATAAGGGATTAGTGGATTTAGCGATCTTGCTGGAGCCGGTTTCAACAGAAAAATACGAAACGATTGTTTTGCCAAGAAAAGAAAAATGGGGTCTTTTAGTTTCAACAGATTCTTTTTTAGCGCAAAAAGAAGAGCTCACAAAAGATGAACTACAAGGTGTACCATTACTTATTTCCAAGAGACCGGAAGTCCAAGACTTGTTAAGTCGCTTTATGGGAAAAGATGTAACAGATTTAACGATCATCGGTACGTTTAATTTGATTTTCAACATCTTCTCATTAGTTGAAAATAATGTTGGTTCAGCATTTGTGATCGAAGGAGTCATTACTGGCCGAGAAGTAGATACGTTAAAATTTCTGCCTTTGTCACCAACGATTGAAACAAATTGCGTACTTGTATGGAAAAAGAAACGCTCCCTTTCACCAGTTGTAAAGGAATTGATTCATCGTTTCAGCACTGCGTTTTCAAATTGAAAAGTTCTCACATCTATACTTAGTAAGCATAGATATTTCGGTAGTTAGGTATTATACATTTTTAGTTTCCGCCAGTAGAATGAAAAACGAGAGAAGGTGGAAGAATGGTCGCTATCGTTTATTTTTCAAGAGCAGAAGAGAACTTGATCAATGGGCCCCATCAGTTGCTTACTAAAGGGAACACCCAGATAGTAGCTGAGAATATCGCACTAAAAGTGAATGGGCAAATCTATGGAGTATAAACGATTGATCCTTACCCAAGTAGATATCCAGAGGCAGTAGCAAAGGCAAAACTAGAAAAAGCATATTGCCTCGCATCCAAGCAATCCCATCTAGTATTCTCACAGAATTCATCATATTTTTAGGCTATCCGAATTGGTTGGGCTGTTATCCGTAAGCAGTCGCGAGTTTCTTAGCTACTACGTCAACCAAGAAGAAGATAATCTATCCTTTTTGTACACATGAAGGTTCTTCATTTCTGCCATAGTCTAGATCAACTACGTCAAGCATGTCCTGAAGCAATGATCAAAACAGGTTTAGCCATTCGCGGTTCTCGTGTCAGCAAGGCAGACCAAGCAATTGACAATTGGCTAAAGTATGTTTATTTTCAATAAAGATCGACAGAACTGTTCAAAAAAATCGATGAAGCTTTATAGAAAAAAGGAATGTGGGACAAATCTCAGTTTTGCTACAGATTCTTGAATAAACGGCGTCCAAAAGTCAGGTCTTTCGGAAATTTCAAAAAAACGAGCGTGGGACAAAAGTGAGAAACACTTTTGTCTCATTCTTTAAAAACGAATAAACGGTGGGAGCAGAAGCAACTCCTTCTTAAATAAGCCGAAATTCACAAAAATTTGAACAGCAATTTTCGTTAATTTCTTCTTATTTCTCGGAGTTAAACACTTCTGTCCCAACCTCTTTTCTCTCCAATTTCTCAAACCTAAACGACTTTTATCTCGACATCTTTTTGTTGTTTTGTGTGGAAGATATCATTGTTTCTCCATGTGTCCTGACCATTTTTTTCAGAATATATACCCTACTACATTTGTCATTCGAAAGAACAGCATAGCAATTTTCTCATGACGTTATTCTTTGATGATCAAGCCCATCAAAGTGGAGAAGCGTAAAGCCTGATAAGTCGAGACTTTGCATCCTTTTAGATCATCCATTGAAACAGTTAAGGTCTCAAAGTGAGAAGTACTCAAATCAACACCCTTTAAAGGAGTTTGCACAAAATTAGCTTCATTTAAATCGCATGTATCAAAAGCCGGATGTTTGAATTTACATCGATAGAAATCAGTTCCTTTCAATTGTGAATGGACAAAGCGAATGTTTTCGAGTTTTGAAAAACCAAAAGTTGCAAGGTTTAAGATGCAATCTTGAAAAGTAACATGGTGGATCGAGGATTCAGGAAAAGACGTCCCTAAGAGTTTGCAATTGATGAATTCCGCGCGATGAATTGATGCTTTGGAAAGATCAGCATTCGAAAAATCGCAATTCTTGAAGCGAACGTCAACAACTTCAAGCATACTGAAATCAGTATTCGTAAAAAGACAGTGGTCAAATTCCATATGATAAAAACGTGGCCGTTCAAGGGACGAATCCATGAATTCAGAACCAGAAACAGTACACATTTCGAGAATGGGATCTTCTTCATAAAAAATATCTGAGAAACGCTTACTTTCTAATTGTGCCGTGATTTTAGGCGGTATGATCTTCATTGATTACCCAACTTTCATTATACTTGTTGATATAGAGGTACAAGTTCAAGCAAAGTATACCATGAAAGAACGGATAATATATTGCAAAATACAGCAAAATATCGCAAAAAAATGCACAGTGGATTAAACTATCACTTAGGGGGCGATTTCATGCTGATGGAAGATCGTTTGACGAAGATAAAAAATAGTTTAAAAGAACATCAGAGTGTCACTATAGAGGATTTGGCAGAAGAGCTAGGTGTATCAAAAGATACGGTCCGTCGCGATTTGATTAAACTAGAAAAACAAAAATTTTTACGGAGGACACACGGCGGGGCAATTCTGCCGGAAGAAAAAGCACCTATTTTTGACTATGAACAACGAGCAAGCAAAGCCAATCAAGTGAAAATCGCATTGGGTGAAAAAGCAAGTTCATTCATTGAAGAGAACTGTTCGGTCATCTTCGATTCTTCCACTACAGTTGAGAATGTGATCCATCATTTATCTGATAAAAAAATAAATGCTGTTACAAATTCCTTGGTGCATGCAATGTTACTAGCAAAATTAAATGGCACGACTATTTCTCTTTTGCCTGGAAAATTACACAAGACGCAATTGTTTCTTCATGGTACAGAAACGATTGAACAATTGAAGCAATATAAAGTAGATTATACTCTTCTTGGAATCTATGCTTTATCAAGTGAGGGAGTGTTCATCCATACGAAAGAGGAAGGATTGGTCAAAAGACAGATGGTCAAACAAGCCGCTACTGTCATTGCTATTGCGGATCATACGAAGTTGGACAAAACTGGGTTCTTTAAAGTATGTGAGTTGGCGGAAATCGATGTGCTAGTTACGGATAGTCCTTTATCAAAAACGCTAGAGGAAGCATTAATTCAAAATCATGTAATTTGTGTATGTTTAGAGAAAAGGAGCACGAAAAGATGAGCAAAAAAATCATTCTAACCACAGTGAAGGAGCCAATGACATTTTTAGATGTCCCACCTGTTTTCTTGACTGAAGAAACAATGGAAGAAAGAAAAAATAAGTTGATCACACGTATGAAAGAAGAAGGAATCGATACACTAGTTATTTATGCAGACAAAGAACATGGAGCGAATTTTGAATATTTGACAGGATTTATTCCAAGATTTGAAGAGGGATTATTGGTGATTGAAGCAAGTGGCAACGATACTTTGATCGTAGGGAATGAAAATCTAAAGATGCATGCTCATTCAAGGATTTCAACGAAATTGATCCATTATCCGCCTTTTTCACTACCAAATCAACCGATGACAAATGAAGAATCTTTAGCGGAAATTTTTGCTACTCTAGGGTTTAAGGAAAAAAATAAGATCGGATTGATCGGTTGGAAGATGTTTACGACTCAGAAAGTTGCCGCTTCTAAATTATTTGACCTTCCATATTTCATTGTTGAAGCCATCAGACAAGCTATTGATGCCAAAACTGAACTTATAAGTGCCACTTATCTGATGATTGGAGAAAACGGTGTTCGTAGAGAAAATAATGCAAATGAACTTGCGCATTATGAGTATGGAGCAAATTTAGCATCAAGATGTATGCTCAACGCACTTAATAAAATTGAAGTTGGTATCAAAGAAGTTGAAGTGGCAGAACAACTGAATGGCGAGGGGCAAACCAATACAGTGGTCACGATCGCAGCTACAGGAACGCGCTTTGACTATGCTAATCTCTACCCCACACATAAAAAAATCAAACAAGGTGATGCCTTGTCTTTAACGACTGGGTTTAAAGGGGGGCTTTCTAGTCGAACAGGATTCGTTGTTGAAAAAGCAGAGGAGTTACCTATGGAGCAAGCTGATTATTTAGAGCGGGTAGCAAAACCTTATTTCAAGGCGATTGTCACTTGGCTTGAGAATCTCAGAGTTGGTTTAATCGGAAAAGAAATGTATCAATTGATTGAATCTGTATTACCGAAGCAGCTGTTCCATTGGCATTTGAATCCTGGACATTTAACAGCCGATGAGGAATGGATGGCCTCTCCTATCTATGAGGATTCCACAGAATGTCTTGCTAGTGGCATGATTTTCCAACTGGATATTATCCCATCTGTTCCCGGTTATGCTGGGGTCAGTGCAGAAGAATGTGTAGCAATTGCAGATGAAGAACTTCGTACCTCGATCAAAGAAAATTATCCTGAGTTATGGGAAAGGATCTGTATCCGCCGAAACTATCTTGAGAAAGAACTGAATGTCTGCTTGAATAAGGATATTTTGCCTCTTTCGAATACGGTTGCTTACCTTAGACCTTTTTATTTGGCAAAAACAAAAGCTTTACGGGTGACATAAAAGTATCTGTGGAAAGAATCAAATGGAAGCATAGATAAAAAATGTCACAAAAATTATGATCCGACTATTTGAGAATTACAGCCTATTTTGAGTAGATTGGTTCTGCCTTAGGCGTTTATTCGTATTTAGAGTGTGGGGTGAAAGTATTCTTTGCTTTTATCTCACTTTTCTACAAGTTACTTTAATTAGGAGTAGATTTTTTTACTAAAGTAGCTTATAGTTTTTTGTGAAAACGTTTTAAATTAGGAGGGCACTGTGAAAAAAATACTTTCGATTGATGCAGGCAGAAAATATTTTTCAAAAGAACAATTGGAAACCATCATTGAAAAAGCTTCTCAAGCTGGTTTTACAGGAATCGAAGTGATTTTAGCAAACAACGGACTACGTTTTATCTTGGACGATATGGCGATCAATGGACAAGTCCAATACTATGAAAGTGAAAAAGTAAAAGAGGCATTAATCAAAGGAACGAAAAAATATTATGATGATCCAAATGGCTGTTATTTATCGCAAAAAGACATGGACTATTTGTTGCAATCCGCAAAAAAACGAAGCATCGAACTGATACCGGTAATCAATAGTCCCGGACACATGGATGCTATAGTTGAAGGAATGAAACATTTAGGTATTCAAGCTCCCGCTTTTCGCACATCACGAAGTACCATCGATTTAGCGAATCAAGAAGCGGTTGACTTTACGCGTCAATTAGTTAAAAAATATATAGACTATTTTTCGGGAAAAGTAGGTTACTTCAACCTTGGCTGTGATGAGTATGGGAACGATGTAAAAACAGAAGGAGGGTGGCTAGGACTCCTAGATAAAGGGGATTATGCGAAGTTTATAGACTATACGAATGAACTTGCCGCAATGGTCAAAAACAATAAAATGGAACCAATCGTCTTCAATGACGGTATCTACTATAATGCAGATGAACGCTATGGGCAGTTTGACCCCGCGATCATCGTTGCATATTGGACAGCTGGTTGGAAGGGGTATGAAGTATGCCAACCAGAATTTTTAGTAGCTAAAGGGCATCGTTTGTTGAATACGAATGACAGCTGGTACTGGGTGATCGGGCGTAATACAGAAAAAGATGGGTATTACCATTTTGAGCAAGTGCTTGAGGGCATCAAGAGGACCGAGATAAGTCAGGTGCCAGCGGCTGTTGAAAAATTACCGATTATTGGAAGCATGTTTGGCATTTGGGCAGACGACCCCGAGCGCCCGTTCGATATGCAGGCGCTCGATCAATTGATTACTCGTTATTCTAGTTACTGGAATCAACAGTTTCAATGATTGTGGTGTCTTGAATCATAGGTATGGACGTAATTTTTCACTAGGATCGAAATAAAGATACTCATAATTCCTAATCCGAATGTAGCGTATAGGATGGTGAATAATTTTCCTAATACTGTAACAGGATGGATATCACCAAAACCGATAGTGGTCAGTGTAATGAAACTCCAGTAAAAAGAGTCAAATAAGGATACTTTTTCGAGAAAAGAAAAGCAGAACGTACCAATTGTTAAAGTAATCAACATTACAGAAAGTAGTGCTCGCATTTCTTCTTTTCTCAAAATAGAAAAAAATGTCTGGAACAATTTAAGTGTTGCACGAAAAAGGAACATCATCATGGCCTCCTTTGAGTAGATTTTATACTGTAAAGTTTACCATATGACTAGGATAATTGTTTTATGAGACCTATAAAGAACACTGATTATCATAGCTGATTGAGGAGAGTCTGTTCATATCTATTGTTCATCACGGAAATAACTGACATTTGATCTTAAAAATTTTCATTTGCAATTTGACTTGGAGAAACGTATGATTCTTTTAGTATATCGTGAGAAGTATGAACTTAGAGAAGCAAGCTATTTTTTGTGGACACGATTGATTAGTAACAAAATAGAAAATGGTTTCCTCCAATCAAACAAAAGCAGATCTCAATTGCACCATTGGTTGGATGTTTGATCTTGATCAAAGGACCACACATATCAGTTAAAATGAGGTGAACAACTAGTGAATATCAGAGAAGTAAGTGAAAAAAAAGGAATATCTCCAGATACCTTGCGCTATTATGAAAAGATTGGGTTGATCCCTCCTGTTCATCGGACAAAAGGAGGCGTCAGAGATTATACGGAAGAAGACTTGAATTGGGTAGATTTTACCATTTGTATGCGCAATGCGGGTCTTTCGATCGACTCTTTGATTACCTACAATAAATTATGTGAACAAGGAAATGAAACAATCGAAGCACGAAAAGATTTGCTGATTGAAGAGAGTCAGCAATTAGCGAAAAAAATCGAAGAGATGCAGGAATGTTTTGATCGATTAGAGGGAAAAATAAAGAATTACGATCGACTCCTAGTAAAGAACGTATAAAAAGAGGTCGAGACAAAAATCGTTTCGATTTGAGAAATTGGATTCTATAATAATTGGTGTTGTTACTCTTAGGAGTAGGAACACCAATTATTTTTTTATAACAAAAAGACATCTGGTTGCCCTATAATTAAATCGCCAAACCAAATCATAGGAGGAAAACCAAATGTCCACTAATGAGAATATCAAAATTAAAGAAAAAAGCATAGACAAAATAATCAAACAAAGACTAAAGTTATGGAGAGTTTTTCTGAAATTTACGAAAAAACTGACTTTTGGACGCCGTTTATTCGAGTGTCTGTACTAAAACTGAGATTTCTCCTACATTCTTTTCTTACTGTAACTGTTGTCTCAAACACTGCACCAGCACACTATCATTCAAGTGCTTGTGTCAAGTCTTCTATTAAGTCTTCTTCATCTTCTATCCCACAAGATAGACGGACGAGTGTTTCCGTCACCCCCATTTTTAGCCGTTCTTCTTCTGGCATACTCGCATGTGACATTGCCCAAGGATAGGAAAGAATCGATTCCACGCCACCAAGACTGACCGCAACGATTGGCAATCGACAGTTAGTAAATAAAGACTGGATCTGCTCGACCGTTTCCAATTCAAAAGAGAGAATTGCTCCAGAGTTCTCACATTGTTGGTGATGCACTTGATACCCTGGATGTTGTGCTAATCCAGGATAATAGACTTTTTTTACTTTAGCGTGTTCAGATAAAAAGGTGGCGATTTTAGAAGCATTCTTGATGGACTTCTCCATGCGTAATCCCATCGTTTTTACTCCACGCAATAATAGCCAAGCATCTTCTGGTCCTAAGATCCCACCTAATGCGATCTGATGCTCCTTTAATTTTTTATAAATCGCTTCTTGATTTGTAGCAACTAAGCCAGCTACTACGTCGCTATGTCCATTGATAAATTTAGTTGCACTATGTATGACGATATCTACGCCTAAGGATAAAGGGTGTTGCGAGAGTGGGGACATAAAAGTATTGTCGGAAACGGTAAGAATTCCATGTTTTCTGGCAGTTTCCGCTACTTTTCTAATGTCAGTGATCGTCAATAATGGATTTGAAGGTGTTTCGATATAAAACATTTTTGTTTCTTTTTTAATTGCTTTTTCCCAAGAATCATTATCTGTTTCATCTACGAATGTACAGTCAATCCCAAATCGTGAAAGAAACAAATGGATGCTATGGAAGGTGCCACCATAAATGTTTTTTCCTAATACCAGATGGTCACCTTTTGACAGTAAAAACAAGACCGCATTGATGGCAGCCATCCCAGAAGAAAAGGCCAATCCAAAAGTAGCATTTTCTAAAGAGGCGATATATTTTTCAGCAGCTTCGACCGTAGGGTTCCCAAAACGCGTATAGCTAAATCCCATATGGGTAAAGACATCTTGCTGATGAAAAGTCGATGCTTGATATTTGGGGATGGATGAAGCACCAGTAACAGGGTCGATCATCGGATAGTCATGCAGTAACTTCGTATTGATTTTCATGAATCGTTCCTCCAAAGTTTGTTTTCATTTGCGCATTAAAAGTAGCATACTCGTTCTCTTTATGTCAACGTTTTATTGATAAAAAATTATCAAAGGGGTTTTTAATTTAATAACATAGATTATTATAAAGAGTATACAATTATACTAATTTTTCTACATATAAAAAAACTAAAAAACGTTTGACTGATATAGTTAATTGTGATAATTTTTTATTGAAATATGTTTTTTTGATAAAAATTTATCACTCGAGGAGGGAACAATGACGAAAGAAGAAATAAAAATGCCTTATGAGAAGTACCGTCGAGCAAATGATTTTATTTTTATTTCAGGACAATTGCCAGTAGATCCAAAAACAGATCAACTGAGTGGCTCAACGATTGAAGAGCAAACGAAACAGGTAATGGCAAATATAACTGATATACTCAAGGATTTAGAACTAACTTTTGATCATATTGTAAAAGCTACTTGTTTTTTGGCAGATATTGAACATTTTGCAACATTCAATCAAGTATATCAAGAATATTTTGGTGAGCATTTTCCTGCTCGCTCTGCTTTTCAAGTAGGGGCTCTGCCAAAAGGTGCTTTGATCGAGATCGAATTGATTCTAATGGAAGAAAGTTAGGAGGGGAAAAATGAAGATTGTGATCATCGGTGGGATAGCGGCCGGCATGAGTGCAGCAGCAAAGGCTAAGCGTCTGGACCCATCCACTGAAATAATCGTGATTGAACAAGAAGAGTATGTTTCATTCGGGGCATGTGGACTTCCCTATTATTTAGGGGAGGAATTCAGTGATGAAAACGAAATGTTTGCAAGGACCCCAGAACAAATAGAGCGCTTGGGCATTCGTTTGTTATTAAAGCACAAAGCTCAAGCGTTAGATAGCGAGAAGAAACGAGTGCTAGTGGAGGATCTAGCAACAAATGAACGATTCTACGAGAAATATGATCGCCTGATGTTGGCAGTAGGTGCCAGTCCATTGCTTCCAGCTATTGCGGGCAGTGACTCTAAGGATGTTTATACGGCAACTAAATTATCAGAGATCAATAGATTTAAACAAGCGCTACCGAGCTATAGAAAAATCACCATCGTTGGTGGTGGTTTTATCGGGTTGGAATTAGCGGACCAATTGGTGAAAACGAGAAATGAAGTACATATAATCGAAACAAAAACAGAATTGATGAACCGAACATTCGATCAGGAATTCTCAGAGAAAATAGCAGAAGCGATCCAAGAAAAAGGTGTGAACCTCCATTTAGGAGAGTCAGTAGTAGCTATAGAACAACAAGGTGGGCGTGTCCATGCTATACAGACAAGTAAACAGCGATATGAAACTGATGCAGTGTTGTTTGCAATAGGATTCATCCCGAATACTGGTTTCTTGGATGGATAACTCGATTGTTTGGAAAATGGTGCTATCAGAATTGATACTTACGGACGAACCTCGCAAAAAGACGTTTTTGCCGCAGGTGACTGTGCCTCGATACCTCACCGTTTGTTGGGAGATGTTTATCTACCATTAGCTACGACAGCGAATAAAATGGGACGAATCGTGGGAATCAATATCAGTAGCGAGAAGGTAACAGAAGAATACGTAGGTGCATTAGGTAGTAGTGCGATCAAAATCGGAGACTATGAAGCCGCTAGTGTCGGGCTTACAGAAAAGACAGCGCAACAAGCAAAATTGGACTACAGTACTACTTGCGTAGAGGTAGCAAACCATTCGAACTATTATAGTGTGCAGGAAAAAATAAAAATCAAGCTTGTGTATGACAAACAGACAAAAGTAGTGTATGGTGCCCAATTATTCGGCAAAAATGAAACGGTACTCCGTTCTACGGGGTTAGCTGTGGCAATACATGGACAAATGACGACTAAAGAACTAGGATTTATTGATTTTGCGTACGCTCCTCCATTTGCTTCCACGTGGGAAGCAATCAATGTCGTTGCAAATACTGCAAAATAAAGGAGATGGATAAAGTGATCGGTGCCCCTTTTTTTACTCAATTTTTAAAACTAAGTAATTTTTATACAGTCTTTGGACTGGTCTTATTGTTAGGTTCATTAGCTATCATGAAATACATGAAAAATAAACGAGTCAATTTTTCAAAACGAATGATCTATGCTTTGATACTAGGTCTGATCTTAGGAATTGTTGTGGATCTAGTTGGTTCCACTAATGAAGTCTATACGGAATTTGCTCGAACAGAAATCAATACATGGTATGCATTAGTTGGATCGGGCTTTTTAAAAATGATCCAATTATTAGCTATTCCGGTCGTGTTTTTATCGATCATCAAAGTTGTGGTGGAAGTGAAAGGCGAGCGCTTGAAGCATCTAACAGGGAAAACTTTTGCCACATTACTTGGAACAACTGCGATCTCTGCATTGTTAGGTATACTTGTTGTGAAACTGTTTCAACTGAATGGTGCAGAATTTGCTGGTGATCTGGCAGCAGAACGAGTCGAAAACATGACTAATATCGCTTCGCAAAGTTTCCCAGAATTTTTCCTTAATCTTGTGCCTAATAACATCATCAGTGTCATGGGGAACAATGGTAGTATTGTCTCAGTCGTGATCATTGCGGCAATGTTTGCCGGCGCGATCCGTTTTTTAGAAGTAAAAAAACCAGAACAAGTTGCGCCATTTGTGACTCTGCTTGATTCTTTGAAAGTGACTGTGAATTCGGTGCTGACAAATGTCATCAAATTGATGCCTTACGGTGTGGTAGCATTAGTGAGTAATACGATCATTTCCAGAGGTATCCAAGCAATCATGGGGATGATCGGCTTTATCGCAGCATTATATACAGGTGTCATACTCATGCTTATCGTGTACGTGTTCCTTCTTATGGTACTGGGTGTCAACCCATGGATCTTTTATAAGAAAGCCTTCACGACGCTATTATTCGCTTTTTCATCCCATTCTAGTGTAGGTACTTTGCCTTATACACTAAAAACATTGAATGGAGATCTGGGTGTTTCATTGGAGACGTCAAATTTTGTCGCTACATTAGGAACATCGATTGGAATGAATGGGTGTGCTGGGGTATTCCCTGCGATGTTAGGTGTGTTGATGGGCTCGGCTGTTGGTGCAGAAATGAACCTTTCCTTTTATATTTTAGTGGTGGTCGTAGTTACCGTTGGCTCAATTGGTATAGCCGGCGTACCAGGTACAGCGACAGTCGCTGCAACCGTTACATTGAATGGGTTAGGTTTTGGTCACACATTGACAAGTATCGGTGCAATTTTTGGGATCGATCCGATCGTTGATATGGGACGTACCATGTTGAATGTAGCTGGTGCGATGGTTTCTGCCATCATGGTAGATAAGTGGGAAGGGACATTTGACAAGGAAGCTTTCTTGGCACCAGTAACGAAAAAGTCAAGTGAAGAATAAATAAAAGAAAAAAAGTGGAGAAAGGATGAGATTGGGACAGAAGTGTTTCTTACTTTTGTCCTACGCTCGACCTTTCTTTTTCATTTTGTTTTTTCGGCTATTTTAAGGTAGCGATAGACACTTGGATCAGAAATATTTAGGATCTTAGCCACTTGTGAGACTGCCCCTTTGATTTGGAATATCCCTTTTTCATTTAACTGACGAATGATCTCAACTTTTAAATCTTTATTTAGCGTGATTTGTTGATCCAATAAGTCTGGCGAAACAATCGAATAAATGATTCCTTCAATCGTTTCTTCCAAAATCTCAACAGAGTCAGAGAATAAAGCAGTGTCTAAGGCGACATGGGAGTGTGATTCTTTTGCTAAGCCAGCTAATCCCAGTATTTCTTGTGACAACTGCTGATATTTACTTATATCCTGATTGATACACAACAATCCAACCAATTCATTTTGATCATTTCGGATAAAAAAAGTAGCACCCTTCAAATTTTTTCCGTTGATCGTCTGGGATTTGTAGTTCACTAAATAGTCTTGTGTCAGATGTTTTTTTGAACGAATCAAGTCCAAAGCAAATCCAGTTACCGGTGAATCGATATCCCGACCGCTGATATGATTGTTTTCGATGGCGGCAATATGAAAGTGGTCCTCTTCAAGGTTATGTAGAACGATTTCATAATTTTCACCTAAAGCTTGACCAAGAAATTTGACTAATGAACTATAAAAATTCAAATTATTTTTATCCATTTTATCACCTGATAATTTTTTATTACCTCTATCATATCATGTATGCTTGTCGCTTTCATTAGAAAAATCGAAGAGAGTCGGTGGCAAATGGTGTTTTTCACTCTTAAATGCAGTATCTCTGTTCGCATTGCTAGCTTTTTTCTTATAGTATGTTTGAACTGATGGAATCAAAAAAATGGGTTGATCTCGCCTTTTTTTATTTTGACGATCAAGGATGGCTATCTAACGTGCTTAATGCTATAATTGTCCTTAAAAAATTTTACCTTAATATGAATGGGATGATAGAAGCAGTGACGAATTTTTTGAACGCAACCATAGAGCAACTACCACGAATCGTTGAAATCTATAATCAAGCAATTCCTGGCAAGATGACTACAGCAGATTTGAAACCAATCACAGTAGAGTCAAGAATCGACTGGTTTGAAGCGCATGACCCTGCTCATCGGCCTTTATGGCTTATCGAAGAAAAAGGTGAAGTTGTTGGTTGGATCAGTCTTAGTGACTTTTATGGACGGCCAGCTTATGATCAAACGGTAGAAATCAGTATTTACATTGATCAATCCTGTCAGAAACTTGGGCTTGGACAAAAAGCGTTGCATTTTGTCGAAAGCCAGTTGTCACGCCTGAAGATCGAAACAGTATTAGCCTTTATTTTTGATATCAATCAAGCAAGTCAACATCTATTTGAAAAGAATGGCTATGGTACTTGGGGATATCTGCCAAAAATCGCACACATGGGAGATCGTGTGATCGGATTAAATATTTTAGGTAAGACGTATCGTTCATGAGAATAGGCCAAGAGGATGAGACTAAAGTAAAAATTACTTTTAGCTCATCCTTTAAATTTGAAGAAAAGTACAGAAGTAAACTGTCAAAGGGAAAATCGAAATCCTCAAAAATGTGAAAAGTGTTTTTTTGAATTCCTGCTTATTTTTGAAGTGTATCACTTCTATCGCTATATTTTTTTACATATTACTACACAAATTGCTTGATTAGTGCTAAACTACATTTTGAAACAGGTTTTAAAACTGTACTAATCAATATCTCTATTTTTAATTAAATGGAATGAAAAAGGAGAAAAACAATGGCTGATAAAGTGAAACAAGGATCTAAAACTGTAGTAGAAAGTCTGATCAATCATCATGTGGATTATGTATTTGGGATTCCAGGTGCAAAAATCGATGGTGTGTTCAATGAACTAGAAGATGGTGGCCCTGAGTTGATCGTTACTAGACATGAACAAAATGCGGCTTTTATGGCTCAAGCAATCGGGCGGATCACAGGTGAACCGGGCGTAGTGATTGCTACAAGTGGACCAGGAGCAAGCAACCTAGCAACTGGGTTAGTTACTGCTACTGCTGAAGGTGATCCTGTTCTTGCAATTGCTGGTCAAGTAAAACGTAGTGATCTGCTAAAATTGACGCATCAAAGCATGAATAACGCAGCATTGTTCCAGCCTATCACAAAATATAGTGCTGAAATCCAAGATCCAGAAACGATTTCTGAAGTAATCGCAAATGCCTATCGTATGGCGAAAAGCTCTAAAAAGGGGGCAAGCTTCATCAGTATCCCACAAGATGTAGTTGATGCACCTGTTAAAAATGCAGTAATCCAACCTTTGAGAGACCCTCAATTGGGATCAGCATCAGCTTTAGATATCGACTATTTGGCTGAACGTATCCGTGAAGCTAAATTACCCGTCCTGCTTGTAGGAATGCGTGGGTCAAGTGAAAAAGAAACCACAGCAATCAGGAATTTAGTTGAAAAAACAGGCTTGCCTGTAGTAGAAACCTTCCAAGCAGCAGGAGTGATCTCCCGTCAGTTAGAAGAACATTTCTTTGGTAGAGTCGGACTATTTAGAAATCAACCTGGAGATATGTTGTTGAAACGTAGTGATTTGGTCATTGCAATTGGCTATGACCCTATCGAATATGAAGCAAGAAACTGGAATGCCGAAAAAGATGCGCGCATTATTGTGATTGATGAAACGCCAGCAGAAATTGATCCATATATGCAGCCTGAAAGAGAATTGATCGGAAATATCTCAGAAACATTAAATCTATTGACTGTTTCCTTAGAACCTCAACAAGTATCTGTTGACGCGAAGGAATACCTTGCTTCTTTACAAGAAAAACTTGCGGCAAGAGATATCGTTGAATCAAAAAGTGAAGAAGGAATCTTGCACCCATTAGAAGTGATCAATACGCTTCAAGCAAAAGTAACAGATGACATGACTGTGACTGTTGACGTCGGTAGTCATTATATCTGGATGGCCCGTCATTTTAGAAGTTATGAAGCACGTCATCTATTGTTCAGTAACGGCATGCAAACATTAGGAGTTGCCTTACCTTGGGCTATTTCTGCGGCGTTAGTTCGACCAAACACACAAATCATTTCAGTATCAGGGGATGGCGGTTTCTTGTTCTCTGCACAAGATCTTGAAACAGCAGTACGCAAAAAATTGAATATTGTTCATTTGATTTGGAATGACGGTCGCTACAACATGGTAGAATTTCAAGAGATCATGAAATATCAACGTTCATCTGGTGTCAACTTTGGCCCAGTTGATTTTGTAAAATATGCAGAGGCATTTGGTGCGAAAGGGTTACGTGTGACAAATGTGGAAGAATTGGATAAAGCATTAGCAGAAGGATTTGAAACAGAAGGTCCTGTGATCATTGATATTCCGATTGATTACCGTGACAATGAAAAATTAGGCGAAACGATCTTACCAGATCAATTTTATTAAGGAGATGCGAGCATGAGTGAAAAGGTATTGTATCAACACGGAACCTTAGGCGCATTGATGGCCGGCTTGATGGACGGAACTGAAACGATCGGTCAAGTACTCAAACATGGAACGTTGGGACTAGGCACATTACATGGATTAGATGGAGAAGTCATTTTCTTGGATGGGGAAGCCTATCAAGGTCGTTCTGATGGCGCAGTCATACGATTGACAGGAGAGGAACTGACGCCTTATTCTGCCATTACAGACTTCACAGCCGATCGTTCATTTGATGTAACAACAGCAACAGAAGGCGAAACATTAAAAAAAGACATCCTTGACAAAGAAGATGGGAAAAACTTGTTTTTAGCGATAAAAATCACAGGTACCTTCAAAAAAATGCATATCCGAATCATGCCAAAACAAGAAAAACCTTATCGAAGATTAGCCAAGATTTCTGAATCGCAACCGGAGTTCTATCAAGAGAATGTCCAAGGTACGCTCGTAGGATTTTTTACCCCAGAACTATTCCAAGGTGTGGCGGCAGCTGGGTTCCATCTGCATTTTATTGATGATACCAGAAAATTTGGTGGGCATGTCATGGAATTTGAATTAGCGAATGGTACTGTTGAAAGTAGCCAAATCGAAAGCTTAGTCCAACACTTTCCAGTAAATGATCCGACTTTTGTTCAAAGCGAAATCGACTATGCAGATTTGGAAAAAGAAATCCAACAAGCAGAATAGATACGGCAATCAAGCAATCATGGTTGTGTTACCAATAAAAATGAGAGAGCGTGGGGAAAAAAGTGTGACTTGCTTTTTCTCACACGCTTTTATTGTTTGAGGGTGAATAGAAAGCGGTGGAATGCGGAGAAAACAAATTTTTCAACTCTTTTAAATTTATAGACTAGTCAGACCACGATTTCTAGGCTATAATTTCTTGCATAGAAGGAGTGGATGGGGTCATGTGGACAGAGAAACAAAAAAAGGATGCATACCAGATATTATTATTACAGCAAGAAGGACTATTGGAAGCTGAAGACAATTGGTTAGCTAACTTAGCCAATTCTTCCGCACTTTTAAATGAGACCCTACCAGAAACAGTTTTTGCCGGCTATTATCTTTTCGATGGCGAAGAATTGATTTTAGGACCCTTCCAAGGACGCGTGTCTTGTACGCGAATCAAAATGGGCAAAGGTGTTTGTGGGGAGTCTGCACAAAAACGGATCTCATTGATCGTTGCCGATGTTAAAACCCATGAAAACTATATTTCATGTGATTCAGCAGCGCAGTCTGAAATCGTCGTACCAATGGTCAAAAACGACCAATTGATCGGAGTATTAGACATTGACTGTGGCGTCACCAATGGCTACGACCACATCGATCAAGAAAACTTGGAGAAATATGTAGCGCTTTTAGTTGAAAATATGCCAATTAGTGTTATTTCTAAATGAAAAATGAGGATGAAATAGTAGTGTCGAGCCGAAAAAATTAAGAAGAAACTGAGAGAGTCGCAGTTCAATTTTTGAAAATGTTGGTTTATTTTTTCGATGAAAGTCCTTCTGTCTCTATGATTTCTCAAAATTTAGCGGATGAGGTGAAAGTATTGTTACTTTTGCCTCATTTTTTTGAAATATTATAATGGTTTTTAGTTTTCATAATATAATTTTAATGTTATTATCATTTTGTAAAATGTTAAAACGATTAAAGGTGGATGAGATATGAGTAACGAAGAAATCATTTTAGGACAAAAATATGCTTGCCAACCAATTGGCTTAAAAAACAAAGTAATTGGCGAAGTGATCAGTAAAATGGAAAATTGTGTCGTTTTATGTATAGAGGAATACCAAGAGTGCGACCATGAAGAAATATTAGAAAAATGCGGTAAAGTTGTCGCAAAGTATTCGGAAGTTTGTGAATTGCATGAGATACCACACCAGCTAGAATTTATGAACATGCAGTTGTTTCTTGATTCATCACTAGTATCATATTGATAGCACTCTGAGCAATTAAGGAGAATGCTTGAAACGGTTCATTTTACATCGGAAATTCAGTAATAAGCCAATATTTTTAGACTTGCTCCTACAAAATAAAGCTAGAAAGTTGAGGCGTGTGGTTGCTTCAACTTTTTTGTCTTGCTACTTTACAAATTTGAAGATATCGTCTATATTATTGACAAGTCAATAATTGATTAGTCAATGAAGGAGGAAAATGATGGATTTAAGAAAACTAAGCCAGTTGCTCTATCAAATCAAAATTATTAGTCAAGAGGGTACAGCTTTATTTGAAAAAAAGACTGGTTTCAGCTTGACTAGATATGAGCTGCTGATGTTTTTAAGTGAACATGGGGAATGCTTGCAGAGTCAGATCCAACTAGAGATGAAAATTGACAATGCAGCTATCTCACGGCATTTAAAAATATTGGAAGAGAAAGGATACGTTATACGAAAAAGAAATCCGGAAAATAATCGTGAAGTATTCGTTTTACTTTCAGAAAAAGCAATCAAAGAATTGGCTCATTGTGAGAAAGATCATCAAAAATCCAATAACTCTTTGTGTCTCTCTTTATCTGAGAAAGAACTAATTGAACTAACTCGATTATTAGATAAGTTATATCAAAATACCGATGAATAAAGAAAGAAGCGAAAAGAATGAGCAAAGAATTAGCAAACAATGATTTTTCAGAAATCGTATTTGGTAGAAAATCAGTACGTGTCTATGATGAAAGAGTGAAAATCTCTCATGAAGAAATGTTAGAAATGATCCAAGAAACAACAACAGCTCCTTCATCAGTAAATCTACAACCTTGGCGCTTTGTTGTAGTCGAAAGTGAAGAAGCAAAAGCTAAATTAAAACCACTGATCCGTTTCAACACACGTCAAAATGATACTTCTTCTGCAATGGTCTTGATTTTTGGAGACATGGAATGCTATGAATACGGCGAAGAAATCTACAACCAGGCAGTAGAAGAAGGAAAAATGCCAGCTGAAGTCCGTGACCAACAATTAGCAGCTATTATTCCTTACTACAAAAACCTTACTCGTCAAGAAATGAATGATGTTATAAAAATCGATGCTAGCTTAGCTGCAATGCAGTTCATGTTAATTGCTCGTAGTCATGGGTATGATACTAATCCAATCGGTGGATTTGAGGCCGATCAATTGGCGGAAGCTTTTGATTTAGATAAAGAACGTTATATACCTGTTATGATTCTATCAGTAGGTAAAGCAGTAGACCAAGGGTATGAATCTGTTCGTTTAGCTTCAGAAAAAATCACATCTTTTAAGTAAAGCGAGGGAACTAATATGATCGTAATCAATGCAAAATTTTCTATTAAACCTGAAAAAAGAAATGAATTTTTAGCAGAAGTTAAAAATTTAACCGAAGCAACAAAAAAAGAAGACGGTTGTCTAAGTTATAAATTGTTTGAATCAATTGATACAGAAAATGAATTTGTCATGATCGAAAACTGGCGGGATCAACAAGCTGTAGAGGGACATAACCAAAGTCCATTATTGCAAAAATTATTCCATAGCATGCCAGAATACAGCAGTAAAAAATCAGAGATTGTCGTTTCAAAAACAATTGACTAGAAAACAATAGCTTTCTATACATTTATTAAACCAATGAAAAACGTGAGAATTAGACTTAGCTGTCGGTTTCTCACGTTTTTTTGTTCCAACTATCAGGTCCTGCTGCCTAGTACTCAGTCTCTGGTAAGTAACGATGTCTTCTTACTTAGCGGTTCTTTTTTCTCATTATCAAGTGCAGATGCAGCTTTGTTTTTTTTAGTTAGTTGGGAAATAGATGGTAAAGGAGGGGCCTTAAATTTAGAAACGACACTTGTAGTTATACCCCCGTTTCGCATTGAAAATTGAAGATGTTCAGTAGTAACCTGGTAGAGCATGAAATTAAACAATTCATTTTTGTAGTGATAATCTGGAGGATTCATTGTTTTATACAATTTCGTTTTGACTTCAAGCGTAGTTGATGACAAGAGATCGCTCCAATTGAATTGCGGATAAGCAATTTGAGCTGCTTGGTAGAAAGAATCAAAATCAGTGTCTTGGTGCTGCCAATCATAAGTGGAAAACTTTTTCGTATCTGCCGAATAGAACTTTAACTTTTTTTCGATCTTTTCTTTTAACAACTCTATAGTGAGCATTTTTTCTATGTATATAAGATCATCTAAAGGACAAAGTTTTTGCGCAAGTTCTTTTGCAATCAATTCATACTGTACGCTGAAATTATCAACTGTAATCATTCTACTTTGAAGTTGACGGACAAAATATTTTTCTATACTTGGCAAAGTCAATTGTTTAGCAGCGGAAATGGTTTGATCAAAAAAAGATTGATCCTCAGGCTTTTTGCTTTTTAAGTGGGAGAGACACACTATTATATCTTGTTTTGTATACTTTTGTTGATAGTTATTTATTTGTTGTTGGCGATAGGAAAATATAGAATGGAGTAATTCCTGTTTTAAACTATTCTTTTCTTCTGGTTTCATATAGTTCCCTCTTTTCGAATAACTTTTTATACAGTATGAAGTAAAAATTCCAACAATGGACAACAGTTTTTCCCTATGTAATTAATTTTTGTTTTTGAAAAAAGTTTACTTAGTAAAATCGATAGCACAAAAATCAGAAAGTCAGCATTAGGATAGCTAAAAGAAAAAATTTTTTCTTAGTCCCTTTAGTTATTGCTGTAATTTTATAGGGTGAACGAAAGAGAAAAAAGGTAGACAATACAAAAATTTATATGGGAGTGGGACAAATCAAAAGTCAGTTTTGCTACAGACTCTCGAATAAACGGCGGGAGCAGAAGCAACTCCTTCTTAAATAAGCCGAAATTCACAAAAATTTGAAAAGCAATTTTCGTTCATTTCTTCTTATTTCTCGGAGTTAAACACTTCTGTCCCAGCCTCTCTCAAATAAACGGCGTCCAAAAGTCAGGTTTTTTGAAATTTCTCAAACCTAATTGACTTTTGTCTCGACCTCCTAATAGTAAGTAACCAATCTTGACTAGGTTTATTTTCACCATTAATAGAAATAAAATTTTATTCTTGATTGACAAATCAAATGAACTCTGCTATTTTATTACCAATCATTAAAATGCGATGAAAAAGAAAGTAGAGTAACCATGTACGCTAAAGAGAATTCCTGCTTGGTGAGAGGGGATGCGCATCAATTACTTGAAAATGGCTTTTGAGCGGATTTCCCGAATTTATGAAGGAAATACGGTTGTCCCCGTTAACAAGACACAGTCTCCAAGATGCAAACTTTTTGGGTACTGATCGAGATGAAATCTGTGAGGATTTTATGATTAAAGGTGGTAACGCATGTCCAATGCCCTTAGCAAATTTTTGCTAGGGGCATTTTTTGTATTTGTTTTTAAGCAAGGATGACTATCTTATAAAGAGACTCATCGGACATAAAGAATTGGAAGGTGGACGAATTATGGCAGGTTTTTTAGTAGTACAAACCGATTTTGGGTTGCAAGATGGCGCGGTAAATGCAATGTATGGAGTGGCTTATCAAGTTGAGCCTAACTTGATCATCAATAATCTCACTCACGAGATTGAACCATACAATATTCATGATGCAAGTTACCGTCTATTGCAAGCAGCAAGTTATTGGCCAGCGGGCACGGTATTTGTTTCGGTTGTTGATCCTGGGGTTGGTTCAACGCGTCGAAGTGTCGTGGTGGAATTAAAAGATGGGCAATATGTCATCACGCCAGACAATGGGACATTGACATATTTGGCACAATACGTAGGAATCAAAGAAGTCCGTCAAATTGATGAAGAAACACAGCGCTTGCCAGGTTCATCAGAAAGTCATACATTCCATGGACGCGATGTCTATGTGTACAATGGGGCTCGACTAGCTAGTGGAAATGTACGATTTGACGAACTAGGTTCAGTCATTCCAACAAGCGAGTTAGTAACATTCCCATTGATTGCTCCTGCTCAAAATGAACATAAAACGACAGGTACGATCGATATCACTGATATTCGTTTCGGCTCACTTTGGACGAACATTCCGGTGGATTTTTTCAAAAATTGGCAAATTGAATATGGACAAAGTTTACTAGTAAAAATATACTATCAAGGTGTAGTCCGTTACCAAGATGAGGTTGTCTTTGGACGTTCGTTTGCTCAAGTAGCGTCAAAAAAAGCGGTATTATACATCAATTCATTATTGAACGTTGGTTTAGGGATCAATCTGGATTCATTTTCAGTTGTATATAAGATCGGAACAGGTAATGACTGGAAAATCGAACTGACAAAGAACTAAGAAAAGAAGCACTTATTACGTATTAATTAAAAAGGGGTAAAAAATATGAGTAAGAAATTCACGGTAAAACACATTGTAGCAATTGGTATCGGCGCAGCGGTCTTCTTCATTTTGAAACGTTTCGTAACTATTCCAACAGGGATTCCTAATACGGATATCGCAACGGCGTATCCTTTCTTGGCATTGTTAGGCGTTGTTTATGGCCCTATCGTTGCAGGGTTAGCAGGCTTTATCGGCCATGCACTTGGTGACTTGACGACCTATGGGGCATGGTGGTCATGGATCATTGCTTCAGGTATTTTAGGTGTCTTCTTTGGCTTGTTAGCTAAACGTATCCCAATCGAACAAGGAACTTTTGGGAAAAAAGAAATTGGGACATTTCTTGTTGGTGAAACGATCGCCAATTTGATTACATGGGTAGTGATTGCACCAATCGGAGATATCTTGATCTATGCGGAGGCACCAAGCAAGGTCTTTACACAAGGTATCATTGCAGGGATCACAAATGCGATTGTAACAGGTGTTATCGGTGTTATTTTGCTAAAAGCCTATGCACAGACGAAAACGAAAAAAGGTAGCTTAAATAAAGAAGATTAGAACGTGAGGATATAAAATGATCGAGTTTCATGATTTTACATTTCAATATGATAGCCAAGCCGAACCCACGCTGAAAAATATCAATTTGTCCATCAAACAAGGAGAAAAGATTTTGATCATGGGACCTAGTGGCTCAGGAAAATCTACCTTAGGGAAATGTTTGAATGGTATCATCCCGCAAAATGAAAAAGGTAGTTTTACTGGGAGTTTGAACATCAACGGGAAGTTGTTTGGCGAATCTACCATCTATGACCTTTCGTTAGATGTGGGGACAGTATTGCAAGATACGGATAGCCAATTTGTTGGTTTGACCGTGGCTGAAGATATTGCATTTTCATTGGAAAACGAGATGATTGAGCAAACGGAGATGCGCAAGGCGGTAAATTATTGGTCTGAAAAAACCAATCTATCGGAACAATTAGAAAAACGCCCACAAGATCTCTCTGGTGGTCAGAAGCAACGTGTAACGATGGCTGGCGTCTTGATTGATGAAACGCCGATCCTTTTGTTTGATGAACCTTTAGCCAATCTCGACCCACAAACGGGGTATGAAGCGATTCAAATGATTGACCAGTTGTATCAGTCGCAAAAATTTACAACAATCATTATCGAACACCGTTTGGAAGAAGTTTTAGCAGCACCAATCGATCGTGTTATTCTAATGAACGAAGGAACGATCATCGCAGATAGCACGCCAACAGAATTACTAAAAGGTGACCTTTTGACAATGTATGGTATACGCGAACCTTTGTATATCTCTGCTTTGAAACGTGCGGGTATTTCTTTGGAAGAGTTTTCTGATCTAACACAGGTCGATCAACTAGTTTCCCCAGAAATAGCAACGGCGTTATCCAAGGATCAGGGAGAATTCAAAGCAATTCCGTTAAAAGAAACGCCATTACTGACACTGAAAAATATTTCCTTTGGCTTTGGGGATGAACAAGTCATCAAAAAAATTGACTTGACACTTTATCAAGGAGAAATGGTCAGTCTTGTTGGGCATAATGGGGCAGGCAAGTCTACGCTGTCGAACCTGATCACAGGTTTTTATCCTCTTCAAACAGGTGAACTATTGTGGAAAGGGCAATCCATTGCAAATGAAAGTATCAAGGAACGAGCCGATAAAATAGGTTACGTGTTGCAAAATAGCAATCAAATGCTATCGAAGAATATGATTTTTGAAGAGGTCGCATTAGGGTTGGAGAACCAGGGTGTCGATCCTGAGGAGATCCAAGAAAAAGTTTTTGACACATTGAAGGTCTGCGGACTCTACGAATTTCGTAATTGGCCAATCTCTGCATTGAGCCACGGGCAAAAACGCCGAGTAGCAATTGCAACTATTTTAGTACTCGAGCCTGAATTACTGATCCTCGATGAACCTACAGCGGGGCAAGATTATTACCATTATAATGAAATGATGACCTTTTTACGCACGTTGAACCAGCAAGGAATTACCATCTTGATGATCACCCATGATATGCACCTGATGTTGGAACACACCCGACGGACGTTGGTATTGAAACAAGGACAGATCATCGCGGATGAGACCCCTGCCAATGTCTTATCTTCGGCAGAATTAGTTGCCTCAGCAAGTCTGCGTGAAACGAGTCTCTATCGTTTGGCACAAAACAATCATTTAGCAGATGCCACCGATTTTGTGTCGGCATTCATGCAGCATGAGGAGGTACCTACTGATGGCAGATAATAATTTGATCGGTTATTTGCCGAAAAAAACGGTGATCCATCAACTTAGCGGCTTCACTAAATTGTTGTGTTTTTTAATGATTTCAATAGTTGGGATGATTTCTTATGACACACGTTTTTTGCTAGTGCTTGCGCTTTTCTCTATTATTCTTTTTCGAACAGCAAAAATTACGTATCGTGAGATTTCCTTTGTATTGAAATTCATCGCATTCTTTTCGATTTTGAATTTGCTGACGGTTTATCTATTTGCACCAGAATATGGTGTGACGATCTATGGAACAAGACATGTGATTTTTGAAGGAATCGGCCGGTATACACTCACACAAGAACAACTTTTTTATGAGTTCAATCTGCTGATCAAATATTTCGTCACGATTCCACCAGGTTTGATCTTTATTTTGACGACGAACCCTAGTGAATTGGCATCAAGTATCCATCGAGTAGGTGGATCATATAAGATCGCTTATGCTTTTTCTTTAGCATTGCGTTATATCCCAGATATCCAAGAAGATTTTCGAACGATTTCAAAAGCACAGCAAGCTCGAGGAAATGAGCTATCCAAGAAAGCCTCGTTGATGAAACGAGTAAGTGGCAATTTAACGATTGCGATTCCTTTGATTTTCTCCAGTTTAGAACGAATCGAAACGATTTCTTCGGCGATGGAGCTTCGTCGTTTCGGTAAGAAAAAAAGCCGCACTTGGTTGTTAGCTAAACCCTTGAAGCGCAACGATTATTTGGCATTATTACTGGTAATCTTATTGTGTGCCGCAGGGATCTCTTTATTGTTCATCGATGGCGGACGCTTTTATAATCCGTTTGGCTAGAGTTTTGGATATATGTCTCAAGACAAAAAATTGGAAGACTGAAAATCTTTTTTACGATTTTCAGTCTTCCAGTTTTTGTTTGTTAGTGAAAGCCTCATTGACTTACTCATTATCAAAAAAATTGATTTTTCGGTGGATTTTCTGTCAAAAACAAGGACGGATCACTGTTAGATTGGTTCAATGATTTTCAATAGTTAGAATAAAACAGCAGAAGCTAATGCTTGTTGAATAGCTACAATATTTTTGTCCTTGCGGAATTGTAGACTCTCGGCTGGAAGTTCAGCGCTAGAAATCCAAATTTTCAACTCTGCATCTAAATCAAAATGACCACTTGTTTCTACAGAAAAACGTGAGATCGATTTATAAGGAATCGACTTATATTCTACTTTTTTACCAGTGACGCCTTGTTTGTCAACAATAATCAATCGTTTGTCTGTAAAAACAATTAAGTCTCTTACTAATTTAAAAGCTAAATCAACGTTTTCATTAGGGACTAAAACCCCTTGTAGTTCTTTTTCTACAGATTTATTATCATGTTGTGCAGCATTTCCCATTAGTCCATCGAATAATCCCATTTCTTGATTCCTCATTTCTGATATAATAGATTTGTCATTTTTAAAAGATGGTCCGTGTGGCAACACGGGTTTTAATTTTATAAAAGAAAGCGACAAGACTTTCTAACAGAACCGATTCATTTTTCTCCGAATAATTCAGTTGGCATTCATAAGTTTTGATAAGATATCTTCCTAAAAGTCCTTTTTAGTTTTTTACTAAAGAATATACTTGATCTTCATGAACATGTATTCACAAAAGCATAGGAATGGTAAATCAATAGCTACGATTAACTATATATTTATGATGACTTAAAAACTGATGTGTGTCAATGAGTTAGTCGAATTGTAGTTTACAAATAGAACCGTGGAAAAATAGTTTAGGAATTCGTTAGGAGAAAACGAAATAAATGCAGAAATCCGTATTACTTTAGTTGTTACTGAAACTGCTGACTAATACTTGTTACATAAAATTTCGAGCAAATTGGATTTATTAAGGAATACAATTATGATGATATTTATAATAATATTATCAAATGAATAGTGGTAATGTGGCGAGAAAGTCGACAACTAAAATAGCAGATAAGCCAAACAAGAAAAACATTTAGATTTATGGATTTAATTATTGGAAGGTTGATGAGTAATGATCACGATTATGGATTATCCAGAATATAAAAAAAGTATCCAGAAAAATCCATGTCAGAGTGGTTTGCGTATCAGGCTCCGTTAGTTTTAGAAAATATGAGGGAAGAGTATCAAGATGTGAAGCAACAGTTGAGTGGATCTGAGCAATTAAGAGCGGAAGAAATCATTCAAGTATATGAACAAGAATTCTTAAAGTAGCATTCACTTCAAACTATTATTAAGCTTTTTGATGCGAACTAAAAGAAGGTTTAAAAATCCAGACTACAAAAGATTTCATCTGGGGACCATTCGACAAATTAAATATTTGAAATTCCCTTTTCTCAGAAGGATATTGTGATGCAAAAAAAATACAAAATTTTTTCATTCTTCTTCTTAGTCAAAATAAAAAAACGTTGATTTAACAACGTTTTTTACACCTGTTTGTTTGCCTCAACAATACATATATGGAGACGGTGGGAGTCGAAGTGTTTTGCTACTTAAAAATAAGAAACAACAGATTACTGTTATATCAATGTTTCTCGAATTTTATTTTAGACAGAAACACTTAAAATTAAGCTAAAAATAGCTCTAGTTTAAAAATTTTGGGTCAAAAGTGTGTCATTTTAGTAAATAAATATGTGTATAAATCAGTATTTTATCGCAACTAAATCTTTTAAGTTTTTTATCAAAAAACACATAAATATACAAAAAAGTAGTCTAATCGCTTTTAGACTACTTTTTTATATATCTTTATATATAAATTATTAAGAAATTCTTAAGATTGATAAAAATGACAAAAAATATTTTATAGTATATAACTTTTATACTCAATCATATCGCAAAAATTAGAAATGCTTACATATCAACAATGTTGATGTATCAATGATTGACAGTTTAATTTTTATGGTATATTTGATTGATACATAAATTAAAAATAAAGTCAACATTTAAATTTGACTTTATTTTTAAATATGCTATAACTGTAGATGTAACAGACATAAGTATTATATCTTTATAAATACAAAAATAAAAAAGGGGGTAATTAACTTGAAAAATAAAGACAAAGAAGGTGTTTTAAGACAAGAGTTGTTAGATTTAGTAAATAAAAAAGGAGTAAAGCAATCATTTATAGTTAGTAATTGCAATATATCTAAACAACATTTAAGCAACTATTTAAAAAAAGGTTACAACATTAGTAATAATAAGCAATCAGAGTTAAAAAAATTTCTTAAAAATTATTATATCTAATTAAATACAAAAAATAAAAGGAAGGTAAATATCATGAAAAATAAGGAAATTAAGCAGTTAGAAGAATTAGGATTAGAAGAAGAACAAATTGAAATATATTATGCTTTAGTAAGTGATTTAAGTCGAAGACATACATCTGAACAGTCTGAAGCATTAGCATTATATATTGTTTTAAGAGCTAATGCTATAACTAATTCTATTTTTGACAAGGATTTTTAATAAAAATTTTCAAAATAAATATTGTATCTAAAATAATATAAAAATGGAGTGATTGGAATGTCGACAAAAAGACAAGAAGAACAATTATTTAATCAATTAATATTCAGTAATGAAGAAAAATGGGCAATAGAAACATTGAGAGATTTAATCAGCAACCATGAAACATGCAAAAACAGCTACTTCTGGAGTTCAAGCTTGAGTGCAAATGGTAGAAGAGCAACAGAGCAAAGATATAGTAGGTATGAAGAGTTTAATTTAGAAAATGGTGGATTGTTAGTAGTTAAACAGAATCTAAGCCAATCATGCAGACATACTTATTACAGCATGAATATCTATATTAAAGATAATGATATTGAAATTAGAAATATGAATCTTAAAACACTTAAATCACTATTAAATCAATACTTAACATACAGTTTAGAATCACAATCAGTAACACTTTAAAGTGTTTTAAAAAATTTAAAAATAATTATTGTATTCATTTGAATACTAAAAAATAAAAAGGACGGTAAAAATACTATGCAAAAAATTATTGAAGGAAAAAAATATGACACAGAAACAGCAACATTAATAGCAACTTATGAGTACTCTAATCAAAGAGATTTTAATTATTGTTTAGAAGAGCTTTATCAAACTAAAAAGGGGGCATTTTTTATGTATGGTGAAGGTGGTCCATTATCAAAATATGCGAAAGAAATCGGAAATAATACAACATCAGGTAGTTGTGAAATATATCTAGTTTCTGAAGAAGAAGCTAAAGAATTTGCAATGGAAAACTTAGGTGCTGAGGATTTTGAAGAAATTTTTGGAGAAGTTGAAGAAGGTTGATTTTAAAGGTTTTTAAGTAGTTAGATATTAAGTTATCTAACTACTGATAAAGTTTTTAAAATTTAAAAACTAAAAAAATGACAGAAGGGAGTGTAAACATGCAAGTATATTTAGATAATCAACAATTTAAAAACAAACCAAAAAATTCAGAAATTGGAATAATCACAAACAAAATATATAAACAAAAAGCAGATTTAGATTTAAGAGATTTGGCTGAAGAAATAGCTGAAAAAGGCAGAACAGTAATGTTAGCAACTTATATAGCTAACTTAAAACAATCAGAATTAGAGCAACAATCACTACTAATGCTTGATTTTGATAACACAGATTTAAATAATCAATTTACTTTAGAGCAAGCACTTAATGATAAATTTATTAAAGACAATGCTTGCTTTATGTATAGAACATTTAGCGATTCTAAAGCAGTTGATAAGTTTAGAGTTGTATTTGCTTTAGAATCTGAATTAAACACAGCAGACGAAGTGACAAGAGCATATAGAACTTTATTATCTAAATATCCTCAAGCAGATAGACACACAATTAACCCTAACCGCCTGTTTTTTGGGAGTAATAGTGGTTTTATAGAGATTGATTTTAATAATAGACTTAAAAAATCTGAAGTGGTAAAAGAAGTTTTAGAAGTAAAAGAAAAAGTAAAGAAATATAAAGTAAATATACCTAAAAAATTTGAAATCATTGATAATACTAATGTTTCTGACTTAATCAAAGACAAAAAATTTAAGCAAGCAAAAGAAATTATTGCTATTAAATATAGCAATACTAATGTTTTAAATAATCAATTCAAAAATGAAACAAGTGTAAATCATTTCTTTAAAACTGAAGTAGATATGTTAGAGTTCCTTGATTTACCGACAAAAAAATCATTTAATTGCATTGTTTTTGAAGATAATAAGCCATCTGCAGGAGTTTACATTTCTGAAACAGAAACACAAATTTATCATAATTTTGCTAACAATTTTAGAGCGGATTTAGTAAGATTAGTTGCAAAATTGGCTGATATAACAGCTTTTGAGGCTATCGAGTTATTAATGTATCTAACAGATAGTAGTTTAATTACAGACACATTGATACAAAGACAAATCAGAACAGTTGATTATCTAATTAGTAATTTAGAAAACCCTGATTTATCAACTCTTTATCCAACTAGTTATAAATTTTTAAACAGAAATTTAGAAGAAATCACAGCAATGCTAAAAATTGTTTCTGAATACAAATATATTGATTCGCAAGGAAATGTTAAGATAATGAGCTATCTAACTGTTGATAATCTAACAAAACAAATTAATCATAAAATTAAACACAAAAATGTTACTAAAGAAACAGTAGTTAAATGTATGTATTTGTTGACTTTGACAGATATTTTAATCAAAGAAAAAATAGAAAATGTGGATAAGCAATTATTGGAAAACATTGATAAATCAAGAGTTAAGAGTAATAATGAAACAGATTTAAAAAGATATAAAAGATACCCAAACTTTTTAAGCATTACTGATAATGCAGATTTAGAAACTGTCGAAAGTATTCTAAAAGAGTTAGATTCTAAAAAATTTACAGTCAAAGGGAGTCTTAATTTTGAATGGTTATATACTAATTATTCCAAGGAAATAGCATTAAAAGTATTTCCCCAAAAATTTGATTCTGAAGTTAAAAATATTACTGATAATTTAGTGATAAGTAATGATTCGACCAAAAAAATTGAAATGATAATGAGTGTGATACATACTTATCTAATAGAAAATGATACAAATTATATTAAAAATTCAACATTAGTTGAATTATTGAAGAAAAATAAATTTCCGAAAATACAGAAAAATCTAACAAAGTTTAGAAATAAAGTGGTGCTAGAATATAGCAATTATTATTCACAAGATTTAGCTTTTGATAAAATATCTAAAGAATTAAAAGAGCAGTTAGATATTGATAAATCAGAAGTAATAAAAGGTAATGTATTTTATTTAAAATAATAAATGAAAGGAGAGTACTGATTTAACAGTATTCTTTTTTATTTGCTATTATCTATCTCTTTATTCAATATTTAAGAATAAGCAATATACTACATAAATTAATCATTATCAATGTAAGCTAAATACTGATATATCAACCTTATCTTTACTTTAATTGCTTCATAGCCCCCCTATATATAATATAAATATTACTTTAGGGGGGCTATAAAAGGTTTGCCTTGAAATATCAAGCTTTAAAGCACTTATTTTTCTAAATTTAATGATTGAGTATTAGCAAGCAGAGCTTGCTTACTTATATAGATGTTTAAATTTAGTCAAATGTGTAAAATTTGCTCTCTATTTAAAACTTTAAAAAAGACTGATATATCAATACTTATTAATTGTTTATCATTAGATATTTACATTATTTGAGATAAAAAACACCTTAAATCGAATAGTTAGTGTAGAATTACCCATAAAAAATTTTTAATTGAATCTGTGAGGTGTTTTTTCAAAAATAGATGCTTAAAACCTTGATATAACAATAATCTTTCTTTTTTGTCAACATGATAAAAACCCCTATAAAATCAAGGCTTTTAAAGGGTCATTTTTTAAGTGTGTTTTGTCATAAATTTTTAGAAAAGCAAAACATTAAATATTGTACTTGATTAGATATAATATTTATGTTATGGTCCAGTTATCAAAAATACAAAACATATAGAAAGAGTTGATAAATATGGATTTTAAAGACCTAAAAACTAAAATTAGAAGAGAATGTAATGCAGAAATCTATGATAATAAGCTTTTAAAAGCAATCGCAACTAAAGTCAAATCATCAGATATTATAATTAGTGCATTTGATTGTTGTGATAATGATAATAATTTATGTTTAGTAGTTGTTACTAAATCTAAAATGATAATTGCAACTAATCAATTTTTTAAATCAGCTAAAATTAGTATGATTAGCTTAAACAACATCACTGACATTAAGCTAAAAAAAGGATTATTTAAACAATCATTGATTGTATCAAATATCAGAAAAGATAGAGTGTTTTATAAAATATCTCAAAAAGCACAGCTAAATAGCTTAATTAGTATGATTTGAGGTGATTTTAAAATGGCAACCTTTAAAGATTATAAACTTAAAAATGGTGAAAAAAAGTGGCTTTTTAAAACTTATCTGGGCAAAGATTTAAATGGTAAAACAGTACAAACAACAAAAAGAGGATTTAATACAATAACAGATGCTAAAAAAGCAGAACTACAATTACAAATTGATTTTTTAGAAAAATTAGAAAAAGAAAAAATTGAAAGAAAAAAAAGAAAAGCTAATTTTAAAGATATTTATCTAAAATGGTTTGAGCAGTACAAAAATACAGTTAAACAATCAACATTAGCTAAAACACAACAAATTTTTAAAAATCATGTTTTAAAAGATTTTGGACATTTAGATATTAATGATATAAAAATAGACTATGCACAATCAGTTTTAAATGAATGGTACAATCATAGTCAATCTAAATATAAAGAGTATTTTAATTATGCTGTAAAAATAATTGATTATGCAATACATTTAGAATTAGTTGATACAAATACAAATGTTTTAAAAAAACTGATTATACCAAGAAAGAGGGAACAAATTGAAAATGAAGAAAAGAAAAAATTTTACTCAAAAGAAGAATTACTGATATTTTTAGAAACATTGAGGAGTTTAGAGAATCAAAAAGCTTATACTTTATTTTATTTACTAGCATTTTCGGGGATGAGAAAAGGCGAAGCATTGGCTTTGAACTGGCAAGATATAGATTTTAAAAATAAAAATTTAACTATAAAAAAGGCACTGACAAGAGGTTTAGACTCTAAATTATATATCGATACCCCTAAAAATAAACAAAGTTTTAGAACGATTAGTTTAGATAACACAACAATTAAAGTTCTTAAAGAGTGGAAAATAAATCAAAAAATAGAACTTGAATCTGATGGATTTATTGTAAAAAATAATCAATTAATATTTAGTAATAGTAACAATACATTGATGAATCCGCAAGTTACAAGAAAATTTATTTTACAAGTATTAAATAAAAATAAAGAGTTAAAATATATCACAACTCATGGATTCAGACACACACACTGCAGTTTATTGTTTGAAGCTGGTGCAAGCATAAAAGAGGTGCAGGAGAGGTTAGGTCACTCTGATGTGCATACAACACTTGATATTTATGCTCATGTTTCTAAACAAATTAAAGCAGAAACAGCAAACAAATTTGCAGATTATGTTTTAAAAAAATAAAAAATTTTGTGTCATTATTGTGTCATTTTACAAAAAAAGATGCTTAAAAACTTATAAATGCTGTCGCATCAAGCTTTTAAGACACCTTTTTTTAAAGTATGGAGGCGGCGGGAGTCGAACCCGCGTCCAAACACATCGACACTTAAAAATCTACGTTCATAGTCAACTCATTTGAGGTTTCGCTTTACAGCTTGCCGAGTGACAGGCATTCTGTATTGCTAGTCTGATGATCTCTTTTAAACTTTACAGACGGAAAAGTTTAACGTATCCCACTAAATTTGAGACCCTTACTCGAGCACATGGGCGATGCCGAGAGGATCTACGCTAACTGTTTTTAGGCGGCTAAAGCGTAAGAGTTGTTTTCGTTTTTAGCAGTTATATTTAACTGTAACGTTTTAACGTAGACGTAACCTACGAAACGCAATTCAAGCTCGAACTGTGCCTGTCGAATCCGTAACGTCCCCGTAAAGATACAAGGGTTACGTATATTTTCATACAAAGCATAGTATACCATAATCGTTCTTTTTTTCAAGGATAAAGAGTTAATTCATCTATATACAGAAACATTGGATGATACGGTAAGCACCAACAATTTTTAGTATAAGGAGTTGCCGCATCATTTCCTGTTTGATCTAAATCAAGTCGAAATGTTTCAATGCGTGGACGATCCCACCTTCAGTATTTTTCTTTGTAATAAAGGTCGAAAGTTCTTTCAAGCCATCATACGCATTTCCCATAGCGATTTTATTGTCACAAGCTTCTAGTAGAGCAAAGTCGTTTGGACCATCGCCAAATCCAAATGTCGCTACATCTGCCAAATCCATTTCTTGTTTTAGACGTTTGACACCAACGCCTTTAGAAATCCCTTTTTTAACGGTATCGATAGAGTAAGGACCATTTCGATAAAATGTCAATTCTGGAAAATGTTCATGGTAGTATTCATCACCTGACTTTGACAAGATCAATAGCATGTTGATTGGATGATCCAAGAAAGCATACGGATTGATTTCTGGAACAGTTGAATGAATGAAATCGTACGCTTCGATCATTGTTTGATCGTGGCCAGTACACCAAATATTTTGATGATTATAAAAAGATAACTGGTGACCTTGGCTAGTGACATGATCGAGCATTCTCTGACACTCATCGGTAGAGAATTTTTCTGAATGGATTTCTTTTCCATCTACGCTGATGTAGGAACCATTCATTGTTACCGCAGAAGTAATACCGGCATCAGACATGATATGCTTGATCTCTGCTTCTGTTCGACCCGTCGCAATGACTGGCAAAACATTATTTTTTTTCAATGCTTCCATAGAGTTTGCCACTTCTGGTGTGATCTTTGAACGAGAATCTAATAAGGTTCCATCAAGATCGAAAAAAGTAATCGCACGATAATTTGACACACAAAAAACCCCTTTATTATTGGATTAACTCTATCTTAACAAAGTTTGAATAAAAGACAAACGTTTCGTGAAGAATTCCTGAATATATTGGTTCAAACCAACTTTTAGAGTATACTAGAAGGAGAGACTTAGGAGGGGATGGGATGATTTTTTTTACTGTCGGAATCGGATTGTCATTCATTGGGATGCTATTTTTACTTGTACCTTCTAAAGGGAATATCCCGTTTTATGGCTACCATTCACCACGTGCAGTCCAGTCAGAAGAACATTTTCGCTTAGCGCAAAAAACGAGTGGTAAATACTTTTTGCTTTTTGGCTTATTGATGGCACTTATTGGCTATTGGCTAAAAATTACAGGACATACGAATTTTTTTATAATTGAAATGCTGGTGTTGGTTTTTCCAATCATGCCTATTTTTATATTAACGGAAAAAAGACTTCAAAAAATGGATGATGAACTTGGGAGGAATAAAGATGAATATTTTGATGATTGAAGATAATCAATCCGTATCAGAAATGATGCAGATGTTTTTTTTGAATGAAGGATGGGAAGCAACATTCAAATATGATGGTAAAGAAGGGCTGGATGCATTTCTAGAAAAACCGAGCTACTGGGATATGGTGACGTTAGATTTGAATTTACCAACGATGGATGGGATGATTGTCGGACGTGAGATCAGAAAAGTGTCCAGCACGGTACCTATCATTATGCTGACGGCACGAGATTCAGAGAGTGATCAAGTGATCGGCTTAGAGATGGGGGCAGATGATTATGTTACAAAACCCTTTAGCCCGTTGACTTTGATTGCACGTATGAAGGCATTGCATCGTCGCAGTGAATTAGTCGAAACAAAGGATGAAGCTGGGAGCTTCGATCAGCATTTTGATATCCAAACGGACCATTTTAAAATGAACACGAAAACACGAGAAGCTTATTTAAATGAAAAACCAATCGAAGGATTGACACCAAAAGAATTTGATTTATTGTTTACGTTAGCAAAAAAACCTCGCCAGGTGTTTTCACGGGAACAACTTTTGGAATTGGTGTGGGATTATCAATATTTTGGAGATGAACGCACGGTTGATGCACATATCAAAAAATTACGCCAAAAAATTGAAAAAGTGGGGCCGCAAGTCATCCAAACAGTTTGGGGTGTGGGCTACAAATTTGATGATTCTGGTGTTGCCTAATGCGGTATCTTTATCAACAATTATTAGCTTTTTGTGGAATGATCGTCCTGATTATTTTGATCGTAGGGGTTTCGTTTACACAATTGACGAAACAAACGATCGAAGAAAACAACTATCAACAATTATTTGGTTATGCAGAGTCAGTTGAAAAATCGACGCAAACTTATTCGGATACATTTCCGCAGATGACACAAGATCAAGCATTTCAAAATGCACTCTTTTTCACTGAACAAGTCTTGTCTGAACAAAATGTCAATTTTATTTTTATTGACAAAAATGAGCGAGTCATCTATCCAACAAATAATACAATATTGGCTTTTTCGATAAATTCGAATCAGTGGGAAAATCTACGAAGTGGTCGACAAGTAAAATATACCTCGAACAAGAATATTTTAGGACAAAACCAAGCAACCTCTTATGCACTTGTTCCTTTTAACTTAGACCATGAATTTTATGGCGGATTGGTGGTTAGTCAGCCAGCTAGAAACATTGATAATAGTGTACGTTCCGTTACTCTGAATCTTTTCAAAGGATTCATTTTTTCGAGTATTATTGCCATTATCGGAAGTTACGGATTTGCAGCTTTCCAGGTGAAACGGATCAATCGTTTAAGAAATGCGACAAAAGAAGTGACGAATGGTAATTTTGATGTGCAATTACCTGTACATGATAAAGACGAATTTGACGAACTAGCTGATGATTTCAATAAAATGACAAATTCTCTAAAAGAGTCACAAGCAGAGATCGAAGAGCAAGAAAATCGTAGAAGGCAGTTTATGGCAGATGCGTCGCATGAAATGCGTACACCTTTAACGACGATTAATGGATTACTTGAAGGGTTAGAATATAATGCAATTCCAGAGAATCAACGGGACAATGCCATCAAGTTGATGAAAAATGAAACAGAGCGATTGATTCGCTTGGTCAACGAGAATTTAGACTATGAAAAAATACGAACGAATCAGATCAGTATGGTCATCAAGAAATTCAATGGAACAGAAACGCTGGAAAATATTGTTGCACAATTAGAAGCGAAAGCAGAGGCGGCTGGCGATGCTTTGGTACTGAATGCAGAACCAGATATAGAAATATATGCAGATTATGATCGTTTTGTTCAGATCATGGTCAATATCATTCAAAATGCGATTCAATTTACAGAAAATGGAACGATTACGATTTCTTTGGAAAAGGGATATCTGGAAACGATCATCAAAATACAAGATACCGGTATCGGGATGTCAGAACAGCAGATGAAGAGCATTTGGGATCGTTACTATAAAGTAGACCCGTCAAGAAAAAATACCAAATATGGTGAATCTGGATTAGGCTTGCCGATCGTTCAGCAATTGGTTCGACTCCACAAAGGTAAATTGGAAGTTGAGAGCGAACTAGGGAAAGGAACGACCTTTACAGTTAAACTGCCAGATGTTGAACTCTAGAGTATATGGAAAAAGAGATCGAGACAAAAGTCGTTTAGGTTGTTTAGGTTTGAGAAATAGGAGAAAAAAAACGAACAATACGTTTTTTGTATTGTTCGTTTTTTTTTAAATTTCCGAAAAACCTGACTTTTGGACACCGTTTATTTGAGAGAGGCTGGGACAGAAGTGTTTAACTCCGAGAAATAAGAAGAAATGAACGAAAATTGCTTTTCAAATTTTTGTGAATTTCGGCTTATTTCCGAAGGAGTTGCTTCTGCTCCCGCCGTTTATTCGAGAGTCTGTAGCAAACCTGATTTTTAGATTTGTCCACATTCTTTTTATTTATCTTGTAAGGAATCTACGTATTGACTGCGGGCAATCGTCTCATCATGTGTAAGAAGTAATAGTGCTACGTTTTGTTTTTTGACTAGACGTTCAAGCAAATCGAGCAGTTCTTGAGTTTCGGCAATAGTTAATAGATCAAAAAAATCTTCTAGAATGATTTGCTGTTTTTTTGCTAATAAAGCATGTAATAATTGTAATTTGATCTTTTCAAAAAGAGTAAGACCATCTGGCTCTTGATCTAGTAAAAACGAGTCTATATTTAGTTCTTCTTGGAACATCAAACGGGACTGCTTATTTTCGGGAATGTTCAAGAGTACTTGATCTTTAACTTTTAAATAAGGGAACAATGGCCAATCTTTCTGAACAAGTAGAGGTTCATTTTTACTTGTAAGAAAAACTTGCTTTTTTAGTTCCTTCAAAAGCTCAAGATTGTTGTGGTCACTCTTTTGATAGAGTATCGCAGTGAGTTTACCGTTGGAAAGGGTACGATCAAATGGTGTCAAAAAAAATCATCCTTCCTTTTTTTAACCGATGATAAAATATAGAAAATTGGAGAATACTCAAGGTCATACTGGTACCTGCCAGCATAAGAACTGTTTGGTAAAATCCTTTTAATGTGTCAATAAGGAAAAGATCATTCACAAAATCAACCTTGAAGAATGTTTGTTGATCCATTGGAATAGCTAATTTTGATGTAGTTGCTAAAGAATGGATATCTGGCATATCAAAGAATTTCAAACAGAGAAAGTTGATTTGTTGAATCATTTCTTGGTAAGAACGTTGGAAGAGCACGATCCATAGTAACAAGACAGTACAACAAATCAATAGAGGCAACATCAATTGCCAGGCAATAAAAAGAAAAATTTTTCCTTTAGATAGTCCAGCTAAACGCCAGTTGATCAATTCTTGACTATCCTGACGAAGGGATCGTTGAAAGAAAAAAATGAACATCACAGAAAATATAGTCAATAGTATGACAATAACTTTCAAATAGAATTGTCTTATCGTAACGATTGAGGGCAAGTTTGCTTTTACTGCGGTAATATCTAAAAAATTGAGACGTTCCTGTACTTGACTATAGATAGTCGTTTGTACATGGTAAAGGTTACAGGCAAGCATCAATAAAAAGGCAGCAATACTTGAAAAAAGACAATAAAATATCGTCTGTTTTTTATAGTAGACTAAACGAGCTGTTGAATACCGAATCATTCTCATCTTTTTTCACCTCTAATCAATTATAAAAAATGAATATGAATAAATTATGAAATTCGTATAGTGAAATAACGAATTCCATTTTTTGATAAAAAAAGCAAGCCCAATAGATCGAGCTTGCTTTTAGTGCTATTTATCTGTTTCTGCTGGTTCTGATGATTCAGTGGAAGTTGTACCGTGTAATTGTTGGTATGTCTTTGTTTCGTAGAGATCTTTTGTTGATTGTTGATTGTTTTTACTGAAGACACTTGTTGATTTATCGCCCAGTGCTTTTTCTTTTTCGGTCAATTGTTCAAGTTGTTTCTTATAATCAAAATCAGTAGCTTCGATTGGTTTTAAACCGGTGTCCGTAGAGAAGCGGAGTAAATCGCCGTTATTGATTTGGTCAGAAACAGCCAATTGTTTGTTTACTTTTTCTTTAAGTGCATCAATCTCATTTTGTACTTCTTGGCTTGGCTCAGTGATTGCTTCACCTGTGTTGTTATCATATATCGTACCACCATAGAACGTATATTTAGGTGTAACAAAATCGCCATCTCGGAAAGCAACAAGTTGCTCATGATTTTTAGAGAACAGGTCTTGTCCCAATTGGATATAATTCTTTGTATCTACCCCTAGAAGGTGGAGCAGAGTAGGAAGTGCATCGACTTGACCACCGTAAGTATGATTGATGCCACCATTGGTTTGTCCTGGTACATGGATCATGTAAGGCACCCGCTGCATTTGGGCATTGTCGTAATTGCTCCAAGTATCACTTGTTTTGCCAACAAGCTCAGCTAATGATTTATTTCTTGAATTAGAAATACCATAGTGGTCACCGTATAACACGATCACTGAATTGTCGTAAAGACCGCTTGCTTTCAAATAATTAAAGAATTCTTCAACAGCTGTATCTAGATAATTTGCAGTTGCAAAGTAACCATTGATCGTTTCATCATTTGTCGAAGCTAACGGGAACCCACCTTCATCATTCGTGAATTTTGAATAAGGATAGTGGTTCGATACGGCAATAAATTTTGAATAGAACGGTTGTTGCAGATGTTCTAGATATTGTACAGATTGTTGGAAAAATGGTTTGTCATGCAAGCCATATTGGAATGAGTTATCATCATTGACATCATAGTAAGAAGCATCAAAGAAATAATCATATCCCAAGTTTTTATATGTTTCATTGCGATTCCAGAATGTTCCAGCGTTACCATGGAAGGCTGCACTTGTATAATCTTGTGTTTGACTCAAAATATCAGGAGCTGCTTGGAAGGTATTTTTGCCACCTAGTTGGGTAAACAAGGAACCTTGATTTAATCCAAATAATGAATTTTCCATCAGTGTTTCAGCATCACTTGTTTTACCTGCTTTGACTTGATGGAAAAAATTATCGAAACTAAATGTGCTATTACTGTGATATAAGCTATTAAGGAATGGTGTAACTTCATGTTCGACACCATTTTCATCTTTTAACTTATAATCCAGTAAAAATTGTTGGAAGCTTTCCAAATGGATATAGATGACATTTCTGCCTTTGGCGATACCGAACATATCGTCATTTGGTTGAGCGTAGTGCTCTTTGACATAGCTTTCTACCTGTTTCATGTCATTCGGACTAGCTTCTGCACGGACTTGGTTTGTTTGATAAGTTTGAACACCGTCATAAACCATGAAAGCATTAAGTCCTAGATATTTAACAAGATAGTCGCGTGAAAATGTTCGTGTGAGTAATTCTGGGCGATCTGCTTCTGCTAAGAAGAGGTTACCAGAAAAAATCATGACAGCTAAAGTCGAAATGGCGAATGCCATTCTTGCACGAATAGGTTGTGGGTCCATCTTAATTTTTTTAGTGATCAATAAAACAGCGATGACCACAAAATCGATCCAATAAAGGATATCGTAAGGTCTGAACAAACGGATGGCACTTTCTCCTAAACCACTTGCTACTTTTCCTGCGCCTAAAATCGTATTGATCGTGATAAAATCAGTAAATTCACGATAATAAGTCACATTAGAGAAAAGGAGGAGGGTCAAAAGAAAATAAATGACCATCATAGTGATATAAGACGCCTTTGTCCGTCTCACGTATAGTGCGATCCCTAATAACAGTAAAGTTGTAGCAATCGGGTTGATGAACAATATAAAATATTGTATCCCGCTTTCTATGCCCAAGTGAAAATCAAATAAGTAGGCGAAAATTGTTTTTAGCCATAATAAAACAGCTAATAAAGAAAAAAATCCAAGCCTTTTATTCAAAAAGTTGGGTGTTTTTATTCGTTTCAACATCTATCTTCCTTTCCGCACTCAAAAATTTTCTGAGTGTTGTGAAGCTAATATTCCTCTTTATTCTACTAGTATGAAAAATAAGTGTCAATCGAAACCGAACGCTTTCATGCCTGATTAAGGATTTCTTTATGTTTTGTGAACGCTAGCACTAAGACAGAAGACCTGATTTTTGGTATACTGAGGAATGAAAAAGTTAAAGTAGGTGAGTCCATGAAAGTACAAATAAAGAAAAAAGCTGGAAATCGTATAAAAAAAGGATACCCGCTGATCCAAAAAGAAGATCTAGCCCAAAATTGTGGAGAAACAACGGAATGGATCGAGTTAGTCGATCAGCAGGGAAACTTTTTAGCTAAAGGGTATTTAGGAAAACAGAACAAAGGAATTGGTTGGGTCTTAAGTCGAAAAAACGAACCATTCGATCAATCCTTTTTTGAAAGAAAATTTTTAGAATCAAAAGAAAAACGTGCTTCTTTTTTATCGGATGAACAAACGAACGCTTTTCGTTTGTTCAACGGTGAAGGAGATGGGATTGGCGGACTGATCATTGATTATTATGATCGCTTTGCTGTTTTTTCTTGGTACAATGAGACTCTTTATACTTACCGTCAATCAATAGTTGTTGCGTTTCAACAAGTGTATCCAGAAATCCAAGGCGCTTATGAAAAAATCCGCTTCGAAAACAATGAGTTACCGGAAAGTAGCTTTATTTTTGGAAAAAAAGCGCCAGAGCCTTTAGTGATCAAAGAAAATGGCGTGCGTTACGCAACTTATCTAAATGAAGGACTTATGACAGGCATCTTTTTGGACCAAAAAGAGGTTAGAGGTACTTTGATCGATGGATTAGCTTTAGGAAAAACGGTTTTAAATATGTTTAGTTATACAGGTGCGTTTTCAGTTGCTGCAGCGATGGGCGGTGCTCTAGAAACAACGAGTGTGGATCTAGCGAAGCGTAGTTTGAAAAAAACACAGGAACAATTCGAAGTGAATGGACTAGATGTTGCGGCACAAAAGATCATTGTTATGGACGTGTTTGAATATTTTAAATACGCAAAACGAAAAAAGATGACTTATGATTTAATCGTACTAGACCCACCAAGTTTTGCTAGAAATAAGAAAAAAGTTTTTCGAGTGGCAAAAAATTATGGCGAGTTAGTAAAAGACAGTCTCGACATTTTGACAAATAATGGACAGCTGATAGCTTCAACAAATGCAGCAAACGTGAGTACTGAGCAATTCAGAGAGATGATCGAAGCAGAATTCATCTCAGCAAATGTCAAATTTGAACAAATAGGGCACTATCACTTGCCTCAGGATTTTCAAACCATCGAAGCCTTTCCAGAAGGAGATTATCTAAAGGTATTTATCTATCAGATCAGGAAATAAGAAGGAGGGGGAGAATATGGTCCAAATTAAAAAACTTACTATAGGCACAGGACGACCTAAAATTTGTGCCCCTATGACTGGCGAAACACGTGAAGAACTTTTACGTGAAGCGATACTTGCTAAAGAAGCAGGGGCAGATCTAGTTGAATGGCGTGTAGATTGTTACAAAGACGTATTTCAACAGGAGCAAGTGATTGAGACATTAGTACTCCTACAAGAAATGCTGGATGGCTTGCCATTGCTTTTTACCTTTCGAACTGTGGAAGAGGGAGGAAAGCAAGACATATCGATCCGAGAATACCATGATCTATACCAAGCAATTATTCATACAGGTCTGATCGACATGGTCGATCTAGAATTATTCAAAATTGAAAGTCTCGAAAAAGGTTTGTTGGAAGAAATCAAGAGTCTAGGAATACCGATGATCATCAGCAGTCATGACTTTAAAGAAACTCCGGCTAACCCAGTTTTATTGTATCGTTTGAATATGATGGAACACTTTGGTGCAGATTTTGGAAAGCTTGCAGTTATGCCCAATAATGAGCGAGATGTATTACGGTTGATGGAATTGACAAGACGAGCGGGTGCGTTTGTTTCTATGCCATTGATCACGATGTCCATGGGCGAACTTGGGATGGTCACTCGTTTATCGGGGCATTTAACTGGATCAGTCATGACATTTGGCGCTTTAACAACCGAAAAAGCTTCTGCTCCAGGACAAATTCCAATCAAGGGGCTAAAGCAGATCCTAACGACTTTAAATGGCGAGAATAGAATTTGAAGGTGAGAATGTGGCAAAAAAGAAACAAAAAACCAACGCGATTCGCTTGGTAGAACAAAAGAAAATCCCTTACACAGAGTATGAATATGAGTGGGATGAAAATCATTTAAGTGCTGCTGCTGTGGCTGAAAAACTTTCTGATGGTGAGGATCGAATCTATAAAACGCTTGTGGCTGTTGGTAATAAGACAGGGCCATTAGTAGCGGTCATACCGGGAAACAACGAACTTGATCTGAAAAAACTAGCTAAGGAATCGGGAAACAAAAAGGTTGAGATGCTTCACTTAAGAGATCTAGAAGCAACAACAGGTTATATCCGTGGCGGCTGTTCGCCTATTGGAATGAAAAAATTATTTCCCACGTATTTAGAAAAAACAGCTCAGACTCATGAAACGATCATTATTTCAGCTGGCAAGCGCGGATTTCAAATGGAACTAGCACCAGATGCAATCTGTACGTTGACGAATGGGAAGTTTGCAGATCTTATTCTCTAAAAGAAAAGCAATAACAACCATAAAGAGAGGTCGAGACAAAAGTCGTTTAGGTTTGAGAAATTGGAGAAAAAAACGAACAATACGCTTTTGTATTGCTCGTTTTTTTTTGAAATTTCCGAAAAGCCTGATTTTTGGACGCCGTTTATTTGAGAGAGGCTGGGACAGAAGTGTTTAACTCCGAGAAATAAGAAGAAATGAACGAAAATTGCTTTTCAAATTTTTGTGAATTTCGGCTTATTTAAGAAGGAGTTGCTTCTGCTCTCGCCGTTTATTCGAGAGTCTGTAGCAAACCTGATTTTTGGGTTTGTCCCACATTCTTTTTGATCGTCTTTTTCATTTAGCGCAAAAATGCGGCATTCATTCCAGCAACATGTCCAGTTGCAAAAGCTGCGGTAATGTTGAACCCTCCTGTATATCCATTGACGTCTAGTAGTTCTCCTGCAAAAAATAAACCTTGGAGCAATTTACTTTCTAAAGTTTTTGGATTAACTTCCTTAAGGGAGACTCCGCCACCAGTGACAAACGATTTTTCAATCGGGAAAGTCTTACTGATTTTGAAAGTGAAAGACTTACAAAGCTGTATGAAAGCCTGAACCTCTTTTTCAGTCGTGTGTAAACCTAGTTGATCTGTTAGCTGACTTTTTTCTAAGAAAAAGAGAAGTAGTCTTTCTGGTAAAAATCCATGCCAAGCATTTGCTAAAGTTTTTTTCGATTGCTTGCTTTTTTGTGTCAGTTCACTCGTTAATTCTTGCACTGAACGTGTAGGAAAACAATCTAATACTACAGTAACAGGTTTCTCTGTTTTTTTCAGTTCTTGATTGATAAAACTGGAGCATCGAAGAGCAGCAGGCCCAGAAATACCAAAATGAGTGAAGAGCAGATCCATCACATGTTCGGTCGCTACTTTTCCTTTACTATTCAGAACACTTAGAGAAATATCTTGTAGAGAAAGTCCTTGTAATGACTTATCTGTGATAAATGGTTCTTCTGAAATCAGTGGGGATTCCGTTGCGTAAAGCGGCGTAATGGTGTGCCCTACTTTTTTCAGGATTTTATAGCCATCTCCTGTAGAACCGGTGGAAGGATATGTCCGTCCGCCAGTGGTCAAAATAACACACGGTGAATTGAATTCTTCAAATTCAGTCCGTACACCATAAATTTTCCCATCTTGATGGACTAACTTTTCTACACGTGCCCCAAATAACATCGTGACGCCCAGTTCCTTTAAGCGATGAAGCAATGCTTCAATGATTGTTTTTGATTTATTTGTCACAGGAAACATTCTCCCGTGGTCTTCTTCTTTTAAATGCACACCTTGGGATTCAAAGAATTCCATGATGTCAAAGTTATTCCATTGAGAAAAGGTACTATATAAAAATTTACCGTTTCCAGGGATATGTGCAATCAAATCCTCAACAGGACGGTTATTCGTGACATTACATCTGCCACCGCCGGTCATTAATAATTTTTTTCCAGCCTTTTTGTTTTTCTCAATCAAAAGTACTTTTGCACCATGTTCTGCAGCACTGATAGCAGCCATCATGCCGCTCGTGCCTGCACCAACAACAATTACATCGTACGTCATTTCCATTTTCTCACCTCAAAGAAAGTGTAGCATATTTCGAGGAAAGAAAGCAGAAAATGTTTTGAGGAACGAGGGTAAATAAGCTAAAATGTAAGAAGATCATAAAAGGAGCGTGAAACGATGACAAATGCAACAGAGTATGTACGATTGATTCAAGAAAAACTTCATCATCAAGACAATGGACAAGAAGAATTTCTGCAGGCAATTGATGAGTTTATGCCATCAGCTACCAAGTTTTTAGAGAAACATCCTGAATACATCAATCGTAACATCTTGGGTATACTGACCGAACCAGAAAGAATCATTCAATTTCGAGTACCATGGCAAGATGACGAAGGAAACTGGCAAGTGAATCGTGGGTATCGAATCCAATACAATTCAGCTATCGGACCTTATAAGGGCGGGTTGAGATTTCATCCAAGTGTCAATTTAAGTATTTTAAAGTTTCTTGCATTTGAACAGATTTTCAAAAATAGTTTGACTAGTTTGCCAATCGGTGGCGGAAAAGGCGGAAGTGATTTTGATCCTAAAGGAAAATCGGATGATGAAATCATGCGATTTTGTCAAAGTTTCATGCTAGAATTGTCGAAACATATCGGACCTTCTATCGATGTTCCTGCTGGAGATATCGGAGTAGGTGCAAGAGAAATCGGCTACTTGTTTGGAGAATATAAACGATTAAAACAATATGATGCTGGTGTTTTGACAGGTAAACCGCTTGATTTCTGGGGAAGTAAGATTCGTACAGAAGCAACTGGCTACGGGCTAGTTTATTATGTCAAACATCTCTTACATGCAGAAAACGATTCATTCGAAAATAAAACAGTTTTTGTTTCTGGTAGTGGGAATGTCGCTATTTATGCGATAGAAAAAGTACATGAACTAGGTGGTAAAGTAGTTACATGCTCTGATTCAAGTGGCTATATTTACGATCCAGAAGGGATAGATCTCTCTTTATTGAAAGAAATCAAGGAAGAAAAACGTCAGAGATTGACGGAATATGCTAAAGTGCGCCAATCCGCTGTCTATCATGCGGATGCTTCTGTTTGGACATTAAAGGAAAAAGGAGAAATCGCTCTTCCTTGTGCAACACAAAATGAAATCACTGAAGATCTCGCCCACAATTTAGTAGAAAATGGGGTAACGATCGTAGCAGAAGGAGCAAACATGCCATGTACATTTGATGCTGTTTCTGTCTTTGAACAAGCAGATGTCTGGTACTGTCCAGGAAAAGCAGCAAATGCCGGTGGAGTTGCTGTTTCAGCACTAGAAATGAGCCAAAATTCACAACGATTATCGTGGGAAAGTGAAAAAGTCGATCAGCAATTAGATGAGATCATGCAGACGATTTATCAAACTTGTCGTAAGACTGCTGCGGAATATGGCAATGAAAAAAATCTTTTATTAGGTGCAAATGTCGCAGGTTTTGAAAAAGTCGCAAAAGTAATGTATGCCCAAGGTTTGGTATAATAATTGAAAATTTCTTGGAAATATTAACCTCAAATTACTTATTTGCTTGAAAAATTGTAAAAAAAAACGTAAAGTATAACCTGTATATTGATCTTTTAAGGAGGAATAAAAAAATGGCACATATTCATTTTGATTATTCAAAAGTTGCACCATTTGTCAATGAACATGAGTTAGGTTACATGCAAAGCCAAGTATCAATGGCTGACAAAGTATTACGTGAGGGTACAGGTGCAGGAAGCGACTTCCGTGGTTGGATCGACCTACCTACGAATTATGACAAAGAAGAATTTGCGCGAATCAAAGAAGCAGCTAAAAAAATTCAATCTGATTCTGAAGTATTAGTAGTTATCGGTATTGGTGGTTCATATCTAGGTGCCCGTGCTGCGATCGATTTCTTGAATCACACATTCTACAATCTATTAGATGGAGACAAACGTCAAGCACCTCAAATCTTCTTTGCCGGAAATTCAATCAGTTCGACATATATTTCTGACTTGATCGAAGTAATCGGAGATCGTGATTTCTCAGTTAACGTTATTTCAAAATCTGGAACAACTACTGAACCAGCGATTGCCTTCCGTGTCTTTAAAGAATTACTTGTTAAAAAATACGGACAAGAAGAAGCAAACAAACGTATCTACGCTACAACTGATAAAGCAAAAGGTGCTGTTAAAGTAGAAGCAGATGCAGAAGGATGGCAAACATTTGTTATTCCTGATGATATTGGCGGACGTTTCTCTGTATTGACTGCTGTAGGTTTATTACCAATCGCAGTTAGCGGAGCAGATATCGATGCATTGATGCAAGGTGCTGCCGATGCAAGTAAAGCATACTCAAGTGACAAACTTGAAGAAAACGAAGCTTATCAATACGCTGTAATGCGTAATATCCTTTACCGCAAAGGCAAAGTAACAGAATTACTGATCAACTACGAACCAGGAATGCAATACTTCTCAGAATGGTGGAAACAATTATACGGCGAATCAGAAGGAAAAGACCAAAAAGGTATTTATCCTTCAAGTGCCAACTTCTCTACTGACTTACACTCATTAGGTCAATATATCCAAGAAGGTCGTCGTAATATCTTTGAAACGATCGTTAAAGTGGAAAAACCTCGTAAATCAATCACAATTCCTGAACAAGCAGAAGATCTAGATGGATTAGGCTACTTACAAGGAAAAGAAGTTGATTTTGTAAATACAAAAGCTTTCGAAGGAACATTATTAGCGCACACTGATGGTGACGTGCCAAACTTATTAGTTAAAATTCCAGAAATGGATGCTTACACATTAGGATACACAATGTACTTCTTTGAAATTGCTGTAGGTATCTCAGGTTACCTAAATGGCATCAATCCATTTGACCAACCAGGTGTTGAAGCGTATAAGAAAAACATGTTCGCACTTCTAGGCAAACCAGGCTTTGAAGACCTTGCTAAAGAATTGAACGAACGCCTGTAAAATAAGACTTTGTCGCTAGATTTAAAAAAATCAGTGATAGAAACATGTTTGTATCATTTTATATTTAGTATTACAAATGGTACTACAAGCAAAAAGACAGTCCTTTGATGACTGTCTTTTTTGTATGGAAATCAATGAGTGCTTTGCTACTGCTTTCACTTGATTCTTCAAGGAGATGGCTTGTTTAATTACTTTTTCGTTTACAAGAGAAGAGGCATGGGTATCAGTGTTGGTACGTATGTTCCAACAAGACTTTTAGTTCTTCTAAAAGTCTATAACATGGTGTAGTAGAACTATATGCTTAGCAACGTGGGTACGTGAGTAGAAAAATACTCAGATTATCAGAAGATCAGAGCCAAATTCATGATTAAAGAAGACAATTTAAATACAAGAAGACATTGAAATATAAAAAATAGGCTAGCAGTTAGCTAACCTATTTGCAGTTTTTATAAAGAATAATTGGCTATTACCTTGAAAATTTTTAACTAGCCCCTTTTGCATAAAGTATAGCCTTTGGCAAGTGCCTCACTTAGAGGCATAGAAACTACAGAATTAGCATTGTTCAAGCCCGAGCAATTAGGATTAAGATGATATTTAGTTCCATGATCAGGAGCGATATAAACAACTTGTTCGTTATTTTGTTGCTGTGCTTGTTGGGCTGCTTGCTGTTGTGCTTCTGCAGCTTGTTGCTGTGCTTGAGCCGCCGCTTGCTGTTGTCTCTGCTGTTCAGCTGCCTCGTTTGCTTTGATAGTTGAATCAACAACTACTAAACGATTAGACAAGTCTTGATTTACATTCGGAATAGCCTGAATGGCAGTCAAAGCAGCTTGATAATTTTCATTAGTTGGGCTAGCCTCAGCTTGAGCTAATTTATTCATAGCATCTACTGTTCTTTGATTGATTTCTTCTTGTTTTTGCCTTTCCTCTTGAGCTTTGCGCTCATCTTCTTGTTTTTGCTTTTCCTCTTGAGCTTTGCGCTCATCTTCTTGTTTTTGCTTTTCCTCTTGAGCTTTGCGCTCATCTTCTTGTTTTTGCTTTTCCTCTTGAGCTTTGCGCTCATCTTCTTGTTTTTGCTTTTCCTCTTGAGCTTTGCGCTCATCTTTTTGTTTTTGCTTTTCCTCTTGAGCTTTGCGTTCATCTTTTTGCTTTTGTTTTTCTTCTTGAGTTTTGCGTTTATTTTCTTGCTTTTCTTTTTTTGTTTCAACCTTTTTTTCGGACTGTATTTTTACTTCAGAGCTAGATGCGTTGTTTGAAGGTTGAACATTAGCAAAGCCAATCGCCATTACTATGAATGCAGCTCCAAGAATTAGTAGTGGTCTTTTTCTCGTTTTCTTTTTATGAAAAGATTTAATCAATCCACCTATTCCCCAACAAAAACCAATAAACCCAATTAACACGAAAAAATTACCCATTAGTTCCTCCTTAAAAAAATTATTTCGCTTTCATTTTAAGGTAGAATGCAATAGACCTAAATAATAAGTGTATTTGACTTTCCCCACTAAGCCACACACTTAAATTATTATCGAATGATATAACTATTTAAGAATAGAAAAATGTAAATATACTGTGAAAATGTCATGAAATTCCTGTTCGAAATTGTAATTTTATCTTCAATAATTTAATTATTATATTTGTAATTTTATCATTAATTTTGTAAAAAAAAAAGCAAATAATTTTATGCTTATTTTTTCATTTTAAAAATTGAGAACGTTTTTTGTAGGAAAGTAATGATTTTTTTCTTTAATTAATTAGAATTAATAAGTAATTTTTATTTAGTATAGAGAATTTTTATAGTAAAAGTATAATAGATCATCGATAAGGTACATTTGTTATTTATTTTCCGGCATATTGATTTAATAAGTATTATGGATGCAGTACTTTGAATTCAGAATATTAATTGATCAATATTTTATTTGTAGATAGTAGGTAACTGATTATTGAAAATAGACTAACCGAAAGAGGGGAGGTAATGACTTGTCCTTTTAAAGAAATTCAAAAAAATAATAGCCTATCACAGACGAAATGATTGGTTTAATGGACTTTATCACAGAGATTCATTTAGCGAACAAGTACATAAATTTCCATAAAGTTGCATTGTTGTCAGTTTATTTTTGATATAATTATTTTGAGAACAAATCAAGGGGTGATGATGTTGAATCAGGTAAAAAATGATTTTCTTAATAGGAGAATAAATGGTGAGGTAAACCGAAGGAAAGGATTTGATCAATGAAGAAAATACAAGCGGCACTTACTTATTGCAAAGGCAAAGCAATTTACTTTATTCTAGGAACTGCCATTATACTTACATTGTTTCGTCTTTACTTATACTATAAAGCAACATACAGTATCGATATGACAGCAGCGTATGACGATCAGCTGTTTATTCATCATGCACAAAATTTGTTAAAAGGGAATTGGTTAGGAGATTATGATTCGAAAACTCTTTCAAAAGGGATTTCTTACAGTTTGTTTCTAGCTTTAGCAAATAAGTTGCATCTTCCATACTCGATACTATTTGGAAGTTTCAATATTCTTGCGAGTTTCTTGATGGCATTAAGTTTACGACCCATTGCCAAAAATCGAGGGTACTTACTTATTATCTATCTCTATTTCTTGTTTTCACCGATTAGTTTTACAACTGAATATTCTACTCGAATCTATCGAAATGCAATTGTTATCCCGTCAGTGACAGTGATAGTTGCTTGCTTATTAGCTATCTATTTTAGAAAATATTGCTCCATCAAAAGTATTTTACCGTGGATCACTATACTAGCCATTATTTTTCCTTTTTACTGGTTTATACGTGAGGACTCCATTTGGTTGGTTCCATTTGTTGTAATGGCATTATTGATTAGTTTTATCCAAATAATTATAGGACCAGATTTTAAAATAAAAAAAGAAAAAAAACTGATGGCAGCCCAGTTGAAAATCAATAAACAAAAAGTAGGAAAGCTGTGTTTATTTGTACTTCCTGCAGTGACTTTCATGTTAACGTCTCAATTCTTAGGACATAAGAATGAGGAAGTATATGGGTTAAATACACTAAATGACCGTTCCAGTGGCGAATTTGCGCAAGTAATGAAAAATCTGATCCGCTTAGATGATGGAACAGATATAAATGAAAAAAATAGTCGGATTTGGGTATCACATGAAGCACTAAATAAAGCAGTGGCGGCTTCGCCAACTTTTTTAAAAGAAGCTGACCGAATCAATGAATTGTATACTACGCATGCTTGGACGGAAGCAGGAAAAGTGAAGGAATTAAAAGGAGATATCATTTTTTGGGCATTAAGAGACGTGATCAGTGAATCTGGGTATTATCATAATAATGCGAAACAAACAAATGATTTTTGGAAAAAAGTGAACAAGGAATTAGCAAAAGCATATGAGACGGGAGAATTGAAGAAAAAGAAAGAGTTCTATTTAATGGGAACTGGAGATGGAAAGATAGCAAGTGATGTTCCCGTACTGCTCGACTTTTTTAAAACAGCATATGCCTACAATCTTTTTTACAAAGACTTCCATCAAGGCGGAAATTATAGCTTTGGTACACATGATGAAGTAGAGCAAGCACAAAAATTATTGCGAGTCCCTCTATTAAATAATTGGATCAATAGTGAAGACCAGCATACACCAGTCTTGGTTCTATCGAGACCAGCAAAAATAGCTACAAGCTTCATTACACTTTATCAGAAGACCAGTGGTGTGATTCTTATCTTTTCTCTAGTAAGCAGCCTGTTTTTAGCGATTGGAGTTTTCCATGCGAACAAGGATAAAAAACTTTATTGTTCAATTTTGGTGATTTTTTTAGGATTAGTTCTGACACAATTCCTGTTTTTATTTGGAGTTTCATGGTTCTGCTCTTATTCGCCAGAACAAAAAGAGTACTTTTTAAGTGTCTATACAGGTGCTGGAGTGCCTATCATGCAGACTGCGATCGTTTTGATATTGCTAGGGATGAGTAGAGTGCAGTGGAAAAAAGCAAAGAATGTAAAAAAATAAACAATAAAAGACGTTTGCCTGAATATCATGCAAACGTCTTTTATTGTTTATTAGATTCCGAGTTGGCTTCTACCATTAGAAATGAGTCACTCCTTATTTAGATTCGTTCAATGCTCGGACAGCTTGTTCAATTGTTACGCCAAATGCAACATTTTTTTCATTAGAAGCATCGATAGCCATAAACTGGTTCGTTGTTGTATCAAATGCAACACGATACTTCATGTTCGTTTTTGTAAAGGTCATATACTTTCCTCCTTTTATTTTTAATGTAAATAGATAGTGTAATTTTCTGTTAAACTTTCCTATCTATTACAAGTTTAGCACCTCTTATTTTTTTTAGCAATTAATTGCTATTTAAGACTATGAGTATCATCTTTCAGTTAACCCAATTAGTAAACAGATGATTAAAATGATAAAAATAGCGGCCTGGATATAAATCATAGAAAATCCCTCCTTATTTTTATTCTATGAGACTAGCAAGTAAATAACACGAACAAGAAGCTTACAGCATCAAACAATAATGTCACTTTGTAAAAAATCACTAGTTGAGTGAGTTATGTTTCGTATTACGTCTCTCTATATAAAATCAGATGTTCTTAATAAAAAACAAAATAAAACGTTTTCAGATCGTTTGTTTTTTGTTATTATAAATCTAAGAAAAGAATAACTGGAAGGTGATAATATGATGAGTAAAATAGAAGTAGGTAAGTCATACATATGCAAACCAATTGGTACAAATTACGAAGTTATCGGTTACGTTGAATGTACATATACAAATACAGCCGTTATTTACGTTGAGCGTTATGATCAAAGAGATCGTTCAGTCATTTATGACAGAAAGTATAGGTTACTAGTTAAGTTTTGTGATATGTATTCAGTAGGTGAAACGGAATTAGTATCATAAACAATTTTTTTGAGTAATTTTGTAAACTTCACTATAATGAAAGTAAGAGAGAAGGGAGCGAAAAACCATGCAAAAAAGAAAAAGTTCAAATAAATTAGGGATTATTTTAGCGGTTATTTCTGCTATACCTGCAATATTAGCGATTGTCAGAGCAGTAAAAGGATCAAAAGAAGTTTAAAAAGTGATTATGTGGGAAATAGTTTGCTTTAAGAAATAAAAGAAGAATCCCAAAATCAGTTCTTAAATTAGGGATGATTTTTAGAAGAAGCTTCTTTTATCGTTTATTTAAAAAAGAGGTCGAGACAAAAGTCGTTTAGATTTGAGAAATTGTAGAAAAAAACGAACAATACGATTTTTGTATTGCTCGTTTTTTTTTGAAATTTCCGAAAAAACTGATTTTTGGATGCCGTTTATTTGAAGTCTGTAGCAAACCTGATTTTTAGATTTGTTCCACATTCTTTTTTTTATCCTACACCCAAGACAAAGTTCAATAATTTGTCAGAGTAAGTGATTTCTTCATCGGTTATCTTAACATTTTCATTCAACAGATCCATTCTATCTGTAATGATACCATCAACGCCATAAAACATCATTCGGCTAATCGCATCTGAATCATTGATTGTCCATACATATACTTTTTTTCCATCTTGGTGGGCAGAATCAATAAAATTTCGATTGATTGTACTGTATTCCATCGTAAGGAAATCAGCCGGTGTGACTGGAGGACCAACAATATTGAAAGGTAAAATATATCCTACATAAAAATTTGGATTAGCTTTTTTCAAATCAGAAACAGTTCGATAAGTTAAACTTTGTAAAATATGTTTTTTTTCTAAAATATGTTTTTCGTATTTTGTAACAAAACGAGTAATGACATCTTTCGAATCTCTTTTTGAATTTTTGATCTCGATGAGAAGTTTCTGGTTCAGTTCATCGGCCTTTTTTAGATAATCATCAAAGGAGACAACCGGTTCTTCTACACCATTTTCCTTGACCGTTAATTTTTCGAGCTCTTTCAACGTCAAATCTTGCGGTGCTTTATCCACGCCAGTCAATTGCCGTAGGTTGAAATCGTGCATCACCACGAATTGTCCATCTTTTGTTTCTTGAACGTCCATTTCGACATAGTCAGGATGATATGCGGCGTTCGTCTTTTCCAAAGCTGCCAGTGTATTTTGCGCACTATTATTCCCACTAACCCCACGGTGAGAAACCGTTATTGGTCGAGTTTGCGCGGCAGAGGTAAGATAATCCATATTATATAGGCAAACACCGATACCGAAAAATACAGCAAATAGAATAATCCCAGTGTTTTTTACTAACGAATAGTTCTCAGTTGCTGGTTGAGGTGTAAACCATTTAGGAATATCAGGTAGGAATCCTTCATCATCCATGAAATCAACGATGATGTAGAAGATCCCAACAGTTGACATCACGATATTGAACAACAATATGCCTTGAAGAATAGACATTGCAAAAACAGCACTTATCAAGGAATAATTAGGTAGAAATTCTTCTACGATTATTTGCAAAGTGATAATCAGTAGATAACCCGCAGTCGATAAAAGTAAAATACTGCCACCAATAACAATGAACTGCCCCAATATCGCAAAAAATCTTGCTTTTGTGAGTAACCAACTTTCTTTTACCGCTTGTTTGAACGGGCGATCTCGTAAAATCATTTCGGGAAGGGCAAAAATCAAGCGGATGCCGATATATGCCAAAAGCAAATAGAAAATAATAAAGGTACTAACTACGATCCAACGATTAGCAAAAATAAAGTCCATAATAAAAGCAGGTATCTTTACTTTAGAAAGTAGATCGGAATTAAAACTCAACCCGCTGATGGGTAAAATCAGTAAAAAATAAGCGAGAAAAAATAGAAAAGTCAGTGGACGGACCTTTTTCAATTGAAAAAAAGTTAGTTCCAATAATTGCTTCAATGAAATAGGAACCTGTTTTTTGATGAAATAAACGCTCATCAATAAAAAAGTAAATTCAAAATATACTAGCAATAGTATCGTCAATAATACAGCAATCAAAGAAAGTAACACTCCTGGATGCTGCGAAATAATGATGGTAATGTTGTCACTAGACAGATAATCAATCGCCCCACGACGTAAAATGAAACGTGTGGTGCTCCCTAATAAGGGCAAACAAATAAATAAAATAAATCCGTGCATAATCAGAACATCACGAAAATAGGCCTGAGTCCCTTTAAGAAAGTCCCAAGCATTTTCTAAACTTCTTTTCAAATACATTAACATTCAATCACCTACTCGACAGTATTATAGCGTATATTCAAAAAAAATGAGAGTACCACGTAATGTTGTTTACGTGATACTCGCACATTCACTATCGATTTATCCAAATAAACCAGTCAAGAAATGACCACCATAAATCAAAGCCATACTATATAAGAAAATTGATAGTGGTTTTGCTAAAAGGATGATCCATGTAAACTTTTTAACTGAGATATTGGTTAACCCTGCCATCAAGCATAGCGCATCGTCTGGAGCGACCGGTAAGAAGATAGCTAAAGCAAACAATTTTTCAAACCGGTTTTGGTTATCCAGCCAGCCAATATATTTATTGTATGTTTTATCACTGATCATTGAAAGAATGAATGGTTTTCCATAGCGTCTTCCTAAGAGGAAAATGATAATGGAGCCAATACAGATCCCTACGTAGTTATAAATAAAACCGGCATATGGGCCAAAGATCAACACACCAGCAGCAGTGCTGATCCCACCAGGAATGATAGGAATGACAACTTGCAAAATCTGGATCAAGATGAAAATGATCGGGCCTAAAATGATTGAATCTCCGACTAAACCTCTTAAAGAATCCAAATCTTTGAATACACCTAAATTGATGAAGTAAATGGTTAAAGCAATCGAAATTCCCAATCCAACGATCGAGATAAAATTAATCAATTTTCGTGATACTGCAACATTCATCGTCTATCAACTCCTCCGATACTTTTCTTTATACTACTACTTTACTTTAAAAGTAAGCCTTTGCGCTACTATTTTAAATGACAAAAGTCAAACAATTTTGTAAGTTTGACTTTAGTATAAAAGAGATACAAAGAAAATACATCCAACCAAAGATGTATTTAAAGAAATTTATTATTTGTATTTTTTAATAAAACTATGCTTAACAAGCATATCAATAGTTTGAGCGAGGTATTAGACGGAAGAATGTTTTGGCGATAGGATGAAAGTGTAAAGAAACGAAATAAAACATAAAAGGGGTAGGTTACAATGGCACAAAAACAAACAGCAGGTCATGATCAATTAGGCGATTTCGCGCCAAAGTTCGCTGAATTAAATGATGATATTTTATTTGGAGAAGTCTGGTCTAGAGAAGAAGAATTAGCCCCTCATCAAAGAAGTTTGATCACTATTTCTGCATTGATTTCAGCGGGGAACTTTGAACAATTACCTGCTCATTTAAGAATAGGTAAACAAAATGGTATTACAAAAGAAGAAATCTCTGAAGTAATCACACATCTTTCATTTTACGTTGGTTGACCAAAAGCATGGTCAGCATTCAATATAGCAAAAGAAATCTATCCAGTTGATGAAAATCATATCCAGAAAGAAGAGTGAATGTATAATGGCAAAAAACGAAGAAGTAAAGAATGGAATAATCTTCCCCGTGGGAGACAAAAATGAAGCATACGCCAATGTATTTACTGGTCAAAGCTTTTTGAAGATGTTAGTTAATGATCCTGAAGTTTCAGTTGCTGTAGGAAATGTGACCTTTGAACCAGGTTGTCGAAACAACTGGCATGTCCACAAAGATGGCTATCAAATTTTGTTAGTGACTGGTGGTGAAGGGTGGTACCAAGAAGAAGGGGAAGCAGCGAGAAAACTACTTCCAGGCGATGTTATAGTAACCCACAAAGAGATCAAACATTGGCATGGTGCAACGAAAGACAGTTGGTTCGAACATCTTGCCATCACATCAGGGGCATCCAAGTTTATGGAACCTGTGACAGATGAAGAATACAATAACTTATGATTTTTATTAAATGGGGGAATATAGATGGATAACATCAAAGACAAAGTTGTGATTATCACTGGAGCGTCCAGTGGTATTGGAGAAGCGACTACTCGCTTATTGGCAAAGGAGGGTGCAAAATTAGTTTTATCAGCTAGAAGAGAAGAAAAATTGAAAGCAATCGTTGATGCGATCATATCGGAAGGCGGAGAAGCAATCTACCAAGTAACAGATGTGACGAGCTCAAAAGAGAATGAACGTCTAGTTGCACGTGCAAAGGAAGTATATGGAAGAGTCGATGTGATTTTCTTGAATGCAGGGATCATGCCAAGTTCACCACTTTCTGCTTTAAAAGTGGAAGAGTGGAATCAAATGGTAGATATCAACTTAAAAGGTGTGCTTAATGGATTAGCAGCAGTGTTGCCAGAGTTCATAGAGCAAAAATCTGGGCATGTGATCACTACGTCATCAGTCGCCGGTATCAAAGCATATCCTGGTAGTGGGGTCTATGGTGCTACGAAGTGGGCTGTCCGTAACCTGATGGAGGTATTAAGAATGGAATCCGCTCAAGAAGCGACAAATATTCGAACAGCAACGATCTATCCAGCTGCAATCAACACAGAACTATTAGACACGATTACAGATGAATCAGCGGCAAGCGGCATGAACGCACTGTATGAACAACATGGGATCTCACCAGATCGTATAGCAAATGTAGTTGCTTTTGCAATCAATCAACCAAGTGATGTAAATGTCAGTGAATTTACTGTGGGACCGACTACTCAACCTTGGTAAGATTTTTTCAATAAATGTTGATAGAAAACCTGAACGACTCAAAGACAGCTAAATCTTGCAAATGACACTCTTGCAAGATTTAGCTGTCTATTTTACGTGTTCTGTTCACCAATTTTTATGAATATTTAAGAAATCTTCCGGAAGATCTTGATATTTATGATGGGTTGATCATACATGATTTCGACATCATAGATCAAACTTCCTAATAAATGATAGTCCTCGCGGTCGTGAGAAGGACTACCTAAAAGTTCTTGGTAATAAATATCCATGCTAGGATCTCGAGGGGTATCTAAAAGTATGGCCAGCTCGGATAAATCATCTGGTTGGTTATCAATTTTCCCTTGTATTTCAACAAAAAGTCCTTCTGTAGTATAGTCAAGACCGATGCGTATTTCTGTTATATCATGTGAGTATAGATACGTAAGAAACTCATCAATGATCCTTTTTGATAATTCTTTTTCCAAATAAATTCTTTTCCTTTCTAACGACAGTCAAACTGTCTAAAATAGGTACAAGAATACCTGCCACGAATCCCGTTGAGAATCCGCTATTATATAAACTTAATCCACCATGCAAAGTGTTGACATTGTGGACTAAAGCAATATGTAAAAATCCAGCGAGTACGCCGTAAAGACTGCCGTAAAATCCACTGATAGGTGCAAGTCCGGTACCAAAAATTGCCGCTACAATCATCGTTGTTTGATTCAATTTGTATACTGTACCAAATAAAGAGGCCAAGTAGATACCAACTAAAATAGGAAAACAGTTTTTTAAATGACTACCGAAAGCACTGAAACCAGCTACGGACAAGATTGCTCCAACGATCGGACCATTTACTTTGCCACCAATCAGTAAAACATACACGCAAAGCATCGCACCTACAAGCCCCATGTTGATCAACGTTACACCGATTCCGGAAATTGAAATAAAATCAGTGGTTACTTTTCCCGAGGTTCGAAAAATAGCACGCATACCCGTCAGTTTAAATGAGTTGAAGAAAAAACCACAGACAGCAGTCAAAGAAAAGAAAATAAGCATGATTATGGTCAAGCTACGATGGTAGTCTGTAGAAAGGACCGAGTGTGATTCAATTGAAAAATTGAATAATCTTAAAATACTAGTAATAATCATTGCAATCAATCCCGAAGTAAACCCAATATTGTAGAGAGTAAAACCTCTGTGGAAAATCAAGGTTTGTGCTGCTAATGGCGGCAGTAAAAAACCAATGGCGATCCCTACAAGGTTACCTAACGACATTCCTATCAGTAACGGTAAAGACATACCAAATGTAATGTAACTAACAACAGGTGACAGCGCACTAGCAAAAAGTCCAACCATAATATATTGTGAGAAAGGTTTGTGGACAAAACGAGCATAGAGATAGACACCTAAAATAATCGAGATTGAATTATAGAGATTTTTTCCAAAAAAGGAAAAACCTGTAACGGTCAAAATCGAAGCAAACATTGGACCGTTCAAATTGACATGATGCCGATGCGCAAGTAAAACTGAAAGCAAAGTCAATGTGCCAACATTTATAAATGCGCTTCCAAAATCGCCTAAAGCTAAATAATCGGTCAGAAGATTACTCGGAGAAGTGATGATCGTATATAAACCCTTGATATTTTTGATAGGATCAGCAGAAATCAAACCGATACTCAGAAAAAAAAGTCCGGTAAACGTTAGATAAAAATACTTCTTCTTTTGTGAAATGATTCTTTTCTGAGGATGAATATAAATAACGTTAGTTTCGTTGTCCATTACACACCTTCTTTTTCTTTTTCCTTAACTATAACTTGAAATAAAAGTTTTGGTCAACTCTGATTTACATTTATATCAAATTTTGTAAGGGCAACCAGTAAATTCGTTGTTTTTTAAGTAAATACGTATAAAAAATAAGAAAAAAATTTAAAATATAACGTTTTGAGTAAAATATTTGCAAAAAACATCGAAAATCGGTTACAATAAAACAACATATACTGCAGTAAGAAGTGGGGGAGTTTTAATGAGAAGAAAAGTCTATACAAAAGATCAAATTCTAAAAGCTGCTTATGATGTCGTTGCTAAGGAAGGTTTCAAAGGGTTTACTGCTAGAAACATTGCTAAAAAAATGGGTATCTCTACTCAGCCGATTTATTTGGAGTTCAAAAACATGGAGGATCTCAAGAACACTTTGTTAGACTCTATTTTTGAACATCTTAAAGAAACAGTTTTCCCAGTAGAGCGAACAGGGGACAAAATCATTGACCTTGGTTTGAATTACATTTACTTTGCAAAGAAGCAACATAGTCTTTACATGGCTTTGTACATCGATGAGCATGGGGATGGTCAAAAAATGCATGATTTCTCTTATAATTATTTCCGAGAAATTGTGAAAGAAGACAAACGATACAATCAATTATCTGATGAATATATTGATGCACTCCATACAGGAACATGGATTGCCGTAACTGGTATCGCATCATTGATGTCTTCTAACATCATGCACCCAACAGAAGAGCAAATCATCTTATTCATCAAACGAACAATCGATTCAATTTTAGCTTTAGAAGATCCTGAACAAATCAGATAAAACGAGTAACTACTTTACGTTATCTTACACAAGACTCATTCAAACATTCTTTTGTCAGTTGTTTGACCGAAAATGGTCTTCATTGGGAGTGGGAAAAATGATTCTTGTGTTTTTGTCTATACCTACATGAAAAAATTCATAGAAATAAAAAAACGGACTTGACATTTGTTCCGAAAAGTTTAAAAATAATACGTACGGAAGGTTGGCAGAGTGGTAATGCACCGGACTCGAAATCCGGCGAACCGGCTAATACCGGCGCGCAGGTTCAAATCCTGTACCTTCCTTATATCAACGTTTCTGGGCTATCTAGCGTTTGCTAGATAGCTCTCTTTTTAAAAAAGAGTACACCTTTTAGTACCCCTTTTGACTTTATCCCATTCTTCCTTTCATATAATTTGAAAAGTTAGAAATAGTGGTCTTATTTTTATTTTCTGTAACGTGCGTGTAGATATTCGCTGTTGTTTGTATGTCTGCATGTCCTAATATTGCTTGAGCATCTTTTAGAGAAGCACCAGATTCAAAAAGTAAACTTGCGTGTGTATGTCGAAATCCATGAGCGGAAATTCGTTTCAGGTTTTCGTTTTTCTTATAAATTTGTTTCAACCAAAACCGTGTAATTGTTGGATTATACAATTCTCCATTATTGGAAAACACTAAATTTGCACTGTCGAAAATATGAGTAAGTTTATTACTGCTTTTTTTATATTTTTTTAGAGCATTTGACAACTCATGATCTAAATATATAGTTCTAACTCCATTTTTCGTTTTTGGCTCATTTACAATTAAACGCCCATTTTTGCCCCTTGTGATAGTTTTATTGACGGTTAGGGTATTTGTATTCAAATTAATATCTGACCATGTCAAAGTGAATGCCTCGCCTTTACGTAAGCCAGTATAAGCTAATAAATAGAAAAAAATGTAAATAGTGTCTTTTTCTTGCTTAGCTGCTCTCAAGAATTCTAGTAACTCATATTTAGTGTAGAATTCAATATCCTTTTTTTCTATGCTTAGGATTTCACCTTTTGGCACTGTGACAATTTTCATAGGATTGCTTTCTGTTTCCTGGATTGAAACAGCATAGTCAAAAACATTGGAAGTATAGTTCTTATATTTTTTGAATGTTTTTGGATATTGTTCAGACCATTCATTCACAGCTTTTTGGCAAAAAAATACGTCTATTTTGTTTATAAAGTTTTCTCCAAAGATGGGTAGAATATGGAGCTTAAAAATTTCTTCGGTAGACGCCCAAGTACTTTCTTTTACAGTTTTTTTATAATTTTCGAACCATAAATTATATATTTCTAAGAATTTTTTACTTTGTTTTACTTTTACTGAGTCAGCACCTTCATTTTTTACTTGAGTTTCAATTCTTCTTAAAGCTCGATCTGCTTCAAGAGCAGTTTTGAATCCCATTTTTTTCACTTTTCTTTTTTTGCCAGTCATTGGATCTACACCAGCATAAATGTAGAACATGTATTTTGTTTCACCTTTTTTTGTTATATAGCTTTTAATACGATGATCAATTTCTCGTTTCGCCATCTTCAATCTTTCCTTTCGTACGTTTGTTCGGTTGTACAGTGGATTTCGAGATGGTAAAATAGCGTACAACAAATAGACCTACTTTACCGTAGTTCTTTGCACATTTGCGTTCTTGGTCGGGCGGCAAATGTGTTTTTTTATTTAAATAAGTCCCAAAAGCTATACGTAGTCTTTTTATAAACTTTATTGTATGAAGCTTTTTTTGGGTCTTTAATCCATTCGGAGCCTTTCTTGCCATAACCAGGGATCACTGCTTTTCTTATTTTCCTTTTTGCCTTTCCAGTAGTTCTAGCGCTAATGGATTTTTTGATACTTGGTTTTCTTATTCCTATTTTCATCTATTTCCTCCTTACGTTGTATTATAATTCACAAGTAACGATCAAATTCATCTGGTAATCCAAAGTAGACGAGTTTTTCATATTTTGTCATATGATCAAAGCCGTCTAAAGTTGGATCAATACTCAGATGAGTTGCGAAATAGTTTGCTTCTTTTTCAATTTTTAATTCAGATACTAGTGCTTTTTTTAGATAACATAGGTGTATTTTCATTCGAATGTAAGACACAGTGGCCTAATTCATGACTACAAGTTATCCATTTTCCCATTTCATCTAAATTAGAATTTATATGAATCATTTTTATTTGTTTAAATTTATTATAGTAACCATAAATTTTTCCCAAATCTTCTTCTAAAACTAGTATCTTTAATTCTTTTGCAATTCTAAAAGGATTGCGTGTTTGATATAGTTTTACCAGCTTATTAATTTTGTTATCAATCTGAGGTAAATACATAAACATCGCACTCCTATTAATCGCGATATTTTTTAGGAGTATATTTTTTCTTAGCTTCTATACTTCTTTTTTGTACTACAATCAATATTTATATTTGTATCACCTCTAGATAGTTTCTTTGTATAAAAAAACGACTCATAATGAGTCGTTTAATAGATCAGAGTAATAAGTCATTAATTTCTTTAAATTCTTTATCAAGTTCTTTTTCATCATATTTTTCATATTTATCAGCTTCATGAAGAACTTTTTTAATTTCATGAATAGCCTTTCGTTCAACTAACCATTTTTTTAGGTTATGTTTTTTTTCTGGATTTTCAGATAACGTATCAAGTTCGTCTAACTCTTTATCCAGTTTATTGACAACAGAAACAATTTTGTTTACAACTTTTTCTTCTTTGTTTTCTAAATTTGACATTTATCTTCACGTCCTTTTTATTTGATAATATAAGTATAGAATGTCGATACAATTAATACAAAATAAAACCTTTAAATATGTCTATTTGCATAAATAGAAAAGCTAGTTTAAATATTCTTATTAAGTTTGTTTAGTTGATTTATACGAGAATAAGAAATACTTAAATTTGAAACGATGGATTTAATTCATGAAAGATACATAAGAGGGATCAGCTAATTAAACTTATTCAAGGTCTTTTTTTCATTTTTCTGAAAAGTTAAAGTAATAATAGACTAAAAAATAACCATGTGAGATAATAAATAAAGAAAATGCTTCAGATACCTCTTAACCCTAGAGTCTTTCCCAAAAAGATAAGTATCCGAAGCTTTTTCTTTTTATAACTTGGAAATAGTAGCATAAAATAATATATTTTACAAAGAATAAGTACAATGTAGTTTTTTCTAATAAATGTGTAATAATAAATATGCCATCACAACAAATAATGAAACCCATTATTATCTAGTCTATGTCCATTCTTTTTGTTTGCAGTAGTTGTGATGGCTTTCCGTACCCTTAGGTCAGTTGGTCAGAGCAGACGGCTCATAACCGTCCGGTCGTAGGTTCGAGTCCTACAGGGTACATAAGATAAATTCAGTTCATTAACCGTTTGTCGAACACTTACCCGATTAGAATTTTAAATACGTTTTTGACTACGTTTTGAAATTTAGTTAGTACTAATATTTTATAACTAGAAGCAAAAATTAGGGTAAATCGCTAAAATATGCTAGTAAATTTCTTCTATTACCAGTCATATATAACTCCTGTACCTTCCTTATATGTCAACGATTAGACACGATTTCGATCGTGTCTTTTTTGTTGTATTTTTAGCCCAAAATATTTTTTGACTCCCCTGAGTATTATTCTTCATAAATGCTACAAAATTATTGATAACTTTTTTGTTTTGAGTTTCAGTTACATGAGTGTAAATAGTTGAAGTAGTTTGAATATCTGCATGCCCTAAACGTTTCTGAACATCTTTTAAGGAGGCTCCTGATTCAAAAAGGAGAGAGGCGTGTGTACGTCTAAGACCATGAATAGTAATACATTTAAGATTATTTTGCTTGATGACTACTGGTTCTGCTAATCGCTCCTGTAAAGTAAGAATTAAAAAAATCCAGAAGTCTAATTGACAACTGGATTTTCCTAGTAGATTTATCCATCTGATGTTAATAAATAATCAATTTCCGTTGTAATTTCCATCTTTGCTGAACAAATAATAGACTAACATTCCCAAACCGATCAGCGCAATGATACTTCCTACAATTGGAACCCATTTGGCATATTCACCTGCTAACATAAGTATCGCACCACCAACAAACATGAAGCCAGCTGCTAATAAATTTTTCATTTAGTTAACCTCCATTCTTGTGGCTTATTTATATTGCAATAAATAATCTTCGTTTGATATGCCTTAAAAAGGCTAAGCGTAGGTATTTTATTCTATTGTACATTGGCCAACTACTCAGAGCAAAAATTCTGTACCAAATTTTCAGGATTCGAACCAACGAGCTATTGAGTAAAAGTTCGTCTAACTCAGCTAATAGAGAAGGTGTAAAAAATTACTTTTTCAGTGTCCAAGATCGGAGTAGATCAAGTTGAAAGCTGATACATAAATCATACGAGATATTGAATTGTCATAGAGATAAATTGTATTTATGATTAAGTAACAACCATTATTTTTAAAATGGTGAATAAAAGATAGCGCCGTAGCAAAAAAAGTGGTAAATTAGTTGACGAGCCTTCTTTTTTTATAAGATAAATGTAAGGTTTCAATTTATTTTCATGTGACGAAAGTGTAAGGGTGTAATTACTCGTTCTATGCGTGTTTACTATGATAAGATGCACATGAACGGATATTAATGAGTGTAACTATTTATTTAGGATGTGAAAAATAGATGTGCGGAATTGTAGGATTTGTTAACAATAAGGACAATAAAAAAGCGATAGTGAATGCAATGATGGATCGAATCGTTCATCGAGGACCAAATAGTGCTGGAGAATATATTGATCAATCTGTTGCTTTGGGTTTTAGACGTTTAAGTATCATTGACTTGGAAGGCGGTTCACAGCCTATTTATAATGAAGATCGTACGAAAATCATTATTTTCAATGGCGAAATTTACAATTACCAACCTTTGAGAGAAGAATTGATTAAGGCAGGTCATATTTTCCAAACCCATGCAGATACAGAAGTATTGTTGCATGGATATGAAGAATGGGGTACTGATCTTTTACAAAAAGTACGTGGGATGTTCGCATTTGCTATTTGGGATAATGAAAAAAATGAATTATTTGGGGCACGTGACCATTTTGGTATCAAACCTTATTATTATGCTGAAATGAATGGAACATTCATGTTTGGATCAGAAATAAAGAGTTTTTTGCCACATCCAGATTTCAAAAAAGAATTAAATAAATCAGCGTTGAAACCATATATGACTTTTCAGTATTCACCATTGAATGGCGAAACATTTTTCAAGGGTGTCCACCGCTTACCAGAAGGCCATTATTTTACGTATAAAGATGGACAACTGGATATCCAACAATATTGGGATGCCGACTTTGAAACAAAAGGAGAACATTCAAGACAAGAATGGATCGACAAGATTGATGAAACAGTGCAGTCTTCTATTGCAGCGCATAAAATAAGCGATGTAGAAGTCGGTTCATTCTTATCTAGTGGTGTTGATTCTAGTTATGTGACTTCAGTGCTTAAACCAGATCATTCGTTTTCTATTGGATTTGATGACAAGACTTATAACGAAGCAATCGAAGCGAGAAAGTTGACCGAGCGTTTGGATCTAGACAATACCGCGGCTGTGATCGATGGAGATATGTCCTTCAAGGCTTTTCCTTTGATCCAGTATCATTTAGATGAACCTGATTCAAATCCTTCATGTGTGCCACTCTATTTTTTGGCAAATCTAGCCTCACAAAGTGTGAGAGTTGTCCAGTCTGGTGAAGGCGCAGATGAACTATTTGCTGGCTACCAAACGTATGGCTTCCATACTAATTCAAAATTTATTCGTGTAATTGCGCAAGGATTGAAAAAATTGCCTAAAGGAACAAGATATAATCTTGGCCGTAAAATTGGAAAAATGAAAAATTTCCATGGGAGAATCCATTTGTATGAATCTCTAGCACCTGCTAAAGAATATTTTATCGGGCATGCACGGGTATTTGAAGAAGCGGAAGCTGCAGATATTTTAACTGATGATTTCCAACAAGCACCAACAGTCAAGGATATTATGGCCGCCCATTATGCGAACACAGATAAAATTGCTGATGAGGTCAATAAAATGCAATATGTCGATCTTCACCAATGGATGCCGAAGGATATTTTGCTGAAAGCTGATAAACTTTCAATGGCAAGTTCTCTGGAAGTCCGAGTGCCTTTATTGGATATCGAAGTCATGAAATTGGCGCAACAGATTCCAAGTAAATATTTATTGAATCAAAACAATACGAAAGATATTTTCCGCCAAGCAGCGAATAAGCATTTACCAGAAGAATGGTCGAACCGAGTGAAATTAGGCTTCCCTGTACCAATCAAAGCTTGGTTAAAAGAAGACCATGGCTATCGACAAGTAAAAGAATTATTTGAAGCAGATTTTGCGAAAGAATTCTTTGATCAAGAAAAAATCATGAAGTTATTGAATGATCATTATGAAGGACGTAAAGAAGAACAACGGAAAATTTGGACGATTTTTAGCTTTTTGACTTGGTACAAGGTGTTCTTTGTTGAAGAAACAGTTCCTCAAGCAGAAGCAATTGATTATGTAACTGTCTGAAGCTAAGTTTTTTTCTGACAATTATTCGAAGTGAAAGGGAGAGATAGAAGTAATCTTACTTTTATCTCTCCCTTTTTGCTCAATGATATCCAACTGATGGGGTTAAATTCTCCCCATCCACGTATAGTAAAAAATCAAGGTGTGTCGGTTGGTGTTAATTCTTTTCAGAAGAATAGCTGATTTCTTTTTCTTTGCTGGCATTTTTTTTGTAGATAGTCAAAGTTGTTTCCTTATTTTGAGCGATCTCTTTGCCTTTTTCAATGGCTTCTTTTTTTGTTGCAAAGCGTTGGCTTGCTTTTTTTGCGCCATCTGAGATGACGATCCATTGATCCTCTTCAAATCTGACGTTCACATTGGCATTGATTAACTCTGATGCTCGTGGATTCTTTTCGTGTTTGTCTGTTTTAGAGGGATTTTTTTCTTCTGAAAATGCTTTTTTCTCTGATTTGTCAGCATTTTCATACCATTCCTTTGCCTGCTTGATCGCAATAGGGATCGCTCGGTCATCTGGATATCCATCAGCTAATAACGCATTGCCGATAGTAATGGCTTTTTTTCGAACAAGTTCTTCTAGGTTTTTCATTGAAGGTGGGTAGTCTGTCATATTCCATGGCATGAATGTTTCCTCCTTTAAATGATCGTATTCTTATTCTTGCATTTCCTTCTATAAACCATAGTGTAAACGTAAGCTATAAAAAAGAAAAAGAATTTGTTTACAGCAATATGACTTATTCTTTCTTCGTCAAGTAAATCTACTTAACAAATTTCAGGAAAAGGCTAGTAATCTGGTGGAAATCATGGTAAGATAGTCAAGTCTGAGAGTCATCTTAGAGGATTCTAGTAAAAATGGGAGGGAAAAACATGCGCGTAAACATTACTTTAGAATGTACTTCTTGTAAAGAACGTAACTATTTGACAAGCAAAAACAAACGTAACAACCCTGATCGTTTGGAAAAACAAAAATATTGCCCACGCGAACGTAAAGTTACTTTACACCGTGAAACTAAATAAGCATAAATAAAGTTCTTGTTCATATGGATTTGATGGATAAGACTTAACAAAAAAGGACTGGACATCTGTGGATGGTTCAGTCTTTTTTGCTTAGTAACTGGTTATTTTTTCGATAAATATGTATGCTTTTTATAGCATACCGGAGAGGATGAGACAGATGTTTATTTCAATGTGGGCACAAGATAGAAATGGGTTGATCGGCAAAGATGGATTACTTCCATGGAAATTGCCTAATGATATGCGTTTTTTTAGAGAACATACAATGAATAGAATATTGGTGATGGGGAGAAAAACCTACGAAGGCATGGGGAAATTGTCCTTACCCTACCGAAAGATTATCGTCTTAACAAGCCAAACTGATTTTAAAGTAGAAGAGAACGCAGAAGTGATGCATTCAATTGAAGAACTACTTGCGTATGCGAAGAATTGTTCAGAGGATATTTATGTATCAGGTGGTAGTCGGATTTTTCAGGAATTATTACCAGAAACTGGGATTATTTGGCGTACATTGATTGATGCTACCTTTGAAGGAGATACATTTATCGGTGAGATCGATTTTTCCGATTTTGATCTGGTGGGAGAACATGAGGGTATCGTTGATGAAGAAAATCAGTATCCTCATCGTTTTCAGAAATGGCAAAGACGAGTGGCGGAGGCTGAATGAGGTTGGGACAGAAGTGTTTAACTCCGAGAAATAAGAAGAAATTCACGAAAATTGCTTTTCAAATTTTTGTGAATTTCGGCTTATTTAAGAAGGAGTTGCTTCTGCTCCCACCGTTTATTTGTTTTTAAAGAATGAGACAAAAGTGTTTCTTACTTTTGTCCCACGCTCATCATATTTAAAATGCCTAACAGAACATGTGCAGTATTGAAGTATTTTTATCAAAAATGAAAAAAATTGATTTTGATGCGTAACAGAGAAACCAAATTTTGTATCTTTCTTTGAGCGATCATCTGAAATTGCTTGCTTTTGATCCTATAAACGAACGATCATTTAAAAAAATAAAAAAAGCGCCTTGGACCAATGGGATTTTTCCTTAAAAGTTCGATTGAATCATCGAATGATACGGAGAAATATTTCATTGGAGACAAGGCTTTTTTCATGATGGTGATTCTTAGCTTAATCGCTCTTTGATATCGTCGACCATTTGTTCACTCGCAATAGGACCATTGTATAGCCAACTTGATTCAGGACCAAACTCTAATACATTGTTTGCTTTGACTGCTTTAAGATTTTTCCAAGTGGCTTCGTTGAACATGGCTGCTTTTTTATCACTGTTGACTAAAATAATATAGTCTGCATCTAATTCTGCTAGTTTTTCAGAAGAAACAGCAGACCAATCAGAAGTGGCTTCTTTAGAAACTTCTGTAACTAGAGGAGGGACTCCAAACAGCAGATCACCGTAGACGATTCGTCCGCTTGAACGATTTTCGCTTACCATGAAAGCAGAATTGTTGGTTACCCATAAGACTGCAGCTGTTTTGCCATTGATCTTATCTGATAATTCATTGCGTGTCTCTGTGACTTTTTTCTGATAATCAGAGATGATCTTATCTGCTTGTTCCTTTTTATCAAGGACTTTTGCGATATCTTTCAGTTGTGTTTCCCAAGTGACCTCTGTGCCATTTTCTACGACGTAGGTTGGAGCAATCTTACTATATTGATCGTATTTGCCACCTTCAACTGTAGCAGAAGAGGAGATTAGTAATAGATCAGGTTCAAAACTCAAAACTTTCTCGTAAGGGAGGTCATAGGAAATGGTAGGAACACCTTTAAGTTCGCTTTGTAGATAATCTTGGATTGAGCCACTGCCAACTGTCCACTGTGCTACTGGTTTTTCTCCTAATGCAATCAGATAGTCTTCCAGATAACTACCGATGATTCGTTTCGGTTGGTTGGGTATTGCTACTTTATGACCTAAAGTATCTGTTACAGTATGCGTTGCGTTAGTAGATTCTGTTGTAGAAGTCTCGGCTGTTTTTGTTTTGTTTGTTGACGAACAGGCTCCTAAAAGACCAATCAACAATAAAGTACTAGTGATTGTACATAATTTAGTTTTTAGATTCATTTTTTTCCTCCGCCTTTAATTGAGAATCTTTCTCATTTGTTATTATTCATGATAATAGAAGTGGTGTCAACCGTTTTTTGAGAAGTTCTAAGGGGCAAAGTAATGCTTGACGAATTTGTGAAGTGCCTTCATAATTGAGAATGATTTTCAATGGAAGGGTGAAAAAAATGACAATACTGGAAGCCGTTGATATTTCGACAGGTTACCTGAATAAGCAGATCAGTGAAAAATTATCTGTTAAGATCCCTGAAGGAAAAATTACCAGTCTAATTGGACCAAATGGTAGTGGTAAATCCACTTTATTAAAAAGTTTTACACGAATTCTTCCCTTTCAAAAAGGAAAGATCATGGTAGCGGGTTCTGATATTGCGACATATGCACCAAAAGAATTAGCGCGAAAGATTTCATTACTGGCGCAAAGTAGTGAGCATCCTTTAGGCATGTCGGTAGAAGAAGTTGTTTCATATGGACGTTATCCTTATCAAAAACTTTTTAGTGGAATGAATGAAAAGGATCTCTCTGCGATCGATTGGGCATTAGAGGTCACTCATTTATTGGAGTTTCGTGAAAGAGATTTAGCTAGTTTATCTGGTGGACAAGCGCAAAGAGTTTGGATTGCCATGGCGTTGGCGCAAGAGACAGATATTTTGATCTTGGATGAACCAACCACGTATTTAGATCCAGCCCATCAATTAGAAATCTTAGAATTGTTAGTAGAAATCAATCGTGCAAAGCATACGACCATTTTGATGTCCATCCATGACATCAATCATGCTTCACGTTTTTCAGACTGTTTGATTGGGATGAAGGATGGAAAATTGGTGGTGCAAGGAACGCCAACAGAAGTAGTCACAAAAGAATGGATGCGTGAAATCTTTGAAATTGATGCACAGATCGTCCAACTTCCAGAGACGAATAAACCTGTCTTTCTATCTTACGATTTGATGACTAGTCGTAAGGAGGGAGAAAAGTGAAACAGAAAAGAAAAGTTTTTACGCTTGTATTGTTTATAGTAGCCATCTTCATTATTTTTGTGATTTCTTTATCAAATGGTGCAGTGTCTATCGGCTTCTCCAATTTGTGGCGGGCAATTTTTCAGTTTGATGCTAGTGTTCAAACACAACAGATCATACGAACGATTCGGCTCCCTAGAGTCTTAGGTTCTTTTTTGGTGGGAAGCTGCTTTGCACTTAGTGGTGCGTTGATGCAAGGGGTGACTAGGAATAATTTAGCGGACTCAGGATTACTTGGTATCAATTCGGGGGCATCGCTAGCAATGGCAGTCAGTTTTATTTTTTTGCCAAAAACATCAGCATTTGGTGTGTTCTTGATTTCGTTATTAGGGTCGTTCCTAGTTACGTTACTTGTATTTTTTTGTTTGAGTCTTTCTAGGGTGGGGATGAATCCCATTCAGCTTATTTTAATTGGCGTGGCAATTAGTTCCTTTTTTACTGCTATTAGTCAAGCATTGACCCAATTGTTTGATCTTCAACAAGATTTGGCTTTTTGGTTTGTTGGAGGAGCTGCAAACATAACTTGGCAGCAACTAAAAGTGATTGCGCCTGTTTATATAGTGGCGGTTGGTTGTTCATTTGTACTAGGTAAATCTGTTTCTTTAGTAAATCTAAGCGAGACACACGCTTTGGCTCTTGGAGGACATCCTAAGCGGACTAGGACCGTCGTATTTTTATTAGTAGCTGTTTTAGCAGCCATTGCAGTCTCACTGGTAGGTCCAGTATCATTTATCGGCTTGATGGTGCCTCCAGTGGTTCGAGGCTTAGTTGGTTCGGATTATCGGTATGTCTTACCTGCATCCTTCTTATTAGGTGGGGGATTCGTGATGTTTGCGGATTATGTGGCGCGAATGATCAATCCACCCTTTGAAACTCCTTTTGGTTTAGTGGTTGCATTGATTGGTGTTCCGTTCTTATTGTTTCAAGTTAGGAGGGAACATGCATGAAAAAGATCCAATATGCTATCTTTTTATTGTTTTTTTTACTTGTCATTACTTCACTGGCTAGTCTGATGATTGGCACACCATTTATTTCTCTAGATCAGATTTTTGACTTGATGGTAGGAAAAGGGCAAGCTCTCCATTCTTTGGTGGTGTCTGAATTTCGGCTGCCTCGCTTATTGATTAGTCTTGTTGCGGGTTTGAGCCTTGGGGTGTCCGGTTATTTACTACAAGGAGTGACTAGAAATGAGTTAGCGGACTCTAGTTTATTAGGAATAAACGCGGGTGCGGGATTTTTTGTGATGCTGTATCTAGGATTCTATGCAAATGACTCTTCCCCGTTTTTATTGTTATTGGTTGCTTTTTCGGGAGGCGCTTTTGCGGTGTTCTTAGTATATGCCGTTGCCCATAAGCGGAATGGACTGCTTGGCATGAACCGCATTTTACTGGCAGGTATCGCTGTGAATGCAGGGTTATCTGTTTTGATGTTATTGTGTACGATCAAGTTGTCAAAAGAAAGCTATGGATTTGTTAATTCTTGGCTAGCAGGTTCGATTTGGGGAGCAAGTTGGCCATATGTATGGGTATTGATCCCTTGGGTGACTGTTATACTCATTCTTACGGTATTTTTCAGTGGCCGGATCGGACTATTATCCATAGGGCAAGAAAGAGCACGTAGTCTAGGCTTGAATGTAACAAGAAGTCAGCAGATCCTTTTATTACTAGCTGTCGCTTTAGCTTGTGGAAGTGTTGCTGTCGCTGGCAGTCTTTCTTTTGTCGGTTTACTTGCACCCCATGCAGCAAAACTAATCGTGCGACGAGAAAATCAATGGTCATTTCTTTTAAGTGGATTATTTGGCGCACTTTTTGTCAATAGCGCTGATAGTATTGCTCGAATCATTCTACCAAGCGGAGAAATCCCTACTGGAATCTTGATTGCCATCATTGGCGCACCTTATTTCTTGTATTTACTCTTTTCCAAACAAAAACAGATTCTAAGTTGACCTAGCTTTAAGAAGAGTCTAGTACAAAAATGTTTAATTCTAAGGACTAAGAAAAGACTTTTCAAATTTTGTGAATTTCTTCTTATTTCTCGGAGTTAAACACTTCTGTCCCAGCATCTTTTTTGAAATTTCCGGAAAAAATGACTTTTGGACGCCGTTTATTCTAGAGTCTGTAGCAAACCTGATTTTTATATTTGTCCCACATGCTCTTCTTTTTAAAGAAACTGAATTTATTCGAAAAGTTAAATTGCTATTTTGAGCATTTTCCGCTACCATTTTAACAAGAGGAAGGGTGACCTTTTTGGAACGTACAAAAGAAGACCTACGGAAATTTGGTATACAACAACTGCAAAGGATAGCCGAGAGTGGCGAGAAAGAAGCAAAAGAACGAAAGCTCTATCAAAAATTGTATGAAAGCAGCAAGTGGCAAAGGGCAAGAACTATTGGGCTAACAATAGCGAATGGCTTTGAAATTGCAACCCAACCGCTTATTGAATCAGCTCAAAGTGCAGGGAAAAGCATCGTTGTTCCGAAAACACTACCTAAACGTCAAATGGCCTTTTATCAGGTTGATCAAGAGACAACATTTGAAAAATCAAGTTTTGGTGTGTTTGAACCAATTTCTGATCGGTATTATTCGCCCGATGAAATTGACTTGCTGATTGTCCCGGGGATCATTTTTCATGAATGTGGGTATCGCATCGGTTTTGGCGGAGGATATTATGATCGATATTTGCAAAATTACCCCAATGCTACGTGCAGCCTTGTTTTCCATGAGCTTATCAATAACGAATGGCTCCCTGAAAGTTTTGACAAAAGAATCCAACAACTATTTACGGATGTTTAAAAGGAGGATTTCATGAATTATCAACAACAGATAAAATTAAAGGCTTGGTTAAGAAGGCCGATCATCACTTACTTTTTCTTGGCAATCCAGACAATCGTATTCTTAGCGATGGAATTCATCCCATCAAATAATATTGCTGCATCTATGGGAATGTATGGACCATTCGTCGTTTATATGAATGAATGGTGGCGATTCATCACACCTATCTTTATCCATTTTGGTCTGATGCATTTTGCCATGAATTCATTGATTCTCTATTTTATGGGTGAACAAATTGAAACGCTCTATGGGCATTGGCGCTTTTTTATAATCTACCTATTCAGCGGAATTATGGGGAATGCAGCTAGCTTTGCGTTTAATCAAGCCGGCGTTCTTTCTGGTGGGGCAAGTACCTCATTATTTGGATTGTTTGGCGCATTATTCATATTAGGTTTTCATTTCAAAAATGATTATCAGGTAAGACAAATGATTCGTCATTATATGCTGTTTATTGCGATGAGCTTTGTTTTTGGTCTCATGGATACATCGGTGGATATCTGGGGACATGTGGGAGGAATCATTGGTGGTTTGCTTTTAGGGAATTGCTTAGGTTTACCAAAAAAAATGACTGATTACTCGATCCATCAGCGAATACTTTCACTTCTCGTTTTTGGATTTCTTTTAATAATATGTGTTTTATTGGGTTTAAAAAAATATGGATTACTTGTATAATATGAAGGAAGTGCTTAGAGATGGAGAGCTTGTATGATGTGCAGCAACTGTTCAAAAGGTTTGGCATCTTTGTCTATGTGGGGTCACGTATCTATGATATTGAGTTGATGACGATCGAATTGAGGAATCTTTATGATAATCGGTTGATCGATCATGATACATACATGACAGCGTGGCATATACTGAAAAGAGAGCACCGAGTAGAAGAAAGCCGAAAGAAAGGAAACTTGTAATGGACAAAAAAATTATTGGGATTGATTTAGGTGGTACAACAGCAAAATTTGCAATTTTAACACCGGAAGGAGAAATTCAACAAAAGTGGAGTATCGATACCAATATTTTGGATGATGGCACGCACATCATTCCTGAGATTGTTGAATCAATCAATCATCGTTTGAATTTATACAACATGAAAGCTGAAAATTTTATTGGGATCGGTATGGGGACACCTGGTAGTGTCGACAGCGATGCTGGGACAGTCATTGGTGCCTACAATTTAAACTGGACTGAACTTCAATACGTAAGAAAGCAAATTGAAGAAGGTACAGGAATCAAATTTGCAATCGACAATGATGCCAATGTAGCAGCTTTAGGTGAACGATGGAAAGGCGCTGGGGAAAATGACCCAGACGTTATCTTCGTTACGCTAGGAACCGGTGTGGGCGGAGGTATCATAGCTGCTGGCAACTTGATCCATGGTGTTGCTGGTGCTGGGGGCGAAATTGGCCATATTACAGTTGATCCAGAAGGTTTTGAGTGTACTTGCGGTAAACGTGGCTGTCTTGAAACGGTCTCAAGCGCAACTGGTGTGGTTCGTTTAGCACGCTTCTTAGCCGAAGAATACGCTGGTGACTCAACACTTAAAAAGATGCTTGATGATGGTGAAGAAGTGACAAGTAAAGACATCTTTGAATTGGCAGAAGGCAATGATCCTTTTGGTTTGATAGTTGTAGAACGCGTATGCTTCTATTTAGGTTTGGCTTGCGGCAATCTAGGGAATACGATGAACCCTTCAAGCATCGTTCTAGGTGGGGGTGTTTCAGCTGCAGGTGAATTTTTACGCAGCCGTGTCGAAAAATATTTCAATCAATTCACATTCCCACAAGTAAGAGAATCAACAAAAATCAAATTAGCGGAATTAGGAAATGAAGCCGGTGTGATCGGTGCTGCTTCATTGGCCTTGAAGTATGCTTAACAAAGTGGAGGAATTACATGGTTTTATGGGTTATTAACATCGTATTGCTACTAATTATTCTTGCAATCGTATTTTGGGAAGTCTATTTGCGAGTAATGGCAAAACGTTCTGCGAAAACACTGGAAGAAGAAGAATTCCGAGAAAACATGCGAAAAGCACAAGTCATTGATGTTCGTGAAAAAGATGTTTTTGATGCGGGACACATCCTAGGCGCAAGAAACATTCCTTATACAGTTTTGAAAGATTCACTAGGATCGATTCGTAAAGACCAACCAGTGTACATTTATGATCAAAAGAAAAGTTTAAGCATACGTACAGCAAATAAACTAAGAAAAGCTGGCTACAAAGATATCTATATCTTAAAAGGTGGATATGATGGTTGGTCAGGTAAAGTAAAAAGTAAAAGAGTGTAACATTTCTTCAATACTTGAAGGAATCAGTAAATATCCTAAAAAAAGTCTGAGTATCTGAAAATATTTTTTATATTTTCAAGATTCTTAGACTTTTTCTTTATGATCAGTTTTTGTAGGATTGGACAAAATCGACTATTATTTGAATCATTTATGCTATGATCGAAATAGAAGAGGAATGTGGAGTCAATGATTAAATTAAAGAGAATTTATCAAGAAAGAGAAGAAAATGATGGGGTTCGGGTTTTAGTTGATCGCATATGGCCTCGAGGAATATCGAAAGAAAAAGCACACCTTGATTTGTGGCTCAAAGAAGTTGCACCGAGTACAGAATTAAGAAAGTTTTTTGGACATGATCCAAAGCGTTTTGCAGAATTTTCTAAACGATATAGTGAGGAATTGACAAAAGAGGAAGAAAAACGGATAGCAATTACCCGGTTAAAGTTGCTTCTTGAAACTTATCCGGTAGTGACGCTAGTCTATGGTGCAAAGGATGAAAAACAAAATCAAGCGGTCGTATTGAAAGAATATCTCGAAAGGAGTATCGGTGGATGAAAATTGGCATTGTAGGCGGTGGGCCAAGAGGATTGAGCATGGCTGAACGATTGTTGCGCAATGGGGTAAATGAGCAAGCGCTTGAACTTATTCTATTTGATCCAGTAGGACCGGGTGGCAGAGTCTGGCGACTTGATCAACCTTCTGAGTTACTAATGAATTCTGTATCTCAACAAGTGACACTTTTTACTGATGAAACGTTATCAAGCGGAGGGGTTATTTCGCCTGGTCCCAATCTTTATCAATGGAGTAAGACAAACGCAGTTGAATTCATTGAACAGCAAAATATACCAATGAAAGCTGATTTTATCAAGGAATCAAGGGAGTTAAAAAAGGATGAACAATGCTCCCGTTGCTTTTACGGACTTTATCAACACTGGTTTTATACACAATTAAATGAAGCATACCCAAAAAATCTGACTTTGGTCAAAGGGCTAGTTACTGAAATCCAAAAAAAAGAGCAGCAGTATCAACTGGAGACGGACAAACAAGTATTTATGGTAGATCAATTAGTTTTGGCTACAGGACATTGGGAAAATGAACTGACTGGGGAAGCGAAGACACTTTATGATCACGCAAAGAAAGAGAACTTATTCTATCAGCCCCCTGCAAATCCGGCAGACGTCCCTGTTCAATCGATCCCACCAAAAGAAAATGTCATTTTGAAAGGATTAGGATTAAGTTGTTTCGACTACGTAGGGCTGTTTACAATTGGCCGTGGCGGTTATTTTGAAGATAAAGGGGAAAAATTGATTTATCATCCTTCTGGGTTGGAACCAGTTGTCTATTGCGGTTCGAGAAAAGGACTTTCTTATTTTCCTAGGGGAAAGAATCAAAAACAGGGAGGTGCTATAGCTTTACCAAGATTGCTCACAAGAGAAAATCTGTCAAAGCTGTATCATTCGAAGAAATTGACAGGAACCTTATTTTTTGAATTATTGAAAATGGATACAGAATTGTTTTATTACAAAAAAATCATTGAAGAATATCAGCTAGAGATTTCAAGTGCCTTATTTGAGCAAGACTTTCTTTCTGATAAAGAAGAGCTGTGGCAACAAAAGTACCCTGAGCTAATGTCTTATCACTGGTCATGGGATTTCTTTGCTGACCCATTGAGTCCTAGTCAAGATTTTATACCAGCAAGCAGACAGTTTATTGCATATCAGATCAATGAAGCTTTAAAGGGAAACTGTACAGGTGCGATTGCGTCGACATTCGATGCATTGAAAGATTGGCGTGATCCGATACGGCAAGCGATCGAATGGGAAATTTTTACAGTAAAAGAATATGAAGAATTGTTATGGGGTTGGTTCACTCATCTGAATGCGTTTCTTACGATTGGCCCACCAGCAATTCGAACAAGAGAACTAGCTGCTCTGATTGATGCCGGGATTTTTCATTTGGTCGAGCCCCCTATTGATATCCGTATGTCAGAAGGTTGTTTTTCTGTAGATTATAAAGGAGTAACGGTCAAAAGTAGATTTTTGATTGAAGCACGTGTACCTAAAAATGACCTCCTTTACACAGAAAACCCAGCTTTAAAGAGTCTAAGAAATAATCAGCTTATTCGTTCATATACTTATCAAGACCAGAAAAAACAGTACCATACAAATGCAGTTGATGTCATTCGAGGAACAAACCAAGTTGTGAACCAAAAAGGAAAGATAGAGGAGACGGTTTATTGTATCGGTATCCCAGTTGAAGGCGTAGATTGGTTGACGGCTGCCGTTTCAAGACCTTACACTGATCCTTGGAATTTAAGACAAATCGACCGAATCGCACAACATATGTTGCAGAGTAAAAGGATATAGAAAAAAGACCTAAAAGTACGACTCTTTTAAGAAAGGGCGTCTCTTAGGTCTTTTTTTGAAGCAAAATTAGCGAGAAACACGTTTACGCATTGCTTTTTTTCGATTTTCTTCGATCATTGCTTCCTTCTCATCGATTGGATCAATGACTGTTTTTTTGACTGAAGCGACTAAGCCAGCAACTGCAGCAGCTGTTGCCAGACTACCTACTAAAATACCTGATACAAATTTTTTCATCTCAAACACCTCGTTTATTAGTTGTTACCTCTATTATGGAACAAAATGGAAAAAAAGACCAGTCTGAGGTCTAAAAACTGAAAACCTTTGCAATTAACGGTTGAAAAAATTTACTAAATGTTTTATTATAAATTTACTAAATAAAAAAGAAAGCATTTTACAAGAGGCTGGGACAGAAGTGTTTAACTCCGAGAAATAAGAAGAAATTCACGAAAATTGTTTTTCAAATTTTTGTGAATTTCGGCTGATTTAAGAAGGAGTTGTTTCTGCTCCCACCGTTTATTCGTTTTTAAAAAATGAGACAAAAGTGTTTCTTACTTTTGTCCCACGCTCTTCAAGAAGTAAATGTTTGATTAAAAAGAGAAAAAAGGAGTGGGCATATGTCAATTTTAGTTTTAGGTGGTGCAGGTTATATTGGTTCCCATGCTGTGGATCAATTAATCAATAAAGGCTATGAAGTAATCGTGGTGGATAATTTATTGACTGGTCACAAAGCAGCGGTCCATCCAGATGCACGTTTTTATGAAGGCGATATTCGAGACAAAACTTTTTTGAAATCTGTTTTTGAAAAAGAAACGATCGAAGGAGTTCTTCATTTTGCTGCTAGTTCATTAGTAGGTGAGTCAGTCGAAAAACCGTTAAAATATTTCAACAATAATGTCTATGGTATGCAAGTGTTATTGGAAGTCATGCATGAATTTGATGTCAAAAATATCGTATTCTCTTCGACTGCTGCAACCTATGGCGAGCCAAAAGAATTCCCGATTACAGAAATTACCCCAACGAATCCGAAAAATCCTTATGGTGAAAGCAAACTGATGATGGAAAAAATGATGAAGTGGTGTGATAATGCCTATGGAATGCGGTATGTCGCTTTACGCTACTTCAATGTGGCTGGTGCTAAATCGGATGCCTCTATAGGAGAAGATCATACACCAGAAACCCATTTAGTTCCAATCATCTTGCAAGTAGCGTTAGGGCAACGTGAAGCATTAGCTATTTATGGGGATGACTATGATACACCAGATGGGACATGCGTCAGAGATTATGTACAAGTAGAAGACCTGATTGCCGCACACATCTTAGCTTTAGAATATCTAAAAGCCGGTAATGAAAGCAACTTCTTCAATCTAGGAAGTAATCAAGGCTATTCAGTGCAAGAGATGCTTGAAGCAGCTCGAGAAGTGACAGGAAAAGAAATTCCAGCGAAGATTGCTCCTCGACGAGCAGGCGACCCAAGTCGATTAGTCGCTTCAAGTGCAAAAGCACAAGCGATTTTAGGTTGGCAGCCGAAATTTACAGACGTGAAAGAAATTATTAAAACTGCTTGGGAATGGCATGTCAGCCACCCTAATGGTTATGAGGAGTAGAGAAAAGATGACAATCAGTCAAACGATTTGCGATTTTACTACGTTAGCGATCGAAGCGGGTGGATGGATGGAGATGGACCGGATCTATCTGCAAAACAGGATCAACGGTATGATCGGTGAAGAGGCAATGGATGTGTACCAAGTGCGTTCCGTCAATGAGGATTCAGTGGATTTATTGGATCGTTTAGTCGAGCAAGCACAAAAAAATGGGATAGTTTCTGACTTAACAGCGGAAAAAGAAATTTTCGAAGCACAACTGATGGACTTTTTGACTCCTCCACCTTCTGTAGTCAATGCATTTTTTGCGCAACATTATGCCAACGACCCTGAAGAGGCAACGAACTATTTCTTTGATTTGAGCAAGCGAAATGACTACATCAAGACCCGAGCTATCGCAAAAAATATCCAATATACCTACCCATCCGATTATGGGGAGCTGGAAATCACGATCAATTTATCGAAACCTGAGAAAGATCCCAAACAAATTGCAGCTGAAAGACAAGCTGCGAAAGTTGATTACCCTAAATGTATGCTGTGTATGGAAAATGAAGGATACAAGGGGCGCTTGAATTATCCAGCGCGGACGAATCATCGGATCATTCGTATGAATTTGGATGGCGAAAGCTGGGGATTTCAATACTCACCTTATGCTTACTACAATGAGCATTCGATCATTCTTTCAGAAGAACATCGGCCAATGAGAATCACGAAGGAGGCTTTCGCTCGTTTACTGAAGATTACGGAAGTCTTGCCACACTATTTTGTTGGTTCAAACGCTGATTTACCGATCGTAGGGGGATCAATCTTATCTCATGATCACTATCAAGCAGGACGTCATGAATTTCCAATGGCAAAAGCGCCAATAGAAAAATTGATCAAATTATCTGACTATCCGCAAGTAATTGCTGGAATCGTCAAGTGGCCGATGTCTGTGATCCGTTTACAAGCGACAGATCGACATGTATTAGTCGAAGCGGCTACAAGCGTGTTGGGAAAATGGAAGAACTATTCTGATCCAGCAGTAGAAGTCAATGCATTTTCTCCAGATGGAACACCACACCATACGATTACACCGATAGCTAGAAAACGGGATGACTATTATGAACTTGATTTAGTGTTACGTGATAATAATACGTCAGCAGAACATCCAGAAGGGATCTTCCATCCACATCGGGATATCCAACATATCAAGAAAGAAAACATTGGCTTAATCGAAGTCATGGGGCTAGCAGTTTTACCGCCACGCTTAAAAAAAGAATTAGCAGAGGTTAAAAATTATCTATTAGGAAAAGACCATCATATTGCGGATTATCATGTGGAATGGGCAGATCAGCTTAAAGCTGAACACCCAGAATTGACTGAAAAATCAGTGGACAATATTGTCTTTGAAGCAGTAGGGAAAGTTTTTGCACGTGTGTTAGAAGATGCGGGTGTTTTCAAACGTGATGAAGAAGGACAAGCTGCTTTTGAACGCTTTACTGCAGGGTTATAAGAAAATGGATGGAAAACGGATAGGAGGGAGAGACAGTGGCAACAATTAAAGATATTGCTCGGTTGGCAGGTGTTTCTCCTGCTACCGTTTCGAGAGTTCTTAACTATGATAGCGAGCTGTCAGTTGCTTTAGAGACAAAGAAAAAAATTTTTGAGGTTGCAGAAAGTTTGAATTATACGAAGCATCTCAGAAATGGTTCTGCAATCAAACAAACTGTGCGTCTTATCCAATGGTACAATGATCAGGAAGAATTAGAAGATCTGTATTATCTTGCGATCCGTCTGGGGATTGAGAAGAAAGCGGAAGAGTTGAATATTGCGTTACTAAAAGAAACGTGGGATTCGGTAAGTGAGAAGCCAGCAGATGGAACAATTGCTTTAGGTAAGTTCGATACGCATCAATTAGTGGAATTGAAAAAATCACAAGCGAACCTTCTCTTAGTGGATTCAGATGGGACCAATTATGGTATCAATTCTTTGATCGTTGATTTCTCTTCAAGTATCAAAAAGATCATTGATTATTTCAAAAATCAAGGGGCAAGGGAGATCACGATGCTTGCTGGCAAAGAGTATACAAAAAAGAGCCACCAAAGAGTCAGTGATCCGAGGAGCAGTGCATTCAAACAGCTTATCGCTGCAGAGGGATTACAGGGGACAATTATCGAAGCAGATTTTTCCGTAGAGTCCGGGTACCAAGTGATGAAGGAACATCTAGAAAATCATCAGAAAGTTCCAACTGCGCTGTTTGCGGCAAATGATGCATTAGCAATCGGTGCATTAAAAGCTATTACGGAAAAAAATTATAGAGTTCCACAAGATATTTCGCTGATCGGTTTTAATGATATCAGTGTAGCGAAATATGTTTCTCCGCCACTTTCAACGGTGAAGGTCTATACAGAATGGATGGGAGAGCTTGCAGTTGAAACACTGGTTCAAGGGATGAATGAAAAATCTCCTGTTTCAAGAAAGATAATTGTCGGAACGGATCTCATCTTGCGAAGCTCGACGAACCCAATCAGTAAGTAATAGAATAAGTATAAAAAAGAAAAAAGTTGTGTGTTTGTTACAACTTTTTTTCTTTTTTTGCTGAAATTCTTTTTTCTTTTCTTTGCTAGAAGTATGCTACAATATAAAACGACAGTAGTGAGTAGAAAGGAATAAATAAATGATTACATTAGGAATAGATACAGCCAATCAAACTTTAGCAGTTGGAGTGATCGATGATAATCACATTTTGGGTCAGGTACAAATCAATGTAAAAAAGAATCACAGTATCAGCTTGATGCCAACTATTGATCAATTGTTTTCAGCAATCCAATTGACACCTGATACAGTTGATCGGATCGTTGTTTCGGCAGGACCTGGCTCCTACACAGGCTTGCGGATTGGTGTGACTACAGCTAAGACATTAGCATATACATTAAAGAAAGAATTAGTCGGCGTATCAAGTTTGAAGGCTATTGCAACAAATTGTATTGGAATTGAAGGGCTTATCGTGCCTATTTTCGACGCAAGAAGAAAAAATGTCTATAGCGCAATCTATCGTCAAAAGAATGGGGATCTTGAAACAGTGTTAGCAGATACACATATCTCGTTAGCAGAGCTGCTTGACCATTTAAAAGGATCGAGTGAATCTATTTTGTTTGTCGGGGAAGACTGCCAAAAGTTCTCTGCAGAGATTGCAGAAAACTTACCAGAAGCAACAATCAATCGACTTGCGGAATGGAACATACCTAATGGAGCAACTATAGCTAAAATGGGTGCCGCTGATGATCCAGTTGAAGATGTCCAAAACTTTTTACCGCGCTACTTAAAGAAAGTGGAAGCAGAAGAAAAATGGTTAGAGACTCATAGTCCTGGAGAAGAAAGTTATGTTGAAAAAATTTAAAGCATATGCCAGAAGTTTGTTCTACGAAAAAAAGAGTTTCTCAACGAAAACTGTAGAAATAAAAGGACAAGCCTATCAGTTCAAAGAATTGAATCCGAACGATGTGAAAGATTTATTAGCGGTTGAACGTGCTGTATATGACGGAGAGCTGCCTTGGACAAAAAGTGCTTTTTTATCAGAAATGAAATCGCCTTTTTTAAATCTATATCTGGGAGTGTTTCAGGGAAACGAACTTATAGGCTTTATTGGTGCAAGAATCTTTGGGTTTGATTGCCATATCACGAATATTGCTGTTACCCCAACTTATCAACGAAAAAATCTTGGAACGAAACTGATTGACGAAATAGAAGATTTTGCTATAATGAATCGCTGTGAGACTCTTTCTTTAGAAGTCAGGATCAGTAATCAGGATGCGCAAAGACTCTATCGAAAATTAGGGTTCCAATCACGTAAAGTAAGAAAAGGCTACTATACTCAAACGAACGAAGACGCTTTAGACATGGTAAAATTTTTAGAAAATGAGTGAAACTAGTGATTTATAAAAAAAATAAGTTTAAACCAGAAGAGTTGGCGGAATGTTTGTGGACCCTTTGCGAAGAAGCTTATGAATATGGGTCGCCTTGGACGAAGAGTCAATTTTTAGCAGATATCCTTCAGCCACATACTGATTATTGTATATTAGTCGAACATTCGACAATTCAAGGGTTTCTAAGTTATTCTAGCGTAATGGATGAGACGGAAATCACAAATATCGCAGTGGCAAAAGCGATGCAACATAGAGGTTGTGCGCGAACTCTGTTAAGATTTTTATTGGCTGAAGAGAAAAAAGCGGGCACGTATACAGTCTTTTTAGAAGTACGACTATCCAATACACCCGCCCGTAAACTTTATGAATCAGAGAAGTTTCGGATGTTAGGTAAACGAAAATCTTATTACCACAATCCAGTAGAAGATGCGATTATTATGAGTACAAAGTTAAAAACGGAGACGATAAAATGAATGAAGAATTGATTCTCGCAGTTGAATCAAGTTGTGATGAAACGAGCGTAGCAATCGTAAGGAACGGAAACGAGATCTTATCGAATATTGTTGCCTCACAAATAAACAGCCATAAGCGGTTTGGCGGTGTCGTACCTGAAGTTGCAAGCCGTCATCATGTAGAGCAGATCACTTTATGTATTGAAGAAGCAATGACAGAAGCGCAAGTCACAGTTGAAGAGTTAAGTGCTGTAGCAGTTACATATGGGCCAGGTCTAGTCGGTTCATTATTGATTGGGATTTCTGCTGCTAAGGCATTTGCTTGGGCAAATCATTTGCCGTTGATCCCTGTCAACCATATGGCAGGTCATATCTATGCTGCTCGGTTCGAAAAACGGTTTAAATTTCCATTACTTGCGTTACTTGTCAGTGGTGGGCATACAGAACTAGTTTACATGCAAGAAGATGGCGACTATGAAATTATTGGAGAAACGAGAGACGATGCAGCTGGTGAAGCGTATGATAAAGTAGGTCGTGTCTTAGGCTTGAGTTATCCAAGCGGCAAGGAAATCGATCAACTAGCCCACCAAGGTCAAGATGCGTATCACTTTCCACGAGCAATGATCCATGAAAATAACTATGATTTCAGTTTTAGTGGGCTAAAAACCGCATTTATCAATCTTGTGCACAATGCAGAACAACGTGGTGAAAAACTTGATAAAAATGATTTAGCTGCCAGTTTTCAGGCAAGTGTGATCGACGTTTTGGTAAACAAAACGATTCGAGCCTGTCAAGAGTACTCTGTGAAGCAACTAATCGTCGCTGGAGGAGTAGCTGCTAATCAGGGATTACGAGAAACACTTGAACAAACGCTAACTGAAACCTTACCAGAGATAGAATTATGTATCCCGCCATTAAGACTTTGTGGGGATAATGCAGCAATGATCGGAGCAGCTGCACATGTCGAATTACAAAAGAAACATTTTGCAGACTATCGATTGAATGCAGACCCTAGTTTGATATTGAATTAGAATGTATCTATTAAGGCTTTACTGTTCAAAAAATGGATGTTAACTAAAAAGAGGTCGAGACAAAAGTCGTTTCGGTTTGAGAAATTGGAGAGAAAAGAGGCTGGGAGAGAAGTGTTTATTTCCGAAGGAGTTGCTTCTGCTCCCACCGTTTATTCATTTTTAAAGAACGAGACAAAAGTGTTTTTTACTTTTGTCCTACGTTTTTTTTTTTTTTTTTTGAAATTTCCGAAAAAAACTGACTTTGGAACGCTGTTTATTCGAGAGTCTGTAGCGAAACTGATTTTTAGATTTGTCCCACATACTTTTTTTATGTTCTACCTCATTCAACGAACTTGATTTCTATAAGGGGTTTAGTGATGGTTGATCCGCCACGTTTTTCAGGCTATTTACAATTAACGTGCTCATAATCTAGTTCTCTTTGAGAGGGTCAAGGAAATAGTTAGTCAAAATATTTTTTATCACGATGGAATAAGGTGAGCTTAGCATTCATATGAATAATTAGTTTTTTAGAAAAAATGAAGAAGTAATAAAATCAAAAAATCGGAATAAAAATTTCTGATATTTACGTACATAAAATATAAATAACAGATAAACTAAAGGGAAGATAAGTTTTAGTCTTTTATGAGATTCTTTCGCTTTTTTTATGTAAATAATTCGATTATTTTTTTCGTTTTTTAGGTAAGCGTTGTTATTTTTATAATACTTGATAATATTTATGTTGTGATTTATTAAAAATAGTTGGAATTCATTTTATATTTTTATTTTTTGTATGTATAGCTATTTTATTGCATTTGTTATTTTTTAATTCGTTATTTATCCAATTGTCTTAAAGTAAGGTATATGCTAATATAAAATTGTAGAGATGCTTATATATGTTATTTTTATTTCGAGGGTATAAGCCTTTCAAATTAAAAAAAAGGAGGTCCAATTAAAATGAAAAATGTTGGAAAGTATGTATTAGTAGTGTTACTAAGTTTCTTTTTTACGAGTTCTGTAGCTGCTGCTGGGGCTATTTCGGTAAAAGAGCAATTGATTTTGGATGAATTAACTCAGAAACTTGAAGTCCAAGGAAATGAATTTCAAGTTCCTGAAACATACATCACACAAATAGAAAATTATTTAAAGCAAAATGATTTAGCGGAATCGCAAGCACTGGTTGTGATCAATAATATTCGGCAAGCAAAATCGTTGATCAAAAATTTAGATACCGACTTGTCTAATGTTCATTCTTTGGATGAATTAATTAAGCGCATTCCGAGAGATTCTGTCGTAGAACTTCAGCGACTTATCACAGAATCAGCAGACGTGTTGGGTTTGGTTGTTCTAAGTTGGAATGAGGGGCATGTCGAATTAGGCACTCAAAATCCAGACGGTACGACTTCAGCTGTTTTTAGTTCGGAACAGCCAATCAAACAAACGGGTGAAGTACATATATCTAGTTTTCTTGCAATTGGCTTATTGCTATTGACCGCAACAGGAGCGTTCATAATCGGTAAGAAAGTGAAGCTTGCATAGAAACCAAAAAAAATTGAAAAGGATCGGGGGGATGATAGTGATCCCAATCCTTTTCTTATTGTGTGGCTATTCTCTCGTATATATCGTAGGGCGACCTGTCATCCATTTTACTTCGTCTTCGTTACAACTATTTCTTCTGTCTGAGCTTCCAAAATTTGAAAAAAATGAGCAGACATTGCCTGAATTAGACAGGCAAACGATCGAAACAAATGAACAAACAATTTTTTCCAGTCAAATTGTTTATCCTCGAGCTGGTTATCGATATGGAAGAGTAGTAGCAGACTCGGTAAGTCTAGATGTGCCTTTGTATTACGGAGATTCAGCAGAAATACTACGTCAAGGTGCTGGACAATATATGGGTTCGGTCTATCCAGGTGAATTGGGGACTACTCTAATTGCTGGGCATAATGCAGATGAATTTGGTAAATTGATCGCAATAAAAAAAAGGGATGTAATCCAAATAATAGCAAGTTATGGCGATTATAGTTATCAGATTTATAAAATAGCCGTGCTTGATAAAAATGCTGAAGAAATCAAATTATTATTGACACAAAAAGAGCAACCTAAATTGATCCTTTATACTTGCTATCCCATCGATAGTATTGGGCTAACAGATCAACGACTATTCGTTTTTGCTGATCTGGTCCAAGGTCCATTGATTCAAGAATATCAATGATTATCTGGGTAAAAATATCCCAATTTTAGGTATGCTTTTTCTCAAGTTAGATTAGAGCGTAAGGAGGAGTCGCCGAAGTTAATTATTACATAGATGATCTAAACGTTTTGGAAATTGTATTTCGTTATTCAGAATATTTAGAATAAAAGTGGATAATTTATTTTTGGAAAAATAGAAAATGAGCAAAAAAAAATGGCGAAAAGTAGCAAGAATGATCGTAGCGTTTGTCTGCTCTCTTAGTGTGTATTTTACGTGTACTTTGACAATTATTAGAATGACATTATGTAATCAACTATTTATGGAAAATACTGTTGCATCGTCAAATTATGTTGAAATAGTAACGGCTGAGATTAATCATACGATAAGTGACCTTGGAAGAGGAAGCAATATCCCAGAAAATGTATTGAGTAGTGTAGTAACAGAAAAACAGGTCGAAGAGAACATCATGAGCTATATTCATAGTTTGTATTCAGATTCAGTTTTTCAAATAAAAGGATCAAGCGTAGTCCAACAAACAGTGAAAGAAAAAATTGTGGATTATGCAAAAAATAAGAATTATCCACTTGATGGACCAGTCCAATTAACGATAGAGACACTACAAACATCAGCTGTGACTGCTGTACAACAAGCTATTGAAATACGTTCGCTCAATATATATGGGAAGAAATTGCTTGCTTATAAAAAAATGATCGATTTACTCATTGTGTTTTCTTTGACGGTATCTTTCAGTTTGTTTGCGTCCATCCTTTCTCTGAATAGACGTTTTTGGCATCGAGTATTACGTTATTTAGCATACATTCTTTGTAGTTCAAGTTTAATGTTAGTGACACTTCCTCTTATTTTATATGTAAACCAAATCGTTGAAAGAATAGGGATTTCTTCGAAAACGCTTTATCTTTTTCTTACGACATATGTGAATCATTTTATTTTGATGTTCATCAAATGGGGAGGAGTTATATTATTCATTAGTATCATTTGCTTTTGGGGGAGTGAATATACCAGACGAAAAACAATAACCAGCAAAAATTAAGTAGAAAAGGTGGCGAAAGAATGGAAGAAATGGTCAGCTTGGGAGAAATGTTCATCTTATTGAAGAAGCGATTATTGTTAATCATCCTGACTACAGTAGTAGGATTGGCAGTGGCATTGTCAGTCACTCACTTTTTTATTACACCTAAATTCAGCGCCTCAACTGAATTGATCGTTCAATCAAAAAATAATAGTACAGTTGTGAATCTTCAATCAGATGTACATGCGAATGTACTGTTGATCAATACATATAAAGATATGATTTTGGGAGATATCGTCCTGAATGCAGTAAATGAAAAATTATTATCTGGGAGAACTTATCAGGTGACAAAAGGTGAACTGTCAGAGATGATAAATGTCATCCAGTCAGCAGATTCTCAGATGTTTCAAATAAAGGTAACGACTGATGACCCGGAAAAATCAGCTGCTATTTCCAATATTCTTGCAACGATCTTCAAAGAAAAAGCGACAGAAGTTTTGGATGTAAGTAGAGTAACAGTCACCTCACAGGCGCAAAGTAATGCGATGCCAGTTTCGCCTAATAAAAAATTAAACACGGTTATTGGAGGTTTGTTTGGTCTAGCATTAGGGATAGGAATTGTATTTTTACTGGAAATTCTTGATAAAACAGTCAAAGATGAACGTTTTATTACAGAAACACTTGCACTTCCTATTTTGGGTACAGTCAACGAAATGAATAGTAAAGAACTTGATAAAGGACGAGCTGTTAAGGTAACAAATAGAACAACAGAAAATAAAGAAAAAAAGAGAGTCGAATACAATAAAATCAAGTCTAAGGAGCGTTTGGATGAAAAAGAAAAACATGATTATGCCTGTTTCACTAATCAGTGTAGCAGATCAAACGGCTACGATTCCTGAGCAATACCGAGCGATACGCTCAAATATCCAATTTACTTCAATTGATCAAGAGTTGAAAACATTGATAGTTACTTCATCAGGTCCAGGTGAAGGGAAGTCGACAACCTCAGCAAATCTAGCGGTAGTTTTTGCGAATAGTGGAAAGAAAGTCTTACTAGTGGATGCGGATTTAAGAAGACCTAGTGTTGCTTTAACATTTCATTTGCCAAATATTAATGGATTAACTAATTTATTAGGCTCCAAAGAAAAGAATATTCAGGAATGTGTTGTTGAAACGATGATCGACAATTTATGGGTGATGACAAGTGGACCTAAACCACCAAATCCTTCAGAAATGTTGGATTCTAACCGCATGATGGATATCATTGCGGAGCTAAAAAAGCAATATGACTTGATTATTTTTGATACGCCACCTGTAGCCTCGGTAACTGATGCCCAAATATTATCAGCCAAAACAGATGGGGTAGTGCTAGTCGTTCGTGAGCGAAAAACGATCAAAAAAGATCTACTGAAAGCAAAAAAACTTTTAGCCATCGCAAAAGCCAATATATTAGGTATCGTTTATAACGGTGTGAAAAAAAGCAGTGAATACGATTATTACTATTATTATTGATGAACGGAGGATAAAATGGTCGATTTACAGAACTTCTGAACGAGAAAGCCCGCGGTTTTAATCGTGAAATGATAGTGAATTAGATATGAGGATTCTCTAATACATAGATTAGCTTCTGTATGGTCTTCGAACGATAGGCATCATTCTCATTATTGTAAACTCTGAGTGGAATCGATCAATCCAAGAAAATCCAAATTACCTACTTCCTTATCTGAATATGGGATGTTTAGCACAATTAAGGCCTTTAGCTTAGTAGGAATCTATGGTAAAAAAAGTACAATAGTTAAGTGAAAAATTAATTGCACATCATTTGGTACAGATGGTTGCTTCAAACCTAAGGAAGGTTGGTTTATTTTTTTCTTCTGCTGTGATCATGATGGTGGGAACAAGAATAGTATCTACCTACATGCCACCTACATTACTTACAAACCTTTTCCAAGTCAGTATGGGATTTTTGATCTATTTCAGTTTGACTGCAGTAAGTAAGGTGAACCAAGTAATCGATTATTTCTTCAAAAAATGAAGTAGTCGATACATTGAATGGTTGAGGTAAAAAATGGATATGGGACAAATCTAAAATTCAGTTTTGCTACAGCCCCTCGAATAAATGGCGTCCAAAAGTCAGGTTTTTCGGAAATTTCAAAAAAAACATACTAAGATTAGAGGGTAAATTCATCGACGGATGAAATTTCCCTCTAATACTCTTTTAAGCGTATAGTTGGTTGTGAAAGAAAGACCGACCACAGTCTCTTGGACTACGAGTCCTAAACAAAAAACGGTCTCCTTCACTGTCATTTTAAAACCTGGTTTAAGTATGTTGGGGCTTCGAGCCCGTGTAAAGGAAATTAGGAACGAAATGAAGCAGTGAAGAACCTTTCAATACTTCTTAGGAAATGAAAATTATGTATGTACTTGCTTTAGATATCTCAATGAGAAAAAGTTATGTCGTTATTTATCATGAAAATACTTGTCTTTTTGAACAAGAAATTCTTCACGATAACACATATTTCAATGCACTTTTTCAAGAAATTTATGCTCTTTCCAGAACGACCACAAATCGTTTTTGAAGCAACGGGGGTTTATTCAAGAGTCATTGAAACTTTTTGCCAAAAGAATCATTTCGCCTATTGTTTATTAAATCCTTTAGAAGCGAAAAGACAACTGAATATTGACTTACGTTCAGTCAAAACGGATAAACGAGATGCCCATCGACTGGCACAAACACACGGTCAATTTTTGCGGAAACAAACACAATCTCAAATAGAAGTCTATAAACAAACACGCGATTTTGCACGCTTTTATCAACAAATTGAAAGGGACATGAAACGCACGAGAATGAACCTGCATACCGCTTTACAATTGACTTTTCCAGAATTGGAAACACTTTTCACAAACAGGTTATCAAAACTCGCCTTAAACCTTGTCGAACTTTCCCCCACCCTGATTACTTGGCACACTTAAGCCAAACCAAGGTAAAAAATGTGCTAAAGAAAAATACGGATAAAAAAATCTCCGATCAAAAAGCCTTGGTTAAAGTACAAAACTTACTTTCACTTGCGCAAAATTCTTATCCAGCAGAATCTGGACAAAGTATTTCTGTTCAAAAAGTCGTGTATTATGCCCAACAATTGCTTGTAACAAAAGAACAACTCGCCAAACAGCTAGTTGAAATTGCGAAACAAACAATAGAATTTGATTTTTATCAAAGTATCCCTGGAATTGGTGAACTTTCTGCAGGGCTCATTATTGGTGAATTAGGGGATATTCGGCGTTTTCCTTCTCATAAGTAATTGAACGCTTTCGTCGGTGTTGATACCAGAAGATATCAATCTGGGAAATATACAGCCAAAGAACACATGAATAAACATGGAAATCCGAAGGCCCGAAAAAATTTGTATTTTATTATGATGAACATGATTCGACAACAAGCGGCGGGGTCCAATCATCTGGTGGACTATTACTATAAACTAAAAACGCAACCTTCGCCCAAAAAGCATAAGGTTGCGCTCGTCGCCTGCATCAACAAGCTCTTGAACTGTCTCTATTCGATGGTACGACATTCAAGTCCGTATGAATACTCATACACGGCCTCTAACGACCAATAAGGAATATATCCTTATCTAGAATAATAGCATACCTAATAAAAAAATTTCTAATTTATTAGGCTTATTTAAGAAGGAGTTGCTTCTGTTCCCGCCGTTTATTCGTTTTTAAAGCATGGGACAAAAGTGTTTCTTACTTTTGTCCCATGCTCGTTTTTTTCTCCAATTTCTCAAACCGAAACGACTTTTGTCTCGACCTCATTTTTATATTTATTCTCTTAATGCAGGCGTGACCGCCGCTTTGCAAAAAGTAAATCGTTTCTTTTCATAATCCAGTAATCCTGAATCCTTTAATTGCTTGATTACTTGTCCTGCCGTTTCTCTTGTCGTACCACTATTTACAGCTAGTTCTTTTAAAGTAATAGGGTAAGGAATATGGATATGTCCATCTTCTGTAGGAACACCTAGCTCTTCTTTTAAAACAAATAAGTTTTGTTTCACTCTGTCGAATGCGCTAGAAGTTAACCCGATTTGAATCCGAAGTTCATGCATCTCAACAACTTTAGATAATTTATGGATCATATAAATCAGATATTTTGAATTTTTTTTAGCAATTTTTTCGTAAAAAGAAACTGGAAAGGAGAATGTCTTGATGTCAGTCATTGCTTGTGCTGTATAGGTATAAGTGCTTTCTTCAAAAATTCCAGACATAGGAAAGAGGTTGTTTGCAGCAACATAGTCATAATAATAATACGTGGCGCTTTCATCATAGCGTTCTAAACGAACCAGACCTTCTGTAAGAATATAGAGGCGTTGGCGTTCGTCTCCTTCATCAAAGAGGATTTGTCCCTTTTTATAAGAACGAAGGATTGCATGTTCTTTTATCTGCTCAAATTCATCATCAGTAAAGTTTTCAAAATCAGGTTGATACCGTAGTTTTGAAAAGTGAAAATCAATTCTATTTACCCGCATAAAATTTCCGCTCCTTACTTTTAACTATTAATATTGTGGCTTTTTTTTCGAAAAAAGTAAAGTTATTACTTTGGATAAAAATTTCTGTTTTTTTCTTTATAAAAAAATTTTTTTGTTATTATGTAAAAATTATACATTCGATTTGAATAATGTCATTTTTCACCTGTTTATTCTGTATAAAAAACAATAATCACTAATAAAGTAATCGCTAACATGATTGGAAAAGAAGTATTTTTTAGCTTATTCAAAAAATATTTTTTTATGAATAAATATTTTTTTGATAGTGATTTCAGTATAAATAAAGAGAGAAAAGTTGATAAAAAATGTAAAAACGTTTAATTATTTAATTATCCTTTAATAATGTGAAAAAACTCTCGTTTAAGATGAGATGAAATTATGAAAGAGATTACAAAAGGGCTGTATTCTAAGTATGTAATCAAAACGAAGGAGGCAACACAACATGGAAAAACCTATTCACGTTTTCTCTGAGATAGGAAAGTTAAAGACAGTTTTATTGAAACGACCTGGACAAGAAGTGGAAAATTTAACACCAGACATCATGGACCGTTTGTTGTTCGATGATATTCCCTATCTACCAATCGCACAAGAAGAACATGATAATTTTGCAAAAACATTGCAGAATGAAGGCGTCGAAACTTTGTATCTGGAAAAATTAGCAGCAGAAGCAATCGATGCAGGTAATGTGAAAGAGCAATTCTTGAACAAAATGCTAGATGAATCACACATTGCATCGGCTGCTGTAAGAGACGGTCTTCATGAGTTCCTTCTATCAATGGAAACACAAGAAATGGTAGATAAAATCATGGCTGGGGTACGTACTAAAGATATCGAAGTCCGTTCAAATAGTTTATACGACTTATCAGCAGATGACGATTATCCGTTTTATATGGATCCAATGCCAAACCTTTACTTCACTCGCGACCCTTCCGCATCAATGGGGAGTGGGATGACTGTCAACAAAATGACATTTGAAGCTCGCCGACGCGAATCGATGTTTACAGAATATATTTTGAAACATCATCCTCGTTTCGCTAACAAAGGGGTAGAAGTTTGGTTAGATCGTGAAAACCCAGATCATATCGAAGGTGGCGATGAATTGATCCTAAGCGATAAAGTAGTCGCAGTCGGGATTTCTCAACGTACCAGTGCCAAAGCGCTAGAAAAATTAGCACGTCACTTATTCGAAAAAAATTCAGGATTTGAAAAAGTATTGGCTATCAAGATTCCAAATAACCGCGCAATGATGCATTTGGATACGGTATTTACAATGGTTGATCACGATAAATTCACGATTCATCCAGCGATCCAAAGCAAAGAAGGAAAAATCGATGTCTTTACGATTGAGTCTGCAGGTGATGACATTAAAATCAGTCACTCAGATGATCTTCATGCGACAATGAAAGAAGCGTTAGGTTTAGACGATCTAGTCTTGATCCCAACCGGAAATGGCGATGCCATCGTTGCTCCTCGCGAACAATGGAACGACGGCTCAAATACGTTAGCAATCGCTCCTGGAGTTGTGGTGACTTACAACCGTAACTATGTTTCTAACGAATTGTTACGCAGCTATGGTATCAAAGTGTTGGAAATCAATTCAAGTGAATTGTCACGTGGCCGTGGCGGTCCTCGCTGCATGAGCCAACCATTAGTACGTGAAGATTTGAAATAGTTTGTTTCCCGGTGGCAGTCTAACTGTCAGCTGTCGCTGGGTTTCCTCTTTAAAAACTAAATAAAACAACCTAAAGGAGAATGTTAGTTATGAAAGAATCAGTATTTCAAGGAAGAAGTTTATTAGCAGAAAAAGATTTTACAAAAGAAGAATTACAGTATTTGATCGATTTTTCTGAACACTTAAAAGATTTGAAAAAACGCGGGATTCCTCATCACTACTTAGAAGGGAAAAATATTGCTCTTCTATTCGAAAAAACTTCTACTCGTACACGTTCAGCATTTACTACTGCAGCAATCGATCTAGGTGCACATCCTGAATATCTTGGAGCAAACGACATCCAATTAGGTAAAAAAGAATCAACTGAAGATACTGCCAAAGTATTAGGCCGAATGTTTGACGGTATTGAATTCCGTGGCTTTAGCCAAAAAATGGTTGAAGAACTTGCTGAATTCTCAGGCGTACCTGTATGGAATGGTTTAACAGATGAATGGCACCCAACGCAAATGATCGCTGACTTCTTGACTATCCAAGAAAACTTTGGAACTGTTGAAGGTATTACAGTGGCTTACTGTGGAGACGGCCGTAACAACATGGCTAATTCATTGCTTGTAACTGGTGCTATTTTAGGAACAAATATGCGTATTGTCGCACCTAAAGACTTACAACCAGAAGAAGAAATCGTGAAGATGGCCGAAGGATTTGCTGCTAAATCTGGTGCAAAATTAATGATCACTGATGACGTCGACAAAGGTGTGGACGGAGCAGATGTCCTTTACTCAGATGTTTGGGTATCAATGGGTGAAGAAGATAAATTTGAAGAAAGAATCAAATTATTGAAACCTTATCAAATCAACATGGAAATGATTGAAAAAACACATAACACAGACCGTTTGATTTTCTTACACTGCTTACCAGCATTCCACGATACAAACACAGTTTACGGTGAACAAATGAAAGAACGTTTTGGTATTACTGAAATGGAAGTAACGGACGAAGTATTCCGCAGTAAATATGCTCGCCAATTTGATCAAGCAGAAAATCGTATGCATTCGATCAAAGCAATCATGGCAGCAACGCTTGGAAACTTGTTCATCCCCCGTGTCTAACGTTTAACCACATTCATCTCATCGATAAAACGAGTCAGCTTTCCTCATTGTAGCAAATTGCTGGCTTGTTTTGTCATCGGAAAAATTCAGAATTATCTGAAGAAAGGAAGACGAAATATGGCCAATCGTAAAGTAGTTGTCGCATTAGGAGGCAACGCAATTTTATCTACTGATGCTAGCGCAAAAGCACAACAAGATGCGCTGAAGGAAACAGCAAAATATTTAGTGAAATTCATTGAACAAGGAGATGAACTGATCATCTCACATGGGAACGGACCTCAAGTTGGGAATTTATTGATCCAACAGCAAGCTGCAGATTCAGAAAAAACTCCAGCAATGCCTTTAGATACCTGTGTCGCAATGACGGAAGGTTCTATCGGCTATTGGTTGCAAAATGCTATGGGGGAAGTTCTCAAAGAAAAAAATATAGATAAGGATGTTGTTTCTTTAGTCACTCAAGTAATCGTTGATGAAAATGACCCATCCTTCAAAAATCCATCGAAGCCTGTTGGACCATTCTTTACAGAAGAAGAAGCAAAAGGACAAATGGAATCAGACTCAGCTGCTACCTTTAAAGAAGATGCAGGCCGTGGATGGAGAAAAGTGGTTGCTTCCCCTAAACCAATCTCAATCAAAGAAGCTCGAGTTATCAAAGCACTGGTTGAACAAGGTGTCATCACTGTTTCTGTTGGTGGCGGAGGTATCCCAGTGGTAGAAACAGCCACTGGTCTTGAAGGAAGAGAAGCAGTCATCGATAAAGATTTTGCCTCTGAAAAGTTAGCGGAGATCATTGATGCAGATCTATTGATTGTTTTGACAGGTGTCGATAATGTCTATGTAAATTATCAAAAACCAGATCAAAAGAAATTGGAAACTGTTACAGTATCAGAAATAAAACAATATATTGATGAAAATCAATTTGCACCAGGAAGTATGTTGCCTAAAGTTGAAGCAGCCATTGCATTTGTTGAAGCAAAACCAGATGGAAAGGCTATCATTACTTCACTAGAGAACATTGAAAATCTTCTAGCATCTGAAGAAGGAACGATCATTGTAGCAGACAAATAAACTGCGTAAGAGCAATTGAGACTCCTTAGAACATTTACCTTGCTAAAAAATGTCCAGTCGGAATTTATTCTCCTTTAGGCCTTCTGGACATTTTTTTATAAGAAATCCTAGCCATTAATTTTTTTATCTGTTATAATTCATGTTAAGTTTAATAAGTTACAGTTTGCTGAACAAGAGAGTAATTGTATAGATCTGATCAAAGCGAGTTTGGAACTGGTGGAAGCCAAACGAAGAAAATACAATGAAGCGCACTTGGAGAACTCTGTCTGAGACAGACGGTCATCTGCCGTTAACAGATAAAGTTGGTCCTAAAGAATAGGACAATTGGAGTGGTACCGCGGGATAACTCGTCTCTAGTAATTATACATGTATAATTACTAGAGATTTTTTTGTTTTTAGTAAACCAAGTATCAATAGGAGGAAGTCAAATGAATAATAAAGATGTGGTTGCAAAAGCCGTTTATGATGTCGTTAAAGAAGATTTAACACTCGAAGAAGTAGAGAAACTATTGGAAAATCCAAAATCTGCGGATCATGGAGATGTGGCATTTCCTGCTTTCTCATTAGCAAAAATCTATCGAAAGGCACCACAGCAAATTGCAGCAGATTTAGCCGAAAAAATAGATTCAACTAATTTTGAAAAAATCGAAGTTGTGGGCCCATACTTGAATTTTTTTATGAACAAAGCCGTGATCAGTAAAGATGTTTTAGCTTCTGTCGTAAAAGAAAAAGAACATTACGGAGATAGTACGATCGGCAATAATGGAAGTGTGCCGATCGACATGTCTTCACCAAATATCGCAAAACCAATTTCTATGGGACATTTGCGTTCTACTGTTATCGGGAATTCCATTGGATTTATTATGGAAAAATTAGGGTATCAACCAATCCGTATCAATCACCTAGGTGACTGGGGCACACAGTTTGGTAAATTGATCGTTGCCTATAAAAAATGGGGATCAGAAGAAGCAGTAAAATCTGAACCAATCAATGAATTATTACGTTTGTATGTCCAATTCCATGAAGTAGCAGAAACAGAACCAGAATTGAATGACGAAGCGCGTTCTTGGTTCAAACGTTTAGAAGAAGGTGACAAAGAAGCAATCGAACTATGGCAATGGTTCCGCGATGAGTCAATGAAAGAGTTCAACAAAATCTATGACTTGTTAGAAGTTCGCTTTGATTCATTGAATGGAGAAGCGTTCTACAATGATAAGATGGATGAAATCGTTGAACTTTTAGAAGAAAAACATTTATTGAACGAAGATAAAGGTGCGGAAATTGTTGACCTTTCAGAATACGATTTGAATCCAGCACTGATCAAAAAATCAGATGGTGCAACGCTATACATCACTCGTGATTTGGCAGCTGCTCTTTATCGTAAACGTACGTATGATTTCAAGCAATCTCTATACGTTGTTGGGAATGAACAAAGTTACCATTTCAAACAATTAAAAGCTGTCTTGAAAGAATTAGGATTTGACTGGTCAGATGATATGCATCATATTCCATTTGGATTGATCACTCAAGGTGGTAAGAAATTATCAACGCGTAAAGGAAAGATCGTTTTATTGGAAGAAGTGCTTAATGAAGCAATTCAATCAGCAAAAGAACAAATCAGTGAGAAAAATCCTGATCTGGCAAATAAAGATGTTGTAGCTAAACAAGTTGGGGTAGGCGCGGTTATTTTCCATGATTTAAAAAATGATCGTTTAAATACCTTTGACTTCAATCTTGAAGAAGTTGTTCGTTTTGAAGGTGAAACTGGCCCATATGTACAATATACACATGCTCGTGCCATCAGCTTGATGGAAAAAGCAGGATTTAAACCATCAGAAGAACACACATATGCATTAGATGATGAAAACAGCTGGGAAGTAGTGAAGCTGATCCAAAAATATCCAGAAACAGTACTATCAGCTGGTGAAAAATATGAACCTTCAATCATTGCAAAACATGCAATCAAATTAGCACAAGCCTTCAATAAATATTACGCACATACAAAAATCTTGGCGGAGGATGATCAAAAAGAATCTCGTTTAGCTCTTGTATATGCCGTATCAGTGCTGTTGAAAGAAGATTTACGCTTACTTGGTCTACATGCGCCAGATAAAATGTAAAAAGGCACGATTCCATTAGAAAGTAGCAAAACTCATCAGAAGAACAGATGAGTGAATCGAATGTTTTTGTTTGGAATAGCCCAAAAAAGCCGTCCATCGCAACCCTCGAGTTTGTGATAGACGGCTCTTTTTGAATGAGGTAAACAAGGGGAGAACGGACACCCTAAATACAGGATCATTGTCAAACGATGTTGGTAATATGAGATCTTAGAATAATTTGGACAGAGATTTAGACAAAAGTCGGTTAGGTTTGAGAAATTGGAGAGAAAAGAGCGTGGGACAAAAGTAAGAAACACTTCTGTCCCAGCCTCAAAAAGTATAGAGTCTAAATACAATAAGCCCTTACCGAACTAAAAAATAGATGCATCTTTTGGATGATGTAAAAAGTCTTCAACTAATTGTGCATCCGCTTCGTTTTGAGAAATGATGATCGTAGTATCGAACCCGGCAATTGTACTAACGATGTGAGGTGGTTTGATTTCATCCAACACAGCAGCGAAAAGGGGTGCGTTGTCCGGTAAAGTATGAACGATTGTCAAAAAGTGGACGCGTTCCACTTTTAAAACAATATCTTCGATCATTTGGATCAGCCGTTTTTCATCCTCGTTTTTTGCTTCTGATCCTTCTTTTCCCTGAAAGAACACAAAGCGTGAAATGCCATTCTCGTCAGGGGCTTTGACGATTTTTAAATCACGGATATCGCGAGAAATCGTTGCTTGAGTAGCATTAACACCGTAGTCACTCAATTTTGTTAACAATTCTTCTTGTGTACGGATCGTAAATTCATCGATCACCTGTTTAATCAATAAATGTCGCTCAGCTTTACGCATATTCTTTCTCCTTTACGAAAGATTTCACATGTATCATATCAAAAAACAAAAGAATTTCCCAATAATAATTTGTTTTATGAGATAACTCTAGTAAATAAGGCTTCTTTTATGGTTGCGCTATCATTTTAAAACAGGAAGATTAAAAGTTATAAATAAAGAATGAGATTTTTCTTGATATTTAACAGTATATCAGGTAAAATACTGAATGTTGAGCAGAAAATCCTTATTAAGTATTGCGGAGCAAGTCAGTTGTTTGTATAATACTTGAGGATGCTGAACTGCATCAATAAATCCACATTCTCGTTGGATCGTTGATAGGTGCTTGCAAAAGTTTGTCAGCGAGGTAGAAGACAAGAAGAGGGAAAATAAAACCAAATCGGAGGAAACAAAAAATGGCAGTAATTTCAATGAAACAATTACTAGAAGCTGGCGTACACTTTGGTCACCAAACTCGTCGCTGGAACCCAAAAATGAAGAAATATATCTTCACAGAAAGAAACGGAATTTACATCATCGACTTACAAAAAACAGTTAAGTTAGTAGATGCAGCTTACGACTACATGAAAAACGTTGCAGAAGAAGGCGGCGTAGCTTTATTTGTAGGTACTAAAAAACAAGCACAAGAAGCAATCAAAGATGAAGCAACACGTGCTGGACAATACTACGTTAACCATCGTTGGTTAGGTGGAACATTGACTAACTGGGATACAATCCAAAAACGTATCAGCCGTTTGAAACAAATCAATGCAATGGAAGAAGACGGAACTTTTGAAGTTCTACCTAAAAAAGAAGTGGCTGGTTTGAACAAACAACGTGAACGTCTTGAAAAATTCTTAGGCGGTATCGCTGATATGCCAAGAATCCCAGATGTAATGTACATCGTTGACCCTCGTAAAGAACGTATCGCTGTTCAAGAAGCGCATAAATTGAATATCCCTATCGTAGCTATGGTTGATACAAACTGCGATCCAGATGAAATCGACGTAGTTATCCCTTCAAATGACGATGCAATCCGTGCCGTTAAATTGATCACTTCAAAAATGGCTGATGCATTCATCGAAGGAAACCAAGGTGAAGATCAAGTAGTTGAAGAAGATTTTGTAGCAGAAAACACTGCAACATCAATCGAAGAAATCGTTGACGTTGTTGAAGGCGACAATTCTTCAGCAGAATAATTCTTAAATGATGGAGCTGTTTCAAAGGCTAGGCGACAAGCCTCACTCTCCTTTGAAACAGCTTTTTTAAAAAGAAAATACAGGAGGATACAAAAAATGGCAGACGTAACAGCTAAAATGGTAAAAGAACTACGCGAAATGACAGGCGTAGGTATGATGGATGCGAAAAGAGCATTAGTTGAAGTAGAAGGCGACATGGAAAAAGCAGTTGATCTTTTACGTGAAAAAGGAATGGCTAAAGCAGCGAAGAAAAATGACCGTATCGCAGCAGAAGGTTTAGCTTCAGTAGCAGTAAAAGGTAACACTGCTGCAATCGTTGAAGTAAACTCAGAAACTGACTTTGTTTCTAAAAATGAAATGTTCCAAGATTTAGTAAAAGAAATCGCTGAACTTGTTGCAGAAAACAAACCTGCAGACATGGATGCAGCTATGAAAATCAAAACAGAAAAAGGAACAATCGAATCTGATTTGATCGAAGCAACGCAAGTTATCGGTGAAAAAATCAGCTTCCGTCGTTTCGAAGTTGTTGAAAAAGATGACAATGCAGCATTCGGTGGCTACTTACACATGGGCGGACGTATCGCTGTATTAACTGTTTTGGAAGGTACAACTGACGAAACTGTTGCCAGAGATGTAGCAATGCACGTAGCAGCTATCAACCCTCGTTACGTAAACGAAACTCAAATCCCAGAAGAAGAATTAGAACATGAAAAAACTGTTCTTACTGAACAAGCACTTAACGAAGGCAAACCTGCAAAAATCGTTGAAAAAATGGTTGAAGGCCGCTTGAAGAAATTCAAAGCTGAAATCGCATTGGTTGACCAATCTTTCGTTAAAGATCCTGATATGACTGTTGAAAAATATGTTGCATCTAAAGGTGCTACTGTGAAAACATTCGTACGTTTCGAAGTCGGCGAAGGTATCGAAAAACGCGAAGACAACTTTGTAGAAGAAGTAATGAGTCAAGTGAAAAAATAATTCGCAAGAGTTATTTAGCGTCTGTTCTCTAAACATCAAAGCTTTTCAAGAATCGTTTTTGGAAGCTGATGTTTAGAAACAACGCTTAGCTGAAATTTAACAAGGAGCAGCGACGTATGTCACAGCTCTTTTTTTTAGGCATAGAAAGAAAATGCTCGACTTTAGTGGCTAAATTATCTGGATATGGTAAAATAGCAATAGAAAATATTGGAGGAATGAACATGGTCACACCGAAATATCAGCGTGTAGTCTTAAAATTAAGTGGAGAAGCTTTGGCTGGAGATGAAGGGTTTGGTATTAAACCACCAGTCATCAAAGAAATTATCCAAGAAATCAAAGAGGTGCACGAACTAGGCGTTGAAATGGCAATCGTTGTTGGGGGCGGTAATATTTGGCGCGGACAAATCGGTGCCCAAATGGGGATGGAACGTGCTCAAGCAGATTACATGGGTATGCTGGCAACGGTGATGAATGCCTTAGCATTACAAGACACGTTAGAAAATGTTGGTGTACCAACGCGTGTACAAACTTCAATCGAAATGCGCCAGATCGCGGAACCTTATATCCGCAGAAAAGCAGAACGTCATTTAGAAAAGGGACGGATCGTCATTTTTGCAGGTGGCACAGGGAATCCTTACTTTTCAACAGATACTACAGCAGCACTACGAGCAGCTGAAATTGGAGCTGACGTTATTTTAATGGCTAAAAACAATGTTGACGGTGTTTATTCAGCTGATCCAAAAGTGGATGCCAACGCAGTTAAATTTGAAGAATTGACTCATTTAGAAGTTATCTCAAAAGGATTGCAAGTGATGGATTCAACTGCCAGCTCATTGAGCATGGACAATGATATTCCGCTACTTGTCTTTAATTTGAATGAACATGGAAATATCCGACGCGCTATCTTAGGTGAAAATATCGGAACTACAGTTAGGGGGAAATAAAAATGGCAGATGCAATTATGACAGAAGCAAAAGAAAAAATGCATAAAGCAGCACAAAATCTACAACGTGAATTAGGACAGATCCGTGCAGGACGTGCCAATGCAAGCTTATTGGACCGTATCACTGTAAATTATTACGGAGTACCTACACCACTAAACCAAATGGCTTCTATCCAAATTCCAGAAGCACGTATTTTGATGATCACACCATTTGATAAAAGTATTCTTCAAGATGTAGAAAAAGCAATCATGACAAGTGATATCGGTATCAGCCCAACAAATGATGGGAATGTGATCCGTTTAGTGATTCCACAATTAACAGAAGAACGTCGTAAAGAATTAGCGAAAGACGTAAAAAAAGAAGCAGAAAATGCGAAAATCGCTGTACGTAATATTCGCCGTGACGCAATTGATGAATATAAAAAACAACAAAAAAATGGAGACATCACAGAAGATGATCTACGTGGTCTAGAAAAAGAAGTACAGACCTTGACTGACAATAGTATCAAAGAAGTAGATAAAATCGCTGCTGAAAAAGAAAAAGAACTATTAGAAGTTTAAGCGTTATTTAAAAATCAATCGATGTTTTTTTAACTAAGAATCTCTTGATCAGTGTATCGATCAGAGAGTAGAAAAAGCTGGTTCATCTCGCCAATAGTGAAAGCTGTTAACGAGAGGAACCAGCTTTCTTTTTGAAGTTCTGGCACTACTTAATAGGAAGTGTAAAAAAGAGAAGCTTTGATAAAAGAAGTGGCTTCTTTATTTTACTAATAGCAATCAAAAGTTAAAAAAATGAAAAATCTTAGTGAAAAAAAGAAAAAAAAACGCTAGACCGTAGGAAATGACTATATATATTGCTATAATAGCAGAGATAGTGGTAATTTTTTAGTATAGGAGGAAAAAGAATGTTACGTTTTTTTCCGCAAAAAAACAAATATATTCAAGAAAAAAGTGAGCTTCGTTTCAATAGTGATGGCCCAATTCCGCAACACATAGCAATTATTATGGATGGCAATGGGCGATGGGCACAAAACCGACGATTGCCTCGTGTGGCTGGACATAAAGAAGGTATGGAAACAGTAAAAAAGGTAACGAAACAAGCTTCCAGATTAGGCGTCAAAGTATTGACTCTTTATGCGTTCTCCACAGAAAATTGGAAAAGACCCAAGGATGAAGTAAGCTTTTTGATGCAACTTCCCGTTGACTTCTTTGACACATTTGTACCGGAGCTGATCAAGGAAAATGTGAAGGTCCATGTGATGGGGTATGAAGATCTATTACCTGAACATACACAGGATGCAGTGAAACGTGCGATCGAACAAACAAAAGACAATACAGGGATGGTACTCAACTTTGCTTTGAACTACGGAAGTAGAGCGGAAATCGTGACGGCTGTCAAAGCAATTGCTACTGAAGTCAAAAATGGAGAAAAATCAATTGAAGAGATCGATGATACACTGATTGCTGAACATCTCATGACGGGTTTTTTACCAACTGAACTTCGAGATCCTGAACTTGTCATTCGGACAAGCGGAGAAGAAAGAATCAGCAACTTTTTACTTTGGCAACTTGCCTATAGTGAATTGTACTTTACCAAAGCATTATGGCCTGATTTTGATGGAGCACATCTAGAAGAGGCGATTGCTTCATTTCAAAATAGAGATCGTCGTTTTGGTGGTGTGAAAAACAAGGAGAAAGAAGGAGATCAGTCATGAGACAACGAGTGATCACTGCTGTCGTAGCATTGGCGTTATTTATTCCGATTCTTTGGCTAGGGGGCCTGGCTGTTGAATTAGTAGCAGCTCTATTAGCTGTTATCGGAGTATATGAGTTGTTTAGGATGAAAGGATTGACATTATTAAGTTTTGAAGGAATATTAGCAGCGATTGGCGCAGTTGTTTTGGTATTACCTAAAGAACGTTGGTTTTTCTTTTTATCAGAAGGCACGGATACATTTATGTTGTTTTATCTGATTGTGATGATCTTATTAGGCACCGCAGTCATTTCCAAAAATACGTATACGATAGATGAAGCTGGCTTTCCAGTAATCGTGAGTTTATATGTTGGGATGGGCTTCCAGAATTTTGTCAATGCGCGGACAGAAGGACTACCTGTTTTGCTGTTTGGTCTGTTCATTGTTTGGGCAACCGACATCGGTGCCTATATGGTCGGACGAAAATATGGAAAGCATAAATTAAGTCCAGATGTCTCACCGAACAAAACCATTGAAGGCGCATTAGGCGGTATTGGGAGTGCTTTAGTAGTTGCTATTCTGTACTTTTTACTCTATCCGTCGACTGAATTGTTTGGCCATGGACTATTTGTCATGTTGTTGTTAACGATCCTGTTATCGATTGTTGGTCAGTTTGGTGATCTAGTCGAATCATCGATCAAACGACACTATGATGTAAAAGATTCTGGCAATATTTTACCAGGGCATGGGGGAATCTTAGACCGATTCGATAGTCTGTTGTTCGTCTTTCCGATCATGCATTTATTTGGATTAATTTAATAAGAGGATATGGGTCTTTGCTTTAGTTTTAGATACAAATCGTTTTTAGAAACCTAGTTACTGTAGATGATGTGATTAGTTGATAAGAGCGAAGTGGTTATTTTAATAAACTAAAAGCAAAGGCCGATTTTTTCTCTATAACTCACTGATACTATTGGTGAACAGCTGATAATATGGTAAAATTAAAGTGTTTTATTTATCAAAAGTTTCAAGGTTAAAGGAAAAGCGTGTAAAGGAGAATGCAAAATGAAAACAATTATCACATTTATTATTGTCTTCGGTATTTTGGTCATTGTACATGAGTTTGGACATTTCTTCTTTGCGAAACGATCAGGAATTCTCGTTCGTGAGTTTGCTATTGGAATGGGTCCTAAAATCTATGGACACCAAGCAAAGGACGGAACTACCTATACATTGCGTTTATTGCCGATCGGCGGTTATGTGAGAATGGCAGGAAACGGAGACGATGAAACAGAAATGGCCCCTGGAATGCCGTTATCTCTTTTGTTAAATTCTGATGGTATCGTGGAGAAAATCAATGTAAGCAAAAAAGTGCAACTGCCCAATGGGATTCCATTAGAATTGATCGCATACGATCTTGAAGACGACTTGACGATCACAGGTTATGTGAATGGGGATGAAACACAAGAAGTCACCTATCACGTCGAACACGATGCTTCCATTATTGAAGCGGACGGTACAGAGATCCGAATTGCGCCTAGAGATGTTCAATTCCAGTCAGCGAAATTATGGCAACGGATGCTGACTAATTTCGCTGGGCCTATGAATAATTTTATTTTAGCGATCCTGTTGTTCATTATCCTTGCGTTCATGCAAGGTGGCGTGCAAGTAACGGATACTAACCAAATTGGAAAAGTCTTGCCGAATGGCGCAGCCGCAGCTGCTGGGTTGAAAGAAAATGATGAAATAGTATCGATTGATGGCAAGTCTGTTCATTCATGGAATGATTTGACGTCAGAGATCACCGAAAATCCTGGAAAAAAATTAGATGTTGAAGTAAGACGTGACGGCAAAACACAGCAGCTTGACGTAACACCGAAAGCAGTTGAAGCCAATGGGAAAGAAGTCGGCCAACTAGGGATTCAAGCACCAATGAAGACTGGCTTTTTGGATAAAATAGTTGGTGGAGTCCATCGAGCATTCAGTAGTTCAATGGAGATATTCAAAGCGTTAGGCTCATTGTTCACAGGCTTTAGCCTAGATAAATTAGGTGGACCCGTTATGATGTTCCAGCTTTCTTCTGAAGCTGCTAATCAAGGTGTGATGACTGTCATTAGCTTGATGGCCCTGCTTTCCATGAATCTAGGAATCGTTAATTTACTGCCGATTCCTGCATTAGATGGTGGGAAAATCGTCTTGAATATCTTTGAAGGTGTGAGAGGAAAACCTCTCAGTCAAGAAAAAGAAGGCTTTATCACTTTGGCAGGATTTGGGTTATTGATGCTATTGATGGTATTGGTCACTTGGAATGATATTCAACGATTCTTTTTCTAGAAAAGTTGACAAATAGGGTATAATTACAAACGATAGATTATTATTGAGGAATAGAGGAGTATATAGAATGAGACAATCAAAAATGTTGATTCCTACGTTAAGAGAGGTTCCAAATGATGCAGAAGTATTAAGTCATCAAATTTTATTGAGAGCTGGATACATTCGTCAAGTATCTGCAGGAATCTACTCTTATTTACCACTAGCAAATCGTGTGTTAGAAAAACTAAAAGCGATCATGCGAGAAGAATTTGAAAAGATCGGTGCAGTTGAAATGTTGATGCCGGCGATTTTACCAGCAGAATTGTGGGAAGAATCTGGTCGTTATGAAACATATGGCCCAAACTTGTATCGTCTGAATGATCGTAATGATCGTAAAATGATCTTAGGCCCAACACATGAAGAAACATTTACTGATTTGATTCGTAATGAAATCAATTCATATAAAAAATTACCATTGAATCTTTATCAGATCCAAACAAAATACCGAGATGAAAAACGCCCTCGTTTCGGTTTATTACGTGGTCGGGAATTCATCATGAAAGATGCTTATTCATTCCATGCTTCTGAAGAAAGTCTAGATGAAGCATACAAAGACTACGAAAAAGCTTATACTGAAATCTTTAAACGCTGTGGACTTGAATTCCGAGCAATCATCGGTGACGGTGGTGCAATGGGCGGGAAAGATTCAAAAGAGTTCATGGCAATATCAGAAATTGGTGAAGATACGATCTGTTATTCAACTGAAAGTGATTATGCAGCAAACTTAGAAATGGCGACGAGCTATTATGTTTCTAAAAAATCACATGAAACGCAACTTGAACTGGAAAAGAAAGCTACACCTGATGTTAAAACAATTGAAGAAGTAGCAGCTTTCTTTGAGACAGAACCACAAAAAATCATCAAATCTGTTTTGTTCATGGCGGATGAAGAACCTGTACTTGTGCTAGTTCGTGGAGATCATGAAGTGAATGATGTCAAATTGAAGAACTTCTTAGGCGTTGACTTCTTAGAAGAAGCAACAGAAGAAGATGCAACGAAATTTTTAGGTGCTGATTTTGGTTCTGTTGGTCCAGTGGGCGTATCAGAAGATGTGAAGATCTATGCTGACCGACATGTCCAAGACCTTGCAAATGCCATTACTGGTGCTAATGAAACAGGTTATCATTATATCAATGTCAATCCAGAAAGAGATTTTACAGTCCTTTCGTATGAAGATCTGCGTTTTGTGCAAGAAGGTGATCCATCCCCAGACAATAATGGTGTGTTGGCCTTTACTCGTGGAATCGAGATCGGACACATCTTCAAGTTAGGCACGCGCTACAGTGAGTCAATGGGGGCAACTGTTTTAGATGAGAATGGTCGTGAAAAATTTGTGATCATGGGTTGCTATGGAATCGGCGTCAGCCGTTTACTTTCTGCAATCGTTGAACAAAATTCTGATGAAAATGGCATCAATTGGCCAAAAGGGATTACACCATTCGATCTGCATGTCGTTCAAATGAATCTGAAAGACGAAAATCAAACAAACTTGACAAACGAAGTGGAGCAAGCGATGACAGAAGCCGGTTACCAAGTATTGGTCGATGACCGCAACGAACGTGCAGGGGTGAAATTCGCAGATTCCGATTTGATCGGTTGTCCAATCAGAATCACGATCGGTAAAAAAGCAGTTGATGGGATCGTAGAAGTGAAAATCAAGAAAACAGGTGAAATGGTTGAAGTCCGTAAGGAAGAATTAGCCAATACCCTACCAATCTTATTAAATCAATAAATGATAAACGAAGAGATTGAGATAAAAGTCATTTAGGCTTGAGAAATTGGAGAAAAAACGAACAATACGTTTTTTGTATTGCTCGTTTTTTTTTCCAATTTCCGAAAAACTTGACTTTTGGACGCCGTTTATTTGAGAGAGGCTGGGACAGAAGTGTTTAACTCCGAGAAATAAGAAGAAATGAACGAAAATTGCTTTTCAAATTTTTGTGATTTTCGGCTTATTTCCGAAGGAGTTGCTTCTGCTCCCTCTGTTTATTCGAGAGTCTGTAGCAAACCTGATTTTTAGATTTGTCCCATATTCTCAAAACCTGAGTAAACGGCGGAACAGAAGTAGTTTTTTAGAAGAAGTCAAAATTCTCAAAAATTTGAAAAAGCAGTTTTCATGGATTTTTTCTTGTTCTTTTAGGCACCCCACTTTTGTCACCCTTATTTTTTAATGTAAAATCAATAAAAAACGAGTATACTAGATAGTACTGAAAAAAGAAGAGAACAAAAAAGCTTTTTAATTGTTTCTCATCAGAAAGGGCGTATGGTTTTGTCAGAAAAACGAGAGTTATTTGAAAAACTACTGGAACAGATCCAACTGGAAGAAGCGGATAAACAGCATCCTCTGATTTCTTCTGGCGAAGTGGAACGAGTAGTCGTTCATCGTAAATCACGCTTATGGGAATTTACGCTACACTTTTCTCAAATTTTACCGATCATGCTTTATCGTTCGTTAGTGCAACATGTGACATTGGCCTTTCATGATATTGCACAAGTGAAACTAAATATAAAAGCAGAAAATCAACAATTTGACGAACAGTTGTTACAAGATTATTGGGCACAAGCATTGGAAAGCCAACAATGTGATACACCTCTTGCACAACAAGTCTTAAAAACACAAGTTCCAATACTAAAGGAACATAAAATCATCTTGCCTGTCGATAGTACTGGCGCACTCAGCTATTTGAAGCAACAATATTTGCCATTAGTAGAGTCTTTATTTGTCAGCTACGGATTTCCTAAATTTAGGATCGAGCCAGAAGTAGACGAGCAACAAGCAGAACGTGTGTTAAAACTGTTTGAAGAACGGAAACAAGAACAAGCAGAAGCCTTTATGAAGCAAGCGGCAGAAAGCTTGATCGTCCATGAACAAAAGAAAAAAGAAAAGAAAGAGCAGTTGCCTGTTTTAGAAGGACCTATCCAGTTGGGAAGAAATATTCCTACGGATGAACCAACTACACCAATGGTAAATATTGTAGAAGAAGAGCGCCGTGTAACATTAGAAGGATATGTATTTGATAAAGAAATCCGCGAGCTTCGTTCAAAACGGAAAATATTGACATTGAAAATCACTGATTATACTTCATCCTTCATCGTCAAAAAATTCTCAAACAATGAAAAAGATGAACAAATATTTGAGGCAATCAGCACGGGTAGTTGGTTGAAGGTCAGAGGAAGCATACAAGAAGATACCTTTGTCCGTGACTTAGTGATGAATGCGCAAGATATCGTAGAAGTGAAACATGCTCCAAGAAAAGATTATGCACCAGAAGGAGAAAAACGAGTGGAGCTACATGTCCACAGCAACATGAGTACGATGGATGCTACAAATAGTATCTCTGATATCGTTGCACAAGCTGGAAAGTGGGGACATCGCGCCATTGCTATCACTGATCATGGCGGCGCACAGGCATTTCCTGAAGCACATAGCGCAGGGAAAAAAGCTGGCGTGAAAATTTTGTATGGGGTAGAAGCAAATGTTGTGGATGATGGCGTGCCGATCGCCTACAATGATGTGCATGAATCCTTAAGTGAAGGAACCTATGTAGTATTTGACGTGGAAACAACGGGGCTATCAGCTGTTTACGATACGATCATCGAACTAGCTGCGGTTAAGATGTACAAAGGAAATGTGATTGCTAGTTTTGATGAATTCATCGATCCAGGCCATCCGCTTTCACGAACAACTGTTGATTTGACAGGGATTACCGATGAAATGGTTCGTGGTTCAAAATCGGAAGAAGAAGTTTTACGACTGTTTCTTGAATTCTCAAAAGACACCATTCTTGTAGCACATAATGCGGCGTTCGATATGGGATTTTTAAATACGAGCTATGCAAAATATGGAATACCAGAAGCACCTAATCCCGTAATCGATACGTTAGAGTTAGCTCGCTATCTCTATCCTCAATTCAAACGTTTCGGGTTGGGTGTACTGTCTAAGAAATTTGGTGTCAGTCTGGAACAACATCACCGGGCGATTTATGATGCAGAAGCTACTGGTCATCTTGCATGGATCTTTATCAAAGAAGCGATGGAAAACCATGACATGTTTTACCACGACCAACTGAATGCACATATCGGGGAAGGAGACTCCTATAAACGAGCAAGACCTTTCCATGCAACGCTGATTGCTAAAAACCAAGACGGGTTAAAGGATCTGTTCAAACTGATCTCGATGTCTAACGTGGAATATTTTGAACGTGTCCCACGAATCCCACGGTCACAATTAAACAAATTACGTGACAACCTATTGATTGGCTCTGCCTGTGACAAAGGAGAAATCTTTGAAGCAATGATGCAAAAAGGAGTCGAAGAGGCAAGAAATCGTGCCAAGTTTTATGATTATATCGAAGTGATGCCAAAAGCAGTCTATGCACCTTTGCTAGAACAAGAATTAGTAAAAAATGAACGTGATCTAGAGGAAATTATTCAAAACTTAGTTGAAATAGGAAAGTCATTAGACAAAATAGTGGTGGCAACAGGGAATGTCCATTACTTAAATGAAGAAGATGCGATTTATCGTAAAATCTTGATCAATTCAATGGGAGGAGCCAATCCATTGAACCGTCACAGTCTACCTGATGTCCATTTTCGAACAACAGATGAGATGTTGACAGCTTTTAATTTCTTAGGTGAATCTCTTGCAAAAGAGATCGTTGTAGAAAATACAAATAAAATCGCAGATAGCTGTGAAGAAGTCATTCCTGTGAAAGATGAACTTTACACACCGAAAATCCCTGGTTCTGAAGAAGAAATCTCTGAATTGAGTTATACCAAAGCCAAACAACTATATGGTGATCCTTTACCAGAGATCATTCAAAAACGTTTGGAAAAGGAATTGAATTCGATTAACGGGAATGGGTTCTCCGTTATCTATCTGATTGCTCAAAAACTCGTACACAAAAGTAATGAAGATGGCTATTTAGTTGGTTCGCGTGGTTCGGTAGGTTCAAGTTTTGTTGCGACGATGACTGGGATTACCGAAGTTAATCCTTTAGCCCCGCATTATTATTGTCCAGAATGTCAGTATTCTGAATTCTATGAGGATGGGACATATGGTTCAGGTTTCGATATGCCTGAGAAAAAATGTCCAAAATGTGGTGCTCGATTGAACAAAGATGGACATGATATTCCTTTTGAAACGTTCTTAGGATTTCATGGTGATAAAGTACCCGATATCGATTTGAATTTTTCGGGAGACTATCAAGCAGAAGCCCATAATTATACGAAAGTATTATTTGGAGAAGAATATGTTTATCGTGCTGGAACAATTGGTACGGTGGCAGATAAAACGGCTTATGGATTTGTTAAGGGCTACGAAAGAGACCATAATCTGCAATTTCGAAGTGCAGAAGTCGATCGCTTAGCCAAAGGAGCCACTGGAGTCAAACGAACGACTGGCCAGCATCCAGGGGGGATCATCGTTATTCCTGATTACATGGATGTTTATGATTTCACCCCCATCCAATTTCCAGCAGATGATCAAAATTCTGAATGGAAAACGACCCACTTTGATTTCCACTCGATCCATGATAATGTATTGAAACTTGATATTCTTGGACATGATGACCCGACTGTTATTCGGATGCTCCAAGATCTATCTGGGATCGATCCACAAACGATCCCTACAGATGATCCAGAAGTGATGCGGATATTTGCCGGGCCGGAAGTCTTGAACGTGACGCAAGAACAAATCAACTCTAAAACAGGTACACTAGGGATTCCCGAATTCGGGACTCGTTTTGTTCGTGGGATGTTGGAAGAAACCCATCCAACTACTTTCGCTGAATTACTGCAAATCTCTGGACTCTCTCATGGGACAGACGTTTGGCTTGGAAATGCGGAAGAATTGATCAAACGTGGGGATGCGACACTAGCGGAAGTAATTGGTTGTCGGGATGACATCATGGTCTATCTGATCCATGCCGGATTAGACAGTGGGATGGCATTTAAAATCATGGAAACAGTGCGTAAGGGACTGTGGAATAAAATCCCAGATGAACTTCGTGAGACATATTTAAATGCGATGAAAGAAAATAATGTACCAGATTGGTATATCGATTCTTGTTCAAAAATCAAGTACATGTTCCCGAAAGCCCATGCGGCTGCATATGTACTGATGGCATTACGTGTAGCATATTTTAAAGTATATTTCCCTATCCTGTATTATTGTGCTTACTTCTCTGTTCGTGCTGATGATTTTGATCTTGTTTCTATGTGCAAAGGAAAAGATGCAGTCAAACAAGCCATGAAAGAGATCACAGACAAAGGAATGGATGCCTCTGTGAAAGAAAAAAATCAATTGACAGTACTTGAATTGGCAAATGAAATGTTAGAACGCGGCTTTAAATTCGGGATGATCGATTTGTATAAATCAGATGCGGTCAATTTTGTAATCGAAGGAGATACATTGATTGCGCCATTTCGTGCTGTACCAAGTTTGGGTACCAACGTGGCAAAACAGATTGTCGAAGCAAGGAAAGATGGTCCGTTCTTATCAAAAGAAGATCTGGCTACACGAGGAAAAGTATCCAAGACTTTGATTGAGTATATGAATGATAATGGCGTATTAAAAGACCTTCCTGACGAAAATCAATTGTCGCTATTTGATATGTTATAGTAGGCAACAGCGAGCTTGCTTGTCATTTCAAAGAAATTATGGTATAGTTATTTATAGGTAATGATACTAACTGTGAGTGAGCGGATTTTTCGCTCACTCTTTTTAATGGAATTACGGATTCAATTTTTAAGGAGGCGAAATTCTTGAGTAGCGTCGTTGAAACAGTCACAGAAATGGTGACTCCGATTTTAGAGGAACAAAATTTTGAACTTGTAGAAGTAGAATTTGTGAAAGAAGGAAAAAGTTGGTTCTTGCGAGTATTTATTGATAAAGATGGTGGAATCGATATTGAAGAATGTGTCTATGTCAGTGAAAAATTAAGTGAAAAACTCGATGCAATAGATCCCGATCTAATCCCACAAGCATATTTCCTAGAGGTGTCATCTCCAGGAGCAGAACGTCCGCTAAAAAAAGAAACAGATTATGAAAAAGCACTAGGTGAATACATCCATGTGTCTTTCTACCAACCAGTGGATGGAGAAAAGCATTTTGAAGGATTTCTTCAGTCATTTGATGCTGACCAGCTTACATTGAAAATACGCATAAAAACACGGGAAAAAGAATTGATTCTTGACCGAAAAAACATTGCCAAAGCTCGCTTAGCAATCCAATTTTAATCACGGAGAGGAAACAGAATAATGAGTAAAGAAATGTTGAACGCGTTAGATGCATTAGAAGCTGAAAAAGGAATTTCAAAAGAAATCGTAATTGACGCTTTAGAAGCAGCCTTAGTTTCTGCATATAAACGCCATTATGGTCAAGCACAAAACGTAGAAGTAGAATTTGACCAGAAGAAAGGGAAAATCCACGTCTATGCAGTGAAAGAAGTGACAGAAGAAGTCATGGATTCACAGTTGGAAGTATCATTGAAAGATGCACTTTTGATCAATCCAGCATATGAAATTGGCGACACGATCCGCTTTGAAGTTACACCAAAAGATTTTGGCCGCATTGCTGCGCAAACAGCGAAACAAGTAATCTTGCAACGTGTGAGAGAAGCAGAAAGAACAATTATCTATAATGAATTCAGTGCATATGAAAAAGATATCATGCAAGGAATTGTTGAACGTCAAGATAAACGTTACATTTACGTGAATCTTGGAAAAATCGAAGCAGTGTTATCTAAACAAGATCAAATGCCGAATGAATTTTATCAACCGCATGATCGGATCAAAGTGTATGTTTCTCGAGTAGAAAATACCTCAAAAGGTCCTCAAGTTTTTGTTAGTCGTAGCCATCCAGATCTTTTAAAACGTTTGTTTGAACAAGAAGTACCAGAAGTATACGATGGTATCGTTGAGATCGTCAGTGTCGCAAGAGAAGCGGGTGACCGTTCTAAAGTTGCTGTACGCTCAAATGATGAAAATATCGATGCAGTAGGAACTTGTGTTGGTCCGAAAGGGCAACGTGTCCAAGCAATCGTCAATGAATTAAAAGGTGAAAATATGGATATCGTTGAATGGGACGAAGATCCAGCAGTATTTATCGCAAATGCATTGAACCCAGCGCAAGTCATGGATGTCATCTTTGATGAACAAAATCCAAAAGCTTGTACAGTCGTTGTTCCTGATTATCAATTATCATTGGCAATCGGTAAACGTGGTCAAAATGCACGATTAGCTGCAAAACTAACGAACCATAAGATCGACATCAAGTCAGAGTCAGACATGGCTGCATATTATGAAGAACAAGCAAATAAAACTGAAGATGCAAGCGATGAATCAGTGGCAGAAGCACACGATGAAGCAATCATCCAATCTGATTTGACAGACGATGAATATGAAACAATCGCATTCAACGATGAAAAAACTATCGAAGAAACAGACCAAGATGCTTAACAGATAGCTTAGGAGGCAAAGAGATGAAACAAAGGAAAATACCTTTACGCAAATCTGTCGTTTCAGGTGAAATGAAACCAAAAAAAGAGATGATTCGTATTACTCGTTCGAAAGAAGGAGAAGTATCAATCGATCCAACTGGGAAAATGCCAGGACGAGGCGCGTATGTCTCACTTGAGCCAGATGAAGTACAACAAGCTTGGGATAAAAAAATTCTCGATCGAGCACTTGAAACAAGTTTGACTGATGAATTTTATCAAGAATTATTGGAGTATGTAACACACCAAAAAGCACGAAAAGAGCTATTTGGTAAATGAGAGAAGTCAATCGGCAAAAAGCCATGAATCTCATTGGATTAGCGATGCGCGCTGGCAAACTAGTCACGGGCGAAGAGCTAACGATTGCAGATATCCGCAGAAACAAAGCCAAAATCGTTTTTGTCGCGAATGATGCAAGTGAAAACACAAAGAAAAAGATTAAAGATAAGAGTTCATACTATGAAGTTCCTTGCTTTGAGCTATTTTCTGAAGCGGAAATCACGCAGATGATCGGAAGACCTCGCAAAGTATTTGGGATCCTGGATAACGGATTTGCGAAGAAAACCAAGGAGCTAATTGAAGGTTAGGAAGGTGATTGCATGAGCAATAAACGAATTTATGAACTAGCAAAAGAAATGAATAAGTCTAGTAAAGACCTTGTGGAAAAAGCACAGAAGCTCGGTATTGATGTGAAAAATCATATGGGAGTCATCACAAGTAGTGATGAAAAAAAACTGCAACAAGCATTTAAACCACAAGGAAATAAGCATACAGCACAGCAAGAAAGCCAAAAACCAGTCAAAAAGCAGCCGAACGATCAGCCTAAAAACGAAACAAAACCAAAACAACAAAAAAATAACCGCAACTATCAAGATCGCGGTCAAGGGAGCGGTCAAGTGAATCAAGGAAAAAACCAATCAACAACTCAAAACCGAAATAATAGTGGAGGCGCTACTAACCAAAATCGCCAAGGCGGAAATCAAAGCCAAAACAGAAATACAAACAACAATCGCGGAAAATTCAACAATAACAACCGCAATCGTTTTAATAAAAAAGGAAAAAAAGGCAAACAACAGACATCAAATAAACCAGCTGTACCACCACGTAAATTCCGTGAGTTACCAGAAGTATTAGAATATACTGAAGGAATGAATGTGGCAGATATCGCTAAAAAAATCCATCGTGAACCAGCTGAGATCATCAAGAAATTATTCTTGCTTGGTGTAATGGTCAATCAAAACCAATCCTTAGATAAGGATACGATCGAATTATTAGCAACAGATTATGGGATGGAACCTCAAGAAAAAGTTCAAGTAGATATAGCAGATATCGATAAATTCTTTGAAGCGGAAGAAGTAAATCCTGAAAATCTAGTATCTCGTCCTCCAGTTGTAACTATCATGGGACACGTTGACCACGGGAAAACTACGTTACTTGATACCTTACGTCATTCACGTGTAACAAGTGGAGAAGCTGGTGGGATCACGCAGCATATCGGTGCCTATCAAATCGATATCGATGGCAAACCAATCACATTCTTAGATACACCAGGACATGCGGCGTTTACAAGTATGCGTGCGCGTGGAGCAAGTATCACAGATATCACGATTTTAGTAGTCGCAGCTGATGATGGTGTGATGCCACAAACAGTGGAAGCCATCAACCATGCAAAAGCAGCTGGTGTGCCAATCATCGTTGCTGTGAATAAAATAGATAAACCAGGTGCGAACCCACAACACGTCATGCAAGAATTAAGTGAATATGAATTGATTCCAGAAGCATGGGGCGGAGAAACGATCTTTGTTGAGATTTCGGCTAAATTTGGCCAAAATATCGATGAATTATTAGAAATGATCTTATTGGTTGCTGAAGTTGAAGATCTTAAAGCTGATCCTACACAACGAGCAATCGGTACAGTTATTGAAGCCCGTCTTGACAAAGGAAAAGGACCTGTAACTACATTACTTGTCCAACAAGGAACATTGAATGTCGGTGATCCGATCGTTGTAGGGAATACCTATGGACGTGTACGTGTGATGAACAATGATCTAGGCCGCCGTGAAAAATCTGCTGGTCCAGCAACACCAGTTGAAATCACTGGATTAAATGATGTACCACAAGCTGGTGATCATTTCGTTGTATTTGAAGATGAAAAAACAGCTCGTGCTGCCGGTGAAGAACGTGCAAAACGTGCGTTATTGGAACATCGTGCTGCTACAAGCCGTGTCACATTGGATACTTTATTCGAAAGCTTGAAAGAGGGAGAATTAAAAGATGTCAATGTGATCATCAAGGCTGATGTACAAGGTTCTGCCGAAGCATTAGCTGCGTCATTGAATAAAATCGATGTAGAAGGCGTACGTGTAAAAATCGTCCATTCTGCAGTTGGTGCGATCAATGAAAGTGATGTCACACTTGCTGCTGCAAGTAATGCGATCATCATTGGTTTCAACGTCCGTCCTACACCACAAGCGAAGAGTCAAGCAGATGCAGAAGAAGTAGACATTCGTTTGCACCGCATCATCTACAAAGCAATCGAAGAAATCGAAACAGCGATGAAAGGCATGCTTGATCCAGAATTTGAAGAAAAAATCACAGGCCAAATGATCGTTCGTGAAACATTCAAAGTTTCGAAGGTCGGAACGATTGCAGGAGCATACGTAACAGAAGGCTATATCCGTAGAGATAGCGGTGTACGTGTCATTCGTGATGGAATTGTTATCTATGAAGGCCAACTTGCCAGCTTGAAACGCTTCAAAGATGATGTAAAAGAAGTGAAAATGGGCTATGAATGTGGCGCAATGATCGAAAAATTCAACGATATCAAAGTAGATGACGTCATTGAAGGATTCATTATGGAAGAAATCAAAAACGACTAAATGAATAGGGAGGCCGCTCAATATGGCAAACTATCGTGACCGCCGAGTCGGTCAAGAAATTTTAAAAGAAGTAAATGATATATTACGTAAAAAAGTACGTGATCCTCGTGTTGAAAATGTTACGATTACCGATGTTCATGTAACTGGAGATCTGCAACAAGCAACGATTTATTATAGTATCTTATCTGATTTAGCATCGGATAAGAAAAAAGCAAAAGAAGGCTTAGAAAAAGCTAGTGGCTTGATTCGCCGTGAATTAGGGCATAACTTGAGTATTTATAAGACACCTGAACTGACTTTTGAACTTGATGAATCAGTTGTCTACGGCAACCATATCGACCAATTATTACGAAACCTGAATAAAGACTAGATCCTACTCGTAAAGGCAAGTCTGTTCAATATTAAAACCGTTATTCACCAAGTTTAGATACTTTGTGAATAACGGTTTTTTTTCTATATTTTTGGCTATCTTATTTTGGAGAAGAGTAAATAACTAACAAGCTACGTATTTTATTAAAAAAAGGGAGTGTGGGACAAAAGTAAGAAACACTTTTGTCTCATTCCTTAAAAACGAATAAACGGTGGGAACAGAAGCATCTTTTTCGAATAGAAGAGCAACTCGGCACTTCTGTTCCGACCTGACTGGATCATTTCATCAACGCTAAAGTCTAGGGGAAAGATTATTTGCCTGATAACCATCCATATAGCCAATCAAAAGGTACAAAGAAAAAATTTTCCATAGTGTTCCCTCCTTTGATTAAAGCATACCATAGTAGCTATTTACATGATGATGAAGATTTATTACAGTTCTATTGCTAAAGAACAAAAACCGTAGAGAAGCGATTCAAAGTCGTTAGCAAATACATTTGATGTGTTATAATTGTACAGTTGATACCTCAAATGAAAAGGAGAAAAATTATGGATGGTTTATTACCTTTATGGAAAGAACGTGGCATGACCAGTCATGACTGTGTATTTAAATTACGAAAAATTTTACATACGAAAAAAATCGGGCATGGCGGAACATTGGACCCTGATGTAGATGGTGTTTTACCGATTTGTATTGGAAAAGCGACGAAAGTCATCGAATATTTAACAGATTCAGGTAAAACATACGAAGGAGAAATCACCCTAGGCTTTAGTACAACTACTGAAGATCGTTCCGGAGAAAAAGTAGAGAGCAAACGTGTGGGTATACCTTTAGAAGACGAGCAAATAGATGCTGTGATGGAGAGTTTTGTTGGCGAAATCACACAGATTCCTCCGATGTATTCTGCAGTAAAAGTGAATGGCAAACGACTTTACGAATATGCCAGAAATAACGAAGCAGTAGAAAGACCAGTGCGCAAAGCCCAAATCTATCGTTTTGAGCGAACAAGTGATATTCATTGGAACGAAAAAGATGGGCTATTGTCTTGGCGTTTCGAAGTAGAATGCGGCAAGGGTACCTACGTCAGAACATTAGCTGTTGATACAGGCAAAAAACTAGGCTATCCTGCACATATGTCAGATTTGACTCGTACGGCTAGTGCCGGAATGAAAAAAGAACAGGCAATTACATTACAACAAGTAGCAGATTACAAGGAAAGTGGAACGATAGAAGCGCATCTGCTGCCATTGGAAGTTGGGGTTGCTCGCTTCAAACGGGTAGATATCAGTGATGATGTATGGCAGAAGGTTAAAAATGGGATGCGTCTTGAATACAACGTCTTTCAATTGGATCGTATGCCCACAGAGGAAATTGCTCTTTTCTATCGTGACCAAGTCGTGAGCATTTACCAACCGAACCCTAAAGAAAAAAACAAATTAAAACCAAGTAAAGTGTTGAGAAACGAGGTATAAAAACATGAAAATAATTAAAATCAGACATCCCTATCAAATGGACCAAATCCCTAAAGAGGATGTTGTATTAGTATTAGGCTTTTTTGATGGTGTGCATAAAGGACATCAAAAAGTAATACAAACAGGCAAAAAAATTGCGGAAAAAGAAGGATTAAAGTTGGCATTGATGACTTTCAATCAGCATCCTTCAATCGTTTTTAAAAAAATCAATCCCAGTCAGGTTAAATATTTGACGACATTAGCACAGAAAGAAGAAAAAATGGCAGCGTTAGGTGTTGATTATCTCTATGAAATTGATTTTACTTCTTCGTTTGCACATTTAGCTCCACAAGATTTTGTCGATCAATATATCGTGGGACTACATGCAAAGTACGCTGTTTCAGGTTTCGATTATACGTATGGTCCAAGAGAGATTGCAGATGTTGCACACTTGCCACAGTACGCTAAAAAGCGATTTGAAGTTGTGACGATCCCGAAGGAAGAAAATGAAGGAGAAAAAATAAGCTCCACACGCATACGTCACTTATTAGATAATGGCAAATTAGAAGAAGTCACTAAGCTCTTAGGATCAGTTTATGAAGTAGAAGGTGTAGTCGTACATGGGGATGCTCGTGGTCGTTTGTTAGGATTTCCTACAGCTAACGTGAAGGTCAAGAGTACCGTTCATCTTCCTAAAGAAGGAGTTTATGTCACTGAAATCAAAGTTGGCGATACTTGGTATAGAGCAATGGGCTCGATTGGGCATAATGATACCTTTGGCGAGGGTCGTGAATTGACTGTTGAACTGTATATTTTAGATTTTGCACAAGATATTTATGGGGAACATGTCACTATCCGTTGGAATCATTTCCTGAGAGATCAAGTGAAATTTTCGAGTGCGGAAGCTTTGATCGACCAATTACAAGCAGATGAACAAGCAACGGCGGACTATTTTAACTAAATTTTAGGAAGAGAAACTAGGACAGAAATGGTTCATTATGAGGAAATGAGTCTCAAAAATTACTTTTCATTCTTTTGTGGATTGTTGACTTATTTTTCCAAGGAAAAACTCCTTCTGCTATTTATTCGTGTTTAGGGTGTGAGACGAAAGTATTTATTTCTTTTGTTTCATACCTTTTTTTGACATACAGCATGTTATTGGTGCAACTATTCGTAAGCGTATTGTTTGCTTGAAATGGTAGGTCGTATAGTACACTTTAAATAAGTTGATCATAAAAGATCAAGAAAGGTGGAAATATAGATGTATAAAGATCTTGAAAATAAGGTAGCCGTAGTAACTGGTGGTTCAAAAGGAATCGGAACAGCCATTTCAGAACGTTTTGGTAAAGAAAAAATGAAGGTCGTTGTTAATTACAATTCAGACAAAAAAGGAGCAGATGAAGCTGTTGCTGCAATCAAAGAAGCTGGAGGAGAGGCAGTTGCTGTTCAGGCAGATGTCAGCACAGAAGAAGGAATCAATCGCCTATTAGAAACAGCTCTCAATAAATTCGGACAACTGGATATTTGGGTAAACAATGCAGGCATGGAAAATCAATCTGCAACTCATGAACTAAGCTTAGAAGATTGGGAAAAAGTTATCAAAGTGAATCTAACAGGCGTATTCTTAGGGACAAAAGCAGCGTTGAATTATTTTAAAGGTGAAAATCGAAAAGGAAATATCATCAATATGTCTTCCGTCCATGAACAAATTCCGTGGCCAACTTTTGCCCACTATGCTGCATCAAAAGGTGGAGTCAAATTGTTTACGGAAACTGTCGCTATGGAGTATGCCCCAGAGCATATTCGAATCAACAGCATTGGTCCGGGAGCCATAAAAACGCCAATCAATGCGGAAAAATTTGAGGATCCAAAGCAAAAAGAAATACTTGAAAACATGATACCGATGGCACGAGTTGGCCAACCGAAAGAAATTGCCGCTGCGGCTGCTTGGTTAGCTTCTGAAGAATCTAGTTATGTTACAGGGATCACCTTATTTGTGGATGGTGGTATGACCTTATACCCTTCTTTCCAAGGCGGGAAAGGCTAAGAATAATAGGATATGGAAAATCAATCTTGAAATAAATAGCTGAGGTCCTAAAAAATTCTTCTAGATAAAGTTGTGTTTAATCTATGTTGATGATTTGAATGATTTGCTCACATGAGGGGGGATCAAAAGCAATTGCTGACCAAAGTATAAGGAACTAGATCTGTGTCAGCAATTGTTTTTTGCAATATTTTTTCTTGGTAAGAACTTGCCATTTTTTTCAAGGTAATCGACGATTGTTTTTGGAGTAATTTGTAGATCCAATGACTAAAGTTCATCACATAATTGAAGTTGCCTCCAATGGTTAGTTCATAGTGGTTCTGTTTGAGGTGTTGATAGTGAAGTAGACGCTCTTTTTTATTGGCATAGACATCTAGATGATAAGTAAAAACAGTATCTTTAAACTTTTGCATTGCATAAAAGTCAGTAGTGATAAGTGAAAATTTTAATGTGACAGGAGCTTCAAAAATCCGCTTGTTTTCTTGGTCCTGGTTGTTCTCTTCGACGCCATATAAAGAATCATATAGATCTTGTTCGGTAAAACGCCATTTACCACCTGCATTAGTTCCGTGTAGTTTTCCTTCTTGTAAATAATTTCGAATAGAACGCGTTGTCACACTCAGCTGTTCCGCAAGTTTTCCTGCGCCAAAAAACATACCAAAAATAAGTGAAGCAACTAATAATAAATTCTTTATAGATAATTTTTCCATCATAAAAAAACCTTGTCTTTTTAGTTAAAAATGAGCAGTGTGATTTTTGATGAGACTCGATCATCCTTGCTAAGATACATATCCATCTTCCTTTCTTTGGGTGGTAAATACAAAAAAGCCCGCTGGAATAATAATTATTCCAACGGACAATAGTCAATTGCGGTACCACCGTTTTTTTGTTTGAAAAATCAAACAATCTCTCATCGACTCAATAAAAATGAAGCGCATTATCCGATAACGGGGATCACCGTCACAAACTTCTTACGTCACCTGCGCATCTCCAGAGCTACTTTCACTTATAGAGGAAATACGATTTCACACCACCCGATCGCTCTCTTAATCTCCATCCATCAGTTACTCTCTCTATCAATGATTTTTTGTCATTATAACTGTATTATTATGCAGTATCAAGCTTATACAGAAAAAATCTGAAAATTTTAAAAATATGTTCCTCTAATATTTATAAATGCTATTGTGTTTTTGAAGTTTTAGAAAATCATGGTTCCAATGATTGTTTACGATGCGATTGTAAGAATGCAAAATATTTTTAAAGTCTTCAGGAGTAGGATTAGAGTGGATAGAAACGACTTCGCACTCTGTTAGACTCAAAGATGGAAGATCAGTAACCAGCAAATCGTAATTATTCGCAGAATGACATACTTCAGACAGTGTAAGGTGATTCAAAGAATGGATATCTAAGCGAAACCCTAGATGGAATTGGAGATCATTTTTTAGAAAAAGGCTATGTTCATAGCTTGTATTAAAGAATAAGCCTGTCTTCACTTTAGGTGCGATCGTTTCCAACTGTTCAGATAAACTGATCCAAGAAGTAACCAACATGAATAAAAATTTATTGATAACAGAAGAATCGAGATAGATAGCCAACGGTTCCTTCGTAAGGGACTCTTTGATCATTATGTAGATTCTTTGTGTAAAGCTAGTATAGTAATTATTTAATTGACGAAAGAATTCTTCATTGGGATTGTATAAAATCGTCGCAGGCCCCCAGACATAGGTGGTTGCATTATATAAATAAAGCAATAGGTCATTTTTATTCTCCACTCTCAGCTTTTCTTGCTGTTCGATGGTATTCAATAAATCTAAGAGAGCAGATCTAATTTGATTGATTTGATTATTTTTTTGAGATTTTATCCGCAGTTCTTCAATCGACCAAGCAAAATTTTTATTGAAAAAGACATAAAATAGTTGGTAAGTGATTTGAGGAGTTACAGCTATCTTATATTTTTCATATATTTTACTGCATACTTGATGGGACAATTGGAAATCTTTTCTGACTGTTTGCTTTGTTTGGCTAGTAAATAGATGACCTTTGCGAATCCGTGAAAAGCAAATAAAGAGCATGATCCGAAATTTATTGCGATACGCATATACTTGTCGTTGAGGAACAAACAATTCTGGATAGTAAGAAAAAAACTCTCTGTAGATCTCATCGAATAAGTCCAGTGCATCATCACGTATAAATTCATCAGAAACACCATATTTTTCAGTGAAAAAGCAAAAGAAAAACCAGCAGATTTTTCGTTCATCGCCGACGATGTTTAGTTGACTCGAGTCAATTGATAAACTATAGGGAGCAAGTAGTTGATTAAGTTCAGCAATTTTCCTCTTCAATGTTGAGGTACTAAAAAAAGCTTGTCAGCCAGTGAGGTGAGATTAGGATAATGATTGATAAAGATTTCTTCCAATAATGTAAAACGCAATGATTGTTTATACAATTTCGAAAAAATAAAGAAGCCGTTTTGCTGTGGTGGCAGAAACAGACGTATTCCTCGCTGTTGGCTACTATTTATTTTTGCAGGCAGAATATACTGGTTGATTTCACTGATATTTTGACGAATCGTAATTTCAGATAATCCTGTTGTTTTTGCAATATCTCTGATTTTTTCCCATCTTCGGGGTAGTAAGTAACTAATGATTAAATAATGTTTCAATAATTTATTTTCCAACAATTTTTTCATAACTTTCCTCCTATTATCATCTAACGATAGTTTGAAAATGAACTCGCGCGACAATAAATATTGTTTTATAGTTATTTTTATCATCGTTGGACAAATAATTATACAGGTAAATCCAACATGATTATAACAACAGAGGGAGCGAAAAAATAGAGGAAAGGTAGAAAAAGTTGGAAAAATTCAGAAAAGTCAAACGAATAGTCTTGATTCTATTGTGTAGCTGCTTTATTGGGGTGGCATGCTACTACTATTATTTAACACATTACACAAGACCAGTCGTTGTAGCAAATCAAACAAACGGGGCAGAATCTAAATATGTCAAAAATATGTCTGATAAAGAATTTTCGGCTTATTTGCAAGGGCAAGCAGACAAGAGTCAATTTCGCTTAAAAATGGAATCGGATATGTTTTTTGAGAAAGCAGACAAGGTGGGGAAAGTCACGATATTAAACCCAAACAGTAACCATTATGCAATTCGCGTACAAACAACAATCGAAAACCAAGAAGCGATTATCTATGATTCAGGAATGATCAAACCGAAACAGTTTGTCGAGAATGGTGAATTGAAAAAGGCCATACCACAGGGTGTTTATAAAGTGAACCATCATGTTATTTACTATGAACTTACAAATCTAAAACAGAAAGTCGGCGAAACAGTTATCGTGGGCCAGCTTGCAATCAATCAGTAGTTTTAGAATAAATGGAGGAAAATAAAGTGAAAAAAGTAAATTTAATAAAAGTTACCGGCGTACTACTGTTCAGTAGTTTTGCAATTTTGAGTGGAACAAAAGGTTATGCGTATGAGAATGGTCAAAATGCTCCTAATATGCAGACACAAGAAATCAAAAAACAAGATTCTGCGACCTTACCAGCAGAAGGAACATTCCAAGAATTTGATCCAACGAAACCAGTTGATCCATCTCTACCAAATCCAGGACCCACAGATAAAGCTTGGATAGATGTAGAAATTCCTACAAAAATCTTATTTGGACAGACGGATATTAGCTCAGGTATCATCTCACCAAATTATGAGATCAAAAATCTTTCATCCAAAAGTGTTGAAATAGCAATTATGGATTTCAAGGATCGTGCAAAACCCGCCACAGGAAAGTCGGATGCTGAAAAAATCAGTGATCAGCTTGCCCTGGATTTGAAAAATGTGACAAGTAATATAGTTGTTCCTCTACACACAACTGACGCGAATAATCCAGCCCAGTTTCCTGCAGATTTAGGTGCAATCACCACACAAGGAGAAAAACTTGTTTTTCAATTGACAGGAAATATAGCAAAGGGATTTCAATTTAGTCAAACAGCGATCCAACCGCAGTATGATATGGTTTTGAAATTTGAAGCAAAATAGGAGCAATAATGAAAAAGCAAAAAGGAATTTTTTCAGTGACGAGCTTACTTATTTTTCTCTTTTTGCACCCTTCCTTTAGCTATGCAGAATCAGTAGAGTCCTATAAAGATATCCCTGTTGAAGGGATCATCGGCAATCCTTCTGTAGCAGAAAATGAACCAATAGTTTCAGAGTTCATTCCCAGAAATACATTTCCAAAACTATTCGAAGCTACAGGAAGTACTACTGTCCTTTCTATTTTAGGCATATTGTTAGTGATGATCGTAATTGATATTTGTTGGATAAGGAGGAACAATCAATGAATCAAACAAAAAAAACTAGGACTAACTCTCTTTTTCGTGTTGTTTTTTTGCTGTTCCTTTTCTACAGATAGTTATGCAAGTGATTCAGGAAGTACTGCGAGAGAAGTGGCACAAGATGTGACTGAGTCCCAGTGGCAGATGATGAAGGATTATTTTTCTCAAACCCCTGTTGCTGCGACAGAAGGTTATACGATAGGAACAGATTTTTCACCTGATTTTGAGCAAAGCTATCAGTATAATGAACGGAATGAATACAATTATACAGGTTCTGCTAAACGAATAATTACAAAAATCACTTCCAATGATACTGATACACTCGCAGTTAGCTATTCCAATCATAATATTCAAATGAAACGTGGAAAAGGAAACAACGATCACGTATTGGTCACGATCGAATACCATTTGGAATGGAGCTTCCGAGTACAAGAAAAAGTACTTGGCACATGGTGGAGCGTGAACGATCAAATTGGTTCAACTGGTACATTTACTGATTCTATAGACGTTACTGTGGAACAAATACAGTTTACTGTTACACCAAAATCTACCAATCGAATTGAATTGAATCTCTATGATCCTAAAAAGATAGATCCACTGACATTTGTAGATTATTCTGGAAACACAGGCTCCGTAACGAGTTACATGCAGGAAAAACTAGATGATAGTAAATTAGGAGCTACTCAGGGGAAGTTTGTCTTTTCAGATACTAAATATACGAAGGCAGTAGTCATTCCCTTTACCGTAGTCGACACGACCCCACCTACTGGAAGATTGAAAGATCCGCTGACGATGGAAATCGGAACATTGCCTAATCTTGTCGATCTTTTCGACTATGAACCATATGATAATGATTGGCAAACGGTGGATATTCTATCATCTTTTGATTTTAAACAGTTAAAAAAAGGAACACAGCCAATCCAATTGATTCTGGAAGACCAGTCAAAAAATCAAGCAAAATTCACTAGTACGATCGAGGGTGTGGATACGACTCCGCCAAACGTAGTAACAAAGAGTGCAACAATTGAATATGGCGAAAAAATCGATCCAAGTGACTTCATTGTTTCTGCTACGGATAATGATCCCGATGGTGTGATCGCATACTCGTTTGAAAAGCAACCAGATAGGTATCAAAGTGGTACGCAAGAAGTCACCATTCTTGCTACAGATGCATCAAAAAACACAGTAAAGGTGAAAGCAAGCTTGAATGTCAAACCTGATATAACTGCCCCAAGTGCAGACGGTGTTTTACAAATGGTTCCGATAAATGGATCTTTGCCAACTGACCCACTGACGACAGTGACAAATCTAAAAGATAATGAAGATGTGACAAAACTTTCTTGCAAATATCTTGTACTTCCTGATACCTCTAAAGTGGGCTTAACCAGTACAACCGTAGAAATAGCAGATCGAAATGGCAATAAAAGCCAAGTAAGAGTGGGTGTATTTGTTTATGACGATCATAGTATATACGATAAACAATATGTCCTAAGTACACAAAATTTTACACTTTATTCTAATGAAGTCGATGGAACGACGATTGATGAAACTATACTAAAAAAAAGTAAAGCAAAAGCGTGGGATATATCCTCAGGAAAAGAAAAATCAGACATCAAAGTAATCACACAGAATGTCCAAAATAAATTTGGCACATACGCCGCAACATTAGCGATAGGGCAATTGAGGCAGACGATTCAGATCAATGTATTGGACGCCAAAGAATTGATCGATATTTCACTTCCGCAAAAAGTGATTTTCGGTTCTACGGATATCCAACAAGGGACCGTTAATTCACCCAAATATGAAATCGTCAACCATTCTAGTGTACCTGTGGATGTCCAAATCTCTCAAATCAAAGTTGATCCAGCTTCCACTATTCCCTTGCTAGATCAGGCATCTTCGCCGGAAGAAAAAAAAGCAGGGGTAGAGTTAAAATTAATCACATCGGAAGGATTTCTCGACCAATCATTTGCAGTTGATACTACACTAAAACAAACGTTAGGAACTTTACATGTGCAAGAAAAAGGTAACTTCATCTTTTCAGGAGATTATTATGGTTCCTATAAGAAATCTGCACACTGTAACTTCACGATGATCTTCAAATTTGAAGCACAATAAAGAGAGGTCGAGACAAAAGTCGTTTAGGTGTGAAAAATTGGAGAAAAAAGAGGCTGGGACAGAAGCAACTCCTTATTTCCGAAGGAGTTGCTTCTGCTCCCACCGTTTATTCGTTTTTAAACAATGAGACAAAAGTGTTTCTTACTTTTGTCCCACGTTCTTCTGTAGCTAGTATTCAAGAGATTAAAGTAAAAAATGAGTCAGTACAAAGATGGTTACTAAAACTTCCAGAGTGGTAACAAAAATGATAAAAAAGAGTGCTGTTGTAAAAAATTTTGGGGTAACTTTTTCTTTCCATGTAAAAAGAACACAAAGAGAGACAGGAGCTGAATAAGGAATGAAAACGGATATTACCAATAAAATTATTAAGCCTAAGTTCCATAGTTCAGATTTTGTTGACTTGTGTTTTCCGCCATCAGAGTGCATATCTCTATTTTTTTCTAAATCAGGAGCTGAATAAAAGTGATCAATGGGGATATTGAAAAGCTTTGATAACAGAACAAGGTTTTCATAGTTTGGAAGGGAACGACCATTTTCCCAGCTAGAAATAGTTTGCCTAGAAACAAAAATCTTTTCTGCCAAATCCTCCTGAGTGAAATTATTTTTAAGGCGTTCACTTTTTATTTTGTAAGATACGTTAATCATTTAATCCTCCTTGCAAAAAATTTATAAAACGATAAGTAAAGTACTATGTAAAGTGCTATGTAAAGCCAATTTGATGGCTACTTATATATTTGCATAGTACGATTGTTTTGTAAATATAATTAAAGGAGTGTTCAGAAATGATTTCAAAAAAAGTAAAATTTATAGCTGGTCTTTTTTCATTAATTACTATTACAGGAAGTTTGACTCCAACAGTTTCAACTTTAGCGGAAGGAAAAATTTCCAGTCCCACCTGTTAGTAATCCATCTGGTTCGAATGACGAAACTTATGTTTTGGATGAAAATAACGAAAATTATAACAAAGCAGTAGAATATTTAGAAAAGAATGGAAACAATACAACTGTAGAATATTTCAAAGACTATTTTTACGGGAAAACTGTAACTCTACATAATCAGGATAAGTTAATGGATGGTTATTTAGAATTTTTAAGTACTAAGCCACAAGGAAGGATTGCAATAGAATCAATCATTGGTATTGTTGGGGGTGCAATAGCAATTGTTTCGGGAATGTATAATGCTGGAAGATATGCAGCTAAACAGTGTGTGTCTCGAGGGATACTTAGTAAAAAAAGTTATAAGCCCAATGGTGGTTGGATCATGACAGGAATTATTGCTACTTTTGGCTTACCCGCAGCACTAGGTTTTAATGATTACATGTACGATAGATGAAAAAAGGAATGGAGTATAGATAGATGAGTATATTTAGAGAGTTTTTCAGGTTCATTGTTTTACATTATGATTTTATTGCGATACTTTTATTGTCTTTTGTCGGAATATCTTTATCCATCAAGGTATCAAATCAACAGACAGAAATTAAAGATTTACAAAAAGAAATTTATGAAATGAAACTTTACAAAAATACGAATGCTAACGGAGATTGAACTCTTCTAAATTTGAAGTTGTTTATTTTGTATGAAAAAGTCTACATGAGCGTGGGACAAAAGTAAGGAACATTTTTGTCTCATTGTATGACTCGTAATTTTATAAAATATATTACTTGTATTATTATAAGTTCGTTATCCTTTGAAAAGGGCGTTTGGGATGCGTTGCAAGGAGAAAATGCAATGCAAATCTTGGTCAATGCCCTTGCATCAATAGACAATTACAGCAGGTATAGCTATCAATACAATTTATTGTTGGGGGAATTAAAAATGTATACGGATATTGTTCTGGAACAAAAAGCGGAAAATTTTATGAGGCATTTAGGTCTTATGCCTAATGGTAATTATTTTACTTGTTATCACTTTGGACACCCGATTTTAGATTTATTATTTCTTGGCCCACTTGTAGAGGGAATCGTTACTAAAGTAGCTTTGATTATTGCCACCGCAGTAAATGGTTGATACTTTGAGCACTTCATTACCGAATCTGAATTCATATAAAAAATCTTACCGTTTTTTATTAGTTATGAAATAATGACAATTATGCTTCTAAAAAAACTTTTTATGATGCGAGTGATTAATAACGTTGTGATTAATTTATAGTGACCATGTCTTTATAAGACAAATATAAATTTTGGAGGATACATAATGAAAAAGAAACATCAAGGATTGAAGGCATGGATCAGCATAATCGCAGTGACTTTTGTTTTGTCTGTAGTAGCAACAAGTAGCAGTATGATTGTTTCAGCAAATGAGTTGACTCTAGATGAACCTCAGAATAGTGAAAGCTATTTTGATTATGAAGACTTGTCGATTCATTACTCTTAAAGAAGAAAAGTATTCCGATTTTATTTTACAAAAAGCAGAAATCGCTTTCTTTTTTTGTTTATAATCAATTTGGGATCCCGAATAATTTAAAGTTTATTAGGAGGGCTTAATAATGAATTATGCATTTGAGGATAACTTTGGTTATTATAAAAAGGGATTTATCTACTCACTAATTGTAGTCTTGTTTACATTGTTTCTATCTTGTTTCTCGATTGTGGTTGTACGAGCAGACAATCAAGAAAATATTTTCATAGATACAACGATATTGGATTTAGAGGATTTGCCTTCAGATGTGCCAATTGAAGAGACCTTAATAGAAATGAATCAACAACGTTTAAAAAAAATAGATAGTGAGATTTTGAAACCTAGAAGTGCGGATCAACTATTGAGAGGCCCCACTATTATTGGGGCAAATATCATTCGTATGAGTGGTACCACTTGTCAGCTGTATCTTGCTTGGTCGGGAACAGAATCTATTAGTTCTTGGCGTGCAAATAATATCAAAGCAACGAATTTAAATTTAATTGGTCCAGCAACATATTTGAACATAAATAATTACTTTAGAAATACAACTGCTAGTCTAGTTGGAACAACTTATGTAGGTACAATGTCTATACCAACGAGAGAAACTAGAGTGAGAGTTTCTGTGTCAAACTTACAAGCCTATTATCTTATATATGGATGGCGTTCAGGTATAATCAATAATGGAATAGTAATCATTAACTAGTGAAAGGAGAAAAAATTGTTAAATTTTTCTGAGTTATCAACCAAGTATGAAGATTCTTTTATATATGTGGATGAACGAAAAAAAACAATGGATATTTTGAAGCAAATCGTTGATATAGAGGAAAAGTCGATTGATTTTTTTCTAAAAAAGCGTATTGAATTATTAACAATAAATGTCGTGAATTCGATCTATTATAATCCGACAAGAAATGTATCAATAAAGCTTTTTATTGTGATAAACAATGAAAAGAGTAAGAAATATTACCAACAAGCATTAAATATTAATAATAGGACAGATTCGTTGTTTGAAGATGAGCAAATATATGTCTTTATTGACAAATCAGTGGGGATAGTCGAAACAAACAGCTTACTCTTATCTTCTGATGTTCGTATATTATCTGGTATTACGCATGAGAATGTTACAAAAAAAGATATTTATTTTATGGATTATATTTCTGCATTTGAACAGAAAAATGAAATAAATCAATAGTAGTTATAAAAATAGGCTCATTGTCAAATGATGTTGGTAAAGAGAAATCTTAGAATAATTTGGACAGAACAGAAAGAAGAAACCCTCTTTCTGTTCTGTCTTGTTCATTTCGAGAAATCGATTTGGATGGTTGTTCTCTTGCAATTATTCGAAATCGAATTCACATAAATGAAGCGAGACAAAAGGAGATGAGGCAACGAGAAAAAGGGACTTTTATAAAGACGTATCAGCGAAAGAACCAGACTTCTTATCACAAAAAAGTGAAGGCTTCTGAACAATTTCTTTTTTCCACCACGATTTTCCAAACACAAAATGGTACGCCAGTTGTGTATCATTCCTTTAATGAGTTTATGAATGGACGTGGAAATAATAAAAAGCCAGTTCGCTGTGTCAAAGATATCTTAAGAGAAAAATATCCAGAGTTTAATAAGCATGTAACTACGCATACTTTTCGTTACACACATATTTCTCTATTGGCTGAAGCTGGTGTCCCAATCAAAGCAATCATGGATCGTGTCGGCCATGCCAATATGAAAACAACACTGGAAATTTATAATCAGGTAACGAATGCCACCAAAGAAAAAGTGATCCAAGAAGTCGTTTCTTGGATTTTTTAGTGGATTTGTTTACCGATTACAGTTAGTATGCGTATATGAGAGGTCGTAAGCAAAGCGCTATGACCTGAGCAATTAAGGAAGAATCTGAGAAAATAGCTTTCCATATTTTTGCAGATTTTGACTTAATGCCTAAGGTCAGCTTTGCGAACACCGTTTAATGAGAGGTCGTGAAAGCGATGATCTGCTCCAAGAATTAAGAGCGAAAAATCGAAAATAGCTTTCCATATTTTTGTATTTTTTGAACTTAATTCCGCAGGAGCAATCGCTTGAACACCGTTTGATAAGAGGTCGTGAGAGTGCTAGGTAGCTCCGATGACAATAAGAAAGAAATTTCTCAAACAGCTTTTCATGTTTTAGAAATTTATGGCTTATTTCAAGGAGCTAGTACTTGAACACCGTTTAAAGAAGGTCGAAAATCGGTACGACTTTTCGACGTAAGGAGAAAGAAAATTAATGAATGAAACAATAAATTCCGCAGAGCGTAAGGTTTCTGCGTATATCCATATCCCGTTTTGCGAGCACATTTGTTATTACTGTGATTTTAATAAAGTCTTTCTAGAGGGGCAGCCGGTCGATGAATATGTTGAGATGCTTTTTGAAGAAATGAGAATCATGATTGAGAAATATCCGGTGGCTGATTTAGAGACGTTATATGTTGGTGGTGGCACACCAACATCACTGTCAGCTAATCAGTTGGATCGCTTGTTGGCGGGTGCACGGGAAATCTTACCATTTAAAGAGGGGAAAGAGTTTACTGTGGAAGCCAATCCTGGTGACCTTACGCGTGAGAAGCTGCAGGTGATGAAAAATTATGGGGTTAATCGTTTATCAATGGGAGTGCAGACTTTTGACAATAAATTATTGAAAAAAATTGGTCGAAAACATACAGCTGAAGATGTTTATCAAACGATGTCCTTTTTGGAAGCGGAGAATTTTAATAATGTAAGTATTGATCTGATTTATGCTCTTCCAGGTCAAACACTTGAAGGATATCGTCAGACATTAGAGCAGGCTTTAACGCTTGATTTACCTCATTATTCATTGTACTCATTAATTTTAGAAAATAAAACAATGTTTATGAATTGGGTACGACAAGGGAGACTGGAGTTGCCAGATCAAGAAACAGAGACAAGGATGTTTGAAGAAACGATCGAGGCAATGGAGAAACATGGGCGTCACCAATATGAAATCAGTAATTTTGGTTTGAATGGGCATGAGTCTCAGCATAACTTGATGTATTGGAACAATGACCACTATTTTGGTTTTGGTGCAGGTGCTAGTGGCTATCTTGGGAATAATCGTTATCGAAATAAGGGACCGATCCAACATTATCTACGTCCATTGAGACAAGGGGAGTTGCCTATTTTAGAAAAAGAGGAACTGTCTAAGAAAAATCAGATAGAAGAAGAAATGTTTTTGGGATTGCGGAAAAAAATGGGGATTTCAAAAAAACACTTCCGGACGCGTTACCAATGTTCAATAGAATCATTGTATTCGACTGTGCTGATTGAGTTAGAAAATGAGGGTTTGCTTGTTAATGATGATGAGAGAATCTATCTTACACCTAAAGGAATATTTTTAGGAAACAATGTATTTGAACGTTTTTTATTAGGAGATGAAATTTGAAACCATTTTTAAAACGTTAAATTTTTATAAAAAGCAAAAAAAAGAAAGTAAAAAGTATTTTTAAAAAGGTTTGAAAAGCTGATGAAATACTGATAGATCAATAGTCTTACTGGTTAGCTCTATTATTAGCACTCGGTTTAAGAGAGTGCTAATAATAGAGTTGTTTTTCTTGACACAGGTAGGGCTTCTTGCTATATTAGTAAGTGGGTTAGCACTTAGAAGATAAGAGTGCTAACAAGAGGTGAGGAAGATGTTAACACAAAGACAAAGTGAGATTTTACGTCTGATCATCCAAAGCTATACGAGTAGTGGCGTGCCCGTTGGTTCCAAAACGTTAATGGAAGAAGGAGTCGAGGCAAGCTCGGCAACAATTCGCAATGATATGAAAGCACTAGAAGATGAAGGCTTTTTGCTTAAGACTCACTCGTCTTCAGGAAGGATACCTTCAGTACTTGGCTATCGTTATTACGTGGACCATTTGCTAAAGCCGGCTCGTGTGCCAAACGATGATTTGCAACAGATTCGGCAGTCTTTAAGCAAAGAGTTTCATGAAATCAACGAGATCATCAAGCAATCTGCTGAAATTTTATCCCAGCTGACTAGTTATACGACTTTCTCGTTAGGGCCAGAAATCAAAGACCGCCGATTAACTGGATTTCGAATCATTCCTTTGAACAGCCGACAGATTATTGCAATCGTCGTGACGGACAAAGGCAATGTGGAAAGCCAAGTATTTACACTTCCAGAGAATTTAGGAAGTCAAGACCTAGAAAAAATGGTTCGCATTGTCAATGATCGTCTAGTGGGAGATCCTCTAGTGACAGTCTATCACAAATTGCGAACAGAAATTCCAATGATCTTGCATAAGTACTTCCAAACAACTGAAGGGATGTCTAATCTTTTTGATACGGTACTCGGTCATGCGTTTGAAGATAAAGTTTATGTAAGTGGACAAATGAATCTACTAGATTATGAACCACACCAGGATCTTGATCAATTCAAGTCGATGTTTTCCTTTATGACTGATACTTATGAATTGATGCAGATGATCGTGCCGATGGATAGTGATATCCATATCAAGATTGGTACTGAACTAGGAAACGATCTTTTGCAGAATATGAGTATGATCCAAGCAAGTTACGAGATTGCCGGGCATGGTCGAGGTACAATAGCATTGTTAGGACCAACTAGCATGCCGTATTCTAAGATGTTTGGTTTGGTGGATGTCTATCGTCAGGAATTAGCGGTGAAACTTGCCGACTATTACCGCTCACTTGATTTATCAGGTTCTTAGTGTTAAAACGGATTGTAAGGATTAGATTCTCCAGGTAAGGTTGAATTAATCAAACAGCTGACTGAATAATGAAAGGAAGACTGTATCGTGAAAGAAAACCAAGAAGAATTAGATCAAGAAGTTACGGATACTCATCCCGACCCGGAAATTGATATGGAAGCTGTCGAAGATTCCGGTGTTTCTGAAATTGAAGCCGAAGAATTTGAAATCGAGAATTTGAAAGCTGAACTTGAAGAAATGGAAGATAAATATTTGCGTGCTCGTGCAGAAATCGCGAATATGGCAAATCGTGGGAAGAACGAACGTGAACAGTTGCAAAAATATCGTTCGCAAGATTTAGCAAAAAAATTATTACCTTCTATCGATAATTTAGAACGTGCATTATCAACTGAAGTTTCCGATGACCAAGGCGCTAGCCTGAAAAAAGGTGTGGAAATGGTTTTGGAAAGTTTGAGACATGCACTTAGAGAAGAAGGTATTGAAAAAATCCCTGCAAAGGGTGAAGCATTCGATCCAAACCTCCATCAAGCGGTACAAACAGTACCTGCATCGGAAGATGTTCCTGCGGATACGATCGTAGAAGTTCTTCAAGAAGGCTATAAATTACATGATCGCGTGTTGAGACCGACAATGGTCATCGTCGCGCAGTAAAAAGTCATGATTGAATAAAAAAGTTTAGTAAAGATAAGGAGACGTTAATTATGAGTAAAATTATCGGAATTGACTTAGGTACAACAAACTCTGCTGTTGCTGTATTAGAAGGAAACGAAGCAAAAATCATCGCAAATCCAGAAGGTAATCGTACAACTCCTTCTGTTGTATCATTTAAAAATGGTGAAATCCAAGTAGGGGAAGTAGCAAAACGTCAAGCAGTTACAAACCCAAATACGATTTCATCAATCAAACGCCATATCGGTGAAGCTGGCTTCAAAGTAGAAGCTGAAGGTAAATCTTATACACCTCAAGAAATCTCTGCAATGATCCTTCAATATATCAAAGGTTTTGCTGAAGATTACTTAGGCGAAAAAGTTGAAAAAGCTGTTATTACAGTTCCTGCTTACTTCAATGATGCGCAACGTCAAGCAACAAAAGATGCTGGGAAAATCGCTGGGTTAGAAGTGGAACGTATCGTTAACGAACCAACAGCTGCAGCACTTGCTTATGGTTTAGACAAAACAGACCGCGACGAAAAAATCTTAGTATTTGACCTTGGTGGTGGTACATTTGACGTATCTATCCTTGAATTAGGAGATGGTGTATTTGATGTATTGTCAACTGCTGGGGACAACCATTTAGGTGGGGATGACTTCGATAACAAGATTATCGACTACATGGTTGCAGAATTCAAGAAAGAAAATGGTATTGACTTAGCACAAGATAAAATGGCGTTGCAACGTTTGAAAGATGCTGCAGAAAAAGCGAAAAAAGATTTATCAGGTGTTTCTAGCACACAAATCAGCTTGCCATTTATTACTGCTGGAGAAGCTGGACCTTTACACTTAGAAATGACATTGACTCGTGCAAAATTTGATGAATTAACAGCTGATTTAGTTGAACGTACAAAAGTTCCAGTACGTCAAGCGTTGAAAGATGCTGGTTTGTCTCAATCAGAAATCGATGAAGTGATCTTAGTCGGTGGTTCAACGCGTATTCCTGCTGTTGTAGAAGCAGTTCGAAAAGAAACAGGTAAAGAACCAAATAAATCAGTGAACCCAGATGAAGTAGTTGCTATGGGTGCTGCAATCCAAGGTGGAGTTATCACTGGTGATGTGAAAGATGTTGTTTTACTTGATGTCACTCCATTATCGTTAGGTATCGAAACAATGGGTGGTGTATTTACAAAATTGATCGATCGTAATACAACGATCCCTACAAGTAAATCACAAGTATTCTCAACAGCTGCAGATAATCAACCAGCAGTAGATATCCATGTATTACAAGGGGAACGTCCGATGGCTGCTGACAATAAAACACTGGGTAGATTCCAATTGACAGATATTCCTGCTGCACCACGTGGGATCCCTCAAATCGAAGTAACTTTTGATATCGACAAAAACGGGATCGTTAACGTGTCAGCTAAAGATTTAGGTACGCAAAAAGAACAAAAAATTACAATTAAATCTTCTTCAGGTTTAACAGATGAAGAAATTGAACGTATGGTCAAAGATGCTGAATCAAATGCAGAAGCAGATAAAGCTCGTAAAGAAGAAGTAGATCTTCGTAACGATGTAGATGCATTACTATTCTCTGTTGACAAAACATTGAAAGAATTAGAAGGTAAAGTTGACGAAGAAGAAGTGAAAAAAGCAGAAGCAGCTCGTGATGAATTAAAAGCAGCTGTAGAAGCAAACAATATCGAAGAAATGAAAACAAAACGTGACGCATTGAATGAAATCGTACAAAACCTTACTGTAAAACTTTACGAACAAGCTGCACAACAACAAGCACAAGAAAATCCAGAAGCAGCGCAAGATGGAGCTGACGACGTTGTAGATGCTGACTTTGAAGAAGTCGATGGCGACGACAAAAAATAATTGACTCGTCGAGTTGTTTGTAAATAGGCTATTTATATGGAAAACAAGTCTTGAATAGGGCTGAGGATAGAGCTGAGATTTCTTCGTGTATTCAAGATTGTCTTCATTAGAGGAAGGCCTTTGGACACTTTAGTAAGCAGAGGTCGCTAAGAAAACGATAGAGCCATAAAAGTTTGAAATAGTCAGCCGATAATGGTTTTATGGCTCTGTTTCTTTAAGACCGCGCATGTTTAAAGCCAAAGTTGCTACTTTGGCTTTTTCTTTTGAAAATACTTCAAAGTTGCAGTTTTTGTTTTAGTAAAAATATGATATGATAACAAGCGACGTGGAAATGATGAGAACCAATAGGAGGAAAGCCTATGGCAACAAAACGTGATTATTATGAAGTCTTAGGGCTCACAAAAGGAGCTTCTGAAGACGAAATCAAAAAAGCTTATCGTAAGCTATCAAAGAAATACCATCCAGATATCAATAAAGAACCTGATGCAGAAGAAAAATTCAAAGAAGTATCAGAAGCTTATGAGATTTTAAGTGACCCGCAAAAGCGTGCTGCCTATGATCAATATGGTCATGCTGGTACCGATCCTAATTGTGGAGCTGGCGGAGCCGGTGGTGGCTTTGGCGGCGGCTTTGGTGGATTCTCTGGCGGTGGCTTTGGTGGATTTGAAGACATCTTTGACTCATTCTTTGGAGGAGGCGGCCGAACGGTTGATCCTAATGCCCCTCGTCAAGGAGCGGATTTACAATATACTGTAGACCTTTCTTTTGAAGAAGCGATTTTTGGTGTTGAAAAAGAAATCAAATACAACCGTGAAGAAGTCTGTCATACATGTAATGGGAATGGTGCAAAACCAGGAACACAACCAACGACTTGTCACAAATGTCATGGCTCAGGTACGATCAATGTAGAACGTCAGACACCACTTGGACGAGTGATGAGTCGTCAAACATGTGATGTCTGTCATGGTACTGGGAAAGAAATCAAAGATCCTTGTCCAACTTGTCATGGCTCTGGTCATGAAAAGAAAGCTCACTCAGTGAAGGTAAATGTACCAGCTGGTGTAGAAGAAGGGCAACAAATGCGTTTAGCTGGCCAAGGTGAGGCTGGTGAAAATGGTGGGCCTTTCGGTGATCTTTATGTTATTTTCCGTGTAGAAGAAAGTGATATCTTTGATCGTGATGGTTCAGAAATCTATTATGAATTACCTTTGAGTTTTGTTCAAGCTGCGTTAGGTGACGAGGTACAAGTGCCAACTGTCCATGGGGATGTGAAATTGAAAATTCCTGCGGGAACTCAAACTGGGACAAACTTCCGTCTACGTGGCAAGGGTGCGCCTAAGCTTCGTGGTGGGGCTACGGGTGACCAACATGTCAAAGTGAAACTGATCACGCCTAAGAATCTTAATGAGCAACAACGTGAAGCCTTGCGTGCATTTGCTGAAGCTGGTGGAATGAAGGTTGAAGAACAACAAGAAGATGGCTTCTTTGATAAGGTCAAGGATGCGTTTGGTGGAAAAAAGCGTAAATAGTCGTTTTTGATAGCTTGAAGGCGATTGTTTTAGTCAAATTAAAAAATGAAGACCGAGTAACAACTGTTGGATCGCATTGCTGTTGTTTACTCGGTCTTTTTATACTGAATGATATTTTGTATTTGCACATGAAAAAGCGAATCGAGGCTGGGACAGAAGTGTTTCTTACTTTTGCCCAGCCTCGATCCGTTTTTTTGTGTACCTATAGTTCTTTATGAATGGTGTTCATTTCAATATCTGATGAGATCAGATGTTCAATACTTTATCTAAGAAATCTTTTGTTCGTTCATTTTGTGGATGTTCAAAGATTTGTTGTGGTGTGCCATCTTCTAGAAAGTTTCCATCATCGATGAACATGACGCGGTTAGCGACTTCTTTAGCAAAGCCCATTTCATGGGTGACGATGACCATGGTCATTCCTTGTTTGGCTAACTTTTTCATAACATTCAATACATCGCCAACCATTTCTGGATCAAGAGCAGAAGTTGGTTCATCGAATAACATGATGTCAGGATTCATCGCCAATGCGCGTGCGATAGCGACACGTTGTTTTTGTCCGCCGGAAAGCATTTCTGGATACATATCTTTCTTATCTTCGAGACCAACAGTTTGAAGCAATTTGATTGCTTTTTTCTCTGCGGCTTCTCTTGTTTCTTTTTTAAGATCCATTGGAGCTAAAATGATATTTTCTAAAACTGAAAGGTGAGGGAACAGGTTGAAATGTTGGAATACCATTCCAATATGCTGTCTCACAAGATTGATGTCTGTATTTTTATCCATCAAATGTGCGCCGTCAATGATGATATCGCCATCTGAAGGTTCTTCTAGACGATTCAAACAACGAAGAAAAGTACTTTTTCCTGAACCAGAAGGGCCGATGATACAAACAACATCGCCTTCATTGATTGAAACGTTGATGTCGTTCAAAACAGTATTGTCACCGTATTTTTTTACAAGATGTTCTACCAAGATTTTTTCTGCCATGTTATTTCACCTTCTTTTCTAAAACTTTTGCTAATTTAGTTAGGGCAGTGATCAAGATCAAATACATGATTGCGATGATCAAGTACACATACGTACTTTGCGTCGTACGGGCAACGATAATTTTACCAGTTTGCAATAATTCGACAACGCCAATTGCTGAAATAATGGTTGTATCTTTTAATGAGATAACAAATTGGTTGACGAATGACGGTAACATGATCTTGATTGCTTGTGGCAAAATGATTTTTTGCATTGTACGGTTGTATGGCAAACCTAGACTGCGAGATGCTTCCATTTGACCTACTGGTACAGCTTTGATCCCACCGCGGACAATCTCAGCGATATACGCGCTAGCATTCAAGGTCAATGTGATGATCCCGGCAATAAAATCAGGGATGGTAAATCCAAGAATACCTGGCAGTCCAAAGAAAATGAAGAATGCTAGTACCATCATTGGGATACCACGGATAATATCGACATAGATGGTAGCAAGTGTACGTAATACACGGATCGGTGCTACACTGAATAAGCCGAAAATGATTCCCACGATTAATGCTAAAGCAAATGAGATCAGCGTTAAAAGAATTGTTTTCCATAAACCTTTAAGTAAGGATTTGTAATTATTTTGGATCAAACCAACGATTGTTGATTCGTTTGCTTTTGTTTTTTCTGAACTGCTGTCATCTGAAATGTATTTATTGATGATTTTATCGTATTCGCCAGTTCGTTTTAATTCTTTTAAACCTTCGTTGAACATTTGAAGAAGTTCTTGGTTTTGGCCTTTTTTGACAGCAAATGCATAAACACCGCCTGATTCTCTTTTGATGGGTGTTTCAAGTGCTTGTCCTTGTTTTATGGCATAACCGATTACTGGATAGTCATCCATCATAGCATCGATGGCGCCAACTTTCAAGCCGTCATACAATTGATCGGCTGCATCGAAATATTTGATTTTGTAGCCATATTTACTCTGATTAGCATCTAAAAAGTCCGCACTTTCAGTTCCTACCTTGGCGCCAACAGTTTTATTTTTTAGGTCTTTATATGATTTGATTGAAGTATCGCCTTTTTTGACAGCGATTTGGATACCGCTGTTGAAATAAGGATCAGAAAAATCATAACTTTGTTTTCGTTCATCTGTTACGGTCATTCCTGAAATCATACCGTCGGCTTGACCGGAGTCTAGAGCTTGTAGAGCAGCAGCGAAACCGCGATAATCCATGCGGATATTGATGTCTTGGAGTTTTGAGATAGATTCCATGAGTTTGACGTCAATTCCTTCATATTCACCATCAGCGTTCTGAAATTCGAATGGTGCAAAAGCCGAATCACTTGCAATGATGTAAGTGTCTTTTTTAGGCTCTATTTTTTGCATCGTCTCGTTTGTGCTTGATTCCGTAGTTTTTGTATTGTCAGCTTGTACACCGTAGCCAGTGGCAAATGTAACAAGTCCTATCATTATGAAAATAATTGAGTAAAGAAAATGCCTTTTTTTCATAATCAACCTCCTAAGTTTTTCGATAGCTATTTCATGTTTTTATATTATAGGCGAAAATAGATAAACTAGACAAGATTTTGTGCATAAAAAAATGAAAAAAATCTCTTTTTCTGACAACTCGTGTCAGGAAATATGACATTCACAATAAAAAACTGACATTCTTTCGTGGCGCATTTAAGTGGCGAAAGTATGTTCGGTGTGGTATAATTTCTAAACAGGGAATGCCTTTGCTTTCCTTTTCTTTTTGCGGGTCGTAAAATGAAAGGGAGAGAATGAAAAGGAGGATGAAAAATGATAGAAAGAGATACCTCCCGCCACTTTGAACTAGTGTCGAAATATCAGCCAGCTGGGGATCAGCCAGAAGCAATCACTCAGTTAGTTGATGGCGTGATAAAGGGTAAAAAAGCACAGATACTATTAGGCGCAACAGGAACAGGGAAAACTTATACGATTTCGAATTTGATCGAGAAAGTAAATAAGCCAACCTTGATCATTGCCCATAACAAGACATTAGCTGGTCAATTGTATGGAGAGTTTAAGGAGTTCTTTCCGAATAATGCGGTGGAATACTTTGTTTCTTATTATGATTATTATCAACCAGAAGCTTATGTGCCATCAAGCGATACGTATATTGAAAAAGATTCAAGTGTAAACGACGAGATCGATAAATTACGACATTCAGCGACGAGTTCTTTATTAGAAAGAAACGACGTGATCGTGATTGCCTCCGTTTCTTGTATTTTTGGATTGGGGTCACCCTTTGAATACCAAAAACAAGTGGTATCGATCAGACAAGGCGCAGAACTAGATCGTAATCAATTGATTCGGAGTTTGGTAGGCATACAATTTGAACGAAATGATATTGATTTTCAGCGCGGTCGTTTTCGAGTGCGCGGTGACGTCGTGGAAATTTTCCCAGCTTCCCGTGATGAGCGGGCGTTGCGAGTAGAATTTTTTGGTGATGAAGTTGAGAGGATCAGAGAAGTCAATGCCTTAACAGGAGAAGTACTTGGCGAGACGGAACATGTAGCTATCTTCCCAGCCACTCACTTTGTAACGAATGATGAACATATGGAACATGCAGTGGCGAATATAAAAGCTGAACTTGAGCAACGACTAGCCGTTCTGCGTAATGAAAACAAACTGCTTGAAGCACAGCGGTTGGAACAGCGAACAAATTACGATATTGAAATGATGTTGGAGATGGGGTATACCTCAGGGATCGAGAATTATTCACGTCATATGGACGGACGTAAAGAAGGAGAACCGCCTTATACGCTACTTGACTTTTTCCCGGAAGATTCGTTGATCGTAGTGGATGAATCACATGTTACGATGCCACAAATCCGAGGAATGTATAATGGCGACCGTGCCAGAAAACAAATGCTGGTAGATTATGGGTTCCGTTTACCATCTGCGCTGGACAATCGACCTTTACGACTAGAAGAGTTTGAAAAACATGTAAATCAGATCGTTTATGTTTCTGCTACACCGGGACCATATGAGTATGAACAGACTGATACGGTGGTTCAACAGATTATTCGCCCAACTGGCTTGCTTGATCCAATCATTGAAGTACGGCCGATCATGGGACAAATCGATGATCTTGTCGGAGAAATCAATGAAAGAGTGGAAAAAGATCAGCGGGTCTTTGTGACAACGTTAACGAAAAAAATGTCAGAGGATCTAACGGATTATTTCAAAGAATTAGGAATCAAAGTCAAATATCTTCATAGTGATATCAAAACACTTGAACGGACAGAAATCATTCGTGACTTGCGTCTAGGAGAATTTGATGTTTTAGTCGGAATCAATTTACTTCGTGAAGGACTTGATGTGCCTGAAGTGTCTCTAGTGGCTATTTTGGATGCGGATAAAGAAGGATTCTTGCGTAGTGAGCGATCATTGGTCCAAACTATTGGGCGTGCTGCAAGAAACTCAGAAGGTAAAGTAATCATGTACGCAGACAGAATAACTGACTCTATGCGGTTAGCGATGGATGAAACTGCACGACGTCGTACAGTCCAAGAGGCTTACAACAAAGAACATGGTATCGTACCTAAGACGATCATCAAAGAAATTCGTGATTTGATTTCCATCACGAAAGAATCTGAAGGTGATGCGAAAGAAACAGTCCAAGTATCCTACGAAGAAATGTCCCGAGAGGAAAAAGCTACATTATTAATGAAATTAGAAAAAGAGATGAAAGATGCTGCCAAAGCTTTAGATTTTGAGACCGCTGCTAATGTACGGGATATGATTCTTGAATTAAAAGCTTCAGAGTAGGAGGATGACATGGCTAACGATAAAATTATTATTCATGGTGCAAGAGCACACAATTTAAAAAATGTGAACGTAACGATCCCTAGAGACAAGTTCGTGGTGGTGACTGGACTATCGGGTTCAGGGAAAAGTTCTCTAGCTTTCGACACACTCTATGCAGAAGGACAAAGAAGGTATGTTGAAAGTCTTTCTGCTTACGCACGGCAGTTTTTAGGTCAGATGGATAAACCAGATGTCGACAGTATCGATGGTCTGAGTCCAGCAATTTCGATCGATCAAAAAACGACAAGTAAAAATCCACGATCAACTGTAGGAACAGTGACAGAAATCAATGACTATCTGCGCCTACTTTTTGCTCGTGTCGGTCATCCAATCTGTCCGAATGATCATATCGAAATCACGAGTCAATCAGTGGACCAAATGGCGGATCAAGTATTGGAATTGCCAGAGCGAACAAAGATCCAGGTTTTGGCGCCGATCATTGTGAAGAAAAAAGGACAACATAAAAAAGTGTTTGAACGTATCCAAAAAGAAGGGTACGTTCGGGTGCGTGTGGATGGTGGGATTTATGATCTAAGCGAAGTGCCAGAACTTGAAAAAAATAAAAAGCACGATATTGCTATCGTTATCGATCGGATCGTCATCAAAGAGGGCATTCGCTCAAGATTATTTGACTCGATCGAAGCAGCATTACGTTTAGCAGATGGGTATGTTCTAGTTGATGTGATCGGTGAAGATGAAATGCTGTTCAGCGAGCATTATTCATGTCCTTATTGCGGATTTACGGTGGGAGAATTGGAACCAAGATTGTTTTCCTTCAATGCACCATTTGGAGCGTGTCCTGACTGTGATGGGTTAGGAGTCAAACTGGAAGTGGACCAAGATCTTGTGATACCGGATTGGACGAAAACACTAAGCCAAGGAGCGATTATCCCTTGGAACCCAATCAGTTCACAATATTATCCGCAAATGTTGGCGCAAGCGTGTGAGAGTTATGGCATTGATATGGATACGCCATTCGAAGAGTTGCCAACAGAGCATCAAGAAATCATTTTGAATGGTACAGATGAGATCTTTCATTTCCATTACGAAAACGACTTTGGCGGTGTTCGAGATGTTGAAACGACCTTTGAAGGTGTTTTGAAAAACATCAAAAGAAGATACCATGACACGAATAGTGATTTTACAAGAGAACAAATGAGACAATATATGACAGAACTTACATGTCAAACATGTAAAGGATATCGCTTGAATCCGCAAGCTTTGTCTGTACAGATCAATGGAACGAATATTGGTCAAACAAATGAATTGTCTATTCAAAAAGCAGTGAACTTCTTTTCTACTTTGACACTTTCAGAACAGGAAAAGATCATTGCTCGCCCAATATTGAAAGAAGTCAATGACCGTTTGTCATTTCTAGAAAATGTTGGCTTGGATTATTTAACGTTGAGCCGTGCTTCTGGCACGTTATCAGGAGGCGAAGCACAACGCATTCGTCTAGCTACTCAAATCGGGTCAAATCTTTCCGGTGTGTTATATATCTTAGATGAACCATCGATTGGTCTCCATCAACGGGACAATGATCGTTTGATCGGTTCTTTGAAAAAAATGCGTGATTTGGGAAATACATTGGTGGTAGTCGAACATGATGAAGATACGATGCGCGCTGCTGATTATCTGATTGATGTAGGGCCTGGTGCAGGGCATCAAGGTGGCGAGATCGTAGCGGCTGGTACGCCAGCGGAAGTGGCTGCGGATGAACATTCATTAACAGGACAATATCTATCAGGTAAAAAAAGAATCTCGGTTCCAAAAACGCGACGTAAAGGAAATGGCAAGGCGATAAAAATCACTGGGGCGACGGAAAATAATTTGAAAAATGTCTCAGTTGAATTTCCTTTAGGCGAATTTGTGGCCATTACAGGAGTATCTGGTTCAGGAAAAAGTACGTTAGTGAACAGTATCTTGAAACGAGCACTTGCACAAAAAATCAATCGTAACTCTGCAAAACCTGGGAAGTTCAAGTCGATCACAGGATATGATAGCATTGAGAAAATCATCGATATCGATCAAAGTCCAATTGGTAGAACGCCACGAAGTAATCCAGCAACGTATACAAGTGTCTTCGATGATATCAGAGATCTATTTGCTAAAACCAATGAAGCAAAAATGCGCGGATACAAAAAAGGGCGTTTTAGTTTCAACGTCAAAGGTGGACGTTGTGAGGCTTGTCGTGGAGATGGGATCATCAAGATCGAAATGCATTTCTTACCAGATGTATATGTCCCTTGTGAGGTATGTCATGGAAAACGATACAATTCTGAAACACTGGAAGTCCATTATAAAGGGAAAAGCATTGCAGATATCTTAGAGATGACAGTAGAAGATGCTGTGGAATTTTTCGAACCAATCCCTAAGATACGTCGTAAACTACAAACTATCGTAGATGTTGGTTTAGGTTACGTGACGATGGGGCAACCTGCGACAACGCTATCCGGTGGGGAAGCACAACGGATGAAGTTAGCAAGTGAATTGCACAAGATTTCTAATGGCAAAAACTTTTATATCTTAGATGAACCTACAACAGGACTGCACACAGATGATATTGCACGGTTACTCGATGTACTGCAACGTTTAGTCGATGCGGGCAATACAGTGCTTGTCATCGAACACAATCTCGACGTCATCAAAACAGCAGATCACATCATTGATCTAGGACCAGAAGGTGGAGAAGGCGGTGGCACGATTTTAGCTACTGGCACGCCTGAGGAATTGATCAAAGTCAAAGAAAGTTATACAGGTCGCTACCTAAAAAAAGCAATGGATTAAAGAACAAAAAATAGAAATGTTATATGATAGTTAAAAAAGAATTAAAAGAGCGGATTAACTCTTGTGTTATTAACGGCTATATTCTAGAATACGTTACATGGTAGTTCTTTCTACACTGATTAGTATAGATAAAAACTTCCTATAAGTTCAATCCGTTCAAAAAAGAATTGAGCAATCGGAGGAGTTTCCTTTGATTGCTTTTTTCTTTATGGTATGATATTCCTTGTGTAGTTAGAAAAGAAAACTAGAGATTATGAGTAAGTGAGAGATAAAAATGAAGAGTATTGAAAAAGAAGAATTTATCCCTATTTTATTAGGCAGTGATATGAATGTTTATGGCATGGCACGTTCCTTCCATGAAGCGTATGGAAAAGTTTGTCAGGCGTATGCCTCAAATCAATTGGCACCCACTCGGTACAGTAAGATCGTCAATGTAGAGGTGATTCCAGGATTTGATAAAGATCCAGTGTTTATCGAAACAATCGTGCGATTGGCAAAAGAAAAGTATTCAGATGATACCAAGAAATATCTTTTGATTGCTTGTGGAGATGGATATGCTGAATTGATTTCTCAACACAAAGAAGAACTTTCAGAATACTTTATCTGTCCTTACATTGATTACTCGTTATTTGAACGTTTGATCAACAAGGTAAGTTTTTATGAAGTATGTGAGGAGTATAAACTACCTTACCCAAAAACATTAATCGTAAGAAAAGAGATGTTAGCAAGTGGCCGATTAGAACAAGAAATTCCATTTGAATTTCCTGTCGCATTAAAACCTGCAAACAGTGTAGAATATTTATCGGTTCGCTTTGAAGGCCGTAAAAAAGCATTTATTATCAACGATCGTGAAGAGTTTGATTTGATTTTAGGGCGGATCTATGAAGCAGGTTATACGAGTGAAATGATCGTACAAGATTTCATTCCTGGCGATGATAGCAACATGCGCGTTTTGAATGCATATGTAGACGAAAATCACCAAGTACGTATGATGTGTTTAGGTCATCCGTTACTGGAAGATCCTACACCAGCTTCTATTGGAAACTATGTGGTGATCATGCCTGATTACAATGAAAAAATCTATCAAACGATCAAACGTTTCTTAGAAGAAATCAAGTATACAGGTTTTGCGAATTTTGATATGAAATATGATTCAAGAGATGGAGAATACAAATTGTTTGAAATCAATCTTCGTCAAGGAAGAAGTAGTTTCTTTGTTACTTTAAATGGATTGAATCTAGCAAAATTTGTAACAGAAGACCGCGTATTCGGTGAACCTTTTACCGAAACAACGTATGGTACGAATCAATCTGACAAAGCAAAATTGTGGATGGGTGTACCTAAAAAAATCTTTTTAGAGTATGCGAAAGAAAACGAAGATAAAAAGATCGCCACACAAATGATTAAAGAAAATCGTTATGGAACAACTGTTTTTTATGAGAAAGATCGATCTTTTAAACGTTGGTTGTTGATGAAATATATGTTCAGAAACTACATTCCTCGATTCAAAAAATACTTTCATGTGAAAGAAGGCTAATTCATGGAAAACTTTTTCAGTATTTTAGGTGGAATGGGTACGATGGCAACGGAGAGCTTTATCCGCTTGATCAATCATCGAATAAAGGCGACAAAAGATCAGGACTATTTGAACTATGTTCTGTTCAATCATGCAACAGTGCCCGATCGTACAGCGTTCATCTTAGACGATAAAAAGGAAGATCCAATGCCTTATTTGCTGGATGATATCAAAAAGCAAAATTTGTTAGAACCAAATTTTATTGTTTTAACATGTAATACGGCACATTACTTTTTTGATGAATTACAAGCCGCGACTCCGATCCCAATCCTGCATATGCCAAGAGAAGCTGCCAATGAACTTGTTCGGCAACAGACATCTGGAAAAGTTGCTATTTTAGGAACTGAAGGCAGTATGAAGGCTGGTATTTATGAAGCTGAAGTAAGAAATTTAGGGTTTGAAGTCGTGATTCCTGATCAATTGCTTCAAGAAAAAATCAATTATTTGATTTATCATGAAATCAAAGAGTCTGATCGGTTGAACAAAGGCTTATATTTTGAGATTTTAGATGAAGTAGTGGGACGTTTGAATTGCGAAAAAGTTATTTTAGGATGCACAGAGTTATCTTTAATGCAAGAATTCGCATCAAACAATCCTTATCCAGTGATTGATGCGCAATCGTTGATTGCAGATCGGACGATTGAACTTGCATTAGAAAATCGAAAAAAGTTACCTGAATCTGTTTGATCTACTACAAAAGACAGGTAGATGGAATAGCATACGTATGATTATTCAAAAGGATAAGCTAGATAATTTCGAAAATACTCAAACTTATTTTCGAATGATCTGGCTTATTTTTTGAGAAAAATAAGTGAGCATGGGACAAAAGTAAGAAACACTTTTGTCTCATTCTTTAAAAACGAATAAACGGTGGGAGCAGAAGCAACTCCTTCTTAAATAAGCCGAAATTCACAATGATTGCTTCAGGGATTGGTTCATTTTTAATAAAAATACGGATTTAAGTGGAAATGATACGCCCGGAGTGATATAATTTTAAAGATAATGTACGAGAGGAGGCCGTTACACGATGGCTGATAATTTACAATTAGTGATTATTACGGGAATGAGTGGAGCAGGTAAGACGGTAGCAATCCAAAGTTTTGAAGATATGGGGTATTTTTGTATCGATAACATGCCACCAAGACTGATCCCGAAATTTTGGGAATTGATCAAAGAATCAGGAAAAGTGACAAAAATGGCACTGGGCGTCGATTTGCGCTCGCGTTCGTTTTTTGAAGAAATCCAAAATATGTTAGTTGAAATTGAAAATACTAATTTTATCGATACATCGATTTTATTTTTAGATGCTTCAGATGAGGAACTAGTTGCCCGCTACAAAGAAACAAGAAGGACCCACCCTATGGCTATGGATGGTTTAGTGACAGAAGGTATCCGCAAAGAGCGTGCGATATTAAATGATTTGAAGACACAGGCATCGTTAGTCATTGACACGACGACGCTGACTCCTCGTCAACTTCGTGAACAAATCAATCATTCTTTCAAATCAAAGGGAGATCAAGGATTTCGCATCGAATTTGTTTCTTTTGGCTTCAAATATGGGTTGCCAATCGATTCAGACATCGTTATGGATGTTCGTTTCTTGCCAAACCCACATTATATCCCAGAGTTAAGACCGTTAACAGGAAAAGACAAACCTGTCTATGACTATGTGATGTCATTTGATGAAACACAGTCGTTCTATAGTAAATTCTTGGATCTGCTAGAGACCGTATTGCCAGGATACATCAAAGAAGGAAAAAGCAGTCTTACTGTTGCAATTGGATGTACCGGTGGTCAGCATCGATCAGTGGCCTTGACAGAACGTCTAGCAAAAGCACTAGGTCAAACTTACAAAGTGAATGTAACTCATCGTGATAAGGATAAGCGGAAAGAGACGGTGAATCGGTCGTGAAAATGAAGACATATCGCATCCGCAAGCCTAAAATCGTTGTTGTTGGCGGTGGAACAGGATTACCTGTCATATTGAAAAGTTTGCGCAATCAAGGTGCGGATATTACCGCAATTGTAACTGTGGCGGATGATGGCGGGAGTAGTGGTGAAATCAGAGAATCAATTGCAATGGCTCCGCCAGGTGATTTGAGAAATGTCTTGGTTTCTCTATCTGACATGCCCCAATTTTATGAGGATATTTTTCAGTATCGGTTTAAAAAAGAAGATCAGTTTTTAGCAAACCATACAATTGGAAACCTGATTATTGCAGCAGTGGCTGAAATGAGAGGAAGTACATATGAGGCAATTCAACTATTAGCTAGAATGATGCATGTTGATGGTCACATTTATCCTTCTTCTGAAACACCACTGACATTACATGCTGTTTTCAAAGATGGAACAACGGCAATCGGAGAATCAAAGATCGCCATCGATCGGAAAACGATCGATCATGTTTATGTACGAAATACAACAGATGATAAAGAAGCAAAAGCTGCTCGAAAAGTAGTTTCCGCGATCATGGAAGCAGATATGGTCGTCTTAGGTCCAGGTAGTTTATTCACTAGCATTCTGCCAAATCTAGTCATCCCTGAAATTGGTGAGGCAATCGTGCAGACAGAGGCTGAAGTCGTTTATATCTGTAACATCATGACCCAAAAAGGAGAAACCGAACACTTTAGCGATGCGGATCATATCCGTGTGCTTCATGAGCATTTAAAGCAACCGTTTATCGACACTGTCTTGGTAAATACGGAAAAGGTTCCTGAAGGATATATGGACCCGGAAATCTATGATGAATATCTTGTGCAAGTTGCACATGATTTTAATGGACTTAGAAATGAAGGGTGCCGTGTCGTTTCTACGGATTTCTTAGAATTGAAAAATGGCGGAGTGTTCCATGATGGTGAAAAAGTAGTGGAAGAACTTTTCCGCTTAGTATTTGGATCAAAACTGTAAATTTTTAAGACAAATGAGTGAAAAGAGAAAGGAGGGAATAGAATGTCTTTTGCGGCAGATGTGAAAAAAGAACTGACTGGGTTAGAGGTTCACAGAGAACATGCGAAAGCAGAATTAGCAGCCTTGCTAAGGATGAATGGTTCTTTAGGCATCGTGAACCAACAATTTATTTTGAACGTCCAGACAGAAAATGCAGCAATCGCTAGACGTATCTATTCTCTTTTGAAAGATCATTATAATGTTCGAAGTGAATTACTTGTTCGGAAAAAAATGAAATTAAAAAAGAATAATGTATATATCGTGCGATTGAAGCAAGGTACAAAAAACGTATTGATGGATTTAGATATTATGGATGGCATGATGTTTAATGGGCATGTCTCGGATGAAATCATGGGGAATTCTCAAAAGATGCGTTCCTATTTACGTGGTGCATTTATGGCTTCTGGTTCTGTCAATAATCCAGAAACTAGTCGTTATCATTTAGAAATCTTTTCAATTTATGAACAACACAATCAGGATATTTGCGATATGCTGAATTACTACGGTCTCCATGCTCGGACATTGGAAAGACGTAACGGCTATATTTCTTATTTAAAAGGTGCAGAAAAAATCGCAGACTTTTTGACGTTGATCGGTGCAACGAATTCGATGTTGCGATTTGAAGATGTACGTATCGTTCGGGATATGAGAAATTCTGTCAATCGGCTTGTAAATTGTGAAACTGCTAACCTTAATAAAACAATTGATGCAGCGTCAAAACAAATTGAAAACATCGAGTTGATAGAAGCTAGAGTGGGGTTACATGCATTACCAGAAAAATTGCAAGAAATAGCCGAATTAAGATTACAACATCCAGAAGTTAGTTTGAAAGAACTAGGAGAAATGATCCCGTCAGGAGCAATCTCTAAATCGGGAATCAACCACCGGATTCGTAAAATCAATGAATTTGCGGAAAAATTGAAAGAAGAAGCAAGTTGATTATCAGACTTTGCCCTTTTTTACGACAAATAAACTCGAAATTGCCCTATTTTCATCTGTGTGTGGATATCGAAAATAAGACAGCTTTTGAATTTTTCTTATACAATTTTTTAGAGAGTCAGGACAATCAAATGCCCGGCCTCTTTTTTTGGGTTTCAGTAAAAACAGTTTCTTATTTTTTGAGAATTTTTAGTAAGCTTAGTACATAGAATCATTTGTTAGAAGATGAAGAAGGTGGGGCAGACAATGGATGAAAAAACAGAATCTGGTAAGAAAAAAATGAAAGAAGATGATGAAAGGATCAAGCAACAAGTAATTGACCAAATTGCACAAGGAACAAGTATCACTGTAATTTCAAAAAAAATGCATCTAATGTCAAGTGAAAAAACCAAACAACTATTAGTTGACCACATCTGTGAGCAATTAAAAGTAAAAAAAACGATGGAAATGATCGCCGAGAATTTAAATAAATTTCCGACAGAAATCGTCAAGATCCTAAACGATTATATGATACAACAATTACAACGAGGAGTATCACCAAATAATCTTGCAGAAAAAATACCTATTGCCCTAGAAGAGATTATCCAGTATCGCAATACATATTTAGTCAATAAAATCGAAGAAGGAGAGTCCCTTCGATCGTTGGGACAGAAGTTTGGTATAGCTGAAAAAGTAGTAAAGGAGATTTGGCATACAGCTATGCTCATGCAAATTTCCACGGGACAAACGCTTGAAGAAGTTGCCTTTGACTTCAGCTTGAGTCTAGAAGAGATTTGGACGATCCAAATTGAACATTTGGTCAAAAAAATCGGTGAAGAACAGCCATTGACAGTTCATGAGCAAAAAATGTTTGAGCCAACTTATCTAAAGGAATTAAATGAGCAACATCAACAGGTTCGAACGGCCTTAAAAAAATGTCCCTCACATAAAAAAGTAGCGAAGCAATTAAATCTTAGTACGACTACTGTCACGAAGATTCAGAATTTGGCAATCCTTACGAAGCTTGCAAAAGGAAAAACAATTGAAGTTATTGGAGCGGAATTATTCATTGATTGTGAGAAGGTCAAAAAAGTCAGAAATCAGTATATCGCACAAAAAGTTCTAGAAGGTAAAACATATGCACATCTTCATAAAAAAATAAATACCAGTCAGCGCATCATAGAGAAAAAAGCAATAGCGACAAAGATCGTGAGTAAGCGGCAAGCACCTTCAAAAGTAAAGAATCTAAAATACTTTGAGGTGGATGAAAAAACAAAAAATGGTATCATTCAGTTGTGTCAAAATAAAATAGAAATCAACACCATTGCAAAGCAATTTTCGATTAACCGTAGAACTGTACTAAAAATTAGAAAAGAGGCCATTCTTACAGATTTAAACAACGGGATAACAAGAGAAGCAGTAAGAAAAAAATTCAATCTGTCGTTAAAAGCGATCACATACATTATAGGACATACATCGTTAGCAAGGTACCCTAATATTAAACGATTAACAAACAGCTCAGCAACAATCGCTAAGAAAAAAAGAGCGGTACAGTTATTTAATAGGGGGAATAAGATTAAAGAAGTCGTAAGTCTCACAGGAATTCCAGAAAATACAGCCCGTCAAATAAGTGCAAGAATGAGCCGTGAAAGAAATGTGGTCTTTAAAAAAGAATGGTATTCAGAAGAAAAACAAAAAGCAATTTTAAACTATTTAGATACATCGAAAAGCTTAGAGCTAACTGCTGCTCGTTTTAATGTGAGTAAAATAACCATTTGTCGGATGGCAAGCAGAGCACAGGAAGTGAAAGAGAAAAGAGAACAGTGGGATAAAAAGCAGACAGTTAAAAAAGAGCCTCTAAATAAGTTGAAATGGGGAGCCTTTCATAAAAGTTTACATGAAACGAAAGACGCAAGAGAAGCTTCTGCTTCAAGAGACCATTCCTTTAGCATAGAAAAATAATCTTTTGTTACAAGAAGAATTGCTGCTTATACTTAGAGGCTGGGACAGAAGTGTTTAACTCCAAGAAATAAGAAGAAATTAACGAAAATTGCTGTTCAAATTGTTGTGGATTTCGGTTTATTTAAGAAGGAGTTGCTTCTGCTCCCGCCGTTTATTCGTTTTTAAAGAATGAGACAACAGTGTTTTCTTACTTTTGTCCCACGCTCAATTTAAAAGAAGATAAAAAATAGTTGATCTGAAAATCAGAAATATCCTGGATTTTCGACCAACTATTTTTTTATGGGCATTAAATCGAAGCTTCAATCAAGTCTGTTAATTTTTCAAGGGTGATCGATTCATCAAAAATGGCTTCACCTAAAATGACCGTAGGCACAAAGCGGATATTTGCCTCGGACGCCTCATTGATGATTGCCTGTGATGCATCAAAATCTTTTTGTTCTGTCAAATCTAACTGATTTTTTGCATAATCTGCAACTTCAGATAAGCCTAAATGTTTCCATTCATCTTGCGTATCGAAAATCTTTTTGATTTCAGTCAATGCTTTTTTTCCATCGGTAGCAGTCACGTGATGATGCATGACGTTTCCCCGTTGCAAACTTTCTTTTTCTTTGTCAAAAAGTTTGATGACACGCTGGATTTTCCCCGCTTCAACTGCTTCTTCAAGAAAGTCAAACGAGTCATTGAACCATTGACGGCAATATGGACAAGCTAGATTGATAAATTCGATCATTTTTTTTGGTGCTTGATCTTCACCATACATGATACCGTTTGCTGTAGTTGTTTTTTCAGCTTTAATCACAGATATATCCATTTCTCAACACCTCTTTCATTTATTGTAATCATTTTTTTGAAAAAATAATAGTATTTTGTTCAGTGTTACGTCTACATTCGAGAGGAAAGTTCGTGAGCAGATTTGCAAATTAAGTAGGTTTTCTGATTTTTTTACGTTATAATGGAACAGATATTTAAGAGAATTTGAACAAGGATGATGAAAAAATGCGAAAGATGAAAACAATGGATGGGAATACCGCCGCCGCATATATCTCTTATGCGTTTACGGAATTAGCAGCCATTTATCCAATTACACCTAGCTCCACAATGGCTGAGCTAGTCGATCAATGGTCAGCAAGTGGGAAGAAAAATATATTTGGGCAGCCGGTCAAAGTAGTAGAGATGCAATCAGAAGCAGGAGCCGCAGGTGTCGTTCATGGTTCCTTGAAAACTGGTGCTTTAACAACTACCTACACAGCTTCACAAGGGTTACTTTTAATGATCCCTAATATGTACAAAATCGCAGGTGAGTTGCTTCCTAGCGTTTTTCACGTAGCTAGTCGAGCAGTCACGACAAATGCATTGAACATTTTTGGGGACCATGGAGATGTCATGGCCGTACGTCAAACAGGTTTTGCTATGCTTTCAGAAAGTAGTGTGCAAGAAGTAATGGATCTAGCTCCAGTAGCTCACCTCGCTTCTCTTGAGGCGGAACTGCCCTTTGTGAATTTCTTTGATGGTTTCCGAACAAGTCATGAGATCCAAAAAATTGAAGTATTGGAATATGAAGAATTGGCACCATTGATCAATCAGGAAAAACTCGCCTCATTTCGAGAAAGAGGGATGAACCCAAATCATCCAACGGTCAGTGGAACCAACCAAAATCCAGATATCCACTTTCAACAAAGAGAAACAATCAATGCTTATTATGATCGATTGCCAAGTATTGTTCAAAAATATATGCAAAAAATCAATGAATTACGTGGAACAGCATATGACCTCGTGACTTACCATGGTGATCCTGAGGCAGAAGAAGTGATCGTTTCGATGGGTTCAGTAGCACAGACGGTTGAACAAACAGTCGATTATTTGAATAAAAATGGTCGTAAAGTTGGCTTTTTGAATATCCACTTGTATCGCCCATTCCCTATTGATAATCTATTGGAAAAATTACCGGAGTCAACGAAAGCTATTGCTGTGTTAGATCGAAGCAAGGAACCAGGAGCTGGTGGTGAACCGCTCTTGTTAGATGTGCAAAGCGCACTTTATGATGCGGATATCCGACCTAAAGTGATTGGTGGTCGCTATGGTCTGGGATCAAAAGACGTGACACCAGATCAGATCATCAGCGTTTATGATGAACTGCAAAAAGAAAAAAGAGATATGAAGAAACGCTTCACGATCGGGATCGTTGATGATGTAACCTATCAATCACTTGAAAAAAGACCTACGTTAGATTTAACGAATCCCAACACGTATCAGGCAAAATTCTGGGGATTTGGTTCAGATGGTACAGTAGGTGCGAATAAATCAGCAATCAAGATTATTGGTGACCATACAGATAAATATGCACAAGGATACTTTTACTATGACTCTAAGAAATCTGGTGGGCTAACAGTTTCGCACTTGCGTTTTGGTGACACACCTATTCGCTCGACGTATTTGGTTGAACATGCGGACTTTGTTGCGTGTCATACCCCAGCGTATCTACACAGTTATGATTTAGTAAAAGGTTTGAAAAAAGGCGGGACGTTCTTACTTAATACGTTATGGACAGAAAAACAGTTGGAGAACCATCTGCCTATCCGCTTAAAAAAATATTTGGCAGAAAATGACATACAGTTTTATACGATCAATGCGATGCAACTAGCACAAGAAGTAGGTTTAGGTCGTCGAATCAACACGGCGATGGAAACAGCCTTTTTCAAATTAGCGAACATCATTCCGTTTGAGGAAGTGATGCCACTCTTAAAAGAAGAAGCACTAAAAAGCTATGGACATAAATCAATGAAGATCGTTGAAAAAAACGTGCAGGCAATCGATCGTACAGTGGAATTGCTTCACAAAGTGGAAGTGCCTGAACAATGGCGAACATTAGAGATTCCAGTGAAAACAAATCAGGATCAATCACAATATGTTCAAGAAGTGCTTGAACCAATCAATGCACAAGAAGGAAATAGTTTATCCGTTGGGACTTTGGTCGAAAATCAGATGACAACTGGTGAAATGCCTTTAGGGACGGCGAAAGTTGAAAAACGTGGTGTTGCATTAGAAGTGCCTGAGTGGATCAGTGATCGTTGCACAATGTGTAATGAATGTGCTTTTGTTTGTCCCCATGCAGCCATTCGCCCATTTTTGGCAGATGATGAGGAAATGACTGAGGCGCCTGAAGGATTTATCGTACGGGATATGAGAGGGCCAGATGGACTAAAATACCGTATTCAAGTTTCAGTAGAAGACTGTACAGGTTGTGGATTATGCGTAGAAGCTTGTCCAGCAAAAGGAAAAGCATTAGTGATGAAACCTTATGAAGAACAAAAAGAACAAGTTGTCAACTGGGCATTTGCTATGACCTTGAAACAAAAAGAAAATCCAGTAAAGGGTAAAAATTCAGTATTATCTACGCAATTCAATAAACCATTGCTTGAATTTTCAGGAGCTTGTTCAGGCTGTGGAGAAACACCTTACGTCAAATTATTGACACAAATGTTTGGGGATCGGATGATGATCGCGAATGCAACAGGGTGTTCTTCAATCTGGGGTGGAGCTTCACCAGCTTCTCCATATACAACGAATGAATGTGGTCAAGGCCCTGCATGGTCAAATTCTTTACTAGAAGACAATGCTGAGTTTGGCTATGGTATGTTGCTAGCGGCCCAAACACGTCGCGAAGCTTTAGCGAAAGCAATGAGCGAATTGTTGCCGAAAGTTTCACAAGAGTTGCGGGCATTGATGGAGGAATGGTTAGATCATTTATTCGAGAGCGAAGGCACACAGCAAAGAGCTGCAAAACTTCAAGCAGCGATCGAATCAGAGGTTGTGGACGTTCCAGAATTACGGGAAATTCTAAAAGAAAAAAACATTTTTGTGAAAAATAGCCAATGGATGATTGGTGGCGATGGTTGGGCCTATGACATTGGTTTCGGTGGGATTGATCATGTATTAGCAAGTGGTGCAGATGTCAATATTCTCGTGTTGGATAATGAAGTTTATTCTAATACAGGAGGACAAGTGTCTAAAGCCACACCTGCATCAGCCATCGCAAAATTTGCTGCGAGCGGGAAATATGCTTCGAAAAAGGATTTAGGAATGATGGCGATGACGTATGGCAATGTCTACGTTGCCCAAATCGCTTCCGGAGCAAATCAAATGCAAACAATCAAAGCGTTCGAAGAGGCAGAAAAATTCCCTGGGCCTTCATTGATCATCGCCTACACACCATGTATCACACACGGCCTATTTGGTGGAATGAAAGAATCGATCAAAGAAGCAAAAGAGGCTGTTTCTTCTGGATATTGGTCACTATATCGATACAATCCAGAATTGATCGAAAAGAACAAAGTACCAATGACTTTAGATTACAAAAAACCTGATTTTTCAACAATGCCTGATTTTATGCGTAAGCAAGTACGTTTTTCATCATTGGAAAATGCGCATCCGCAATTAGCAGAAAAATTATTTGAAAAAACAGTTCACGATGCGAAGACACGCTTCTACAACTATGCTTCATTAGCAGGCCAATTAGATAAAATCAAAGCAAAAATTGAACCTGCTGAAGAAAAGGAAACGCTCGGAAAGCCTGTGAGAGAAAAAAGAGAGAAAAAAAGTGATCCAGAAGCCGAAGTAAGAAGAGCGGCAAGAAGAGCAGAACGTGCCGCACGTAGAAAATAGGCATTTTCCTATTTTAGTTTCTTGTTTCAGAAAAATGGATTTAAATATTTTTATAAATGGTAAGTTTGATGGGGAGAATGGAGATCTAAGAGCTAAGAAATGATTTACGAAAGTTATTTTTTGATTTAGGATAACTGAACTTCATTTTCGAAAAGCTGGTTTCTGTTTCCACTGATTATTCGGATCTAGAGAATATGGGACAAATTTAAAAATCAGGTTTGCTACAGACTCTCATTCCGAATAAACGGCGTCCAAAAGTCAAGCTTTTCGGAAATTTCAAAAAAACGAACGTGGGACAAAAGTAAGAAATACTTTTGTCTCATTTTTTAAAAAACAATAAACGGTGGGAGCAGAAGCAACTCCTTCTTATTTCTCGAAGTTAAACACTTCTGTCCCATCCTCTTTTCAATTTCTCAAATCTAAACGACTTTTATCTCGACCTCTTGTCTTTTTGAAAAAATAAAACTATGTAATTTTCTTGAAAAAATTGTCGTGAAAATGGAAAAATTCAGGCATAAAAGCCTCAGATATACAAACATATGATATACTTAAGAAGAAATCTCAAAAGAGAAGAGAGGCTTTTTATGTCATTTCAAATCGGAGAACTTTTTAACTTAGATTATTGGCAACAAATGTTTTCCGGTGACTTGTTTTCTCTGAATTTTTTGGTGAACATACTGGATATTTTGGTAGTATGGTATTTGGTCTATAAACTGATCCAACTACTAAGAGGGACGAAAGCAATCCAATTGCTAAAAGGAGTGGCTATTTTCATTGTCATTCGGATCGTGGCTGAGTTGATTGGTCTGCATACTCTATCATGGTTGATGAATCAAGTCATCACTTATGGTGTGATCGCGGCAATCGTTATTTTCCAGCCAGAAATACGACGTGGCTTGGAACATCTTGGTCGAAGTTCGCTCTTCAAACAATCAAAAAGCGAGCAGCAAGAAGATGAAAAAATGATTTTATCCTTCGACAAAGCAATTCAATATATGTCTAAACGTAAGATTGGCGCCTTGATCACAATTGAACGCCATACGGGTTTAGATGAATATATTGAAACAGGGATAGCGCTTGATGCAGATATTACTGGAGAACTTCTTATCAATATTTTCATCCCGAATACACCGTTACATGATGGAGCGGTCATTGTTAAGAATGGGAAGATCGCAGTAGCAAGTGCGTATCTGCCTTTATCTGAAAGTATGTTGATTCCGAAAGAATTCGGAACCCGTCACCGAGCTGCTGTCGGTATCAGTGAGGTCAGCGATGCTATAACAATCGTTGTCTCTGAAGAAACAGGAGACGTCAGTATCACATTAGATAATCAATTGATTCCTGGATTATCACAAGAAGAATACCTCACAATATTACGAAAACAGTTGATTGTTGAGGAAAAAACAAAAAACAAAAAAAATGGGATTCAATCTTTCTTGGACGCAATGACTAAGGGAGGGGATCGGAAATGATCTCAAAAGAGAGACGTACCAGTCTATTGTATGGCTTCGTTGCATTACTGTTCAGTATCGTTCTTTACTTTAATGCCAACGGACAGACAGTTCAGAGTACGCTATCTGGAAACGAGTCGTATAGCCAAACTGTTTCGAATGTGCCGATTCAACTATTATATGATACGGATAAATACTATATCCACGGCTATGAGAATACAGCTACTGTAAAGCTTAGTAGTGCTAACCGTGTGCAATTGAATGCAGAGTCAAATGCAGATACACGTACGTTTAGAGTTACTGCTGATCTAACGAATGTTGGTGAAGGTACACATGAAGTATCGTTGAAAGTACGTAACCTAAGCAGCGCTGTTACATCGAGGTTGCAACCTGAAACGATCACCGTTACAATTGAAAAGAAAGTGACGAAAACGTTTGATGTAGAAACTGTTGTGCCTTCTGGATCTACACCATCTGGTTATGAATTGGATAAAACAAATGTTGATCCAGATGAAGTGACGATCACGACAGGAGATAAAACACTATCTGAGATCCACCAAGTAGTAGCTGTTGTTGATCCTTCCATGATTAAAGATGAAGGTATCAATAGTGAAGTCCCTGTTCAAGCGTTGAACCAGGCAGGGGAGGCATTGAGTATCGTGTCAGATCCTGTTCAGGTAAAAGTGACCGCGGATGCAATCAAACCGAAAAAATCGGTGCGTCTATATGGAACACAACAAGGCACACCAGGTTCAGGTGTTAAGAGTTACGATTTTAAATTTTCAGAACTAGATGCAGTGGTCACTGGTTCGAATGAACAGCTTGCATTGATTGGCGACAGTATTCCGGTACCAATCGATGTCTCAGGTATCACTCATCGGACAACAAGAAACATCGATATCCCGGTTGAACGAGGGTTAAGTATTTCGCCAAAGTCAGTGAGTGTTGAAATCACACCGATTTTAGCTTCATCTGATAGCAGTTCTTCAAGCAATCGAAGTCAAGGTGCTGAAAAAGAGAACAAGACAAATACAAGTTTTTCAACGACGAATTCGACGACATCGTCTTCATCACAACAATCGGAGTCTAGTCAAGGCTCTGAAAGTAGCGTTTCGAGTGAATCAACAAGTAGCAGTACTCAAATGAGTCAAACGAATTCATCGGAAAATTAAGTTAAAGGAGCAAATTTACAATTATGGGTAAATATTTTGGAACAGATGGTGTCCGTGGCGAGGCAAACAAAGAACTGACACCAGAATTAGCGTTTAAATTAGGTAGATGTGGCGGTTATGTCTTGAGTCAGCATGAGACAGAAGGGAAACGCCCGCGTGTATTGGTCGGACGTGACACAAGAATTTCAGGCCAGATGTTAGAGGAAGCATTGATATCCGGATTATTATCTGTTGGTATTGAAGTATTCCAACTTGGCGTGATTTCAACTCCAGGAGTCGCTTATTTAACAAGATTACAAAAAGCCAGTGCCGGAGTAATGATTTCTGCTTCTCATAATCCAGCGCAAGATAATGGAATCAAATTTTTCGGTGCAGATGGATTTAAATTAGTAGATGATCAAGAATTAGAGATTGAGGCTTTATTAGATTCAGAAGTAGACGAATTACCACGACCTTCTGCTGAAGGGCTTGGTACAGTAGAAGAATTTCCAGAAGGTCTGTTGAAATATTCTCAATTCCTAGTACAAACGATCAATGGAGATCTTTCTGGATTGACTATTTGTGTCGATGCTGCAAATGGTGCGACTTCAACATCTGTTAATCGCTTGTTTGCAGATTTGGAAACAGATTTCTATACGATGGGAACAAATCCAAATGGGTTGAACATCAATGATGGAGTTGGTTCGACACATCCAGAAAAATTGGCAGAAATGGTTGTGGAAAAAGGTGCAGATGCTGGTTTAGCTTTCGATGGTGATGGTGACCGTATCATTGCAGTTGATGAATTAGGAAATATCGTTGATGGCGATAAAATCATGTTTATCTGTGCGAAATATCTTTCTGAAAAGAATCGTTTGAAGAAAGATACGATCGTTACTACGGTCATGAGTAATTTAGGATTCCATAAAGCAGTGGAAAGTGTCGGCTTAAAAGATGTGATCACGCAAGTGGGAGATCGCTATGTAGTAGAAGAAATGCGCAAGAATGACTACAATTTTGGTGGGGAACAATCTGGGCACATGATTTTCTTAGATTTCAATACTACTGGAGACGGTATGTTATCTGGAATCCAATTATTGAATATCATGAAGCAAACAGGTAAAAAACTATCTGAACTTGCGGCAGAAGTAACGATCTATCCTCAAAAATTAGTAAATATCCGTGTCAGCAACAAAAATGGTGCGATGGAAGTACCTGCAATCAAAGCAGTTATCGAAGAGGCAGAAGCAGAAATGGGTGATGAAGGAAGAATTTTAGTTCGTCCTTCTGGAACAGAACCGTTATTACGTGTAATGGCTGAAGCACCAACACATGAAAAAGTTGATTATTACGTGGATAAAATCGCAGCAGTTGTAAGAGAAGAAATTGGATTAGACTAACATTTGGTTACGTGATTTTTCTTGTGATAAGTCGACACCAATGACTTTATCCAAGGTGTCAATGAATCGCTTTAAATAAAAAAGCAATCAATCTTTAAATTTGGAAAACAAATTTTGAGGTTGATTGCTTTTTTTGTTGGACGAGTAGTACAAAAAAAGGAGATGGACTGAAAAGACCGCTCTTTCTTAAAATCACCAGGAGGCACAAAAACCAATCATACAAGTTAACTCCTTCACGATTTCTTTAGATCATCTTTCCAGGTTATAGAAAAGTTAGTTGGATAGGATAATTTCCAAAGTACTGTGCTCTAATGCAGACAACTGTTATGTGACAACTTTATTTTCTTTATATAAGAAAAATAGTGTTTCAAAAAAAACTAGATGTATTAAACTAACAGCGATAATACTCTCAGGAAAGGAAAGTGATAAGATGAAATCTATAAGGAAATACCTGCCTTTATTTGCAATACTACTTCTTTTTATAAAACCTTTTGTAGCAGTTGCCATTTCTCCGCAAGGATCAGTTAAAGAGGTGATCATCAAGAATGGAGAATTCAATGAAGGATTGAAGGATTGGATCGTTTCAAGTCCTGGAGAAAACAACCCATCTCTGGTAGTGGATAGTAACGGCAATCAATATGTAAAAGCAACGAATGGTGAAAATATCCTCCAATATGTTCAGTTAAAACCAAATTCTACGTATCGATTTGCGTATTACGTGATTGGTGATCCTGATTTTCCAGCGATTGTCGAGTTTGGCACGTTGAATCATGACCAAGGATACCATCCACTGAAGGAAGAAAAGCATTATGACATCGCTTGGAAACAACATGAATTTATTTTTACAACACCAACAGATGAGAATACTTATGTCATTCGCTTTGCTTCGAGTGGCAATGGCGAAGCTAAATTTGATAATGTTCAAGCCGCTTGGTTGGATCTGGAGAGTCCATCGATTCCACAAAAATTACTGGTGGAAAGTGTTACTTCTGATAAGGTGAGTTTGTCGTGGGAGGCATCCACAGATAACATCGGTGTAGCCGACTATCGTGTTTATCGGGATAAACAGTTGGTCCAAGAGGTTCAAGGAGAACAGTTTACAGATACTGGGTTGACGGAAGACACTGAATATACATATGAGGTACGGTCTTTTGATGCAGCAGGGAACCAGTCGGAAGCAAGTAATGAAGTCTTTGCACGAACGAGTGTACCAGCAGTGGATGACGAAGCGCCTACGATACCTCTGAATCTAAAAGTGGAGAATGTGAGAACAGATAAGGTGAGTTTGTCGTGGGAGGCATCCACAGATAACATCGGTGTAGCCGGCTATCGTGTTTATCGGGATAAACAGTTGGTCCAAGAGGTTCAAGGAGAACAGTTTACAGATACTGGGTTGACGGAAGACACTGAATATACATATGAGGTACGGTCTTTTGATGCAGCAGGGAACCAGTCGGAAGCAAGTAATAGAATCAATGTAAGAACGAAGAAAATCGTTGATCACAAGCCGCCTACGACACCGATGAATGTAAGGGCGACAGTCGTGAAAGAAAATAAAGTGACCTTACTTTGGGGAGCTTCCAGTGATGAGAGTGGCATTAGAAGTTACCAAGTGTATCGAAATAGTATTTTGGTTGGTAGTCTTCCAGGCGATACCTTATCCTATACAGATACGAATTTATCTGAAAAAACAAAATATTATTATACAATAACCGCCTGTGATCGTGCTGGAAATGTATCGGTGGCATCTAAAGCATTGCTCATCACGACCAAAGGAACAACCCTTCCTCCAATAGTAGAAGAAAAGCCGAAAGAAGAAAAACCTTCTCTAAGCGTGCCTCGACCTCCGCAAAAAGAGAATATAGGCAACTCAACAGTAGATGCTTCTGGTAACAAAATGGAGAAAGAACAAACGGGGATGATAAATCAAGGGAAGAATCGCCCCGTAGATCATTCGCTTGATCTAACTGCAGAGGTAATACAAAAAATCAGTAAAATATTGACCAAAGATAGTGTTAAAACTCTACCATTAACTGGCACACAAAAGAATTCACTTATAAAGATGAGTGGCGTGGGTATAACAGCAATTAGTTTGTGTTTGTTTTATATAAGGAAACGGAGAAAATAAAAAAGATTCTGGGACAAAAGTAAGTAATACTTTTTATCTCAGAATCTGTATACGTATAAACAGTAAGGCAGAAGCATGTTGTTGGGAAAAATAAGTCACGATTCACAAAATTTCGAAAAGTGATTTCTGTGAATCCGTCCTGATGTTCGGAGTGAAATACTTCTGCCTCGACTGTTTTTTGTCATTCTACTGTTACTGATTTTGCGAGATTACGTGGTTTATCAACGTCTAATCCTCTTAGAAGTGTGGCATAATAGGCAATTAATTGAGTAGGGATAACTGTAGCCAATGGTGTCAATAATGGATGGACTACAGGAAGAACGAGTTGGTCTTGTTCCATTTCAAGTCCCTTTGCCGCAATCACTAATGTTTTCGCTCCACGGCTTTCTACTTCTCTCAAATTGCCTCTTGTATGTGATCCAGTAACCGCCTCACTAATGATCCCAATCACTGGTGTTCCTTCTTCGATCAAAGCGATCGTTCCGTGTTTTAATTCACCGGCTGCAAATCCTTCCGCTTGGATATAGCTGATTTCCTTTAATTTCAAAGCAGCTTCCAGTGAAACAGCGTAATCAGCTCCGCGTCCGATATAAAACGCATTTCGAGTATCTGTCAAATACTCTGTAGCAAGTTGATGCAGTTCATCTTTTTGTGTGATGATCTCTTCCATGGCATTTGCTACAATACCAAGTTCATGGCTAATATCGAATGTTTGTGCATTTTTTAATTGTTTTGTTTCACCAATGGCCTTCGCTAACAGTGCAAGTACAGCAATTTGTGCTGTATAGGCTTTGGTTGATGCAACAGCGATTTCAGGTCCCGCATGTAATAGAAGAGTGAAAGAAGCTTCTCTTGATAAAGTTGAACCTGGAACGTTTGTGATCGTCAGTGTAGGGTGTCCTAGTTCATTGATTTTAACTAAAACCTGACGACTGTCGGCTGTTTCACCACTTTGGCTTAAGAAAACAAAAAATGGTTTTTCCGAAAGTAAAGGCATCGAATAACCAAATTCACTAGCTAAGTGGACTTCTACAGGAATATTCGTCAATTTTTCGAGTATTGGCTTACCTGCTAGGCCCGCATGATAGCTCGTTCCGCAAGCTACGATGAAAATCCGATCACTTTCTTTCGCGGTAGCTAACATTTTTTCATCCATCATAATTTGATGCTGTTGGTTCGTATATGCTTGGATGATTTTTCTCATCACGATGGGCTGTTCATCGATTTCTTTCAGCATATAGTAAGGATATGTGCCTTTTTCGATGTCTGTTGCATCGATCTGTGCCTCGAAAGAAGGGCGATCCACAGAAATACCGTCAATTGTTTGGATAGATATATTGTCTTTTGTTACGATGACTACTTCACCATCTTCGATTTCGACAAACTCTCTAGTATAAGAAAGCATTGCCATTGCGTCGCTAGCAACTACATTGAATCCATCCCCTAAGCCAATCAATAAAGGGCTTTTATTTTTTGCTACGAAGATCGTGTTAGGAAGAGTTCTGTCTATCAATGCAAAAGCATAAGAACCTTTGATCAATTGTAATGCTTTAGTGAACGCAACTTTTGTAGGCCATCCTTGATCTGCAAAAAATTCGATCAAATGAGCAACAATCTCTGTATCTGTTTCTCCAACAAAAGTATCGTTTGCTAAATAATTTGTTTTTACTTCTTCAAAATTTTCGATCACACCGTTATGGACAAGAACGAAACGACCTGTTTGTGAAGTATGCGGATGTGCATTTTTTTCAGTCGGTTCACCATGAGTTGCCCATCTTGTATGACCGATACCGATGGAGCCGATCATTTCATCTGTTAGTTTATCCTTTAGATTTTGGATTCTGCCCTGCGCCTTGATCAAGTAATCTGCTTCATCATTTGCAATAAAGATACCAGCTGAGTCGTAGCCGCGGTATTCTAATTTTTCAAGTCCGTTGATCAAACCAGGAGTTACATTTTCTAAACCTATCATTCCAACAATTCCACACATAAAAAAACATCCTACTTTCTATAATAATCTCATTAAGAAAGTTTCCAGCTGCATGGATATTTCTTTGTTCTATCTTCACAGATAGTTTTTTTGAATATCCTATAGAGTGCATTCCCTGAGGTCACCCGCCGAAATTTCGATAAACCTCTTCCTCGTCATCTGTCGCTACAGATCAGGCGCTATTCCGTTAATGGTCTATTCGTACCACCTTTTAATATTTTTTTCTGGAAACATCTAAAATAATAACTTTTTTATGTTGGTTTTGTCAATGGATAAGCAAAAAAATATAATTGGTATATATATGGTTGGAGCAACTGGTAAAATTCCTAATTTTAGCTATCATCTTTTTGAATAGTTCGGTACAATAATATTTAAGAAACAAAAGGAGGATAAAAATGGAAGCGCAAATAGAAATCATGACATTGGGTCAGTTAAAACAACGTTTAGCCGAACTTGAAAAAATAAGTGAGATCACTGATGAAACGAAAATCTTTTTGGATACAGGTTGGGATAGTATCCAAGAAATCTCTCCTGACGCGTTAGCGGTGGAGGATGCACAACGTTTTGCAGTAGAAGATGAATTGACAAAAGAAAAATTCATTGGTTATGCATTAGAAGAAAAAGCAGAGAAAATGAATGCTGAAGAGAAAAAAGAAAAAGTGATCGTCATCAAAAATTTATATTAGGAGAGAAGTCGTATGAATAAAAAGCGTTGGATCGCCGTTTTGATTGCTACTGGGTTGTTGGTCATCTCATTAGTCTCGTCAAGTTTAACTACGAAAGAGAAAGAAGAAACACAAATGACTGGCTTGAATAGTTTGCTTTATGGAAATGATGAATTGACTCCAACTGTGCTTGAAGATGGGGATAGTACAGAAAAAATCGTGAAATTGACTGTTGATGGCACGATAGCCAGTGGTGGTTCATCGGGACTGTTTGCATCAGAAGGATACAATCATGAAAACTTTATGGAACAATTAAAAGCAATTCAAGAAGACAAGAGTGTAAAGGGAATCTTTTTAGAAGTGAATTCTCCAGGAGGAGGCGTTTATGAAAGCGCCGAAATTGCTAAGACATTGAAAGATATTCATACAGAGCGAAAAATCCCGATGTATGTGAGTATGAAAAATACAGCAGCCAGTGGTGGCTATTACATCTCTGCGCAAGCAGACAAAATCTTTGCAACAGACGAAACGGTTACTGGATCGATTGGAGTAATCATGTCTGGTTTGAATTATTCAGGATTATTGGAAAAGCTCGGAGTAAAAGATACAACTGTGAAGAGTGGTGCGCTAAAAGATATGGGGTCAAGTACTAGACCAACAACGAAAGAAGACCAAAAAGTACTTCAAGCGTACATCGATAGTGCTTATAATCGGTTTGTGAAGGTAGTCAGCGAAGGAAGACACAAAACAGAAGCTGAAGTGAAACAGATTGCTGACGGCCGTATCTATGATGGGGCACAAGCGAAAGAAATTGGGTTAGTCGATGAGATTGCTTATCCAGAGGACGCACTAAAAGCAATGCGTAAAGAACAAAAACTAGAAAATGCACAGTTAGTTGAATATTCCGCTAGTTCTACTGGTTTTGCTAATACGTGGCTAGGTTCTAAATTAGCTCAGTTCCAAGGATTAAAAGCTTCAGAAACCAACCAGATATTGACACTTCTTGAAAATCTTGGGACAGCGGAATCTCCAAAAGCAATGTATTATTACGGAGGTGAGTAAGAATGTCTGAACATTTAGAAGAGGATCAAACAAAATCTGAGCAAGAACATCATGACCGTCCAGCTGTTGGACCTGATCCTAATTTCTCTCAAAAAATTCTCCAATCTTTTAAAGAACGTCCTTTGACGGAAAGTGAAATTGAGACGAAACAGAAAAATTGGCAACGGTATACAAAAGAACGACCAGAAGTTCCAAAAGTCAATGATTTCCCAAAGTATTTTTATGCTGGGTTTTGGGTAAGGCTTGGTGCCTTTTTGATTGATTTGTTATGTATAGGTTCAATTACTCGATTGACATTAGGTATCGCTTTGAATCTTGGTTGGATCGATTATGCAAATTCTTACCTAAGTTTCTATGGTGGAGCGGCATTGGTTATTTATTTAGCTTATTTTGTTTTATTGACGAAACTGAACCATGGACAAACGATCGGCAAAATGATTTTTGGTATTCGTGTAGTTGGTTTTGACGAGACAGAATTAAGTTGGTCGACTGTTTTGGTTAGAGAAGGTGCATGCCGATTCATACTAAAATTTCCATTGTTGTTTATAGGTTATCTGCCAGTTATCTTTAGCAAGAGAAAACAGCATATTGGTGATTACTTCTCAAATACGAGTGTTGTAACGATCAATTTGATCAAGGCTTTCAACCAAGAAGTGCATGCATAACATAAAAAAATCGTGATAATACAAAAAATATTGTCATGATTTTTTTTATTTGCTACTATTGAAAGCGATGAACTGAAAGGAGGAGGAAGAAGTGGACCAAATTGATTTTCCAGATAAATATGAAAATCTGATGCGTATTGCGCAACAAGCCTTAGCAGACCATCGGTACACACAGGCGAAAGAACTATTATTACGGGCATATGACCTAGAACCTAACTTTGAGGCAAATAGTCTGCTAGTCTTTTGTCTATTTGAACTTGATGAAAAACAAGAAGCGTTGAGTCAAGCAGTGCTTCATGAAAGTGAATATCTGGCAAGTGAAGAATTTGCTGGATTTTATTTTGATTTATTGATCGCAAACAATGATTTTTTGTATGTCCGCAAATTGATTGCAAGTTGTACTTTCCCAGAAGAATTTGAACAATCTATTATCAATAAAGTCCAACAAGCGGAGCAATTTTCTAGCCAAGTGGAACGGCAAAATATTCGAGAAATCCACCGTTTGGCAGAGCTATTACCCACAATGGCACCGACTGAACAGTTATTGATGATCCAAAAAATCGAAGAGTTACCCTACCATGAATTTGTTCAGGTAGTAACAAAATTGATCATTATGCCTGAAGTCCAGTTATTGGCGAGAGCGAAGATGCTCGAATCACTGACCCAAGTGAAAGAGTGTCATCCTATTTCGTATTTGACAATCGACGAAACATTAGTCCAATTCATTCCTAAGTCACTGCCTACGCCGGAAAACCAACCTGCTTATCAAGAACTTCGTCGATTAGCAGAAGAATTTGAGAACCAAGATGCATTTTTAAGTACAGTTTTGAAAGAAGAGTTTGCTATGCAATCTGCGCTCGTTTATCCGATCTATGATACATATATCAATGATCCCAACAGCTGGTTCGACTTAACTGTAGCAGTATACCGCAACGACCTACCTGCGGACTACACAGAAGTAGAAATAGCAGAATTCATGAATAAAAGAGCGGATATTTTGAAAGAAATGATGATCTTACAAGAGGGGATCAGATACTAAAAAGATAAAAAAGTCATGAAAAACGGGGATTCTAGTCACTCAATATGTTTACAATTTGAGAGGGTTAGTGTACTATTTAAAGGTATGCATGAAACGTTTTTGATGTATAAAATGAATTTCTAAACTCGGAGGGAATTAAATGACTGCAACATTTGAAAAAAAAGGCACAAATGATGGTGTTTTAAAATTTACGATTGCGCAAGATGAAATCCAAAAAGGACTAACAACTGCGTTTAATAAAGTTAAAGGAAACTTGAATGTACCAGGATTCCGTAAAGGAAAAGTTTCTCGTCAAGTATTTAATCGTATGTATGGTGAAGAAGCACTTTATGAAGATGCATTGAATGCTGTTTTACCAGAAGCTTATGAAGCTGCTGTTAAAGAAGCTGGAATCGACCCTGTATCTCAACCTCAAATCGATGTTGAAAGTATGGAAAAAGGCCAAGACTGGGTGATCACTGCTGAAGTAACAGTGAAACCTGAAGTGAAATTAGGTCAATATAAAGACTTAGTCGTTGAAAAACAAGACCGTGAAGTAACAGAAGCAGACCTTGAAGAACGTATCAAACGCGAACAAGAAGCACAAGCTGAATTAGTGATCAAAGAAGACGCTGCAGCAGAAGATGGCGATACAGTAGTGATCGATTTTGAAGGTTTCGTTGATGGCGAAGCTTTTGACGGTGGAAAAGGTGAAAACTACTCACTTGAATTAGGCTCTGGCTCATTCATTCCTGGATTTGAAGAACAACTTGTTGGTAAAAAATCAGGAGAAAGCCTAGATGTAACTGTGACATTCCCAGAAGATTATCAAGCAGAAGATCTAGCTGGAAAAGAAGCAGTCTTCAAAGTGACTGTTCATGAAGTAAAATCAAAAGAAGTTCCTGAATTAGACGATGAATTCGCAAAAGATGTGGATGATGAAGTATCTACATTGGCTGAACTAAAAGAAAAATACCTTAAAGAATTAACTGAAGCAAAAGAAAAAGCAGCAGATGATGCAAAAGACGAAGCTGCTATCCGTTTAGCTGTTGAAAATGCAGAAATCGTTGACCTTCCACACGTAATGGTCCACGATGAAGTACACCGTTCAATGGACGAATTCTTGAACAATATGCAACGTCAAGGAATCTCACCAGAAATGTACTATCAATTAACTGGTTCTACTGAAGAAGACTTGCATAAACAATTTGAAGGCGAAGCGGAAACTCGTACAAAAACAAACCTTGTGATCGAAGCAATCGCTAAAGCTGAAAACTTAGAAGCAACTGAAGAAGAAATCAATGCAGAAATCCAAGAATTGGCTGATTCTTACAACATGCCGATCGACCAAATCAAACGTGTATTGACAGATGATATGTTAGAACACGATGTAACAATGAAAAAAGCAATCGATTTGATCACTGGTACAGCAACTGAAGCAGAATAATTTTTGCTAGATGAAAATCGAAAGCAGACAGGCTATGATCATAGCCTGTCTCTTTTTCCCTTTCTTGGGGATTATGTAGATTGTTTTGTACTTTTGCTTTTATTTAAATTATGTTATGATAGTAAAAGACTGTAAAGTCTGTGATAGTTTCTTGCATGTTCAAGTGTGAGTTAAGGGGTGAAGACCATGTATGATAATCCAAGTGGTAACGAGACCGTACGTTGTTCTTTTTGCGGAAAGACACAAGAAGAAGTAAAAAAAATCGTAGCAGGTCCAGGGGTCTACATCTGTAATGAATGTATCGACCTATGTAAAGAAATCATTGATGAAGAATTTTATGAAGAAGCTGTACGTGAGTTTACAGAAGTACCGAAACCAGCAGAAATTTTAGATGTTTTAAATAGTTACGTGATTGGTCAGGATCGTGCAAAACGATCATTAGCTGTAGCTGTGTACAATCATTACAAACGCGTCAACCAACAAGCGCAAGATGATGCTGATGAAGTAGAACTACAAAAGAGTAATATCTGTTTGATCGGTCCTACTGGATCAGGGAAAACATTTTTAGCACAAACGTTAGCGAAGACATTGAATGTTCCTTTTGCGATTGCGGATGCTACAAGTCTAACAGAAGCGGGATATGTCGGAGAAGATGTAGAAAATATCTTGTTGAAGTTATTGCAATCAGCTGATTATAACGTTGAGCGTGCGGAAAAAGGGATCATCTACATTGATGAAATCGATAAAATCGCGCGTAAAAGTGAAAATGTCTCAATCACTCGTGATGTTTCGGGTGAAGGAGTACAACAAGCTTTACTAAAAATTCTTGAAGGTACAGTAGCGAGCGTTCCGCCTCAAGGAGGACGTAAACATCCTCATCAAGAATTTATCCAGATTGATACTACGAATGTATTATTCATCGTAGGTGGTGCTTTCGATGGTATCGAAACAATCGTCAAAAACCGTATGGGTGAAAAAACGATCGGATTTGGTACGAATAATCAGAAATTGTCAGAGGATGAAAGTGTAATGCAACACATCATTCCAGAAGATTTGCTTAAGTTTGGGTTGATTCCTGAATTCATCGGACGCTTACCAGTAATGGCGGCTTTGGAAAAATTAACCGCTGCCGATCTTGTTCGCATCTTGACTGAACCAAAAAATGCATTAGTCAAACAATATCAAAAATTGCTATCCTTAGATGATACTGAGTTGGAATTTGAACCAGATGCACTAGAAGCAATTGCGAAAAAAGCAATCGACAGAAATACCGGTGCGCGCGGCTTGCGTTCGATCATCGAAGAAATCATGATGGATGTGATGTTTGATATTCCATCAAATGAAGCAATCGAAAAAGTGATCATCACAAAAGAAGCTGCTGAACTTACTGGTGAGCCAACGATTGTCTACAAAGATTCTGAGAAAAAAGCTGGCTAAAACTTTAGGCTGTTGCGAAAGTCGTTTATCGCTTTTGCGGCAGCTCTTTCTTTAGTATCGAAGGAGCAAATAGAAAAAGCAAAAAGGCAGTTTAAAAAGCTGTTGGTCAAACATCGAATGATACAACCAGTTTGACTGATGGTTAGTAGTGTTTAAGGAGAGAAGAGTTATGAAAGTACATCAAGCGGATATCGTGATCAGTGCGGTCGCACCAAAACAATATCCAGAAACAGATTTACCTGAAATCGCTTTGGCTGGAAGATCAAATGTGGGGAAGTCATCATTTATCAATACATTGATCGATCGCAAAAATTTGGCACGTACTTCAGGCAAGCCTGGTAAGACACAAACACTGAATTTTTACTTGATTGAAAATGCGTTGCACTTTGTTGACGTTCCAGGTTATGGGTATGCGAAAGTATCAAAAACAGAACGTGCGAAATGGGGGGAGATGATCGAAACCTATATCACAACTAGGCAGCAATTGCGTGCGGTTGTCTCGTTAGTTGATTTACGCCACAGACCTTCACAAGAAGATATCCAAATGTACGAATTTTTGAAGTATTATGATATTCCAGTTATCGTAGTAGCTACAAAAGCAGATAAAATCCCTAGAGGAAAATGGAATAAACACGAAAGTGAAATAAAGAAAGTACTTGATTTTGATCATAACGATCAATTTATTTTGTTTTCTTCTGTAACGAAGCAAGGAAAAGAAGAAGCGTGGCAGGCTATTGAAGCGGTAATTGCAGAATAAAAAAGTTAAAAAGACTTGTAGTGATTTGACACTCCAAAGATTGGAGAAATTCAAATTTACTACAAGTCTTTTTTTATTTCTTTTTCTTGTCTTTTTTTAAATCATCTTTTGGTTTTAAGAAGCGATCGATTTCTTCCTTAGAAGCAACTGTTTTTTCTGGATCAACCGCAAATGATTCGAATAATTTATCAAGATTATCGGTGCGTTCAAATTTTAAGCCCATTTTGTCCACCTCGTTTGAGAATTTATAGCTTCATTCTACCATGGAATATTTGTAAATGCAGTCAAGACTTTAAATTTTAGTTTTTTCTTATATTTGGTTATAATTTAATTATAAAATAATTTGAAAGAGGTGAGAAAGGTATGGAAGAGAATAAATTATTAATGACGATCCAACTGACCGAATTGAATCAATTTGAGAAGAAAAATCAAATTGAGGATTGGCTTGCGTTTATTCGATTGTTGATTACGCCGTCCTATTTCCAATCTTCTCATCAAGGAATGAGACCATTCGAATTGAAGAGATTCCAACAAGTGTTATTTCAGGAGGGGCCACTGGATTTTGGCTGGTTCATCATAGGAAATGACGGAAATGAATTCAGCATTCATTTTGACGGACAAGAAATAGTGATGAAAAATATTTTTCAAAAGCAACTGATGGATAAGCATGCTGCTGTCATACGAGATTATATCAGAACAAAGATGTTTCAGCATGGTGTTTTTGCGTATATAAGATCTTACGATGAATTCGTGTACAACAATACCACAGATATAGATGAACGTTTGCTCATTGAAACGAAAGAAGAAATTCGTCTATTACCAAAAATCAAACGGGCAGATGGAGAAATTATCGTTGACTGTAATCAATTTTCTGGATATGACCTATCTTACCAAGGGTTGTGTTTTACTTCTTGCTGGGAAATGTATTACAGTTCCTACTATTATCGTGTGATTCCCAAACAAATCTTCTTGGATGTGCAACAAGTGGAATGGGTCAAAGAGTATGAGAATCAGGTAGTTGCTGTACAGCTATATCGCGACCCCTTCAATTGGAAAGCTGAAGTCAATCAGCAATTTCAAGCTTACTATCGCGATCAGTTGGGATTTGATCATTTAGCGTGGGACAATGGCATAGGGTTATTAAAAACTCCTTTTATAGAATATGCCTATACAGACAAAAGTGTTCAATCTGTTCAATATCAAAATAGAATGATGCAGCCTGCCCCCAAGAAGAAAGCTACCTTTTTTGTTACTAGAAGCTATGATTTTGAAAAAGATGAATATAGAGAAAAGAGGATAAAAGGTGCATTGAATACTCAAGCTTACTTTCCTTGGGTGGATGAGCAACGTGCGCAAATGATGTCTTACAAAGTAATCGATCCGAGCATTACACTAGATAACGGTATTCAAGCTTATTGTTATTATATCCGAGAGTACTTGGAAGTAGCGGTAGAGGATGAAAAGTATCAAGAATATCTATTGATTTTACGACTTTATGTCCCAAGTGATATTTTAAAAAATGTGCCCCTGGATGAGATACGTGAGGAATTATCCGATATCAAGTTCAAAAGATTTAGAAAACGAAGAGGTAGATTGGCTTTTGACGTAAAGAAAGATATCCATCATTTGAGAGTAGAGATCTTAGATTATCCGAAGTTAGAACAGTTAGCGACAGCACAAAAAAGTTGAGGTGGAAAAAATGGACAAACGTTTATACTATCGCATCATGCTACCTACAGCATTACTTGCTTTACTCATTTTTTTGATTCCAAGAATACCGATACGTTCAATTTTGGGATTTTTAGTCATGCTTAGCGGACTGGGCTTTTATTATTATACCCTTCATAAAATTAAAATAAGTAAACAAAAAGAAAAAGTCTAATCAATAACCAGATGGTTGACCGATAGTGATAGTTAAATAAGTGATAAATAACAGAACGTCGAAGCACACAAAAACTTGTGGTATTCGAACTTACGTGGACGTATTCAAGCTTCTGTCATTTATCGCTTTTTTGATATATAGGGTGAATTTTGAATGAAATGATTCGTTTATGGTTGCAAGAGAATATTTTTGAGTGTTTTTGAATGTTTTGTATTGAATTTATAAAAATAATATGCTACTATTTGTCATGAGGTGATCGTGGAAATGCTTACAGAGGAACGGAGACAGAAAATACTTCATTTATTGGATCAACATAAGATCGTGAAGTCACAGGATCTAGTAAATCTTCTAAATGCTTCCGAATCAACAATCAGACGCGATTTAAAGGACTTAGAAAATGATGGGCTTCTTGAACGTATCCATGGTGGTGCAAAAAAAGGACAGCTTTTAGGCTTTGAACAAGCAATGAGCGAAAAAACGCTCAAAAACGTTCACGAAAAACATAAAATTGCCCAAATCGCGGCAGAATTGATCAATGACGAAGACGTAATCTACTTGGATGCTGGTTCAACGACATTGGAAATGATTCCTTATCTACAGGGGAAAAAAATTACTATTGTCACCAATTCAGTCAAACATGCTGCAAGTCTAGTTGACTTACAACTTCCTACGATCATTCTAGGAGGCATGATCAAGTTATCAACGAATGCAGTATTAGGCTCTAGCGTGATCGAGCAATTAAAAGACTTTCATTTCAATAAAGCGTTCATGGGGATGAATGGTGTCCATGTTGAGCGTGGTTTTACGACGCCTGACCCAGAAGAAGCCGCGGTAAAACGTCTAGCAATCGCACATTCGGAAGAAAGTTTTGTCTTAGTCGATCAATCGAAATTCAATCAATTAAGTTTCACTTTTGTCGCACCTTTAGAAGCAGCTACGATCGTAACCGAGTGTTGTCCATCAGAATATGCGGAACAATATCGTGAACGGACAACAATTAAGGAGGCTATACAATGATTTACACAGTAACATTGAACCCGTCAATTGACTTTATTGTAAAAGTTGATGGATTGAAACTAGGTGATTTGAATCGAATGAAAGAAGACTTCAAACTACCTGGTGGGAAAGGTATCAACGTATCAAGGATCCTGAAAAGGATGGACACAGAATCGACCGCTCTTGGATTTTTAGGTGGATTTACCGGTCATTTTATTTCTGAATGGTTAAAGGAAGAGCAAATCAATACAGCCTTTACCAACGTCCAATCTGATACACGAATCAATATCAAATTGAAATCGGATACTGAAACGGAAATCAATGGGTTAGGACCAGTTCTTTCTGAAAAAGAAATTGAAGATTTAAAACAAGCGATGAATAACGTAAAAAAAGGCGATATCGTTGTTTTGTCAGGTAGCACACCAGCAAGTTTAAGAAACGGATTTTACCAAGAATTAATTGAGGTTATCCGTGGAAAAGAAGCAGAATTTGTGATTGATACAACAGGTGATGATCTTAAAGATGCTTTAGCAAAAAGACCATTACTAATCAAGCCGAACAATCATGAATTAGCTGAACTATATCACACAGAATTTAAGAGTATCGAGGATATCCTTCCATATGGAAAAAAATTACTTGAAGAAGGTGCTCAAAACGTATTGATCTCTATGGCCGGTGATGGTGCTTTACTCTTCACAAAAGATGGTGCGTATCAGTCGAATGTTTTAGTACGTCCGTTGAAAAACTCGGTAGGAGCAGGAGATTCAATGATTGCTGGTTTTATTGGATCTTACAGCAAAGATCAAGATCCAGTTGAAGCATTCAAATGGGGAGTAGCATGCGGAAGTGCTACAGCATTCTCTGATGACTTAGCAACAAAGGCATTGATCGATGAATTAATACCAGAGGTTGAAATTAAAAAAATTGATTGATTTCTAGGAGGCTTATCATGAATATTAAAGATTTGATGATCAAAGATGCAATGATCATGGACCTACAAGCGACTGATAAAAAAGGCGCAATTGATGAAATGGTCCAAAAAATGTATGAAGCAGGTCGTATTTCAGATATTAAAACCTACAAAGACGGTATTTTAGCACGTGAAGCACAAACATCAACTGGTTTAGGTGATGGTATTGCAATGCCTCACGCAAAAAATGCAGCTGTCAAAGAAGCAACTGTTTTATTTGCAAAAAGCAACAAAGGTGTTGACTATGAATCATTAGATGGTCAACCAACGTATTTGTTTTTCATGATTGCTGCACCAGAAGGAGCAAATGATACTCATTTACAAGCGCTAGCAGCATTGTCTCGTCTCTTGATCGACCCAGATTTTGTCGGCAAATTAAAGCAGGCGAAGACACCAGAAGCTGTTCAAGAATTATTCCAAACAGCAGAAGAACAAAAACAAGCAGAAGAAAAAGCCGAAAAAGATGAACAAGCAACAGAAAAAAGTTTAGATCCTAAAAAGAAATATGTCGTTGCGGTAACTGCGTGTCCAACGGGAATCGCCCATACGTATATGGCAGAAGATTCTCTTAAGAAGAAAGCAAAAGAAATGGGCGTTGACATCAAAGTTGAAACAAATGGTTCTGAAGGAATCAAGAATCGTTTGACAGCAGAGGATATTGCCCGAGCAGATGGAGTTATCGTCGCTGCAGATAAAAAAGTTGAAATAGATCGTTTCGATGGGAAAAAATTAGTCAATCGACCAGTCAGTGATGGTATCCGTAAGCCAGAAGAATTGATCCAATTGGCAACCAACGATACTGCCCCAGTTTTCCATGGAGAAGGAAAAGATGGTGCTTCAGATGAAGGAAATGCCGATGGAACAATCGGTCAAAGAATCTATAAAGATCTGATGAATGGTGTTTCTCACATGTTACCATTTGTTATTGGAGGCGGGATCGCAATTGCTCTTTCATTTATGATCGACCAATTCATGGGTGTTCCTCAAGACCAATTAGCAAACTTAGGGAATTATAACCAATTAGCTAGTTGGTTCAACCAAATTGGACAAGCTGCATTTGGCTTCATGTTACCAGTCTTAGCGGGATTCATTGCTTCAAGTATTGGTGATCGTCCAGGATTGGTTGTTGGGTTTGCAGCTGGTGCTTTAGCAAATACTGGTGGTGCAGGATTCTTAGGTGCGTTGATCGGTGGTTTCATCGCAGGTTATGTGATCGTGTTCTTACGTAAGGTGTTCAAGAATTTGCCAAAATCATTGGATGGGATTAAAACGATCCTATTTTACCCAGTCTTTGGTTTATTGATTACCGGATTCTTGATGTTGCTGGTCAATGTCCCTATGAAGGCGATCAATGATGCATTGAATAGCTTTTTGACTGGCATGAGTGGTTCAAATGCCGCACTACTTGGTGCTTTGCTAGCTGGAATGATGGCAGCCGATCTTGGTGGACCAATCAATAAAGCAGCGTATGTATTTGGTACAGCGACTTTAGCTACAACTGTTGCAACTGGCGGAAGTGTAGTCATGGCATCTGTGATGGCAGGTGGTATGGTTCCACCATTAGCTATTTTCGTAGCAACACGTCTATTCAAAAATAAATTTAGCAAAACAGATCAAGATGCTGGTTTGACAAACATCATCATGGGGCTATCCTTTGTTACAGAAGGTTCTATACCTTTTGCAGCCGCTGACCCTATTCGTGCTATTCCAAGTTTCATTATTGGTTCAGCCCTAACTGGTGGCTTAGTTGGTGCATTGGGAATTAAATTACTTGCACCACATGGAGGTATCTTCGTTGTTTTCCTAGTAAGTCAACCAATCATGTATCTTGTATTTATTGCTATCGGTGCAGTTGTTTCCGGTGTGATCTATGGTCTATTGAGAAAAACACCCGAATTAGCAAAAGCTTAAGATCAGTTCTAGTAACTACTTGGTCTCCTTTATTGAGGAAATCAAGTAGTTTTTTTGTGCAAATCTTTGACGGCTTTAAATGTGTATAGTACCATTTATTTGTAATCAAAAATTAATAAAGAGCGTTGGCCAATAATGATGAATTTCTCAATTTTGAAAAATTTAAAATTATCTATATTGCTGAGAAAATCTTCGTGAATACGTAGTATGTCTATAAATATAGCCGAAAATGCTATTTGGAATCTTGATATTTTTTCGTAATAAACAAGAACATAAAACTTAGTGGAGAAAATGAAACCGTTCCTTTTAGTTCGAAAAATGAATAAATGTTATAATTTGATGAGAGTGATTGAGAAGAGAAATCTTTACATTGAAAGCAACCAGTAAAGATGAACTCAATTAGAAAATGACGATTCATTTTCGTGGAAAATATAATTATCTTTAGTATATAAGTACGTCTAAATTCAAATATGTTGGAAAGTATGAGATTGCCACGTTGTTCATTGTATAGTGAGGAGGACAATCATGATGGAAAGGTTGGAAAATAATCGCAAGAAGTACGTTGTCGGTATTTTGTTCGTCACAATTCTACTGGCTGTTACTTGGTTCATTTCTCAGCATCATGTTCAGGGAAAAACAGAAAAAGTGGCTGTTGTAAGCGGTGAGTTTTTACCTGAACAAAAAGATGCGCAAAAAATATCCGATAAAGAAATGACAAAACTTGCGCAATCGGCACTGGATAAAAGCAAATTCAATTTGGTTATTTCGCCAGAAGCAAAATTCTGTGAACAAACGTTAAAAGGAAATTTGAAGATCAAAAACCCAAGCAAAAATAGTTACCCTATCAATGTGGAGATTCGGGAGAAAGCAACCGACCGACTTATTTATACTACTGGAGCAATTGAACCTGGTTATGAAGTAAAAGAAGTGACTTTGGGACAAAAGTTGAAAAAAGGGGAATATCCATCTGTTGCATTGTTTAGTCTCTATGATCCGATTACGAAAGAAAAAAAGGGACAAGTTGCCGCAGGAGTCAATTTAACAATCGAATAGGGAGGATAAGTGGATGAAAAGACTGTTGATTCGTTTATTATTAGTAGGCAGTTTTATCGGAGGCACTGTGCCGGTAGTCACTCAAGCGGAAGAAATCAACGAGAAAGAACATGCGGATATCCAAGTGAATGGATCATTAGGAATAGACCGTGAACGGATGGAAGAAATCAACGAAAGCAGTGAAGATTGGCTCAATGTGGCGGTGGATACTGCGACGATTTTCTATAATGTCAATGGTCAAAAAAAGATCCAATCGCCAACTTATAATATTACGAATAATTCCAGTCGTCCGATAGATGTTTCGATCACCAATTTTGTTCAAACAAATAACGAGTCGATTGCTGATATCTCTGCTTTGACTCTGAGATCACCCGCAGCAACAACAGATGAGACCCTGATTTCAAACGGCACACTGATCAATTTTGGTAGCCCCATCCACTTATTTACTTTAGCAAATAAGGAAGGAAAATTGACCACAGATGGATTGACTAATTATTCGTCTGCAACGACTTTTGGATATGGTGGCACATTGACTTCGAATTCGGTGTCGAAAAGTTCTCCAGTCTTTACGATGACGTTACAATTGGATGCCTTTTCGTGGATGGAACCTTAAAGAAGCATAAAAAACGTGGGACAAAAGTAAGAAACACTTCTGTCCCAATCTTTCTCTCCAATTTCTCAAACCTAAACGACTTTTGTCTTGACCTTTTTTTCAACTATGTTTTTCGAAAAATAAACCGGGAGCTTGAAAAGTTTAAGAAGCAATTGTCAAGATCTTCTGCTCTTTTCAAACTGATCGATTCTATCCTGATGACTTATTTTAAAAAGATTGTTTCAGCGCAGGGTGATACGAACGCTTAGCAATTTCTTTTTTGACTGAAGAAAGATGTGATTCATCTGTCAAAATGACTAAAATATCTCCCATTTGCATGATCGTATCTCCGTGGGTCAATAGTTCGTTTTTTCCTCGAATGATCGAAACAAGCAACATGTCCTGCGGCCAATTGAAATCACGAACCATCAAGCCGTCTAGTAAGCTTTCTGCTGTAATAGGAAACTCAAAGGTTGTTTTCCCCATTAGGACTGGAGGATGTTTATGAGCAAGCAATCGTTCAAGCAACGATTCATAGATCGGATTTCCGCCTAATAGGTCATTGATGATATAAGCGACTAGAGCCACTAATCCAAGGGGCATCAGATGATTCAAGGAGCCAACCATCTCGGTTACCAAAATAACGGCAGTCAACGGAGCTTTACCGATCGCTGCAAAATAGCCAGCCATTGCAATAACGATGAAATCTTTGATATAAATAGGGTCCATTCCAAATGTGTGCACCAAGATAGTTCCGTAAATACTCCCTAATAAAGCGCCTAAAGTAAGAATCGGTAAAAATATTCCTCCAGGCAGACTGGCACCGTAAGAGACCATTGAAAAAACAAATCGAAGGATAAACAGTCCAAAAATCATCATCAAAGGTAAAGATGAATGACCTAATGAGATAATGATTTGATTTCCGCCACCTAAGATCGTCGGCCAAAAATAGCCAATCGGTAAAATAAGTAAGAATGGAACGAGTCCATGCCAATAAGAAGGCAAAGGTACTTTTTCATACATACGGGGCAAGCTGAGTAGTACCCGTTGATAGACAAAACCCAATACGCCTAAAAAGATTCCTAAAACAATCAGAGAACCATAGTATTTTAAAGGCAAAGAAGGTAATTCTCCTAGAGATAAAACTGGTTTTAGTCCAAAAAAATAAAGAGAAACAAAATTTGCCGTTACCGCTGATGCAAATGAAGTCAACCAGACTAATGGAGAAAAAGAATGGTGGATTTCTTCTAAAACGAATAGCAGACCGGCAATCGGTGCATTGAATGCAGCTGCAAGCCCCGCACTTGCACCACTAGAAATCAGAATCTTCTGTTCGGAGGAGACACTGTGGAAGAGTTGACTTGTTCCTTGACCGACCACTGCACCTAACTGTATAGAAGGGCCTTCTCTACCTAAGAACAAACCAGAACCAACAGAAAGTATCCCGCCAACAAATTTCTTCCATAAAACAGAAAACCAGGAAATCGTTAGTTCACCTTGCAATTGACCTTCGACTTGAGGAATCCCGCTACCTTTGATATCCGGATCACTTTTGATCAATAACCCTACCAGTAATGTAACAATGATGCTTACGACTGCACCAAGGATCAAGTAAATCGGTTCTCTTTGTGTCAATTCATAGAAGTGTTGCGTGAGTATGCCTAATTTTTCAATGGCCAACCGAAAAAGACTGACGACGATACCAGTAAACAACCCCACTACAATCCCTTTTAAAATAAAATAAAGTTGTGTTTTATCAATTTTTTTTATTGTTGCTTTTTTTCCCATCTTAACGCCTCGCTTCAACTTAATTTATCGCGAAATGAATGATTTTACAAGATTAAATGAAAGAAAAAAATTTCTTTTCATCTATTTATGCAAGACAAGTCTAATTTTCAGCATATATAGGTGCGAACATTTTCTTTAAGGAAGAGCTGGAAAATGCTATAATTTAGAAGATTGATAAAAGAAAGGATGTTGTTAATGTCATCCAAGACGGAATTATTGAACGGGATGAACCCTCGTCAAAAAGAAGCGGTTCTTCACACGGAAGGGCCATTACTATTGATGGCTGGCGCAGGAAGTGGAAAAACGCGAGTGTTGACCCATCGGATTGCGTATTTAATTGAAGAAAAAGAAGTAAATCCATGGAACATCCTTGCGATTACTTTTACCAACAAAGCAGCCAAAGAGATGAAAGAACGGGTCAATAAAATTTTAGAACACGGAGGAGAAGATGTCTGGGTCTCGACTTTTCACTCAATGTGTGTGCGTATTTTAAGAAGAGATGTCGATTTTATCGGTTACAATCGTAATTTTACGATCATTGATTCGTCAGAACAGCTTTCACTGATGAAACGTATTTTAAAAGAATTGAATATCGATCCTAAAAAGTATGATCCAAGAAGTATCCTTGGGACTGTATCACAAGCCAAAAATAGTCTGCAAACGCCACAAGACTTTGCAAAAATGCAAGGAAGTTATTATGAAGAAATCGCAGCAAAGTGTTATGTGGCTTACCAAAAAGAACTACAATACAATCAATGTATGGACTTTGATGATTTGATCATGAATACGATCCGGTTGTTTGAAGAACACCCAGATTCATTGACTTATTACCAAAATAAATTCCATTATATCCATGTCGATGAATACCAAGATACGAACCATGCCCAATATACATTAGTGAATCTACTAGCGAAAAGATTCCGAAACTTATGTGTTGTAGGTGATGCGGATCAAAGTATCTACGGTTGGCGTGGAGCAGATATGCAAAACATCTTGGATTTTGAGAAAGACTATCCAGATGCGAGTGTTATTTTGTTAGAACAAAACTATCGCTCTACAAAGAATATTTTAAGTGCAGCGAATCAAGTCATCGAAAACAACAGTAACCGTAAACCAAAGAATCTTTGGACAGAAAATCGTGAAGGAAATAAAATCACTTACTATCGTGCAGATAACGAAAGAGATGAAACACGATTCATCGTTGACCGTATGCAAGAAGAAATAAGAGAAAATCAACGAGATTATGGTGATTTTGCAATTTTATATCGAACGAATGCCCAATCCCGTGTGATGGAAGAAACGCTTCTCAAAGCCAATATCCCTTATAAGATGGTCGGAGGGCATAAGTTCTATGACCGAAAAGAAATCAAAGATATTTTGGCGTATTTGAATGTGATCGCTAATCCGCAAGATTCCATCAGTTTTGAACGAATCGTGAATTCGCCTAAACGAGGAATCGGACCAGGTTCGATCGAGAAACTAAGAAATTTTGCGACGATGCACCAGTGGCCACTGCTAGAAGCGGCTCAAAATGTTGATTTAGCCAATATTAGCGGTAAAGCAGGACAGCAATTGGGCGCATTCGGTGAAATGATCAGTGAAGTGACACAAATGTTGCCTTATCTGACAGTAACTGAATTGACGAAAGAAATCCTAGAGCGTAGCGGCTATCTAGAAGACTTAAAGATCCAAAATACGTTAGAATCGCAAGCAAGATTAGAAAACTTGGAAGAATTCTTAACCGTTACACAAGAGTTTGATAAACAGTTTGAAAAACAAAATGAAGAAGATGCTGACGCGCCAGATGAAAAGCTGACCGTCTTCTTAAATGATCTAGCCTTAGTGTCAGATATCGATAACTTAGAAGAAGAAACTACCCAAGTTACCTTGATGACACTACATGCAGCTAAAGGCCTAGAATTTCCAGTAGTCTTTTTGATTGGTCTAGAAGAAGGGGTTTTCCCCTTATCAAGAGCACTAATGGAAGAAAGCGAACTTGAAGAAGAGCGCAGACTTGCGTATGTTGGAATCACTAGGGCAGAAGAATCACTGTACCTGACAAATGCCTTCTCAAGAACTTTATATGGTAGAACACAGTATAACCGCCCTTCTCGTTTTGTCGAAGAAATCGACCAAGAGTTGTTGGACATTCAAGGAATGCGGCCTACACCGAAAAAAAGCACACCTTTTGCATCAAAAGCAGCTACGCCAATCTACAAGCAACCTGCTACAACAGTCGTGTCATCAAAAGCAACTGCAGGCGGGGAAAGCAATGATTGGAAAGCAGGAGACAAGGTCAAACATAAAAAATGGGGAGCTGGCACAGTCGTAAGAGTGAGCGGTACAGCAAAAGATCTAGAACTAGACGTGGCATTTCCTAGTCAAGGAGTCAAACGATTATTAGCTGCTTTTGCACCAATTGAAAAAGCTTGAGTGGAGGAAAGAAAATGGAACACGAAATGACGATAGACGAAGCCGCTAAAAGAGCGGAGGAGTTGAGAACCCAATTAAGTCAGTGGTCTAAACAGTATTATGTCGAAGATAAACCAACAGTCGAAGATTACGTGTATGACAAAGCATATGCGCAATTAGTGGCAATTGAAGAACAGTATCCCGATTTGATCACATCAGATTCTCCTACGCAACGCGTAGGAGGGAAGGTCCTTACAGGATTCGAAAAAGTCACTCACGATATTCCATTGTATAGTTTGAACGATGTATTTAGTAAAGAAGAACTCTTTGCTTTTGATCAGCGTGTCCAAAAAGCGATTGGGCATCCAGTTGATTATTGTTGTGAATTGAAGATCGATGGGCTGTCTGTTTCATTGCGCTATGAAAATGGTGTGTTTGTCAGAGGTGCTACACGAGGAGATGGAACTGTCGGCGAGAACATCACTGAAAATCTGAAGACAGTGCGATCCGTACCTTTGAAACTAAAAAATCAAATCAGTATCGAAGTGCGTGGCGAATGCTTTATGCCGAAAAAGTCATTTGTTCAATTGAACAAATCAAGGGAAGTTGAAGGGCAAGATATCTTTGCAAATCCACGTAATGCAGCTGCAGGTTCTTTGCGACAGCTTGATTCTAAAATAACAGCTAAAAGAAATCTGGATACCTTTTTGTACACAGTAGCAGATTTTGGTCCAATGAAAGCAAAGACTCAGTATGAAGCGCTAGAAGAATTAAACAAGATCGGCTTCCACATCAATCAGGAAAAACGCTTGTGCCATTCGATTGATAATGTATGGTCATTTATCGAAGAATACCATGACAAACGGGTAGATCTCCCTTATGAGATCGATGGTATCGTCATCAAAGTCAACGATTTTGCTTTGCAAGATCAATTAGGATTTACTGTAAAAGCACCGCGTTGGGCCGTAGCGTATAAATTTCCACCTGAAGAGGTAGAAACCAAAATCGAAGCAATCGATTGGACAGTAGGGCGCACCGGCGTTGTCACACCAACTGCGATCATGACTCCTGTCCGTGTGGCTGGTACGACAGTCAGTCGAGCAAGTCTGCACAATGGCGATTATATCAAAATGAAGGACATCCGCTTGAACGATGCCGTTCAAATCTACAAAGCTGGCGATATTATTCCAGAAGTCGCTCAGGTAGTATTTGAGAAGCGACCAGATGACAGTGAAGAGTATCCCTTACCATCACATTGTCCAGTCTGTCAAAGTGAGCTCGTACATTTAGATGAAGAAGTCGCTTTGCGGTGTATCAATCCGAAATGTCCGGCTCAAATAAAAGAAGGACTCAATCATTTTGTCTCTCGTAATGCAATGAATATTGATGGACTAGGACCAAGAGTTTTAGCACAAATGTACGACAAAAAATTGGTGTCTGATGTAGCTGACCTCTATAACTTGACTGAAGAACAATTATTGACTTTGGATAAAATCAAAGAAAAATCCGCAAGTAATATTTTAACTGCAATCGACAACAGTAAAGAAAATTCAGTGGAACGCTTGATCTTTGGACTAGGAATCCGTCATGTAGGCGGAAAAGCTGCGAAAATCTTAGCAGAACATTTCGGTGATCTGGAGAGCTTGAGCAAAAGCGATTTTGAAACGATCATTTCTTTAGATACGATTGGTGATATCATCGCAGACAGCGTAGTTACCTACTTTAGTAATGAAGAGGTCCATGATCTATTAGCTGAACTGAAACAAGCGGGAGTCAATTTTGACTACAAAGGGATTCGTCCAGCACAAATCGCAACGATTGATTCACCATTTAAAGACAAAACAGTTGTGTTAACTGGTAAACTGACGCGATTCACTCGAGAAGAAGCAAAAGAGACGATCGAGAATCTAGGCGGAAAAGTAACCGGAAGTGTTTCGAAAAAAACAGATATCGTCGTTGCTGGTGAAGAGGCTGGAAGCAAACTGGCGAAAGCACAAGAATTAGGGATCGCCGTTTGGACAGAAGAAGAAATGGCAGAGGCGTTAGCTGAAAGTCGGACAAATCCAGAGTGAAGTCCAACTTTTTTCAGATAAATTTCAAGAAACAATTTCAGATAACAAACTCTTATGTTAAAATAGAGAGCAAAGTTTTTAACTCGTGTAGAAAGAAGGGGTAGTATGGCGATCAGTGAAGAACAAGTGAAACACGTTGCCAAATTAGCAAAACTTGCGTTCGCAGATGAAGAACTTGCAAGTTTTACCGACCAATTAGGAAAGATCATTGATATGGTGGAATTGCTGGAAGAAGTAGATACTGAAGGTGTTCCATTTACATCAAATGTGGTTGAAACTGTAAACGTTATGCGTCAAGACCGAGCAAATTCAGGTTGGAATCGCGACGAATTAATGAGAAATGTACCAGAAAAAGAAGATGGCTTTATTAAAGTGCCAGCAATTATTGAGAATGGGGAGGCTGGCGCATAATGAAAAAATTGTATGATCACTCTTTAGAAGAATTGCATGCAATGCTTGTCTCTAAAGAAATCACTGCACAAGATCTAACAAAAGCAACATTTGATCGTATCAAAGAAACAGAACCAGAAATCGACGCGTTCATTACTTTGAATGAAGAAAAAGCAATGGCGATTGCCAAAGCGCTTGATGAAAAAGGAATCGATGAAAGTAACGTATTAGCAGGTATTCCGATCGGTATCAAAGACAATATCGTTACAAAAGACCTTTTGACTACGGCTGCTTCAAAAATCTTATTCAATTTCGATCCAATCTATGATGCTACAGTAATGGATAAAGTTTACCAAGCAGACATGATCCCAGTCGGCAAATTGAACATGGATGAATTTGCTATGGGCGGTAGTACAGAAACGTCTTACTTCAAGAAAACGAAAAATGCATGGGATCACACAAAAGTTCCTGGTGGATCATCAGGTGGCTCAGCTGCGGCTGTAGCAGCTGGTCAAATCCCAGTTTCTTTAGGTAGTGACACTGGCGGAAGTATTCGCCAACCTGCATCGTTTAACGGGATCGTCGGGATGAAACCAACATATGGACGTGTTTCCCGTTTTGGTTTGATTGCCTTCGCATCTTCTCTTGACCAAATCGGACCAATGACCCGTACAGTCAAAGATAATGCGTTAGCTTTGACAGCTATCAGTGGGTATGACGAAAAAGATGGTACTTCATCAGGTGTGTCTGTGCCTAACTTCGCAGAAGGATTGACAGGTGACATCAAAGGGATGAAGATCGCATTACCTAAAGAATATCTTGGTGAAGGTGTTGCTCCTGGTGTGAAAGAAGCAATCCTTAAAGCAGCGGATACGTTCCGTTCCCTAGGTGCAACGGTTGAAGAAGTCAGCTTACCCCATTCAAAATATGGTGTAGCTGTGTATTATATCATCGCTTCATCAGAAGCAAGCTCGAACTTGCAACGTTTTGACGGTATCCGCTATGGCTATCGTTCTGAAAATGTAAAAAATCTTGAAGACGTATATGTAAACTCACGTACAGAAGGATTCGGTGAAGAAGTTAAACGCCGTATCATGTTAGGAACATTCTCATTGAGTGCAGGTTATTATGACGCTTATTTCAAGAAAGCTGGACAAGTCCGCACGTTGATCAAACAAGATTTCGAGAAAGTTTTTGCTGACTATGACTTGATCATCGGCCCTGCTTCACCAACCGTAGCTTTCGGAATCGGTGAAAATATCAATGATCCAATCACGATGTATATGAGTGATATCTTGACGATCCCAGTCAATTTGGTAGGTCTTCCAGGAATGTCAGTTCCTGCAGGACTATCTGAAAACATGCCAGTTGGTTTACAGATTATCGGGAACTATTTTGATGAAAAAACAATGTATCAAGCAGCATATGCTTTTGAACAAGCAACAGAATTCAAAAATCAAAAACCAGCAATCTTAGGAGGGAAAGACTAATGAATTTTGAAACAGTCATCGGGCTTGAAGTCCACGTTGAGTTGAAGACAAACTCAAAAATCTTCTCTCCGGCACCAGCTCACTTCGGCGCTGAACCAAACAGTAATACAAATGTGATCGACTGGGGGTATCCTGGGGTATTGCCAGTCATGAATAAAGCTGCGTTAGAATTTGGGATGAAAGCAGCTCTTGCATTAAACTGTGAAATCTCAAAAGATACTCATTTTGACCGTAAAAACTATTTCTATCCAGACAATCCCAAAGCGTACCAAATTTCTCAATTTGATCAACCAATTGGACATGATGGCTGGATCGAAATCGAAGTAGAAGGAAAGAAAAAGAAAATCCGTATTGAACGTGTCCATTTAGAAGAAGATGCAGGAAAAAACATGCATGGAATCGGGGGGTACTCCTATGTTGACCTGAACCGTCAAGGAACGCCACTGATCGAGATCGTTTCTGAAGCAGACATGCGCTCACCTGAAGAAGCTTATGCTTATTTAGAAGCACTACGTTCAATCATCCAATTCACTGAAGTCAGTGATGTGAAGATGGAAGAAGGGTCAATGCGTTGTGATGCCAATATTTCTTTACGCCCATATGGTCAAGAAGAATTTGGCACAAAAGCAGAATTGAAAAACTTGAACTCTCTTTCTTTTGTCAAAAAAGGACTAGCATTTGAAGAAAAACGTCAAGCAAAAGTCTTATTATCAGGCGGCGAGATCCAACAAGAAACACGCCGTTTTGATGAAACAACAAACAAAACGATTTTGATGCGTGTCAAAGAAGGATCAAGTGACTACCGTTACTTCCCAGAACCTGATATTCCAAAATTCGTGATCGATGATGAATGGATCCAAAAAGTGAAAGCAAGCCTACCAGAAATGCCAGCTTCTCGTCGCCAACGATATATCCAAGAATTAGGATTACCTGAATATGATGCGATGGTCTTGACTTTATCAAAAGAAATGTCAGATTTCTTTGAAGAAACATTAGCAAATGGCGCAGATGCAAAACAAGCTTCTAACTGGTTGATGGGAGAAGTTTCTGCATATTTGAATAGTGAAAAACTTGAATTGGCCCAAACAAAATTAACACCTGAAAATCTTTCAGGGATGATCCGCTTGATCGCTGATGGCACAATCAGTTCAAAAATCGCGAAAAAAGTCTTCCGCGAGTTGATCACGGGTGGTGGAGATGCACAAGAAGTAGTTGAGAAAAATGGTTGGGTACAACTATCTGATCCAGCAAAACTTTTGCCGATCATCAATGAAATTTTAGACAACAATCAACAATCCGTTGATGACTTTAAAAATGGAAAAGACCGCGCAGTTGGATTTTTAGTTGGACAAATTATGAAAGCAACGAAAGGACAAGCTAATCCTGGTATTGTCAATAAATTGCTTAAAGAAGAATTAGCAAAACGCTAGAGGTAAATGATGAAAAAAGCTCGAGTGATTTATAATCCCACCTCTGGAAAAGAACTATTGAAAAAAAATCTAGCCGATATCCTCCAAGCTTTGGAGGAGTCTGGCTATGAAGCAAGTGCATATGCCACGACACCAGAAGAAAACTCAGCGAAAAATGAAGCGACAAGAGCAGCAAAGACAGGTTTTGACCTGATCGTAGCAGCAGGCGGCGACGGAACGATCAATGAAGTTGTAAATGGTATTGCATCACTGGAGCAACGACCAAAAATGGCCATTATTCCTGCTGGTACAACAAATGACTACGCACGGGCATTAAAAATTCCGCGTGACAACATCAAAGCAGCGGCTGAGGTAATCAAAAAGAATCAAACGGTTAAAATGGATATCGGTCATACAGATGATAGCTATTTTATCAATATTGCTGCCGGAGGTTATCTGACAGAACTAACCTATGAAGTTCCTTCAGAACTGAAAAGTATCTTCGGCTATCTTGCTTACCTTGCCAAAGGCGCAGAAATGCTGCCGAGAGTCAAACCAATCAAGATGCGCTTGAAGTATGACGAAGGAGAATATATTGGCAATGCCTCGATGTTCTTCCTTGGTTTAACGAACTCTGTAGGTGGTTTTGAAAAAATTGCTCCAGATGCCAAATTAGATGATGGTAAATTTTCATTGATCATCGTCAAAACAGCCAACATCTTTGAGATCGTGCATATTGCTGCGTTGATGTTGAACGGTGGACGCCATGTAGACGATCCACGTGTCATTTACACAAAGACTAGCAGTCTGTTTGTGGAAACCGAAGATGACGTCAATCGTCCTGTTATGATCAACTTAGATGGCGAATACGGCGGTAATGCGCCAATGCACTTCCAGAATCTACACCAACATATCGAATTTTACGCAAATACTGATCAGATCCCAGATGAAGCAATCACTGGAACGGATGAAGAAGTATTAGATGAAGTAGGAAAAGAATTCGTCAAAGAAGTGGAACGCTTAACTGATGAAGACATTGACGGCGATGGTAAAATCGCGGATAATGAAAAATAGTTCAAAAGAGGGAAAAGAAGTAATCAGTTTGATAAAATAAGCCGGATCATCCCGAAAATAGGTTGCGATATTTTCGGGATGATCCGGCTTATTTCTGAAAAAGTACGATTGATCTTACTTAAGTATGATGAAATACACGAATACATGGGATAATACCTCTTTTTTGTGAAAAATCAACAAAACTGTGGTATGTTAATATCAATAAGGTAGAAAATACGATTTCGTTGTCGAGAAGCGAATCAACAATGAGGCTGGGACAGAAGTGTTTAACTACGAGAAATAAGAAGAAATCAACGGAAATTGCTTTTCAAATTTTTGTGAATTTCAGCTTATTTCCGAAGGAGTCGTTTCTGCTCCCACCATTTATTCGTTTTTAAAGAATGAGACAAAAGTGTTTCTTACTTTTGTCCCACGCTTATTTTTTCTACTTAGAACTAAAGATTTTTGTCACGATCTGAACGCATGTTTCAGAGACTAATGCCTTGAACAGAAGATAAAGACAGCGTATGAAAGCTATTTTATACTGTGTCTTCTTAATTAAAAGCTGTACAAGCACTGTTACAACCTCATAAAGGAGTTAATCATGAAAGAACAAACTGTTAAAAAAAATGAACGTTATACCGTTGATATCATTGATTTAAGTTACGAAGGATTAGGTGTAGCCAAAGTGGATGGGTATCCACTTTTTATTGAAAACGCACTTCCTGGCGAACAAGTGGAGATCCTTGTAGTAAAAACTGGAAATAAATTCGGTTATGCAAAGGTAATGAATTGGCTAAAAGAATCTTCTGATCGTCAACCTTTAGAAGATAACCGATTGTTGCGCACTGGAATTGCTCCGTTAGCGCATTTAAAATATGAACAACAACTTCAATTCAAACAAAAGCAAATCCAAAATGTAATGACTAAAATTGCCAAAATGCCAGAAGTAGAGATTTTACCGACAATTGGTATGGAAAATCCAGTCGCTTATCGAAATAAAGCCCAAATCCCAGTAAGAAGAATCGATGGACGTTTAGCAACAGGTTTCTATAAAAAGAATAGCCATGAACTTATTGAAATCGATGATTTTTACATCCAAGACCCTGCAATCGATCAAGCAATCATTGCTGTGCGAGAAATATTGCAACGTTTCCAAGTCCGTGGCTATAATGAAGCAAAAAATGAAGGTCAAATCCGTCATATCATCATCCGAAGAGGACATTATTCTCATGAGATGATGGTTGTACTTGTGACACGCAAAGAAAAATTCTTTAAAGGAAAAGAAATTGCAGAGATGATCCATGAAGAATTACCAGAAGTTGTTTCAGTGATCCAAAATATCAATGAAGAGAAAACGAATGTTATTTTGGGGGATAAAGAAAAGGTTTTATATGGTAGAAGTTATATTGAAGACCAGCTTCTAGGAAAAACGTACCGTATCTCTTCAAAATCATTTTATCAAGTAAATACAGAGCAGACTGAGAAATTGTACCAGAATGCTATTGATTTTGCAGACTTGAATGAACAAGATGTAGTCGTGGACGCTTACTCAGGAATCGGTACGATCGGTTTATCTTTAGCAGACCGTGTAAAAAAAGTCTATGGTATGGAAATGATCCATGAAGCAATCGAAGACGCTCAGTTCAATGCGTTGACAAATAAAGTTGAAAACGCACATTATGAAGTCGGTAAGGCAGAAACTGTCATGAAAAAATGGCAAGACAAAGGGATTACTCCGTCTGTCATTGTTGTTGACCCACCAAGAAAAGGATTAGATGGCCGTTTTATCGAATCAGCAATTGCGATGGAACCAGAAAAAATCGTTTATATTTCGTGCAACCCAGCAACCTTTGCAAGAGACGCAAAACTATTTGCTGATGCAGGCTACCAAGTTGAGAAGATCCAACCAGTCGATCTATTCCCACAAACGTATCACGTGGAATTAGTTGCCTTACTAACACGTAAAGCTTAATACGAATACAGTGAAGCAATTCAGAGTAAGATCTGGACTGCTTTTTTTAATTTTAGATGGAAATTGTTGATTTTTAGTGTGCTAGAGAGGATTGATTGGTATGTTATATACAAGAAAATCAATAGAAAAAAGCCTTATGTTTAGAGCAAAAAATCGAAACACTGCTTAAGTGAGCAATAATTCGACGCTTCGATAAATAGCTTTGTACTTACTAAATTTAAGTGGCGTTGAGGATAGGATGTTATTGTGTGCTTAGTCTTTCTCCACATCGATCGAGTGGCATTTTTTTATTTGAAAAATTATAGTTGACAGTCTACGGGATATTGCCTATGCTTAAAAGTAAGTTTAGTAAACAGTAAACGGACGAGGTGCGAGTATGGCAAGTATGAGAGATATTGCAAAGCTAGCGGGAGTCTCCGTAGCAAGTGTTTCCAGAATCTTAAATAATGATGAGACGTTTAGTATCAATGAGAACACCAGAAGACGGGTCATTGAGATTGCGAATCAGTTGAACTATTCTAAGGAGAAAGATCAAGTAAGTTCACGTGAAGTTGGAGATAAAAATACGATTGCTATCATCACTCGTCATGATAGTGCATCAGAAGGAAATGATCCTTACTTTAGGATGATTCGTACCGGTATCGAAAAAGAAGCTGCAAAATGGCGACTAAAAACGATTCGCGTCTTTTCAATGCGTGAATCAAACAAAGACTTGGGCCAATTGGCTAAGTATGGTGCGGTAATTATCATTGGCGAAATGACAGCTGAGGCCTTAGTGGAAATCAGTCAGCACAATGATAAGCTCATTTTGGTAGATAATTACAGTGAAGAACTATTGTATGATTCTATCCAAACTGATTTCCCACAAAAGACACATCAAATTTTGAATATTTTGCAAGCTAAAGGACACGAAAATATTGCTTTTATCGGTGGGGTAGCTAGTCGAGTGACGATCTCTGGTGAAGTTGTTTATGACGAGCAAGAAATTCGGGCGGAAAATTACAAGAAATGGATGCTTCTGAATAAACTAGATAAGTATATCCATGTGTTGCAAGGAAAGTGGTCTCCCGAAACTGGTTTAAATTTTGGGAAAAAAATCGCACGGATGAACCCGCGACCAACAGCAATCATTGTGGCTAGTGACCCCATGGCAGTTGGTGTGTATAAGGCGCTCACTGAAGAAGGGTTGTCGATACCTAAAGATATCTCTGTAGTCAGCTTTGATGATATTGAGATGGCACAGTTTATGACGCCAGCCCTATCCTCGGTAAAAATGAAAGCAGCGGAGATGGGACAAATGAGCGTGGAATTGGCTAAAAATAAGATTCTTGGTATTCGTACTATGCCAGTTAGAGTTATTTGTGGTAGTGAGTTGATTATTAGAGAATCCATTGGAGAGAGAAAAGATTAGTCAAATGACTGATCTTTTTTTATTTAGGGGGTTGTGTAAACATTAACTAAACAGATATACTGTTTCCAGTGAACGTTTACAATTAAAAAATAAAGGAGAACAAGTATGAAGTTTATTGATAAATTAGCCGAAAAGATGGTGCCATTTGCTCAGATAATTGCCAATAATAAGTATTTATTAAGTCTTCGAGATGGGTTTATGGTTGCTTTTCCTGCAACGATGTTTGCATCAATTATGATTATTATTCAAAATCTTCCCGCTACTTTTGGACTCTCTGAGAAACTCCCAGAAGGCTTCATGACTTTCTTAAATGACTTTTTTGGACCAATTGGGAATGCAACGATGAGTATCACAGCAATTTTTGTCGTTTTTGGTATTGGGTATCAACTTGCTGGTAAATACGGACAGCCCAAATTATTTACCGGAGCAATCTCTCTATCTTCCTTTTTGATGCTTTTGCCTTATGGCTCTTCGGATGAAATGGGGACTGTGATTCCTTTGTCCAAATTGGGGGCAGAAGGAATGTTTGTTGGTATTATCACGGCCATCATTGCAACCCAGATCTACTGTAAAATCAGTGCCGCAGGGTTAACCATCAAGATGCCGGACTCTGTACCACCTATGATTGCCGAATCTTTTATGGCAATCATTCCTGGCGCCGCACCTCTGTTTCTTTTTAACTTGATTCGCTATTTATTTACCTTTACTTCTTGGGGAAATGCGGTTGACTTTGTCTATGAAATTTTACAAAAACCATTGATGGGCTTAGGCGGTACCTTGCCGGCTGTTTTACTTGCTGTATTGTTCACTCAATTTTTCTGGTGGTTTGGGATCCATGGCACTCTTGTTGTCAACGCCGTAATCGATCCAATTATGAATGCTTTGGCAATTGAAAACTATGAAGCGTACAAGGCTGGAGCTGAACAGCTACCACACATCATCAATACGACTTTTATGGGTGTTTTTGTGAATCAAGGTATGCAACTGGGAATTTCGATTACGATGGCTTTCTTTATCGCACGCTCTATTCGGATGAAAAAACTGATGAGGACAGTTGTCGCACCATCTGTGTTCAATGTTTCTGAACCAATGACTTTTGGACTACCCATTGTTTTGAATCCAATTGCTTTTGTGCCGTGGATTTTAGCACCATTAGTCAGTACCGTTATTTCTTATTTTGCGATTGCTAGCGGATTGGTTCCACGTCCTATCGGAGCAACTGTTGTATGGACAACACCTGTTTTCTTATCTGGTTGGCTTGGGACTGGATCGATTGCCGGCGCGATTTTACAATTAGTAACCGTGGTAGTAATGACACTGATTTGGGTGCCGTTCTTAATTGTGATGGACCGTGGTTATTTGAAAGACGAAAAAGATGAAATTGCATCACATGAGTAAACAGTCTTATTGTTGAGCAATGAAGCTAAAGTTAACATGGGTGAAAATAACGTTGCAAAGCAAATTCAGAAAGGACTTAACATGAGAACTGATACATTGACTTGTAGTTACCAAATGGATACAACATCTTCTACTTTTTTCAGTATTCTACTTGGTGAACAAGAAAAATTCTTTTTGGCAAAACACTTGACCACATCCTTTGGCGAAGGGTGTCAAATTGAAACCATGATCCAAACTAAATCAGCGCCACAGTTGGTTCCAGCAGTGATGACTGTCAAAAAAATCACAGCCGATGAACTTTGGATAAACACTGTTCATGAAGAAGGCGTCATTGATCAGCGTTACCAAGTGACGAGTCAGAAAAATGGCAAGCTGCAGGTCACGTACTCGGAGCAAAGCCATTTCGCTCAGCAACGGACTGCATACAGTTTTATGCTAGTCGCGCTTTTTTACAAATTCTTTTTCAATCGTGGCGTCAAGAAAAGAATGCGTTATCTCGAAGAATTGTGCCAAAAAGTAGAAACAAGAAATTAGGAAAATTTGAGGAAGAACAATGATAGAAATTATTAACGACACCTTATTTCATTTATATAATGAAAAAATTAGTTATGTGATGTCAATTTTACCGAATCAGCAACTAGGACATGTATACTTTGGTCCATCGCTAGGAAAACTTGCTTTCTTTGATCAAAGTTATCTAGTCAAGAAAGAAAATAAATCAGCGGGTACAGTGAAATTTTTTGAAACGGACAATTTGTTTACATTGGCAGACCGTTTTCAGGAACTGCCAGTCTATGGAACCTCTGATTTTCGGGAAGGTGCGGTATCTATCTTTGAGGAAGCGACACCTTTATATGTGGATTTTAAATTTATGAAAGCTCATTGTTTTCAAGGGAAAGAACGTGATCTCGCCCAGCCAGCTAGTTTTGCGAAGACTGATGAAAGCCAAAGCATTGTTTTCGAATTAGCCGATACGGAACGGAATTTGAAAATGCACATCACCTATACTATTTTCAACGGGCTAGGCACGATTACTAGAAAGCAAAAAATAATTAATTTAGACGCCAAGACACGAAAATTAGAACGCTTACTAAGTGGTGTGCTTGAGTTGAGAAATCAAGATTTTGAGTTGCTCCATTTATCCGGTGCTTGGTTAAAAGAACGACATATCAAGTCCACACCCCTTACTCAAGGGACAATCAGTGTTGGCTCGTTAAAAGGGGCTTCTAGCCACCAACATAATCCTTTTGTGGCATTGAAAGAGAAATGTGCTACCAATGATGTGGGGCGAGTTTATGGTGCTAATCTGATCTATTCAGGAAATTTTTTGGCGCAAGTAGAAATGGATGAATGGGACAATGTTCGTTTGATGTTGGGGATTCATCCTGAGCAATTCACTTGGACTCTTGACCAAGGAGCGTGTTTTGAAGCTCCTGAATGTCTCTTTACGTTTACCGAAAATGGACTGAATGGTTTGAGCCAAGAATCTGCTCGATTTGTCGAAAAACATGTGATTTCACCCTACTGGCAAAAGCGTGACCGACCAATCGTCTTCAATAATTGGGAAGCAACTTATTTTGATTTTGATGAAGAAAAATTACTGGCCTTAGCAAAAGAAAGCCATTCTCTAGGAATGGAATGTTTTGTTCTAGACGATGGCTGGTTTGGAAAAAGAAACGATGATCGTAGTTCTTTAGGAGATTGGATAGCTGATCCGCTGAAATTTCCTCAAGGCATTGGTCGATTTGCTGAAAAAATCCATGACATTGGGATGCAGTTGGGAATCTGGTTTGAACCAGAGATGGTCTCACCTGATAGTCAGTTATATCAAGCACATCCAGAGTGGGTAGTCAAGCATCCTTATGAACGAATTTCAGTGGGGCGTGGTCAATATGTGTTGGATTTTGCTAATCCGGCAGTTGTTGATGGGATTTTTCACGCAATGAAAAAAATTATTGCTGAAACAAAATTAGACTATATCAAATGGGATATGAATCGGAATATCACCGAAGCATATTCGCCATATTTAGCTGAACAAGGGATTGCTCAGACTGAATTTTATCATCGCTATATCTTGGGAGTGTATGCACTGTATCAAAAAATATTGGCTGAGTTTCCTACGATTTTGATTGAAGGTTGTGCAGGTGGCGGTGGAAGGTATGACTTGGGAATCCTATTTTATAGTCCTCAGATTTGGCCGAGTGATGATAGTGACGCCGTGGAACGTTTGTCGATTCAGACTGGAACTCTGCTGGGATATCCGATTTCTTCCTTTAGCAATCATGTTTCTGCTACTCCTAATCATCAAGTTGGGCGAATCACATCACTAACATTTCGACAAAACGTTGCAATGTTTGGACCTTTAGGATATGAATTGGATCTATTCAATCTAACATCTGAAGAAAAGCAAGCGATTCAGACACAGATTGCTTTTTATAAACAATATCGACAATTATTGACATTTGGTATTTTTTATCAAGTACAGCCGATAGGACAAGGGAATGAAGTTGCTTGGGCAGTTTATGATCCGCAACAAGAGCAAGCATTGATTGGCTTTTTTAGAGTTTTAGCACAAGCAAATCCAACAGCTGAAGCTTTTTTACCGCTCACATTCATCGACCCAACTCAAGTATATCAGGCGAATGATGAAAAGGTTTCTGGCCAAATTTTGAAACAGATTGGGTTACGCAAGCCATATCAGTTTAATGGGGTCAATCCTGGGACTGCTCAAGTAACCGGTGATTTCCAATCCTATGTGTATCATCTACAATTAGCTGAAAAAAAGGAGCAGACGGATGATGAATAAATTTTTTGATCAACACTTTATGCATGGTGGAGATTATAATCCAGATCAATGGTTGGACTATCCTAAAATTTTAAAAAATGATTTGGACTACATGCAGCAAGCACATATTAATACTGTGACTTTAGGTGTTTTTGCTTGGAGTGCTCTAGAGCCAGAAGAAGGTGTCTATCGGTTTGAGTGGTTGGATGAAATTTTTGATCAAATTCGAGCGATTGGCGGTAAGGTCATTTTGGCAACACCAAGTGGTGGGCGACCACAATGGTTGAGCCAAAAATATTCTGAAGTGAATCGAACCAATGCTCAAGGGCAAAAACATACGCATGGGTTTCGCCACAATCATTGCTACTCTTCACTAATCTATCGGAAAAAGGTGCATCAGATCAATGAACAGTTGGCAAAACGCTATGGATCACATCCTGCGCTAGCAATGTGGCACATCTCTAATGAATATTCTGGAGAATGTTTTTGTGGCTATTGTCAGGAAAATTGGCGCAAATGGTTGCAAAAAAAATATGGTGACTTAGCAACGTTGAACCATGAATGGTGGATGAGTTTTTGGGGTAATAACTATTCGGATTGGTCACAAGTCTTACCACCTTCGCCATTAGGTGAACATAAAGTACATGGAATGGACCTCGATTGGAAGCGATTTGTTACCGATATGACCATTGATTTTTATTTGCATGAATGTGAGCCAATCCGTGAGCAGACTCCGGATATCCCGATAACAACTAATTTTATGGCAGAAGGACATGCTACACAAGATTTTATTCCATTAGAAGGTCTTGATTACAGTAAATTTGCTCGGTATGTAGACATCGTAAGCTGGGATAGTTATCCTGATTGGAATAACGATTTTGAGACATTAGCTGCTACAGCAATGAAATCGGCTTATGTTCATGATCAATATTGGTCATTGAAGAAACAACCTTTCTTAGTCATGGAATGCACGCCAAGCTTTGTCAATTGGCATCAATTCAATAAAGCGAAGAAGCCTGGTGTTCACCAACTGAGTGGAATGCAACAACTTGCTCACGGCTCTGATAGTACGCTGTATTTTCAATGGCGCCAATCTCGTGGAAATTCAGAAAAATTCCATGGAGCCGTGGTGGGACATGATAATTCTGTGAAGAACCGTGTTTTTAAAGAGGTTGCTGATTACGGAGCACGTTTGGAAAAAATTGGAGAAATTCAGGGAACGACAAGAAAAAAGAAGGTTGCGCTTCTCTTTGACTGGGAAAGCAATTGGGCATTGAAACGCGGTGGCGGCTTTGGACGACCAACTAGACGCTACCCTCAGACATTGCAAGAACATTATCGCTATTTCTGGGAACAAGACATTCCTGTTGATATCTTAACTCCTGACCAAGATTTTTCCGAATATTCATTGATCGTCGCTCCAATGCTTTATATGATGACAAGTGCAACAATGGAAAAACTCAACAAATATGTGGCAACTGGTGGTACGCTAGTTTCTAGTTACTTTACTGGTATGGTCAATGAAAATGATCTGTTATATCTTGGTGGAGTGCCACAGCCGCTAAAGGAGCTTTGGGGGATAGAAGTATTAGAGTTAGACACTCTTTATCCAAAGGAACATAATCAAATCAGCTATGAAGATAATTTTTTTGAGACGAAGGATTATTCAGCAGTTATCGAAGCAAAATCAGCGCAAGTGTTGGGAGTCTATCAGTCAGAGTTTTATCATGGTACACCTGCAATAACGAAGAATTGTTTTGGCAGAGGTACAGCTTATTATTTAGCTGCTCGTACCAGTCATGATTTTTTCAAACATTTTTATGGACAGTTGGCTAGTGAATTTAATCTTACAGAAGGTGCTATTGCAAAGTCTAATCCAGAAGTGTCAATTCAAGGGAGAACAAGTGCTGAGCGAGACTATTATTTTATCATGAATTTTTCTGAGCAAGAGCAACAACTGACACTGGTTCGTAACGTGGTTGATTTGGAAACCAACCAGGCAGTGCCACTGCAGCTTTCATTAGCACCTTATGAAGTACGAGTGGTTTATTTGGAGGAGTAGTTTCAAGGATAACTCTCTCACTGGTGAAGTTTTCATCTATATTGTAGGGGAGTTAGTTTACGAATATAACTCTCCTCTAAACTAAAATAAACTGTAGGATAGTAACTTTTAGTTACAGTTTATTTAATAATAGATGAAAAAATATTTTAGTCCTTTTCATTTTTATCATTTATTGGAGTGATAAGAAAAACAAGAGGTCTAGACAAAGCTAATTTTTAGTTTTGTCTAGACCTCTTATTCTTTTGGTGTAAGCAATAAATAATAACAAAGTAAATTAAAAACAACAAATATCATACATATACTATCATATAGGTATAATTTACCAGATATCAAAATTAGTAACGGTTTGAGCAGTATTTAGTATACGTATTACTTTCGAAATAGCATTATTATACTTCTTATTCTAATTATAAAATAACGTTTTTTAATTATTTTTGTAAAAAGTGTAGGAAAAGTATTTTCAAATCATATTATAATCAAATTGTAATAAAAACCAAAAAAACGGAGGAGAATGATGAAAAAGAAAAATTTATTAGTTTTAGGAATTGCACTTTGTATTTTCGGTGGGGCGATCCAGGGGTCAGCTCAGACGGTCATGCAAGAAGATAACATTCAAGAGGTAGCTACAAGCGTCAGAGAATGGAAAGTGGGTACAATTGAAAATCCAGAGTTATACAATTTGAATGAAATCGTTAGCTACAAGGGTAAGGAATATAAAGTAGTACAGACACATGAAAATACTGGCAACGCACAATGGAATCCAGAAGATGCGAAGGGATTGTTCATTGATGCAAGTGAAGAAACCAATATTTCGTTTGATGGCAAGTTATCGGTGGCTGTGAATAAAGATAACCGAACAGAAGTGTATTTTAGTATTCCGAGAAATAGTACTCAATTAAATGACAGTTATAGAGTTGAAATCAATAATAAATACTATTTTTCAGTGAATAAGCAAGTCAATTATTATTGTATTCTTTCCTTTATAGGTTCAATGAATGTTTATGGAAAAGCTGATAGAGAATTGAATGAAGGAGACATTGTCACACTGTGGTATCTTAGTGGACCTGAAGCGAAGAAAATCCAACAAATAAAAGTGGATGCCTCTATGCTACCTAAATAGAATCCTTCAACTAAAAAACTAAGACTGATCTTTCTAAAAAAATGAAAAAAGTGGTAACGCTTGCGTTGGATAAAAATGGGGATTAGTGTTGAAGGGATCATCGCGTATATAATATTTACTGCTAATTCAGCATGTGAACAGTATGATCGATGGGGCGTATAGCTTTGGCATCAATGGGGAAAAAATGTCAAAATGTTGACTTGTCAATGTCAAAGCGTAACTAACTGAGTTGAATAAAAAAAGTTAAGCAATAAAGAAATAAAAATAACTAATAAATAGTCCTTTCGTTGCTGTCTTTTAGAAAAGTAAGAGCAACATTCTCTTAAAGCTAATAGGAAATGAAGCTACATTAGTCATTCTTATTAGAATTAAATAAACATGAAAAAACCCCATTAAAATCTCGAAAAAGAATCAATTCTGATGGATACTCTGGTTGATTCTTTTTTATGGTTAACAAGGCGATGTAATATACAGAATAAATTGAATTCTCAAAATTTTCAGAAAATTCATTGACAACTGTTTTCTTTTTGAGTATATTTTAATACATATTCAGTTTTAACTTAATTAGGGGGGACACAAAAATGAAAAAAAGAATGATATTTTTAGTAGCAGCGGCTGCATTGGCACTTGCCGGCTGTGGAAGCGGGACTTCCGTAAAAAAAGAGGGGAACAGCGCGGATGCGAAGACCTTTAAGTTAGGTGTGAATCTGGAATTATCTGGAGCCGTAGCAGCATATGGAGATGTAGAATCAGACGGTATCAAACTGGCTGTTGATGAAATCAATAAAGATGGAGGGATTGACGGCAAGAAGATTGAAATCGTCGATAAAGACAATAAATCAGATAATGATGAAGCAGCTTCTGTTTCAGCTAACTTGGCAACGAATGAGAAAGTAGTAGCCCAGATCGGACCTGCGACTTCTGGTGCCTCTAAATCTTCATTGGCTAATCTAACAAAAGCAGGCGTTCCAATGATCACACCGTCAGGTACGGATGATTCGATCACAGTTGATGGGGATAAAGTTCAAAAATATGCTTTCCGTTCTTGTTTCCAAGATAGTTTCCAAGGAACGATCTTAGCACAATATGCTAGCAATAAACTAAATTCGAAAAAAGCAGTTATTCTAAGTGATAGTTCAAGTGATTATGCAAAAGGACTTTCAAAAGCATTCAAAGATGAATACAAAGGCCAAATCGTTGATGAAGAAAACTTTGTAGCAGGTGATAAAGACTTCCAAGCAATTTTGACAAATATCAAAGATAAAGATTTCGATGTTCTTTATATTCCAGCATATTATACAGAAGCAGGCTTGATAGTTAAACAAGCACGTGAAATGGGTATCAAACAAGCGATTGTCGGTGCAGACGGCTTTGGAGATGAAAAATTCGTCGAAACTGCAGGTGCAGCGAATGCATCGAACATTTATTACACAGCTCACTTTTCAACAAGTGCTCCTGCAAGTGACAAAGTCCCAGCCTTTGTTGATGCTTTCCAAAAGAAATACAATACGGCACCTTCTCAATTTGCCGCATTAGCATATGATGCTGTTTATATGGTTAAACAAGCAGCAGAAAAAGAAGGAACTGATTCCGCTTCTATCCAAAAAGGTCTAGCGAATTTGAAAGACTTTAAAGGCGTAACAGGGTCGATCTCTATTGATAAAAATCATAACCCTGAAAAATCTGCTGTTGTTCTTGGCTTGACGAACGGAAAAGAAAGTTCAGCTGATGCAGTAAACCCAGAATAATGGAAGAAGGGCAGAGACAATGAAGGTTGTCTTGCCCTTTCTTTTTTGAAAAAAGCAACGGGTAGGGGATAAAAATCGTTCCATGATTTTTTTGTTTTATATGGATCTGGTACGAAAGCATGAGTTGTTTACTTTTTAAATAAATGATATTGGAAGTGAGTATATGGAAGTCATTCTTCAACAGTTAGTAAATGGCCTTTTTCTAGGAAGTATTTACGCCTTATTGGCACTAGGCTATACAATGGTTTATGGCATTATTGGCTTGATCAACTTTGCTCATGGTGAAGTATATATGATTGGAAGTTTCATTGGTTTTTACTTAATTAACCAATTACACTTGAACTTTTTTATCGCAATGATCATTTCAATGATCGGAGCGGCAATATTAGGGGTGGTAGTCGAATTTTTAGCTTATCGTCCTTTGAGAAAATCAACGAGGATCGCTGCATTGATTACAGCGATTGGTGTCTCGTATTTTCTTCAAAATATCATGATCTATTTCTTCGGTTCGAATAATCGGGCGTTTCCTCAAGTAATCAAAAGAGTCGAATATCATTTAGGATTCATCACGATCAGTAATATCCAATTGTTGATCTTAGCAATTGCCTTGATCTTGATGATTTTATTACAGTTGATCATCAAGAAGACAAAGATGGGGAAAGCAATGCGGGCAGTTAGTGTCGATAGTGATGCAGCCCAACTGATGGGGATCAATGTCAACCGTACGATTTCCTTTACTTTTGCATTAGGATCAGCTTTAGCCGCTGCAGCTGGTGTCTTGATCGGTCTTTATTACAATTCGATCGATCCGACGATGGGAACTGTGCCAGGGTTGAAAGCATTTGTCGCAGCAGTATTAGGTGGAATCGGTAGTATTCCAGGAGCGGCTCTAGGTGGCTTTTTAATTGGGATGATCGAAACGATTGCGAATGCACTTGGCTTATCAATGTATAAAGATGCTGTTGTGTATGCTGTACTGATTTTGATTTTACTGGTTCTCCCTGCAGGAATACTAGGGAAAAATGTTAAAGAGAAAGTGTAGGTGAACGCCATGAAAAAACGATTGAAACTCAATATTTTTTGGCTAGTTTTGTTGCTGGCTATATATGGCGTACTGTACGCCGCTTACAGCAGTGGGTTAGTCAATTTATTTATCGATAATATTATCGTAACGATCGGCATCAATATTATTTTAGCCGTTGGCTTGAATTTGGTTATTGGCTTTTCTGGTCAGTTCTCATTAGGCCACGCAGGATTTATGGCGATCGGCGCCTATTGTGGTTCGCTATTTGCGATGAACAATCCAACAATGGGTGGCTTCTTTACAGGAATAGTCGTAGGAATTTTATTATCTTCAGTGGTTGCACTTGTTGTAGGGATTCCAACATTACGACTAAAGGGAGATTATTTAGCGATTGCGACTTTAGGGGTTGCAGAAATCATTCGTATTGCGATCGTTAATATGGAAAGTATAACAAACGGACCTTCTGGACTATTCGGGATTCCGTCTTTCGTCAACTGGCCTTTAGTCTATGGATTTGTGATCGTTACAACGTTGATCACGGTTAACTATATCCATAGTGGTGCTGGTCGGGTAACAATGGGAATTCGTGATGATGAGATTGCTGCAGAATCTATGGGAGTCAACACAACAAAATACAAAGTTATCGCTTTTGTGATTGGTGCGGCAACTGCAAGTATCGCAGGTGCATTATCTGCAAGCTATATTGGATCGATTGCGCCAAAAAACTTTGCGTTTCAAAAGTCCATCGATATCTTGATCATCGTGGTATTTGGTGGAATAGGCAGTGTGACAGGTTCAATCGTAGCCGCAATTGTTCTAGGTGTATTGAATATGTATCTACAGGATTTTGGTTCTTTGCGAATGATCATTTATTCTTTGGCGTTGATCATCATCATGATTTTCAAACCAGGTGGCTTGTTAGGAACTTGGGAATTGTCTGCTAAAAAAATTTTTAGAAAAAAAGGAGGATCAGTAAATGACGTTACTAAAGGTTGATCATCTTACTAAAAATTTTGGTGGCTTATCTGCGGTCTCAAATGTGAATCTTTCCTTAGAAAAAAATGAATTGGTCGGGCTGATTGGTCCTAATGGTGCAGGGAAAACGACGCTGTTCAATTTACTGACTGGTGTATATGAACCAAGTGAAGGAGAAATTCGTTTAGAAAAAGATGGAAAGTCGGAACTATTGAATAAATTAGCCCCTTATAAGATTGCTACATTGGGCCTCAGCCGAACATTTCAGAATATCCGACTTTTCAAAGAACTGACAGTTATGGACAATGTATTAATTGCGATGAATGCAAAAAATAAAGAGGGATTCCTTAGCAGTATCTTCCGCTTACCATCATTTTATAAACAGGAAGAAAAGATGGAAAGCAAAGCACGCCAACTGTTAGAAATATTCGATCTGGCTGAAAAAACTGAAACTTTAGCGAGTAACCTTCCTTATGGGGAACAACGACGATTAGAGATTGTCCGTGCATTAGCGACGGATCCGCAAATCCTCTTTTTAGATGAACCAGCAGCGGGGATGAATCCACAAGAAACTGCTGAATTGACAAAATTGATTCGAAAAATCCAAGAAGAATTCCATATCACGATTTTGCTGATCGAACATGATATGAGTTTAGTCATGGAAGTTTGTGAACGAATCTATGTACTCGAATACGGACAGATCATTGCTGAAGGACTTCCTGAAGAAATTAGGAGTAATCAACGAGTGATCGAAGCATATCTTGGAGGTGACCTATAATGTTGAAAGTAAATGATCTATCCGTCCATTATGGTGTGATCCAAGCAGTGAGAGGAATCAGTTTAGAAGTCAATGAAGGGGAAATCGTGACATTGATCGGCGCAAATGGAGCAGGAAAGACGACTGCTTTACGGACGATCTCAGGGCTCGTTAAGCCTTCAGCTGGAACGATCGAATTTGAAGGAAAGCCAATCCAAAAGGTCTCTCCACAAGAAATCGTGACCCACGGCATCTCGCAAGTACCAGAAGGGCGTCATGTGTTTCCAGGATTGTCTGTTCAAGAAAATTTAGAAATGGGTGCCTTTTTACGAAAAGATAATGAAGGAATCAAAAAAAGTTTTTCTGAAATCTACGAACGTTTTCCGATTCTAAAGGAACGTAAAATTCAGGATGCTTCCACTTTGTCGGGGGGAGAACAGCAAATGCTTGCGATGGGGCGTGCATTGATGTCTAAACCACGTCTATTGTTACTTGATGAGCCATCAATGGGGTTGGCACCGATTTTCATTAAAGAGATCTTCAATATCATCCAGGAAATCCAACAACAAGGAACCACCGTTTTATTGATTGAACAAAATGCAAAAATGGCTTTGTCAATTGCAGATCGCGGGTATGTAATTGAAACGGGGAAAATTGTTTTACAAGGAACTGGTGCGGAATTACTAGCGAGTGAAGAAGTGAAAAAAGCATATTTGGGAGGATAAAGGATGAGCGTAAAAGATTTTATGACGAAAGAGTTGGTCGTGGTAGCTCCTCAAACAAAAATATTTGATGCAGTTGATTTGATGAAAAAGTACGAGATCCATCGGTTACCTGTCGTTGAAAATAATAGTTTAATTGGCTTGATTACTGAAGGGACGATCCAAGCCGCAATGCCTTCACAAGCAACCAGTCTGAGTGTGTTTGAAATAAATTACCTATTAAATAAAACAACAGTCAATGATGTAATGATCCGTGACGTACAAACTATTGCACCGAATGATTTATTAGAAGATGCGATCTATCTGATGAGAAAGAAGAATGTTGGGGTCTTACCAGTCGTAGACATGAGAGAAAACTTGGTAGGAATCATCACAAATAATGATATATTTGACGCTTTTTTGAAAATCACCGGTTATACAGATGGAGGCACAAGAATCCAGCTTCGAATTGAAAAAGACCAACGAGGCGTATTAGCTGAAGTCTGCCAAGTGCTTTCATCCCATGGCTATAACATTGCAACAGTTGTAGTGAATCGTAATGAAACAGAAACGATCATCGAATTCCAAATCTCTACACAAGAGGTTAAAGAGTTGAAAGAATTTTTGGAAGCAGAGGGCTATACTGTATTAGAAGCAATGCTGACAAACGTAAAAAAATAGGTATGTCGAAAGTCTAAGGATCTCTAAAGGTTAGATGAAAAATCTAATTTTTAGGGATCTTTTCGTTAAAGTAGGGTATATTTTAGAGAAATAGCTAATTTTCTTCTTGAAGACTACTAAAGAGGAAGTAATATTGGTATACTATATCAGTCTTCCTGTAATGGTTAGCGAAAAATAATGAAAATCAATAGGATAATCAAAAGAGGTGTAAAACCAGTGGATACAAAAGAAAAAATGCTTGAATTGATCAAAAAGAAACAAGGCGGGGGTCGTTCAAAAAAAATGCAAGAACCAAAAAATGATCGCAGTAATATGCGTAAAGGGCCAAAAATATATAACAAGTAGGTTTAAAGAAGAGAGTGGTTGAATGTCAAGAGTATGAAAAGATTCATGTGATTTTCAATGTTCTTGGATATTTTTACTTATTTTTTGAAACAACTAGTTATGTTGGAACGATTTGTGCAAGAGGATGAGATAAAGTGTGTTTTCTTTTATCTCACTCTTTTTTTGTACGTTTTGAAAGAGTGTGGGAGCAGAAGCAACTCCTTCTTAAATAAGCCGAAATTCACAAAAATTTGAACAGCAATTTTCGTGAATTTCTTCTTATTTCTCGGAGTTAAACACTTCTGTCCCAGCTTCATAAAAGTCTAACTTTTGGGGTCACTATAGGTTCCTTAGTGCTTTTTTATGTTTTAAAGGGAAGAAGTAATGTTAAGTGTTAAAATGAGTGTCAATTTATTTAAAAGCTCACGTCTTTAGTCACAAACACATTTTTAATAAAGTTTCTAGTTACGGTTGCATTAAGGGTAACTGAACTCACACCACTTAGACTTATATTTGTCATACTTGAAACGCTTGTTGTTGTAGGGCTATACAGCGTGTCATTTAACGTGTACTGAATGCGGTTAGTTAGGATCTGGAAGTCCATATTGTAGAGTTCCTGAAAATCCATATATTGAGTGCATGAATCCAGCATAGATAATTTCTTTGATTGCTCTAAATCCTACCACTTTCAGTTGTTTGATAATAAAAACATGCAGTCACACCTTATTCATTTGAAATTGATTGTAGCAATTGGTCTTTAGTCATGTTTTCTGATACTGTTACTTTATCAGAATTTAAATCAATTTCAGTTAGAAGCAAGTTCCGTATTTGTTAGTTCACTTGCTAAAGCCTAAACAACCTAAAAGAGAAGTACAAACTAGTGTTGAAGCGATAAAAGATTTTGTTTTCATCTTTTTCAGTTTCTTGGATTAAAAGTATATGTTATGTTGTCTGTGAGTGGTTCTTTAAAAGGTTCTACTGTGGTGGAATTAATTCCCAAATATCACCAATGTCGGTAACATTAGGCATGAAAAATTTTAGTTTCATAATTCTTCCTCCTTTTATATTTGTAAAACCAATATATTACTTACTAAATATTTTTTCTTTTTTATGTCTGGTATTTCGTCATAAAAAGGAATAAAATATCTACAAAATATCTACGGAGGCTTTTATGGATCATAATAATTTAATTAAAAAATTACGGTTAGAACGTGGCTTATCACAAGATCAATTAGCTAGAGGTATCTCTCAAAGAAGTACATTGTCTTCATTTGAAAACAAAGGGGCAAAAATTTCTTATAATACTCTTGTACAGTATCTCGACCGTATGAACGTAACTCTTGAGGAATATCAGTTCATGTTAGATGATGAAGATGTTAGCGAAAAAAGAAAAATTTCAAAACTATTTTTTAAAAATTTGAAAAAGAATTATTCTCCGGATTTTGAAAAATATTTACAGGAAAAGGCATACGAAACTGACAATTATTACTATGAAATATTAAGAGCCATGTATTTAATCATCATGAAGAGAATGGATATAAGCTTAGATATAGATTGTCACTCTGCTAAGCTAACCTTAACAAGGTACTTAGATTCGATTGCTAACTGGGGTAGATTTGAATTAACAATTTTTATAAATACCCTGTTTATCTATGATAATGACTATATTCAAACTCACTTCAATCGATCTGTAAAAAGAATGAAAGTATATGTTGATAATCTATACTTTAATAAAGATATGTTGTCCTTTCTAATCAACGGCACCCAGCTATTTTTTGAAAGAGGATCCAAGAGATTATTTTATCTTTTTCTTAAACAGCTTGGTTTTTTTGCGGATGAGCATTGTAGCACTGATGCCCATCTTGCTTATAAAGTATTCTCTTTTCTTTCATCACCAGAAGTTCACAATAATCAAAAAAAATACGAGCTTCTTTTATCCCTGGAGATACTAGGTAAAGAAAACTATGTAACATATATTGAAAGCAAACTAAAAGACGACTAAATTAATAGTCGCCATATTATTGTTACGTGAATTCAAGATAGCCATTGTTTGGAATCTTGTCTCGAGCGTCAATTGCTTTTGCAATAGCTGTACCAGGATCTAAGGCTGTTGCGACTACCTTGATGATTGTGTTAATACCTGTTATCTGTTTAACTCCCCAAACCGCTACGGCACCGATGATTTTCCGCTTAAGCAAATCCAAAGCCTTTTGAGTACCGTATTTCTTGATTAATGCTTTTACACCAGCACTTGCAACTCCACCTGTTACTAAGTTAATAGCTAAATTGAAAGCAGAGGCCGCAAAAGGTACGGAAATCCATCCATGTCCAGATCGCGTAAGGCTGATGGAGTTTAATTGTGAAATCAACTCTTGGGTCACTTTGTTAAAGTCTCCATGATTCTCTGAGTTAATATCATATAGGGAAAGCAATGCTTGATAATAAGCTTCCTTCTCGGCCTTTGTTTGCAATGGAACCTTTTCTGATTCATATCGTGCTGCTTGCTTAAAGTTGTCAAGTTGATCGGGGGAAAGTTGACTAATGTCCACAACTCCAAAGTTCTCTAAGTCAACTGTATCTAGGGAATCAATTCGTGATTCATCTACGTCTGGAACAGCTGAATTCACTGCTACAATTGAAGTTTCAGGGACAGTTGATCTTTCGGATGCGTGTACAACTTCAGTAAGTGGCACTATTATTGACAATCCAAGGACAGCGACAGATGTTAGTGCAAAAAATTTCGTTTTAAACATAAATATCACCTCTTATTTTTTGAGATAACAAATCAAGTCACCTCTTGTTGTCAATTATGAAGGTGAAAGTAATTTTTCCGGAATCTCTGGATATTTTTTCGTCATAATTATTGTAAAATGTCCTATCAAATCTATATGCTATGTGTTGGAATTCTCTTTATTGACGATTTGCCATACAAGAATGTAGATAACTTAAAAATTGAAGTATAATTAATCAATGGAGGTGTCAAAATGATTCAACTTGTATTAGATTTAATAAGAGAAGTATTATTCGGTACTACTCCAGAAGGTAGTTCTCGAAAACAGTTTAAGCGTGATTTTATTGTAAGAGGAATTTTCTACTCTTTGGCATTTATCATAGTTCTTCTTGGCATTATTAAGTTACCAGAAATGAGGTTGCTTTTGACAGGGGTTCTTTTAGTTATAATCGTGGGATTTGTCGTTACGACAATTTCATCATTAAGGAACAGAAATAGTACCAACTTCCACAATCCCAAGTAAGAAACTTTTTATTCAACTGAAAAAATGCTTCGCCACACTGCACGTACCCCAGAAAAGGATTCTGCCAGAAAGAGGTAATAGACTTGACCTCTCTAGTAGAATCCTTTTCTACATTTTAGGGCTTTTTGTCAAATGATGTTGGTAAAGAGAAAACTTAGAACAATTTGGAGAGGTTGGGACAGAAGTGTTTATTTCCGAAGGAGTTGCTTCTGCTCCCACCGTTTATTCGTTTTTTAAAGAATGAGACAAAAGTGTTTCTTACTTTTGTTCCAGCCTCTTTTTTTGAAATTCCCGAAAAAACTGACTTTTGGACGACGTTTATTCGAGAGTCTGTAGGAAAACTGATTTTTAGATTTGTCCCACACCCTTTTTTAGTTGAACGCACTCAGATTTAAAAGTAGTTGGTGAAGGTCCAACCACTCTTTTTCTTGTGGCAGAGAAGAAAGTGTAAAAACATGGCAATTGTTCCAATCACCCCAACGATGATTGCAGACGATCAATGACACGTCAGAGGGAAGTACCTTTCTATAAGTATGTGTGCCTGTTGCAAATAATGGCTGGATGGATCGAGGAATGATCTGTTCCACTAATTTCAGCAAGTAAGAGGAGAGGCCGGCATTACCATGAAAAGAAAAGAGCACTTTGATCCGAGTCGTGTCAACTGCCTTTAGTAAAGAATAATGGAACATAGTAAAGGACAAAGCAACATGTTCGGGATGAAGAATGGGGAAAAAATCCTGTACACTGGGTGTTTTTAAATAGATATACCAGTCTTCATAAAGTTTTTTTAAATGTAACGGCAAATCAAAGGAGACTTTTAAAGGGTTTTTTTGATAATGGCTAGAAACATGAGACAAAAGCCTTAGATTAACGGAAAAAGCATATAGTTCATCAGTATTTTCAACAGATGGAATCATTGGTAGAATAAACTGATGATATGTATCGTAGTGTTCACGGTCTTCAGGGTAGCAGAATTGGTCAGCTTCGCTTGAATAGACGACACAATTTAGAAAGACTATGTACAGCCAAATCAACTCCTCGTAAGGAATCGTCTGAGTTCTGAAAGTTGCTTTGAATAGGTACCTGACTCTTTTCTTGAACTGAGTGAAGCTTTCTCGAAAAATAATGTCTTCTTTTAATGCAAGGTCAAGTACAATGGGATATTTATGAGATAACCGTTTCGTTAAAATAATCAGCCAGAGCTGTGCTTTTAGTGGATCGATCGGTAGGCCGATAAGTGTTTGAACAGATTTCATAAAATTTGAATCAACAGGAGTGCCTTCTGCCATAAAATCAATATTGAAACTTTGATAAAAATCAAAAAGAAAGCAACGGATATCTGCCTCACTTCCTTGGATTTTCATTGATGATGTCCGCCATTGCAAGTGATAGATTTGTAGTTCTTTGTTCATTTGTTTGATGATTTTTCGAATGCGTGATTGCGATGAGTAAAGGGTGGCAGCTACTGATTGTAGTGAGCGTATCCGTCCACGGAAATACTGATCGATCAATTGAAAGACAGGCGTGTGTTTTGCTAGATCTAAAATGATGGTCTCGATTTTTGGAGAACGAGGTACCATAAGTTGGTAACCTATTCTTTTTTGAAATGTGATCGCCATTTCTTTTGGGAGAATCTGTCGTAAAGCTTCAATATCAGAGCGTAAAGTCGGTGACGATGTTTTTGTTACGTTGCTTAGTTCCTTCGATGTAGAAGGGTGGTCTTTCTTATTTAAATATTGAAGGATCAGTATCTGACGTTGGAATTGTTTGTTCTCCTGTAGTCTAAAAAATAAATTATCCATAGGGACCTCCTAGATCATGTAATCACTATATTTTTTAGTATATACGTATTTTTTTATTTATCTTTTTATTTTTTAGATGAAATTTTGTCCTTTTTTTTTCTTTGAAAGAAAAAAAGAGAAATCTTTTGTCGCAAATAAACAGTAAAATTAAAGTGCATGATTATGGATGAGGAGGAAAAGACCAATGTTCAGACAGAAATTTTTTAAAGTCTCGCTTGCTTTAATGCTTGCTGGCAACACTTTTATTTCTACAGCGGCGAATCATTACGCAGAAGAAGTTGCTGAACAAGAAATGAGCGTTCCACAAGATGAAGAGAAGAAAGATGATGGGAAGATAGATGATACAGTTATTTCATCTCCAGAAAATAATGAAGAACAACTACCTGAAAAAATACCTGAGGAAGCAACCACGACGCCATTGGAACCAGTTGAGCCTAGCGAAGAATCCCCTGTTGATGAGACGATAGATGTCCCTATTGCGGAACAGGTTACCGAATCATCCCCACCCGAAAATGTACTGATGAATGAGAAAGAAAAAACGGCAATAAACGAGCAAAAAGAAAAAGCGACGGAATTAACTGACATAGCAAAGGATACAGATTTAGCAAGCGGTACATATGGAACGAGTCCTTGGCGTATTGATGCGCAAGGGGTATTATACATAGACGGTGGCGAATTAGGTGAAGCTACAATGAGTGTCAGAACACCGTGGTATATTTATCGCTCTTCGATCACTAAGATTATTTTTACGGCACCTACGCTGGCAAATGCCCACTCTCTTGGCCTGTTTTTTGATATGAACAAAGTGACGATGATCGAGAATCTAGAGTATTTAGATACGAGTCATGTAGGGGATATGAGGTATTTCTTTTACTGGTGTTCTAAATTGACCAATCTGGATGTATCTGGGTTTGACACGACGAATGTGACAAATATGAGCTATATGTTCTATGGCTGTTCACAGCTTGTCTCACTGGATCTATCGACTTTCAACACAAGCAATGTGACACAGATGGGCAGTATTTTTTATGACTGCCATTCGCTCACTTCACTAAATGTATCTTCCTTTGATACGAGCGGAATGACGAATATGAGCTACATGTTTTACAACTGCTCAGAGCTCACTACACTGGATATCTCCAATTTTGATACGAGAAATGTCGATGACATGAGCCATATGTTCCGCAGTTGTAGTAAGCTGACCCAACTGGATGTGTCAGGACTTGATACACAACAAGTAACGGATATGTCATTTATGTTTTATGGGTGTTCAGGTCTAAAGGAATTGTCACTTCAGAATTTTGATACGTCAAAGGTTCTTTATATGCATTATATGTTTTATAACTGTGCAACGCTCACATCTTTACCTGTGGGAGGATTTGGCACGAGTCAAGTGACTTCAATGCGCTACATGTTTTATGGCTGTCACAACCTGACAGATGTGGATGTGTCTAATTTTGATACGCGTAATGTCACGACTATGAGCTATATGTTTTATGGATGTAGTGCTCTTGCAGCGGTAGATGTGTCTAATTTTGCCACACCAAAAATCAAGTTTATGAATTATATGTTCACAAATTGTTCAAAACTAAAAGTACTAGATATTTCCGCAGTATCTACAGGATCATTAGAGGAAATGAACCAGTCATTTTCGGGAATGTCACAATTATCGACCCTGACCCTTGGACCTAATTTTCAATTTCTGCCTGATGCCAATCTTCCGGCTATTCCTACAGTTGAACCCAATACAGGCTATTGGCAAAATGTCGGAGCAGGGACAGTAGCGATACCAAAAGGAGACCATGTCCTGACCTCGGATCAATTGATGGCTACTTATACTGGTACGATGGCGGACACCTATGTTTGGCAAAAAACGCTCAACCTAGAATCGATTTCTGTAAAAGATGCGACTCTCTATGTTAATGACTTATGGGACCCAGCAGACAACTTTATTTCTGCGACTGATAAAGACGGCAATGCGGTGGATTTTGATCCTAGCATGGTCACTGGAACAGTAGATACTTCTGTGGCGGGCATAACACCGATCACTTATACGAATGGAAGCGCAAGTCAAGTAAGCACTGTCACAGTGAAAGAAAATCTGGAAAGTATCGTCATCAGAAATTCAGTATTGTATGTAGGAGATAAGTGGGATCCGGCTGTAAATTTTGTTTCGGCAACAGACAAGGATGGGAATAGTCTTGCATTTGATCCTACTATGGTCACTGGCGATGTAAATGTTAAAATCCCTGGCAACTATCAGGTAACTTATACGAATGGAAGTGCGAGCCAGCTTGCAGAGGTTATTGTTAAGGAAAATAAAGAAACGATCGTAGTAAAAGATTTGACGATTTATGTAGGGGATACTTGGAACCCGGCGGATCAATTTATTTCAGCGACAGACAAGGCAGGGAGTCCGTTGTTCTTTATAAAAGATATGGTGAGTGGAGTAGTAGATAGTAAGAAAATCGGAACTTATAAAGTAGTGTTCAGAAATGGAAAAGCTGAACACCAGACAACAGTAACGGTCAAAGAAAACAAAGAAACGATCCATGCGAAGGATTCGACACTCAGCGTAGGAGATTCGTGGGATCCGCTCGATAATTTTCTTTCGGCAACAGACAAAGAAGGAAAAAGTGTCCCTTTTGAGATGAACATGGTTGACGGATCAGTCGACACGTCGAAAGTTGGGATTTATCCAGTCACTTACAAAAATGGTAGAAAATCTGTTTCAGTATTTATCCATGTCGTCAAGAAAGAAACCAATAGTAAACCTAAACCGCCTAATCAAAATAGTCAAACGCCAACAGACAACACGAACAATCAGCAGACCACAACGCCAAAAGCTACAACTAAGCCAGCAAGTTCTACTGCTAATGAAGGAAAAAGCCTTCCTAAAACAGGTGAACGTCATTCTTTTGCAACAGCTTTAGGGATTGGCATATTGGCTGTAGCGTTGACACTGATTTATAAAAAAAGACAAAAAAGTAAATAAACGGTAAATAGATTTTTAATAGACTAGAGCGTGGGACAAAAGTAAGAAACACTTTTGTCTCATACTTTAAAACGAATAAACGGTGGGAGCAGAAGCAACTCCTTCTTAAATAAGCCGAAATTCATAAAAATTTGAAAAGCAATTTTCGTTAATTTCTTCTTATTTCTCGGAGTTAAACACTTCTATCCCAGCCTCTTTTATGGACAATGAACTATTGATTATTGAATTACTTTCCACCAAACAAAAAATAATGATGATTATCAAGAAGCAAACGAGAAAAATGAGTGTAATGTTGGGGTTTTATTTTATCGGAGCACTGTTCTTTTTTTATGGACTTGCGGGAGTCGTCTATCAGTATCTACTAAATAGAGGGATTTCTTATTCTTCGATCGATCGTGTAACGAATCTCTATGGATTTTCCAAAGCATGTGGTTTTTTTGTCATGGTGATTTTGTTCTTATTGTTTTCTTTTTTATGGGGAAGATATCACTATATTTCACGACACTTTGACCAGTGGATCGAAAAACGAGTAGAAAATCATTTTTGTGCCAAAGCCCCTATGCAAGATCTTCCTTCTATTTTTTTGTTTGAAAAGAATGAACTGAAAACGGCTGTAGCAAAAAAGGACTGTTTTTTTCTTTCCAAAACGATTGATGATGTGTCATTGTTTTTGGGGATTTACAAGTGGTATGGCATGGATCGGTACGCTATTTTTATATAAACGGATGAAACGATGGAAACTGTTCCTGAAATAAGAACTGTGTTCAGTCGGCATTTTGCACTAGGAGCAGGGTTGTTGCTGTTAGGTCTAGGCGGGGCTTTTTTCTACGCATCCGAAGGTCCAATCAGTGGGATACATGGATCAACGATCGCTAAAGTCGCAGTGACACATTCTTCAGAACGGTCCGATGATGGGAATCTCTTGAAAGAAAAAAAGAAGTTCAATTGGTGGCAAGTTAAACGAATGACTTGAAGATTGATCAGGAGACGAAAAAATTATATATGACAACAGATCAAGGCAAACAGTGGCGATTTGTACCTCTCGCGCTTGACTGGGTCCGCTTCGGAGACTATACACTGACTTCTGGAACTATTCCAGTTGGTTACTGGATGGATAAAACATTTGACCTATCTCCTGTTTTTTCTTGGTTTCTCTATTCACCTGATCAGCAAGATGTATATATGCTGACTTCGACTGACGCTGGGAAGACTTGGGGAAAAAATCTAATTACGAATCATGGAGAACGTGTGAGGTATAGAAAAGCGACTTTTTTGAACGATGATCAAGGAATCGTCATGTTGCCTACTGACAATGGGATGTCTGCAGAAAGTTTAGAGCTCTATACAACAAACGATAAAGGAAAGTCTTGGACATCAACAGGGGGCACAGTGATCGATCAACCAATCCAAAATGTTAGTTTTGTAACAACTTCTCTCGGCTTTGTTTCTACCAGAGAAAAACTCTACTATACAGCAAATGGCGGAAGGTCGTTCAAAGAATCTATTGTGACCATTCCTGCGGATTATCAAACAGGAGGACTGGACTTGTTCCAATCGCCGAACGAGGTGACCCAAGTCAGCGCAAATAAGTTAGAAGCAAAATTTTATCTTCTGAAGGCAAATTCGATCGATATTGGGAAAATGTTTGCTTGTCTGTTTACCTCGACCGATAATGGCGAGACGTGGCAATTTGAACAGCAATTATCCCAAGTAGATATCAATGATTAGTGAACTAAATGGTGAGGCGCACCATTAAAGAAAGCAAAAACATCAATGAACAGATCCAAAAAGAAGGGATCTGTCCATTGATGTTTTTGCTTTTTTGATTGAAGTAAGAACGATTTTTTTTAGAACCATGAACGGTTTTTACCGTTTACTTTACGTTGTTTGAAATTGGCTGTTATATAAGCTAGCATAGAGCGTGGGTTTGCTCAATAGTTCCGTATGAGTGCCTTGTTCCACGATATCACCGTTTTCCATGACGAGGATCAAATCCGCATTTTCAATGGTAGACAGTCGATGTGCGATCACAAAGCTAGTACGGTTTTCTGTCAAGGCATTCATTGCTTGCTGGATCAATGCTTCTGTTCGTGTATCTACACTAGAAGTAGCTTCATCCAAGATTACGACAGCAGGATCAGCTAATACGACACGAGCGATAGTCAGAAGCTGCTGCTGACCTTGTGAGAGAGTGCCGTTTTCACTTGAGATGATTGTGTCATAACCGTTTGGTAAGGTTCGAATGAAATGGTCACATTGCGCTACTTCAGCTGCATGGACGATCTGCGCTCTTGTCGCTTGGCGTTTCCCGTAGGCGATATTCTCGGCAACAGTTCCTTCAAACAACCAAGTATTCTGTAAGACCATCCCAAAATACTTTCGTAACTCATTCCTTGATAACTTGGTGATATCAATCTGGTCAAACTCGATTTTCCCCTTTGTTAATTCGTAAAAACGCATCAATAGGTTCACGAGTGTCGTTTTTCCTGCTCCAGTAGGGCCAACGATCGCAATCGTCTGTTTAGGTTTGACCGAAATAGTTACATTATCCATCAATTGTTTATCTGGAGTATAGCCAAAGCGCACCTCTTTAAATTCGATGGCTCCTTTAGGTGAAGAGAGGGAGAGGTGTTGTTCTTGACTATCAGGTAGCTCATTTGGTTCATCCATGGTCTCAAATATCCGTTCGATCGCAGCCATCGCAGATTGGATGGCATTGATAACGTAAGAAGCAGTGGAGATCGGTTCTGAAATCTGATTGATGTATTGGAGATATGCTTGCAGTAGGCCGAGGGTGATGCCACCAGATAAAACCAGACTTCCTCCAAGAATGGCACTAACGATAAAAGCAAGTTGATTCATTAGACGAATGACTGGATAAATCGCAAAGTTCATAAATTGTGCTTTTTTAAAGGCTTGATAGTGCGTTTGATTGATCTTGCGTATCGACTCGATGGCCTGATCCTGCTGATTAAAGGTTTTGATCACTAGATTTCCTGCAAGATACTCTTCCATTTTATTGTTCAAAGAGCCAAGTTCTGCTTGATTTTTATCTGAGATCTGTTTGTTTTTATTTGCAAATCGGTGGGTTACGTAGGCACTCCCAATAATCAATAGGATAACGAGTAATGTCAACTTTGTATTGATGTAAAATAACATTACAATAGAAAATGTTACCGTCACCAATGACGTGAAAAATTGGTTGATCCCAGTGAGTAAGACTTGAGATACCTGATTCAATCCAGTCGTTGTTCGACTGATGATCTCGCCCACCTGGTGTTGATCAAAGAAAGCCATCGGTAGTGTTTTGAATTTTTTTGTGATTTCTTTTCGAACAGTAAGGGCGATTTTTTCACTTAAAGTGGCCATTGTCCGCTCTTGGATAAATGAAGTGATACTGCTGAGAAAAGAAAAGGTAATCAGTAATATGACTGGCATCAAAAGGGTATCTTTTATGTCTGAAAGCGACATGTTCATCATGCCGACTTCACTGATTCGCTGTAGTAATTGGTCGATGCCGATACCCATGATCATCGGCATTGCGACGATTAACAAATTACCGATCAAACTGCAAAGAAGCAAGCCGTAAAAAATAGGGTGATCTGCTTGGATCATTTTCCAAAAACGCATCAAACTTTGTTTTTTGATATTCATTTTGTTTGTCGTCATGCTATCCCTTCCTTCACTATTCCTTGTGATTTCGCAAATTCCTGATAAGAATCGCAATTGGCGAGTAGTTGTTCGTGCGTACCTTCCCCAACGATCTTACCGTTATCCAAAACGATGATAGTATCTGCGTGCATGATCGTGCTGAGTCGTTGTGCGACAATGACGAGCGTTTTATCCGACATCTCATCTTGTAAAGCCTGTCTTAAAGTAGCGTCAGTTTTGTAATCTAGTGCTGAAAAACTATCATCAAACACATAAATCTCAGCCGGCTTGATCAATGCTCTGGCAATACACATTCTTTGTTTTTGTCCGCCCGAATAGTTGTCGCCTCCTTGAGCCACAAAACTATCTAGACCAGCGGGTAATTTAGCTAAGACTTCTTCCATTTGAGAGATGCGCAGCGCTTGGTTTAGTTGCTCGCTTGATGCTTCTTCATTTCCCATGGCAAGATTTGAACGAATGGTTCCGCTGAACAAGAAAGCTTTTTGAGGCACATAACTGATTATTTGACGGATCATTGTTTGTTCCAACTCTTGAAGTGGTTGACCGCCAAGCAGGATTTCACCACTGGTTGTATCATTCAAACGTAGAAGTAGTTTAGCAATCGTGCTTTTTCCGGAACCAGTACCGCCTACGATTGCAGTTGTTTTTCCTTTAAGAATATCAAAATGTATATCTTCTAGTACAGGTTCAGAATCTTTTGAATAACTAAATGAAACATGCTTAAAAGACAAAATTGGCTCATCAGTCAGAAACAATGACTCATTCTTTGGCTGTTGAGGTTCTTTGATTTCAATCGGTGCCTCAAGTATTTCTTCTATTCTTTTCAGAGAAGAAATAGATTTAGGGATGACAACTAGGACCATCGCCGCTGTCATCAAATAAGCTAGAGTCAACATCGAATATTCAACGATTGCTGTAACGATCCCGATCTGGAGCGAACCATTACTTACCAATGTGCCACCAAACCACAAAATAGTACTATAAACGATCCCCATGAGTAAGAAAGCAATTGGAGTCACCCAAGCGAATATCCGATTGACTTTGATCATCTGGTCCGCATACTCTTCAAATGTTTGATTTGTCCGTCGTTCCTCATACTCTTGATTGTTGAATGCACGGATCATGGTGACTCCAGTAAAAAACTCCCTTAAAGTGATCGTGATCCGGTCCATTTTAGGTTGGATTTTTAATGAAAGAGGCGTACCTTTTTTCATTAAAAAATAAATGACCCCAGCATAAACAACGACAGAAGTTAACGTGATCATTGTTAAGGTAAACGAGTATTGGAACATCATCACCAAAGTAAAGACCGCAATGATCGGTGCAGGCAAGATCAATTGACAAAATAAGACAAGCATCTGTTGGACGTTGTCCACGTCATTTGTCATTCGTGTTAACAGGGAACCAGTACCAAAGTGATCGGCATCTTTGATGGATAATTGCTGGAACTTAGCAAAATATCTTTCACGTGTTTGGTAGCCAAACTTAGCGGATACTAGTGCGGAAAAGTAGCTGGAAGCAATTGCTGCCAGTGAACCGAATAATGCGACAATCAGCATTTGCCCGCCAATCGCATAGATTTTCGTTTTCTCACCACTGGCAATGCCAACATCGATCAGTGTTGCGACTAGTTTGGGAACGCCAAGGGTTCCGATGATCTGCAAACAGATAAATAAAAAAGTGAAAAAAACGATTTTTTTATTCTTCTGTATAAATTGTTTTAGTAATTGCATATATTTTCCTCCTTTTTTTCTGACAAATATGAATTCTACACCTTCAAGTTGCTTGAAGGTCAATGGAAAAAAAGTTAAACTGCAAATGGGGTGAGAATATGGAAAAACTGTATACGATCGGGGAAGTATCCAAATTGTTGAATGTGCCAAAGTCGACGATTCGGTATTGGGACGAGCAAGGCTTGATCCATTCGAGCCGACATGAGGAAAATGATTATCGACTGTTTGATATTGATGCTATTTTCCAAATCTATGACATTGATTTTTACCGAAAGCTTGATGTTCCAATCAAACAAATGCAAAATTTATATGGAAAAACGCTGGAAGAACACTATGAAACGATTACTCAAACAGAACAAAGGATCTATCTGGAAAAAGTAGGGTTGCAAAAGAAGCATGAGGAAATCTTGAAACGAAAAGAGCAATTGAAGCTCATGCTTGCACACCAAAACAGTGATCTTCCAGAAGAAACGCCGCCTTTTGAGGCTATCGTTGCCGTTGATTCTGACGATATTTTAGATTCGAAAGCTTATTTAGAAACGTATGCCAGTTTTGGCAGTGTCTTTGACTTTTCGATCAGTGATGAAATGATCTATGGCTTTTGTACAAACGAACAGACGAATGCTCTGCCCATGTCTAAAACCGTTTGGCGAAAAGACCCAGCCAAAAAATATCGTCGTTTTTTGCTGAAAGTCGAAGTCGGGAACACTAAAAATAACAATATCGATCTGGTTGAAAATGAATTAGAAAAACGGGGCCTAAAATCCGAAAGAGTAATCGGTCAATATTTATTGACGAATACAACGAAGAAAGATGTGTTCGAGGAATACTACCAAGCATGGCTAGAGCTTATGTGATAGGGATGTTTTCTTTGAAGAAAAATGAAAAAAGCATTGACAATCTGATAAGAAAGTGGGATATTAATTAGCAAATAATGAAGCATTGAAGAGAAGAGTGGCTGAATGATGAAGGAAGAAAGAGAATCCGGTGGGTGAAAAAGGAGATCCTTTCGTCAGTGAAGATGAACTCTGAGCATTTTGATTTGTTCACGCAAATCAAACGGATTGTGACCGTTATCTTGCCGAGTATCTTAGGTACTGTTGAGACATTGTTTGCGAGAATAATGTGAATCAGGGTGGTAACACGAAGCATTCGTCCCTTTTATCTGTAATGGATAAAAGGGACGGGTGCTTTTTTCATTTTGGTCCGTGAAACTTCATGCGCATTTGTTAAAGAGGAGGAAAACACATGACAACACGTAGAACATCACCATTTCGTTATGATATTGTAGGGAGTTTTTTAAGACCAGAAAAATTGAAACAAGCAAGAGAGGACTTTAACAAACAAAAAATAAGTCAAGCAGAATTGACGAAAGTAGAAGATGAAGCCATCATCGACTTGATCGAAAAACAAGAGGCTCTTGGCTTGAAGGCTGTGACAGATGGAGAATTCCGCAGAAGTTGGTGGCATTTGGATTTCTTCTATGGACTAAAGGGAATTGAGTTTTTTGTGCCAGAACATGGCTACTTTTTCCATGGAGAAGAAACACGTCCTGGAACGATTACTGTCACTGGCAAGATTTCAGGAGAAGAACATCCGTTTATTGACCATTTTCGGTTTACTCGTGAGCATACTAGCGCCGGGATCGAAGTAAAACAAACGATTCCTGCTCCTGCTCAAATTTTAGTGGAACTGCTTCGTCCGGATATTTTACCAAAGATTCGAGAAATCTATCCAGAAAATGACGAATTGATCAAAGACATCGTTGCAGCTTACCGCCAAGTAATCGCGGACCTTTATCAAGCCGGAGCCCGCACGATCCAATTGGATGATTGCACGTGGGGCATATTAGTTGCTCCTTTACCTAAAGGCTTTTTAGCAGAAAAGCAACAGGATGAACGAGAAGTGCGCAAGGAGTTAGCGCAACTGTACCTAACGATCAACAACGCTGTTTTAGCAGATCAGCCAGACGATTTGACGCTGAACACGCATGTTTGTCGCGGAAATTATCACTCGACATGGGCTGCAGCTGGTGGGTATGAGGATGTGGCAGATCCTTTATTCACGCAAGAAAATGTCCAAGCGTATTATTTGGAATACGATAGTAAACGTTCAGGTGGCTTTGAACCACTTGTCAACGTATCCGAGGATAAGTTAGTGGTTTTAGGACTAATCACTACCAAAAGTGGGAAACTAGAAGATCGCCAGAAAATCATCGAACGCATTTACGAAGCAACTCGATATCTGCCTTTAGATCGATTATGCCTTAGCCCACAATGTGGCTTTGCGTCTACTGAAGAAGGCAATATATTGACTGAAGAGGAACAATGGGAAAAGCTGGCATTCGTCAAAAGTATTGCAGAAGAAGTCTGGAAATGATCTGTTTAGTTCATCGAAAAAGAGGTTGGGACAAAAGTGTTTAATTCCGAGAAATAAGAAGAAATCAATGAAAATTGCTTTTCAAATTTTTGTGAATTTCGGCTTATTTAAGAAGGAGTTGCTTCTGCTCCCACCATTTATCCGTTTTTAAAGAATGAGACAAAAATGTTTCTTACTTTTGTCTCGCGCTCAATTAAAGCATTGGCACGCTACCTTGTTCTCACGTGTTGAACAGGTAGCGAACCAACGCTTTTTTTATTGTCCTTAAGTTTGTTTCGTTTGTCATCGTAATTTTTATCGTACTTTTATCAATTATACAAACTAAGGTTGGAAGGGAAAGTCGATGAAAGAAGTCGTTCAAAGGAATGAAGTAGTAAAAAACGTTGAAAAAACGAAAACAAGTTCTTTTTGTTCAAATACACCGCTTTAAGTATCATCTCGTTTATTTCCATCTTTCCCTTTGTATGGATGATTTTGGGAATGACCAATACAGCAATCGATATTTCGGGAGGAAAATTAAAAATCGGCGACAATCTGATCGTCAAATTTCAAAACCTTTTTTCAAATGACTTGAATTTTATGCGCTCCTTAGGAAATTCTGTGATGATCGCAGTCGTCACAACAGTTTTTGCGCTGTTGATCTCTTCTATGGCAGGGTATGGATTTGAGATTTATAAAAGCAAGCGAAAAGAAAAAGTATTCAATATTTTGCTTTTATCGATGATGGTGCCTTTTGCGGCGTTGATGATCCCGCTCTATCGGATGTTTTCACAATTGAATGGCACAGTTTTAGGCATCAACAGTTTCTTAGTAGTGATTCTTGCTTCCGTGAGTACAGCATTTTTGATTTTCTTTTTCCGTCAAAATGCAAAGTCCTTTCCGAAAGACTTAGTCGAAGCTGCACGATTGGATGGACTAAAAGAGTTAAGTATCTTCTTTCGAGTCTATTTGCCAACGGCTAAGAACACATACGCAGCTGCGGCGATCATTACCTTTATGAGTAGTTGGAACAATTATTTATGGCCTTTGGTTGCTTTGCAATCACCAGACAAACGTACAGTTCCGTTAGTATTGTCAGCAATGGATGCTTCTTATACACCAGATTACGGCATGATCATGGCTGGGCTAGTGATTGTAACGTTACCGACTGCTATCGTATTCTTTGTTTTACAAAAGCAGTTCGTGCAGGATGATCGGTTCTGTAAAATAAGTGTCAATGAAAAGAGCATGGATACGCAAATGAATAAGTCGAATAATCTGAGAATATCTTTTTCTATTTTCAGGATTATTCGACTTATTTTGCGAGTAGACGAGTATGCCAGTGTCTAATAAATCTTTTGACCCTAATGTGTCATCATTAAAATTTGTCACTCCACTAAAATTTTTGTTATAAAAAAATCGATAAGTAATTCTCGAATAAAATGTGAACGTTTTCTCTTTGTACTCGGTAATTGGCTGAATATCAGGTAGAATGGAATAAAGGAAGAGGATACATGCTAAAAAAATTTAAAGAAGTTATCACAGCAATAGTACCGACGACTATGTTGATAGTTATTTTAACAGTTATATTTGCTCCACTCACTTCAGAAGAGATGGGTTCGTTTCTATTTGGAGCGGCGATTATGATGATCGGTATGACATTATTCTTGTTTGGTGTAGACTATTCAATGATGAAAGTTGGCGACTTGGTCGGTAAATACCTGATCAAGAAACGGAATCTACCGATTTTGATCAGTTTAGGCTTCATTATCGGAATCGTTATCACTATTGCGGAGCCTTCTGTTCAAGTATTGGGACAGCAGGTGTATGAGATCGTAGATGGTGAGATTGGCCAATTGCTTTTTATTGGGATCGTGAGTATCGGAACGGGGGTCTTTTTAGCTTTTGCTCTATTACGTGTCGTATTCAAAGTATCTTATTATCGCTTGATGGCAATCGGTTATTTAGATGTGCTGATTGCATCTTTTTTTACCACTACTGAATTCATGCCGATTGCATTCTATTCTGGTGGTGTGACGACTGGTCCTGTCAAAGTTCCTTTTATTTTAGCATTAGCTGGAGGGATGACGAGTATGATCCGGCAAAGCAAAAACGAAAATGATAGCTTTGGCATGGCATGGTCGGCATTGCTTCTTGAGGTCCGATACTAGCAGTGATGATCTTGGGGGTGATTTTCCAATGAGTAAGATCCAACAATTATTTGCTGGGATCGAGGTGATCCTGTACAAAGTGGTCTTAGAAATTTTACCAATTGTTCTGCTATTTATTTTGCTGAATTTTTTTAGTTTCCGTATACGCAGAAAATGGTTCTGGAATATTCTTAAAGTTTTTTTGATCACAACGATTGGATTGGTTTTGTTTTTGTATGGTGTCAATATGGCCTATGTGCCGGTGGGACAGCATTTAGGAAGCGCGATTGCTGCAATTGAACAGAATCATCTATTGATTCCGTTAGGCTTTATCATGGGTTTTCTAGTGGGTTTTGCTGAACCGGCGATCCATGTCATGGTAAAACAGGTGGAAGAACTAAGTGAAGGAAGGATTCGAGCAAAATTCATGCTGGCAGTGATATCGATCGGCATGAAAGAATTACTAGAAGATGATTCATAAGTAAAATATTCTAAATTTAGGGAAAAAGCACAGACAAGCAAATTACTAAATTTTTATGAAATCCCTCTCTTTTTTCCAGACAACTTCCTTTGAATATGCTATTTTAAAGTAGATAAAGGAGGAGTAAAATGAATTTTTTAGTTGTTTTAAAGGACAAAGCCATTGAACGTTCAACCTTTCTTTATGTTCAATTAACTGAAGATAAAACGCTGTTGCATTTTTCGCCAGAATTCCATTTAGAAGGCTTGACTTTGGGAGAAATTTATCGATCAGAAGGACTGGATGCTATCTTAGCTTTTTTCAATAAAGAACTGGAGTTGTCAGTCAAAGATTACCTTGAGCTTTCATTAGAGAGCTGGGATCAGGTCGTATTTGAATTGTTTCCTAATGGGATGACAATAAAAGAGAACCAACAGCAAATCCATCTGACAGATCAAGAATTACAAGATCAGATGCGTTATCAGTTGGACGAAAAAAATTCTTTTTCCATCTTTCAAAGACAGCAGAAGATTTTAAAAAGTTTCCTAAAAGAAATCGGAAAAAAACGAAATCTATTGAAAACAACACAATTGCTAAAGAAACATCCAGAACTACTGCACACCTCTATACAGTTTCCTCAACTGATTTCACTGATTAGACGCTTTTTACGCTTGAAAGAAGTGCCTTCGAAAAAACTGACGCTTCCTTTAAACGACACGTTTCGTGTGGTGAAAAGAGAAGATGAGAAGAAAGTCATCGTCATTGATTTTACCAAAAATCGAAATGCTTTTCATCGTTTGACATTGGAAAAGGCTAATTGAGCCTTTTCCTTTTTTGCTTTTTTTGACATAATAGACAAGAATGGGAGGAATTCTTATGGCACAAATTTGGTTTGAACGTATAATAAAATTAAGAAGAAATTACAATCGACTGATGCAAGGGAGATATGGGAAGTTCGATGCGCTGAATCGATTATTGCTGATTGGGGCATTGTTGTTCAGTTTATTCCGTAGATGGCTACCTTTTTTTATCGGCTATTTCGTTTTTGCTCTTTTGATAGGAGTAATCCTTTATCGTTTCCTTTCAACGAAAATCTATCCAAGGCTGAATGAAAATCAGCGTTTCTTGAAGTTTGCTGAACAGATAAAAGAGAAAGCACACCGGTTTTCAAGCAAACAACCAAAGAAAACGACTGTGAGTCACTATACATTCTTTGCTTGTCCAACTTGTCATCAAAATCAAAGAGCACCTAAAGGAAAAGGGCGGATACGTGTGACTTGTAAAAAATGCGGTACTCAATTTGAAACGAAAGTTTAGGTGGGAATGGGATGAAACTAGTATTATTAAGACATGGTGAAAGTGAAGCAAATTTTGAAAATTAATGGACAGGCTGGCTTGATGTCGCACTGACTGAAAAAGGAATGGAACAAGCAAGGACTGCTGGTCGTAAGATGAAAGAAAATGATTTGTTTTTCGATCACGTCTATACGTCTGTGTTAAAAAGGGCTATCAAAACTTCCCAAGTGGCATTAGAGGAAATGGGACAACTGTATCTTCCTGTTGATAAGACTTGGCGATTGAATGAACGTCATTATGGTGCTTTAGTTGGGAAAAACAAAGAGAAAATGAAAGCCGAGTTTGGTGCAGAACAAGTGAAAAAGTGGCGCAGAGGGTATAAAGAAGTCCCACCATTAGCAGCCGAAAACCACTTTGATCGCAGATACGACCAGCTTGACCCACGATTGATCTCCCACGGTGAAAGTTTAGAGATGACCGTTGAACGGGTGATCCCATTATGGCAAGACAACTTGGCGCCACGGTTATTGGATCAGCAAAACATTTTAGTCGTTGGACATGGCAATAGCTTGCGGGCGTTGACGAAGTATCTGGAAAATGTGCCAGAAGACCAGATGGATACAATTGATATCCCAAATGCGCAACCCATCCAGTACACGTTCAATGATCAGTTGGAAATCATCGAGAAGTCTCTTTTATAAAAATCGAGCGGCAAAATACTGTATAAAGGAAAGAATCACATGGAAATCAAGAATTACATCTGGGATTTTGACGGAACATTATATGATAGTTATCCAGCAATGGTTGAAGGAGCAGCAAAAGCGCTTCAAGATTTTGGAATCACCAAAGATCCTAGAGAGATTTACCAAACAATGAAGAAATTTTCTACCCGTCAGCTTAGAGAGGAATATCAGCTTGAAGAAGAGGAATTCACTCCGTTATTCCATCACTATGAACGTGAAAGTTCTTTGAAACCACAACCATTTGCAGCAACTGAAGAAGTCTTGCGTTCATTGAAAAAACATGGGGCTAGACATTTTATTCTGACCCATCGTCTCACGGAATCAACATGGGAATTGCTTGGAAATTACGGGCTGACAGATCTGATTGAAGAAGTTGTCGGGATCAATCAGAATTTTCCCCGCAAGCCTTCCCCTGACTCCTTGAATTATCTGATCGAACGTTTCGAGATGCAAAAATCAGAAACGATGATGATTGGTGATCGGCGTTTAGATATCGAGGCTGGAAAACGGGCAGGGGTTCTCACTTGTCTATATGATATCGATCATTTTCTCGGAGAAATCCCTGCAGATTATGTTATTGATGACTTGAGGAAAATCCTTGCGATTTAGAGGGAGCTCACAAATAAGTATCCCTCTTCAATCACAGGTATGTTATAATTTGGGAAAGGAGTGATTACATGGAAATCAGAAGACAAAAAGAAGTAGTGGAGTCATTTCATTATGATATGAAGCCAAAAGATCAAGAGGTAGAAACAGACTTGAAGGTAGGATTTTCACCGTTAAAGGAAACCATTGAAAACTATCCGAAAGAGCACAGTATCGTAGGAGCTCGGTTAGAGTTTCGATTGGTTTTCGATACATATGTTTTATCTGGAAGTGTAAGTCAAATCAACCATGTCCTCAATCGTAAAATCGAGGGTCAAAGTGATGTAACACAAGAAGAGGTCGATCAATTGGTCGCTCCGTTATTTGATATCGTTAAACGATTAGCATATGAAGTGACTGAGATTGCCTTGGACCAACCAGGTGTGAAACTGAATTTTCAATCTGAAAAAGAAGCGTAAAATGATCAGTGATAGTTAAAAGCTATCGCTGATCATTTTTTCTATTACTAATTGTAAGCAAAATAACTGTTATTTCTTCTTGAATAGTCTAAAATGGTTAAGTCACTGAAAAAATTTTTTTCAGGAAAATGTCTGAAGAGTCATTTTCGGGAACCTTTACTTCCTTCGATGGACTTGTCATTCAAAATTAGAGGAGGAGAAAAATGACAACACTCATCACAGTTTTAGTGGTTCTAGTTTTTGCGGCATTATTATATGTGTTTTATCGAATGCAAAAGCGCCATACAAAATTTTCAACACGTGTCTATACGGCACTAGCTATCGGTATCGTTTTTGGTGGCTTATTACAATTGATTTTCGGAGTAGATGACCCAGTTGTGAGTCAATCGATGCAATGGATCAATATCGTAGGGGAAGGCTATGTGGGCTTCTTACAAATGTTGATCATGCCATTAGTGTTTGTGTCGATCGTTGGCGCATTTACTAAAATGAAAGTCTCTGAAAAATTAGGGAAAATCAGTGCAACTGTTTTAACTTCGTTATTAGCGACGACTGCCATCGCAGCGTTGATTGGGATTGGTACAACGATGCTTTTTGGTCTTCAAGGAGCAAAATTCACAGAAGGTACTGCGGAAACCGCTCGTATCTCTGAATTAGCCACAAGACAAGAAGCGGTAAGCGGCTTGACGATTCCCCAACAGATCCTATCTTTTATTCCTAAGAATGTTTTTGCAGATCTAGCTGGGACACGTGCAACAAGTACGATCGGCGTCGTTATTTTTGCTGCCTTTGTAGGGATCGCCTACTTAGGAGTAAAAAGAAAAGCACCAAAAGAAGCAGAATTCTTTTCAAATTTGATTGATAGCTTATATAAAATCGTGATGCGGATCGTCACATTAGTCTTACGTTTGACACCTTATGGAGTTTTTGCATTGATGACGAACGTATTAGCAACTAGCGATTTCGTTGCGATCGTCAACTTAGGGAAATTTGTATTGGCATCGTATGTTGCGTTATTAGCTGTTTTGGTCGTTCATTCACTGATTTTGATTTCTGTAAAAGTGAATCCGATCGATTATTTCAAAAAAGCATTCCCTGTCTTAAGTTTTGCATTTACATCCCGTTCAAGTGCAGGCGCTTTGCCATTGAATATTGAAACGCAGACAAAAGCGCTAGGTGTAGATGAAGCCACTGCAAACTTTTCTGCTAGTTTTGGGTTATCTATTGGTCAGAACGGCTGTGCTGGTGTCTATCCAGCTATGTTAGCAACCATCGTTGCACCAGCTGCTGGAATCAATGTCTTTAGTTTAGAATTCATTTTGATGTTGGTAGCAATTGTAACGATCAGTTCATTTGGTGTTGCTGGTGTCGGTGGTGGAGCAACATTTGCTTCATTGATCGTATTAGGTGCGATGAACTTACCAGTTGCAATCGTTGGCTTAGTGATCTCCGTAGAACCATTGATTGATATGGCCCGGACAGCAACAAATGTCAGTGGTAGTATGGTTGCCGGAATCGTTACAAGTGCAAGGATCAAAGATCTAGATCGAGATACAATTAAAGATGATTCAAAAGTAATCGACGTAAATGCTTAAATATTAAAAGAAAAGCATGACTGAGTGAGACAGAAATTGTCCGTTCGAGTCATGCTTTTTTATGAATCCTTTGATCAATTTCAACGCATCGATGTTTGTCATATCTCAATCTATTGTTAGAATCATTTTAATTATTCCGAAAAGTGAAAAAGTGGAATTCATCTACAGCAAACTCAAAAATTTTTAAAGGACTCAAGTCATATTTAAATTAAAAAAGTCCAGAATTGTAGAAAGATTTTTGGAATCATCAGTAACTATTCAGCAATTAGAACTCATAAATTCAGTAGGCTAAATATTAAATAAGTTAAAATACGATAAGGTACGATAGAGCACCGAGATAATGGGATTTCCAGGTGATTTGTCCTGTTTTTTGTCTTATTTTTGTTTCGATTATGATATACTAGTAAAGTAGAAAAGTAAAAAGATGGTGGCTAATCTCTTGAAAAAGGGGTGATGCCTTTGGTTCATCGCTTTATCCCTAGAAGGGAGTAAGCACGTCTCAACTTTTGAAGCAATTCAATATATTAGCTTAGATTGTTGATTCTTGCAAGTAAGCTGTATATGTACGAACAAAATTTTGCAAAGAAATCAAGCTTTCTTTTTAAAGTAAGACGAAGTTCTTTATCTTTATCAATAACACGTTTTGAGGAAAGAGAATCAACATGGACGGCCAGTTTTTGGGATAAGGAATTCTTACGTTTTAGGATAAAATTTGAAGGACTGGTAAGCATAGATTTTTAATAGGCTGTATGCTAAACTGGATGAGATTATGGCTCTTTTTTAGAGAAATGTGGAGGGAAAGTATGTTTACCAATGAATTGAAAATCATGTTGTATGTCGATGATGTAGAAAAAAATACAGCATTTTGGACAGCTGTCGGGTTTAAAGAAATAGATCGTCAAGAAATGGATGGTACATTGATCGTTGAGGTGGCTGCCACAGACGATGCATCGACATCTTTCGTGTTGTATGATCGTGCGTTCATCGAACAGCATTCACCTGAAACAGCTGGAAGTTCACCTTCTTTGATGTTTTATAGTCAAGATATTTTCGGCTTATATAAAAAGATGCAAGAATACGGTGTTACATTAGGTGACCTTGTTCGTATTGGTGAAGAGTATGTCTTTAATTTTGCTGACCCTGACGGCAATTACTTTGCTGTGACAGGAAAAGAATAAACCATCGCTCTATTTGTGAAAAGTAGACTGCCAAGAATATATGTTGGTGGTCTTTTTTTCCTGTTTTCCACAGACAGACTGTGATGGATTGAGTGTACGGGTTACAATCTATATATAGCCTAAAATTTTGTGGTCAATTATCAAATAAAAAACAATAATTATATTATGTAAACTTTGAGTTTGAACAGTAATACACAAGCATAAAAATCGTCAAAGTACACTTCCTTTTTTATACTATTTTAGAAGGAATAGAAGGAAGGAAGAAAAAAATGAACTACCAAGTATTACTCTACTATAATTATACGACAATTACTGATCCCGAAGAATTTGCGAAAGACCATCTTGCTTTTTGCAAGTCATTGAATCTAAAAGGCAGAATCTTAGTTGCGCATGAAGGAATCAATGGCACTCTTTCTGGAACGATCGAAGATACAGAAAAATATATGGAAGCGATGAAGGCAGATGCCCGTTTCTCAGATACCTTTTTCAAAATCGATCCTAGTGAAGGGCATGCGTTTAAAAAGATGTTTGTTCGAGCACGTCCGGAACTTGTTTCACTTAAATTGGAAGAAGATGTCGATCCTAAAGAAATAACGGGTGCGTATCTTTCACCAAAAGAATTCAAAGAAGCAATCTTGGACGAAGATACAGTAGTGATCGACGCAAGAAACGACTACGAATATGACCTTGGTCATTTCCGCGGTGCTGTTCGCCCAGATATCCGCAGCTTTAGAGAATTGCCAGAGTGGATGCAAGCACATAAAGAAGAATTTATGGAAAAACGTGTGGTTACTTATTGTACCGGAGGGATTCGTTGCGAAAAATTTTCTGGCTGGCTTGTCAGAGAAGGCTTCAAGAACGTTGGTCAACTTCACGGCGGCATTGTAACATATGGTAAAGATCCTGAAGTCCAAGGAGAGTTGTGGGATGGAAAAATGTATGTCTTTGATGAACGGATCGCAGTAGATATCAATCAGGTCGACAAGCAAATTGTTGGGAAAGATTGGTTTGATGGTACGCCATGCGAGCGCTATATCAATTGTGGCAATCCCGAATGCAATCGGCAGTTCCTCACATCTGTAGAGAATGAAGAAAAACATTTGGGTTCTTGTTCTGTTGCCTGTGCACAACATCCTCAAAATCGTTATATCAAAGAACATCAACTAACGAGCGAAGAAATTGAAGCGAAACTGTCTGTTTTTGCTTAAAATCATTTATTAGAAAAACGGAGAACGAAGCTGTAAGAAACAAGAGAAAAATCATGGATTTCACTTTTTGAATTTTCGAGGATCTCAACATCTAAAAAGGGATATTCGTTCCAGTATTTAGTCAGTTTAAGAGGAGGAGGAAAAGTATTTTTTTACTTTTGAATCTTCCTCTTTTTTCTGTTCTCTGATAAAAATATGAGCTATACTGAGGAGTAAAGGAGGGGAATGAAATGAAACCTTATATTTATGCAATCGGTGATGTCCATGGAAAGTATGATCTTTTTCAAAAACTTGTTGCACACTACGATCCCTCAATCCATCAACTGGTTCTGCTGGGTGATTTAAATGATCGCGGTCCACGTACAAAAGAATGCTTTTTATTAGGAATGAAATTGGTAAGGGAAACGAATGCGGTCTATCTTCGTGGCAATCATGAAGAATACTTTTTACAATTTCTCCAAGCACCGGAAGATTGGTACGCTCCCTACGTACGTAATGGGGGCAAAGAAACGTTTGAAAGTCTGTTGCACTCAGGAGCTACAGAAGAATATTCCCCAACCGAGATTGCCATGATGATCCGTTCGAGATATCCTGAGCTGATCGATTTTTTGTGTGAGCGTCCGCTATATTATGAGTGGGAAGAGTACTTATTTGTTCATGCAGGCGTTGATTTAACAAAAAAAGATTGGCGACAAACAAGTGATCGGGATTTTCTATGGATTCGAGAACCTTTTCATACAGAAAAAAACAATACAGGGAAAACGATCGTCTTTGGACATACCATCACACCTATGTTACATGGTGATATGCAGACGACTGATCTATGGTGTGGTGACAATCTGATCGGTATTGATGGTGGGGCAGTCTTTGGTGGTTCATTGCACGGCGTTGTTTTTGATCGATCAGGAATCGTCCAAGATATCGAATATCAGAATAATGAAGGTAGTTGGAGAGGCTAGAAAACTAGAAAAGTGACAGTTGTTTTGTGTCGCTTTTTTGTTTTGTGATCAGTTCCTATAAAATATGATAAAATAGAAAGGAACTATATTTATTTGACATTCTTGGTGACGGTCACGAGTAGGGACGTCTCTATTTGCAAAGGAGTTTTTTTATGACGGAGAAATTAAATCAGACAATTGTTCAGCTTGTTCAAAAAGAACTGGCTGATTATCATTCAAAACAGTTAGTAACGGTCTTGAATTTATTAAATGAAGGAAACACAGTGCCGTTCATTGCACGTTATCGTAAGGAAATGACGGGCAGTCTCGATGAAGTCCAAATTCGAGAAATCGAAGAACGATATGCGTATTTGGAAAATCTAGAAAAACGTAAAACAGAAGTTATTCGATTGATTGATGAACAAGAAAAACTAACACCAGAGTTGGAAAAGGCAATCACTTTGGCAGTGAAGATGCAGCAAGTGGAAGATCTTTATCGTCCTTACAAACAAAAGCGGCGTACCAAAGCAACGATTGCAAAAGAAAAAGGCCTTGAACCTTTTGCACAATGGTTGCTCCAATTCACGCAAGGGGATATTCGAGAAGAAGCTAAAAAGTATCTAAGTGAAGAAAAAGAAGTACAAAGCGTAGAAGAGGCACTACAAGGTGCACATGAAATCATTGCTGAACAAGTCAGTGATGACGCAAAATTCAGAACGTGGATCCGCTCATACACTTACAACAAAGGGCTGTATGTCAGTGCCGTCAAGAAAAAAGAACTCGATGAAAAAGGCGTATATGAAATGTACTATGCATTTTCCGAACCTATCCATAAAATTGTTTCTCACCGTATTTTAGCAACTAATCGAGGAGAGAAAGAGGATATCTTGAAAGTATCGTTACAAGTGGATGAATCGGCGGTGTTGTCTTATTTAGAACGCCAAATGATCAAAGATCCAGATTCACCTGCGGCTGTTGCGGTAAGGGAAGCATACCAAGATAGTTACAAACGTTTTATCCAGCCTGCCATCGAGCGTGAAGTACGTAATGAACTGACAGAAAAAGCAGATGAACAAGCCATTGCGATTTTTGGCGAAAATCTCCGTAACTTGTTGTTACAGCCACCGTTGAAAGGCAAAGTTGTTTTAGGGTTTGATCCTGCTTATCGTACAGGCTGCAAGTTGGCAGTAGTGGATGCCACTGGTAAGGTTTTGGCAATCGAAGTGATCTACCCACATAAACCAGCAGCACAAGCAAAAAGAGAAGCGGCAGGACCGGCTTTTGTCAAATTGATCAATCAGTACAAGGTAGATATGGTAGCGATAGGAAATGGCACAGCTAGTCGTGAATCTGAATTGTTCGTCGCAGAACAGTTAAAAGCAGCTGACCACAAGGCATATTATGCGATTGTCAACGAAGCTGGTGCATCGGTCTATTCAGCCAGTGACATTGCCCGTCAAGAGTTTCCCAATCTACAAGTAGAAGAACGTAGTGCTGTGTCGATTGCTCGACGCTTACAAGATCCACTAGCAGAACTAGTGAAGATCGATCCAAAAGCTGTTGGGGTAGGCCAATACCAACATGACGTCTCTCAAAAACGATTAGCCGAGCAATTGGATTTCGTGGTTGAAACAGCGGTGAACCAAGTGGGTGTCGATGTCAATACAGCGAGCCCGCAATTATTGCAGCACATTTCTGGATTGAACAAAACAACAGCTCAAAACATCGTGACGTACCGTGAGGAAAATGGTGCTTTCGATACGCGAATACAATTGAAGAAGGTGCCAAGATTAGGACCGAAAGCTTATGAGCAAGCAATCGGATTTATCCGTGTGCCTGGTGGGAAAAATGTATTGGATAATACAGCGATCCATCCTGAAAGCTATAGTATAGCCAAAGAGATTCTAAAAACAAACGGGTTGTCTGAGAAAGAGTTAGGAAAAGCGGAAGCCATTGAGATACTTTCGCATCTATCCGCTACTCGTTTAGCTGAAACACTGACTGTAGGTGAAGAAACTTTAGCTGATATATTAGATGGGCTGACTAGGCCAGGAAGAGACATGCGTGATGAAATGCCAGCACCATTGCTTCGTTCAGATGTTTTAAGCATGGAAGATCTAAAACCTGGCATGGAGTTGAAAGGAACAGTTCGTAACGTAATCGATTTTGGTGCTTTCGTCGATATCGGGGTCAAACAAGATGGGTTGGTCCATATCTCTAAATTAAGTAAAAAGTTTGTCAAACATCCAACTGATGTCGTTTCTGTAGGGGATGTAGTTACTGTTTGGATCGATCAAGTCGACACGAACAAAGGACGAATCAGCTTGACGATGCTTTCTCCTTATGAGGAATAAACAGTGACTCAAGAAGAATTGCAACAGTTGGTTGAAAAGATTTCAATCGAAAGTTTCCATTTACCTTTTAGGCATCGCGCTGTTTTTAATGCTCGGTTAAGGTCCACTGGTGCCCGTTACCATTTAAGCGATCATCATCTAGACTTTAATCTCAAGATGTTCAAAGAGGTAGATGAAAAGACAAAGATCGGGATCATCAAACATGAATTGTGCCATTATCATTTACACTTAGGGAACAAAGGCTATCGTCATCAAGATGCCGATTTTAAGAACCTTTTGAAAAAAACTGGCGGTATTCGTTATGCGCCGAGAGTATCTACCAATCAGGTCAAAAAAATCGAATGTTACGAATGTCAAAATTGTTCAGCACTTATTTACCGCAAACGAAAAATAAATACAGAACGTTATGTCTGTGGAAAATGTCACGGAAAGTTAGTATGGAAAGAAACAAAAAATGTAGCAGAAAAGTCATGCTGATGGGGGAAAAGAATGGATAAACAGGCAGAAAACTATCAAGACTGGAACCAGCTGTTAACTTTTTTAGCTGACAAGAGTTCTAGCCAAATAGATGAGGCTTCTTTAGTGATTCTAGCTGGTAACTGCTTACCCATATTAGCGGATAAAGCAGCAGAACTTTATCAAAGAGGGCAAGTGAAGAAGATCTTTCTTGTTGGTGGCATCGGACATGCTACGGCAAAACTTCACCGTAATTTTGAGAAGCAGGGGATTTTTTTAGATCCAACGTTGAGTGAAAGTGAGATGTGCTTTCAGTATCTCAAAGAAAAATATCAGCTCCCAAACGAGGCATTCCTTTTAGAAACTGCGTCTACCAATTCAGGTGAGAACGCTCGCAACGCCTTAGCACTATTGCGTCGAGAGGGAGAACTTCCTCGCAAAATATTGCTGATGAACGATCCTACTTTGCAAAGAAGGACAAAAGCGACTTTTGAAAAAGTATGGCAAACAGAAAATGTCAAATTTATCAATTATGTTCCTTTTGTGCCTCAAGTGGTCGCTATTGGGGAAGAAATCCAGTTCACTCAGCCTGAGTTGAATGGCCAATGGTCAAAAGGATACTTTTATGCACTGGTTCTAGGGGAAATGGTTCGCTTGAAAGACGATGAAAATGGCTATGGACCAAATGGCAAGGGTTATATGAATCACGTAGAAATGCCTGAAACAGTTTGGTCAGCTTATCGGCGGATCACTGCTCAATTCGATGAGCGATTCGTTCGGTAGGTTATAGTAACGAAGGTTAGTCAAAGAATGAAAAGTTCCATCATTTATTTCTGTTTTTTGACAGCCAATAAGATTTGATCCTCTTCGAATAAATTTGGTTGAAATTTTCAAAGGTTTATAAGATAATGGGTGTCGTGTTGAATATAGTGAAAAAAATGGATGATAGTTAAGAGAAGAGGATTCAAATGGAAAATCAAAATAAATTGTATCATTTCGTTGGTATCAAAGGATCAGGAATGAGTTCCTTGGCTCTTGTTTTACATGAACAAGGTTTAAACGTGCAAGGATCAGACATTGAAAAATATTTCTTTACTCAAAGAGATTTAGAAAAAGCAAATATCAAAATTTTACCTTTTAATGCGGATAACGTAAAACCAGGGATGACGATCATTGCTGGTAATGCTTTTCCAGATACACATGAAGAAATCCAAAGAGCGAAGGAACTAGGGTTAGAAGTTGTTCGCTACCATGATTTCATTGGAGATTTCATCCAAAATTACACCAGTATCGCTGTTACTGGCTCACACGGGAAAACTAGTACGACTGGTCTGCTTTCCCACATGTTGACAGGTATCCGTCCAACGAGCTATTTGATCGGAGATGGTACAGGTCATGGGGATCCTCAAGCCGAATTTTTTGCGTTTGAAGCATGTGAATATCGCCGTCACTTCTTGGCTTATTCACCTGATTATGTCATCATGACAAATATCGACTTTGATCATCCTGATTACTATACAAGTATCGATGATGTGTTCACTGCGTTCCAATCAATGGCTAAACAAGTCAAAAAAGCAATTTTTGCCTATGGTGATGATGCATACTTGAGAAAATTGGAAGCTGATGTGCCGATCTATTATTATGGTGTATCTGAAAATGATGATATCCAAGCACGTAATATCGAACGAACAACAACTGGTTCTGCTTTTGATGTGTATCATGGCGAGGAGTTTGTTGGACATTTCGTCGTACCAGCTTTTGGAAAACACAACATTCTAAATGCACTAGGTGTGATTGCGGTCGCTTACTTTGAAAACTTAGATATTGAAGAAGTCGCAAAAGAAATGCTGACTTTCCCAGGCGTGAAACGTCGTTTTAGTGAAAAAATCGTTGCCGATATGACTGTAGTTGATGATTATGCGCATCACCCAGCAGAAATCAAAGCGACGATCGATGGTGCACGTCAAAAATATCCTGACAAAGAAATCATTGCAGTTTTCCAACCACATACATTTACACGTACGATTGCGTTGATGGATGAATTTGCTGAAGCACTTGATCTTGCAGATAAAGTATATCTTTGCGATATTTTTGGTTCAGCACGTGAAAAACAAGGCGATGTAAAAATCGAAGACTTAGGAGATAAGATCAAAAAAGGCGGACAAGTCATCAAAGAAGACAATGTCTCTCCTTTATTGGATTATCACGATGCAGTGATTATTTTCATGGGTGCGGGAGATGTCCAAAAATTTGAACAAGCCTACGAAAAATTATTGAGCAGTACAACAAAGAATGTTTTGTAATTTCTTGTTGAACTAAATATACGTAAGAATGTGTGACAGGAATAGCGGACTTAAAAAAAGAATTTTTTGAAAATTGCTCGTTGATTTTCCAAGATTTCGATTTGTTTTTTGAAAAAAATTTCTGGAACAAGGGTTATTCGATGCGAGAAGGGATGTGACGATATTTCGTCGCATCCTTTTTTTATGAGGCTGGGACGGAAGTGTTTAACTGCGAGAAATAAGCCGAAAGAGTTGCTTCTGCTTCCGCCGTTTATTCGTTTTTAAAAGAATGAGACAAAAGTGTTTCTTACTTTTGTCCCACGCTCAAATAAGCGATTTATTGAAAAAATCCATTGGCAAAGGGGATAACTAGTAGTATTCTTAACTAAATAAAATGGTTTCAAATAACTATAACTAATGGGATAAGAATCGGTTTGCTTGGTAGAAATAAATGTTTTTTGTTCCTTAGAATGAAGGTGAGGGAAAGAATGAATTATCCATTGTTAGCACAAAAAATGCCACAGCGCATCAAAAAAGTTTGGCAAAAAAGCATATTCTTAACTAGCGTTATTTTTTTATTATTGGGTATCATCATGTTTGGGATACTCCGTTATTTACATCAACTGTCAGCACTGTGGGGTAGCATACTCATTGGCTATTTTCTCATCGTATTGATTGTGACTATCCTGAAATTCGTCCTTGTTCCTTATCGTTATGAATTTCATCGCTATGAGATCACCCCAGAAGACTTGGTCTTTCAAAAAGGGTTTATTTTTCGCTCAACGACCTATGTCCCGATCAACCGAATCCAACATGTCGAAACAGAGCAAGGACCTTTCCTACGCCAACAAAACCTGATTCAAATTGCGATCCACACGGCTGCCACCACCCACCGATTAGCTGGTTTAGATATGGAGGAAGCACAAGCTTTGCGTCAGCAGATCATCGAATTAGTGAAGGTGGCGAAGGAAGATGTCTAAAAAGGTTCATTACCACCCATTGACCATCCTTCTCCATGTTTTATCTGCATTAAAAATATGGATACCAGCAATGATCCTCGGGATTTTTAAAAATGGTCTCAAAGATAGCGGATGGATGTTTTTGATTTTTGGCGGTATCCTTATCTTACTATTGGGCATTTGGGCATGCATGAAATATTACTTTGAGTCTTATACGATCGATGCAGATAAAATGGTCATCTATGAAGGGATCATCCGAAAAAAGGAAATCGAGGTAACATATGAACGAATGCAGGCAATCAAGCAACACCAATGGTTCTTTTTGGTTCCCTTTCATGTCGTAAGTCTACAGATCGAGACTGCTGGAGGAGAGAGTAAACCAGAAGTCAATATTCCAGCCATACCGATCCGGGTATTCAATGAAATCGAACATTACCGGCAGCAAACAAACAACAAACAAGAAAAAAACTTTCCCGAACAACAAGCAGATGAAGCGATTATTAAGAAGAGCTCGCTTTACGAAGAAGCTGTTAAATATCAATTAACGAATCGTCAGATCTTTCTGTTTGGCATCACGGATCTGAGTGTGTTTATGGGGATTTTCGTTGTGTTATTGACAATCGAACGGTTTATGTCAAAAGAGTGGGTCAATGAGGTTGCAGATGTGACAATCTCGGCTGTTCAAACTGGTGGGCTGTTCGTTGTGGCATTCGGACTTTTATTTATTGGCGTTGCGATGCTTTTCGCGATAATTAAAAGCATGATTACGTACTATCATTTCAAAGTAAGCTATTTCGAGAAGACATTGACGATCGAACGAGGATTACTTGAAAAGCATGTTCAAAAGATTCCACTCAACAAAGTGCAAGGGATTCGAATCAAGCAAAATATATTGAGAAGATTACTTAGGATCTCATCTGTGGAATTGATTTTAGCAGGGGGACAAGAACAAAAAGAAAATGCAGATAACACGGCTAAAGTCCTGCTCCTACCAATAATCAATGAAAGTGAATTGTATCCGGTGTTACAAATGATCTATGCTGATTGGCAAATGGCAAAACCAACCATACAAGCTGTTTCGCGAGGACGCTGGTTTTATTTTTCCCGCTGGTCCATCGCTGTGCTATTGCCACTAGCAATCATTTCTTTTTTCTTTTACTGGTGGTTGGGAACGATCCTATTGTTGGGGCTGTTCTTTGGCATAGCAACGGACTTATTGAATAGCCATAATCAAGGATTGGCTTTTCTTTCAGATTCGCGACTTTGTATCCAAAATTACCAATATTTTACAAAACTCCAAACATTTATTGACCGTGCAAAAGTCCAATCGATCGAAGAAACCAGTACGCCTTTTCTTTACCGTAAAGATTTAGCCCATCTTAGTTTGCAGTTGAGAGAAGGAAATGGGCGTCTAAATGTTAAATTACGCTATATGAAGGAGAGAGATATTCAACGAGTCACTCGTTTTTTTAGAAGTGCGAACTAAAAAAAGGAATCATTTTCGAGCCAGCAGGATTCTTAAGTATATCTAGTGTTTAGTTAGTGGAACTTGCCTTTTCTATTTGTTTTGGTACAATGAGTAATGATTAATATATAAACTGGAGGGTTTTTATCTTGAACATAGGTAAACCGCGTAAATTAGGAAAAACAATCAATGAAATTGAGGAAGGAGACTCGTTATCTTTAACAGAATCGATCGAAGATAACCAGTTATTGTTATATCTAGGTTTGACAAATGATGCCAATCCTTTGTATATCCAACATGATTTTGCTCAAAAAACAGAATACCACCAGCCAATCGTTCCATCGGTGATGTTGATGGGGATCATTACCAGTGCAATCTCGAAACATCTGCCTGGACCAGGTTCACATGTCGTCAATTTTTCTGTGAATTTTATTGAACCAGTTTTCCATTACGAAACATTGACTTTTCAGTTTGAGGTCATCAAAGTAGACAAAATGAAAAATGTAGTAACAATTTCTGTGGAAGCAACCAACAGTGTCGAAAATCGAGTATTAGATGCTGTAGTAATGGTTCAACCAGCAGAAGAACCAGAATTAGAAATTACACTTGAAAGTGAAGGTGAATAATATGAACAATCAAAATACTATGGCAGCAGGAATCAATCGATTTTATGCCAAGGTTTATGCTTTTCTAGGTGGAGGGCTTGCATTGAGTGCTATCGTGTCTTATTTGACACTTCAAGTTTTCCCTTACCAAATCGCTTCATTCATCAACAACTTCCCGTTAGGATTTATGGGGCTGTGGATCGTAGAGTTGATTTTAGTCATGGTTCTCGGAGTGAAAGCACAAAAGAATCCTAGCTTAGCAATCGGTGGTTTTGTCGCTTACTCATTGTTAAATGGGCTGACATTGGCTGTTACATTATCCTATTATGATATCGGCAGCATTACCAAAGCATTCATTACTGCTACAGGTATGTTTTTGGGGATGTCAGTTGTCGGGATGGTCACGAAGAAAGACCTAAGCGGCGTTGGTCGTGCGGGAATGGCTGCATTGATCGGCGTGATCATCGCAATGGTATTGAACATCTTCATTTTGCGAAGCAGTGCAGTTGAATTATTCATCTCGCTTCTGCTTGTGTTGATTTTTGCAGGGATCACGGCTTATGACAATCAAAAGATCCGTAGTATCTATGTGCAAAGCAATGGAACAGCCCACAGTGGAATCGCCGTCTTCTTGGCACTACAATTGTATCTTGACTTTATCAACTTGTTCTTAGCCTTTTTAAGAATTTTTGGTAAAAACAATTAACAATAGAAAAACGTATTTAACAGGGGTGTGACAAAAATCTTGTCACACTCTTTTTTTGAATAAACGGTGCAGAAGTACTTCTGCAATAACCGTATATTTTATTTATAGAAGAAAATTTCTCGCGTTTTTCTTTTCGCTTTCCTACGTATTCTTTGTTAGAATGAAGAAGAACTTTACAGTAAGGAGTTAAACAAATGACAAAACATAAATTATTACTCGTTGATGGGAATAGTGTAGCCTTTCGGGCATTTTTTGCGCTCCACAATTCATTAGAACGCTTCAAAAATAGAAACGGTCTCCATACAAATGCCATCTATGCGTTCCATAATATGTTTGAGAATGTGATGCAAAAAGAACAACCTACCCATGTTTTAGTCGCCTTTGATGCGGGAAAAACAACTTTTAGAACAGAGATGTACGCAGAATATAAGGGTGGCCGTTCCAAAACTCCTGGAGAATTCAAAGAACAGATGCCTTATATCCGTGAATTACTAACTGGTCTAGGTGTGAAATATTATGAACTGCCGAATTATGAAGCAGATGATATCATCGGTACACTAGCAGAAAAAGTCAATAAAGATGAATTTGATGTGGTCGTTTTATCTGGTGACCGTGACTTGACACAACTAGCTAGTAAAGAAATCAAAGTGGATATCACTGTCAAAGGTGTGAGTGATATTGAAAGTTATACACCAGAACATGTGGCTGAAAAATATGATGGATTGACCCCAAAACAGATCATCGATATGAAAGGACTCGCTGGCGATGCCTCAGACAATATACCAGGAGTAACGAAGATCGGTGAAAAAACAGCAATCAAATTATTGAAACAATATGGTTCAGTCGAAGGAATCTATGAACATATCGATGAGGTGAAGCAAAGCAAGATGAAAGAAAATCTTATAAATGACAAAGATCAAGCCTTCTTATCCAAAGAACTAGCGACGATCAATACGCAAGCGCCTGTCGAAATCTCTATCGATTCCTTGAAATATGAAGGAAAAAACTTGGATAAATTGGTTCCATTCTACAAGGAAATGGAATTCAAACAGTTTCTTTCTAAACTGGCTATCGTAGAAGAAGAAACGCCAATGACCGATATCTTATTCGAAGTCGTTCATGAGTTCCATGAAGACATGTTCACTACAGATATGGCGCTGTATGTCGAAATGATGGGAGACAATTATCATACTGAGGATATCGTTGGTGTTGCTTGGGGAACGAAGGAAAAAATCTATGTGACGAATGATCTGGCTATCTTTGAAAACGAATCTTTTCATTCTTGGTTAGCTGATCCTACTAGGCTGAAGAAAGTGTATGATGCAAAACGCACGTATGTTGCCTTGAATCGTTATACAACGAAAACAAAGGGCATTGATTTTGATGTGTTATTGGGAGCCTATTTACTGGATACCAACGAAAAAAGTACAGATATCGAAGGAATCGCCGCTCATTACGGCTATCATGAAGTCCAATCGGATGAAGCTGTCTATGGCAAGGGAGCAAAAAAAGGATTACCTGAAGATGAAGAAGTCTTTTTTGCACATTTAGCTCGAAAAGTCTCTGCTATCAATGTGCTAACGCCTCAATTAACCAGAGAATTAGCAGAAAAGAATCAAGAAGATCTTTTCAGAAAAATGGAATTGCCGTTATCGATCATCTTGGCTGAAATGGAAATCAGTGGGATCAAAGTCGATGCGACGCGTTTACAAGAAATGAAAGTTGAATTTTCTGATCGTTTGAGAGAAATCGAACAAAAAATCTACCAAGAAGCAGGTGAAGAATTCAATTTGAATTCACCTAAACAACTTGGAGTCATCTTATTTGAGAAAATGGGACTGCCAGTTATCAAAAAAACGAAAACAGGTTATTCTACAGCCGTCGATGTATTGGAACAACTAAGAGAACAAGCGCCAATCGTTGATGATATCCTAACCTATCGCCAAATCGCCAAAATCCAGTCTACTTATGTTGAAGGGTTACTTAAAGTGATCCAATTAGACGGAAAGGTCCATACTAGATATGTCCAAACCTTGACACAGACAGGACGTCTAAGTTCAGTCGATCCGAATCTGCAAAATATTCCGATTCGTTTAGACGAAGGACGGAAAATCCGTCAGGCGTTTGTGCCAAGAAAGAAAGATTGGTTGATTTATTCATCTGATTACTCTCAAATCGAATTGCGTGTCCTCGCCCATATCTCAAATGATGAACATTTAAAAGCTGCCTTTCTTGAAGGACAAGATATCCACGCAAGTACAGCAATGCGAGTATTTGGAATCGAAAAAGCAGAAGATGTGACACCAAACATGCGCCGTCAGGCAAAAGCAGTCAATTTTGGGATCGTGTATGGTATCTCCGATTATGGATTATCGCAAAACTTGGGGATCACTAGGAAAGCGGCACAACAGTACATTGATACGTATTTCGAAAAATATCCTGGGGTCAAAGAGTATATGGAACGAATCGTTCGAGAAGCAAAAGATCAAGGATTTGTTGAAACATTGTACCATCGCCGTCGCTATTTACCAGACATCAACTCACGAAATTACAATATCCGTTCATTTGCAGAAAGAACGGCGATCAACACACCAATACAAGGAAGCGCCGCTGACATTCTAAAAATCGCAATGATCGAACTAGACAAGCGTTTGAAGGAAGAAAAATTGGAAGCAACGATGTTGTTACAAGTGCACGACGAACTTGTCTTTGAAGTACCTGAAAAAGAATTAGAAACACTTGATCACTTAGTCAGTGAAGTAATGGAACACGCCGTTTCCCTCCATGTCCCTTTGATTACAGATAGTAGTTGGGGAAAAACATGGTATGAAGCAAAATAAGTGAAAAAAGAGCGAAAGAATTGAAGGTGAAATAATGCCAGAATTACCAGAAGTTGAAACTGTTCGAAAAGGCTTGGAGCGGTTAGTCACTGGAAAAACAATCAAAAAAGTACAAGTATTGTGGCCTAAAATCATTGAACAGCCAGAAACACCTATTTTTGAAGCGACATTGATTGGTGAACGAATCGAGTCAATAGGACGAAGAGGAAAATTTTTGATTTTCCATTTAAGCCATTATGAGTTGATCTCCCATTTGCGAATGGAAGGGAAGTATCAATTTGTTGAAACAAATCAGCCTATTGATAAGCATACCCATGTCCTATTCTTCTTTGAAGATGGAAGCCAGCTACGATACAACGACGTACGTAAGTTTGGACGTATGACACTCGTTGATAAGGGAGCGAGTGATACGTATAAAGGTATTTTGAAATTAGGGCCGGAACCTTTACCAGATCAATTTTTGCTTGATCAGTTTATTCTGGGCTTGGGTAAGTCCCATAAGGCAATCAAGCCTTTATTACTTGATCAAAAATTAGTTACAGGACTAGGAAATATCTACGTGGATGAAGCGCTCTGGGAAGCAAAAATACACCCAGAGCAACCAGCCAACACATTGAAACCAAAAGAAATCGAATTATTAAGAAAAGCAATTATTGATGTATTGTCACGTGCAATAGAAGCAGGCGGAACCACGATCAGAAGTTACCTCAATGCGTTAGGTGAAGCAGGTAATTTTCAAGTAGCACTACATGTCTATGGACAAACTGGCCAGCCTTGCGTTCGCTGTCATACGCCAATTGTTAAGACTAAAGTAGCGCAAAGGGGGACGCACTATTGTCCAAATTGCCAAAGTCTGAAAATAAAATAGGGTTTGTATTAGGGTTGACGGGTGGAATTGCTACAGGAAAAAGTACAGCAGCGGCTATTTTTAGCAATCATGGTATACCAATTGTTGACGGGGACATTATCGCTCGTGAGGTAGTCGCACCGAAAAGCGAAGGATTATTGGCACTAGTCAGTGTATTTGGAGATGTGATCCTTCAAAATAATGGCACCCTTGATCGGAAGGCATTGGGACAAATCGTTTTCAATTCTGTCGAGGAACGAAAAAAGATGGATCGGCTACTTGATCCGTTCATCCGTACAGTGATCACAGAACAAATCGAACAATTGAAAACTGAACATCCGTTAGTTGTGGCAGACATCCCGCTTCTTTATGAGGGGCATTATGAGCAACTCATGGATGCAGTGGCAGTAGTTTATCTGCCTGAAAACATCCAAATACGGCGACTAATGAAAAGAAATCATCTAAGCCTTGAAGAAGCAAAACAGCGAGTCAGCAGCCAGCTGTCCATTGAAGAAAAAAAAGCACTCGCTGATATCGTTTTTGATAATAGCGGGAGTAAAGAGATGCTCGAAGCACAGATCAAAAACTGGTTAGCGGAATCTCGCAATCGATTTCTTTGAGTATATCCAGTAATTTTGCTATGCTGAATATAAATCAAAGAGGAGGATTGCTATGGGGACTTTTAAAAATCAAAAAGATAAAGTGGTTGGCTCAGCAAAAGAAAAGATCGGTGAACTCATCAATAAGGAAGAATTAAAAGATGAAGGCCGTACTCAAGCAGAAATTGCGAAAGAAAATGAAGAAAAGTATCAAGCCAGAATAAATGAAATTGAAGATGAGCAAGCAGAGGCAGAAGCGAAAAATCAAGATTTAACAAAAGAACGAACAGCAAAAAATGAACGCAAAAAAGCACCGCTTCCTGAAGCAGAACATATCCCTAATCAGCAAAAAATCGACGAACAACGTATGAAACATTATACGGGTATCGAAGAAAAACTTTGATCGATCTACATGCAAAAAATGAGTTGAATGAATACACGAATAAACCAAATCCTTGGGAACACCCGTGGATCTTGGTTTTTTTTATTTTCTAAAGATAGCCCAGAAGTTCAGCCAATCTCAAAATTGCTGTGATCGGTGTTTGTCTGTTTGATGAACGTTTGAAGTAATTGTGCTAATAAAATCAAACTAAGCTAGACTTGCTGATGGACCAACTAGCCAAGAATAGCGATAAAATTTTTAGAAATCTCGCCCTAATTGAATGAGAGTGGGAAAACAATCATCATAGTCGTGTATGACAAATGGTATAGTTGGCCTTATACGATGGCTCTCGGTGGACAAAGAGAAATAAGATGACTATACCTGTCGATCTTACAACGAGTGTGTCCGATACAAAATAAGTAGTCTTAATGTTCGATGATTTTAGTGGGGGCAAGTCTAGTTGTTTAGGACTCTATTTCACACGTCCAATGTGAATATAGAAATCGAACAAATTACGTACAAAATTAAAAAAAAATGTTCTTGTATTCGCTTTTTTTGTACAGGAAAGTCGCGTTGAACACACGTTTCGTGTTATAATACAACTAGTTGCAATTTGTAAAAAATCGAAAAAATGTAAATATTTATAAGAAAAAACGTATTTACTATTGTAAGCAACGATCATTTAATCGAAGTCCATCAAATCAGCCATTTCTATTTTCAAGATTTGGGTATTTGATATGAAAATAGTAGTTTGATAGAAACACTCACAAGAAGAGGTGAAGAAAATGAGATGTCCTAGATGCCAACATAATAATTCTCGCGTCATTGACAGCCGACAGGCAGATGATGGGCAAGCAATCCGAAGAAGAAGAGAGTGCGAAAGTTGTTCTTTTCGTTTTACCACATTTGAAAGAATCGAAGCGGCACCATTATTAGTCATCAAAAAGAATGGTGAACGTGAGGAATTCAATCGCGACAAAATCTTGCGTGGATTGATCCGCTCAGCAGAAAAACGACCAGTTGCGATGGAGCAGATGGAACAAATCGTGAACCACGTAGAAAACCGGGTCAGAAGTCTTGGTGAAAACGAAGTATCTACTACATTGATCGGGGAATATGTCATGGAAGATTTAGTCAATCTTGATGAAATAGCCTATATTCGTTTTGCAAGCGTCTATCGTCAGTTTAAAGATATGTCTGTTTTCTTAAAGGAATTGCAAGATATCGTTGATAAAGCAAAAGAAAACAATAAAGAAAAATAAGAAGTAAGGAGGCCTATTTCCTTGGATAATGCATGGAAAGAGCTTCAACCCAAAAATATCTACCAAGGAAGAAAAAGTTATCCTCTAAAAGAAGATGGAAGATCCGCCTTGTTGTACCTGTATCAGCCATTGATCGGTGGAGAAGCCATGAGTCTGTATTTGACCCTCTTATCAGAAATATCAGCTGAAAATGGCCAATCACCAGAAGGATTGCATGCAGATCTCTTAAGTAGTTTGAGTTGTGGATTGCCCCAATTTTATGAAGCCCGTAAGCGATTAGAAGGAATCGGTCTTTTAGATGTTTTTTACAAAGAAGACGCCAGCTTAGGAGCTTGTTTTATTTATGAATTATTAGAACCAATGGATGCCTTCGCTTTTTTCAAAGATAGTGTACTTTCCTTCTTGCTTTTAGAAAAAGTGGGAGAACGCCGCTATGAACAGTTAGTCCAATTATTCCAACCAAAGACGTTTTCGTCTCAAAGCTACCAGAAAATCACGAAAAAATTTTTGGAAGTTTATCGGTTCAGTGAAGCTGCTTATGCTGCTAATCAGGACAAGATCGAAAATGTGCAAGCAGGATTTCAACAAGAAAAACCAGGTTTATTGGTATCTGATTCAGATCAACCTAAACTTGATTGGGCCTTTTTGACAGAGTGGCTGACAAAAAAACATATCCCAGTTCTTGAAGATCCATTAAAAGAACAAATCGAGATGTACCATCAGCTTTACGGCGTGGATGAATTGACTATCGGTGAATGGATCGTTCTAGCCTATGATTTTTCTGAACAAAAAGTCTCGACAAAAGAACTGCAAAGAATCGTTTTAACAAGTCAAGCACAAAAACCCAAAAAAAGTGATCCAATAAGTCCAGAAACAGGTAGAGAAGAAACGGTTACTGCTGACAGTTCGTTACCGAACGCCATAGTAGAGTTGATCAAAGAAGCCCAAAGTATCCCACCGATGAAGTATCTTGAAGCATTAAAACAAGAAAAAGGCGGTTTTGTCTCAAAACAAGAAACATGGTTGATGCAAGACTTAGTTTCTCGTTCAGGCTTATCAAGTAGTGTGATCAATATTTTAGTCAACTATGTGTTGGTCATAAGAAATCAAGCAAGTTTAAATGCAAGCTTCGTCAATACGATCGCGAATGAATGGGCCCAAAATAAGATTACTACTCCAGAAGAGGCAATCAAGCATATCCGTACGATCAGTAATCAAGCAAAACAAACGAAAAAAAAGACAACACAGTCATACGCATCTACGCGGCGCAATGTACGCCGTGAAAAACTCCCTGATTGGGTAAACAAACCAAAAGAAGAACAGAAAATCAGTAGTGAGAAAAAGGCAGAGATCGAACGTAGATTTAAAGAATATTTTGCAAAAAAGGAGGGCGATAGCTAGTGGAAGATGTCGGAAAAGAGCTAAAGAAAATCATTAGCAGAAGAGATTATCAGCAGAAATTTACTGAGATGATCCAAGAAGTCTTGAACGATCCAGATGTTCAAAGTTTCTTATCAGAACATCAAGAAGATTTGACACAAGCAGATATTGAAAAAAGTTATGCTAAACTGTATGAATTTGTTCAAGAAAAACGGAAGTATCAAAAAAATGATCCCACGATGATCGCACCAGGCTATGAGCCCAAATTGACCCTGAACTTTCACTATGTCGATGTGACGTATGTACCAACAGAAGCTTTGCTCGCGAAAAAAAGACAAGAAGAGATCAAAAGTCGGATCAAAGCAGTGGATATGCCAAAAGATATCCAAGATGCCTCATTCAAAAATTTCGAACGTACAGATGGTCGGAGCTATGCCAGCTTCGAGGCGCTTGATTTTGTCGAACACTATAGTGCTGATCCTAAGGGGTACCACAAGGGACTATATCTAGTTGGTAGTTTTGGGATCGGAAAAACGTACTTACTAGGTGCAACAGCAAGAGAATTGGCTATTAAAGGGTTCACGACCACTCTCGTTCACTTTCCGACTTTTGCGGTAGAGATGAAACAAGCGATTGGGAAAGACCAAGTGGCGGAGAAATTAGACGCAGTCAAGCGTTCACCAATCCTCATGATGGATGATATCGGCGCCGATGCAATGAGCAGTTGGATCAGAGATGAAGTATTCGGTGTGATCCTACAATATCGGATGCAAGAACAGCTTCCGACATTTTTTTCTTCAAACTTCACGATGGATGAATTGGAACAACATTTATCTGTCACGCAGCGTGGCGATGAAGAGCCATTAAAAGCTAAAAGGATCATGGAACGGATTCGTTATTTGACCAAAGAAATCGAAATGACTGGGCGTAATCGAAGGAATGGTTGAATAATTCTTCCGAGCTTTTAATGAAACATGCAAAATTGTGAAAGGTGTTTTGTTCAGAAATCATTACACTATATACGATAGTATCAAAGAAAATAGAACAGAAGTATTCAGCTTCAAGAAAAAAAGGTTTTCCGTAAAATACTGCTAAAATTTTGTAGGATTTCCGTTTGAAAAACTATTTTTTGAAACATCATGTATTCAAAAAAGGAGAGTGTGGCAATTTTTTGTCACACCCTCTTTACATAATTATATGCACTACCTAAAGGGAAGCGAATCCATCTATTAGGCAAACATATAGTAGTCGGGCGCAACCATCAAAATAAGTCAACTAAAAATGAGCTGGAGGAAATTTTATGAAGATTTTATTTTCAACAATGATTGCGGCTGGTTTACTTTTTACATTAACAGGCTGCGGAAATGAAGACCCAAGTAAAGCATCGATTGATTCGATCAGTGCGGAAACATCGACGGAAGTAAGTAACTCTGCAACGCAAGGTCAAAGTATTTTTAATGGCGAAATCGAAAGTATCTCAGAACCGGATGATTCGACGATCCAAATCAAAGTGATCAACGTAAAAGAAATAAAAGACTCGGAAAATATCGGAAGTTCTTTTACGAATGATGGTGTTATTTTGAATGCGTCTGAGGAGCAACTAAAAGATGGAAAAGAGGCATTCGAGAAAGGCGATCAGATCGAGATCGTATTAGTAGAAAATTCCATAATGACAATGTCGATCCCACCGCAGATCCCTGGTAATTCAATTGTCGAAATAGCTCGGATTGAAGAATAGGACCACTTCTCTAAAAAAACTTGAATTAATAGTTTGCTAGTCCACATAAATACCGCAAAGTAGGGAAGTAGTTGAAAAAAACTACATTCGCTTCCTAACAAAATAGAATAAGTAGCGGGAACAAAAGTAACAAATCCGAAGCATAAAAAGCTGATTTTTAAAAATTTGAAAAACAAATTTTGGGAATGTTTGCTTTTTTTGTGACATAACACTTTGTCCTGGCTTCTTTTACATAAATGACATGGATCAAAAAAACAATGTAAGAGTTAAAGGAAAGTAGTTAGATACGATCGGCAGATAAGTGAACGACAATGATTTGAAGGAGGTATTCATGAAACTTATTTTTTCATCGATAATCGCTATCGTATTCCTTTCTTTGACTGGTTGCGGAAACCAAGAGAACGATGATCTCTCAGAAAAAAAAGAACGGTATGTCTACACTGGAGAAATTATCGATATTTCAGAAAATGAAAAATCAATACTTACTATCAGAGTAACGGACATAAAAAATATAGAAGAATCAAAGGATCGTGCTGGTGATATGGTTTTGAGCGCGTCTGCTGAAAAATTGAAAGATGGCAAAGGCTCAGTACGTGTTGGTGACAAAATCAAGTTTGTACTGAAGGATTTGCGAATGACCCGGTCAGATCCTCCGATAGTCTTTCTTGACTCTTTGATCGAAATAGCACGTATTGGATCATAGGCAGTAGGATTTTAGAAAAAAATGAAGGAGATTTGAAATTTTTTCTTTTCGAATCTCCTTAAATTATAATGAAAATGTTATAATGGCGTGGAAGGAGTGAAGGTATGAACCATTTGGAATTATCTAAACGTTTAGCGAAGGTGGGAGAATTTGTTCCAGAAAATGCTCGTTTAGCAGATATTGGCTCTGACCATGCTTATTTACCAGTGGCATTAATGTTAAAAGGAAAAATCCAATTTGCAGTTGCTGGCGAAGTAGTAAAAGGTCCTTATGAATCAGCGAGGAAACAAGTGCGAAAGGACGGCTTAGAAAAGCAGATCACTGTACGTCTGGCAAATGGCTTAGATGCAATCGAAGCAGAAGATCAAATTGATGCAATCACGATTGCTGGAATGGGTGGTTCATTGATTCGGGAGATCCTAGAAGCTGGCAAACAAAAAAAACGCTTATCTGGGAACGAACGCCTGATTCTTCAACCAAATATCGGTGAACGAACACTGAGAAGCTGGTTGCAAGAGAACAATTATCAACTTATTGCAGAAACGATTTTAGAAGAAAATAAAAAAATCTATGAGATCCTTGTGGCGAAAAAGACACAAGAGAAAGTCACCTATAGTGAAAAAGAATTGATGTTTGGACCTCACTTATTGAACGAGTCCAATGAAGTGTTTCTCAATAAGTGGCAGCGAGAACTGAAACAGCGACAAACGATTCTGCAACAGCTGACTCATGCAACAAATCAGCAAGTCAGAAAAGAACGAATGGAAAGTGAAATCAAAATGATTGAGGAGGTACTAGGCTAATGACAGTCAACGGCAATGTGTTTATTCGCAAATTTGAAGAATACTGCCCTCAATGGCTGGCAGAAGACGGCGATCCTGTAGGTCTACACATTGGAACGTTGAATAAACCGATCCAACGGGTGATGATGACGCTCGATGTTCGACCAGAAGTCGTAAAAGAAGCCATTGATAAAAAGATCGATCTATTGATTGCAAAACACCCACCTATCTTTCGCCCAGTGAAACGTTTAAATACAGATGATCCACAAGAAAAGATGTATGCGGATCTATTGAAACACGATATCGCTGTGTATGCTGCACATACCAATATGGATATCATTGAAGATGGGTTAAATGATTGGTTTTGTGAATTGCTCGGTGTCAAGGTCGAAAACTACTTAGTCAAAACACATGAACGTCATTATAAAAAACTGGCTGTATATATACCTGTGGAACAAGCTGAAGAATTACGTAAAGCATTGGCTCAAGCTGGTGCAGGGCAACAAGGAAACTATGACTCCACCAGCTTTACTACGATCGGCCAAGGACGTTTTCGCCCAAATGATTCAGCTCACCCTACAATCGGTGAAGCTGGTCAACTGGAGAAGGTTCAAGAAGCGAAAGTAGAAGTCATTTTTCCTGAACATCTTGAGCAAAAAGTTCTTCGAGCGATGTACGCGGTCCATCCATATGAAGAAGTGGCTTATGATCTGTTTAGAATCGATGAGCCAGCTAAAACATGGGGACTTGGCCGTATCGGAGAATTATCAGAAGAAATGCCTCTCGACACTTTTGTAGCCAAAGTGAAAGAAGCTTTCCAATTAGACGGACTTCGCGTCGTACGTCCCATAGAAAAAGAAGTAATGGTCAAGAGAGTGGCAATCTGTGGTGGCAGTGGGGAAAAATTTTATCCTCATGCACTGTCTCAAAAAGCTGATGTTTATATTACTGGCGATATTTATTACCATACAGCACAGGACATGCAGAGCGCCGGCCTTGCTGCCATTGATCCGGGACATTATATCGAATCATTGTGCAAAGAGAAGTTTATCGAAAAATTTGAATCTTGGAAAAAAGAAGAGGATTGGTCTATTGACTTCTTTGTTTCTGAAACAGATACCAACCCATTTCAATTTAACTAAAAGGAGAGAATTTTATGTACGAAAATCTTTTACCTCGTTTTTTACGCTATGTTAAAACAGAAACACGCTCAGATGCAACAAGTCAAACGACACCATCTACACAAACACAAGTCGCTTTTGCACAAGTTTTAAAAAAAGAACTAGAAGAACTTGGATTGTCGGATGTTTTCTACAATGAAGAAAATGGTTTTGTGATCGGTACATTACCAAGCAACGTGGATCGTCCTGTGCGTTCGATCGGTTTCATCTCCCACATGGATACAGCTGACTTCAATGCGGAAGGAGTCAATCCTCAGATCATTGAGAATTATGATGGGGAATCGGTGATCGTATTGGATAGCGAAGAACGCTATACGCTAAATACTAAAGACTTTCCTAATTTAAAAAATTATGAAGGCCACACATTGATTACGACAGACGGCAGTACGCTACTGGGAGCAGATGATAAAGCAGGGATCGCTGAAATCATGACAGCGATGGAAATTTTGATCAAAAACCCAACGATTCCACATGGTGAAATCAAAGTAGCATTTGGTCCAGATGAAGAAATCGGTGTAGGGGCGGATAAGTTTGATGTTGAAGCATTCAATGTCGATTTTGCATATACTGTCGATGGCGGTCCATTAGGTGAATTGCAATATGAAACATTTAGCGCAGCTCAAGCAGAGATTTCGATTCAAGGGAAAAATGTCCATCCTGGTACAGCAAAAGACACGATGATCAATGCGCTGCAATTAGCGATTGATTTCCATAACCAACTGCCAGCAGATGAAGTACCGGAAAAAACAGAAGGTTATGAAGGCTTCTTCCATTTGATGGCCTTGAATGGAAATACAGAAGAAGCAACGATGAGTTATATCATCCGCGACCATGACCGTGAAAACTTTGAAGCTCGCAAAGCATTGATCACGGAGATCCAAGAAAAAATGAATCGTCGATTTGACCAAGAACGAGTAAAAGTCAATATGTACGATCAATACTACAATATGCGTGAAATCATTGAAAAAGACATGAGTATCGTCGAATTAGCAAAACAAGCAATGATCGATCTAGAAATCGAACCGATCATTGAACCAGTCCGTGGCGGAACGGATGGTTCAAAAATTTCATATCTAGGTATTCCGACCCCTAACCTATTTGCTGGTGGAGAAAACATGCACGGACGCTTCGAGTTTGTTTCTCTTCAAGTAATGGAAAAAGCGGCAGATGTAATTGTAAAAATTGCGGAATTGAACACAAACGTTTAAAATTGAATAGGATGTCGGATCAGTCAGCTAGTCGATCGGTTCGATAAACGTCGGGGGGAGGACGAATTCCAAGTGGAACCGTCTATCCCCTTGATTTTTGTGTGAAATTAGGAGGTAAAAGAGTATGGAAAAATTGCTGGTCTTTTATAATGAAAGCTCAGGAAATGACGAAGGCGAAAAATTAGCAAAATGGTTCAAAGATTACGTGAGTGAAACGCGACCCGAGCTAACCGTTTATTTAACGGAAACCGGTCCTTCGGTGAAACACAGAACACTTGTAAAAAAAGCAGAAGAACACGAGGCAGATACCTTGATCATCATTGGGGGAGATGGAACGATCCATCATATTGTTCAAGCTTTCCAGAAGAAACTAGAACATTATCAAGTAGGATTATTACCCGGTGGAACAGTCAATAATCTAGCAAAGGTACTTGGAATCCCTATAGATAAAGAAGAAGCGGCAGATGTTATTTTAGGGGAAGCCATTCGTAAAATCGACTACGGAAAAGTAAATGATGAAGTGATCATTTCCACATTAACGATCGGGATACTCGCTGATACAGCTGTTTGGATCAGCCAAAAGGAAAAACAACGATATGGATCTTGGATATTTATGAAACGTTTTGTCAATCTATTGCTGAAAAAGAAAAAATATCATCTAGATATCAAAACAGAGAACGAACACTGGAAAGGAAAAACGCAGTTACTGACAGTTACGATGACGAACTCTGTTGGTGGGTATACGAATTTTGATGATTCTGCTAGTCCAGATGATGGGAAATTCCACATAACGATCATTCCATCTCTTGATATTTTCCGATTTATCTTTTATCTTCCTCGTATAATCAAAGGAAAAATCTATTCAGTCCCTGGGATCACTTATTTGACAGCAAGTCAAATCAATATCCAAGCGCAGGAAAAAAAGGTTGGCACCCGTACAGATGGTGATACCACCGATGATCTACCAATTGAATTAGTCGTTGTTCCCAAGGGACTATCTGTATTTGTTCCAAAAGAAACAAAATAATTTTTCTGACTAGTTGGAGGAAAAAAATGAATGCAATTTTATATAACCCTTTGTGGTTTTATCTGGTACTTGTAAATATTTATTTGTTTTGTTTGATGGGGTATGATAAACGTCAGGCAAAAAAAGGAAAATGGCGCGTACCAGAAAGTAATTTGATCTTTGTTAGTTTACTAGGCGGCGGCATTGGTGGCTTGCTTTCACGAAAAGTCTTTCATCATAAAACGAGAAAAAAGAAATTTACAATTGGATTTATGGCGGGTGTACTCGTTGATTTGATTTTGATTTATTTTTTTCATTAAGGAGTAGTCAATGTCAACTAAAGGAACAAAAACAAAAATAGTCTTAAATCTGCTTTTATTGATAGGAATACTAGCCATTATTTATTATTTGATCAATCAATCATTTGCAGATATATTTGCTGAATTACTATCGACAAGTTTAGTTGTTATTGTTGCAGCATTAGTATTAGGAACATTTTATCAACTTGTAGAAGGACGCTCCATCAAAGAAATTGCAGAACCTTTCGCCAATGATTTTTCTACGATGGACGGCTTCTGGACATCCTGTTATATTGCATTTTATCGGATCGTATCTTTCGGTACAGGAACGTTGATCTCGGAGATTTATTTCTACAACAAAAAAGGAATGAAATTCTCTCAAGGCGCTGGTGTCACGGCATTGCACATGATCATGTACAAACTGGCTGTGATCACGTATGCCATCATCGGTTTGATTGTCCAGTTCTCGTTATTCTATTCTAAAGGACCATCCATGATCTGGTTCATTATTGCTGGGATCGTCTTGACGGGTCTCATTATTGCTTTTCTGTTATTGATCTCAATAAGTTTGAACCTTCAAATTTTCTTTGTCAGTGTGTCAAATAAATTATTCAAAAGTCAAAGATTGCGAAAATGGGTCGATACCTGTAATACACAAATCTATTCACTGAGAGAAACAGTTCAGACGATCGTAAAAGATCGAACAGCATTGCTCCAAATCTATTTTTGGAATATGCTCAAGCTCTTGTTCTGGTATGTGATGCCATATATCTTCTTGGTCGAAAATCATCCGAAAATCGATTTCTTACTGACCTTTTCATTTATTAGCTTTGCGGTAGTATTGTCTGGCGTGATCCCGACGCCTGCGGGAATCGGTTCATTTGAATTTGTCTATCTGTTATTATTCAAACCTTTAGTCGGGACTGTCGATGCAGTTTCGTCCTTACTTCTCTATCGTTTCAGTTCATTTATTTTGCCATTTATCTACGGGTTCTTTTATGTCGTAGCTGATCGCAGAAAAGTACTAAAAAAAGAGATCAAAGAAGTAAAAAGAGAAAAAGAGTAAAATCATTGATCAAATAAGAGAGGTCGGGACAAAAGTGTTTCTTACTTTTGTTCGACACTTTTTTTGACATTTCCGAAAAAACTGACTTTTGGACGCCGTTTATTCAAGAGTCTGTAGAAAACCTGATTTTTAGATTTGTCCCGCATACTCTAAACATAGTAACAGGTGGAAGCAAAAGATCACTTTTTGTTTCAGCCTGTTTCTTTTTTAAAAATAGGTAAAGAAGTGTAAAATAAAAGGTAGAAAAGTAATGTTATTCTTTGACCAATATTGACCAAAAGAGTATAATAATAATTGTAAAGAATTGATGAAAAACAATTCAGACTCTTTATTCAGGAGGTAAGAAGATGAATATTGAAAAAATGACAACTACGCTACAAGAAGCGATTGCCGAAGCACAACAAATTGCTGTCACTCGGAAACATCAAGAAATCGACATTGCCCACTTATGGAAGATTTTTTTACAACCAAATCATTTTGGCCGTAATCTATACACAGATGCCGGCTTAGACGTCGAGGGCTTTGAAAGAGAAGTTGACCGTGTGCTTGATGAATACCCGACCGTATCAGGAGGAAATGTCCAATATGGTCAAAATCTCAGCCAAAATCTATTTCATTTGTTAAATGAAGCTGACCAAATCAGAGAAAGTTTCGGTGACGAATATCTTTCAACTGAAGTGGTTATTTTGGCATTGATGAAATTGAAAAATTATCCGTTGACTGTGTACTTAACGAAAAACGGATTATCGGAAAAAGAACTTAGAAACAATATTGAAGAAATGAGAGGTGGAGAAAAAGTGACCTCAAAAAATCAAGAAGAACAATACAAAGCGTTAGAAAAATACGGAGTGGATTTAGTCCAACAAGTACGTTCAGGTAAAATTGACCCAATTATTGGCCGTGATGAAGAAATTCGTGATGTGATCCGCATCCTTTCTCGAAAAACAAAAAATAACCCTGTGTTAATTGGGGAACCAGGGGTAGGTAAAACAGCTATCGTTGAAGGATTAGCACAACGAATCGTGCGCAAAGATGTACCAGAAAACCTAAAGGACAAAACGATTTTTTCTTTAGATATGGGCGCATTGATTGCGGGAGCAAAATTCCGTGGTGAATTTGAAGAACGACTAAAAGCTGTCCTTAAAGAAGTAACGAAAAGCGATGGTCGAATCATTCTATTTATCGATGAAATCCATAACATTGTTGGCGCAGGCAAGACCGAAGGAAGCATGGATGCTGGTAATTTGCTAAAACCAATGCTAGCACGCGGTGAGCTTCATTTGATCGGAGCAACAACGTTGGATGAATACCGACAATATATGGAAAAAGACAAAGCATTGGAACGACGTTTCCAAAAAGTACTAGTCAAGGAACCAACAGTGGAAGATACGATCAGTATTTTACGTGGTTTAAAAGAACGCTTTGAGATCCATCATGGAGTCAATATCCATGACAATGCACTAGTTGCTGCTGCTACACTTTCTGATCGCTATATCACAGATCGGTTCTTGCCAGATAAGGCAATCGATTTGATCGATGAAGCCAGTGCAACTATTCGTGTAGAAATGAATTCTATGCCAACAGAGTTGGACCAAGTCACACGCCGATTGATGCAATTGGAAATCGAAGAAGCAGCATTAAAGAAAGAATCTGATGATGCCAGCAAGAAGCGATTGAAGAACTTGCAAGAAGAATTAGCGGACTTGCGTGAAGAAGCGAATGCAATGAAAATGCAGTGGGAAACAGAAAAAGAAGAAGTCAATACAGTTTCTTCTAAACGTGCAGAAATCGATAAAGCAAAACATGAACTTGAAGATGCAGAAAACAATTATGATCTTGAACGTGCCGCTGTTTTGCGTCATGGGACGATTCCACAATTAGAAAAAGAATTAAAAGAATTAGAAGCTAAAGCTAAAGATAGTGACATCAAAATGGTGCAAGAATCAGTGACTGAAAATGAGATTGCTCAAGTAGTCGGTCGCTTGACAGGGATTCCTGTGACGAAATTAGTTGAAGGTGAAAGAGAAAAACTAATGAAGTTGAACGAAACCTTGCATAAACGAGTAATCGGACAAGATGAAGCAGTAGATGCAGTCAGTGATGCAGTGATCCGCTCTCGTGCCGGGTTACAAGATCCAAACCGTCCGTTAGGTTCATTCTTGTTCTTAGGGCCAACTGGTGTCGGTAAAACGGAACTAGCCAAAGCATTAGCCGAAAACTTATTTGATTCTGAAGAGCATATGGTACGGATCGACATGAGTGAGTATATGGAAAAACATGCCGTCTCTCGTTTAGTAGGAGCCCCTCCAGGTTATGTTGGTTATGAAGAAGGCGGTCAGCTGACGGAAGCGGTAAGAAGAAATCCTTATACCATCGTTTTACTTGATGAAATCGAAAAAGCACATCCTGATGTCTTCAACATTTTATTGCAAGTGTTAGATGACGGACGTTTGACTGACTCTAAAGGACGCGTTGTCGATTTCAAAAATACCGTATTGATCATGACAAGTAATATTGGATCACAATTATTACTAGAAGGTGTGACAGCGGAAGGCACGATCCCAGAAGAAGTCGAAGAACAAGTGCGAACGATCCTTCGCGGCAATTTCAAACCTGAATTCTTGAATCGAATCGATGATACGATCCTCTTCACACCGTTAAGTTTAGACAATGTAAAAGGCATCGTCGATAAGATGGTGGCACAATTAGCCAAACGACTAGAACATCAAGAAATCTTCTTGACGATCAGCGATGAAGCCAAAACATGGATCGCTGAAAATGCGTATGAGCCAGCTTATGGTGCACGTCCATTGAAACGCTTCATCACGAAAGAAGTGGAAACACCTTTGGCAAAAGAAATCGTGTCAGGTCGCATTACACCTAAATCAAAAGTAACGATCACTTTACTTGATGAAAAACTTCATTTCAAAGCAGAAGAATTAGTTGAAGAAGCATGATACGAAACATTGACCAATAAAATAATAAAATAGATAGTTGAAAATGGCTTCCTGAAGCACATTCCAAAATGAGGCGGGACAGAAGTACTCCTTACTTTTGTTCCACGCATATTGGATAGGCAATAGGAAGCTATTTTTTTATCCAGAAGAAAGACAAAGTAAATTAGCTTCAGTTAATTGTTTCAGTTTACAAGATTCCCATTAAACTAACCTATAGCTAATGAAGAGAAAAAGGAGAGAGGGAAGCAAGTGGTATTTTTATCACACCTATTAAATCGAATAGCCATCGAAAAGTTGATCCTTTTGAAAAAAAATAAGCCGAAATTCTCAAAAACTAAAAAGGTTTTCGTGAATCTCGACTTAATTTCTTAAGATGTCGTACACTTGTAAAGTGCGTTCAGTTATTTACTTTATATGATCTCTAAACGGTAGCTTTCAAAATAAGCCGGATCATTTTTTCCTTGTACCCAAGCAAAAATCCCCATGAGCAAGGCACCAATTGTGTTCGTCAGTAAGTCCCCCATCGTGTCCATCAATGCAGCCCGACCAACGAATAGTGTGCCATCAGAAGCTGCGAATCGTTGTAGATTCATTCCTAAGAATTGATCGCAGAGAAATTCCCAGAATTCCCAAAAGACACCACATAGACCAGCAAAGGCAAAACCGAAAAGCAAGAACAACCAAGGACTTGTTTTAGCGATAGGCGCTTTTTTGAGAAGCAAGCCAATCAATCCATAGCCCAATGCTGTCAGCACCATCGGACTCACCGCATGTAAGATTTTATCCCAAAAAGAAATGATACTGATCAAATGCATCCCAGTTCCTAAAAAGACTGAGATAAATAAGAAAAACCAATAAAATAGCACGATAGCATCTGGAATATGCAAATGAAATAATTTCTTCATGATCTGAGGGAGAAAAATCAATACGATTCCTGCTAAAGATTCAATAATAAATGTAATCCCTTGAGTCGTCGAATATTTATTAGTGATAAATTCAAAAATGTTGTAGCAAACCACAAAGAGACCAAAAACAACAAGGGCAATCTGCACTTTTTTTACTGTTTTACTCATTCAATTGTCCTCCTTTTAAATAGACCTTCAATGCTTCTAGTAGTTCTGTTTCATCAGAAACGATCGATCCGTTTAATTTGATCAGGCCAACTGTATAGAGATTAAGGTAATGGAATTGATTTTCCGCGACTTGCTGCAACGCCTCAAGTTTCTTAGGGTGTGAACCACCTTGTTGACGGCTGTCGGTATATAGACCGACGACCGGGATACTTTTTGCGTAAGCCACACCAATTTCTGAAGCAACGCCAGCGTCAATCATCAATCCATCAAGTAAAGCAATCATCAAGTCACTTTCTAAAACTTTTTCCGTATCAGCTAAAGCAATCATTTTGCTATCTGCATAAGCTGTTTTATCATTGATTGCTTCATTTTCTTGAGGCAAATAAACAGTCAGATCCTCTGAGACAGCTCGGATCTTCTTTACAAGCATGGCGTTATAGAGTAAATCACTTTTAGCAAATAGTGGGGCAGCAAAATATATTTTCATTTTTTATCATCCTTTATTTAGAAATAATCACTGAAGTAAGCTTCCATATTCGGAATAATCAATTCCAGTGTCTTTAATGTTTCTTTATCTGTTTCGATCCGTTCGATCCTGGCCAAATAAGAAGCTCTGCGATAATTCATCATCAAACAAGTCAATGTTTGAACAGAAAGACGAACAGGTTGGCCAACAGGTTCGTTGACTATTTTTAACTGTTCATTCTCATCCCAAACCAAGCCAAAGATACCATTGTTCCAAGGAGCTACCGGATCTTCCACGATAAAATGGAACGGTTTGGCAGAAGCAGCAAAAGGAAAATGTGCAAGGAATTCTTTCACATCAACGATTCTTGCCATAAAATAAGGTTCGATCTGTTCTTTGATCTGGCTATCTTCAATCAAAAAGGCTAATGGTTCATTTTTATAGATATCGCCATGAACCCAGTAGACCATAGAGAAGTGGGCAGAAATGAAATTCCACAGACCATTGCGCGCCTCTTGATTCAAATAGAACATTTCCTTCACATGGAAAATTTCTTCCGCTACCCAATAAAAAAGAACACCAATCGGCTCTTGAGCAGAATTGTAATAAACAGCAGCTGTTCGTTCATCTTCATTCTCAAAACGCCAATATTCTTCCCAGTGGAAATCACTTCGGAACAATGCACCATGATTTTGACCAGCAAATTTTTGATAAACTTTATAGACATCCGGATGATCAACAGGCAATCGCTCCACCATACCACTCACCGGCACTTGCTTTGGCAACTGGGTATCACGTATCTTAAAAGACAATTTATAAGACATGATCTCCCAGCCCTTACGACGGTAGTAAGGAATACTGTAAGGGTAAAGATAGGAAATCCACTGCTTGTTTTTACGCATATTATCTAATGCTACGATGATCAAGTCTTGCATCAACCCATGATTTGCGTATTCGGGATAAGTTCCCACACCAGTTACACCCCCCATTTTATAAGGCGTACCATGGATATTCACTTCACAGGGATAGATGGCAATCTGTGAAATCAGTTTTTCTTCATGGAACCAACCAAATACTTCAGATAACTCCAAAATTGGTCGTTTTGAGCGGATAAAGGCGCGCTTGCTTTCAAATCCACTCTCTTCAATATCCGCTTCAGTTACTTGGAAGACATAAGAGAGCAATTCATTGAACTGATCCACATGTTCTTCTGTAACAGGTTTTAATTCAAGATTTTCTCTGAAATCTCTTTGATCCATTCTTTCATCTCCAATTATTTACTTGTTACTAGTATAGCAAAATTTCAGCAAAAAAACTTCTAAAGCCGACTAGGTAAAAAGTCTTTAAATTCATTCTTTTCATTGATATAATGGAAAGTGCTGATTACAAGAAAAGAGGAGACGCTATGGATATAAAAAAAATGAAACAACGCCAAGAGCAAATTCGTAATTTCTCGATCATCGCTCATATCGACCATGGGAAATCCACATTGGCCGATCGTATTTTGGAAAAGACGAACACTGTGACGTCTCGTGAAATGCAAGATCAGCTATTAGACTCGATGGATCTAGAGCGTGAACGTGGGATCACGATTAAATTAAATGCTGTAGAATTAAATTATACAGCTAAAAATGGAGAACTATATATTTTTCATCTCATCGACACTCCAGGACATGTCGATTTTACCTATGAAGTATCACGAAGTTTAGCTGCGTGCGAAGGAGCTGTTTTAGTCGTCGATGCTGCCCAAGGAATCGAAGCACAAACACTAGCAAATGTTTACTTGGCTTTAGATAATGATCTGGAGATCTTACCAGTTATCAATAAGATCGATCTACCAGCAGCAGACCCTGAAAGAGTACGTCAAGAAATCGAAGATGTCATTGGACTCGATGCAAGCGAAGCAGTTTTAGCCAGTGCCAAAGCAGGGATCGGTATTGAAGAGATCCTAGAACAAATCGTCGAATATGTTCCTGCACCATCTGGGGATTTAGAAGCACCATTGAAAGCACTGATCTTTGATTCAGTCTACGATAGCTATCGCGGGGTCGTATTAAATGTCTGCATCACAGATGGCGTGGTAAAACCAGGAGATAAGATCCAGTTGATGAGCAACGGCAAAACATTTGATGTAACGGAAGTTGGTGTTTTTTCACCTAAAGCTGTTGCAAGAGACTTTTTAATGGTCGGTGATGTCGGTTATATCACTGCAAGCATCAAAACAGTCCAAGATACACGAGTAGGGGATACTGTTACTCTAGCTAACAATCCAGCAAAAGAAGCTCTGCCAGGTTATCGAAAAATGAATCCAATGGTTTATTGTGGACTATATCCTATCGATACTTCCCGTTACAATGACCTACGTGAAGCGCTTGAAAAATTGCAATTGAACGATGCTGCTTTGCAATTCGAACCAGAAACTTCCCAAGCACTAGGGTTCGGATTCCGTTGTGGATTTCTAGGATTGCTACACATGGATGTCGTTCAAGAACGACTAGAACGTGAATTCAATTTAGAATTGATCACGACTGCGCCATCAGTAATCTACCATGTGAACAAAACAGATGGCTCTATGACAGTTGTAGACAACCCAGCAGATTTTCCTGAATCAGTCACTATCCAAGATGTTGAAGAACCTTTCGTTAAAGCACAGATCATGGTGCCAAATGACTATGTAGGAGCTGTCATGGAGTTATCCCAAAGAAAACGTGGTGAATTCATTACGATGGATTACTTAGATGATTATCGAGTGAATGTCGTTTACAATATCCCGCTATCTGAGATCGTCTTTGACTTCTTTGACAAATTGAAATCAAGTACAAAGGGATATGCTTCACTAGACTATGATATGTCTGGCTATCAAAAGAGCAAGTTGGTAAAAATGGATATTTTATTGAATGGAGAAAAAGTTGATGCGTTAAGTTTCATCGTGCATCGTGACTTTGCCTATGAACGAGGGAAAGCAATCGTTGAAAAATTAAAAAAACTGATTCCACGTCAACAATTCGAAGTACCAATCCAAGCTGCTATCGGTCAAAAAATCGTCGCCCGTTCAGACATTAAAGCATTGCGTAAGAATGTTTTGGCAAAATGTTATGGCGGAGATGTTTCTCGTAAACGAAAACTTCTTGAAAAACAAAAAGAAGGTAAGAAGCGTATGAAACAAATCGGTTCAGTAGAAGTTCCTCAAGAAGCCTTCATGGCCGTTCTGAAAATGGATGAGGACGAACCGAAGAAATAGCAAGGTTTGTTTGAAAACAGTGTAAAAAATAAACCATGTTTACATGGATTTGCCACCGGTTTGCCACCGGTGGTTTTTTTCGGTGGCAAAATTCAAGAATTCTTTCTCAGATTCTCCATGATATCGACCGTTTCATTTCTCATCTTATCTGTCACATGCGAGTAAGTATCCATCGTAATTGAAATTCTGCTGTGGCCCAATCGTTCAGAGATTTCTTTCATTTTTGCGCCATTTTCGAGAAGAAGTGTAGCATGAGTATGTCTGAGAGAATGGAAGTTAAAAGAGAGGGAGAGTGCATTCGATATCCTTCTTGTGTTCCATTTCACCACACTTGGCGTAACTAGCTCACCGTCTTCCTTCGTACATACTGCATTTGAATCAATGTAGAGCTTTCCATACTTCATTCGATTTTCTAATTGTTGTTTCTTATGTTTTTTCAGAATTGCTAGCAAGGTTTGTCCAATAAAAATCGTTCGATTGGAACTGCTTGTCTTTGGTGTACCATATATCCATGCGCCATCATTCTTTACCATTTGTTTCTCTACAGTAATTGTTCCATTTGAAAAATCGACATTATCCCATGTCAGACCACAAACTTCGCCAACGCGCATTCCCGTATAAAATCCAATATTCAAAGGAATATAGAAAGGATGGCCTTCAGGAGTGATTTCTAGCATATGATCAAAGTCCTCAAGAGAAATGATTTTTAGATCTTTTTTAGTCGTTGGTCGTTCTTCGTATTTTGGTATCTTTACATACAGCATAGGATTTTGCTTGATTAACCCCCAAGGATAAACCGCCATATTCAGCGCATTCTTAAGGACAGAGTGAGTAATAGTCATTGTTTTCTTCGAGTAACCCTTTTTAAATTCAGCATTGATGAAATTTTGTAAAAGAGCAGGGGAGAGATCCGTAAGTTTTTTCTTTCCTAAATAACCGTTTATATGATTTTTGATGGTAAATCGGTAGTTTTCATAGGTATTGTATTTTAGATTTAGTTTAACGTATTCCTCCATCCAAAAATCAAGGTATTGTTTTACTCGAGTATCCGTACCTAAAAAGTATTGTCCTGTTTCGTCAATATCTGATAAAACTTTTCGTAAAGCAGCTTCGGCCTCTGGTCGGGTGTCTCCGCCAACTTTCTCCACTTTTTTTCTTGAGCCATCATCATTGATATCTTCAAAATAATAATACCAACGTTTTCCACGTTTTCTCACACCGCCACGCATAAAATCAGTCCTTTCATATTGCTATGTCATTAGTACGATAGTTAAATTCTTTTGGTACATATAGTGAGTGAATAGATGTAAAATCCGTATTTTCAATAGAAGTATACGAACTTATGTTCCTTTGTGTTTAAAAAGAAAAGCCCGAAGGCTGATCTTTTTATATTCTAATAAATTAATCTTTTAAAGATAATTTTTATTAATTAGGTAAGTTATCAATAGCATATTGTGCTTGCTCGGGCGTATATTTTTCATATACCAATTGGTCATAAAGACCATCTTTAGAAAAAGCAGAATAATCTAAATAGTCTTTAGCAGCTTGAAGTGCATTTGAAGATTCAAGCGATACATCGTTAGAAGTTGATGATTCCACTGATGAATCAGAAGAAATGGATTGCTACTTTCTTCTAATGTAACTGATGTAGAAGTTGATGAGTATTGTGATTCGCTTAAACTAGAATATTCAGTATCGGAGATATTTTCCGATGTGGATGACTCGGTTTGGCTTTTAACAGTATTATCATCTCCACCACTTAATGCACCACCAACGATGAATACAACCAGAACCACAAGAATCCAAAACCAAACTCTTTTATAAAAAGGTTTTTTCTCCTTCATTACGTAAGTTTTTCCATCTTCCCCTGTAACTTTTTTCTTCACCATTTTTTCCTCCAAAAATTAAATGATTTACTCCCATTTAAAGGCAGGCAGTGATAGTCGCCATTAATAAAAAGAAAAGCCCGAAGGCTGATCTTCAATGTAATAATTCAGTCATTTTTTTTCGAACAAAAGTCTATAGAAATTTTTGAACTATATCAGTAATTTGTTTTGAATAGCTATAAATGTCTATAGGCTCTTTCAACTCATAAACTGTATGATTATCATCGTTTAATTCAATTTTCATTCCATTTGTATTGAAACGAACTCTTAGAATCCATTTTCTGATATTGTCATCTAATAATATATTGAAGTAACTTCTGTTGTCTCGATAGAATAATCGGTCTAAAGGAATAGTATCTACTAAAACAACTTTACAAATAGTATAGGCCTCTAATTCTTCAGGAGTGGTAACAATTTCACTATCAGTTTCATCTGTTGTATCAGAATCTGATTTAGTTTCTGTATCCTCAACAGTAACCGATGTTTTCAAAGCAGCGCTTAATTTATCATTAACTTTTTCAGCGATAAATTGGTTTAATCCTTTTTTTATAATTGGTTTAAATTTTTCAATAGTTTGCTTTGTTTTCATTCCGTCATAAATTTCGCCAAGAAGATATTTGACAAAATTTTCCGTTGGTTCGTTTAGCTCAGAAGACAGGTAAGCCTTTAATGAATTTAAGTATTTAAGTTCTGCTGCAGAACTTGTAATCTTGTCTACGTCGAAATTGTCTTTATGAAATTTTGCTAACTCTGGAAGTTGGCTGTCTTTAATTTTTGTAATATTAATAGTTAAAAAAGGAGTAAGATCCATTTTATTTGGTTCGTCTAAATCAGTAAAGAACTTGTATTCCTCGCCGTTCGTCAATATACCAAATTTAGAAGTAGTGGTTCCAAAATATCTAAATAGTTGAGAATCATGTTTTGTTAACTTTTCATTGATCGATTTTGCTTCTATAAGTATAGTTGGTTGCCCGTCAAGAACAATTGCATAATCAACTTTTTCGCCTTTCTTTATACCTACATCAGCAGTAAACTCTGGTACAAACTCTGTAGGGTTAAACAAGTCATAACCAAGTGCAACAAAGAAGGGCATAATTAATGAGGTTTTTGTTGCTTCTTCTGTACCAATACTATCTTTTAATTCAACCACTCTTTTACCTAATTGTTTCAAGCTATCTTGAAATTTTTCCATTTCCATGATGAAACCTCCTAATAGTATTGCTCCCACTAAGGCAGGGAGCGATAGTCTTCCCAACAAAAAGTATTTGAATTTATGTAATCACTTTCCCCACAAAGACAAAAAATTCAATACTTAATTATTCAAACATTAAAAATTTCAAATTAAAAATTTATAAGCATCTTTCGGAAGTCCATATAGTTTAGTCAATAAATCAACTTCTCTTGGAAATTGATCCGTGTCATCTTTGTAAAGAGAAACGATGAGATTAGCAGCAAAGCAATTTGCCTCACTCTCTGATTTGCTCCTAGATAATCGTGTAGAGACGTAATAGCTAGATAGTTCTTTGTGAAAAAGGGCATGGCCAAGTTCGTGGGCGCAAATATAGAAACGCTCTTCGGAGTACTTAAGACTGTCATTTAAAAAGATAATAGGTTCGTCTAAAATTTCCTGAAATTGTCCTTTTGGGTTATTTAGAAAAAGAACAAATTCTACGCTTATGCCCATTTTTTCACAAATTATAAAAGGATTAGCGGATTGATATTTCCGCTTTAAATCTCCAACTAGATTTACTACATCCAACTCCATACAAATCACTTCACTTTACTTTTTCTTCCTTTTTTTTATATCCCAGAATGTCGCTGTAAGGATATCTTTTACTCGTTGAATTTCTTCAGGTGTTAAAGTTTCACCACCGTAAGCCATGTTCACGTTTGATTCTAATAATTTATCTAGCTCGATTAAATCATTCTCATTAGCCCAATCAGGGATAAGCTCCACGTTAACGGGTGAATTCTCTTCGAAGTAGGAAATAGACACACCTAAAGCAACTGATAGTTTTTTTAAAGTTTCTAAAGTTGGATCTTTTCGTTCACCTTTTTCAAATCTAGATATTTGAGAAGCGCTTACTCCAGATTTTAATGCTAACTGATTAACTCCTAATCCTCTAGAGGTTCTCAATTCTTTTAGTTTTTCTCCAAACTCCATGATAAAACCCCTTTCTTAAATAAATGATATAGCCCTTTGGCAACAAATGCAAAAAGAATTGCAATTTAGCAACAAATAGTGTTGCTAAATGACAAAAATAGTATTATAGTGTTGTCATAAGGCAATGGAGGTGTGAAAAATGAAAACATTACTTAAACAAGACGAACTTAATTCCTTAATGCAATCAAAAGGTGATGATCCATATTCATTGGCTAGAAGAATGGATGTAGCTCCATCAACGGTCTATAGAATATTGAATGGAGATCGTGGGATTGGTGGAGAATTGATTCCTAAACTGCTCAACGCTTTCGAACTTTCTGAAAAAGATTTTGATAAGCTTTTTATTTTTAGTGAAGTGTTGCCAAAAAACAACAACGAGGGGATTGCCAAATGACACGACAAGAAAAAATAAACATCGTACTTGATGCTAGACCTAGACTAGTCCACATCATCAAATGTGCAAATGATGATCAACTCGATCGTCTAGTTGAAGAAGTCCAAAAAGAGCTTGAACGTGAATTAGACGAAGCAGCTTTCGTTTGATTCTTTAAATTAATAGTATAAAAAAATTGCTCGTATTGATATACGGGCGAATAAGAATATGAGGTGTTTAAACTGTTAAAAAAATCAAGTGTTATTCGAGAATCGTTAGTCGAAGTAATTAATAAGAGTGGTGAGACCAAAAAGGAAATAGCAAGACAAATCAACGTCTCTCAACAGTCATTAAGCGATTGGACAACATTGCTTAATACGAAGCCCGTGACGTTGGAAAATGCTCAGGCGTTAACGGATCATTTTAGAGATTCTGATTTTACTCTTCAAGTGATTCATGAGTTTTTCGGTCTATTCAAATCAATTGATGGTGATGTTTATAGAAGAGATCCATCTTCATTAGACAAGTTGCAAATGATTGAATCAGATGAGCGGAAACAGAAGAAGCAAGAAGTAGAAAAAATTCTTCTTAAACAAGTAAATTACTTAACTGTTGATGATCGTCAACAAATCATTGCATATGCTTATGAATTTTTAGACGAGATCATGGTTTAATGAATACACCAACAATGAGAAAGAAGTTTGAAGAGGTGCTTCACGATAACGCTAATGCTTTTATGTCGAATGTGATGACACTGGTATCAAATGATAGCTATCTTGCTGACAGCGAACCAATGTCCATCATGAGCGGCGCACTGACTGCTGCGACATTAAATCTTGGGTTAGACAAGAATCTTGGATATGCCTATCTAGTTCCTTTTAATAGCAAAAACAAGCAAACAGGAAAATGGGAAAAGAAAGCTCAGTTCTTACTCGGCTACAAAGGGTACATCCAGTTGGCTCAACGGTCAGGTAAATATAAAGCATTGAATGTCATTGAAGTATATGAAGGCGAATTAAAAAGCTGGAATCGTCTTACTGAAGAGTTTGATTTCGATCCAAACGGACGGAAGTCAGATGAAGTTATTGGGTACGTGGGTTACTTTGAACTGCTAAACGGCTTTAAGAAAACTGTCTATTGGACCAAGCAAGAAATAGAAGCACATCGTATCGCGAACAGCAAAGATCGTGACAAAACCAAATTAAGCGGTGTGTGGGCATCAGATTACAATGCGATGGCTCGAAAAACTGTTCTTAGAAATCTCCTTTCTAAATGGGGAATTTTATCCGTTGAAATGCAAGAAGCTACCACATCAGACGAAAAAGTTCAAAAAGTTCAAGAAGATGGGAGTATCATTTCTGAAACAGAAATCGAAGAGGATATCCCTGAAAGAAAAGAAGCAGAAAAAGTAGAAATAAACGCTGACAATGGATCAACAGCTTTTGAAGAGTATGCAGAATCAGTTCAGACAGATGAAGCACAAGAATCGCTGTTCGATGCATCGAATCCACCATTAAATAAATAGTGAGGGAGTTATCTCCCTCTATCAGGAGGTGCTTTTGTGGCAAGACCTGTCAAGGATGGTCTTGATTATTTTCCTCTTGATGTTGACATATTTGAAGATGAAAAAATAGAAGCTATTGCTGGGGAGTTTGGCATAAAAGGTGAGCTTGCGGTTATCAAGCTGCTATGTGCGGTATACAAAAAAGGATACTTCATTGTGTGGAATGATTTAACCAAAGCGACCCTTTTAAAACGCCTACCCGGAGCAAGTAAGGAATTGTTAGATCAGATTGTAGCCCGCTTGGTTGCGTGGGGATTCTTTAATGAGGACCTGTTCAATTCGGCTAAGGTGCTGACATCTGAAAACATCCAAGCGAGATACTTCGAAGCGACAAAAAGAAGAAAATCACCAAAACCAACCAAATATGTAATTAATGTTAACAATAACTCTCAACCTAACAGAGATAATGACAACATTAATCCACAAAGTAAACGAGCCGCTTTAATGTCGGCGCAAGCTGAAAAGCTAAATGCTGAGATACGAGACTTAAACGGTGGCGAGGATGAGCCTGAATCAACTGTAATCGTTGATGATATTCCTTTTGAAGATAGTGAGGTGGCTATTGATGCCGATGGCAGTTAAAGAGAAACCTCAAATTAAATTGACTACGATGGTTAACCCGCATTTTTATAAAGTATGGCGGGCAAAGTGTCCTTATATTTTAATGAAAGGCGGACGTGGTTCATTTAAATCATCTGTTATCAGTTTGAAATTAGCAACAGAAATGAAGAAGCACACACAAGCTAAGCACAAAGTAAATGTTGTCTGCATGATGAGTCAGCATAAGTATTTAAGAGATACTGTTTATGAACAAATCAAGTGGGCACTTTCAATGTTAGGCATTTCAAAAGAATATAAGTTTCGTACTTCTCCTTTACGAATCATTCATAAACGGACTGGATCTAAGTTCTACTTTTACGGTGTGGATGATCCCTTAAAACTAAAATCAAATGCAATTGGCGATGTCATTGCTTTGTGGTACGAAGAAGCCGCAAACTTTGAAAGCGAAGAAGTATTTGACCAGACGAATGCAACCTTTATCCGTCAACGGTCGCCATGGGTAGATCAAGTACAAGTTTACTATTCATGGAATCCACCTAAGAATCCATATGATTGGGTCAATGAATGGGTAGAAAAATGTATGCGCCTAAATGATCATTTAGTGGATCACTCAACCTATAAAGATGATGAGTTAGGTTTTACGGATCCGCAACAATTAAAGCTGATAGAAACTTATAGAGCAAATGATGAAGACTACTATAGATGGCTTTACTTAGGCGAAGTGATTGGTCTGGGCACACTCATCTATAACATGGATCATTTCCATCCGCTTGATGAGTTACCAGATGATGATTACATCGTTCAGATTTGCTTTTCAATCGATAGTGGACACCAAATATCAGCGACTACCTGTGGTTGCTACGCTATTACCAAAAAGAAAAATGTCATTTTATTAGATACTTATTATTATTCTCCTGAAGGAAAAGTAAATAAGAAGGCACCTGATGAGCTTTCTAAAGATTTGCATGATTTTATTGAGCGATGTCAAACAAAATACAATAAGTATGCCTACAAAATCACTATTGATTCGGCGGAAGGCGCTCTAAAAAATCAATACTATAAAGATTACAATGAGAGGTTTCATGCAGTGGCCAAAGCTAAAAAAGTGGATATGATCGATTATGTACAGAGCCTCCTTGCACAAGGTAGGTTTTTTTATTTAGATACGGAAGCAAATCGAATATTTATTAAAGAGCATCGTGATTATCGATGGGATGAAGATACTTTACAGTCTGATGATCCAAAAGTTATCAAAGTCGGTGATCATACATGCGACCAGTTCCAATATTTTGTAAAAGATAATCTAAATGATTTAGGACTGAAATGGTAGGTGAGAAAATGGGAGTATTCCAAACGATTAAAAGTATATTCAAGAGAGGAGTTGATAGCGTGAATATGAGTTTTACTGGTCGTGATATTGCTAAGGTAACGGATCATCCCAAAATAGGGATTGATTCAAGAGAATACGATCGGATTGCTAGAAACTTTAGGTACTATTCCAATCTATTTCCTGATATACAATATCGTAATTCATACGGGGAAACACAGAAAAGAGAATTTAAGTCCCTAAATATCACCAAGACAGCTTCTAGACGGTTAGCGAGTATCATCTTTAATGAGAAGTGCAAAGTAGCACTAAAAGACAAGGAGGAGCAAGCAGAAGCTTCGAAAAGCATTCAATCAGCTGTAGAGTTCCTAGATAAAACACTTTATGACAACAATTTCTATAATCTGTTTGAAATGAACCTTGAAAAAGGTATTGCTGCAGGCGGTTTTGCTATGCGTCCTTACGTTGACGGTGACAAGATCAAAATTTCATGGATCCGTGCAGATCAATTTTATCCGTTACGCTCTAACACAAATGAAGTAAGTGAATGCGCCATTGCAACAAAGACCATTCAAACAGAAGGTGACGTGAATTACTACTATACGTTGCTAGAATTCCATGAATGGCAAGATGATAAGTATGTTATCAGTAACGAGCTTTATAAATCTGATAACGATAATATTGTTGGTAAACAAATTTCATTAGCGGTTCTTTATCCTGATTTGGCTGAAACTGTCACATTAGAAGGATTGAAAAGACCGCTTTTTGCATACTTCAGAACGCCTGGAGCTAATAATAAATCGTTAGAGAGCCCATTAGGTGCTGGAATTGTTGATAACTCAAAAGAGATACTTGATACGATTAATACAACTCATGATCAATTTGCTTGGGAAATACAATTAGGTCAACGCCGAGTAGTTGTGCCAGCAGAATTCCTCAAAACAGATGAAACACACCCACCAATGTTTGATACAGATCAGAACGTATTCGCTGGTGTATACGGCGCTGAGAATATCGGGGTCAAAGATATTACAACACCTATTCGAACAGTTCAATATAAGGACGCTATCAGTCATCTAATTAAAGAGTTCGAGGTGCAGGTTGGTTTGTCAGTGGGTTCGATGAACTATGCGGATGACGGCATTAAAACGGCCACTGAGATTGTTTCTAACAATTCCATGACTTATCAGACACGTTCAAGCTATTTGACTATGGTTGAAAAAGTTATCAATGAGCTTATTCATTCTATTTTTGAACTTGCAGGATACGGAGAAATGTTTGAAAGCGAGAAACCGCTATTCTCTATTGAATATGATAGTTATTTAGTAACAGTTAGTTTTGAGGATGGTCTATTTATCGATCGTAACAAACAATTAGAAAATGATCTAAAGGCTGTAACTGCTGGCGTAATGCCTAAGAAACAGTTTCTTATCCGTAATTACAATCTAAACGAAGATGAATTAGAAGATTGGTTAGCTGCATTAAAAGATGAAATGCCAGAAGTGGGATCAACCGAACGGCGTAGTCAAGATGCCTTATTCGATTTAGGTGATTAATTATGATTACACCAGAAAAAATGCAAAAGGCCGCAAACTCAATTATCAATATCTATTCAGAACTGGAAGACCGAATCTTTAACATCATAATCAAAGCGTTAAAACAATCTCGTTTTCGAGATGTAGCTAATGAATGGTACCCTTTGTTTAGAGACATCCGAACACTTAAACCGACCGGTAAAGTTAGACTAAGAAAAATTAAGATTGAAGAAGGTCCAACAGCCACCCCGTACCAGCCAAATCTACTCGATGCACCGTATTATTTGAGTAAGGTGGCTTTGGGTGAAAATCTAATTAAACCAGAATCACAACAACCAGTTACTAATAGTAACTATCTTATTAACACCTATAACATTAAACCAATGGTAAAAGGTAAGAAGTATACCATCACACTTGAAGGAACTAAGCCAGCAACACAGGTTTTTAGACCATTTTTCACACGAGCAACAGGAGATGCATGGGAGGTTGGTGACTTACAACCAGTAGAAGGCTTAACTAATGTGTGGTCTAAAACATTTACAGCAGCAGATGACTCACACCCTACTACCCCACAAGTGCAGATTTATCAAGTACCAAGCACAAGTGTAGGACAATGTACAATTAAGTGGTTAAAACTAGAGGAAGGCGACACACGAACCCCGAATATTAGTCAGTTTAAATACTTCAGTGAAGGCTTGAAAGATAGTAACAATCCGAACGACTACAGCTGGGACATCACGCCTGAATATACTGAAAAAGGTTTGAATGATTCTGTGAGCTTAACCGAACCACAATCTGTAGATGGAACTAAGAACTTTTTAGAAACCCCTCTAGTTAATGGAAAAAATGTACTGGTAGAAGAAAAGCCGTTGCCTTATGAAGCGTGGCATTCAACAGGAACTGAACAAACTGGTATTCCTAATAAAGCTCGGTTAATTATTGGACCAGTAGCAACCACCATTGGAGCAAAGTTGAATCGATCTATGAAGGAGAATCCGTTGACTTGGAATTCTGGAAATTGGCAAGCAACAGCTAATCGAGATTGTACTTTGTTAGTAGAAGGGCTAGTTAGATATCAGTTTGGCAGATCAACAGCTGGCCAGTATGGTTATATTACTTTTTATAAAGACGATGCCCAAAATAGTTCTATTGGTTTTGCAGGTGGTGTTGGTATAAATGGAACTGCATTGCAATGGAAGCATGGGCTTCACTTTAGTAGAATTTTCGAGTTGAAAAAAGGAGAGTACTTCAATATCACTTTTGAAACTCAGGATGGTAAGAAGTTAGATTTTTCTCAAATAAACACGCTGCACATTATGGAAATAGAATCTTAGATTAAAGGAGTGAAATAAATGAAAAACATTTGGAAATACGGGCGTACTGGCGGAGAGTACGCAGGAAAAGTATTGGACGACATGCTTGTATCCGTTCCTTACACAGATCAGCCTCCACTTGAAGGAATTCGTGCTGATGGCGAACCGTTAACAATCGACGATCAAATGTTTGATCCTAAATTGAATCAATGGATTATTTTAGCGAACGCACTAGATCACAACGATTTAAACAATCTCAAAGCAATGTATGAGTCGTTAGAAAATGAGAACGGCGATTTAAAACAGCTCAACGCCAAACTCATGCTAAACGATGTAGCGATTAAACAGGAAAATACTACATTGAAAGAAAAAGCGGATAGTTTAGCACAAATCAATTCAAAAATGATGCTTGCTTCGTTACAAAATAGCAAAGACATTTCAGAAATTAAAGAGCAACTAAATCCAGCTTCAAAGGGAGGTGAGTAGTATGTTTAGTTTTAGCGATGTGAAAATGATGTATGATTGGGGCTGTTTTACTGACGATCAAGTTCGACAATTCGTTCCACTATGCATTACAGACGAAGAAGCAGATAAAATCATTAGCAAAGAAGAGAGCGCATCTTAATTGATGTGCTTTTTATTTTGATTCAAGGAGTTGTCACATGATTAATTTAGGGGAATGGGGAGCGATAGCAGGATCAATAACCGCTATCGTTTCTTTGATTTTATTAGTAATTAGACCGATTGTTGCATCATTTACAAAAATTACGAAAACACTATCACAAGTGAGTTACAACTTGGAACTATTAACAAAAGATTTAGAATCGAGCAAATCAGATCGATTGATGATTCATGAAGAACTAAAGAAACACGATGAAAGATTAGATACACATGCAGAAAAATTGGTAGAACACACACAACAAATTAAAACTTTATTTAGGGAAACATCTCGATAAAAATAGAAAGAAGATGAATAAAGATGATCTTACCTGATAAGTATTATCAAGTTATTAAATGGACAGTTTTAACAGTATTGCCAGCTGCATCTACTTTAGTAGCCATGTTAGGAAAAGCATATGGATGGAATGGAACAGATATGACAGTACTCACTATCAATGCAGTAGCAACATTTTTAGGCGTTATCACTGGTGTGTCGGCTTATAATTTGAAAAAATAGGAGGAAACAAATGAAAAAGAAAATTACTATTACTGCGATGAGCCTATTAACGGCTCTTTTTTTATTGCCAATTAATGGTTTTGCTTATACGATCAATAATGAATTTAATTTGGGCGCAAATGAAGGTAGCTCACAAATAGCAAATAATCAGTACATTTTACTGCATGAAACGGCTAATGAAACAGCAACAGGACGCAATGAAGCGCAGTATATGCAACGTTCATGGACTAGTGCTTACACTGCTTACATTGTGGGAGACGGCGGAATTGTTTATCAAGTCGGACAACCTGGTTATGTGCAGTATGGGGCTGGTTCATATGCTAATGCCAACAGTCCTGTGCAGATTGAGTTACAACACACGCACGATAAAGCAACTTTTGAAAAGAACTATAAAGCATATGTTGAATTGGCTAGAGATTCAGCAATGAAATATGGTATTCCATTAACATTGGACACGCCTTATAACCAACCAGGAATCAAATCGCATTTATGGGTAACGCAAAATATTTGGGGCGATCATACAGATCCTTACGGTTATCTTTCTGAAATGGGCGTAAGTAAAGAAAAATTAGCATATGATTTAGCTCATGGATTTACCGATGAAAATCCGACAACTTCAGATGATAAACCAGTCATTGATCCAACTAGAGCAGGTGCAGCAAATCCTACGCTGACAGATGGAACAAATTACGCCCACATTGATCAGTTTGGGGAAATCGAAAACGCAAACTTGCATGTTGCTGGATGGCACATTGCTAACTATAAGTATGAGTATATCTTTATTATGGATTACAACACTGGCAAAGAGTTAGTGCGAGTAAATGCTAATGGTGTTTCACGCCCAGACGTAAACCAACCCTACGGCACTTATGGTAATGTTGGCTATCATGTTTCTTTCAATATGCGTAATTTTCCTAACAAGAAAGTATATGTTATGATGCGTGCAACGAACGATCCGAAAGGTAACACGCAAGGCGGAGCGCAAGATTTCCATGACAAACGATGGTACTTGAATATTTCACAACGATAAAAATAGCCCCTCGATGAGGGGCGGTACATAAATTATATAAACTTTATCCATCCCAAACCTTTAATTTTAGGCCAAAGAAGTTTTAGTAACACAAGAAAGTTAAAAATAATGAAAATACCAAAAATAAGAAATTTCATAATATTGTCAGCTTTTAAAATAAACATATCCTTAAAAGGATTTACCCAATCAGAATATCTCACTGCTTTTAAAACTAGCGAAAATAAAAATAAATCTACAAAAAAGAACAAACTAAAGGAAAGAGTAGGGTGTTTCTGTCTAAGCGTGCATTGGCATTCTTCTTCTTTTTTACAAGTACAACTTTTTAATTTTAGTCCCGTCAGTTTAGAGATGGCGTTAAAAGAAATAAATACAATCAATATTAAAGTGATTGACGACAAAGAAACATACATGAGAATTTTAGAGATAGGAGTTTCCGCTAGATTATCACCAATAGCGCCAATTTGTGATAATCCACCAAAAACAGCAAATATAATTGTTGAAAATATTCCCATCATGCTAAGAAAATCAATTGTCATTTGATTATATTTTTCTTGATTTTCCTGTGCTAATTTTTGTGCCTCATTGAGTTCATCTGTCAATTCTTTTGTAGATGTAGTAAGTAAATCGATTTTTTTCTCATAACTGGAGTTATCATTTTTTAATGCTTCTAAAATTTTTTGCTCAGAGTCCAGTCCACTCTCGAGCGTTCTTAATTTTTCTTTTTGTTCGCTATAAAGGCTGTTTTTTGATTCAAAGCTAGGCTAAGGTGTTCTTTTGTTTTAGCCAAAGCTGAAATAGCAATTTGATCAGATTTTTTTAAACTTCCATTTTCTTTTTTAGAGATAAATTTATCTATATAAAACCTTTCGAGTAGTGTGATGAAAACAGCTGTAGCTTCATTATCAACATCATCTTTAAAAATAAGTGTGGTTAATTGCGCATAGGGTAAAGCTGCAGGATTTATTTCACTAGCTAATGAATATAGTTTCTCGAAATCAGTTGTCAAATTATTTGGTTCAACATATTTATATTCAACATAATTTGTGTAAATATCTTGTAGTGTTGAAACAAAAGAAGCAGAATCACTATAAATGTAACTCTGCTCTAATTTTTGTATTTCATTTTCATCAAGTAGTTCATCGTTCATTTGCTGCATTTAACAAATCCTCCACAGTGTATGATATGTTGCTACGTCCGTAGACAATATGTTCTTTATTATTTTCCCAGTGCGCGTGGGAATGACTTTCATCTACTAAATCAAAAACATTTTCTTTTAAACGGGCATCAATGATTTTATTTAAAAAAGTATAACTGTCATTCTCATTTTTTCGTTCGAATATTTTAGATGCGCCATATATACTATAATCTTCATAAATATCTTTCACAACAGGGCCGTATCTCCAAACAAAGAATTCTGAATTATACTGTTCTTGTAACCAGTCTTCATTTATAATTTTCTGTTTAATACCATCAATCAATGTGAAGTAGAGTACTTTTTGTAATTGTAGATTTGTTATGCCTTTGCCAACACCTTGAGCACGAGCAATTACATGATCAGCTAAATCTCTCATAGGCATTTCCTCTTCCTCCATTCTAAAATAAAATTCTAACATTTTATAATAATGTTAGTTTAAAGTCAATAGTTAACTTTTCTACAACCTAAGTATATCAAGCGAATATATTAAAAGTAAAGAGAAATAATGTGAAAACTCCTTCTTTATTATATTTTATTTTTCTTGATATTATTTCCCAAATTAATCACAAGTTTTTCTCTATCTTCAATTAGCTTCTTTAATTCTTCCAAATCCTCAAGAGTAGCCTTGTTTCTAATAAAACCACGAGCAGTGCTGCGATGAGCTAAATAGGTTCGCTTTATATATTGACAACTTTTTTTGTTCTGCTATTAACTCTTTTAAATGTTAACCCTACTTCTTTGTATTAAACCGCATATTGAATATTTATCCTTGTGTTAGCATTACATCCATGTTATAGTAAATAAGTAATCTAATTTGAAACGTAATCTGAGCGATATATTCACACTATAAAAACTCCTTTTACCAAGTAATATTAATTGCAACAAAACACGTATTATATACGTATTAGGAGGAAATATATATGAATAACGGTACAGTAAAATGGTTTAACTCAGACAAAGGTTTTGGATTTATCACTGGAGAAGATGGAAATGACGTATTTGCACATTTCTCAGCGATCCAGGGAGAAGGCTTCAAGTCTTTAGATGAAGGCCAAGCAGTTACTTATGATATTGAAGAAGGTCAACGTGGCCCTCAAGCAGTAAATATTGTAAAATAATGTTGAACTTTAAACACCTCATTTGAGGTGTTTTTTTATTTTAAGCTAGATACCGTAATTATTGCTAGCAATTTAGAGTAGTTCGTTACTAATTAAGGAGCAAATAAAATTATTATAATATAAAAAATTAAGCAAATAATAGACTAAAAAATAACTATGTGAGATAATAAACATAGAAAAAAGCTTCAGATACTCCCTCACCCTAGAGTCTTTCCCCAAAAAGATAAGTATCTGAAGCTTTTTTCTTTTTATGACTTGGAAATAATAGCATAAAATAATATATTTTACAAAGAATAAGTACAATCTAGTTTTTTGCTATTAAATGTGTAATAATAAATATGCCATCACAACATGAAGAATGAAACCCATTATTATCTAGTCTATGTCCATTCTTTTTGTTTGCAGTAGTTGTGATGGCTTTCCGTACTTAGCTCAGTTGGTCAGAGCAAACGGCTCATAACCGTCCGGTCGTAGGTTCGAGTCCTAAAGGGTACCTTAATGTAGCCATTTGAATCGTTATGTGTTAGAATTTTTTTGAAGAGTATTATACAAGCTAAAGCTTTTCTTCATTGCCACTCAAATGAGTGGCTTTTTTATGTATCCTTTTATGGATTAATGAAAGGATGTTTCACATAGTTATACTTCTGTATATTTGAAAAGTTTTACTTTGATTTTTAAATGGAAAGACATTTGGGTTATATTGTGAGATAATAATAAAGAAGAGTTTAAAGCGTTCCCCAAAAACCACTCCCCCATAAGTGTGTTACGCTTTAAACTCTTTTATATTTGAAGCCATTAAAAAGCATACCATATAACTGTAAAAAATAATGGGAAAAAGACTTATAATTGGAGTGATAGTTAATTAGTGACTTATTTTTGATTTTATAGCACTGATACTATAAAATATAGATATCATCATATTACACAATCTTAATACTAACTTAAAAATATCTCCTTTTATAAGTATGGTGATAAAATCCGTTCCGGGCTACCTTTTTAGGTAGCCTACTTTAATCTTTATATTTTTCAGGATCAACAAAAGTATACTTTACATAGTCAAATCATTTATGTTTTGCTGTAACATCTGGAACATTTGTCACTACATCAAATAAAAAATAGGCATCTAGGTTCATTCTGGTTTTTGCTGCCGGAATTTTAAAGTAGTTCTTATTAGAATAGTAGAGATTGATTAATAAGCTTTCTTCGATTGCTAAAAAGAAAACTTCTGAATCCCATACTTTATAAAAATCTTTGATAAATCTATTCGAAGGATCAAATTTAAACCATAATTGTGTCTTTCCTTCTATTAAAATATCTTGGTTATACGCATTTTCTTTGAAATTTAAGGTAATTGATATGTATCCCGACCAAATATTAGGGTTGTTAGAAATTAAAGATCCTAGTCCTAGTGATAATAAAATACCAGATAATTATACAGCGCAACAGTATATTGAAGATATTTACAATGTTAGATCTGAAATACAAAGAGTTCTAGATAGAATTGAAAATGAAATTGGTAAGATAATGATGGAAATGGAAAGATCGTGATAAAGTTTTTGTTACTATTTTTAATAATGCAGCAAAAAAATATTGCCACCATTTTGCCACCGATGACTGAGGTTTTCTCAGGTGTTTTGAAATGACCTAAAGATAGAAGAGATTATTTAGTTCCTTTATAACCTTTAATACTAGAAGCTTAGAGACTATCTTAGATTAATAGAGAATAGTACAGTTAGATTATTGCGAAAAGAAGCCTTCATGGCCGTTCTGAAAATGGATGAGGATGAGCCTAAGAAGTAGTATTTTTGAAGAGGAAATCCTATTAAATCAATCTTTTCGTGTGGCGAAAAATCCGTGATTTACCCGTTTAAAAAAGTTTAAACTGTCATGCGGCTGTCACGGATCAAAAAAAATTGTCAAAAAAGGAATATTTTCCCTTGAAGGTTTTTAACCGTCAGCGTATGATGAAAGCATCTCATGAGGAGGTGCTTTTTTCATGTCTGAAAATATAAGTGGTGATTTACTTAAATCTTTAAGGAAAGAGAAAAAATTGTCTCAAAAGAAGCTAGCTGACTTAGCAGGGATTTCGCAAAGTACTTTAGTCAAGTATGAAAAAGGAACAAGGAAAATTCCAAAAGATGTAGATTATATCCTAAGTAAGATTTTGAATGTAGAAACTCTACTAAAAAATTAGGCAGATAAAATTGGATTTCTTATTGATCAACTACTTGCTTACAGAGACATGAATAAGTTACTCAATAAAGAGTTGGCTACTAAAATAGGAACTAGTGAAGTATCACTTAGTTATAGTTATGTGTTAAACGGAAAGAGAAAACCATCGAAAGAAATGTAACGAAAATTTACTGTGTTTCTCTCTAACGAGGATAAAGAAATTTTGCTGGATATAAAACAAGATAATGTTTCGTTTAAGTTACCCGATATCGATAAAATAGCGCTAGGAAAACGATCTAAGAGATTCGGAAAAATCGAGATGAGACACTGGAAAAACTTGGTAAGAATTTTACTCGAACAGCAGGTAATAGTAACAAATAACCGACATAAGATTGATAAAATCTAATAATGATTGGTATAAAAAATTTTTATAGAATATGTTGTTATTATCTACCTCCATGTAATGAAAAAACAGAATGTGGGATAAATCTAAAAATCAGTTTTGCTATAGACTCTCGAGTAAACGGCGGGAGCAGAAGCAACTCCTTCTTAAATAAGCCGAAATTCACAAAAATTTGAAAAGCAATTTTCGTTAATTTCTTCTTATTTCTCGGAGTTAAACACTTCTGTCCCAGCCTCTCTCCAATAAACGGTGTCCAAAAGTCAGGTTTTTCGGAATTTAAAAAAAACGAGCAATACAAAAAGCGTATTGTTCGTTTTTTCCTCCAATTTCTCAAACCTAAACGACTTTTGTCTCGACCTCTGTTTTATGGTTGAGAAGAATATTTCACTAGCAAAAAAAGCGGAGGTGCTCAATTGTTGATCACTAAGACATCGATAAGCTGTTTGACATCTTCAGGATTTCCTACAGGTACGGGAATGACTGCAGCGGAATCTAGGATGTTCTGTGTTTGCGCTCGTGCATATTCTGGATCTTGTGCCATTTGTGGGTCTTGCCAATGAGACGGCACGTTGTATCTGGTGATCGTACCATTATGATTGCTAGAGTACACGACTAAACTTTGATAGCCATACTCACCACTAAGCATGATCGTTTCAGTTGGATAAGTAACACTTCCTTGGTCATAAGGATCGATTAGCGTACCAACAGGTTGCTTCGTTACGTGTAATTTAAATCCTGGATCTGTCAACCATTCTTTATATTGCGTCCCCATAGTAGCTAACCATACTCTAGCGTATTCAATCTGTAAATCAGAATAACCAGCTAAAATGTCAGTTGCAGCAACTGACGATTGGGTGGCTGACTCAGTTATTGCTTCAGCAGAATTTGTTGTAATTGTCGATTGAGTATCAGATGTGCTACTTTCTTTTTTGGTTCTACTTGTTACTTGTTTTGTAGATGATGTGCTGCTGTCAGTCGAACTAGTCTCAACCGATGAAGTACTCTCATTAGTTGCCTTTTTTGAACTCGTTGCGTCAGTAGAATCGTTTTGACTACATCCAGAAATCAAAAAGATGATTGGAAGTAGCAAGAGGATCGATTTTTTCATTTAAAGGTCTCCTTTTTTTATATACTCCATTATAAAATAGTTTGAGCGACAAAAATAGCATGGAGACGAACAACTTCATAAAAAGAGGCTAGGACAGAAGTGTTTAATTTCGAGAAATAAGCAGAAATTAATGAAAATTGCTTTTAAATTTTTGTGAATTTCGGCTTATTTTAAGAAGGAGTTGCTTCTGCTTCCACCGTTTATTCCTTTACAAAGAATGAGACAAAAGTGTTTCTTACTTTTGTCTCACGCTCTAAAACTGTATTAGAAAGACTGTCTAACTTTGATTGGAAAAGCAAACAATTGTTGAATGATCCAAACTGATTTCTTACCTTCCCGAATGAAGGTTCATTTTCAAATAGTCTATAACACTTTTTGAGTTATATTTGTATCTTTGTGAAATGAAACACAATCAGTGGTAGGAAAATTTCTGAACTAGTATTTATCCTCTATGGCAGCCGGGGCAGCAGAAGTAACACCCATCATATTTTACGGTCGGATCTGAGCATTTTGCAGCGAGAATCGCTTGGGTGCAATCTGTGAATCTGCCTATCGATAATTGATTTTTTTCATCTGGTAAACGGAAACAAGACGCTTCATGAATTTCGTGGTAGCCTTTTTCATCAAGTTTTTTATTCGCAATATAAAGTGGCATATTCTTACACTCCCTTAATTTTTTATCAGTGTTATTTATCTGATAATTTAATTATACAACTTGTCTTTATTTAATCAAGCTTTTATTTGTATTTAGGAATTTATATTCCAAATGCATTTGTTTTTGAATGGGGTTACAAATAATGCTGTGAATAGTATTTATCAATGAACATCTTTCGGATCGTTCAATATAAGAAAACGCTCGATAATGTTTGCCGAATCACTCAGAGAGTTCTGCAATCTAACAGATCAAGAATGAAATGATCTTGTAATTAAACAAATGACGAATGATCTTGCGAATAAAATAATATATTTTTGACAAACGTTTTAGATTATGGTTTTATTTAAGTAGAAAGCAGAGGTGAATGAAATGGATAATGACCAGAGGGACCCTAAGCTTGCTAAGGATCGAACCTTTGTAACTTGGGGAATCATTCCGATTGTTGGCTTTTTTGGACTTTTAGTGTCGTTGATGATTTTCATTTAATTGAATCTTTAAGTAATTCGCTGCTACTTTATAGTTTATTTTTTTAGCTATATACGTTGGAATAAACATTTTAGTTGATAATTTTTTTTATTTTTAAAGGATAAAAAAGATTCGGCAGAGCTTATAGGAACTAAAGGAAGTGAGTGTCGGAGTATGAAAACCTGAGAAAATCAGCAGGATTTTTACTTTGCCAACTTTTTGAGGACGTTCGTCTATTGCAAAGCGTGGACTTCCTTTTACGACTTTTTTCGGCTATCGTAGGTGAGATGAAGTGATCGTTACTTTGTCTCATTTTTTTGAATGTATAGTTACATGATTAAAACTATCAGAAGAAAGTGTCTAGAAATGCAATAAAAATGAAATGTGAAGAAAACCTGAGATTCTGACAGCAGTGATCTTATAAAGGGATAGAAATCAGGTTTTCTATATCTAAAAAATGGTTATTCTCTAGTTTCAAGTAAGGATCGATCATGATTGAGTTTTTTGTGAGTCAATTAGCCAAGTTGTTATGCCGACGATTGCTACTACGACTAGATAGGAATACCAGTTGATGATATTCAAAAGTAAAAGAAATAAGCCAATCAAAATACATAGTAGAAGCATTCCTGCATATATAATGTGTTTCATTTGTTTCCTCCGTTTTAAGTAATTGGATAATGGAGTGTATGTCCACTGTAACACTAATTATACCTTAAAGAGAAGATGGATAATAGATTTTCACAATGGAGAATAGAAGAGAAGCGACAAAAAAGTGTTGGAAAATCAAAAGGATAATGACATATTGAGTGAGATCGAAACAAAAGTCGTTTATTCGTTTTTAAAGAATGAGACAAAAGTGTTTCTTACTTTTGTCCCACGTTCGTTCGCTTCTATACCCTATTTTTTTTTAATAATAAAAAAAACGAAAATCACGTATAGGATAAGCGAAATAACTAATCCTTTAAGATAGTAGTCAAATAATTGTATCGGTTGTTCGTAAGAATATTCAATGATTTTAATCATAAAATAAATTGCTGGAAAAGCGGATAGAAACATCAACGTATCGTATTTGTTCCATTTGGTAAACAGCAGAAAGAAAAGAATAATACTAATAAAAGGAACCCAAAATAATAACTTGCTTAAAGTAATCATACTATCGCCCTCTTATAGCCCCCACATAAGCTAAATGATAGCATGTTCTTGTAAATGGGCAAAGAGATTTGGGTTTCTTGGAATAAATCTTCAGTTCTAAGATAGTGAAAGGTTTTTGGACAAGAGAGAAAAATCTAAAAGAGTTACCTATATAAAAAAATAAGTTTGCAACGCCTAAATCGTGGACGTCATTTTCTTATTGTGATATAATGAACATGTGAAAAATTTAGGACATCTCCCCAAAACGATCTCCAAAGAGTCGAATGTCCTAAATTTTTTTGCATATAATGAAAAGATTTCTTTATGCGTATCCCTAGCAATGATCTCTGTTGCTTTTCGATTTAAAAACGACAGAGATCGTTACTTTTTTAGTCTATTTTGGCATGTTCTTTTTGCAGTTCTTCTCTATAATCTATTTAGCTGTAAAAAAGTTTCGTCTAGGTAAGGAAAAACTAGCTGAAAATTAGAAAAGAACTTAAAGAAACGCGGAAAATGGTCCTAAAATCTAATAAGCGGATATGAGCCATTTCACTAGTAACTACTATTTTGCTCAGAGAGATACAATAGGTAAATCCAATGATTTTACCAGACTTTGACAGACAGGCATCACTCATGCTACTATCACAAAGCGTTCCCTAAACTAGGAGTGTAGGTAAGTATCTGGCGGATGTTTTTTAGAAAGAGGAGTTCATCAAGTGTTTACAAAATTGATCGATGCAAATGACTTGCATGTCTATAATTTTTTGAGTTATTGCTATGACAACAATAAAGCACATTATTCTGTAAAAGAATTAATGTATGAATTGAATTATACCCAAAGCAAACTGTTATCGGTTATTAGACACACTGAAATGTTTACTACATATTACTCAGAATACACGCTAACATTTTTTGAAGCAGAGAAGTTGATATTGATCGAATTTAGCCCTTTGTTTTTAAAAAGCAAAATATATGCTACGATTTTAAGTCGTTCTGTGGGGTTTAAGTTGCTTGATTCACTTTTTAAGGAAAAGTATCACTCGTTGGAACACCTCAGTCAAAAATACTATATGAGTCTTCGTACGATACAACGAAAATTAGGCGAGATGAACAAGATTCTAGAGAATTATCATCTGACATGTAGCTTGAAACGGATGAATCCACTTGATGGGAAAGAGTATCATATACGCTATTTTTTCCATTTGATGTATTGGCAAATATTTGACGAGAAGGAACAAGAGAGTACTAAGAAAGTAGAAAAAAACCAAAAAATCATGGGTATTTTCACTGAACATGCGCCTTATATGCGAGAAATCGATAGACAAAAGTTCAATGCTTTCCTAGCGATTTCTTTGCAACGAATCAAAAAAGGGCATTTTCTGCAGGAAATACCTGACAATGTAGAAGTATTTCAGCATCCATTGATAACAAAAGAAAGATTTAAGAAAAAGATCTTAAAACCGTTATTGGCAGTTAATTTGGTTTCATTAAAAGATATGGCTGAAACAGAATGTGACTTTCTTTACTTTATGTATGGGGTCATGAACACGTATTTAGAATGCGATTTAAAAGATTTAGACATCAATAAAATGAATGAAGGATGGAATAGTGAAGAAGCGTATTTTATCCATTATCTAGAAAAATATTTTCATGTGACTTTAGCGGATAAGGAAAGGATATATCTATTGGTTAATTTGACTATGATCCACCATTCATCACTGGTCTTTGGAACGAAAAATAAAATCGATGCTTTTGGAAATGCAGTGCGAGAAGCGGAGCTGCAACGTTCTTTTCCCATGATGTACCCGACGATGAAGCGGTTCATTTATGAACTTTCTGAAGATAGGGAACAATATCTTCAGTATTACGAGATGAACCAACGCTTGATTTTTCAGTACTGTATGCTGACTAGGGACGTATTTATCAAATATGAAAAACCGCTAACTTTTTCATTGCAATCAAAATACGGAAAAACACAAGAATTATGGGAAAAGAAACGAATACTTAATGCAACAAATCGTCCTTTGGAATGTGTACATTTTTCTGAGAAACCTGATTTAGTGATCAGTGATTATCCTATCGATCTAGAAGTTTACGGGTTAGAAAATACACCTGTTTTTTACTGGAGCGGTCAACCGACAGTAAATGATTGGCGAAGACTTAAATCAGTGATGAAGGAGTTGCGTGGTAAAAATATCAAGTCGCTCCTAGACCAGATGACACTGACTCATTAAGATCGATCATTCAAACATAGCGTATGTAGGTAGAAAAGCTTCGCTTGCATCGAACTGTGTGAGATGATCGATCAGGAGGATGTCATTTAATGCCTGTTTACGAGCTGTTCTCGGTAAAAACAACCTGATTTTATCTTCACTGAATCCAGTCAAAAACTTTTTGTGATGGTCAGTAATGATCGGTCGCTTCAATAAAGAAGGATCTTTTTGGATTTCTTGGTAAAGCTCTTCAAGAGTTAGAGAATCTAATTGATCCTTTATTTTTTTGTAGCTGAATGAATGGGTGGATAAAACTTCATTCAAGCCATTTTTAGTTAAGTGAAGCATCATAAAAAATTCTTTTTTTGTCAATGGTTGCGCATTCAAACTTCTTTCTTTGTAATCGATTTGGTGGTCATAGAGCTACTTTCTAGCGAAACGGCACGAGTTGCAACCAGGCATTGTATATAAAAAGATCATTTGTTTTCCTCCTTCAAATCTTACTGCACCACTATAGTAGCACCAAAGATTAAAGGTGAATGGACAAAAAAATGATGATTTTTCAATAAAAATGACCGTTGGTATAGATGGAAGAAAATAAAAATGGAAACAAAAAAGCACCTACTTTCAGTTAAAAGTAGATGCTTTTACAGTGAACTAGAACTGCAATCGTTCATTGAGTTTTTCACTCCTATGCGGATTTTTTCAATTCTTGGACAGCTTGTTCGATCGTAACACCTGTAGCCACACGATTTTCATCTTTTTTATCAAATACGATAAATAGATTCAATTGTGTATCCAATGTTACGCGATATTGTAATTCTTTGTTATAGAATGTCATAATTCATTCTCCTTTCTTTGTTTCATACGAAAGGCAACTACACGTTGATAACGAAATTCCACTTTTAAATATAACACAAATAAATAAAAATTGCTACTTAAATATTTATTAACAAAACGATAAGGCAGTAATTGCGACGATAAAATGAGAAAAATATAGCTCATTTCGAAAAAAAGTATTGGGGCCAAAGAACAAAATCCTGTGGAGTGTAGGGGATAGAAATGAACAACGGTGTAAGCCTCAATAAAAAGTGTATGATCGTGAAATGGCCAGGGTTTTAACTGGAGTTTGAATCTTCATTTAGTTGATTGATCAATGAGTCCAAGTTATAAGACGAGTCTCAGAAAATAATGGTTGAAATAAAGCACATAGATTACTTAATGATCGGGATACTGTTTTATTGGTGAGATAACTTAGATTTATTAAAAACCTCCATTGAACGTGGGACTGATTTATTGAGATAAGAAGTGAAGGGAAACGCCATTTTATTCCCTGACTAATGGAGGATTCATGCGTTGAAAAAAGAAATAGCTAAAGATGTGATCGTTATTCTTGTGTTTCGAATTGAACCATGGTATATTATATAAGTAATCTATTTTGAAACGTAATTCGAGCTACTATTTTAGTTTAAGACTCCTTTTGCCTATCAATAATTTATTGCATCAATCAACGTATTTTGATACGTATCAGGAGGAAATATACATGAATAACGGTACAGTAAAATGGTTTAATGCAGATAAAGGTTTTGGTTTCATCACAGCTGAAGACGGAAATGATGTTTTTGCGCATTTCTCAGCTATTCAAGGTGACGGATTCAAAACATTAGATGAAGGTCAAGCAGTGACTTTTGATATTGAAGACGGTCAACGTGGCCCTCAAGCAGTTAACATCGTTAAAGCTTAATCATTGAATGAACAAAAGACCTCTCTTCTTGAAGAGAGGTCTTTTTTTGTGCAACCATCCATTTATTAGTGAGCTTTTTTATTTTGTACAGTACAATAAGTCGAATTGTTTTGAAATAGTAAATTTTTTATTAAGTATTTATTTACCCTTTTATTAGAAAGGAGATACATATGATTAAAAAAATTTTTTGTTTTCGGCAATGACGTTAGCTTTAGCGGGTTGTACGATACATCGTTCAGAAGAGGAAACTACAACAAGTAGTGTAAAATCAACAAATGCAAAAGGACCGTTAGTAATAAAAAAAGAACAAATTACAGTAATGGAAGTAAATAAAGCACGGGAAGATTGGGCTAATGCAATCATTGCAATTGGTGCAGCAGGCGAAGAAAGTTTGGAAAAAGCGAAAGAAGTCGTGGAATTGCAGTATGACTTTGACGAAGGAACGGTGTTGTTCAAACCTATGAAAGTAGCACAACAGTCATTTCGTTCTACAAAAACAGAAGCTATTTCTTATTTTGTGGGAGGCGAGGTGAGTGAAGGTCATGGGTTTGCCTTACAGCTTTGGAAGAAGGTCCATTTTGGGAATCACGACACGATTATCGATAACGACTCTGCTGTAGCTTCAGGAGAGTATTATAAAACAGGCGAAGAAACAAAAGCTGAATATACTTTCGGCTTTATTAAAAATCATGAGGTAAAGCTAAAGATTAACCTTCATCATTCTAGTCTTCCTTATGGAGGATAAGTAGAAAAAGCTAAAAAGACGATAGTAGCAAAATAAATGAATGAAGAACGAATGGAAATTGATCTTTACGTATATGAGGACTTGCTAAAGAATTTTTTGAACTATCTGATGGAAAATTAGCTATTGAGAGCGAGGCAAAAGTCGTTTAGGTTTGAGGAACTAAAAAAACGAACAATACGTTTTTTGTATTGCTCGTTTTTTTGAAATTTCCGAAAAAACTGACTTTTGGACGCCGTTTATTTGAGAGAGGCTGGGACAGAAGTGTTTAACTCCGAGAAATAAGAAGAAATGAACGAAAATTGCTTTTCAAATTGTTGTGAATTTCGGCTTATTTAAGAAGGAGTTGCTTCTGCTCCCGCCGTTTATTCGAGAGTCTGTAGCAAAACTGATTTTTAGATTTGTCCCACATTCATCATCTAAGCATGAATAAACAATGGAAGCAGAAGCAGTTTTCTGTTCAAATCTCTCAATTAGTTGAATTGGACGCTACTAGAAGAAAAAAATCATTCAACTGGCGGGATAACTAATTCGATTCCTTTTTGTCTAAGATTAGTCAAACATTCCATTAGATAGTTTTCGTTATGTTCTGGATAGATCGGTGATGTCTGATCGACTGGCAAAAGATCAAGATAGCTTTCACATGATTTTCCGCGGTATTCAGCAATCCGCCATTCAGGTGCGGGAAAATAACCACGACTTTCCATTTCTAAAAGGACTAGTTGGTGGTATTGGTAAAGCTTATAAGGCGAATAGTGAAAGACATAATCGACAGTTGCATGCTTTTTGCCCCAACCATTTCCCCGGAGCGCGCAACATTCTCTGTGTTGTCCTAGTAGTTGCTGTCTTGGTAATAAAGAAATTAGTTCCTGATGCCATAGTCGCATGGGTATTCACCTTTTCTATAAGTAATCATTTTCTAAGGTCAAGATAATCGTTCTGGATTTTCAGACCTGCCAATCAAATAGTCAATTGAGACATCGTAAAAATCAGCTATAAAAAGTAGTTCTATCACGTTCGGACATGTTTTGCCTTCTTCGTACTGCTGATACACTTCAAGAGGGATCGCTACTTGTTCAGCCACTTCACTAGTTGTCAGATTGTTCTTTTTTCTCAAAAAATCCAGTCTGCAACGTAATGTATCTAATAAAATCGCTTCTTCAATGCTCATCGATATGCCTCCCATTCGCTTTGATACGATTATTGCTTCTTATTTAAATAAATCAAATATACGATTGGTAGAAATAAGGATAAAATAAAGCCAATCAGTTCTTCAACGAATAATTTATCCGACTGGAAATACTGATAGTTTAGTATTTTGTTGATAAAAAATAAAGCGGGGAAAGTAAATAGTGCCAAAAGAATACGTTCTTTATTCCATCTTATGAAATAACAAATAACCGGAATAAGAACGATGGTCGGCACTAAAAAAATAAGGCGAACCAATGTTATCATAAGATGAACTCCTGTAATTTTTTTGCTAAACAGCCGCTAAAATATAAAAGGACAATCAAAAAAGCATCATTTACATCGTCTATTAGACGATGTAAAAAAACACCTTAAATAAAAGATATCATTTTCTAGGTAACATAACAAATAATATGCTATGAAGTGGAGTCAGATGATATTATTTGGGGAAGACAAGAGGATTGATATCTAAGAAGTTGAGTACGTATAAGAATAAGAAAACAGTATTTATTATAAAAGAGTAAATTATGATTGCGTAGCGTATAGATACGTAACGAATAAACAGCCGAGGTTGGATGGCCGCATACCGGTTCCCTTTATAGATAATTGTCATAAAACAAAGAATGAGGGTAACGATTCCTTGAAAGATAAGACCGATAAGTAGAAGTGTTTCTGTTTGATGGTTTAACTGTAAAAAATATGCACCCGCGGCTAACAGGTCTAAAAGAATAGCAACAAATGGCATAAAGGGTTCCTCCTTTTTTATAAGAATAGCATGATTTTTAGATTATACAATTATTGTGACAATATTGAAAGCTAGAGGAAGAATGAATATTAAAAAACGGATGTGATGCTTTATTTGAGATTGTTTCTTCTAAATCTACATGATATAGTAAAAATAGGTTATTTTTAACAGGTACCCTTAGCTCAGTTGGTTAGAGCAGACGGCTCATAACCGTCCGGTCGTAGGTTCGAGTCCTACAGGGTACATCAAGTCAAGTTCGAAAAAACGAGGATCTTTTGATCCTCGTTTTTTTATATAGAAAATAATAAATTTTGCTTTGCTTCACTAAAAACTCAGCCAGAATTTGGCGGAGTAAAATAGATAGATATATTAGTGAAAGATAATTGAATAAAGTGTTGCTAGCAGAAAAACGAGGAAAACGACCAGCACATGATCGGATGTAGATGTTTGATCCCATTCTTTCTAGTATAAAATAAATTGAGGAAGATAGACAATCAATGATTCTGTATTTTATTAATCAATTCCGCCACAAACGTAAGAATAGGTGAAACACTGAACAGAAATCTCAAATTAGTGATGAAAACACGACAAACGGGAAAGGCAGACCAGACACTGAATGTATGTATAGAATAAACGTAATATAAATAGAAGAAAAAATCTATTTAATACGTAAAATAAGCGGGAATAATTGATAAATCAGCAGTTTGAGAAAGATTTGTCAAAGTATTTTCAACTAAATAAAAAATGATAGAAGATTTAAAAGAATGTGTGACAAATCTAAAAATCAGGTTCGCTACAGACTCTCGAATAAACGGCGGGAGCAGAAGCAACTCCTTCTTAAATAAGCCGAAATTCACAACAATTTGAAAAGCAATTTTCGTTCATTTCTTCTTATTTCTCGGAGTTAAACACTTCTGTCCCAGCCTCTCTCAAATAAACGGCGTCCAAAAGTCAGGTTTTTCTGAAAAAAAAAAAAACGAACAATACAAAAAACGTATTGTTCGTTTTTTTTTTTTTATTTCTCAAGCCTAAATGACTTTTGTCTCGACCTCTTTTTAGAGAATCGATACATTGAAGTCCTTTAGTAATTCGATGGCCATTTTACCGTGTTGATTTTCTGATAACAGCGCTGGATCAAGGAAAAAATCTGCCTCTGGAAAAGCGCTTTGTAAAGCAATCGTATTGGACAAAACACATAGATTTGTTTCTATGCCCACAACTTCGATTGATTTCTGTTCGTCTTTTCGATCAAATAATTGTTTTTTTAGTTCAATAAGTTTCTCTGGTGGCAGAGTGAAATAATATTTCTTGATCACTCGTTCATTTGGTAGAGGAGCAATCTTAGGAATCAATTGTAGTGCTGGGATTTCTTCCTCTACGTCTTTTTTTTCGATGGGAATATCTCTAGTAAATAAAACCAATTCATTATTTTCCCTAGCTTTAGCTAAGCGTTGCGCAATTCGATCCACCAATTCTTCAGAACTTGGAACATAAAAATCACTTGTTGGATCAAGCACTTGGTTTTGCATATCGATGATTACTAACACGTTGATCCCTCCATTCACCTTGTGAAACTCAATAATAATTTTTAATGATATATGCAACACCAGCTTCTTCGTTGGTCTTCGTCACTTCATTTGCGATGTCTTTCACTTGTGGTTGAGCATTGCCCATTGCGATACTTAGTCCACTGACTTTCAACATCGCGATATCATTTTCTTGATCGCCAAATGCCATGATCTCACTAGGCTCGATTTCCAAGTATTGACCTAAAAAGATGAGTGAGTGTGCTTTTGTGATGCCTTTAGGAGTGATCTCCAAAAAGTGGGGGTCTGAGAAGACAGAATCGATTCCCTCATCAGCCAAATCACGTTGCAACTGTTGTAGCTTACTTTTATCTCTATCTGTCAAAGCTAATTTCAAATAGCTTAGAGAAGGGTCTTCCAGTAGTTTTTCAATATCTTCAAATGACTGCTTCTGTAAACGGAATTGTTTATAGTAAGGGTCATTTTTTACTAAACTAGATTCATCAAATGTTAGTTGGTCATCTTGGGTCTCGCGACTTGCAATGATCGAGATTTTTGCTTTTTGTGCGAGATAAAAGGCGCGTTTCAATGTTGGCAATTCGATTTTCGCACGTTTCAAGACGTTGACGATTTTTCCTTTTTCCATTTCTGCAACGAATGAACCGTTAGAAGAGATCAGATAGCCACCAATGCCCAGTTTTTCAAAAATATCTTTCGCTGAGATGCTGTTGCGTCCTGTAGCGACTGTTACAATTCCACCATTTCTGTCAAAGTTTTGTAAAGCCTCGATATTTTCATCTGGTATTTCTCCGCTTCGATCAAGTAATGTACCATCTAGATCTATTGCAGCTAATTTCATAATTTTCGCTCCCTTTATTGTGTGCTTATTTTAAGATTAAATGAGAAATGATAAAAATGAAAATAAAATGCACTGTGTGATGAATTTTTTCAAAAAAAATTCTCTATTTCCATTTGACTATAAGTAGTAGCGATTTGGTCAATACCTTTGAATAAATAGGCAAAAAACTTGATAAGTTAACGTTTTCAAAGCTAAAAAAAACATTATTTTTGCAAAATATTCATTGGAAATGAAGCATATATTTTGCTTTAACGTTTGATCAGGCATATTCTAGATATAGAAAAGGTTAGAGAAAGATTAAAAAAAGGAGTGATTTTAATGGAGAAAAAACAGGGGATCGTTCCAGTGGTAACTGCTTCAGATGAAAATTACGCTCCTTATTTAAGCGTAATGATCGCAACAGCATTGGACAATTGTAACAAATCAAGACACATTTACTTTTACGTGATTGATGACGGAATCACTGAATACAGCAAAGAAGGATTAAGACAGACGGTGAGTGATCATTCAGCAAATGCAAGTATCCAGTTCCTGACAGTTGACACAGATGTGTACCAAGATTTTTTGGTTAGTGATCATATAACTACTACTGCTTACCTGAGAATTTCTTTACCTAAAATTTTAACGAAATACAACTATAAAAAAGTACTTTATCTTGATTCAGATATTTTAGTACTAGATGACATCGTTGATCTATATGATTCATCATTGAATGATCATACGATCGGTGCAGTGATTGATCCTGGACAAACCAAAGCGTTGAAACGCTTGGGCATTGATTCTACCGAATATTATTTTAACTCTGGTGTGATGATCATTGACATCGAACGTTGGAATGAACAATCGATTACAGAAAAAACGATCAACTATTTGAAAGAAAATAGGGATCGAATCATCTATCACGACCAGGATGCATTGAATGCTTTATTGTATGGCAACTGGGAACAATTAGAACCACGTTGGAACATGCAGACATCTCTTATCTTTGAACGTCATCCTGCACCTGATGAAACATACGAAAAATTGTACAAGGAAGGCAATGCTTCCCCAGCTATCGTTCACTTTACAGGCCACGATAAACCGTGGAACACATTGAAAGACCACCCATATACAACGATTTATTTAAAAAAATTAGCGCATAGCGCATTAATGAAAGTAGGCGAGGTAAATGAATAGAAGAAAAGAAATAGCGATCGTATCAAGTTGTAATACAAAATTTGTGCCTCATCTAGCGGCGCTTTTTGTATCAGTATTAGAAAACAGTGATCCAAAAACATTTGTAAGATTTTATGTCGTTGACGACAATATCGATGCTGAAAGCAAAAAATTATTGCGTTTTTCAGTAAAAAATTCTCGTATGAATACTGACGTAGAGTTTTTGAAAATCAACAAAGAGTTCTTTGAAAATGTCGTAACGAGTGACCGTATTCCGGAAACAGCATATTACAGAATCGCTATCCCAGAATTATTTAGAGGAAAAAATGTCGAACGTATTTTATATATGGACTGTGACATGATCGCTTTAGATGACATAACAAAATTATGGTCTCTTGATTTCAATGGTGCCATTGTCGCAGCTATTGAAGATGCTGGGTTCCACCAACGTTTGGAAAAAATGGAGATTCCTGCAAAATCAATGCGTTACTTCAATTCTGGCTTGATGCTGATTAATGTTGAAAAATGGTTAGAACAAGATATCACACATAATGTTCTAAAATTTATTGAAGAAAATCCAGAAAAACTACGATTCCATGACCAAGATGCATTGAATGCTATACTACATGATCGTTGGATTGCTCTTCATCCTAAATGGAATGCGCAAGGCTACATCATGGCGAATGCGAAAAAACATCCCACTGCAAAAGGGGAAAAAGAATACGAAGAAGCACGCCAAAACCCATCGATCATTCACTTCTCTGGACATGTGAAACCGTGGAGCAAAGATTTTAAAGGATCAAGTAAAAAATATTACGAAAAATATGCAAACATGACTGCTTTCCGCTGTGTAGAGAAGTTTCCACAATATCCATTGTATGCACAAGTCAATCGAAATCGAAATACATTTGTTAAATAAACAATCACTAGGAGATGATGACTATGGAAATCACGATGTCAAAAACTGCTGCCAAAGCATTGATCGAAAAAGTAGGGGAACATTCGAAAATCGCTATAGCTTTGATTGATCATTCTGATCCTTTTTTAAGAGAGAAAAGTGCCTGTGCGAAAGGAAGTTTCTTTCAGATCATCCCGTTTGTGAATGAATTTGGCCAATATATTACTCGGATTGATCATCCAGTATTAGAAATCTATACTTCTAAGCTTGAACAATTTTACTTAGGTAGACAATTAAGTATGGAATACAATCAACAGCTGAATAGCTTTACCTTAGAAAATGAAATTACCGTGTTAGATCGCAATATCAAACTCAGCCACTGCTTCTTTAGTTAATCTGAGGACGAAACAAATAGAAGGGAAGACTGATAATGCTGGACTATTACTTTATTAAAGAAAAAGTAATACAAACAGATGAAAAAAATTTCAATTGGCTTGTGATCAACAACAGTGATACTGAAGAAATCGGAAGAGTCGTCGAGAAGTATCAACTTCCAGAAGACATCTTCATCGGGAATTCTTATCCCGAGGAAGTGTCTCGACTGGAATACCTTTCAGGGACCAAGTTGCAGCATCCGATTTCTTTGGTATTACTTAATCTCTCAAGTAAACAGGAAAAAATCGAGAAACGTTTGACGCCGATTTCGTTTGTTTTATCAGATAACCTATTGATTGCTTGTGTCGAAAAAGAAACCGATTTTTTTGAACATTTGATTGAAAAATATCATGAGGATATCGATTCTTTTGAAAAAGTAATCGCATACACAGTGTTAGATATCTATACCCATTATGTGAAAGAATTGAAGGGAATGAAGAAGAGAATCGATTCTTTAGATCAAGAAGCCAGAAAAACAACGGAAAACGAAGAGTTATACAAACAAGCGGATTTAGAAAGAGATATTGTTTATATCGATCATACGCTGAGAGATCAGAAAGGAACAATGGATGCTTTATGGGACTCCAAACCATTCGTCGAAGGATTAGCGGATGACCGTTTACTTTATGATGTCCAACTGAGACAACGCCAGACTGAAAAAATGATCTTGATCTACCGTGACCTATTAGAAAGTATCGGCGATCTATTTAATGGGATGATGGACAACCATTTGAACCATCTGATGAAATATTTAGATTCAGCAGCTTTGATCATCTCAGTTCCAGCGATGATTGCTGGGGTCTGGGGAATGAACACTGGTGGACTCCCTGGAAAAAACTCAACATTAGGGTTTTTACTCGTCGTGATTGCCTCAATCGTTATTGCGGCGGCTGTTGGGTATCATCTAACCAGAAAAGACTACACGAAATAATCAATAACAGTTTTACTAACATTTAGGAGGATAACCATGACTGAACCAAAATTAATCGACCCACGTAACCTTTATCATACAGAGAAATTTCCAAAGCAAGACCAGGATACACCTGCGTTACAAAATGAAATGCGCCCTAACCCTGATTGTGGAGAGGAATCTTATGAAGGCTCGAATCAATTAGAAAACAGACGTGTTCTTATCACTGGAGGCGACTCTGGTATCGGACGTGCCGCAGCGATTGCGTATGCAAGAGAAGGGGCAGATATTGGGGTGCACTTTTTCCCAGGAGAAGAAGAAGATGCGAAAGAAGTAGCTTCATATATTGAAAAAGCCGGCAGAAAAGTTGTGCTGTTACCGTATGATCTACGAGAAGAAACTGCACCAAAAGAAATGATCCAAAAAGTCGTTGCTGAACTTGGGGGATTAGATACCTTGGTCTTAAATGCGGGTCAGCAAATCTCTTCTCCATCTATTGTCGATCTGCCGATGGAACAAGTAAAAGATACGTTCATGGTCAATATCATTGCGATGTTTGCACTTGTTAAAGAAGCTGTTCCACATATTCCAGCTGGTGGTGCAATTGTTACAACGACGTCTGTCCAAGCATCCAATCCAAGCGAGCACTTATTAGATTATGCAGCGACGAAAGCAGCAATCGCCAACTTTACGATTGGTTTGGCAAAACAGTTGGCACCGAAGGGAATCCGTGTGAACGGTGTGGCACCTGGACCTATTTGGACGCCACTTCAACTAGATGAAGGTCAACCTGAGGATGCAATTCCAGAATTTGGTCAAAAAAGTCTGTTAGAACGAGCAGGTCAACCCGCTGAATTAGCACCAGTATACGTTTTCTTGGCTTCAAATAAAGCAAGCTATGTGACGGCACAAATTTACGGTGTCACAGGTGGCGAAGCAATCAACCTATAAGGAAAGATTGGAGAGAGAAAAATGAATAAAGGAATAAAGACCATTGGAACAATCGTTTCGCTTTTACTATTGTCTGTGCTGTTGTTTGTGATCTTGATCAGTGCGATCTATTCATTACCATTCCAGTTGGAACGTTTCCGCTTCTTTTCTTTAACGAATTTCTATCTGCGACATTATATTTTTTGGGTGGCAATCGCCTTTTCGATTCTCTCGATTCTTGGCATACTGATCTTGCTGTTCTATCCAAAAACGATCCGCAGTTTCTTACTGAAAAAAGGGAACGGAGAATTAGTGCTGGATAAAAAGGCTATCGAGGGCATGGTTCGTTCACATTTGAACCAAGATGACTTTATCGACTCCCCTAAAGTCAACGTGAAAGCTACTAAAAATAAGCTATCCGTTGGGATCAAAGGCGAGTTGAGACGAACGTCTTCATTAATTGGGAAAACAGGAACCTTAATGAAAGATATCGAAAAAGAAATCAAACATGTACTCGGAGAAGATGAACCTGTTCAAGTTTCAGTGAAGTATACAGGTTATCAAGAACCAACGAATAAAAGAAGCGCAGATCAAGCGCGAGTAGAATAGGGAGGCTGACGAAATGAATGAATTTATGACCACGTACAAGCTCCCGATCATCTGCGGAGTGATTGGCTTGATTCTAGCAATATTATTATTGTTGATCGGTTTTTTTAAAACACTACTAGTTATCATCATGGCGATCATTGGTGTAGCTGTTGGTATGTACTTGAAACGTACGCATCTTTTAGACGATTATTTCAAATCTTAGGAGGAACATTATATGAATAACAATGAAAAAAACAACCAAAACAAGCAAAATAACCAAAATATTAACCAGGGAAAACCAGTTTCTGCACATCCAGATCCAGTAACACCAAACCAATCAAATGGAATCACGGCAGAAAAAAATAAAATAGCACCTGTATCAGGACATCCTGATCCAGTTGTGCCAAATGTAGAAGAAAAAGTCGAACACGACAAACATCAACATGACAAAGACCATGATGACCATCAACCTGCTCCCCATGATCTGCCAAAACCTGGTGGACATACACCTGGTGGACCAGTTCCACCCCATGCGCCACAATCTCCAGCTGGACATGGAAAGGAAGAGCACATGAATGGCGATTTGACTTACGAAGATAAAGTGATACAAAAAATCATCGGGATCGCACTAGAACAAGTCGATGGATTATTGTCAGTCGATGGTGGTTTCTTCTCAAATGTTGTCGGGAAATTAGTGAATACAGATAATACGACTGCTGGGATCGATACCGAAGTCGGTAAAAAACAAGTAGCTGTTGACTTGTCGATCATTGTTGAATACGGGAAAGACATCGAAAAAATCTTTCAACAAATAAAAGAGATCATCAGTAAAGAAGTACAAAACATGACTCATTTAGATGTGATCGAAATCAATGCCAATGTTACAGATATCCAGTCAAAAGAAGAATTTGACGCGAAACAAGAAACAGTTCAAGACAAAGTAACAAATGCAGCCAAAACTACCGGACAGTTTGCTTCTGAGCAAACGGATAAGGCGAAGCAGGCGATTAATCAAGGAAATGAAAAAGTGAAAGATCAAACAGAGCCACGTGTAAAATAGGTTTTACTGTATATGTAGTTTTAGAGAAGAAGACAACGGTAATTTTACTTCTGTCTTCTTCTTTTTATTATTGTCTTTAGATCTGGTTAAGCTTGCAAAGGGAGTGAAACATAAAACCACTTAGTATACGAGTGGGGAATATAAGGTCTAACAAAAAAATTCCAATCGCTAAAATATGATTGTTCAGGTCATATTTTAGCGATTGGAAGGGAAAGAAGTGGCTACTAAAGCAAATAATAGTTTAGTCTATACAAAGTGGCTACGTAAATACCACATTGTATGCACACCAAAGTATAGAAGAACAATCATTTATGATCAATGACGGGCAAATATCCAAGAGATTACAAACAATCATGTAAATATAAAGGAGCAGAAATATTAGAGGAATATATGTTACCAGATCACGTTTATCTGTTATTGAGTATTCCACCTAAAATGAGCATCTTTAGTTTTATGGGCTATCCAATAGGAAAAAGATCATCAATGATTTTCGATAAGCAAGCAAATTTAAAATATAAGTTTGGAAATCGCCCCTTTTGGGCAGAAGGGTATCATATAAGTACAGTAGGATTGAGTGGAGAAACCGTAAGAAAATATATTCAACAACAAGAAAAATAGGGTATTACGCTAGATAAATTGAGTGTTCGAGAATATAAAGGCCCTGTCAATAGTTAGTGAGTAATACAACTATCTTTTTAAAGATGGATCTGTTAGTTCAAGACAATGTGTAAAACAAAAATCAATTATTTTCCACGCAAAAACGAAATAATGGTGATAAGAAGAGAAAACAAAGGATTTTGTTCTCCTTGAATAGTCATATTTATTTTAAGAATTACTCATCGATTTTTATGATTAATAACATAATAAATGGAATTTTTATTATTTAAAATAATAAGAAATAAGTAATGATTTTATCGTTTTTCTTTAACTTGATAGCAGCTAGGATGAGTTCATTTGTATACACCCCTTTATTTATCGCTTTTAATTAGTTGTTTTACGTATTATATAGTTGATAATTTTTAATTTATTTTCAAAAAAACCCTATCTAAATAGAAAATTTGACGTATCATGATTTGTTATTTTGTATAAAATTAAAGAAGGTACGTAAATTGAGTCAGTTACTAAATCGAAAAAGGAGAGAAAAAACTTATTAGAGACTAGAAATTAATTATTACACAGTCAAGTGGACAAACAAGTAGCAACGATTAAGATGTTTCTTACTAAATCGTACATATAAATGAAGCAAGCAAATGGACTTATCAAATCAGTCTCTTAGGTACTATTAATAATTAGAAATTTTTAATAATAAAAAGCTGATATGTCTTATGTTTATTACTTATTCAATAGTAAGAAACCTTTTTCTGTTGTTTCTAGAATAGAAGGAGGGAACTGAATGAAATCATATAAAAAGTTACTCAACAGTGCGCTGATATTAGGGTTAGCGTTCGGACAACCCGGTGGAACAGTTGTTGAGGGAGTTGCCATGCTAAATTCAATTGAAAGTAGTACGAGTAGAAAGGTTATGCTAACAAACGATGAGAAAACGAAGGGGAAAAAAAGTAGTAAGGATAGTAAGAAAGTAGAAAAAGTGGACAAATCAGTGGATACTTCTCCTTTAGGTTCATTGGCAGAGCCGCTTCCAAGCTCTGTACCGTATCCAACTACTCAAGAAGGGGTGGATATAGGAGAATTTGCAGGAAAAAATTTACAAGAAGGACTAAATGTTAATTTTAAAGCGGACACAGATGATTACAATATTGGTGACACCATTCAAATCAATGATGTATTTAATACAAGAAGAAATCCAAGTCATAGTATACTTGTGGAACATCCATTTCAATGGCCCCATTGGCCATCACATGGACAGTCTTTTTTTACTAATGTGAGTATACTTCGTAAAAATGATGGCCCGGGAGTATATCTAAATATATATAGAATAGAAGTTACCTCAAAAAGTGGTAATTGGCGCATGACGATACAACCCAGTGATAATGCAACAACAGGTCTAGAGAATGGGCAAATCAATGCGACGTTTAGACGCTTAAAAGTTGCTCCGCCAGAAGATGAAGTATTTGAAGTAGAACGATTTCCCTTTTCTTTGCTGGAGGGGTTTATGTTCAGTGTATACAGAATTCCCTTTAGTTTCAGTGTGAAATTCCCGACAAATGTAGAAAATAAGATTGGAAAATTGAAAGCAAGTGCAAAAGCAGGGACCCACACTCTAGAAGAAAAACAAAATACAATTAATCCAGGAGATTTTCTGGAAATTGAAAATAGTCGAGGGAATATTAGCTATTCTTGGGTGACAAAACCTGATACAAATAAGTTAGGAACACAAATAGTCAAAGTATCCGTAAAGGATGAAACTAATCGTTCAGCTGAAGTATCTTTTCCAATCACAGTAGAACCTATAATTACTGCAAAGCAGGACAATTTTGAAATTTATCAGTATACTAAAATGCCAGATCCAAAAGACTATTTTGATATACATACCAAAAGTAATTATCGGTTGGAATGGTTAGATAATGCAACAACAGTGAATTCAGGAAAATATACTTGGCGTGCTAAAATCACAACTTCGGATAATCGAGAGTCAATAAGTTCGATTACAATGAATATTTTACCTCACCCTGGGTTACAATTGAAACTAAAACCAATGGAAGATCGTTATATTGGTGGAACTTACTTGCCATTATCAACAAGTTTTAGAGATTACATTGAGGAAGTGACAATGTTAGGTGAAGCTGTCAATAGCAATAACCTCCAATTTGTAGCAGAAGAATCGACTGAACCAAATAATTCAGTTGCTGGAAAGCAAAATATAAAAATTACTGTTCAAATTAGACATCTAGATACTAATGTCATGTTAAAAGCTACTGCTGAAACGTCCACTACCCTCTTGTGGGGGAATACTATTTTGATGCGTTCGGCAAATGGTAGTTCAGCAGGTGCTTTTTCATTGAATCTAGAAAATTCAAGTAGTTCGACAGCGTCTATTTCAATTCGCCAAGGATTAAAGTCCTCATTAAACGAAGCAGTTAATCCAAATGGTTCACAATTCTCTACGTACTATAATTTTGAAATTTTAAGAAATGGTAACTCTATTTACGAACTAAACGTGATCAATCGTGCGACACTTCAAGAAATCATGAATGCGTTTGGTAATACAAATAATACAGTCTCCGTTCAAATGAACGATATCATCAAAATCACTCATCCTGAGAAATCGACAAATAGTTCAGTGGTAATGATAGATGAAAAAGAACATGATTTTACCTATGGATCGGAGTATGCCTACTATCGGGTGACACGTAATGGCTTGATACCTGCCCCGTTAATAGAAGCTGAAGGAGCAAATAAGGAATTTGTCTTAGGTGAAAATGTTCAAACAATTGATTCCACAAATTTAATCGATAATATAACGATCAATGGGCAAAAAGTTGATAAAAGTAAATATACTGTGACACCATTAGATAAATTTGATACAAGTACGATCGGTTCTCGAAAAATGCGTGTCCGTATCAACATGAAAGATGGGATTGCTTCAGAAGAATTTGAGATCAATTATAGTGTTGGCTGGGGCAGTACATTTGTCTTGAAAGGATTGAATGATACCACGGTAGGTGCTTTTAGTTTATTGAATCAAAATGATCAGTGGGCGCTTCAATCAAGCCAAGGTGTTAACGGAACGAACTTAAGTGGTTTCGTCAATAATCATTTTGGGCGAGATACATATTACAGTATTGAAGTGTTAGATGGGAGTACCAGAAAATACAACTATGAAGTAGCAGGAAATAGTTCGATTCGTGAGGCAATCAATGGCTTCAATAATGGGCAACCTCTGATTGTTGAAAAAGGGAATGTGATCAAGGTCTATCACGCAGAAACCAATGGGAAAAATCTGTTGATGGAAGACGAGTTGGTCAAAGATTTCACAGTTGGTTCAAACTATGCGTATTATAAAGTGACGGACCACGGATTAGAAGCTGTTTTAAATGTTGAAGCGGATGCTGCTCCCCAGAAATTTTCTCTAGGAGAAACCACAAAGGGGATCGATGGCACCAAACTAATCAAGAGTATCAAAGTCAACGGAATCGAATTAACGAGTAATTTGTATACTGTTACTCAATTAGAAGAGTTTGATACTACTTCTGCTGGGTCCAAAAACTTACGGATCAAATTTGAAACAACAGATGGCATGGTCTCTAAAGAAATCACTGTGCCGTATGAAGTGAAATGGGGCAATACGATCCTGATGCGTTCGGCTACTGGAGACGCTGCTGGTGCCTTTTCGTTACGGTTAGGGGATACGAGTGCTTCATCAGTCCGGATTGCCATGACGAAGGGACTAGCAACAACGGGTGAAGATGCAGTGGGACCTGCAAATGATCCATATGGACTTTACTATTCTTTTGAGGTTTTACGAAATGAGCGAAGTGTATATGAATATGAAGTGGCCAATCGTTTTACAGTGAATCAAGCAATCAAAGATTTTAATAATGGCAATGGATCATTGAATATTCAACTCAATGATGTCATTAAAATCTACCATCCTGAGAAAACAGCGAATAGTTCAGTTGTCATGATCGGAGAGCAGGAAAAAGATTATACCTATGGAACAGAATATGCTTACTATAAAGTGACACCTCAAGGATTTGTGCCTGTCCCTGTAATGACAGCCGAAGGAGCGAAAAAAGAGCTTCTGTTAGGGGAAGAGACGCGCACGATCGATGCAAATCAATTGGTTTCAACTGTCAAAATCAATGGGCAGGAGATCGATGAAAATCTTTATACGGTAGAAACATTATCAGATATAAGTACGCAGACTGTGGGTACGCGGAAAGTAAAATTGAAAGTGACAGCGAAAGATGGCTTGTCATCTGACGAGATAGAAGCAGAGTATACTGTTAAGTGGGGAGATTCTCTCGTATTGAAAGGACTGAACAATGCCACTGTTTGTGCATTTAGTTTAGTTAAACAAAACAAACAATGGTTGCTTCAGTCAACACAAGGCGTGGATGGCACCAACTTAAGTAACCCAGTGAATAACTTGCTCGGGCGTCAAGTCTATTATCGCTTGGATGTGATAAAAGGAGTAAGTAGTAGCTTTACCTATGAAGTCTTAGGGAATAGTACGATCGGAGAGGCAATCAATGGCTTTAACAATGGCAGCCCACTTGCGATGGCTGTAGGGGATGTCATCAAAGTCTATCATGCAGAAACGAATGGAAAAAACCTCTTTATGATGGACGAAGTGGTGAAGGACTTTACAGTGGGTTCCAATGAAGCGTACTATGAAGTGACGGAAGAGGGGCTTACACCGATCTTAGCAGTGAGTGTGGATTCTGCACCGCAAGAATTTACATTAGGAGACATCACGACGAACGTTGACGGAGCTAGTTTAGTGAACAGTGTGACTGTAAATGGTAGTCCATTGACATCGGATCAATACACAGTAAAACAACTAAGCAAATTTGATACGACAACGGCTGGCAAAAAAGATCTGCGGATCCAATTTGATACGAAAGATGGTAATATCTCCAAAGAAATCACTGTGCCTTATGAAGTCAAATGGGGCAACACGATCTTTCTTAAGTCAGAAAATGGTCATTCAGCGGGAGCCTTCTCACTGCATACAACGAATGGTTCTGGACGTCAGTTAGCGATCCACACTGGCTTAGACACACCAGCGAATGAACAAATCAGTAGCGACTCTTCTTTGTACTATTCGATTGAAGTCCTTCGTGATGATCGTATTGCGTATAGTCAGGAAATTCCTGGCAGTGCTACGTTGCAACAAGTCATGGATAACTTTGGCACCAACAAGGCGATCAGCGTTCAGTTCGGGGATGTCGTCAAGATTTATCACCCACAACGGACAGACGGTAGTTCTGTGTTATATGTCAATGAATCAGCGGAAGATTTCACCTATGGCTCACCTTATGCGTATTATGAAGTAACTGCCTATGGCTTCAAGGCGTTACCAGTGATGGAGGCTGAATCTACCAACAAGGAGTTCTTCTTAGGCGTAGAAACAACTGAAACAAAATTGAATGACTTGTTTGCGGATGTGCGGATCAATGGTGAAACTGTAGATGAGGAAGCATATACGGTCAAAAAATTATCTGATTTTGATACAAGTACGATTGGGGATAAAACGATTAAAATCCGCCTTGAAATGAAAGATGGATTAGCTGATCTTGATATGGACGTGCCTTATAAAGTACGTTGGGGCAGTACGGTCGTCTTAAAAGGACTGGAAGATGCTACAGTGGGTTCTTTCAGTATGATCAATCAAGATGATAACTGGTCGATCAAAGCAACAAAAGGAGAAGATACGACTGTTCTGGAAAACCCTGTCAACAATGTTTTTGGACGAGATGTGTATTACCGGATCGAGGTCGTGGAAAATCCAGATGCCAAGAAAGTCACTTCGCCTCTTGAAGCAATCCGAACTTTACAAAATGGAGAAATGACTGAAACCAGTACGCCTACTCGTGCTTTGGAACTGCCACTAGTGATCGTTAATGAGGGGATACCTTTAACCGAATCAACGGATAAAGTGAAATACAGCTATGAAGTGACTGGCAATATGACGATCGGGCAAGCAATCAAAGGCTTTAACAAAGGGCAGCCTTTGACAATCGATGAAGGGGATATCATCAAAGTCTATCATGCGGAACCAGGAAGTCGAAACTTATTGATGCGGGATGATCTGGTCAAAAACTTTACAGGTGGCTCGAATTATGCCCATTATCAAGTGTCGAACCATGAATTTGAACCAATCACAGATATCAAGGCAGATACAGTGACACAAGAATTGACTTTAGGGGAAGATCCTAGTGAAGTAGATCCGACGAAATTAATCGAAAATGTTCGATTCAATGGTCAAAAATTAGCCGAAAACCTATATACTGTAGAGCAAGTAGATGCATTTGATACGAACACAGCTGGACCGAAAACGCTGAATGTCAAAGTAGCGACAGCAGATGGGGTGACTGCAAGGGATGTTTCAGTGCCATATGAAGTCAAATGGGGCAGCACGATCCAATTGAAGAATCGTAATGGGGATACTATTGGTTCATTTGGCTTATTGAAGAAGAAAGAACAAATGCAGATCCAATCCATGCAAGGCAACGATCAGACTACGTTATCCAATCGGGTAACAGAATTCGATGACAACGAGGTCTATTATGGCATCGAAGTATTAAATCGTTCAGGTAGCAAGTATAAATATGAAGTCCGTGGAACCCAAACGATCGAACAGGCGATTTCACGATTCAATAGTGGTAAGCCGCTAAATGTTACAGTTGGCGAGATCATCAAAGTGTATCATGCAGATTCCAATAGTAATTTACTGATGTCTGAAGAAATGGAACGAAACTTCACCTATGGAACGAACTATGCGTATTACGAAGTAACAGAATACGGCTTTGAGCCAACAGGCGAGTTCATCGTTGAACCAGCAGAAGCGAAGTTGGTCAAAGGGACAGAACAAGTGGATCTAAAATCATTGCTTAAAGAAGTGAAATTGAATGGAAAAGATATTCCAAAAAATGCGTATTCTGTCACGCTTGATCCAGAGATGGAAATCGATACCTCAAAACTTGGGTCGCAAACAGTAAAATTAACGGTGAAAGCAGATCGCTCATACGGTGGATTTTCAGCAGAAACAGAAGCCACGTTTGAAGTTGTGGAAGAAGGCCAAGCAGGTCAAGGAAACGGCGGTGATGGCGCAGCTGATGGAACAACAGCAGGAGGAGCTGGTGTTGCAACCGGTGGTGCAACTGCCAACAGTAGCAACCTTCCTAAAACCAATGCAATCAGAAATGCGGCTTTTTCAATCTTTGGTTTCGCTCTTGTGGCAATGGCTAGCTTCCTGATGTTTTGGAAGAAACGAAAAAAAGAAGACCATTCAGAAAATAAAAAGTAGAGTAACGCAAGACCATTTTTTATTGAATTTAGAAAAAATAAATTTCTATCCCGAACAAACTTCTCTAAAATAAAGAATAGAAGCACTCAATTAGATGAAATACTCTTTAATTGAGTGCTTTTTAAATTTATTCAAGATGAAAGAATACGGTGAATAACATGTTCGATATTTTATCAAATAAATTAAAACGTCAGCTTCATTTATTAGAGTTGCTTTTTGAAAAAGAAAACTATCGCTTTCAGGACATAGAAGAAAAGCTGGCCTGTTCTGCAAAAACAGTAAGAAGCGACCTAAATGATATCATTTCATACGCAAAAGAGATCCATATCCAAATGGATCGGGATGTCGGTGTCACTGTAACGATTGCGCCACATATCACAGAAGATTATATCTATCGGACGATATTGAAGGAATCGATCGAATTCCGTTTCTTAGAGGCGATTTTATTGAATCACTATGGCTCGTATTTGGAATTATGCGAAGAATTGTTCATTTCAGAAAGCACCTTGCGACGGATAGTGAAGAAAATCAATCTGGTACTTAAAAAACACCAGCTGACTATACGCGGACTAATCAAGATCATCGGTAAAAAAGAAACCATCACTCAATTGATGGCTTGTTTATTTCAAGAAAAGTATACTTGCTTAGAAGAAGTTTTTTCGCCAACCATTTGCCAAAAAAGTCGATTGTTCCTGACAGAACTTGGTATGTACCACCAGCTTCAGGAAAGAATCATGCAACTAGATCAAAAAGAAAACGACTTATTGCTTTTTTACATTGCAAGTACACTCACACAATACGAAAGTGTGGCAGAACAAGAGAGGGAAGAATTTGGGAAGGACAAAGAGACTTGGGATAACTGGTATAAAGAGCAGATCGAACAAATGATCCAACATCCCTTTCTTCGTAAAATATTGCGGGTGGATCAACAGATAATTCATGAAAAAATGAGCCATATTCGGACGATCATCGATTTAGCTATCACTTATCTTGAAACAAAATATCAAATTTTATGTACCAATCGTACTGATGTAATCGAAAGAGTTGCTTACGGTAGCACTGGTAGGCAAGAATGCTCGTATATCTTATATGACAGGTATCGGATATTTTTTCAGCAATTCCATCCCTTTATCAAATCCATCCAAGTGGAGCTAGAAAAATATTTGATAAGAGAAAAAAAAGACAATGAAGTAGATAGTGAGATGCTAGAAAAACTCGTGACCTTGCTGGTATTTCATTGGCCTGCGGTGATAAAAGAAAGAGAAGTTGGGAAACAAGTGAAGGCGTTGCTAGTTATGGATGGTATCCATCATGCAGATTACATAGTAGGTAAATTAAAGCTGTATTTAGGGAATCGTTATCGGTTCATAAAGAACGATCCTGGGTGTTTGAGCGATCAGGTAAGACTCAAAAACACATATGACTGTATCATATCATCAGTGGCACTCAGTCCGTCTTCTGATATACCGGTCTTTGGCATTTCAGTTATGCCAAGGGCAAGAGAAATACATAATTTAATCAGATTCCATCAACAAAATGATAATGAATTTTCTCTTTGAAAAGTAAGCTGTTACTGATCTTTTTTATGATGTAGCATTCCCCAAATTAGGCGAATGTTCCATTTGGAGAATGCTACATCGTGGAAAAAATTAGTGGCTGGTTTGTCAATAAGGACTGATGATTTTTTTTTGAAATTTCCGAAAAACCTGACTTTTGGACGTTCGTTTCTTTGAGAGAGGCTGGGACAGAAGCGTTTAACTCCGAGAAATAAGCCGAAATTCACGAAAATTGCTGTTCAAATTTTTGTGAATTTCGGCTTATTTCCGAAGGAGTTGCTTCTGCTCCCGCCGTTTATTCGAGAGTCTATAGCAACCTGATTTTTAGATTTGTCCTATACTCGATGACTATACAAAGGAATCAGTTTGACAGCTTTTTTGTAGTTATTTTTCCATTGGCTCATCTTTTACGTATTCGATAATATATCCAGGTTGACAATGCAAGACCTCGCAAATTTTGTCTAGGGTAGAAAAGCGGATTGCTTTTGCTTTGCCATTTTTTAAAATAGAGATATTGGCCATCGTGATCCCGACCTTGTCACTTAAGTCAGTTACACTCATTTTTCGTTTTGCTAACATCACATCCAAATGGATAATTATTGCCATCTTCTCACTCCTCACACAGTTAAATCAGACTCGTTTTTTAAATAAATTGCTTCTTCCAGTAGCTGACAAAGGGTAGTCGATAACACATAAATAGCGATTGGAAACAAAATGATAAAACCACCGAGAAGCATGATCCCAGGTGAATCACTCAAATCTGCTAAGAGATAAAACTTAGGCAATAAGCCACAAACAGCTAGAACAATCAGCAGGAAGGCACCACGTAGTTGTTTGAAGATAGCTAAGCTAGCTGAGGAAAAGACTTGATTATTCGCTGCTTGGGTCAATAATCGGCATAATCTACTGCCAATGAATAGACAGTTCAAAAGAATAAAGTAAAGCATGCCCACCATTAGAAGGGTTTGCCAATCAAAGGTGTGGGGGTCGCTTGTAGCTACTTGGACGGTTAAAAGCAATCCAAGAAGGATAAAGCCAATATTTAAGAGAACCACCATTATTTTTGTGAAAAATACGTTCATATATATCATTCCTTTTCGTTATACGATATATTTTTATTGTTTATCGATAAATAGAGAGGTGAACGAAAGCCTCTTCTTTTTGAGAAAAGGCGATCTAACGAATCAATATTATTATTTAAAGCTGTAAAACCATTACTAAAGATTAACTATTTCTCATTTAAACAATGTATTCCCTAACCACTAATACATCCTTGTAACCCTGAAGTTACGCCAGTGGGATTAAATTTCAACAAAACAAATTAAAATGTCGCATAACATATTTTTCGTACTTTCTTTATTATAGCATGATATGCACAAAATAAATAGTTAAATCTTTTATAGTCCTACAGATTGATGAAATGATTCTTTAAAGATCGTACCCTTTGAAACATTCAGCAACAATAGAAACGTACCTATGATTGGTTGAGAAAAAAGCTTGTAAAATTTCTTACTTTTTTCGATAGTTCTGTAATAAAAGAACAAAAATAAAGAAGAAAAAGGATTCCCAAAGCGTAGTCGTCCAGCTGAATTCCTTTGAAACACCAAAAAACAAATTACCAACATTTGACACAATTAAATAAATTATTGTTGTTATACAGGCATAAACGATTTTTTTTACCATGAGAGCACCTCACTTATCGATTCAAAAGAATCTGTTTTTTTAGGTTATCACATTCAAAAAAATTAGATGAGCTAATTTCAGTATAATTCATTTTATACTTTTTTGAAAAGGGTAACAACGCTGAAAACATCATATTTTTTATTTTTGCATAAAATCTTGTAATCGATGAATAATCAGAAAACTCTAATAATTTCTTTATTTTTTGTAATATTAATTGAGCATTATCTTTGCAATTTTTAATGTTGGATACTATCCTTTAACTATACCCAATAGAAAAAAAGCAAAAAATACTTTTGAGTTTATTCGTTATTTATGTTTATCGAGCTAGAAGTAGAGAAAACGCCTATCTGAGTCAGCAATGGGTGGTAGCGCTTCGATATTCTAGACAGTTGGTTTTTTTAGATAACGAAAAAATATCATCAGTATAGTAAGGGTAGGAGGTGGAAAATGAATAAAGGGTGGAAGATAATCGGTATTATCGCAAGTTTGTTTTTATTATCCGTACTTCTAGGTGTAGCTGTGATCAATGCCCCGTATATCATGCCAAAACAGTTGGAAAGATTTCGCTTCTTCGTTATCACAAACTACTATATGCAGCAATATCTATTTTGGGCAGCTGTCGTTTTTGCTATTCTTGTGTTTATTTTGTTATTGGTCGTACTATTCTATCCAAAATCAAAAGGCACATTTGTACTAAAACAAAAGGACGGTACACTGACGTTGGACAAGAAAGCAATCGAAGGGTTGGTTCGGTCACAATTACATGAAGAAGAGTTTGTTGGTTCGCCGAAAGTAAAAATACGTTCAACGAAAAACAAAATCAACGTTCATGTGAAAGGCGATTTAAAACGTACATCTTCATTAGTTGGAAAAACAAGTGCATTGATGCGAGAAATCGAGCAAAAAGTCAGAAATGTACTTGGCACAGAGCAAAATATTGGTGTAGCTGTGACATATAGTGGTTATGAAGAGCAAAATACTAGAGACAACAAGCACTCTCGAGTAGAATAGGAGGGACTTAAAATGAAAGAATTATTTTCAACATACAAGCTCCCGATTATTTTCGGGGGACTTGGGTTACTACTAGCTATCTTATGGCTTACAGTAGGCTTTTTTAAAACTCTTTTGATAATCATCATGACTGCGATTGGCGTAGGAATTGGTTTTTATTTAAAAGAAACAAAAATTTTAGATCATTTTTTTAAATCATAGGAGGAATAAAAGATGGAAAACAAAGAGATGAAAAACATGAACGTAACTGCTAACGGTACTCACACAGAAGATAGCCATATCTCTAAAGGTGAATTGACTTATGAAGATAAAGTCATCCAAAAGATCATTGGTTACGCATTGAAAGATGTTGACGGATTATTGACACTTGACGGCGGCTTCTTCTCAAACATCGCTGAAAAATTAGTCAATACAGATAACGTTACTGCTGGCATCAATGCAGAAGTCGGCAAAAAACAAGTAGCTGTTGATTTAGACGTTGTTGTTGAATATGGCAAAGACATTGAAGACATCTACGAACAAATCAAAGACTTGATCAGTCGCGAAGTAAACGACATGACTCACTTAGATGTGATCGAAGTGAATGTGAACGTCGTAGATATCAAAACACAAGAAGAGTATGAAAAAGATCAAGAAACTGTCCAAGATAAAGTGACAGATGCAGCAAAAACAACAGGACAATTTGCTTCAAAACAAACAGATAAAGCAAAATCTGCTGTAAGCAAAGGAACACAAAAAGTAAAAGATAACGCGGAACCTCGTGTACAATAATAAAAAGAAAAAAACTGGAAAAAGTAGCATATAGGAGGAAATTAAAATGGGATTTATTTGGTCATTAATCGTTGGTGGTATTATCGGAGCAATTGCAGGTGCAATTACAAATAAAGGGTCTTCAATGGGCATCATTGCAAACGTGATCGCTGGTTTAGTTGGGTCTGCAATCGGACAAGCTTTACTAGGTTCATGGGGTCCAGTAATTGGTGGAATGGCAATCGTTCCTTCATTGATTGGAGCAATCATACTTGTATTGATCGTCTCTTTCTTTGCTCGTAAATTATAAGAGGACTTTTAAGTCGATCCATTAAGTAAGAATATGTAGTAGGGACAGATGTGTGAAGAGGATAAAAAAGACTTTCATGAAAATCATCGTTGATGAATTTCAAGGATTCGGCTTTATCTCTCGGAGTGCAACACATCTGTCCCTTTTTCTATGGATAGAAAGAGTTCAGACATTGTTTGGACTTTTTTGTTTTCATTGCAAACAGTATTTTTACTTCTAATAATAGTATGTACGCATCTGATACTTATCGATTGCCGAAGATTTTTGTCGTTCACGATGCTTTTTCAGTATGTTCTGGAGACCTTCGCAACAACAGAAAATCAACATGCTAAAATCGAATTGTACATAAATAAACTATAGAAAGTTGGGGATGACGTGGAATTACAAATGTCGCGAAAGACAAAAATTTTCTATTTAGTGATGAGTTTGGTCATAACATTGGGAATATTCTTTTTGTATTGATGCAGCTATATCAATAGAAGATCCATGAACCTTTAAGTTTTCAGAAAATGTTTATAGTAGCAAAGATGGAGAATGGGATACTTTTATATAGAAGAAGCTCAGAACCAAAATGAAGAGATAGGCTCCTTCTTTTCATAATATCCGCAAGTGTTCACAATGAAAAGTGAAATAGCTGTTTGATAAAAATTTTAGAAAGTTACATATAGATGTTTACTTGCTAGAAAAATCGCTTCTCTTTTTTTATTTTTTTGAAAATCCCCTTGACTTAGAGTTGACTCCAAGTAGTACAATGATTCCTGTGCTAGAAACTCTATTTTCTTGCAAAAAGCAGCGCGAATAAGTAGCTGATAAGGGAGAGAACAATTCATGACTACAACTGAATGTATATTGGACAAAGTAAATGGTCCTGCAGACGTTAAACAATTAACAATTGAAGAAATGACGTTATTAGCTGATGAAATGCGTCAAATGATTTTACAGAAAGATAGCGCAGTCGGTGGACATGTGGGTCCTAACTTAGGAGTAACTGAATTAACGATTGCCTTTCATTATGTATTTGATTCACCAAAGGATAAAATCGTTTGGGATGTGTCCCATCAATCTTACGGGCACAAATTACTGACAGGCCGTAAGAACGGTTTTGAAGAAGGACATTATCATGAAGTTACAGGCTATTCTAATCAACATGAAAGTGAACATGACTATTTTACGGTAGGACATACATCAACGTCTATCAGTTTGGCTGTAGGTTTAGCAAAAGCCCGCGACTTGAAACATGAAACAGGAAATGTGATGGCATTTATCGGTGATGGTTCAATGAGTGGTGGTTTGGCATACGAAGGATTGAATAACGGCGGAGCATTGGACTCAAATCTGATCGTATTGGTCAACGACAATGAAATGTCGATTGATGAAAATCATGGTAGCTTGTATCAAAATTTGGCAGAATTGCGTGAAAGCAATGGTCAAAGTGACAATAACTTGTTCAAAGCGATGGGGTTTGACTATCGTTATGTAGCAAATGGAAACGATCTTGAAACAGTTATCCAAGTATTTAAAGAAATCAAAGATATCGACCATCCAATCATTCTTCATGTGTATACTGAAAAAGGTCACGGATATCGACCTGCGATTGAAAATAAGATGAAATACCATTGGCATGTTCCTTTCGATCTAGCAACTGGTGAAGCAAAACATCCAGCAACTGGCGAAACGTTGAATCAAGCAATCATTGCCTACTTGGATGAAAAAACAACGAATAGTGACACACCGATCGTTGCTGTCAATGCGGCAATTCCAGGTATGTTTGGTTTGAAAGAGTAACAGAAAAAACATCCAGATCATTATTTTGATGTAGGTATTGCGGAACAACATTCGATTACTTTTGCGTCAGCTTTAGCTTCACAAGGGGTTCGCCCAGTAGTTTTCCAATCAAGCACATTCTTACAACGTGCGTATGACCAATTATCACATGATTTAGCAATCAATGAAAATCCAGCCGTGATTTTGGTTGGGGGTGGAACGATCTCTGCAAGCGATCGTACACACCAAGGAACATTTGACATTGCGTATCTTTCAAGTATTCCTAATATCAAATATCTTGCACCTGCAACTAAAGAAGATCTACTTTCAATGCTTGACTGGGCATTGACACAAACAAAACAACCAGTAGCAATCAGAATTCCAACACATGGCGTACAACATGGTGAAGCAATTGCCAAAGATTACTCGACACCAGCGTACCAAGTGTTGAGTGAAGGCGAAACTGTAGCTGTTTTGGCTTTAGGCGGGTTCCTTGAACTTGGAAAAGCAGCAGTGGAAGAATTCAAAAAAGCAGGGATCGATGCAACATTGATCAATCCTGGAACAATCACAGAATTTGATCGTGAAACATTGGATCAGTTGAAAGAAAACCATCAAGTAGTTGTGACTTTAGAAGATGGTAGCTTGGCAGGCGGGTTTGGCGAAAAAATCAGCCGTTATTATGGTGATTCTTCTATCAATGTCTTGAATTTTGGTTCTAAAAAAGAATTTACTGATAGCATTCCAACGCAAGAACTCTACGAACGTTATCATTTAACGCCTGCACAAATCGTTGAAGATACACAAAAAGTACTTTCTAAATAGTGTTTGTGAGTGGTGGTATCCTTAGAGAAACAAGTCAAGTACTTTAAGAACTAAGAGGAAGTCTAGAAATTGGCTAATTGGTTTTTATCCAATTTTACTTTTTGGTGACTGCTGTTCTTCTTAAGTGTTTAAAAATAAAAATGAGGTAAAAGTGAGTGATTACTTTTATCTCATTTTTTATTTATGAAGAGAGAAGTAGATAAAGACATGATATTTACTATATAATTATTATGTAAACTTATTTTAAAGAAAGATAGTAGAGTATCAGATAAAATCGAGCTGTCTGTTTCTAAAACATCCTAAAATAATGGAAAGAGCACACCACCATAGAGGTCGAGACAAAACTCGTTTAGGTTTGAAAAATTGGAGAAAAAGGCTGGGACAGAAGTGTTTAACTAGGAGAAATAAGAAAAAATTCACGAAAATTGCTTTTCAAATTTTTGTGAATCTCAACTTATTTCCGAAGAACCTGACTTTTGGACGCCGTTTATCCGAGAGTCTATTGCAAAACTGATTTTTGGATTTGTCTCACATTTCTTTTGATGAGCTGTTCTTTTTATCTAAAAATCTCTTTTTTCTTTAGGAAGTAGTGGTCAATTGGGTCAATAGTTGTGCATAGCCTAATTCTCTAGCGTAGTCCTCAGCTGTTTTTCCATAATTATCCCGTAGCTCCTTGTTTGCTCCGTTATCTAGTAATACTTGAACGATTTCCTGGTAGACAGCAGAACCATCTCTCAAAGCGACTGCTTCGATCAGTGCTGTGTACCCGTAGTTGTTTTGATGATCGATGTTTACTCGTTCATCTGCTAAGAGGAGTTTGACATTTTCTAAATGGCCTTTTTCTGCAGCGGGTATCAGTGCATTTCCACCAAAGCGGTTCACGATCTGCTGATCTGGTTCGCCATTTTTTAACATATAGTCTAAAATTTCTGTTTTCCCTTGCGCGCTAGCATAGAGATAAGGACTGTCTTGTATCCCATCTTGTTGATTGATATCCGCTCCATGATCAATCAATGCCTTTGCAATCTCAAGCTGATTCAGATGAGTAGCGATCATCAATGGAGTTTCACCAGCTTCATTTTGTTCATCAATGGGGTAGTCTGGATTTTTCAATAATTCTTGTACTTGTTGAAGATCATTGGCGGTGACAGCGTGTAATAAACTTTCTGGAACAATCGACATGACTGTTTCCTCCTTTGTTGTTTGACTAGATTCTACTTGAACAGTACTTGAAGTCACTACTGTTGTTTGTGAAATAGGGGAGTTCTCTTTTTAGGGATCAAGAGTACAAGCACTGAGAAATAAGGGACTCAGGCCCAAGAGTGATAGTATGAAGAAATGTTTCATAAAAGCACCTCCTTTTACCTATCTTATGGATAAATGTACATGAGGGCAACTATTATATTTGGGAAGTATTGAGCATCTAAAAACATGGGCTGCTTTTGCTAAAAAGAAGAGTTTCTTGACAAAGAGACAGCGTTCATAGATAGTTAAAAGCAACGTTGACTTGCTACGTACAAGCAATTATTGAAAGAAAGTAGGGGGATTTAGTGATTACACGTATGCCTTCAGAATTATCTGAAAGAGAAAATTATAAATTATTGATCGGCTCGGTGATTCCCAGACCAGTAGCCGTCGTATCGACAATTTCTGACAAAGAGGTGTTGAATATTGCACCATTCAGCTATTTTAATATCGTGAGTTCAAATCCACCGATGTTATCCCTAGCAATCCAGAGAAAAGATGGTGAAATGAAGGATACTGCAAGAAACATCGTAGGAAGAAAAAAAGCGGTGATCCAAGTACTTGATGCAGAAATTTTACTTGAAGTGAACAAAACAGCGGCGAGTCTTCCAAACGACGAAAGTGAACTGGCCTTGACGAATCTAACGACAAGAAAGTCAGAGAATACACCGATCCCGATTTTGAATGAGGCGAAAGTTACCTTTGAAACGAGTCTTTACGATCATGTAGAGATCAAAAATGAAACAGCAACGACCGCCGATCTATTTTTGCTATCGATTGAAGCATACCACTTGGATGAATTGGTTTATGATCCAGAAACAGGACGGATCGATCCTGAAGCGCTTCATGCAATCAGCCGGCTTGCTGGAAGTGATTATGCTACGATTGGTGAAATCATCACGTTGGCACGACCAGACTAACTGTTGGGTAAAAAATAAAATACTGCTGTTATTTTTCTTTGTTTATGCTAAAATAAATTAATTTATAAAAGGGTAACAATCGTTATCCCATAGATAAGGGGTCTTTAACATGTTAAACATTTATTATCAAGTGGCAGAAGATGCAAAACCAATGGAAAAAGAATATGGATCAGTAAATGAGTTTCTTCAAGGTCAATACCTAGAAGTACCACCATTACAAGACCATTTCAAAGTCATCAAAGCAACGATTGAGGGAGAAGAAGTCACACTAAAAGATCAAACGATCGGCGGGCTATTCAATCTATTGAATAAGTAAAAATAGTTCTTTTTATTCCGAAAAGTGAAAAGCGATTCCTCTAAGCACTAAAACATATATAGTGTTTAGAGGAATTTTTTATGTAGAGTTCAACTGATGAATAAATATCTTAAAGATTGTTTAATTTCGTTTTTTTATCCCAGAATTTATTGCGTAAAAACGTTCAGACGATTACTATTAATTTGTAAAAAATAAAAATAGTAATAACCTTGTTAGGTGAGGCTCCTATACAAACACAAGCTATTGCTCAGAAACGTCGAAAGACGCCAATGGGTCAAACAGGAATTGTCGGATTAAGGCTTTTTCAAATAGCTAAGGATTTTTCTTTACGTTGTATAGTGCTAAAACTCGGACGATGAGATGATGCTAGGTCAGAATTCTTGTTCGAAAAGGTTTCTGACCTTTTCTTGTGCTTAAATAACTGATGCTTACCCGCTCGTGGTTCACCTAACTTGTGTCAAAGAAGGGAGAAATGCGATGTGGAAAAATAGAAAGATCGACTGGTTGATTTTAGGCCCATATATGGCCTTGTCAATTGTCGGTCTTTTAGAAATTTATAGTGCAAGTTCGTATCGATTACTCGTAGCGCAGGAAGATCCCAAGAGTCTGTTTGTTCGTCAATTCTGCTTTATTCTGCTTAGTTGGTGCATGATCGCGTTCACATTTTCTGTCAGGTTGCGCATACTGCTGAAACCTAAACAAATAAACTACGGTATCATGGTGTCGATTTTACTATTGCTCATGATGAAAGTCGGTCTATTCGCTGTCACAGTCAATGGAGCGCAACGATGGATATCTATCGGAGGGATTCAGTTCCAGCCTTCTGAACTAGGAATGATCTTTTTGATTTTATACCTTAGCCGTTTTTTTAGAGATGGCGAAAAGGTGCCAGATAAGGTCCATAGGCCGCTATTGCTCGTTAGTACAATGGCGTTGCTTGTTTTATTTCAACCTAAAATAGCAGGGGCGATCATGATCTTAACAATTGCTGGAGCAATGATCTGGGCGGCAGCAATTCCAATAAAAAAAGGAGTAGTGCTTATCTTTTCTTCTGTTGTTGGTCTGATCCTGATGGCAGGACTGGTAATATTATTCGAAAAACATGGACTGCTGCCCTCCTTTTTTGAACACGCCTATAGCCGTATTACGATGGTCCATGATCCGTTCCTCGATGAACATGGAGCAGGATATCAAATGAGTAATTCTTATTACGCGCTTTATAATGGTGGGCTATTTGGACGCGGATTAGGAAATAGCATCACAAAAAAAGGCTATTTGCCAGAATCTGAAACAGATTTTATTTTTTCGATCATTACAGAAGAATTCGGATTGATTGGGGCATTGCTTGTATTACTATTGCTTTTTCTGATGTGTTTTAGGATTTTTCAAAGGAGTGTCCAATCACAAAATCAGCAAGCAAGTTTGATTTTGATCGGAGTCGGTACATGGTTACTCACGCAAACCAGCATCAATGTCGGAAGTGTTTTAGGCTTGATCCCCATGACGGGAGTACCATTGCCGTTTGTTAGCTATGGTGGCACGAGTTATTTCATTTTGTCCTTTGCAGTTGGCTTAAGTCTGAATATCACTTCTAGACAAACGGAAAGAAAAAAACAGGTCGACGAGTTGCAGCTCGATCGACCCAAAGTACTAAAAAAGAAGAACTGAGAATTTCTCAGCTTGGATTATCATAAAGGACAACGATCGATTTTTCAAGTAAGAGATTCTTATTAGAAAGGAATATGAAATGAAAACATTTCAAAAAATAATTCTAGTTTTTTTGGCAACGATCGCCATCGTAGTCGGCTATTTTTCCTTTGAATTCGTTCATGGATTCTCATCTGGGAACCAATCAGCTGGTGTCCAAAAAGTAGAATCGAAAGATGTGCCTACGATCATCAATGTTGCGTTGATAGGTTCAGATGCTCGATCCAAAGAAGAAGAAGGACGTTCGGACTCTTTGATGGTGGCGCAGTATAACCAAAAAACAAAAGAAGCAAAATTAGTATCGATCATGCGTGATTCATACGTAGATATTCCTGGTTATGGTATGAATAAGATTAATGCGGCCTATTCATACGGAGGCGTGGATCTGCTAAACAAGACTTTAAAGGAAAACTTCAAATTTGAAGCTCCTTATTATGCAAGCATCACTTTCCAAGATTTTATTGATTGTGTGAACGAACTATTTCCAGATGGTGTGAAGATCAACGCAGAAAAAGATCTGGATTTAGATGAGGTCTATATCAAAAAAGGGGAGCAAACCATGGATGGCAATACATTGCTGCAATATGCACGCTTTAGAGAAGATGAAGAAGGCGACTTTGGTCGTATCAGACGGCAGCAACAAGTAATCAAGGCCCTCTCTTCACAGCTTAAAGATGTGACTTCCATTCTCAAATTGCCAAAGGCGGTAGGTAAATTATTAGGAAGCATCAAAACAAATTTACCGGAAAGCGTATTGATCGATTGCGGACTTGATTTTTTGAATGAAGACAAAAAAATAGCTACGTTATCTGTCCCTGTGGATGGAAGTTGGGATTTCAATAACAATACGCCTTCTGGCAGTGTATTGGAATTAGATTTGACCAAAAATCAAGAAGCTCTCAAGCAATTTTTAGATTAGTAAGTTTTTCGTAAAAGAAGCTAGAACAAGCAATCAAAGCTATGTTCTAGCTTCTTTTCTTGTGTTAGAATGGAACGGAATATATTTGACGAGTGGAGGGAAAAGATGAAACGAAGTGATACTCATCGAAAGAAAAAAACAGGTCTGATTGTTGGTGGCGGGGTTATTCTGGTTCTTGCAGCGGCTTGTGGCGGCTATTTTCTTTACCAGCATCAACAAGAAGAAAAGGCAGTCAAAGCTAGTGAAAAAACGATCCAACAATTTGTAACAGAGCTAAATAAGGGCGACTATGAAAAAGCAGTGGCACTTATCCAAGTAGATAATAAAGGCAAGAATAGCTTTTCAAAAAAAGAAGTTTTGGAGAAGTATCAAAATATCTATGGTGCAGTCGACGTCAAAGGAATCGAAGTTTCAAATCTGAAAATCGATAAGAAAGATAGTGACACGTATACATTTGGTTATAAAGCAAAAATGAATACTACGTTAGGAGAGCTAAAGGATCTTTCTTATGAAGGGACTCTATCGAAAAAAAAATGATCAAACCAAAATCAACTGGCAACCTAACTTGATCTTTCCTCAAATGTCAGGCAACGATAAAGTAAGCTTGACCGCTGAAACAGCAAAACGAGGGAATATCTTGGATCGTAATGGAAAACCTTTGGCGACAACTGGCAAATTGAAACAGTTAGGGGTCGTACCAGGTAAACTAGGAGAAGGCGAAGAAAAAACAGCGAATGTCACAGCTATCGCTAAAACGTTTGATTTGAATGAAGAGGAAATCAATCAGGCAATTTCTCAAAGCTGGGTACAACCCGACTATTTTGTTCCCCTAAAAATCATGGATGGTGAAACACCAGAACTACCTAGTGGTGCGACTATTCAAGAAGTTGACGGTCGTTATTATCCATTAGGCGAAGCAGCAGCCCAGTTGGTCGGCTATATTGGAGAAATCACTGCCGAAGATATCAAGAAAAATGCAGAATTAAGTAGTAATGGAAAAATCGGCCGATCTGGTTTAGAAATGGCATATGATAAAGAGCTGAGAGGAACGAATGGCGGAAAATTAAGTATTACGGATGAAAATGGTACGGAGAAAAAAGTGTTGATCGATCATGAAGTAAAAAACGGTCAAGATATCAAATTGACTCTTGATGCAGATGCACAAAAAATAGCCTATGATAGCTTAGGGGGAAAACCAGGATCGACTGTTGCGACTTCACCAAAAACAGGAGATTTATTGGTATTAGCAAGTTCGCCTAGCTATGATCCAAATAAAATGACCAATGGTATTTCTCAGGAAGACTATAAAGCATATTCAGAAAACCAGAACCAACCATTCATCAGTCGTTTTGCGACAGGCTATGCTCCTGGATCGACGTTCAAGATGATCACTGCAGCCATCGGTTTAGATAACCAGACAATCAATCCAGAAGAATCTCTAGCAATCAGTGGGTTGAAATGGCAAAAAGATTCGTCATGGGGTTCGTATCAAGTAACACGGGTGAGTGATGTCCCTCAGGTAAATCTAAAAGATGCGTTAGTATATTCTGATAATATCTATATGGCACAAGAAACGCTGAAAATGGGCGAAAAGGCCTTCCGTGATGGGTTGAATAAATTTATATTTGGCGAAGAACTAGATCTACCGCTTAGTATGAATCCCGCGCAAATCTCTAATGAGAAAAGTTTCAATTCAGACATTTTGTTAGCAGACACTGGCTATGGACAAGGGCAGCTGTTGATCAATCCGATCCAGCAAGCAACAATGTACTCTGTCTTTGCCAATAATGGAACGCTTGTGTATCCAAAATTGGTTTTAGATCATGAAACAAAAGATAAGAAAAATGTCATTAGCCAATCTGCGGTGCAAACGATCATCCCAGATTTGAAGGACGTTGTCCAAGATGTAAATGGAACGGCCCATTCATTAGCTTCACTGAATATCCCGATCGCTGCAAAAACTGGTACAGCAGAAATCAAAGAAAAACAAGATGAAAAAGGTCAGGAAAATAGCTTCTTGTTTGCTGTAAATCCAGATACGAATGGTTATTTGATGGTCAGCATGCTAGAAAATAAAGAAGAAGGGGATTCTGCAACGAAACGGGCACCTGAACTGTTGCAATACTTGAATCAAACCTATCAATAAAACCAAGTCATTGATCGTAACTATAGCTGTAATGAGAGACTCACCGATGACTGGCTGTTCCCTTGATCGGTTTTGGGTTCAAGTACGCTTAGTAGCTATACGATCCGCTTGTTCTAATAAGTAATGATTGAAATGTCTTTGGTCAACCAAGGGATATTCTTTGGATGATCGAAGCTTTTTTGTTTATCGTTGATAGGAAGTCAAATTGGAACGACTTTTCTGCTTTAATAAGAAGAAAGAGTAACTTAGTAAAAAGATACCCATAAGCGCGGGTAGTCCATGATGGATACTGGCATAAAGTTGTCCACCGATAATGGGGCCGATTACTCTAGCCAACGCCTGGATGCTTTGAGCACCGCCTTGGATCTTTCCTTGGTCGTGAGCATCTGCTCTTTTGGATAGCAGCCCATTGAAGGAAGGTCCAAAAATGGAGTCACCAAACCCGAAGAAGATCATTCCTAAGATGAAAAGCCAGACTTTCGGAATGAAAACGGATAAAAAAATCAAACCATACCCAATAATTTCGTTACTGATCCCTAACTGGATGATCTGCTGATCTTTTAGATATTTCAAGAGTAGGGGCATGACAAAAGTCTGAGAGAAGATGTCCATAATGCCCATCAATGAAAATGTAAAGCCAATTGCGAGAGGTTTCAAAGAAAAAGTATCAATCGAAAATTGAGCAAAAATAGCCTGTAGTGAGCCATTAGGTAACCAAATAAAAAAGCCGCAGATCATGAACCATTTCACCGAGGTGATGGAAAAAATCGATTGTAACTGCTTGAAGGGATTGAGTTGTCCTAAAAAAATCTTAGCAGCCCGTTTCGTTTTGTTCAAGCTTTCAGGCATCAAGAAATAACCATAGATTGCATTGATGAATGTAAGAAGAGAAGCCACAAGTAATGGGATAGCAGAACCAAAATGGCTGAGAACACCGCCAATCAATGGTCCCATTGCTGTTCCGATACCCGCAACTGCGCTGACCCAACCAAAATATTTTGTTCGATTTTCTTCAGAGGTAATATCTGCGAAGTATGCAAATATCGCGGAAATTTCACCGCCAGTCAGTCCCTCAATGAGTCTACCTAAAAATAGCACCCATAACGCACCACCTAACCCGAAGATCAAGTAGCCAATGGAAGATCCAATCGAGCTACTGATCAAAACGACTCTTCGCCCAAAGCGGTCACTCAAGGCACCAAGTATAGGACTAGCTAGAAACATAGCAAATGCATAGACGGAAGTCAGCAATGAAACTGCCACCGCTTGTTGATGCAGTGAAGTGGTATAAGATGCGACTAACGATGGGACAACAGGGGTGATGAGCGTTAAGCTAAGCCCCACCATGAAGACAGATGTGAAACCAAAGATCAATGAATGTTTTGTTTGTATAGTTGTCAAAAGAATGCTCCTCTATTTGTTTTTTTGTTTATCAGGAAACAAAAATTAGTGTAGACGATTTTTGTTTCTTTGTCAACAAAAAGAGGACTCAACCATTAAATGGTTGAGTCCTCTTTTTTTGCGGTTTTTTTTAGCTGTTCTCTGAAACGTCTGATAAAGCGGAAGACGGTATCGAATTCATCTGCAGACATCTGTTCAAATACTGCTTCATTTTCTTTGAGAAATTCTTGATGAAGCTGCTGGTGTCGGTCGTTCAGCCGCTTACCTTCTTCCGTTAAACGAAAATACAGTTCTTTTTTATTTTCTGGTTTTTGGTAACTTTCAATTAACTGTTTTGCCAAAAGCTTCTTTGTTTGTTTGCTGATAGCGCCACGTGTCAGGTAGCTGGCAGCTGCTAATTTTGTGACATTGGGTTCAGGAAGTTTTGCTATCTTCTCGATCAACTCGATTTCATTTAGCGGATATCCCTCGATGGCCTCTTCAAGTTTCGGCTTGTTTAACCAAGTGATTTCATTTGCTAAATCAAGCATCTCACTGATCAGATTTATTCTCTTGTCCATTGAGCAACCTCTTTTTTCTTTTAGTTTAACGAATATCTATTTCCCTAATCATAATATACTGCAAGGCGCTTTGCTATACTTCATGCACTTTTTTCGTGAAATATTTGAGCACTAAAGGTGAAATCAAAGTACTTAGCAGAACAACGATGACAAGTGGAGAATAATAGTGAGGCTCGATCAATTTACTTTGTTGTCCAATCTGTAAAATGATCAATGCCATCTCACCACGAGAAATCATTCCTGCGCCGACCATCAATGAACTGTTTGTTGAAAAACCTGCTACTTTTGCGCCTAAATAGCCTCCAAAAAGTTTTGTAAAGATAGCAATGATTGTCAATACAAGAATAAATAGAAGTTGTTCACTAAAGTTTGAAAAATCAACTTCTAATCCAACACTGACAAAGAAGACAGGAATAAATACAGCGTAACCTAACGCTTCAACGTTATGATAAACTTCGTGTTTGACTTTCGTTTGACTGACAGCGATACCTGCAAAAAAGGCACCGATGACAGAACTTAGGCCAATCAAATCTGCAACAAACGACATTCCTAGGCAAATAACCAATGAAACGATGATGATGGCTGAATTCGCATAAATTTTTTCAGCGAAGGACATCAAAAAAGGTGCGATCCATTTCACCAATAAGAAGATGAAGATGAAATAGATGACTTGTTCAGCCAATAACAGCGGAAGGGGAAGATTACTGGAAGACTCCCCAGTCAAAAAGGATAAACTAAAACTTAGCACCAAGACCACTAAAATATCATCAACGACAGAGGCGCCTAAAATAGTCGAGCCTTCTTTCGTATTGACAACGTTTAATTCTTTCAATACTTCAACGGAGATACTCACTGAAGTTGCCGCTAAAATGATTCCGAAGAAAATCGCTTCATTATTGGAAACTTGGAACGCTTCTCCTGTCAACCAACCAAACACGACAGGGAATAAGATACCTAAAATAGCGACGAACATCCCAGGCTTAAAGTATTTTTTCAGTAAAGAAAGGTCACTTTCTAGACCAGCTAAGAACATCAATAAGATGACCCCGATTTCAGAAAAATCATGGACTAATACACTAGGATGGACCCAGCCTAACCCAGCTTCTCCAAGTAACACACCGACTAATAACTGTCCGATCACTGCCGGGATACCGATTCGTCTTGATACATGTGAACCAATAGTCGTTGAAATCAAAATAAGACATAGAATACCGATGAATTCCATAAAATAGAACAATCCTTTCAATCGAATAATCAAACTTCTGTTTAATAACAAATATTATTTAAAAAGCAAGAAAAAAATTCTCTATTTCAACAAAAAAACCTTTAAACACGAAAGGTGCAAAAGGTTTTTTTGCTTTCTTTGAGAAACCTACGAATACATTTTACGTACTCGGAAAAAACTGACGATTTCTGATATACCCATAAAAATCAAAATAGCGCCAAAAATTTGGAAAAGGAACATCAAACTTTTGAAGGGATTGAATAATAAGATCAATCCGCCGATCAATAGCAAGACACTATATAAGCTCCAACCTTTTGACTTAGTATTTAGGCCAAAGAACAATTGAAATAGTCCATTTGCAATGATCACTAGTCCAAGAATGATTGGTAAGATCGATACAATAGCAGAGGCAAAAACTAGAACGATCAAGGCGATGATCAAAAAGACGATACCACTTATCAAGCCAAATCCCCAATCACCTGTTTGTTTTTTATTTTTATGCGCTTCTAAAATATTTATCAACCCTAGTAAAGCAAAATATGCAGTGATCAGATAGCCGATAAAATGAAAGACCGCAGTCGGATTGATCACAATAGCCAGACCAGCGATAATGTAAATTGCTGCTCGTAGAAAAGCGTAGCGTTGGAAATTCTTTCGCACCATATCAAACATAACACAAACCTCCTTTGATTCTATTCTAACTGGAAAAGTTGTTTTTACCAAATGATAACTTATGGGAGCCTTTAATTTCTAAGGATTTTTTTCCATTTTCTTTCCTTTAGCTAATTCATCGATCAACTTATCTAAATAACGGATATTCTGCATAGGTGGTTCGTCGATCTCTTCTACGCGGATACCACAAATGAGTCCTGTAATCAAATCACGTTTAGGATTCAAATGGGGTGCTTCAGCAAAAAAAGTACGAAGATCGACTTTATTTTGTATTTGTTGGCTCAACGCATCTTGTCCATACCCAGTCAGCCATTCGATCACTTGATCGACTTCGTTGAACGTCCTTTTTTCTCGACTTTCGCAATATAGAGAGGATAGACAGTAGAAAAAGGCATAGTATAAAGTTTATTTGTCATAGGTTCTCCTTTCTCCTTTTTCTTCATTATATTGATTTACATGAAGAAAGGGTAGTAAAGAGGATTTTTCTTTTTAAAGAATAGAAGGTCAAAAACAAAAGAAGTGTAGTGTGGACAGAATAGGTAGAATACCGACTAAAAATGAAGTGGATAAACGATTGGAACAAAAAGGGAGCAATCGAATGTGGGATAAATCTAAAAATCAGTTTTGCTACAGACTCTCGAATAAACAGCGTCCAAAAGTCAGGTTTTCGGAAATTTCAAAAAAGAGGCTGAGACAAAAGTGTTTTACTCCGAGAAATAATCCGAAATCAACGAAAATTGCTTTTCAAATTTTTGTGAATTTCGGATTATTTTCTCGACTTCATTTAAATTTGTTCCATACTGCAAATAAATTTCTAAAAATCGATCAATTTTATTAGCAATGATATTTTTTAGTGAGCAAAGTGAAAATAGTTCTATCTGGGTAAAAAAAGCCATTCCTACTCATAATAGGAATGACTTTTTTACGCTCTATTAGCTACTCTTAATTCCTCATCAAATAATCAAATGCTCCGAGAGCCGCAGTTGCACCGGAGCCCATTGAAATAATGATTTGCTTATAGGAACTATTTGTACAGTCACCAGCAGCAAATAATCCTTTGATCGATGTTTCTCCATGCAGATCAACAATGATTTCTCCACGCTCATTCATCTCAAGAGGAGCTGAAAGCCATTCTGTATTTGGAACCAATCCAATCAAAATAAAGACACCAGCAACATCCAATGTTTGCTTTTTCCCAGTAGCTCGGTCTTTGTAAGTGATTGAGTCGACATGAGTAGTGCCTGTGATTTCTTGTGTTTCTGCATTTAATAAAATGGTCACGTTTGAAAGAGTAGCTAATTTATCTTGCAAGATTTTGTCTGCTTTTAGTTCAGAAAGAAACTCCAATACGTAAACATGGTTTGCTAGTCCTGCCAGATCAATGGCAGCTTCAATCCCGGAATTTCCGCCACCAATCACCGCAACATCCTTCCCAGTGAACAATGGCCCGTCACAGTGAGGACAATAGGCGATACCTTTGTTCTTAAATTTCTTTTCCCCAGGTACATTGATTGATCGCCAACGTGCGCCAGTTGCTATAATAGCAGTTTTTGTTGTTAATTTTTGACCACTTTTCAAGGAAACAGCAAAAGAATCGTTTTGTTTTTGAAGTGAGGTCACTAACTGATTGGTCATAATGTCCACCGGATAAGAACGCAAATGTTCTTCAACTTGTTTCATCAATTGCGGCCCCTCTGTGTAAGGCGTCCCGATCATATTTTCGATACCCAACGTTTCGATCACTTGGCCACCAAGAGAATCAGCTACAAGACCAGTACGAATACCTTTTCGTGCTGCGTAGATGGCTGCACTGCTCGCTGCTGGACCACCACCTATAACTAAAACGTCATAAGGCATTGGCTCACTAGATGGCGTAACTGTTTGAGGACCTGTAATCTGTTCAATGATTTGTTCAAGTGTCATACGTCCACTTGCAAATTCTTGCCCATTTAAGTAGATAGTAGGTACTGCTAACACTTGTTTTTCAGTGATTTCATTCTGGTACATGCTGCCCTCGATCATCGTATGATGGATCATCGGGTTCAAAACAGACAGAATATTTAATGCCTGTACGACATCTGGACAATTATGACAAGTCAAGCTGACATAGGTTTCAAAATATAAGTCCTGCTGAATTTGCTTGATTTGCTGCGTTAAAGAATCCGTGATTTTTGGAGGACGACCACTGACCTGTAGTAGGGCAAGCAGAAAAGATGAAAACTCGTGACCTAAAGGAATCCCAGCAAAGGCGATCCCGCTAGTTCCATTTAATGGGTTGATCTCGAAACTTGGTGTGCGAGACAACTTTTTCTCTTCGATTGTCACTTTTTCCGTCATCTGGGCAATCTCATTTAAGAAATCAAGTAACTTTCTTGAATCATTAGAGTCATCTGTACTTGTCGAAAAAATAACGGGAGATTCCAACATCTCTAAATAGTGGGCGAGATTCTGCTTCGTTTCTTTATCTAACATCTTGCGACCCTCTATATCTTTCCTACAAGATCAAAACTTGGCTTCAATGTTTCGCCACTTTCTTTCCATTTAGCTGGACAGACTTCTCCAGGATGAGTACGGACATACTGAGCTGCTTTGATTTTATCAATCAGTGTACTTGCATCACGTCCAATCCCGTTTGCATTGATTTCCATTGCTTGTACGATTCCATCTGGGTCAATGATGAACGTTCCTCTTTGGGCAAGTCCTTGTTCTTCATCTAGTACATCAAAAATTCGAGAGATGTGATGAGAAGGATCACCAATCATCGTATAATTTATTTTACCTATAGCTTCAGATGTCTCATGCCAAGCTTTGTGGGTAAAGTGGGTATCCGTTGAACAAGAAAAAACATCCACGCCAAGTGATTTTAATTCATGGTATTGCTCTTGTAGGTCCTCAAGTTCGGTTGGGCAAACAAAGGTAAAATCAGCTGGGTAGAAGCAAAGAATACTCCAATTTCCAATCATGTTCTTTTCTGATACCTCAATAAATTCTCCATTACGATAAGCTTGTGCTGTAAATTCTTCAACTTTTTTTCCGATCATTGACATAAGGAAACCTCCAATAATAATTATTTATTTATAATAAATATAATTTAGAAAGAGAGAATAAGTCAATGTTTTTTTGTTATATTAGATTTTTTTGCCAAAAAAGGTGCGATAAAAATACAGTCATCAAGCAAATTGGCTCTTGACTAAACACTTTACGGACAAATACTATGGTCATTTTCTTGTTTTAATTCAAAGATATATTCAGCGATTTTCGTTACGACCTTTTTCCAATCATTTGGAGAAACGATCCCATCTAACAAATAGATTTTCTTGATATCTTTTGAAAGATGGTCAAGGGGGGAATCACTCACGATGATATCGCATTCTTCCATGTAGTATTTTTGGATGATGATCGAATCTGAAGAAAAAATTTGCTCGATTTTTACCAATAGATCTTTACCTACGTAAAAGTCTTTTGTGTAATTGATCCCAATAACGATAGTGGATTGTGCTTTAAAGCGATCATAAAGATGCAGTAAATCTTCTACAATCCATTGGACATTTTCACGTTCGAGAATATTAGGTAAATAATAGTGGTGTTCTTCTCTGAATTGCAGGTAGAATCGCTCGATCTCATTTTGCAAGACAGTAAAATTTTTCTTGCCTTGATACAACACGAAAGCCGGTAGAGGTGTATTTGGCTGATCGTGATTCAAAAAAGTACTAAAGATTTTATTACGAGCAAAATTCATCGTATATAAGGCTTGCTGATCTTTTGGTATGTTCAAACTGAAATGAGTAGCGAAGGCCTCAACCATTTTTTTACAATACATAATATGGGGAACTTTGGCTTTCAATAATAGTTCATATTGGTACTCGATCAGTTCGTCGCTCTCGATTTTAGATATGGCTAACCGTGCTAAAACATTGATCAGAATACGTTGCTCATAACCAATAGGCAAATTGGGATGAAGCAAATCGAAAACAGGATCCACTAAATACTCGATGTAGCCGTGTTCCGTAAATTCTTTTTGAACATTTTTCAAAGTGGTAGCTGGAAAATTTTCCTGACATATTTTTAATAGTAAGTACAGCTTGTCGATCATGCCGCCATTCAAGGCGATCAACAAATCTTTCTTGAAGTAAGCATTGAGAGTGTAAGCGATTGTTTGTTCCGGTTCATTGGAATAAGGAAAAGAAGTATTGGCGAATATGTTCCAATAAACATCTAAAAAGCAATATTGTATTTGTACTTCTGTTCCAGAAAGGATTTTTCTTCCTCTATTCGAAAATTTGAAGGAGATACCGTATAATGCCAAAAATTGGTTCACTGTCTTCATTTTGGAATAAAGATAGGAAGGACTGTAATTCGTTTGTTGACTGAGACTAGTCATCGTATTGCCATTCTCGCTTAGTAAGGCAGTTAAAATTTGGTAATTGGTGGATTCTAAGCAATATTTTCCTAGTAGTTCATAGTAGCACTTGGCGATATCGACTTCTTCACAAGCTAATTTGATAAAATTTTTCTGCTTTACGATAGCGATCTCTTCGAACTCAAGTGTAGTGAAGTCTTGTTCAAGTTCTTGGATGTACAATAAAAGATTAGAGTCAGACATATCAAAATAATCGGCTAGATAATGTGTGGTAATAAAAAAGCGGTGTTCCGATAGAAAAAGGAAAATATCAAGTTTGGTCACGTTTTTTTTCTTTAATAAGTACTTTTTTATTGCTTCTTGTGTCTGCATCGCGTTCCTCCATTTGGTATGATCTTGAATAATTTTACTGAAAATTTCTTGTTTTTAAACAAAAAGACAGTAAAAATCTCCTAATAATTTGTATTATCTTATTCCTTGTGAGTAATAAAAAAAGATGGGAGAGAAAGAGCATGAAATATTTAAACGTTTTATTTACTTCTGTTGTTTTAGCTAGTCTAGCAGTACCAGTTGACGCAGCACAAGTTGATGAAGCTGCGCCACAATATCCCATAACCATACGTTCAACAGAATCAGGTTGGGCGAATGTCAATCGTATCACATTACAAGATATCTTTTTACCAACGAATTCAGGTATTATGAAAGTGGCCGTTGGCGAAACGATCACGGTAAACGCAACGGTCGATTATTCAGGAGATTTAGCACCTATCTTACAATCAAGTGTTTTATTTGAAGGGGTTGATCCAGCACTAACGATTGGGTACGATCCTAGTTCACTTGTAATCAATCAAAGAGCAGCAAGGTTTTCTTTTACTGTAACACTTAATCGACCATTAACAAAGCCCGCACTATTTACAGTTAAAGTAGCAGATGGTACTCCTTTTGATAACCAACATCTGACACCTTATAGTCAACGGCAAACAATTGAAGAAGCGCCAGCTGATTCAGTAGTAGACGAAGATCTAGTTGAAATTCCAGAGACAGATGGCAGTGTTGACATCAATAAACCGACAACGAAACCGGAAAAACCAGATCAAGAAGTGACAACACCGCCTCAATCTGGGACAAATGGGAATCCTTCTAGTGAAAAAAGAGAAACTCCTGAAAATATTAATGGTTCAAAAATAAATAGTCATGGGAAAAATACAGGAAAAAGCATCACCGAAACACAAATTTTTGACAGAAATTCGCGTGTGAACATACAAGAGATCCCACGAATACAAATCGATAAAAATGAAGCAATGGATTATAAAAATAATGAAAATTACCGAAGTGAAGAGAAGCTTTCTTCAGATAATCGCCCATCAACATTGCCTAAAACAGCAGAAAAATCCAATTTATTCTTATTGCCTGCTGGTTTAGTACTACTGGGATTCACGCTTCTGAAGTTAAAAAGAAAATGAGAACGAGTCATCGTAAATGATTCATTATGTTATGAAAAGAGACTGAGACACGTGTTGTCCCAGTCTCTTTTTCGAGTTTAATTAAGGTAGTTGATTTGTTCTTGTTCCATTAACGGATAGGTGAACAATTTTGAGTCGTCTAGCTCTACTTTATGCATATCGATAGCTGTGATCTGACTATTTGTGTAGGTCGTATAGTAATATATTCCTTTATCCATATTGCAACAAGAGGAATAGATGGTGTATTCAAATTGACCGTTTCCAACATCACACAACCCTTTTTGTTGTTCCACCGATTTTAAGATATGGAAAAATTGTCCAACACTTTCGTCTTCTGAATCCCCTGAAACTGAGTTTAGTTTGGTAAACGCAGCTTTGATAAATCGGGAGCTAGAAGATAAGTCACCTGGTAAACCAATGCTACCCATGCCGCGACTGTAGACGGTCAACTCTAGTTCTTTAGAAAAAGTGTTTTCTGGGGTATGAGTAGAGACGTGTCGATAGTTGTTTAAATTAAAGAGTTGGTAATCAAAAGTAGGATTGTTCGTCAATACACCAATAGGATTATCGTATACTTTCAATCCATCAACTGTAGACTCGACCACGATCGACTCTTTTTGATCTGCTATCATCCAGTGTAAAGGCGAAAGTGGCAAGTCTTCACTGAAATCGATGTTGACTAAGTTGATTTCCTTTAATAATGCTCTTGCTTCGAAGACATTTTGGCATTGACTTAGGATCCAAGGGATAAACTCAAATGGAGAAATGTTGGTTTTTTCGGACATTTCTTCAAAGAAATGCGCATTCCCAGGGAAATTTAGTCCCGCCATGCTTAAACCAGTTTCATTCGTTGCTTCATAATAGAGAGGATAGTCATTGACAACAGTTGCCATACCAATCAATGCATAATGGGTGGGGATCTCCGTCACTCTCCGAAATTTAAATGGATAATTTCTAGGAGTGATGGTTACCACTTCATGATAAGAAATCTCCAAATCCAAATTACGACCAAAATAATGATCTTTCGTTGAATAAGTAATTGATGTACACATTGTACATTGCCTCCTTTGATGATGGTAATTTAATCATAGGACAATTTTTCATTTTTTTCCACTAATAACTAAGTAGATGTTCAAAAAAGAGTGAATGTGGGACAAATCTAAACATCAGTTTTGCTACAGACACTCGAATAAACAGCGTCCAAAAGTCAAGTTTTTCGGAAATTCCAAAAAAAACGAGCAATACAAAAAACGTATTGTTCGTTTTTTCTCAAATTTCTCAAACCTAAACGACTTTTGTTTCGACCTCACTCTAAAGACGAATAAGCGCTAGGTCAGGGATTGTTTTCCTTTGTCACGTGTTGAGGAATTTCCTTCACCTTTAAGACATCAAGGAAGAAAGTGAAGATCGGAATTCCGACGATCAAACCCCAGACGCCGAAGAATCGTTCACTAACTAATAAAACGATAAAGGTGTAGAAAATAGGTAATTCTGTTTTGCTTGACATCAATTTTGGGTTCAAGACATACGACTCAATCAAGTGGACGACTAAGATCGTTAAAAGAATATAGACGACATCTTTGATCCCTCCCTGAGAATAAGCAATGAACGAAAGAGGGACACATGAAACGATCACACCTGCAACTGGGATCAGACTTAAAAAGAAAACCATGATAGCTAAGCTTAATAATTGGTTGAAACCAAAAGCGGCTAAGGCAACGGTCGTCAATAATGTATTTAGTAAGGCAATAATGAATTGTACTTCTAAAACCAAGCCAAATGTATTGACGAATTTATAGGCAAAATAATAGATATCCTGGAAAAACCAAGCAAATTCACTCTTTAAAAACAATCGTGAGAACACAACTGTTTTTTTCTTCTCGATCATAAAAAAGAAACTTAAGATGAATGACATGGCAAAAGCAACGGCTAACTTACCGATATCTTGTAAATAGCCCAATGCGATCGATGCACCATTTTGTAGTTGCTCAAAAAAATCGTTTCGTTCAATGTAATTATGGATATACAAGAGAACAGGATCAGCATCTTTTGGCTGATGTTCGTAGAAATTGATCACTGATTGGATCATGTCAAATGTCTGATGGATCAGCACAGGGATATACTTTGTAAATGCAAGATAGATCAGATAAACGACTAAAGCATAAATGATGATCGTCAATGTACCAGTCGGAATTTTCACAAACCGTTGGATGACTTGAACTAAATGGATCATCAGATAGGTAAAAATAAAGGTAAGTAAAATAGTGGTGATCATGCTCTTTACAAGAAAGAGAACAACGATGATCGATAATAAAACAGTTAAACGACGAACTTTTTCATTCGCCAGGAAACGCTGATAAACAGACAACACAACAACCTCCAAGTGTAATGAAATAATAGCTTATGTAATTGATTATAGTGTGGATTCCAATAATAAGAAAGAAAAACTGCTGACAATTTATACAAAAAGTCAGCAGTAACTTCAAATCAAGTAGTATGACGAAAATTATTCACCATTTTAGTTGTTAGTTTTTGCAAAAGGACTAATTCATCAGGTTCTAAAGGAAGATGAGCAAAAATCTCCGATGGAATCGTTTCTGCTTTTTTTGCTAGAATCCTGCCATTATCCGTTAAACCGATGCGAACGATCCGTTCATCTAAAGTGTCTCTTGCTCGTGTAAGATATTCTTTTTCTGCTAGCTTTTTTATCACTGGTGTCAACGTACCAGAATCTAAACAAAGGATTTTACCCAAATCTTTCATCGTCACTTGATGTTTTTCCCACAAGACAAGCATTACTAAATATTGTGTATAGGTTAGTCCTAATGGTTTCAATAGTGGCGTATAATATTTGGTGATTTCTTTTGAGGCTGCATATAAAGGGAAGCACAACTGATTTTCTAAATATAACTCTTCCATTTTTATTCACCCCGTTCATTAGAATCCTTTGCTAGCATAGCTGATTTTTTAAAAAAAGTCTAGCCTTCAACGGCTGTCAATGTTACTTCGATATTTCCTGCTGTTGCTTTTGAATAAGGACAAACCTTGTGAGCTGCTTCCAATAATTCTTGTGTTTCTTCTAATGATAGACCATCAACATGTCCTTCAATTTCGACACCTAAAACAAAGCTCATTTCGTTTTCAGCATATAATGACACTTGTGCACTGATAGTAGAAGCTCCAGCAATGTTTTTTTGGTTTTTGATCAATTCCAACGCACTGTTGAAACAAGCACTGAAACCGGCAGCAAACAATTGTTCCGGATTTGTCGCATTTTCGACACGACGTCCAGGGGCAGCAATATTTAATTCGAATGAATGGTCAGGGCTATGCACTTCTCCAGAACGTCCACCTGTATTGATCATTTTTGTAGAATACATTTTTTTCATAAGAAACACTCCTTTAAATTTAGTTGTGTGAAATCTAATTGTATACAACTAAATAAAAAAGAGCAAACTAAAAGATTTCAGTACTCGTTAAAAAGTTCATTGAGGGAAACATAATGGCTTGGAGAAAGAAAAGAATAGCTAAAGAAAGACCCAGATTGCCAACACAGTAACGTCTGCTTCACTAATCTGGGTCTATACTATTTCGTGTGGATCGTTCGGCAAACGATCAGGAGAAAAAGAATGAAAAAAGATTTATGGGATAAAGTAAGGATAAACACGTAATCTTAAAAAAGAGGCTGGGACAGAAGTGTTTAACTCCGAGAAATAACAAGAAATGAACGAAAACTGCTTTTCAAATTGTTGTGGATTTCGTCTTATTTAAGAAGTAGTTGCTTCTGCTCCCACTGTTTATTCGTTTTTAAAGTACGAGACAAAAGTGTTTCTTACTTTTGTCCCACGCTCTTATAGATTAGGGTCACTCGATTGGATGGTACGTAAAACCACTACCCATTACCTCAGCTACACTATTGACGATAACGAATGCAGTTGGATCGATTTCTTCAATCAATGGTTTGATTCGTGAAAATTCATGATCAGTGACAACGATCAGTAACACTTCTTTCGACTTTCGATTATATCCGCCTTTAGCTTCCAAGAGAGTCAAGCCCCGCCCAATCTCCGCACTCAAACGGCGTCTGATTTCTTCTAGCGAATCTTCGCTCATGACCATGATCGATTTTTTTCGATTCGTTCCTGTTTCGATATAAGACATGACGATTGATGTGATGACGATAGAGAGAATCGCATATAAGAATTATTCAAATCCAAAGACGAATAAATTCAGCGAAACGACAACAGCATCAGTAAATAATAGGCCAATTGAAGTATTTAAATGGAAATATTTTTTGAAGATCAGTGGGGGAATCGTTGTACCGCCGCTCGATGAGTTATTTTTGTATAAAATTGCTACACCGAGTGCAAAGATGGCACTACCGAAGATGACCGAGAGCAAACGATCAGGAGTAATCATTGTTTCAGGAATGATGGCAATGATCAGCGGGAAGACAAGACTTCCAAAGAGAACTTTGAAGAAAGGTTGTTTGCCTAAGAAAAGAAGAGCCAATCCTAACATAATGATATTCAGTACCAAGATGACCATTGCACGGTCAAATCCTAATGCAGATTCTAAGAGGATACCAAGCCCGCTTACTCCGCCTGCTGCAATATGATGGGGGCCTAAGAACATATTGATACTTACCCCTAAGATAGTTAACGCAAAGACTATTTTTATGTAAGTCCAAGTGATTTTTTTTATATTATTCATCCATTTACTTCCTCATTCTATTTTAATTTTATTGTTATGTTATTAGTATAACCTAATAATCACTAAAAGTTAACAATGGATTAAAATTTAAGTTGGACGCACCTAACTTTTTTTACTACTATTGTCTTGATTTAGGCTAATAGGGACTTATTAAGAAATGTTAAAGGAAGAATAAAAAAAGGGAAGAAGTTGAAGAGGTTTCTTAAAAAAGTAAATGGAATAAAGGAAAGAAACGCTTTTATTTCATGTCTTAAATGTAGATAAACGGAGGGAACAGAAGAAGAATCAACGGAAAATAAGTAAGGATTCACCAAAAATTAAAAAGCAATTTCTGTGAATCCTTGTTTGTTTCTCGGAGTGAAATCCCTTTAGTAATAAGCTTTTTTGCGAATGGGAAATGGTAAAAGTCTAGTTCTAAGTGGGGAACATGTCTTTTTTCTCGGTAAAGGAAAGTGTTGTTTTACTAAAGAACTATTTTTTATAAGCTTTTATCAAGAAGACGTGATCTCTTTGATTGCTAACGTACAAGTACCGTTGGCAATCATTATATGTTCATCTAGCAATACTTCTGCCGACCAAAACTGGATGTTCCTACCGATTTTATTTGGGGTGGCAATGACTCGCAAGGTGCCATACCTAGCTTTGTCTAAGTGTTGCACATGAAGCTCGATCCCTACAGCGGCGTGCGAGGAATCCAAGTGCTGATTTGCACCCATACTGCAAGCTGTCTCGATTAAAACACCACTGATCCCCCCGTGTAAGTACCCGAATGGTTGGTGATGGATATTGGCGAGAGAGAGTAGAAGTTCCACTCGTTTTTTCGAGAGTACAACTGTCTCGATTTTTAAATAATCAATTAAATTCATCATATTCAATCCCTTAAGTATTTTTGCTTAGTATAACAGAAATTTTTTAAGTAATGATAAAATTACAAATGTTTTCTTTGAGTTTTGTGTATAATGGGTATGTTCAAATAGAGGAGGAATAACATGAGAAATTGGCAAACAATCAAAGAATATGAAGAAATTCTTTTTGAGCAATACCATAGAATAGCAAAAATAACAATCAATCGGCCAGAGGTCCATAATGCGTTTACCCCGAAAACTGTTTTTGAGATGATCGAGGCATTTACTATTTGTCGGGATCGTTCAGATATCGGTGTAATTATTTTGACGGGTGCGGGAGATCTTGCCTTTTGTTCTGGTGGAGACCAGAAAGTTCGAGGAAATGGCGGCTATGTTGGTGAGGATCAAGTTCCAAGATTAAATGTTCTTGACCTGCAACGGTTGATTCGCATAATCCCTAAACCGATCATTGCCATGGTCAAAGGGTGGTCGATTGGTGGCGGTAATGTGCTGCAACTCGTGTGTGATATCACAATTGCAGCTGAAAATGCAAAATTTGGTCAAACGGGACCTAATGTCGGTAGTTTTGATGGTGGGTACGGTTCGGGCTATTTAGCACGGGTCATCGGGCATAAAAAAGCAAAAGAAGTCTGGTTTATGACGAAACAATATTCGGCACAAGAAGCGCTAGCTATGAATTGGATCAATACCGTTGTTCCTTTGGATAAGGTGGAAGACGTGACAATCGAATGGGCAGAGGAAATGCTGAAGAAAAGTCCGTTAGCCTTGCGGATGATCAAAGCTTCATTGAATGCGGACACCGATGGTCTAGCAGGTATCCAACAATTAGCAGGTGATGCAACTTTACTTTACTATACAATGGATGAAGCGCAAGAAGGACAAGATGCATTCAAAGAAAAAAGAGATCCAGATTTTGAACAATTTCCCAAATTCCCATAGTAAAAGACCAAATAGCTGGTTACAACAACAAGCTTTGCTTCATCCAGAACAACCAGCTCTTTATTCTAAAAATCGCTGTCTAACGTTTAGTGAATTAAATCACTATGTCCAAAAATACGCCCAGTACTATTTACAAAAAATGGATGAAAAGGTGCAACGAGTGGCAATTTTAAGTGAAAACTGCGAGGAGATGTACCTATCAATCTTAGGACTCTGGGAGCTAGGGATCGAAATCCAATTTTTGAATACACGGTTGACTAAAAATGAGATCTTTTACCAGTTGAGTCATGCACAGACGGATGTGCTAATTGCACCAGTGAAGCAAGCTATGAGAGAAATCCAAATGATCTTATTACCCAAGATCAAAGAGGTAGCAACTATTTCTACTGATTCTACGATTGATAGTGGGTATATGAATGAATCGATTGCTTCGATCATATATACTTCAGGAACAACAGGAAAGCCAAAAGGAGTGCCACAGACTTTTGCCAATCATCGTGCGAGTAGTTTGGCTACGAAAGAAAAGCTGTCTGTAAAAGTTGGCGATTCTTGGTTATGCTGTGTCCCTTTGTACCATATCAGTGGGTTATCGATTGTCCTACGTTCACTTGTTTTGGGAATAAATGTATACCTTTTGCCTAATTTCGATGCTGAGAAAATCAATAAGATCATCTTAAAGGGGAAGGTGAACCACATTTCAATGGTTACCAAGATGCTTAAAGACCAACTCCCTCTAATTTCTGTAGGAGGCTATCCAAAACAGCTCTGTACAGTTTTATTAGGAGGTGGGCCTGTAGACACAGCAGTGATACGTACGTGTCAAGAAAAGCATTTGCCGATTGTACTGTCTTATGGAATGACAGAAACTTGTTCACAGGTTGTTGCCACAAATAAGGAATGTAAACCTGGATCATCAGGCTATCCATTGGCAAATGTGCGTGTAAAAATAAAGGGGACCATCGAACCGTATGTTACAGGTGAGATTCTGCTACGTGGCCCCTCGATCATTTCCAATTATCTCGATGATGAACATGGCCACGAAGTTTGGACGTCAGATGGATGGTTTTGTACCGGGGACTGGGGATATTTAGATGAAGAGGGCGAATTGTTTCTTGTTAGCCGGATGAATGAACTAATCATTTCAGGTGGAGAAAATATCTACCCAGCGGAAATCGAAGAGGCGTTATTGAGAAGTGAGAAGATAAGTGAAGCGGTCGTCGTCGGGAAAACAGATGATACTTGGGGACAACGCCCCGTAGCATATATAAAGTTGCTTGATCCTCTAGAAGAGGCAGAACTTCGCCAGTTATTACAACCATTAGCGTCGTATAAACATCGGGATGAATTATTTGTTGTTCACACAATACCAAAGACGGCTTCAGGAAAAAATATAAAACGAATTTTTTTGACCGAAGAAAGAGTGAAATATATTGATTACCGACTTTACTGAAGATATGTTTGATGATCTTCCTAAGAGAACACGTTATTTAAGCTATAGTTACTTGATTCCTTACCAACCACTTGAAGCAATTTTTGCGAAGGCAAGTGCCTATAAAGGAACACGCTTTTTTTGGCAAACACCAGATCGGCAATTTGGATTAGTCGGGCTAGGTAAAAACCTTTTAGATGAGCCAACCATAGGGGATGTACTACGAATCAAGCAGCTCAAAAAAGAATTTTTTAAAAGTTTTTACTTCGTGGGTGAGAGAAAAGAACAGCCAATGCTTTTCGGGGGCTTTCCTTTCAATAAAAATAATCGGAAAACCGAAGCATTTTGGGCGGACTTGTCAACGGGGTATTTTGTGTTGCCTAGTGTATTGATCAAACAAGTAAAAAAAGAGTTGAACGTTGTCATAACAGTAAAAAAAAAGGGAAAGCCTTTAAAAAGACTTTTTGATGAAGTGACGGATTGGGTACAGATATTGGATTATCTACTTGAGAAGGTCACTCCATCTTTTCCGCAAACACAAGTTTTGTTAGAAAATGAATTAGATGTAGCAACATTTCTTCAGTCCACCAAAGAAAGTGTAGAAGAAATACGTGACCCAAGAAATCCAATGGAAAAAGTGGTGCTTGCAAGACAAATGGACTTGAGGATGGAGCATTTTTCAGTTGAGCGTTTGATCGACAATTTGATCAGGCAACAAGCGAACACTTACGTATTTGCTTTAGAAACAAAAAAACGATGTTTTGTCGGAGCAACTCCTGAACATTTACTCCGTGCTTCAGCTACTCACTTTTTTACGGCAAGCATCGCGGGCTCGATTACTCGTGGAAAAAATGACGAGGAAGATCGAATACTTGGAGAAAAACTTTTAAAAAACTTAAAAAACAATAACGAACATGCCATTGTTGTGAAGAAATTGACAAAGCAGTTGGCAAATTATACAGAAGGAAACTTGAGTGTTTCTAACAAAAAAATTTTAAAAAACCGTGATATCCAACATCTTCATCTGACAATCTCTGGGATTAGGAAACCAAAAGTCTCTCTTTTCGATGTGATTCAAGCACTCCATCCTTCCCCAGCGTTAGGTGGAGAACCAAAGGAAGTGGCAATACAGTGGCTTGCAAAGAAGGAACCATCTGGAAGAGGATTATATGGCGCACCTATCGGTTGGTGTGACGTTATGGAAGATATTGGTGAGTTTGCTGTAGGGATTCGCTCAGGCGTTTTCAGCGAAAATGCTGGGCGATTATATGCAGGGTGCGGGATTGTTGGTGATTCAGATCCAGAGGAAGAACGCCAAGAAACACAGTTGAAATTCCAACCGATGCTAAGAGGAGTGAAAGAATGACGACAAAACAAGAAATGACAAAGTACCTACTGGCTTTTATTAATGGTATGAAGCAATCGGGGCTAAATAAAATCGTGATCAGCCCTGGATCTCGTTCTACACCCCTTGCTCTTTTGCTTCATCGTGATCCAGAAATCGAGACGTATATCAATGTTGATGAACGTTCGGCAAGTTTTTTTGCTTTGGGTTTAGCAAAAGGGGAGAGAACAGTTGTGGGACTATTATGTACGTCAGGAACGGCTGCTGCAAATTATTATCCAGCAATCTGTGAGGCAGAAGCTTCTCAGATTCCGCTAGTCGTATTGACTGCAGATCGTCCACCTGAAGTGCAAGGAGCTGGAGCGCCACAAACAATGGAACAACATAACCTCTATGGGAGTCATGTGAAGAAATTTTTGTCGTTAGCTCTTCCAGAAGCGGGATCAGTAATGCGACGCTATAGCTTTTGGCAAGGAAGCGAACTTGTTGTAATCGCTAAAGAATATCCAGCAGGACCAATCCATATCAATCTACCACTTCGAGAACCTCTATTGCCGGACTTAACGCAAACGGATACTACTGATCTTGTTAGAACGGATATCCAGCTTGGAAAATCCTTGTGTTTTGAACTGTCTGAGTTGCCAACTTGGCTAACCAAAAAGGGGCTGATCATCGTCGGTCGAGAATTAACTATTGAACAAGCGCAGCAACTGATCGAACTTGCAGAAATCGTTGATTGGCCGATCATCGGGGACCCCCTAACGAATCTAAGTGCGTGTGGGAAATTAAGCAAAAACTATCTTCCCCACGCTGAATTGATTTTTTCACGGACTATCACAGAGCAACCAGAAGTCATTTGGCAATTTGGTAATTTGCCTGTATCAAAAAACAGCTTGCTTTTTGTTGAAAAACAAGAAAAAGCAACGTATGTGGTCATTGATGAACGTGCAAAGCGACAAGACTGGTTACACTTAGGAAATTACTATTTGCCAGTTAGCATACCTAGCTTTTTAGAAGCGGTGCAACAAGTTGCTAAGAAAGTTTCTTTTCCTGAATCGAGCGAATGGTCAGCGATTTGGCAATCTTACGCAACAAACGCACATGAAGTAATCAAAGAACAGTTAGCTTCCGCTGTTTTTAGCGAGAGTTCAGCAAGCAGAAAATTATTTCAGCTGATCGAAAAAGGAGAAAGCTTGTTTCTCTCTAACAGTAACGCCATCCGCTTCATCGACCGGTTGGCAACACCAACAGAACGTTCCTTCGTGATCTATGGAAATCGTGGTGTAAATGGGATTGACGGGATCGTTTCAACAGCGGCCGGCATAGCAGCTACTCAAAAGCAGCGCGTATTTCTATTGATCGGTGATTTGGCATTGTTCCATGACATGAATGGGCTTCAAATGATCAGACAATTAAAGTTACCCGTCACATTGGTCGTTTTGAACAATAATGGCGGAGGGATTTTTTCTTTCCTGCCACAAAACAGTTTGACAAAAAAAGATTTCGATCCACTCTTTGCCACACCACTGAATCTTGACTTACAAAAAGTAGCAAATTTATATGATGGCTATTATTATCAACCAAAATCAATGGCTGAATTTGCAAAAAGCATTGAAGAAAGCCGCAAGCAGGCGAGTTGGGCGTTAGTTGAAGTAGCAGGAAAACAAGAAGATCCTGTCTTGCTGTGGAAAGACATACTGAGAGAATATGGTGAGAAAGATGCGTACTGAAAAGATGACAGTGAATTGATTCAACTACGCCTACAGCAAGTTGAATCAATGGAAACCTAATCAACCGGTGCTAATATGCTTACATGGTTTTACTGGTACGATGGCTACCTTTACTTTTTCAATATCTTCATTCAATCTTTTAGGGATTGATCTGATTGGCCATGGAAAGACGGATGTCTTTGTCCATCCATATCGGTATCAACTGTCGTCATTGGTTGTGGACCTTGCTCAACTAGTTAAAAAATTGCATATAGACTCTTTCTATTTACTTGGCTATTCAATGGGGGCAAGAACAGCTCTGGCATGGACAATTGAGCAACCTGAAGGGATTCTTGGGGTGGTTTTAGAAAGTGGGACACCAGGGATCGAAACGGCGTCGCTAAAAAGGCAACGTCAAAAGAAAGACAATCGCCTTGCTCAAAACATTATGACGGCGCCACTTTCTCATTTTGTTGAGCATTGGACAGCTTTGCCGTTATTCGAAAGTCAAAAGCATTTACCTCTTTCAGTAAGAAAAAAGATAGAAAAAGAAAGACTGGGGCAAAAGCGTTTTGGACTCGCCATGAGTCTGTGGTATATGGGGACGGGTAAACAGAAAAATTATTGGCCTTTCCTCCCATATTTACAGGTACCGGTACTGTTTCTTGCCGGTGAATATGATTGGAAATTTAGAGAGATCGGGCGGAAATTAGTTACAAAGAACGACCGTTTTGAATTTGTTGTTGTTCAAGAGAGTGGTCACTGTATCCATATCGAACAGCCTAGCTTGTTTGAATCGGTGATGAGTGATTGGTTAAAGGAGAGAAAAAATGAGAATTGAAAAAGCAGAACTTTTTCAGTTATACTTACCTTTGATAGCCCCATTTCAAACGAGTTATGGCGTATTGACTGAAAAGAAGTTTGATTTACTCATACTAAAAGACGAATTGGGGAACCAAGGAGTAGGGGAACTAGTTTCATTTGATCAAGCGAATTATATTGAAGAGACGATCGAGATGAGCCGTGCCATCATCAAAAAAGAGTTGATTCTCTTATTACAGGATCATGTATTTTCTGCACCCACTGAAGTCCATTCGCTTTTTCAAAGAGTGCAAGGTAATTTCATGGCAAAATCAGCTATCGAAACGGCTGTTTGGGATCTTTACGCAAGAAGAAGGGGTGTTAGTCTGCAACAGCTTTTTGCTGGAAGACAAATGCAACTTTCAGTAGGTGTGAGTATGGGAATGGAAGATATTGATGCACAGCTTTTGAAAAAAGCAAAAACATATGTCGAACAAGGATATACACGTTTGAAATTAAAGATAAAACCAGGGTACGATCTTCGGCCACTACAACTTTTAAGAAGAGAATTTCCAGATCTACTGTTGATGGCAGATGCTAATTCTGCGTATACGATAAATGATCTAGCACTTTTCGATGAACTGGATCAGTTGGAGTTGTCCATGATCGAACAGCCTTTTGCTACACGGGACTTCGTTGATCATGCACAACTGCAAAGAAGGTTAAAAACGCCGATTTGCTTAGATGAGAATATCCGTACGCTAGAGGATGTCAAAACAGCTCATGCTTTAGGTAGTTGCCGAGCCATCAACTTAAAGATTCCGAGAGTAGGCGGCATTACTGAAGCTCAAATGATTGTGGATTATTGTCGTGAACAGGGTTTGCTTGTTTGGCTGGGCGGGATGTTTGAATCGGGTGTTGGAAGAGCCCTTAATTTACAATTTGCAAGCCAGCCGGAGTTTACTTTTCCAGGAGACATCTCTGCTTCGAGGCGATACTATCATGATGATATCGTTGAAGAACCTGCAGTATTGAGAGATGGCAAACTGGTTGTTCCGAATGGAATCGGTAATGGGATAACTTTGGCGCCAAAAAAGATCGAACGGTATTGCACGAAAAAAGAACGATTGATTTCATAGGAATTTACGAAGCGGTTCCATTAAGTGAGAGGTGGTTTTTCACTATTTGGAACTGTTTTTTTCTTTTCTTCAAATGAATTCTGTTACCGATAACATTTTTGAAAGCGTTGTCTTTTTCTTTTTGGTCTTTTATAGTGAGAACGTAATCTTAAAAAAGGAGGAAATATATGAATACGGCAGCAATTTATCACCGTCCAGAAAGTGAATATGCTTTTTTGTACGAAAAAGATACGTTTCGAATTCGTCTGCGTACTAGTAAGGACGATGTCAAAAAAGTTTATGTTATCAGTGGTGACCCCTATACCATTATGTCTAAGAAATGGTATTTACAGGAAGTTCCGATGAAAAAAGGATTGAGTACACTTGTACATGACTATTGGGAGATCGAACAAACGAGTGATACGAGACGCTTACAGTATGGCTTCCATATCGTTGGAATCGATGGAATGGAATGTTTTTATGGAGATCAAGGTATTTTCCCTTACGAGCCAGTTACTTTAGAAGAGGCAAATTATTATTTTCGCATTCCTTATTTCCATGAGATCGATCGCTTCAAAGTTCCACAATGGGCGAAAGAAACAGTTTGGTATCAAATTTTCCCAGAACGTTTCGCAAATGGCGATACTAGTAATGATCCTGAAGGTACGTTGCCTTGGGGCAGTAAAGCGCCTGACCGCGATGATTTCTTTGGCGGAGATCTTCAAGGGGTGATCGATCATCTAGATTATCTGACGGATCTAGGGATCAATGGGATTTACTTTTGTCCGATCTTCAAAGCAATGTCGAATCATAAATATGATACGATCGACTATTTCGCAGTTGATCCCGCATTCGGTACGGAAGAACAGTTGAAAGAATTGATTGAAAAAGCGCATCGAAAAGGAATGAAAATCATGCTTGATGCGGTGTTCAATCATATCGGTAGTGATTCGCCACAATGGCAAGATGTCGTGAAAAACGGGGAACACTCTGAATATAAAGATTGGTTCCATATCCATTCTTTCCCTGTAGATACGTACCAAATGACGGAAATCCCAGAAACTGCGGCAAATTTAACTTATGACACGTTTGCGTTTACGCCTTTCATGCCGAAGTTGAATACAGCAAATAAAGAAGTGCAGGCATATCTGCTGGAAATAGCGGCTTACTGGGTGAAAGAATTCGATATCGATGGTTGGCGCCTAGATGTAGCGAATGAAGTCGATCATCATTTTTGGAAAAAATTCCATGAAACGGTAACTGCAATCAAACCGGATATTTATATTTTAGGTGAGATCTGGCATTCTTCACAAGCTTGGTTACAAGGGGATGAATTCCATGCAGTGATGAACTATGCCTATACAGATTCTATAAAAGATTATTTTGTGAAGCAAAAGATCAGTGCGCAGCAAATGGTAAGTGGAATGAATCATCAGCAAATACTATATCAAGACCAGGTCAATGAGGGAACGTTCAATCTATTAGATTCCCACGATACTGCTCGAATCTTGACATTGTGTCAGGAGAATAAAGAGCTGATGAAGTCAGTTTTGACATTCATGTTTCTACAAAAAGGGGCACCGTGTATTTATTATGGCACAGAAATCGGCTTGACTGGCGGTGAAGACCCAGATTGTCGTAAATGTATGGTCTGGGAAGAAAAACAACAGGATTTGGAATTATATGGATTTACTAAAGAACTGATTTATTTGCGTAAACGACTATCCGAGATTTTGATCAATGGAACAACCTGTTGGGAGTTGGTCGATGACAGTCGAAATGTCATCCATTTTTCTCGAGAATTAAATGGACAAAAAATCCATGCCATCTTCAATCAGGGACAAGAAGCATACCTTATTGAGCAACAAAGCGAAGTCATGTTCAGTCAAAACAGCAAACTGCTGAATGATGGCAAAGCAGAGATCCAACAATTTGGATTTTTGATTATGTGTGAATAAGTTGTTACCGGTAACACGCAGAAAGCGTTTGCAAAAGGTAGTTTTATAACAGTATACTTTTTATATAGCAACGAATCCAAAGAAGCGGAGGAAAAGAAAGTGAAGAAAAACTATGTGAAAAAATTGGGGTTAGGTTTAGTGTCACTTGGTATTCTAGGTGGTTTAGCAGCTTGTGGTAACGGAAGTTCTTCAACAAGCAGCAGCGAAAGCGACGAAAAGACTTTAACGGTATCGGTCGATTCTGGATACAAAGATTACATCAATGAAATCAAAGGTGATTTTGAAAAAGAAAATGATGTAAAAATCAAATTAGTCGAAAAAGACATGTTCGAACAATTGGAAGCACTTTCGCTTGATGGACCTGCAGGAAAAGGACCAGACGTAATGATGGCGGCTTATGACAGAATCGGTGCGTTAGGTCAACAAGGACACCTAGCAGAGGTAAAACTAGGGAACGAAGCGGATTATGACGAAACAGACAAAGCTCAGGTCACTTACGATGGCAAAATTTACGGAGAACCTGCAGTTATCGAAACGCTGGTACTTTATTACAACAAAGATCTAGTGGAAACAGCACCAACAACATTCAAGGACTTAGAAGCATTAGCAAAAGATGATCGTTTTGCTTTTGAATCTGAATCAGGTAAAAATACTGGCTTCTTAGCGAAATGGACAGACTTCTATTATTCTTATGGCTTATTAGCTGGTTACGGCGGTTACGTGTTCGGTGATAACGGAACAGATCCTTCTGATATTGGTTTGGATAATGCTGGTTCGATTGAAGGGATCACGTATGCAACAAACTGGTTCCAAAATATATGGCCTAAAGGAATGCAAGACATCAAGAGTGCTGGGGACTTCGTTAGCCAACAATTCATGGATAACAAATCAGCAGCAATCATTGACGGACCTTGGCAAGCACAAACGTATAAAGACAATAAAATGAACTATGGCGTAGCAAAAATCCCAACATTGGACAACGGTGAAGCATATCAACCATTTGGTGGCGGAAAAGGTTGGGTTGCAAGTAATTACTCTAAGAACAAAGAACTTTCTCAAAAATGGTTGGATTATGTGACAAACACAAAGAACCAAGAAAGATTCTTTGAAATGGTCAACGAGATCCCTGCAAACCAAACTGCACGTGAAACAGCAAAATCAAAAAATGACGAGTTGACTACTGCGGTTATTGACCAGTATGAAAATGCGCAAGCAATGCCAAACATCCCTGAAATGGCAGAAGTTTGGACTGGCGCTGAAAACTTGATGTTCGATGCTGCTTCTGGAACGAAGACACCAAAAGAATCTGCAACTGATGCAGTTAAGACAATCAAAGAAGCGATTGAACAAAAATATTAAAATCATGCACTAGATAGTAATAGAGTTTTCCATTAAAAATAGATGTTCCAAGCAAAGCTTTTATCAGAAAGTGTAGAAGTTGTAAAAGAAGCGTTTTGATAGAAGTGAGAAAAAAGAAAACTCTCGAAATAGATTTTCTTATTTTGAGAGTTTTTGATTTATTGTCAAAAGACAGGGATAGCCGTTTGACGAGTTGGATCATTAAGCAGCAATTTTTGTATAGATCAGCAGTATAAGGGGGCATCAAGATGCAACAAGACAAAAATGAAGTCAATGTAAAAAAAGTGACCTTACTATCACTAATCCCCGGCATGGGGCAATTTGCCAATGGACAAAGATTTAAAGGAATTGTCTTTATCGTTATTTTTCTAGCATTCATCATCCAAATGATTTTAGGTGGGTTTCAATCATTGATAGGATTGGTCACATTAGGTAGCGTACCGATGGAAGACCATTCTCTATTTATTTTGATTCAAGGAACGCTCCAATTGATCATTACGATCATCTTTTTCATTTTTTATGGATTGAATCTACTAGACGCAAAAAGAGTCGCTACTTTGCGTAAGGAAAATAAAAAAGTAAATCGTACGATGAAGGAAGTCATACATAATGTAGGGGATGAGGGTTTTCCTTATTTACTTACGCTTCCAGCATATCTCTTAATGATTTTTACCATTATTTTTCCCGTATTAGTGACATTGTTCACCGCATTCACAAATTATGATTTCAAGCATATCCCTCCGGCTAGTCTGATTGACTGGGTGGGAGCAAAAAATTTCTTTAGTATTTTTTTCTTAAGCTCTTATCGAAACACATTCCTATCCGTATTCTCTTGGACAGTGATCTGGACACTTTGTGCAACAACGCTCCAAATCACATTAGGGATTTTTACAGCAGTAGTGGCACATCAAAAGTTCATCAAGTTTCGTCGGATCTTTGGGATCATTTTCCTTTTACCATGGGCTGTACCAGCATTTATCACTATCATGAGTTTTTCGAATATTTTCAATGACAGTGTCGGAGCAATCAATACACAGGTCATTCCATTTTTGAATAATCTGCCATTTGTCGATATTAGTGCTATTTCATGGAAAACAGATCCTAATTGGACAAAAGTAGCAATCATCATGGTCCAAGGCTGGCTAGGATTCCCGTATATCTATGTGATGGTTACAGGGATCTTGCAGTCGATTTCGGAGGATCTATATGAAGCAGCAAAAATCGATGGAGCAAATGCTTGGAAACGTTTTTCAAATATCACTTTACCGGCTATTTTTCTCGTAGCTGCACCAACGTTCATTACTCAATATACAGGAAACTTCAATAACTTCTCAATGATCTATCTATTTAATAATGGTGGTCCTGGTAGTGTTGGTGGCGGTGCCGGTTCTACAGATATTCTGATCTCATGGATCTATAAATTGACAACAGGAACGTCTCCACAGTATTCCATGGCTTCTGCGATCACGTTGATCATTTCTGCGATCGTTATCTGTGTCTCCTTGCTGGTGTTCAAAAAGACAAATGCGTTCAATATGGAGGACTAAACGATGAAAAAATTTAATTCAAGCGCAAAATTCCAACGAAGAGTTTCTCATTTTTTTACCTATCTATTTCTTATTCTTCTATCTATCATCATTATTTATCCATTGCTGATCACTGCTAGTACGGCATTCAAATCAGGAAATATTGCAGCATTCAGTTTAGATCTATCAAGCGATTGGACACTTGATAATTTTACTCGGTTATTCAGCGAAACGTTATATGGCACATGGTATAAAAATACATTGGTCATTTCGATCTTGACAATGGCTATCCAAGTAACAGTGGTGACATTGGCTGGTTATACGTATAGCCGCTATCGTTTCGTTGGTCGAAAATCAAGTTTGATGTTCTTCTTGGTGATCCAAATGGTTCCGACGATGGCTGCATTGACCGCCTTCTATGTGATGGCGTTTCTACTCGGTGCATTAGATCACTATTGGTTCTTGACGATGATCTATATCGGGGGAGGAATCCCAATGAATACCTGGTTGATGAAGGGGTATTTCGATACAGTCCCAATCGATTTAGATGAATCTGCTAAATTAGATGGAGCAGGACATTTCCGTATTTTCTTGCAGATCGTTTTGCCGTTGGTCAAACCGATGCTTGCGGTTCAAGCTTTGTGGGCGTTCATGGGACCATTTGGTGATTTCATGTTAGCAAAATTCTTGCTTCGTACACCAGAAAACCAAACAGTCGCTGTAGGATTACAAACATTCATCTCTGATGTAACGAATCAGCGGGTCTCATTATTTGCCGCTGGAGCCATCTTGATCGCGTTGCCGATTTGTTTATTATTCTTCTTTTTACAAAAAAACTTTGTCACAGGATTAACTTCTGGAGGAACAAAAGGATAGAGGTGTTAATATGCAAACATTCCCATTGAATTATTTTTCTGCTTTAATTGGACCTAGGCAGTTGTTTGCAGGAAGAAAACAGCTTTCATGGCTTAACTTCAGTTTGATCTTTCTTTTCTTAGTATCATTGATGGTTGTGCCTGTTACCTTGTTTTATGCCAATCAAGTAAAAGCAATTTCTATGGCACAATTTTTGACAGTTGGCTCGCTGATCGATCAGCCAGGAGTCGACCGTTTTTCACAATTAGAAGTAGTAAATGGTGAATTAAAGTCAGCGCCAATGATCATTAGTGAATCAGATGAACTACTCATTGGTACTGATCTATCAAAAGCACAACAATCAGAAAAAAATGCATTCATCAACTTTGAAAAAAACAATTGGACGATCCAACAAAAAGAAGGGGATACAACCAGAACGTATCAAATGAATTATCTTTCTTCATTTGACCCTGCTAGTGTGACTACGCCACAAGAATTTCAACTCTTTCTTGAACAAGCATTTTATACCAGCAATCGGCCGACGATCATCCTTTCATATAGCTTGAGTCTTGGGATCATTTTGTTCATCATGACTGCACTGATCCTATTTGGCGCTGCATTCTTCTTGTGGATGACACGAAAAAGCCGTTTCTCTTCCATTCATACATTTAAAGAGAGTGCGAATCTGATGCTGAATGTGATCGGGGTTAGTTCAATTATTTCTGCTGTAGTAGGGTTGATCCATTTTGATTTTGTACTGATGTTAGGAATCCAATCAACGGTTGCTGTATTGCTGCTTTTATGGATTTTTGCTAAGACTGGATTTAAAGATGAGCCGATCAAGTGACGACTATCTTGAATTATGAGAGAATGTATGCGAAAAAAATGAAAATTTAACGTGTTTTGAGAAAAATTTCTGAAAAAAAGAGACCTTCTTAGTTGATTCTTTTAATTTTTAGTATTAACGTTATAGGGTAGTTTTTTTAAGGAGGAAAATCATGTTAGAGAAGACTTTATACAATCAATTATTTTCACATTCTTTCTCACTTCCAGTTGAAGTTACTTATTGGGATGGTACGAAAAAACAATACGGAGATACGGGTAATCCTCCCCAAATCAAAATCAATATCCACGAAGAAATCCCTATGAAAGAGATCACCAACAATGCATCTCTTGCATTAGGTGAAGCTTATATGGATCATCGCATCGAGATTGAGGGAAGTATCCAAGCATTGATCAATGATGCTTATCAACAAGCAAATAGTTTTTTACGAGGAAAAGATTATCTAAAATGGCTTCCTAAAAAAGAGAAGCATACCAAGCAACAAAACAAAGAAGATATCCACTCTCATTATGATCTAGGAAATGATTTTTATGAAATGTGGCTTGACCCTACATTGACTTACTCTTGTGCATACTTCGAAACTCCAGAAGATACGCTTGAACAAGCACAAATCAATAAAGTACACCATATACTAGACAAATTGTTCATTAAAGAAAATGAAACATTACTTGATATAGGTTGCGGCTGGGGAACACTGATGTTTACTGCAGCGAAAGAGTATAACTTGAAAACGACGGGTATCACATTAAGTGAAGAACAATATAACCATATCACTAAAAAAATCAAAGAAGAACATCTTGAAGATCAATGCCGTGTCCTACTCATGGACTACCGCGAGCTTAAAGGCGAAACATTTGATCATATTACCAGTGTAGGGATGTTCGAACATGTCGGTTCTGATAATCTTGAAGGTTATTTCAAAGTAGTGAAAAACTTATTGAATCCTAAAGGAACCGCGTTGATCCATGGAATCAGTCGTCAACAAGGTGGCGCAACAAATGCTTGGATCAATAAATACATTTTCCCTGGTGGTTATGTTCCGGGTGTCACTGAATTAGTCGATAACATCACTAAAAACGATCTTCAATTGATCGATTTGGAAAGCTTACGCCGTGACTATCAATTAACACTAGAACATTGGACGAAAAACTTCCACGCGGTACAAGACAAAGTCACTGAAAAAATGGGTGATTCTTTCTACCGAATGTGGGATATGTATTTGCAAGCTTGTGCAGCTTCCTTTGAATCAAGCAATATTGATGTAATCCAATATCTATTAGTTCAACCAGGTAACAATGATATTCCAATGCACCGTGCATAATCGTTGAAAGTAGCAAGAGAAATGAATGCCTCTCAAAAGTTAGAACCAACTTTTGAGAGGCATTTTTGATTTCTTTGCTTTTTTTTATTTAAAAGAACAAATAGTATAAAAATGACTTTTACTTTTTTTCTTATGTATAATGAAAGAAACCGGATTATTTATGAAAGAAGGAATATGAAAAAATGAAAACAAAAGTTATTTATTGTGGATTATTTTCTTTATTTCTACTTGCAGGTTGCCAGCCGACAAAGTCTGAGAACTCATCTGTAAGTCAAACGAAAGCTACTACTATGACAACTAAGACAAGCGATACAACAAGTACAGGAACTTCTGGTAAAGAAAGCAGTCAAAGTAGTACAGGAAATGAGACAAATCAAGTGATCAAAGTTTCTGTCACAAAAGCAATTGAACTTTTCCAAAATAAATACCCAGATGCTGCAGTGACGAGTTTAGAATTGGATAGTGATTGGGGAAGCTATTTTTACAAGATCGAGGGTGCCGATGACCAAAATGAATATGAAGTAAAAATCGATGCCAATACAGAAGATATGGAAGCTCAAACGCCTGAAAAACTCGATCCAGATGATAGCCAAAAGAAAGAAGAAGATGCCTTAGATACAACAAATTTGTTGTCAACGGAGGACGCTGCTCAAAAAGCAATCGAAAAAGTTGGTGGAGGTACAGCAACTGACTGGGATCTGGATAAAGATTTAGGCACCACTTACTGGGAAGTAAAAGTCGAAAATGGGAAACAAACAACGAAAGTGAAATTAAATAGTCAAACAGGTGAGGTTCTTTCCACAGAAACAGAGGATTGATTTTTATCAACTCTTAGTTGCATTTTTTAGAGAGAATGATACACTGGAAAAAATGATTTATCAAAGGAGAGAATAACTTGACGCTAGAAACGACTTTTTTCAATCACACTTTTGCAAATCCTTTTATGAATGCTTCGGGTGTCCACTGTATGACTGTCAGCGAATTGGCTGAATTGGACCGTTCATCCGCAGGAGCTTTTATTACTAAGAGTTGTACACTCACAGAACGTGCCGGCAATCCAGAACCACGTTATTTTGACGTTCCACTAGGTAGTATCAACTCCATGGGATTACCAAATCTTGGCTTTTCTTATTATCTTGACTACGCATTAGCTTATGAGAAAGAAAATGAAGGGAAACAGCCCTTATTCTTTTCGATTGCGGGTATGAGCGCAGCTGAAAACTTAGAGATGCTGACGATGATTGAAAATAGTGCGTTCAAAGGAATCACAGAGTTAAATCTTTCTTGTCCTAATGTTCCAGGAAAACCTCAGTTGGCATATGATTTTGACGCTACATTCGATTTATTAAAACAAGTCTTTGCTCGCTTCACGAAACCATTAGGAATCAAACTTCCTCCGTATTTTGATTTCGCACATTTTGATCAAATGGCAGCGATCTTGAATCAATTTCCGTTGACTTATGTCAATTCGATCAACAGTATCGGGAATGGATTATATATCGATCCGAAAAGTGATTCAGTGGTCATCAAACCAAAAGACGGTTTTGGTGGATTAGGCGGCGAGTATGTAAAACCAACTGCGTTAGCCAATGTTCGAGCGTTTTATATACGATTGAACCCTGAAATCAAAATTATCGGTACAGGGGGTATCCGTAATGGGCAGGATGCCTATGAGCATCTCCTATGTGGCGCCACGATGCTGCAGATCGGCACCGAACTCCATAAAGAAGGCTCAGCGATTTTTGACCGTATCACAAAAGAGTTAGCTGCAATCATGAAAGAAAAAGGCTACGATTCGATTGCTGAGTTTCGTGGAAAACTGAAAACGATGAATGAATGAAACGAATGATGTGATGCGAGTTTTAAAAATCATTTACAGTGAAAATGGATTTTTAAACTTGCATTTTTTTGTTGTAAATTTTGTTTATCTATTGAACAAAGTGAAAGCTATATAAAATCGATCAAAAATAGCCTGTCGCTCCCTTGATCCAAATGCTATATATCATTTGTGCGTATTTAGATGTTCCAGTGGAAGAATTACTTAGTGGGCTAAAAAGGAGTACAAATTAAAGAAATTAATAAATAATTTATAGTTTTTACTGTTGAACAGCTTGCAAACATTTTTGCTATGTTGAAATGTTTGTAGGAAGCATGGATAAATGATAGTTGATTTTTCATGTTTCTTTTTGATACTATGATTGTGCGAAGCGATATCAATTTTTACCAATGAAACACAAAAACCACTCTATTCACAGTAGAGTGGTTTTCTTTTACATTCGTTGCGATTTTCCGAACATGTAGGTAGCAACTTGCTTTTAGTCATTGTCTTTCTCAGCTAACCAGTGAGAGATAAAGAGGCTTTTTCCGATAATAAAAGAGAGTATAATTTGGCTAGATACAGGTATTGAATGTTGAATATGCGGATTTATGCTATTAAATAATTATGTGTTATATAGAATGGAAGATAACATATAGTTCAGTAAACATAAAAATAAAGGCAAAGAATATTGTATTTATGATAACTTTGAAGCTATTGAAGTACCTTTCATGGATGTAATTCCTAGTGATATAATGGAATTACGGGCGTCCCGAAAGGTTTACCTGAAGACACAACTATATGTCGGTAACAGTAAATATTTCAGGGATTAGACTTAATGATCAAGAATTAAGAAATATCATTTATTCCGAAGTTTTGTTACAGAGACAAAAAAGAGTTTTTAAATTTGGAAAACGTCAATCAACAAAAATGGGAGAGTTATATTAAAGTGACTGCAACAGACAAGAAATATTGCAAGAAGCTTTAAATTGGTTTAGTACAGGGTAAGTAGCTTAAAAAATAGAATTAATATTACAATGGAAATTAATAAGGAGAATAGTTTATGGAAAAAGAGCACATAGAAGGTAGCTGTGATCAGTTTACTAAAAAAAGAGATAAAAAAGCTTTAAATGATCTAATGCTAAAGTATCTGGGTAAAAATATAAGCCGAGATTATTTTATTGCTAATTTTTTTGATGAAGATAACAATTATCTAGCTATTAATGAGTATAGTAACGTCGATAATTTTTCATTTACGGACTTTGTCGCTGGACTAGTAGGCGCTACTAGGGGTTATCTAACTTCCACTTGCCATTTCGATAATACTTACGTTGATCATCAAAGATCAGAAAGATATTTTATTTTTGGTCATGGAGAAGTCAAAATTAATGATTCTAAATTAGTCTTAGATTACGATCCTAGTAATTACTTCGGCTGTTATGATATCGAAACTTCAACGGAGTGTGATGAGGCCCTTACTAATATGGAAATTCTTAGCAAAGATATCTTTGAAAATAAATATACATTTTGTGGATTATACAATGAGTTTGATAGTTTTGATTTAAACAGTGCAACAATAACTAACAATATAGAGTATTACAGTATTAATTTAGAAGGCAATATTTGGCGTCAATATTTAGTTCAATCATTTAAATTCTTTAAAGCAAAAAGTTTTCAGACGGCATTTTTATTTGCTTTTATTTCATTTGAAAGTATGCTTGATTTAATAATAGATAAAACAGCAATCTTATTTGAACAGATTTACAATGAAAAGCTTGATTCTTTTATAGAAATGAAGCAGAGACAAGATCTAAAAATTAATAGACAAGATTTTGAACATTTTATTAATAAAGATGAAAGTTATCTGCTTTTAAAATCTTTAGAAAATAAGAATAGAGATTTAGTTAATAAAAAATTATATCAATTGATTGAAATAGCTACATTGAGAGATTCTCATGAAATAAAAAAACACTATTTAAATAGAATGAGTTTTTTCAATCTTTTAAGAAATTGTTTAGCTCATGGAAACGGATTTATAAAATTAGAGTCAAGTCCACTTTCAAGAAGGTATTTGAATTATCCAAAAGGTAATATTGATTATAAAAACATTAATGAACAGGATATTGATTTCGAAAAAATTTACGTAGAATTCATTCTTTCTATCTTTGATGTATGCTCAGCTTTATGTGGTTATACGGATAGAAAAGACTTCATTAAGAAATTGTCAGAAGTATAGCAATATATATAAATCAATATCTTTGAATTAGTTTCATATGTGCAATTTAGTCAGTTATCAGACTTGATCATAATTTTTCCTATAAATTATTGAGTCAATATTACAGAACCAGACAAGAGTGTTCCTTGCTTTTGTCTCTTTTTTTATATACTCTTATGGCGATAAAAGCAGCTGTCGAGAGGATCTGATCCAATAAAAAGCTTTCTTTGACAATTAATAAGTAAAAGCATATATTCATAGGGGATGGGGGGTACCCCCATAAAACTATATTGGAGGGGTTATTGTATGTCACATTTGATCGAACACCATAACGAAGAGTTGATCAAACGCTTGAATAAAATCGAAGGACAAGTAGTGGGTATCAAGAAAATGGTCCACTCGAATAAAGATTATGCTGATATTTTGATCCAATTGAATTCTGTACGATCAGCGATTCAAAAAATAAGCCAGATTCTTTTGGAAGCCCAAGCTGATCATTCGTTGACGCATGCAAGTGAAGGCGCTGATTTATTGGAAGAGATGGACCATTTAAAACGTGTGATTACCCAATATAATAAAATGAATTGAGCGATGGATGATGGATATAAGAGAGCCAGGATCAAATACCGACTCAACTATTAAAAGAAAATTGATCAAGTTGGCGCTTCCTGCCACGATCGAAAATATATTAGAAACCTCTGTTGGGTTCATCGATTCTTTGATGATTGCACAGATCGATTTGTTTGCTGTAGCAGGGATAGGTATAGCCAATGCAATATTAAATGTTTATATTGCTGTATTTATTGCTTTAGGGATCGGCACATCCTCCTTGATTTCTAGAAATATCGGAACGGGAGATAGTGAAAAAGCAACATTGATTGCTAAACAGTCATTATTATTAGCAATTGTTTCAGGTCTAATCTTAGGTCTAGTAAGTTTTCTGGTAGGACCGCAGCTGTTGGATTTAATGGGTGCGACAAAACAGACCTTTGACTATGCGTTAAAATTTTTCAGTATTGTAGGTGGTGGATCAATTGCTATTGCCACGATGATTTTATTGGGAAGTATGTTACGAGCAATCGGTGATACGAAATCCCCGATGAAAATCTGTTTTATCACTAATATTTTGAATATCCTCCTCGACTACATATTGATTTTCGGTTTAGGACCGATACCGGCTTTTGGTGTAGTGGGAACAGCTATTGGCACGCTGATTGCAAGAGTCTTAGGAACTATTTTATTGTATCGAAAAGTGCAATCGTCCGTTCTATCTTTTCCTTTCATGTCACTATTCCAACGCAGTAATTATCAGGAATTACTGAAGCTCTCATTTCCTGCAGCTTTAGAGCGCTTGGTTATGCGCTTAGGACAAGTATTGTATTTTGGCTTGATCGTAGCCATCGGTGCTAAACTTATTCCGCCCATTCGATTGCAGGAAGCATTGAAAGTTTTGTCTATATGCCAGCGTATGGACTAGCTACCGCAGCCGCAACTTTAGCAGGAAACAGTATTGGAAAAAAAGAGTTTGAAGAAACGAAACGTGTGGCTTTTTATGCTGTTAAATACGGGGGCGTTGTATTAAGTATACTGGGTATAGGATTGTTTTTTGGCACACCCCATATTGCACCTTGGTTTACAACCGACGCTGAGGCGATCAAGCAAATCACTATTGCGCTTAGAATCGATGCATTCAATCAACCGGGATTAGCTATCAGTTTGATATTAGCTGGTGTGTTACAAGGAATGGGAGATACCAAAACGCCTCTCTACAGCACAGCCTTCGGGATGTGGGTCACACGAGTCTTAGGTGTGCTACTGTTGGGAAAAGTATTGAATCTAGGAATTGCAGGTGTATGGGTAGCGATCGGGATTGATTTATATGTACGTTCGCTTTTTTTAACTTATCGTTTCAAACGAAATATCCGAATGTTAAAGAAGAATCAAATGCTTTCGCTATAAAAAAATTGGTGTCAAGTAGCAAATTGGAAGAAGACGCACTGGTTGCAAACGAAATCATTGTACATTTAGAAAGGTTATGGGAAAATTATAAAAAAGGAGTGATACACTTGAAAGATGGAATTGAACTAGCAAGGCAACTGAAAAGCAAACAGTTGAGTCATGAGGAATTAATGGCAGATATCATAAAAAAAGTCAATGAGAAAAATCCTGCACTAAATGCTCTAGTCACTTTTGAGCCTGAGAAGATACTGGATGAGAAGAAACAATTCAATGAAAAATCAGACCATCCGCTACATGGTGTACCATTCCCGCTGAAAATGCTTGGTCAAGAGAAAAAAGGCTGGCTGGCAACTTTTGGCTCCAGTTTATTTCAAACACAACGAGCATCGAAAAATTCCAACTTTGTCAATCAAGTGGAATCTATCGGACTTATGCCATTAGGACAAACAAATTCACCAGAATTTGGCTTTAAAAATATCACCGATGCTCAGATCTATGGTCCAGCTAGAAATCCTTGGAATACAGATTATTCACCTGGTGGCTCAAGTGGTGGTGCAGCAGCAGTTGTCGCTTCTGGTATCCTACCATTGGCTGGTGCCAGCGATGGAGGAGGATCGATTCGGATTCCAGCGTCTTTTTGCGGACTTATCGGATTAAAGCCTTCCAGAGGAACGATGCCTGTAGGTCCACAAGCTTGGCGAGGGTGGCAAGGTGCGGCAATTGATTTTGGCTTAACCGTTTCGATGAGAGATACAAAAGCGTTGTTTACGGGACTACGAGGAATACACACTGGTGCTCCTTATCAAGTAGCGCCAGCAGAATGGCAAACTCATGAAAAGAAAAAACACTTGAAAATTGCTGTTTGTCCTGCATCACCGATTGGATCAGCTATCAGTGAAGAAGCAAAGCAAGCTGTAGCGAATGCAGTGCTATTTTTAGAGCAACAAGGACATGAAGTAATCGAGATCAACTATCCATTAGATGGACGTCGGCTTATCCAATCGTATTATCAAATGAATGGAGCAGAGACCGCGGCGATGATCCAGTCTATCGAGGATGGTTTAGGTCGACAAGTCCGACAAACAGAACTTGAACCGATTTCTTGGACATTATTACAGTATGGAAATAAAGTGTCAGCGTCTACTTATATTCGTTCATTGCATGTTTGGGATCATGCAGCTATAACAATGGAAGAATTATTCCAAGAAATAGATCTGTTTCTTTCCCCAACCACTGCCTTTTCTGCTCCTGAAGTAGCAAGAGATCTCCAAAGTAATGCGATTCGAGAAAAAATTGCAAATATCCAGGAATACAATGAAAAAGAAAGCTTAGAAGTCATCTCAGAGATGTTTGAAGAGAGCTTACAACTTACACCATATACGCAACTAGCAAACTTGACCGGTCAGCCAGCAATTAGTTTACCAACACATCTGACGAAAGACTCTTTACCACTGGGTATCCAATTCATGGCAGCTAGAGGAAGAGAAGACTTGCTGTTTCAGATAGGTGAGTTATTTGAGGAACATGGAAAATTCCATTTACCACCTAGCTATCGGTAATAATGCAAGAATGAAAGAAAAGACGCAACAGATAAAAAAGAACTAGCACTATAACTCTAAGTAAAATCGATTGAAAGACGGGAACAAAAGTCACCGCTTGAGGCATTTTGTTCCCGTCTTTTTTACTATTTATATCCAGATAGATTTTTTCTTGGATTTAAGGTACAATAAAAAAAGCGAAAATACGTTCGGAGGTGGGGTCTTGAAAACTCCTTTGACAATCGAAATGGAATCTTCTCTTTATCAATATTGTATCGAACAAGGTGGGATCGTCGTAGAAGAGGTAACCATGCCAGAAGATCAAGGAATCGTAGATACGTTAAGTTGTCTGACAAAATTCGATGGTAGTAGAGAATGGCGTTGTTATGAATTAAAAGTAACGAAGGCTGATTTCCGTTCAACGGCAAAATTATCTTTTGTAGGTCACTATAATTATTTTGTGTTACCAAGCACGCTTTACGAAGACGTCAAAGATGAAATCCCCACAGACATCGGGGTGTTAGTCTATCGTCCCTATGCGTTAGAGGAAGAAATGCCCGCTTCAGGAACTTTTTTTATTGCAAAAAAAGCAAGAAAAAGAGAGCTTGGTGTGGCAGAGGAGGCATTGACGAATCGTTTCATGGCTTCATTATTCCGAGAAGTAAGAAAAGCGAAACAAATGGAACGCGGCGTGAAGTATTTTCCAACGGATCAATTATATAAAGAATTGAAAAAGCGCTCTGATAGTCAAAGTCCTTTTGCTAAAGAACGGTATTATGAACGTTTTATTGAAGAAACGGAAAATCAAGCGATCCAAGATTTGAAAGAAGAAGTCTATGCCTTACAACAAGACTATGAATATCTACGTCAACAAAAACAAGTCAAGCGTTTACCGACGGAACCATTGGAGTGATAAATCATGTATTATCCCTACTTAAGAGGGAAACAATTCGATCTACTGGCGCTCAAAGAAAGTGTGAATCGAGGGCTTCTTTCGAAGAAGATAGAACCAATCATTGAACCGGTTCGTGATTCGGCTACATTAAAAGGAGTCGTTGAATTATTCCAGAAAAAAAAGCATCCTTTGACGATCATCGATAACCCGCAAGTAGGACAATTTAAACTATTTGACCAACATCTGCATACATGGGAGGTTCTCGATGATAGTTCATTACGTAATGCATCGATCATTACACCAGAAAACTATGAAAATATCATCGATCATCCACCTGATATGATTATCTTTGATGGACAACACCAACCACGGGAGACACAAATTTGGAAAGCTCTAGCGAACACACATGCACAGTTTCTGATTCCAGATAATAGCCGTATTCGTATTTGGCTGCCTGAAAATAAAATCGTGATCAAAGAATCGTTTAAAACAAGAAAACATGTGGAAACCTATGGTGAAAAAATAGATGATTTCTTTAGCGATGGTTATCTCTTTTTTCAAGAAGATGGCTATATTGGCTTCTCTGATTTTACCATCGAAGGGAGTCACTACTTTGACAAAGGGTTTCCCAGCCGAGCTTTAGCTTTGCATGTGACGTATATCGATGCCTATGGAAATTTGCGAGTGAAACACTTTGTTTCTGATACCAATGAATCTGCAAAAGACCAAGCGTTGAAATTTTTTGAAGCGGCGGAAAAACTAGAAAGATGGGTCATGAGGAATCATAATCAGCTAGTAATTACAGAAGGACTCTTAGAGTTATTGATGATTTACCATCAACAGAAGTTTCCAGGGCTAGGTGTACTAAAAAAATGGACGTTGTTGCATCATTTAGAATTGATCAGTCAATTATTGGATCGTCCTGATTCTTGCTTTAGGAATGACAAGAGGGTAGAAGCACTTTATTCCATCGTTGAGGAAAAGTAAAAAATAATTGCTAGGAAAATAGCCTAAACAAAAACAGTTGCTAGTAAGGCATCTTTTTTGTTTAGGCTTTCGATAATTGTGACAGGAACTTTTTTGCTTCATGAAACTGATGCTATTTGAGTTGTGCATAAAATTGGGTGACTGTATCTGAAAGGTTCCCATCATTCGTCAAGCGAATCAATTGTGGCAGTTTTTGTAACGCGGTCAATTCTTCCAGATCTTTTTGGAATAACGCAAGTCGTTTGTTTATCTGTGTGTCGGAGTCGCCACGACTTCGCAAGCGCTCTTCCAATTTTGTGTGAGAGATCGTGACGAAGACCGGTTGGATCTTTTCACCAAAAACAGCATGAACTGCCCAAAAACCTGGTGCTGTCAAAATCGTGTAGCAATCATCCTGGGCCAGCTTTTGTGTGATTTCCTTTTTGCTAGATCCATATTTGTTTCCAGCGTACTCATCCCATTCAACAAATGCACGATCATTGATCATCTGATTGAATTCTTCTGGAGAAACAAAATAATAATCTTTTTGATCTTGTTCCTCTGCCCGTGGTAGTCGAGTGGTATAGGTGATGATTTTTTGGTCTTGACGAAAAAGTTTTTCGGCGATCGAAGTTTTTCCTGAACCTGAAGGACCGATAAAAACATAACATTTATTCATCTTTCTACGCTCCTCACGCTTGTAGATAATCCTTGTAATGATTGATACTCCTTAACAAAAATTGCATTTCTAAAAATCGACAGTGCGTATTTTCAGAAAATGCAATTGAATAGTTGTTTATTATACTAATAGACCTGTGACGATAGCACTTAAAAAGCTGACTAAAGTTGCTGTTAATAGAATTTTCAGTCCATGTTTAGCAACTAGATTCCCTTTTTCTTCATTTAATCCTTTCATGGCCCCAGAAATGATCCCAATAGAAGAGAAGTTGGCAAAGGAAACTAGGAATACAGAAATGATTGCTGTAGTCCGTTCAGTGAACTGGAAGTTGCCTTTTGCTAATTCAGTCATCGCAACGAATTCATTCGTTACTAATTTAGTTGCCATCAGACTTCCAGCATCAACGGCTTCGTTCCAAGGTATGCCACTGATGAATGCGAATGGGGCAAAGATGTACCCAAGGATTTCTTGGAAAGTCACCCCGAATATCCCACTAAAAATCGCGTTGATCATGGCAATCAATGCCACAAAACCGATCAGCATCGCCGCAACGGTGATTGCTACGTGGAAGCCATCCAGAATATATTCGCCCAACATTTGGAAGAAGGTTTGTTCTTTGTCTTCTTCAATAATCAGCTCATCTTCTTTTTCATCCAACTGGTAAGGATTGACAATCGATGCCAGAATATATCCACCGAATAAATTCAACACAAGAGCAGTGATCACATACTTTGAGTTGATCAGTGCCATATATGAACCAACGATGGACATAGAAACAGTGGACATCGCAGAAACACTCATGGTGAACAAACGCTTTTCAGATAAAAATGGTAATTCTTTTTTGATGGAAATAAAGACTTCAGATTGTCCTAAGATGGCAGAGGCGACACCATTGTATGATTCAAGTTTACCCATGCCATTGATTTTACTTAGACCTAACCCAACGCCTTTCATAAATAGGGGGAGGATCTTGATATAACGTAAGATTCCAATGATCGCAGAAATAAACACGATAGGCATCAAAACAGTTAAGAAGAATGGTGCACTCCCTTTATTTGCTACCCCTGAAAAGACGAAGTTTACTCCTTCGCCTGCAAAGGCTAATAGCTGTTCAAATAGTTTTGCCAGTAACGAAACAACCGTCGTACCGAACGTGGTTCTCAATAATACGAAACCGAATACCAATTGTAAGACGAACATCACCAACAATGGTTTTATTTTGATTGCTCTTTTGTCTGTACTAATCAAGAAGGCAATCCCAAAAATAAAAATCAAACCGATAATTCCTAAAATATGACTCAAAAAATCACTCCTAATCAAAATTCCGTTTAATTTTACCTGTTTTACGCTTAAATTACTAATTATTCTGTTCAATTTTCATCTGTTTTTTAGAGTGAAACGTATATATGAGAAAATCAGGCCCTATACAAAATAAAAACTCTTAAAAGTTGCTTCGAGTATGTGCTTTATGAGCAACATGACACGAAACTTTTAAGAGTTTTTTATGGATTCCAGTCCCTGGACTCGAATTATTGATAGTATAGATTTTCAGAAGGGAACAGTGGTGCGCTAGTGATATCGATTCCTAATTGTTTTAATGTTTTTTCATCATTTTTATTGACCATCACTGTTGAATGGGCTTGAGCGCCATCTAGTTCTGCAAGTTTTTCATAGGCAACTTGTGCGATTGGATTTGTTATAGCGCTGATGGATAGAGCAATCAATACTTCATTCAAACTTAGGGTATCCACAGAAGAATGAAGTGCAGTTGATTTCATTCCTTGGATTGTTTCCAAAACAAGTGGTGAAAGCAAAGGAATATCATCAGAGATATGTGCCAAATGTTTCACTGCATTCAAGATGACCGCAGCCGAAGCATCCATCAATGAGCTGGTGCGTCCGGTAATGATTACTTCATTCGGCAATTGGATCGCAATGACGGCTACAGGGTCTTTCGTAGGGCTTTGGATCGTTTTGGCATAATCGTGTGCGGGCATCACCACTTTACGATCTTCAGGACGCAGGCCGACTTCTTCCATGATCAATTTGATTCGATTCACTGCTTCTTCATCGATCAAGCCCTTTTTGAAATCACATTCTGTTTGGAAGTAACGACGGATGATTTCTTGTTTCGATGCTTCTTGGACTACCGCATCATCTACGATTCCGAAACCAACACGGTTCACACCCATATCTGTTGGCGATAAGTAAACAGATTCTTTCCCTGTGATTTTTTCAATGATTCGTTTGATCACAGGGAAAGTTTCAATATCCCGATTGTAGTTGATGGCTATTTTGTTATACGCATCAAAATGGAAAGAGTCGATCATGTTGACATCTTTCAAGTCAACTGTTGCTGCTTCATAGGCGATATTCAATGGATGCTTCAATGGAACATTCCATACAGGGAAGGTTTCAAATTTTGAGTACCCGGCGGCATGGCCTTTTTGACTTTCATGATATAATTGATTCAAACAAGTTGCTAATTTTCCGCTACCGGGACCAGGAGCAGTAACGACAACGATTGGTTTAGTTGTTTCAATATAGTCATTTTTTCCAAAGCCGTCTTCTGAAACGATTTTTTCCACATTTACAGGATAATCCTCGATTTCAGCATGTTTATAGACTTTGATGTTACGTCTTTCAAGTTTATTGATAAATACTTTTGTTGCTGGTTGACCATTATAACGAGTGATAACGACGCTGTTGATGGATAAGCCGTAGCCACGGAGTTCATCGATCAATCGCAAGATATCCATATCGTAAGTGATACCATAATCTCCACGGATCTTGTTGCGTTCGATATCTCCTGCGTATACGCAGATCAAAATTTCTGCTTGATCTTTCAATTTTTGTAACAGCTTGATTTTTGCATCTTCCTCAAAGCCAGGCAATACACGTTTGGCATGTTTGTCATCTACCAGTTTTCCGCCAAATTCTAAATACAATTTATCATAGTGATTTACTCGTTCTAAAATATATGCAGACTGTTCTTCAATATATTTCTCTGAATCAAAACCGATTTTTTTCACTAGTTTCCCTCCTTAAGTACTAAAGCATTTTTTCATTTTTTTTCGATTTCGTCAACTACTAAAGGGCAACTTGCGAAAAGTATGCCTAAATTAGCAAAAACTTGCTTGTCTAGTAAAACATTCATTGGTATGATAGTGAGTGATAAGGAAGGTGTCACATGAAAAAAAGACAGAAAAAGAAAAACGCGTATAAACAATATATTCGTTCTATTTTTACCGGTTATGAAAAAATGCTAGAAAATACTGATTTAGAAGAATTGAAATTTTCTTATTTGAATGAAGAAACACTTTTAACTCGTGATGAGAATCAGCGTATCCACTTCACAACCAGAGATCTGCCTAATAAATAAAAACTTTCATTAGTGCGAAAGAGTGGGACAACTCCCGCTCTTTCGTTTTACTTTTACCTTGTAGCAAGTCAAGAGAACTGAACGTACAGCAAAACAAAATGAATTTTACATAGGAGAAGATGCCCGTTGTAACAATTTTTTCTATAAAATGGTACTATTAAAGTATCTATACAGAGTTTTTTAAGAATGTAAGGAGGTAAGTAGGATGAAGGAATCCAATCCAATAGAACCACAAGAAACGATTGATCAGAATGAAGAAGGAGCTTCTTTTTACGATATCAAAGAAAAAGCAAGCACCAATCTTTCTCAGCTATTAGAAGCATTACAAGCCTTTGAAAAAGCTGTTAGGGAAGAAAACATTCCAGAGATCTATCAGTTATACAATAGTGAATTAACGGAAGAACTGAAAAAAAGTTCAAATGAAAATCATGAAATCGATCAGTTATTGATGCGAAAAATCCATGATCGTTTTATTCAAGAATTTCCTTTTATGGAATTAGTCGAAACGATTTCCCCAACCATGAGCTATTATAAGATTGGCTCCTATTATCATGAAAGACCAACGATTGGGATCGATGCAAGTTTACCAGAGATTTTTGTCCTACCAAAAATCGATGAGGAGTGGGGCTTTTACGCCACACAACAACCGAATGATTTTAGCAAACAGGTCAATGAACTGGATGCCAAGGTGATCACGGCTAAGGCGGAGATCGAAAGACTAGATGAAGAACTAAAAGAAATCAATCGCAAAATCACTAGTTTAGATGATAATAAAGGCTTCTTGAACCGTAAAAAGATTGAAGAGGAAATTCAAGAGCTAGAGAAACAAAAACAAATTTTATCAAATGAAAAATTAGGCTGGCTACCTTATATAGAAGAACCTGAAAAAATCCAGCAACAAAAAGAAACACTATTAAAAGAAGCAAAGTCAGACCAACTTCGAGCGGCAATCGTCGAAAAAGAGCAACGTCAAATCAAGCGTTTCTTTGGTGGAAAAGAAGGATTCAGTCAAGCTATCCACCACTTTTTGATGACTTATCTAGGTAGTGAAAATCCTGAACCAACGTTTCAAGAGGGAGGGCCTGAGGAATGAGCCATAAGGATGAAACAAGACCAATAGAACAAGAAAATGAAGCAATCGAATCGCTAGATGGACTGGCTGAACAAGAAAATGAAGAAACAGCAGAAGCTGCTCCTGAGGTAGAAACAGAATCAATTACCGAAGTGACTGAAGAGAATGAGCCAGTAGAAGAACGTAAACCCGCGGTTGATGAAAATCAACTTTACCTCGATAGCAAAGAAAAAGACCATCTGGATATTGTGAGTATGATCGAAACAGCAGAGATAGAATTAGCAGATCTGCGTTTACGGAAATATCTGATTGAAGCAGATTTCTCAGGATTACTAGATTCTTTTGACCGTTATTTACTTAAAGATGAGCCAATTTCACCAATTGGAAAGACAAGCTTGATTGAGTACTTTACTTATGAATTGTTGAAACCCCTGAACGACATTGGGTTAGAGTTGTCGACCACTACCTATGATCGTTGGGAAACCAGACATTTCTCCATCAATTATAGTTTAGATGAGCAAAATCACTTGATCTTTTCTTTTGTTTTACCTACAATCGATCAACGCTACCAAGTAGAATCGATCAATTTATTAGAAGTGATCCCAGAAACGATGGAGGTCACCGTTCAGGATGATCGGGTGTTATCACTGATCCGTTACTGGTCAGTCGATCGGGTCTTTTCTGCAGGACAGATCACGATTTTCAATCACAAGCTGAACCAGCTTTTAGCACACGCAAGAAAACTAGGCTTCATTGTGAATCAAACATTGCTTGATAACACTAAACCACTTCACTTAAATCTACAGAGTGAATTTGAATTTAGCGAATCAGTATTGGATGATATCTTCATTGTTGCAATGAAGAATCCACAGTATGATTTCGAAAAATTGACCGAAGAAAAATTCAAAGTTCTGTTAGACAAAGGTCAATCATTGACGATCACGAAGAACGAACAGAATCAAACGGGATTGACGATCTCATCTGGCAATTACCATCGATCTGTCATTGATTTCTTTATCAATTATGAATTTTTAGTACCACTGATGGTTCGCAAGAACTAGGTGCTTGAGTTAGAAACATGTGACGGTCAGATTATCGACCGTCACATGTTTTTTGTTCCGTATAAATAAGCGAAAGGGGAGCTGCCAAAAAAATGACGACCAAAAAAATAGCTCAGTTGAGTCTGCTATCTGCAGCATGTGTGGTTGGCAGGATCATTTTTCAATTGATTCCCAATGTCCAACCGATGACGGCGATTTTTCTTTTTGTCGTACTGTACTTTGGTCTACGAGATGCATTGCTTGTCATGACACTGTCGCTCCTTTTAAGTAATCTTTATTTTGGGATTGGCCCATGGATGATCGGACAATGGATTAGTTTTAGTCTAATTTTAACTCTTTTTCGGTTTGTACAAGCACATATCAAACGAGAAAAAAAATGGTTGACGGGTAGTTGCTTTTTTTTGGCAGGTATATTCTTTGGCTTGTTCATGACGATTTTTGATAGTATACTTTATCAGTTAACAAATCCTTTAGTATACTATGTCCAAGGATTCAGTTTTGATCTGTTCCATGCGACGGGAAATCTTGTATTTTTTCTACTTGCTTTACCCGTCATTGAACGGTTTGATCGATTAAGCGGGAGGAAAAAATGAAAAAAATCTATTGGTTCAGTCTTGTCGGCTGTATTCTTTTGTTGTTGAGTGGCTGCACAACTGTTGATTCATCCAAAGAGGAAAATCAGCAATCTAAGACGGAACAGACACAACAAAAACAGCAAACAACGTCTATCATTATCAAGGAAGATGGTAAACAGCTTTCAAGTAAAACAGTGTCTTTTAAGACGGGTGACAACCTTTTGACTATTTTAAAAGAAAATTTTGCTATTGAAGAAGAGCAGGGATTCATTACCTCGATTGACGGCCACAAACAAGACAAGCAGAAACAAAAATATTGGACATTCACGATTGATGGAAAAAGTGCAACGAAAGGCGCAAAGGAGATTGTGCTAAAGGAAAATCAACAGATCGTATTTGATTTAGCAAAAATCTAAGCATTTGTAGTCGTACCAACAAGAAAAGGAAATGAGCGTGGGACAAAAGTAAGAAACACTTTTGTCTCATTCTTTAAAAACGAATAAACGGTGGGAGCAGAAGCAACTCCTTCTTAAATAAGCCGAAATCCACAAAAATTAGAAAAGCAATTTTCGTTCATTTCTTCTTATTTCTCGGAGTTAAACACTTCTTTCCCAGCCTCTGTTAGAAGAAAGAAGGAAAAACAATGGAAAATTTAAAGAAAAGCGGGCAAGTCGCGGGCAAAGCGATCTGCATCAATTTGGTGAAGGACGAGCAAAATACTTCTTTAGTACGATCGTAGCAATGATGCTTTTCTTCGGTGGTGGTGCGCTTGGTGTGATGGAAGCTTTTGAAAAACTGACACATCCTTCCCATGAAGTTGGTAATCCACTAATCGTAATTATCATTTTACTTTTCGGCTTGGCAATCGAGGGCAGTTCTTTACGTATTGCGATGAAGGAAATCCATGAGTTGAACACTGAAAAGTTATCGACACTTAAATTTTTACGAGAGAGCCGTCATAGTGAAATCTTGATTATTTTCACGGAAGATTTCTGTGCAGTGATTGGTTTAATCCTTGCTTTGCTTGGAACGATCTTAACGATGGTTACTGGTATTGCAGTATTTGATGCAATCAGTGGCATGTTGATCGGTTTACTTTTGATGGGAGCAGCCATTTTCTTAGCAAAAGAATTTTATAGTTTGATCATTGGAGAAAGTGTCACTGCTAGTGACTTGCTGAAAATCAAAAAAGCTTTTGAGCGACCTGAAGTATCCCATTTGATTGATGTCAAAACGGTTCACTTAGGTCCAACTGAAATACTAGTAGCCGCTAAGATCGATATTTTTGAATCAAGCGAAAGTGAAGCTTACAGGATCGTCAATGAGATCGAACGATCGATCCGCCAGTCTCTAGTAGATAAAAAAGTGTATATTTACATCGAAACGGATAAGTATAATCCAAATTATCAACGGATTCAATAAGAACCCTTGGGGATTTTCACAGTATTATTTATGTGGAAATCCCTAGTTTTTTGATGCAATATTTCAGGAATTAGTCAGAAAATGAGAAAAAAATAATTTTGTTTTTATATAAAACGGCTACATTTTCGTTTTTTTATGTTACAATGAATCCGCTGTTTATTTGTTGTAATTGAAGGAGACATTTTTGATGGATAAAAAGAAAAGTGCGCCATGGCTTCAGTCTTTGCACGCAGTAATGCCACTTTGTTTAAGTTATATCCCGGTTGGATTGGCTTGTGGAGTGCTATTACAAAAAGTTGGCTTTGATCCAATTTTAGCTGGACTGCTGTCTATTTTGGTTTTTTCTGGCGGGGCGCAATTTTTAGTTGCTTCGATGCTTACAACACAAGCATCTTTTGCAACCACACTTTTGATGGTATTTTTCTTGGAATTACGCTATACATTGTTAGGATCAAGTCTTTCCGGATTTATGAAAAAAGAGAAAAAACGTTTTTTAGCTGTTTTTTCACAGTCTTTAAATGATGAGAATTACGCAGTCAATTATTTGAAATATTCAACTGATCCTACATGGAACAAGCAAAAAGCGTTATATGTAAATTGGTTTTCAATGGTTTCTTGGGCAAGTAGTAACATGATTGGAAACTTTTTTGGGGCAGTCATTCGCGTTGATGCAGATCTTGTTCACTTTGCTTTGACAGCAATGTTTATCTTTATGTTCGTGATGCAGATGAAAAATGCGCTACTGATTTTGACTGGCGTACTTTCAGGTGTTTTAGGTGTCATCTTCATGGTACTTTTCCAAAATACGTTTGGATTAATCGCTGCGACGATGATTGCTTCTTTAGCTGGGTTTGGTTTGGAAAAAGCATTTAAGAAAGAAAAAGCAAAGAAGCTAAAGAGACTAAAGAATCGTGGCAAACATGTCAACGAACCGCTTTTCAATTTCCCAGATCAGGAGGTCAATCATCGTGACTAAGACGTATCTGTTGCTTTTAGTATTAAGTTTGTTCGTGGTAGCCTATGTTCCTAGGCTGTTCCCGATGCTTTATTTTACCCACCGTAAAGTACCATCTTGGTTTAGCGAGTGGATGAAATATGTACCGGTAGCACTTTTTGCGGCTCTAGCGTTCAAAGATGTGTTCATTACCCATGAGCATTTAGATATCGCATGGAATATCAAAGTCCTAGCGATGGTATTAGTGGCAGGAGTAGCCTACAAATCACGCTCGATGGCTTTGTCGGTATTAACCGGATTAGCTTCTGTATTTCTATTATCCATGTTATAAAAGTTCGCCTTCTCTAAACTTAGAGAGCGGCTTTTTTATTTTCATTGCGTATAAAATTTCAGCAGTGATTTGTCCTCTCACTTTTTTTTGCTATAATAGGGGAGATATTGATTTAACTATAGATAGTCGAGGAAAATTTAATGAATAAAAAATTGATGCAAGGAACATTCTGGTTAACGTTTGCCAATTTGTTATGTAAGGTCTTAGGAGTCGTTTATCTGATTCCTTGGTTAAGTATGATGGGGAACAACCAAGATGGCATGTTAGCCACAACACTGTACAATGTCGGGTATCTTCCATATGGCTTGTTTTTGATGTTAGGAACAGTTGGCTTTCCAAATGCTATTGCCAAGAAAGTGGCAGTTGCAACGAAGGAAGGAGATCAAGAGGCATGTGGCGTGATTTTTCGCAGTACGATCAACATCATGTTCGTGATTGGGATCGTTTCGGCAGCATTGATGTATCTCTTTGCACCATTGCTTGCTGGAATCAGTCCGATTGCCAATGTGAATAATGGGATTCTAGCAATTCGCAGTCTGTGCCCTTCATTAGTGGCAATCCCGATTCTTAGTGCAATGAGGGGTTATTTTCAAGGAAAGAACAACTTACGTCCTTATGGTAGCTCTTTGATCATCGAGCAAGCTGTACGTGTGCTAGTGATTTTAGCAGGTACGTATTATTTGCGCGTATTAACAGACGGTTCGATCGTTGAAGCCGTATTGATCAGTACTGTGGCATCATTTTTTGGTGGACTCGCAGCGATCATCCATATGTATTTTGTAGGACGTAAAAATGACTACTTTAGATTGAAAGATTTCTTGATTTCAAGTCGGTATTTCCAGAAAGAAAATCGTTCTTCTTCTGTATCGATCATTCGAGAAACGTTGCCTTTTATTTTCGTTGGTTCAGTTATCACGATCGTTCAAATGATCGATCAAGTAACGATGAAACCATTGCTCCATTTCTTTCGACCAGCGATTGCAGATCAGCAGTTAGAGTTTTTATTTAGCCGAGCATCTGTGAATCCGAATAAATTGACGCTGATATTGATCTCTATGGTGGGTACCGTGGCAATCAGTAGTCTGCCGATCCTTAGTACTTTGAAGAAAAAAGACCGACTACAAATCGAAAAAACAGTCGGTGACAGCTTTTCGATTGCCGTTTTGATCTTATTGCCGTCGTTAGCAGGCATGTCCTTATTGGCAGGTCCTTTATACACGTTGTTTTTCGGGTATGATCCAGACAGCGTGGGCTATTTCCAATTTGCTCTGTTGGCGTCGTTATTCTTTTCTTTATTTACGATTTTATCGACAATGTTGCAGTCCTTGAACCATCATTTGGTGGCGATTCGCTTAACAGTGGAAGCCATCATTTTGAAATTGGTGTTCCAAGTGATCGGGTTAGCTTTATTAGGCGGATACGGTATGAGCTTTTCAAATACAATTGCTTTTGGGATTGTCTTTGTTCGAGGGTACCAGTACATGTGTAAAGAATATCGAATTGCGCCATTTGTGCGAATCAGTCAGTATTTCTTAAAAACATTCCGTTCAACTTTCTTCATGCTAGTGATATGTTCATTGGTCTTTCTAATGCTGAATACACAACTTTCAATGACCTCAAAAGCATATGCAGTCGTTTATTGTGCGGTCATCGGGATCGTTGGTGGCATCACGTTCTTATTCGCACAATTCGGGAGAAACGGGTTGCAACACGTACGCAACTTCAAAAATCGCCACCAAGAAAACTGATTATGTGGTCTTTTTAACAAATGATTCGACGGCTTTTCTGAAAGAATATGAAGAGAGAGGGTGAGAGAAAAGTAAAAGTTGCTTTTTTCTCACCCTCAAAACTTGAATGAATGATATGAATAGAAGTTATCACTTTTAGAAATCAGCTGAAACATTCAAAAACATGAAAAATGGTTTTGATAGATTCCATTTTCTTACTTGGATCTGCATTGGTGTGTGATCCAAAGTAGATTCTTCACTTTTTCTTACAAAGGTTCAAATATAAGTCTTCTTATGATATAGTTAAGAAGACTGGTAAAATTCTTTGAAACGAGGAACTTAATTAAATGAAACTTGCAGTAGTTACTGATAGTACGGCATATTTGCCGGAACGAATCAAGAATCATCCAGATTTATTCGTGATCCCAATCCCAGTGATTTTAGATGGTAAGATCTACAACGAAGGAATCGATATTGAAGCGGATGAATATTATGGACTTTTAAAAAATAGCAAAGATTTTCCAACGACTTCACAGCCAGCTGTTGGGGAAGTTTTGGCACTTTACGAAGAGTTGAAAAACAAGGGATACGATACGATTTTAAGCATTCATCTATCATCAGGTATTTCTGGCTTTGTGAATACATTGCATGGGCTGAAAGAAGATGTGGAAGGTGTTACGATCGTTCCGTATGATTCAAAGATCACAAGTATGCCAATGGGCCATATGGTCGAAGCAGCACTAGATATGAGTAGTAAAGGACATTCTTTAGAAGAAATCATTGCCCATGTAGATCGTATTAGAGATAATACCTATGCGTATCTGATCGTGGACGATTTAAACAACCTTGTGCGCGGTGGTCGTTTGACTAACGGAGCGGCTTTGATTGCTGGGCTTTTAAAAATCAAACCAATTTTGACCTTCTCTGAAGGAAAGATCGTTTTATTTGAAAAAATCCGTTCAAGTAAAAAAGCTTTTGCTCGCGCAGAAAAAATCATCGGTCAAAGAAATGAAGAAATTGCACCACCTGTGAAACTATACGTCATTCACGCGAATAATTTAGAAATAGCAAAAGAAGAAAAAGCCAAACTACAAAAACAATATCCGAATGCAGAGATTGAAATCGGTCATTTTGGCCCAGTAATCGGCAGTCATTTAGGCGAAAAAGCAATCGGACTTGCTATCTCAGCGCAATAATTCCTCTTTATTTCTATTCATTTGAAATGAGAAGCAAGAAAAGACTAGTGCTTGAAAGTATCCTTCAATAGAGAGAACTGTTCTCTTGAAATCTCGTAAGTGTTTTGTAAAGAGGCATGGCCTACTCAAATACTTAGCTATTGATTAACTAAGAAAAAGAAAACCAATGATTCGTTCATTGGTTTTCTTTTTTTGTACGATTACGATCATACAGATGAATAAACTAGCGAGACACTCATTTTTGCTTTTTTATTGTTCCTGTCGTATAATCAAAGACAAATTTTAGTAAACTAGTAAATTACTAATTTAGTAATTTACTAAATAAAGGAGTGCTTAACCAATGGAAATACCAACAAACTTAAAACATAAACCTGTAATCGTTGTAGAAGATTATGATAAAGTAGACGGAAAAAATGCGCTTCATACAGATGCAAAAGGGCTCTCACTGGGATTGGCTCAATGGAATGATCGAGGAAAAGTCGATATATCTGGAAAAGTATGGCGCCATACTGGTAAAAAATGGTCACGCCAATCAGAAGAACTTCCAATCACACGTATTTTGGATCTAGCAATACTGGCAGCACAAGGAAGCTTGTATTTTCAAGATGCATATCACTATGAAAAATTCTATGATCCGGAAAATCCGATGATCGATATCATTGGCCTTCAAGGAAACCGGATGACTGTAGAAGTCGATACCAAAAATCCTAAGATCGATGAAGATATCATCTTATATTACGATACTTTACAAAAAGATGGCGAACTGATTGGGGAACGTTTCCGTATCTTAAAACGTCTATTAGATGATTTAGGGTATTAGGAGGAAAGCCATATGGATAACTTTTCATTAACAGATCATCGCTCATTTTCAACAATCGAACGACAAATGATCTGGCAAAAGCCTGCAAGTCATCGAACAAGTTCTGTGGAACTAAGGATTGCGGCTGAAATCAAAGAAAACTGGAAAGACCCAGAAATGAAAATCAGTAATATTCTATTAGAAGGTGACGCTGGGTCTGGTAAAACACAATTGGCTAAAGCTCTGTCTGCTGATTTGCAACTTCCTTATACAAAAGTGACTTGTTTTGCAGATATGGACAAATCGGATGTTTTTGGCGCTCTTTTGCCAGTCGTTGATTCCGACGAAGAAGAGGATCAAGCTTTGATTGATGCCATCAACCAAACAGATACGCTAAATGCTGTTTTACAAGTTATCAAGGATCACTATCAAGTGAACGATGAACTAGCAAAACAAAAGTTAGCTAACTTTGTGCAACGGATCGATGAACAAAAGTCAGAAACAGTCCGCTACAAATATTACCCTTCTGAAATCGTACGTGCGATCGAGAAAGGGTATTTATTAGAGATCCAAGAACCAACAGTGATCAGAGATGCCTCTGTCCTAGTGGCCTTGAATTCTGCTCTAGAGCCTAACGGGCTATTGAATCTACCAACAGGAGTCGTACCTCGCCATGCTGATTGTGTGATCATCATTACCACAAATCGCAACTATCAAGGAAATCGTCCGCTGAATGAATCTTTGCGTGACCGGATGCAGCATGCTGAAAAAATGGATCTGCCCACTCTTGAAGTAATGGTTGAACGTGCAATAGGAAAAACGAATATCCAAGAACCAGAACTGTTAGCTAAAATGGCTGAGATCATCCGACTTCTAGATGAAACTGCTAAAGCAAATGCCATCAAGGGCGTTGCCGGCATGCGTTCCTATTTCTATTGGGCAAATACTTGGAAACAAGGGCAAGATGTATTGGAATCCTTGTATCCCAAAGTACTGTATAAATTAACTACTGATCCAGAAGAATTAAAGATTTTGACCCAACGTTTACAAGAGAGTGGTCTTTTAGAAGAGTTGCGCACACTTATTCAGTTACAAAAATGGGGAAAGCCTTCTGACGTTCAAACATCTGCTCGTGGAAGAGTGTTGACAGCTGAAGAAGTGGACCAAAGGAATATTGACCAATTAGCAGAAGAGACTTTTTCCCTTTCTGAAAGTGAAAAGAAAATTGAGACAGAAAATGAAACTACTGAAAAAGCGCTAGAAAAAGAACCCACAAAACTGCAAGAGAAAACTTTGCCCGTTTCGCAGGAAGAACGCAGCGAGGACGTAGAAGGGAAAAGTCAAGACGACCAAGATCAGGCAGAAGATATTTCCAACAAGATGTCTGCATCCGATATGGAAGCTCATGACAAAGAAATCAAGCGTGAACTAAACAAAGAAGCTCGTCAAGCAATGAAAGGAACCATTCACGAAAAAGAAGGGCTGATCATTCATCGACCAACATTTACGCCAAATAATCCAGAGGCACGTAAATTAAGGAAACAAGTGTTGCCAGTGGTTGACTCTTTAAGCAGACAGATCCTCGATCTACTTGAAAACGACGAATCAGCGACCTATCAAAAGAGTAAATATGAAGGGCAGCGTTTCGATGCCAGTCGTGTGGCATATGGTGATCTTCGAAATTTCGATAAGAAAAATCCGCCACACGAACAGCCTTCATTGGCAGTTGCTATCAGGGTCGATGAATCTGGCTCGATGATCCGTGATGATCGGATCGAAGCCGCCAAAAAAGCAACGATCGCAGTCGCAGAATTTGCACAGCGCGTAAATATCCCGTTGATGATCTATGGGGATACCGCTGACGTATCTGCAAGAGAGAAAACATCCTTATTTTCTTACAAAGAATTCTCAGATGACTTTAGTTGGTTAACAGATAAGTTAGTAACGATGAAAGCACGACAAAATAACCGTGATGGCGCCACATTGAGGATTGCCGCAACTAAGCTCAGTCAGCAAGCTGCAACGACAAAATTGATGCTAGTGATCAGTGATGGACAACCTAAAGCTTTACCTGATTATACAGGGAAGAAAGCAAAACAGGATATCCAAGAAGTCTTATCAGAGTTTGAGCGCCAGGGCGTGGTCTTTGTTTCTGCAGCAATCGGACAAGACAAAGAAGAAATAAAAGAAATCTATGGTGAAAATCGTTTCCTTGATATCACCGACTTGAATGAGTTTCCGAAACAATTGATCCAATTGATCTCACGTTATTTATGAAATGCCGTAAGAATGATCGGTTAGGGTTAAAAAACCGGAGAGAAAAATGAGGTCGAGACAAAAATTGTTTCGACTTGAGAAATTGGAGAAAAAACATACTAAGATTAGAGGGTAAATTCATCGACGGATGAAATTACCCTCTAATACTCTTTTAAGCGTATAGTTGGTTGTGAAAGAAAGACCGACCACAGTCTCTTGGACTACGAGTCCTAAACAAAAAACGGTCTCCTTCACTGTCATTTTAAAACCTGGTTTAAGTATGTTGGGGCTTCGAGCCCGTGTAAAGGAGATTAGGAACGAAATGAAGCAGTGAAGAATCTTTCAATGAGAAAAAGTTATGTCGTTATTTATCATGAAAATACTTGTCTTTTTGAACAAGAAATTCTTCACGATAACACATATTTCAATGCACTTTTTCAAGAAATTTATGCTCTTTCCAGAACGACCACAAATCGTTTTTGAAGCAACGGGGGTTTATTCAAGAGTCATTGAAACTTTTTGCCAAAAGAATCATTTCGCCTATTGTTTATTAAATCCTTTAGAAGCGAAAAGACAACTGAATATTGACTTACGTTCAGTCAAAACGGATAAACGAGATGCCCATCGACTGGCACAAACACACGGTCAATTTTTGCGGAAACAAACACAATCTCAAATAGAAGTCTATAAACAAACACGCGATTTTGCACGCTTTTATCAACAAATTGAAAGGGACATGAAACGCACGAGAATGAACCTGCATACCGCTTTACAATTGACTTTCCCAGAATTGGAAACACTTTTCACAAACAGGTTATCAAAACTCGCCTTAAACCTTGTCGAACTTTCCCCCACCCTGATTACTTGGCACACTTAAGCCAAACCAAGGTAAAAAATGTGCTAAAGAAAAATACGGATAAAAAAATCTCCGATCAAAAAGCCTTGGTTAAAGTACAAAACTTACTTTCACTTGCGCAAAATTCTTATCCAGCAGAATCTGGACAAAGTATTTCTGTTCAAAAAGTCGTGTATTATGCCCAACAATTGCTTGTAACAAAAGAACAACTCGCCAAACAGCTAGTTGAAATTGCGAAACAAAAAATAGAATTTGATTTTTATCAAAGTATCCCTGGAATTGGTGAACTTTCTGCAGGGCTCATTATTGGTGAATTAGGGGATATTCGGCGTTTTCCTTCTCATAAGTAATTGAACGCTTTCGTCGGTGTTGATACCAGAAGATATCAATCTGGGAAATATACAGCCAAAGAACACATGAATAAACATGGAAATCCGAAGGCCCGAAAAAATTTGTATTTTATTATGATGAACATGATTCGACAACAAGCGGCGGGGTCCAATCATCTGGTGGACTATTACTATAAACTAAAAACGCAACCTTCGCCCAAAAAGCATAAGGTTGCGCTCGTCGCCTGCATCAACAAGCTCTTGAACTGTCTCTATTCGATGGTACGACCTTCAAGTCCGTATGTTTACTCATACACGGCCTCTAACGACCAATAAGGAATATATCCTTATCTAGAATAATAGCATACCTAATAAAAAAATTTCTAATTTATTAGGCTTATTTCGTATACTTTTTTCTTGATAAAAACCAATAGAAAAAAGTACTTGACTAAACGTAGGAAAGAGGCTGGGACAGAAGTGTTTAACTCCGAGAAACAAGAAGAAATTCACGAAAATTGCTTTTCAAATTTTTGTGAATTTCGGCTTATTTAAGAAGGAGGTGTTTCTGTTCCCGCCGTTTATTCGTTTTTAAAGAATGAGACAAAAGTGTTTCTTACTTTTGTCCCACGCTTTTTTTTGTAAATTCCCGAAAAATCTACTTTTGGATGCCGTTTATTCGACAGTCTGTAGCAAAACTGATTTTTAGATTTATCCCACATTCATTTCTGGAGCTTTTTTGCCGATATTTTTTAATTTGAACCTTTATCTGCAACTATTTGAACGGAATCAAAAAAAGACCTGCTACAATAAATGCTTTTTACGAAACGTACTTGGAGACAATTTGAAAATCTTCTTAAAGTATTTGGACAGATAGTATCCATGTTTAAAACCCGTTAGTTCTGCAATCTCTTCCATAGGTAAATTGGTTGAGATGAGGAGATTTTGTACATTTTTTAAGCGGACCTTCAGCAAATATTCTTTTGGTGAATAGCCTGTTTCTTTTTTGAATAAACGAGAAAGATAAGACGCATTGAAAGAATATTTTTCACTGAGTTGTTGGATCGAAAAATCCTCTTGATAATGATTATCGAGGTAATGCAACAAGTCAATGATACGTGAATTATGGATCTGCAGTGGGGGAATCGACTGATTTGGTTTTTGATAAGAAATACTGCTGAATAGAAGTATGTCCATAACTCCATCGGTAGGCGAGGATTATTCATTGTCACAGGAGTGATCGGGATCATTTGGGCATTTGTTTGGTACGTTTTGTATTCTGATCCGAAAAAGAATAAATGGGTGAGTCAACAAGAATTGGCTTATATCAAAGCTGGTGGAGCAGTTTTTGAAGAAGTCAGCGATACAGCTCCAAAAGCTAGTTTAACAAAAGAAAATTTGAAAAAATTATTTACAAAAAAACTGATTGGTATTTACATTGGTCAATTTGCCATAAGTGGAACATTCTGGTTCTTCTTAACATGGTTTCCATCCTATTTGACAGAAGAAAAAGGTATTTCCTTGAACAAAATTGGCTTTTTATCAAGTATTCCTTATCTAGCTGCCTTTGTCGGAGTTATATTAGCTGGCTATGTATCCGATAAATTAAGTAAGCGTGGTTTTTCTAAAAGTATGTCACGCAAAATACCTGTCATCACAGGGTTACTATTGACTCTATTGATCATGGGAGCAAATTACACATCAAATCCATATCTGATCATCACTTTTATGTCCGTTGCCTTTTTCGAAAATGGACTTGCAACAATCACCTGGGTGTTTGTTACTCTTTTGGCTCCTAGTAATTTGCTTGGTCTTGCTGGCGGTATCTTCAATCTATGTGGCGCTCTTTCTTCCATTGTTATTCCAATCGTCATTGGTTACCTTGTAGCAAATGGAAATTTTTCTTCCGCACTTGTTTTCATAGCTGCTATTGCGTTAGTCGGTACATGCTCGTACATCTTCGTAGTGGGTAAATTGGAAACAGAGGAATAATCAAAAGGTAGGTAAATTAAAAATACGCTGATAAATCGTGGACCATTGACTCTAGCTGAACTGGCTTCCTTCTATATGTTAACGGTAACAGACACACAATTGGTGAAACTTCCTTTATAATGAAAGAAAGAAACAGGAAGGAAGGTCTGCAAGATGACATATGCAAAAACATGGTGGAAGGAAGCTGTCGGCTACCAAATTTATCCTGCGAGTTTCAAGGATAGCAATGGGGATGGAATAGGAGATCTAAATGGGATCCGTGAAAAAATTCCTTATTTAAAAGATCTTGGCATCGGTTTTATTTGGATCAATCCTATTTATCCTTCACCATTTATTGATAACGGTTACGATATCAGTGATTACCAAGGGATTCTTGGTAAATTTGGGACCATGGAAGACTTTGATCTATTGTTAGAAGAAGCCCATCAAGCAGGTATCAAGATTATCATGGATCTGGTTATCAATCACAGCTCCGACCAGCATGAATGGTTTATTGAAGCAAAAAAATCAAAAGAAAATCCCTATCATGACTATTATATTTGGGTCGATGGCATACCTGAGGAAAAACCGAATGAGTGGCAATCGATTTTTGGTGGATCCGTTTGGGAATATGAACCAGAAATCCAACAATACTATCTGCATATTTTCGCAAAAGAACAACCAGATTTGAACTGGGAAAGTATACAGTTGAAAAATGAATTATTCACGATGATCCGCTGGTGGTTAGATAAAGGTATCGATAGCTTTCGTTTAGATGCGATTTCCCATGTCAAAAAAGATAAATATTCCGTGAAAGCAACCGAAAATCCTTTCTCTCCTTTTCAAAATGTCTCAGGAATCGAAGAACATTTGAATGAACTAAAAGATGTCTTTGACGAGTACGACATCCTGACTGTTGGCGAAGCCAGTGGGGTGACGGCAGAGGAAGGACCAGAGTGGGTAGGACCTGATGGCTATTTTGATATGATTTTTGAATTTGACCATATCTCGATATGGAAACATGAAAAAGAAGGCGAACTTGATGTGTTGCAGTTAAAAAAAGCCTTGAGTGCTTGGCAGACTTCTTTAGATGGCAAAGGCTGGAATGCCTTGTACATGGAAAACCACGATGTTCCTCGTTCGGTTTCTGTTTTTGGCGATACGAGCGAAGAATTTTGGGCGCTTTCTGCCAAAGCAATTGCAATGATGTATTTCTTTTTACAAGGCACGCCTTTTATTTACCAAGGACAAGAAATCGGCATGACCAATGCACCTTTTACATCAATTGAGGAAATCGATGCAGTCGACTCCAAACGTCTATTCAGACAATTGATTCAAGAAGGAAAATCAGAGGCAGAAGCGCTGGACATCGTTGCAGACACAACCCGAGACAACGGTAGAACACCAATGCAATGGTCAGCAGAAGACTTTTCCGGATTTTCGACCAATCAGCCATGGCTAATGGTCAACCCAAATTATCCTGTATTGAATGTGGAAGATCAGGAAGAAGATCCCGCATCAATCTTGCAATTTTATAAGAAAATGATTCGAATCCGTCGTGCCCATATGGGTTTGATCTATGGTTCTTTCATCGAACATCTTGCGGAGCATTCACAGGTATATAGTTACGAAAGAGTCTTACAACAAGATCGCTACTTAGTGATCGTCAACTTAACGAACGATCCTGCAGAATATACATTCACTGAAGAAGTGAGCCAACACGCTTGGCAATTGTTGCTTACCAACACAAATCAGCAAGATCGATTATTCAAGAGTTCGGGTACATTAGAATCTTATGAAGCATGCTTATATAAGAAATTGTAAAAAAATACAAAATCCACCAAATAACCCAACTAAAAACCAGAATTAGTAAGAGTTTCCTTACTAGTTCTGGTTTTTGTTTTAGGCTAGTTTCTTTTCACAAACAAGATGATGCTTGCCATTGATGGTTTTGTCAGCTATTTTTACAAAGCCTTGTTTCTCCCACATCTTGCGACCTGCCAGATTATCAACCAGCACTCCTAAACGCAATGTTTTCACTCCTTGTTGTCGGCAGTAATGCTCCAGTTGCTGATAAATGATTGGATCATTCCCTTATTGGCGATAAGGTAGACCAATGGGAAATTGTTTGCTCTATCGGCTATTTAGAAAGAAATAACGGAACTACGAATGCAAGTTCAGCCAAAAATCTTCCTATCGAGCCAGATATCAAAAAATAGTTTTCCTCTTTTAAATAAAGAAAAATACTGAATTAATCAGACAATTAAATCAATGGTTTAAAGAATAAACAAGTATTTAAAAAACTATGCTACTAAACAACCTACAATGAATCATATCTTATAGTTCTGTATTCTATGTATCCAAAACTCCAGTAGAAGATCAACTCCTACTGGGGTTCAGCTTTTTATTCATAAACGGCACGAGGACCGCCAATAAATTTTGGACGTGAGCGCAAGGCCGTTACATGAGCAGCACCAAGCGTATTGTTTCTAGGGCGAACAGGTACTTGAACATGTTTGACATGCATCCCGATGGCCGTATCGCCAATATCAATACCAGCTTGAGCAACAACATGTTCAACTTCCACAGGATCTGAAAACTGTTCAAATGCTGCGACAGAGCATGCACCACCAGCATGGAGAGCTGGTTTGACAGACACGATCTCAAATTGTTTGTTTTCGGCCACTGCTCGTTCCACAACCAATGCTCGATTCAAATGTTCGCACCCTTGGACGGCTAGTGAAATATTTAAAGGATCAAGTATTTCTTTAAATGTCTGGATGATCCATTGTCCAACTTCAGCGCTTGAATTTTTACCGATATGACCACCAACAACCTCACTCGTGCTGCAACCTAATACGAAAAGATCACCGGCTTTTAAATGTGCTTTGGTCAGAACATCGTTGACCATTTCTGTTAATTGTTTTTTTAACTGAGTTTCTGTCAGTTCCATAATTACCATTCCTTTTTATATACAACCATTTTTTATTTGCTGATTTTTTTATTTAATTGCAGACGTTGGATCGCTGAAGTCAATGGGATCGCTAAGCCAATTCCTACAATGTTTTGAATCATGTTTCCTGGGATAGAAGCTACGCCAGAAGGCCATCCATACAAAAACAACCCAGCGAACAAATAGCCAATGACCATGACGACTGTACCCAAGACTAAGCCAATGAGCCAGCTTGTTGTTGATTTTTTAGCGAAATAGCCACTTATCAATCCTTGAAGACCGTGGATCAAAAAAGAAAAAATAGCCCACTGAGGATAACCTGAGATCAAGTCGATCAAGAGTCCACTGGCTGCACCCACAGTCAGACCGCCAAGCGGACCGAATAGGGAAGCAGTCGTATAGATTCCCGCTTCACAAAGAGTGACAAATCCGTTTGTTGCTGGTACTGGAATCAATACTGTCAGTGAAAGTGCCACAGTTAAAGCAATCATCAAAGCATAAATCGTTATGTGTTTAGTAGTCAATCCAATCATCCTCCTTCATTTCGCCACCTGACCAGACACTTCCTGTGCCATCTTTCATCATGATACCGTTTATAATGCATTGGTACACGTATTTTTTACTATTAGCGACTGACTCAGAAAGGGAGGTACCATTCGCAAGATTAGCTGTTATAGCAGAAGAGAAGGTACAGCCAGCACCGTTAACAGTTACTGAAGGTCTTTTTTTCAAGTGGAAACTTTCGAATCCCGCTTCACTATATAATACATCAACTGCATCTTCACCAAATACACCAGCGCCTCCTTTGACTATCACCGATTGACTGCCAAATGAATATATTTCTTTGGCCATTTTTCGTATTTCCTCTAATTGGAACGAATCGTTTTTACCGGTAAGCAAGGCAGCCTCTTTTAGATTTGGCGTAACAACATCCGCCAATGGGAATAAGTGATCAACTAAATGTTTACTATACGTATCTTGAGCTAGATCATCTGTTTCCTTGAAAGCCAAAACCGGATCAAGAACGATGGGGATATACGACTGTTTCTTTACAAATTCTGTCACAACATCGATTGCTGCCATAGAATTTAGGAGACCGATTTTTATTCCATCCAGGTTGACCATCCGATCGATTGAAACAAGTTGTTGCTCCAACCATTCAGGCGAAACATTTTGCAAAATAAAATCACCTTCGTTATTTAACATCCCTACGCAAGTAAGTGCGCTCATTCCGAACTGATGATAGTTCTCAAACGTTTTTAGATCAGATTGGATTCCGCCACCCGCAAAGGGATCCGATCCGCCAATCGTCAATATCTTTTTCATTCGTTTCCCTCCACTTCACAAGGGTCAGTATACCTAAATTGAAAGCAGAAAAAAACAGCCAATTGGATGATATTTAAGTCAGCCAATTTTAGATACATGGTTTCCATACGAAGTAAAGATTTTGCTTCAATATTAACTATTGAAAGAGGAGAATATTTTTTTCAAAAATAGAAGAAAAAAGATTCAGTTCTATTTCAAATATCAACTATACTTTATGTAACAAAATATGCTGATTCCAAGGGTGAGAAAAAGAATTTAATGAATAAACACACTCACTTTTCGCTGATACAGTATAAAGAATTGTACTCTTAACAAAATAAATAGAAAAGCGAGGGATTTATTTATGGTATTTTATAAAAATCATGAGAAGAACGTAGTATATTACAATGCGATGATCGCTAGTACAAAAAACTATGAATTTTCCAAAAAAAAAATGGAAGAGTTAAAATCACAGGTTACACGAGAAGTCTATCGAAACCTTAAAACTTGGTCGGAAAGAGATAGATTGAAAACTCAACTGGCAGCTATACCAAAAGAGATATATGTCGGACCCGAAAGTAACTTGGAAACTATGCAAGAAGAAATATATGGTGAAAGCGTCTTAGAAAGTCAATTGGAAGCTATGCAAGAAGATAGTGAAACCGAAAGTATCTTGGAGGCTCAACTGGCAGCTATACGAGAAGGAAGCATCTGGGAGACTCAACAGAGAAATAAAAAGTACCTAAAAAATTACTTGAAGACCCTAAAAAAGAAAAATGCAGAGGATAACCAAAGCAAACTAGAGAATATAGACAAACAGCTGGCAGAAATAAAAAAAGTGTATATAGAAAAGAAAAAAATTGAGAAGCAACTTTCAGAATATCCTTTTAAAGAAAAGTATGGGAAAAAATCCACCGAAATCAAGCAGCTCATCTGGGAGAAGCAAGCAAAAGAAGAAAAACTCAGAGAACTCTGTGGAACCAGTCACCCTTTTACTAAAAAAGGAAAGGCACAATTGAACGTTCCATCTAATTTATATCAAGCAAATGAACTAGATAAAGGGGAGGCAGAGCAAAAGGATTTTGTGTTAGTCCCTAAAAAAGGATTATGGGCGAAAAAGCAGAATCATCGCTATAATAAGGAAACGAACATTTACACTAACTATGTGAATGAACGTAAATTTACAAAAATAACAGATGAAGCACTTCAAGGGAATCCATTAGTCATGTGTATCAATAATGAGAATCCTAAACTTATTCCATTTGAAGATGAATATTCGGTAATGGCTCGTTCCTATCAAAATCTTTATGATGAGTGTTTGACTATCGATAAGAAGCTACTGTCAGTTCCAGAGGTGAAATCTAAGATCCAGAGACATATCATCGACTATTTTACTGAAACTATTGATCGATATTCGCCCTATGATGATCCATATGAAATGAGATGGGCGTGGGTTAGAGTACCTATTGGTTATTCTCGCAAAATTCAGCGTGACGAAGATTTAGGTACATGGGAATGTGCTACAGTTTATACTTATGATTATCGACTTAAATTTAACGATAGAAGCTATATTAATGACTTACATCAATTTCTACTAACTGAAAGAACTGGGTATACTGAATTACGAGACTCTACACTTCATTTTCTTAAAAAATATGAACAGCAACTAAAAACAGAAACAAATGAACTTAAACAGCAGTTAACACCAGCAGCCTATTCAAAATTCAAGGAGAATTTCCAAGGATTTAGCGACTTGATTGGTCAAGTAAAAAAACATCCTTATTTAGATCTCAAACCATTCTTGAACGATCTCCTAGAAAAAAACAAAGACGCATTAGTGCCAAAAATAGCACAGATCAACAACTATAGGGACGAGGCAATTAGGCTCTATCGTGAAAAAAAGGAACTTGAAAAAAAACTAAACACTTTTCCTTATAGCAAAAGCTCTAATGAATACAATCTGGTAAAAACTGAAAAGACACAAGTAGAAATGAGACTGAAAGCACTCTGTGGAACAACCAGTCCGTTTACAGACAAAGGAAAACAAATGATGTACTTCCACTCAAAAGAAGAACAGAACAAATCATCTCATGTCCTTTCAGAGCCGAATTTCTCCGCTACTAATATGAAGCTCCTCAAAGATAGGATGGACCAAGCGAAAGAGAAGCGAAAAAACGTTTCTGAGACTAAGGATATAGGCAGAAGAAGGACAGAACCAGAAGCAATTATTATCCATATATGATATGCCTAATAGTTAAAACATGCTATTGCAGTGTAGAAATCTCGGACTAGTCTCGATTAACTGGATGAAAAAGAGAAGAATCATTTCGAAAAACAGAAAAAAGCGCTGAGATCATAATCCTCAACAAATCAAATCGAAAAGGAGGGATTTTTTTATGGCATCTATCCCATATTCTAATGACAGCTTATTGCGGTATACTACACTAAAAGCTATGGAAAGAGAGTATCAAAATTTCAAAGAAAAAACGCAAGAAATAAAACCACAGCTTACACGAAAGGCCTATCGAGAGCTGAAAGCCCGATCATCAACAGAAGAACTGACAGAACTAGTAGAAAAACTTCAAGCAAATTCGGACATTCAACTTGATTCATATATAGCGGGTATAGATAGACAGAATATCTCAAACAAAATAAAACGTATGGATGATGAGTTGAAAAAAATCAGAAAGGTCTATTTGGAGCTGACAGCAATCGAAGCTAAATTCTCAGGTTATCCTTTTAAAGAAAAATACGTAAAAAAATCTGTCGAAGTGAAGGAGATTATCGGAGAAAAACAGAAAAAAGAAGAGGAGCTAAGAGCACTCTGCGGGACCAGTCGCCCATTTACTAAAACCGGACGAACAAAATTGAACTCAACCGCCAAAAAACCTAAAGAAGATCATTCGGTTAGAAATAGTGGTATTGAACCAAAACCGGTGACATTGATACCTAGAAATGACACTTGGGTTCATTGCCAAGACAAACATTATAAAACAGAAATAGACACTTACTCTAGATATATAAAAAACCACAAATTCACAAAAATAACCGATGAAATACTTCAAGAGAATCTATTGGTTGCATGTATCAATAATGAAAATCCTAAACTTGTTCCACTCGAAAAAGACTTTGCTCTGTTGGCTCGTACCTATCAAAGTCTTTATGATGACTGTTTGAACATCGATAAGGAACTACTGTCAGTTCCAGAAGTGCGATCAAAAATCCAGAAACACATCATCAACTATTTTAATGACAATATGAAGCACCATCCAACTTACGATAAAGATTCCACCAGATGGAAGTGGTTCAGGAGACCTAATACTCATCACCAGCTTTATTTTAATGATATGCGCTATATGGATGATCTACTTCGGTTGTTGCTAAACGAAAGAAGAGGATACGCAGAGTTACGAGACTCTACACTCAAGTTTCTTCAAAGGAACGAGCAACAAATAAAATCACAAATAGCTGAACTGAAACAAGAATTGACACCAGCAGCCTATTCAAAATTCAAGGAGAATTTCCAAGGATTTAGCGACTTGATTGGTCAAGTAAAAAAACATCCTTGTATGGGTCTCAAGCCATTCTTGAATGATATCTTAGAAAAAAATAAAGACTCACTAGAACAAAAAATGTGGCAAATCAAGCAATATAAAGGCGAGACAGTCATGCTTTATCGTGAAAAAAAGGAACTCGAATCAGCGTTAAAAATTTTTTCTTATGGTAAGGGGGATGAAGAATACAATAATAAAAAGATACAAGTGGAAAAGAAACTGAAAGAACTTTGTGGCACAACCAGCCCGTTAACGAACAAAGGAAAACAAATGATAGCCTTGCGCTCAGATGAAGAAAATCTACATACCTATAACAATTTAAATTATATCCTTTCAGAATGGAAATCCCCAACTACTGATAGAAGACCCTTAAGAGCCATACTAATGGAGGCAGAACATAGGGATAGAGGGCCGATCGAAAAGCAAGACTCAGGGAAAAAAAGAGTAGAGCCAGAAGAGGATATTACCCATATGTGAGTTTTTTAACCCATATGTGAGTTTTTTAATAGTTACAAGCTATATGTACCAACAAGAAAAGAAGTTATACCTAGAAGCGGATCACTTCTAGCATAACTTCTTTTTTGATCTTTGTTTCTTTTATTGTGCCTTCAAGTCTTTTTCGATTTGCAACCGTTGGACTTTCATTGTCGCTGTCCGAGGAATTTCGTCATAGTCCATGATGATTGGTTTATTTAAACGTGGCAACTCATGTACTTGATTCCACCAACGATCCCAATCCATTGTTTGTTTTGGTGCTAAAGCGATGATAGGTTGTGGTGCATTTTCTTTATCCCGTACGATCACAACTTCTGCTAGAAAGTCTAGGGAATCAAGTAAAAAATCTTCAATGGCTAGATTACTATTGATCGTATCGATCAAATCAACTTGCCGATCTTTTAAGTACAAATGGCCATTTTCATCCATACTGCCATAATCTCCGCTATCCCACCAAGCACCATAAACATTTTCTTGGAAACGTTGGTCTTCTTTATAATAGGTCAACGCTCGGCCTTTAGATAAAAACTGGATATGTCCGTCCGTATTTACAGGGACAACTTCGCCATTTTCATCTGTGATACGCGCTTTTGTCAACTCTCCTAATCCCACACCCATATCTCTTGCGTTACTTATCTGTAAGCTTTCAAGTGTGTGCGCTTTAAGGATCATCGGTCCACATTCGCTTTGGCCATAGACTTGTAAAAATAGAGCATCCTTCGTATCGGAAGTATTCAGGAATGTTTCCATCGTTTGATTATTGATTGCATCAAAAGTAGAATGGTAGTATCTTATACCAGCAAATGCTTCAGGATGTTCTTTTGCGGTAAAACTCCATTGAACAAAATTGTTTGGATGCGTTTCTAAAGCAATCGGCGGATATTTTTGTAACATCGATACCACATGTTCATCTTGAGGATTCGCCAAAGGCATCATTGGGAAGCCCATAGCCATCAAAGAAGAAATCCCGATATTGAAACGAGAATGAACAGGGGAGATGTGAAAAGCCACTAATTTCTTTTCTGCAATTTTAGTGAAGACTGTTTTTTGCCATGTTGTCCGCCAGCCCATTGAATTAGCCGAATGGCAGATCAATTTAGGAATACCCGTGGTTCCTGAAGTATGGGTCATGTAAGAAATCTCGTCATCAGATAATTGTTTTTGTTCTACTGGTTCAGCAGTTTGTTCCAGTAATTGAGTAACAGAGATTTGTTTTGCTTTTGTTCCATTAGTGATACCCGCGACACGTCCGGCTGTTTCTTCATCGAACAAGATAAAAGGATCTTCTAAACGATCAACAAAGACTTCCATCGTCGCCGTTGGTAAATGGTACGAAGTCATTACAGGTATCGCGCCTAAATAAGCAGAAGCAACAGCAAGTAAATAAGTGTCGAAAGCAGAACTTTTATAGATCATGATCTTATCCCCAAGGCTAACACCAAGAGAAGCCAATTGATATGCACGAGTCAATACGCGAGCACAAGTGTCGTTGTAAGTGCTTTTAAAACCAAGTTCGGGAAAAGCGGAAAGGGCTGATCAAAGATGATTGCAGCATCTGGTGTTTGATTTGCTGCGTCTTGAAAATTTAAAAAAAGATTTAGTGGTGAATAAGCAACAGTTTCCATAGGTCACACTCCATTTTTCTTTAGTATACAAGATGAAAAGCAAATTCATTATGTGAAAATAATCACTTACTTTCCAAATACAGCTATAATCTTAGCATAAATACCAAACAAAAAATAGATAACTTTGTGAATTTTTTGTCAGATGTTTGATACTTTACATGTACTCTGATAAATTTTCAGAGCGTGCAAACTTAAAATGTTCAAGATGTTTATTGCAATTGACAAGATTGCAAGAGTATCTTAGGCGGGTGTTAAGAGAGGGAGGATTAAAATATATGTAGCAAAATACACGCCTAAGAAGGATCAAAAACTGAACTAAAAATAACGTTTGTTTTTTAGATAATAGTATACATTCTTAGAATAAGATATATAGTGAATTTGAAAGGGCACTTTCTTTAAAAAAAGTAAGGAGGAAAAAGCGATGAAAAAATTTTTAGTATATTTTTTATTTTGGTAGTTTCTCTTATTGGCATTGGGATTTCCAGAAATATGGTTAAAGCTAGCGCAGCTATCGAATAATCAGGTGAGGTATCAAAGACTAATTAACAGGTGGAGGAATGTACTTCAACTGGAAAGAGACAATATTACAGTGTGAAATTAGCTATGCAAGTCTATGACATATTTTGTGTAGTATCAGTTTATTGTACGGCAGGAGGATAGACAATAGAAAAATGATCATTTCTTACTATACTTTAAATAGAAACAATGATGAAAATCTTTTTGTTTTTCAATTATTACACGAGGATACGATGTTAAAGGAATTTTATAATCGGACAAAAAGTAAACAGATAGAAACGTATCTATATTTTTTAAATGACTCTATCTTGCCTTTTATGAGTAATCCTAAAATTCTTTATTTGTTGCAAACAAAAAATCTGAAAAGTTTACCGATTGTGGTCATTGATGATGAAATTGTAAAACTGGAGCTTATTTGACCATTGAAGAATTAGAAAAAATCACTGATATCGGGATAAGTGTTCAGAAAGGATAACGATCAAAAATTCGTCACTCCCATGAGTAGTTGACGAATTTTTGATCGAACATGTCTCTATATCATTAGGGAATGATTGTTCCTCCGTGTTTCTTTCGTAAATTCTCTATACGAAAACTCCTGCATTTTTTTACTGATTTCCTCAAAGGAATGAGGATTAAGGTAACGATTTCCATATAAATAATTGACGGTATCTAAATCATCCAAATAAAGATCAACGTAATAGCCAAAGGTTTTTCTGCATAACTCAGGCGATAGATTGTTCGTTATTGTAACTTTACTTAAGATTTGTCGTATCGTTCGTGGAGAGATCTGCTGATCATGAGAGGAACGAAAGACAAATGATTCGGCTGTTGTATCTTTTTCAGTAAGTTCAAGATAATGGGTGAGGTAAGGTAGGGCTTCATTTGGAATAACTGCTTTGTCTAGCCGATTTACCTTTCGATCGATGTAGATCATTTGTTTACTTAATTCGATATTTTTTCTTTTTAATTCGACAATTTCGTGGATTTTTAGTCCACAATAAAAGAGAACAGCTAAAATTGCTAGATTCCTTGGACGATTTTTTTCTTCAAAACTCGCTTCTCTTGTTGTTTTAAACCCCTTTTTAGGAATAAATAGCGTATCAAAGTTCTCAAGTAATGAAGCATCCACATATCGTGGTGTGGCCGGTGTCGTTTCAGGCAAGGTTTCACCCAAAAGTGAGATCTCTTTTTTTAATCGACCCGTTTGGTAAAGATAACGAAGAAAATGATTCAAAGAATATTGTTTTCTGGATAATCCATAATAACCGTTTTTGAATTGCTGATTCGTTTCTTGTTCAGCGGTTGTCTGGAAAGAACGAGTATGGCGATAGACTTTCTGTAAGAAATTCAAATAGTCCCTTTTTTCTAAATGAATGATCAGCTGATCGGTCACATCTTCTGCATAGGTATCTCTTAAGTAATCTGAAAATAAATGGAAGTCTTTTGCATATTCATAACGGCTGCTCAATGACAACGTCTTTTGATTTTCCTTTAAAAATTCCTGGAAGATAGGAGGCAGCTGCATCGTACGTTTTTTTAGCTTTTCTTGAATATTTTTTCTTGTTTTCTGATCCATGAAAACACCTCCGTTTCTTTAGTAATATTGTACCTTATTTTTTTACTTTTTTCCCCAGTTATAAAAGACTTATGCCATTTGTAAGCTTATTAGCTTAAATCTCAATTCCGCCAAAAAATAGATAAAAGGTCAGGTTTTTCGGAAGTTTCAAAAAAAAAAACGAGCATGGGACAAAAGTAAGAAACACTTTTGTCTCGACCTCGTTGGCTCTGTACGAATAGAAATCGGGTTATTTGATGGGAAGCTGAACTTTAAAATCGACTCCACGTGGTTGATGATCTGCAACTGTCAGTTCACCTTGGTGTTGTTCAACGATCTGTTTAGCAATAGCAAGGCCTAGTCCGTATCCACCAGTTCCTTTAGACCGCGAGTGATCTTCTCGGTAGAAACGTTCAAAGATCCGTTGTTTCTCTTGATTGCTGATAGAAGGACCAGTATTGATTACATGGATCGTCCAGTCTTTGTGTGTCGTACTGGAAGTAAGGATGATCTGATCGCCAGCTTGCGTATATTTTAGCGCATTGTCCAAAAGGATCACTAGTACCTGATGGATCTTTTTAGCATCCACTTGCACGTTCGCATTTTTACCTAACTCACAGGTGAAACTTTTTTCATCGATTTTTGCCATTTCTGCAAATGGTTTGACTAGTTCGGTTAAAAATGTTGTAGACTGGATCATCGTTTTGTCAATCGTTCGTTCATCTGAGTCATTTCGTGCAATCGTCAATAGATCAGAGGTTAGTCCTGTAAGTCGCCGTGTTTCAGCAAGTGCTTGTGCAATACTTTCCGATTCATCTAGGATCGTGTGATCCGGCTTCGTAAAAAGATGTTCTAAACTATTTTGAATGATCGTCAAAGGTGTTCTTAATTCATGGGAAGCATTTTCTACGAATTCTTTTTGACGGCGCCACGATGCCAAGATAGGACGCATGCTTAAATTTGATAAGTAATAACTGATAGCTATCGAGATCAGCCAAAAAAACACCATACAAGCAATCATGATCGTTCGAAAATTAGCGAGTGAATTCTTGATCTGATTCGTATTGGAGAGCACTTGGATATAGGATACTTCTCCTTGATCTGAACTCGCTTTTTGGGTCACTGAACGAAAAGATAACGGTGCTTCCGAACCTTCTGATTTTAGTTCGATGGAATGGATCGTACCGAGATTTTTCGTGTCAAGCTTCAATTCTTCCAGCTGGTTGAATCGGCCCCCTATAGCATCTTTATTTAGGATGTCACCAGAAGCAGACCAGAGAACGATCTGTGTGTTGAAACGATCCCCTATAGGTCCTAATTGCTGCGACGAATTTTCCTGTCCAGGAGGGGAGACATTCAAAAAAGGATTGCCTTGTTGATAACGGGCAATTTCAAGCTGGACCATTCGAGAGTCGGGCTCTATTTTTTCCAGTGAAAGATCCGTTTCTCTATAGGCGGATTGGTTCAAGACTTGGAGCGTGATCAAACCTATTAAAAAGAAAATCAGGGCAAAAGCTGTGACGTTGGCTAAAAAAAAGCGCCTACGCTGTTTTCGAGAGATACTCCCGTTCATCAAATCACTCTCCTTGCATGATATAACCGACATTCCGTAATGTTCTGATTTCTTTGTCGAGTCCTGTCTGACGCAGATGTTTACGTAAATTACTCATATAAACCTCGACGACAGTGATCGTCGTATCCGAATCAAATCCCCAGATTCGGTCAAAGATCTGTTCTTTGGTAAGAATGATCCGCTGGTTTTGTAAAAAGTAAACAAGTAGTTCAAATTCTTTTCCTTGGATTGGCAAAACCGTTTCAGCAAAAGTGACAGTTTTCTTGTGTAGATCACAAATCATTCCTTTGTATTCGAACGTATTTTCGTCGAAGAGTCCTAACGACCGTTTTAGTAGAGCTTTGGTCCGCATGAGCAACTCTTCACGGTAAAAAGGTTTAGTCAAATAATCGTCTGCGCCGCGTTCAAAGCCTTGGATTTTATCGTCTAAGCCATCTTTAGCAGTCAAAATCAAAACTGGGGTCTGTATTTTTGCCTTTCTGGCAAGTGCTAATACTTCATAACCATCCATTTCAGGCATCATCAAATCAAGAATAGCTAGATCATAAACGCCACTTTCTAATTCATAAAGTCCCTCACTACCATCATATACTTGTGTGATATCGCCAATGCTTGAAAGAATTTCTTTGATGTTGTCAGATAATACACGATCATCTTCCACTATTAATAATTTTATCATTCGTTCACCTCATTATAGTTGGTCTTCTCAAGTTTATCATGGATACCATAAAAAAAACTTAAAGCCCGTTATTTTTATAAACATTCGAGAAAATACCTTCTATTCGTTCTGATCTTACTCTATTTGACTAAGAGGAGGAAATCAAAAAATGTGGAAGAAAGGTTTCAAAAAAAGAGAAAAAATAAAAAATTTACCTTTTTCAGAATATATCAAGTGACAAAATGTCACTCGAGGGATATACTTTCATCTGTAGTGACAATTTGTCACTTGGAAGAAATTGGTTAGAGGAGGAAGAAAGATGTTTTTAGCAATGAAAGAAATGCGGTATGCGAAATTACGCTATGGTCTGATCATCGGCATTATGTTTTTGATCGCGTACGTCGTTTTCATGCTGTCAGGACTGGCGAGTGGACTTGCCGAAGAATTCAAAAAAGCCATCGATGATTGGGGAGCCGAAGAAATCGTCTTATCAGAAGATGCCAATCAAGTATTTGCCGCTTCACAATTGACCAGAGGAGATCTTGAACACGTCGATGCAAAAGAAAAAGCACCGATTGGCTTATATAGTGGGGCAGTGAAAGGGAAAAACAAAGAAAATGTCGCTGTTTTCGGAACGACAAATGATGCATTTTTACTTCCCAAAATAACAAAAGGCCAGATGTTTACCAAAGAAAATGAAATCATTATTTCTCAAAATCTGGCGGGAGATACGTATAAGGTTGGAGATAAGTTGAAGATTGGCAGTTATGATCAGGAATTAACGATCGTTGGGATCTTCCCAGAAATGTACTATACTGTTTCTCCAGTAATTTATACAAATTTAGCCACTTGGACCCACCTGAAATTTGGTGATCAGCCATTTGCTTCTGAAAGTCAGGCACCAATTAATGCCATCGTGACAAAAGAAAAGGTCACGCTCAATCAGGATGCTACGTCTAAAACGCTCCAAAAATTAGCGATCCCAGAATTTATTGACAGTTTACCTGGGTACTCTGCACAGAATATGACACTTAACGCAATGGTTTATTTCCTATTTTTAGTCGTTGCGGCAGTTGTAGGGATCTTTATGTACGTGATCACTTTACAAAAGACAGCAATTTTTGGTGTGATGAAGGCACAAGGTATCCGCAATGCTTTTATTGCAAAATCATTGATCGCTCAATCATTTATTGTAGGGGTCGTCGGTGTGGTCTTAGCAGTAGCATTTGCTTATCTTACTAGTTTGATCTTGCCAAGTGCGATGCCATTTGCGATCTTCTGGAATCAATGGCTACTATATAGTGGCGTTTTGATCGTAGTTGCTATGCTCGGCGGCGTATTTTCCGTTCGGACCATTGCAAAAGTTGATCCAATCACGGCAATAGGAGGATAAGAAAATGAAAGATATTTTAACGATGAAAAATATTGTCAAAAAATTTGGTAAAGGACACACGGAAGTAACCGCTTTGAAAGACATCAACTTTACAGTGAAGCAAGGAGAATTTGTCAGCATCATCGGACCTTCTGGATCAGGGAAAAGTACCTTCTTGACGATTTCGGGTGGATTGCAGAATCCAACATCAGGAGAGATCACGATTAACGGACAATCGTTTTTGAATCTATCAGAGAAGAAACGGGCGGATCTCCGTTTTAAAGAAATTGGGTTCATCCTTCAAAGTTCCAATCTGATTCCCTTTTTAAAAGTCAAAGAACAGTTTTATCTAGTAGATAAGGTCAGCCATCATAAGAAAGCAGAAACAACGATCGATGAGTTGCTGAAATCGCTAGATATCTATGAATTGAAAGACAGCTATCCAAAAGACTTATCTGGTGGAGAAAGACAACGTGTAGCAATTGCTAGGGCACTGTTCAATGATCCTAGCCTGATCTTAGCAGATGAACCAACTGCAAGCCTTGATACTGACCATGCATATGAAGTGGTGAAATTATTGGTGAAAGAAGCGCATGAAAAACAAAAGGCCACTGTTATGGTCACACATGATGCGCGAATGATCAAATGGAGCGACCGTGTGTATCGCATGAAAGATGGCTACTTGGTGGAAGAAGACATGGCAGACATAAAATAATGAAAGGAGTTAGCTGATGCCTAAAGAAACCTTTCTAAACTTGGCTGAAGAAAAGCAACAAGCGATTATCAACGTCTTACTAAAGAACTTTTCAGAACAGCATATCAGTCAAGTCAAAGTATCTGCTATCGTTTCAGGGATAGGAATGTCTAGAGGGGCATTCTATAAGTATTTCGAAGATCTAGAAGATGCCTATCGTTTTACTATCTCCTATTTTTCTGCACAGATCCACCGAGATATTCTACAGTATATCGAGAAAGATAGCCAAGATTTTTTTCTTGGGATCGAAAATTATCTTGGGTGGTGTGCAACATTGAAGCCTGGGAGCAATTACTGGCGAACAATCAAATTATTGACCGAAAGCACCGATTTAAATAACCACCGAAGAAGGGATATCCCAGATGATTCATCCATGTTGAAGGAATGGTACAGCTTATTGGCAGCCAATCACTTTGCAATTGACTCCAAAGATGAGGCCTTGAGTTTTCTTTACTTCACGATGGACCTAACAATGGATACGCTAACTGATTTTATCGCCAATCGGTGGAGCAAAGACCAACTGATCCAAGAATTCCGTTTCAAAAGAAAGTGGTTAGAAGCAGGAATGAAATAACTTAATCTAATAAAAGTAAGACGGAAGATTCTGAAAACAGTTTGCATTGTTCTCAAAATCTTCCGCCTTTTTGTGAAAAATAATTTGTTTATTGCTACTAATGTTCTGCGTTAGTAAATAATCTGAAGATTGAAAAATATGAAAGAATGTCATAAACCAAATAGATTGATCAAATCATCTTCATCACTGAATGAAATACTATCATCAATCAATAAACTTAGTACTTCTGTATTGGTAATGGGCTGGTTCGACACGACTAGATCATAGTTTGTCAGATCAAATGACGTTAATTGTTCATCTGTGATCGCATCTGTGATCGAGCGCACGCGATGTACAGCCAAGACATCGCTAACGTAAGACTCAACATAACGACTATGTTGGATGCCTAAGTCACTAACAACCAATATCCGCTTCGTGACTAATGACTGATTCGCATCTGGATTAATGACTAACATCCAAAAAACATAACTCGATAAATAATTCAAGAAATCGGTATCCAACAAGGTAGAAAAAAACTGTAATTCCGCCCGTAAGCGTGCATAAAGTGGCATGTGTCTAACTCGTATTTGTTCCGCAAAAAAAGTGGCACGATACGTCAGATGTGTCGTGTCAAAAGGAAACAGACGAGAACAAAAATAAATGTTAGTCAATAAGTGAACGATGAAATCCAGATTGTCTGAATCCCACTCGGCCATTTTTGAAAATACACAAATTTGTAAATTTCTCTGTATTTTATCTCTGATATCTTTTTGCTCTGAAAAAGAGAACTGTTGAAAAATAGAACGAGTAAAATAATCTATAACTTTTTCATAACCATCATAATTCAGATTAGTTAATTCTTTTTTTAAAAGTAGATAGTCCTTATTCTTCAATTCATGCATGTTTCGTAAATCCTTAGATGGCACATCATCCAAGTAAAATCCTTGTGTTTCCCGCATTAGATACACCATGAAATACATAATATAAAAAGATTGCTCATACGTACTCCCTTGACCACATAAGCTTATTTGGCAGTGGTTTCTTTCCATGATGTCTTTGACCACCGCTTTATCGATCGTATAGGGAAGTTCATGACGTCCATAAAAATTCAAAAAGAAAAAGGTAACAAATATTCTCAATTGGATCTCGCTTTTTTGACTGGTTAATTGAAAACCTTGATCAACAATGATTTTCAATAAATAAGACTCTAAGATCTCATTACAGCGTTTTAGCTTGCGCGTAAACGAAGAGCGACTGATTGAGAGGGTCTCGCAATAGTATTCGATCGTTTGGCCAGGATTCATGATGATCTCATGTAGCAACTGGCTGTTCGTAGAGCTTTGTGCCATATCCATCAAAACATCTAGGTAAATTGCTGCATTAAAATGTTCGATTCGATAGCCTAATTTCCTTGATGTTTCGATCGTCACTTTCGTTCCCCAACGAATTTTGATCTCTTCGATATATCGAATAAATGTTGACTCAGAGCTTCCAATTTCTTTTGCAAGTTCTTTTTTTGTCATCCACTGGTCAGAAATGGACAACACTCGGATGATTTGCTCCATTTTTCTATAGTTTTCTTCCAACAACCTGATCATAAGTTTTCTTCCTCAACCCTTTTATATAATCAAACTCCCATCGAATAGAGGAAGCAATTCCACAAATGAAACTACCCAGTCTGAAAATTGGTGTGATTATCTTTTGAACCATTCGTATAATAACTATCAGATTATAATAAATAAAAAATAAGAGCAATTATTTATCTTAATCTCATCGTTTTTACATTGGAATAGATGAAAAATTAAATTAGGAGGGGAAAAATGATTACTTTAAAAAAGAGGTTAGGGATAATTTGTGTGCTATTTTCACTAGTTTTCTCTTATTTTATTCCTGTTGCTGCGATGGCTGAAGTATCAACTGTCTTTAATATAGCATCAGCTAAAATCACAGCTGAAAATGAAAACAGCCATTATTTAAATTTGGAAATAAATGTAAATAATGAGACGGCGGAAAAACAAGAAAAAACAATTGGTCTAGCAACGAACTATTTATCTCTCACAGATCCTACGAAAGAAGAGGGCTATTCGTATCATGTAGATAGTCAAGGAATCACGTTGCAAATAGAGCCGCATATTCGTCAGTCTATTCATTTATCCTTAAAAATCGACAAAAAATCATATACAAATAAAGAAAATGAACTCTTGGTAGATAGCCAAAAAATACCAATTACACCGTTAACACAAGGAGAACAGGCAACGCAGACAACAACTAGTGATGCCAATTCCGCACCTAGTTCTTCTAAAGAATCTGCCACAACAGAAACGACCGCAACAGATTCACAGGAAACGAATCACTCTCCAGCCGTCAAACCTTTCAGTTTGCCAACTCTGGCCGCAAATGGCACACCCCTAAGAGCAAATCAAACTATCCACGCAGATTATACAACAGACGATCAAGGCACTTATCCAACAGCTAGTTGGCAGCCAGCGGGCAACACTGATGTTTTGAATCATCAAGGAAACAGAAATGCCAGTGACCAATGGGATGGTGTGAAAACATGGGATGGCGACCCGATAAATAAAACCAATTCATACATTGAATATGGTGGAACAGGTAACGAAGCAGATTATGCTGTTCGTAAATTTGCAGAAGAAACAACTACTCCAGGGCTCTTTGATGTTTACTTGAACGTCCGAGGGAATGTCCAAAAAGAAACATCACCTTTAGATATCGCCTTAGTCGTTGACTGGTCAGGCAGTATGAATAACAACAATCGGATCGGTGAAGTCCGTGATGGCGTCAATCGTTTCGTAGACACATTAAGCAATAGCGGCATCACAGATAAAATCAGTATGGGCTATATCGGCTATTCAAGCGATGGCTACAATAATGGTTCTGTTCCAATGGGGCCATTTGATTCAGTAAAAGACCAAGTGAAATCTGTGACACCTTCCAGTACTAGTGGAGGAACATTTACACAAAAAGCATTGCGAGATGCCGGGACCATGCTGTCTACTCCGAACGGTCATAAAAAGGTCATTGTTTTGCTGACCGATGGTGTACCAACTTTTTCATATAAAAATCAAAAAGTATTTACAGAATCAGACGGTAGCTATTATGGGACAGAATTTTCAAATAATGAGGAAGGTTCTGGGAGCACCTCTAGAATTTCTCCCACCTATAACGTCGATGACCAAAACGGCAATCGAAAAACGATCAATAGTACATTCATCGCCACGATCGGTGAAGCAATGGCACTGAAACAACGCGGCATTGAGATCCATGGCTTAGGTATCCAGTTGCAAAGCGACACTCAAGCGAACCTTTCCAAAGCACAAGTAGAAGCCAAAATGAGACAAATGGTCTCAAGTGACCAAAATGGCACACTTTATTATGAATCCGCAGATCATGCATCAGATATTTCTGATTATTTAGCTAAAAAAGCGGTCCAAATATCCGGCACAGTCGTTAATGGTGCAGTGACAGATCCAATTGCTCAACCATTTGTGTATCAACCCAATACGTTAAGCGTAAAAAGTGTAGGAAGTAAACAACTGACAGTGACGCCATCGATCCAAATGGATGGCACGACGATCAAAAGCAATCAAATCTATTTAGGTAAAGACCAAGAGATCCAAATCCATTACCAAGTGCGTATCCAAACAGAAAGTAAAAACTTCAAGCCGGATTATTGGTATCAGATCAATGGCACCACAACGTTCCAACCATTATCTGATTCAAGTGAGATAGCAGAATTTGGTATTCCTTCAGCGAAAGCACCTGGCGTCAAACTAAACTTTACGAAACAATGGGAAGAATTCGACCATGATAAAAGTAGTCGACCAGATCATGTAACGTATGAAGTGAAACGAACCCAAACGGTTGATCCAAACAGTTGGCAAACAGCCTTTGTCCAATTGAATAAACCAGCTAGTGACACGGGAGATACATGGACACGAAGTGATGTCACCCAACTTTCTGAAACAAGTGGGGCTGGCTATCAAGAAAACATCTTCTTACCAAAATATAACAATCAAGGGAAAGATTTTACTTACCAAGCTATCACAGAACTTGATGTACCTGGTTATACCTCAGATATGCTGAACAATACGACTTGGAAAAACATCAAACAGTTTACACCATTGAACTTGAAAATAATCAAACAATCTTCTTCAGGTGAACAACCTCTAGAAGGGGCTGTTTTCCAATTAAAGGGTGGGACACTTGATGTAACACTGAAAGATAACCATGATGGCACTTATTCTTTACCAGACAATGCACGGTTAGACAAAGGGGAAACCTATACTTTGACCGAAGTAAAAGCCCCTAAGGGGCATGAGTTGTCACAAAAACAGACTTGGATGATCAAGGTATCGGATGAAGGGAAAGTAACCATTGATGATAAAGACACGTCGATCAAAGACGATACGATCACATTGACGGTCACGAACCAGTTCAAAAAGATCCCGATAGGCATTCGCAAGTATACGACCCAAGAAGGAAAACAAGTCAATCTAGCAAAGACAACTTTTGATTTACAGAAAAAAACAAGCACAGGAAACTACCAGACAATAGCCACAAAAGAGACAGATACTGCCGGGTTGGCCTTATTCAGCGTTAGTGATCCTGGAGAATATCGAATGGTAGAAACCAAAGGACCAGATGGTTATGATACGATCCCTGGTAACTATGTGTTTACGATCGATGAATATGGAGAGATCCACTATGACGGAAGCAATGTCGAAACAAAAGAACAATGGACACTAACACATGAAAATCACTTAAAACCGTTTGACTTGACCGTTTACAAAAAAGAAGACAATGGAAAAGCCTTGTCTGGAGCAAAATTCCGTTTACAAGGAAATGGTGTGGATAGCGAATTGCCAAAAGAGGGGCAGAAAACAGACACCTTCTTATTTGAAAATCTACAGCCAGGTACGTATACCTTGACAGAAACATACACACCAGAAGGCTATCAAGGACTGAAACAGAGTGTGACAGTGGTGATCAAGGAAAATGGTACAGTCACGATCGATGGTACCGCAGTGGAGGATGTCTTGGTTGATGGTGATGACAATAATCAAATCAGCTTGGATGTCACGAACAAAGCGAAAGTGCCATTACCTGAGACAGGAGGCTCCGGCCGCTTTGGCATCTATCTAGTGGGGCTTGTTGCTCTTATTATTTCAGGTGTTTATCTCTTCATGAGAAATCACGGAAAGGGCGTGATGAAATGAAAAAACTAAAATGGTTCGTACTTTGTTTGATTCCATTCTGTCTCTTTAGTTTCCCAAAGGAGAACCAGGCACAGAGTAAAACACGCACTGTTCAATTCACTCTGCATAAATTACTTTTTGAAAATGGAAAATTACCAGAGACTCAACTAAACACCGGACAGGAGCAAACTTTTTTACAGAACTATCGAGGATTGAATGATGTGACCTTCGCCGCTTATGACGTGACTGATACGTTCTATCAACTGAGAAGAGATGGAATGAGCGTGGGAGACGCGCAACAAAAAATTGCTATCCAAGGTGCTAGTGCAGGTAACCGAATAGCAGAACAAGTGACCCAGACAGCGGAAAATGAAGATGGTATTGCTAATTTCCAACTACCAATCAAAGACAACCAAGGGCGTGACAGTGTCTATCTCTTTGAAGAAGTGAAAGCACCAGAAATAGTCAAAGAAAAAGCAGCCAACCTTGTTGTTGCTCTGCCAATCAATGATGCAGACAACCAAGAATTAGCAACCATTCATTTATACCCTAAAAATGAAGAAAATACCTATCCAGCACCACCTTTTGAAAAAAAGATTGAAGAAGGAAAACGTGATTTTGCGATAGGTGACAAGATCAATTATTCATTGAATACGACTATACCAGTGAATCTTCTCGATTACAACAGATTCAAAATCAGTGACCAAGGAGATGCGGCATTGACACTTCTACCTGAAACAATCGCACTCTCTATCAACGGCCAGAAAATGACAGAAGGCTATCGCTTACACACAGAATCAAATGGATTCACGGTCGATTTTGATCTTACATTCTTACAGAAATATGTTGGAAAAGCACTCAAACTCACGTACCAGATGTGTTTGAATGATAAAGCAATTCCAGATGAATCAATCAATAATGAAGGAAAATTAGACATTGGTTCTTCCTCATACATTGACAAAGCTGTTGTCTACACAGGCGGTAAGCATTTCATCAAAGTAGCCAATGAAAATCAAACAGGTTTAGCTGGTGCCACTTTTATCGTAAAAAACAGTGAGGGAAACTATCTGTCTCGCAATAGTAAACATACCACATGGACAACGAAACGTGAGGAAGCTACTACGGTCACTTCTGATACAGACGGGGAATTTTCGATCGTTGGATTTGCTTATGGAAACTATCAGTTAGAAGAGGTCCAATCACCAGTTGGGTATATCTTAAATAAATCACCGATTCCTTTCGAGGTAACCAAATACAGCTACCAGCAGTCTGGAAAAGAAACAGCCCCTTTAAAAGTTATAAATAAAAAAGAAAAGGGAACAGGATTCTTGCCTAAAACAAATGAACAACGAAGAACACTGTGGTTTGTCGTAGGGCTTGGTATGATTTTATTCGTTGTAAGCATGCAGATCAAAAGAAAAATAGGAGTGAAAAAATGAAAAAGAGAATTGTAATAAGTGCATTATTGTTGATCGTTCCGATCCTAGCAAGTTGGTTTAGCGGAGCAGATGTTTATGCTGTTGACACCTCAGCACAAGTCATCATCCATAAGAAAAAAATGACCGATCTACCAGATCCGCTGATCCAAAACACAGGGAAAGAAATGAGCGAGTTTGATCATTATCAAGGATTGGGTGATGTGACATTTTCAGTTTATGATGTCACAACAGAGTTTTACGATCACCGCAACAACGGAGAATCAGTAGATGACGCGAAACAAGCGGTGCAGTCATTGACGCCTGGTAATCCAATTGCGACAGGTGTAACTGATGCAACAGGAAATCTTACTTTGTCTTTACCAAAAACACAAAACGGAAAAGATGCCGTATACGTCATCAAAGAACAGCCAAAAGCTGGGATCATCCGAGCAACAAACATGGTGATTGCTTTCCCAGTTTATGAAATGATTAAACAATCAGACGGTTCTTATAAATATGGGACAGAAGAATTGAACACAGTGCATGTCTATCCTAAAAATACAGTAACTAGTGACGGTACGTTAGTTGTCAAAAAAATCGGTACAGCTGAAAATGAAGCATTGAACGGCGCAGAATTCATCATTTCTAAAACAGAAGGGGCCGTAGTGAAATATATCGAAGGCGTAAAAGACGGCCTTTACACTTGGACTACAGATAAGAATGCCGCAAAACATTTTGTGACTGGAAACGCCTATGATATCGGTAGTACAGACTTCACTGAAGTGGCAACAGATAAAGGGAAATTGACAGTAGATAGCCTAGAGGTAGGTTCTTACATTTTGGAAGAAGTCAAAGCACCAGATAACGCAGCGTTGATCGACAATCAAACAAAAACGCCATTTGAGATTATCGAAGAAAGTCAAACACCTGTTGAAAAAACCATAAAAAATGATACGTCACACGTCGAAAAAACAACGCCTCAACTAGATGGAAAGGATGTTGCTATCGGAGAAGATATCCAATATGAAATCTCTGTCAATATTCCACAAGGGATTGCCGATAAAGAAGGAACAGCAAATAAATATACAAAATTCAATTTAGTCGATACCCATGATGCTGCTTTGACCTTTAGCAACACACCAACTGGTAAGACTGGATACGTCTTATATGATGGCAGCACGATCATCGATCAATCACACTATACTGTAACAGAACAAGGAAACGGCTTTACCGTCGCGGTGGACCAAGCTTATATTCTATCTTTGACACCAGGAGCTACATTGAAATTCACTTATTTCATGCATTTGAATGAACAAGCTGATCCAACAAAAGGATTTACCAATGAAGCAAATGTCGACAATGGACACACTGAAGATAAAACACCACCAGAAGTGGATGTCGTAACTGGCGGAAAACGGTTTGTTAAAATCGATGGAGATGTTTCTGCTGATGAACCTTTAGCTGATGCAGAATTCGTTGTAAGAGATCAAGATTCAGATACTGCAAACTATTTAGTGATTGACCCTCAAACAAAAGCAGTCAGCTGGACAACGGCAAGAGATCAAGCAACAATTTTCACTACGAAAAAAGATGGTTTGATCGATGTTACTGGTTTGAAATACGGAACGTATTATCTTGAAGAAATAAAAGCACCTGAAAATTACGTACCATTAACGAACCGCATCTCATTTGATGTAAACGACTCATCTTACCAGACAACTGGAGAACTGGTTTCACCAGAAAAAGTGCCTAATAAACACAAGGGAATACTTCCTTCAACTGGTGGCAAAACTGATTTTTAGATTTGTCCTAGACTCCACTAAATAAGCCAGAAATCAAGAAATTTGTTTTTTCAAATTTTTGAGATTTCTGGCTTATTTACGAAATGAATACTTCTATTACCGTTATTTATTCGGATTTTTTTGATAAAAGAAAAGAGATTTTTCATGCTACAGATTTTTATAAACGAAAGGAGAGAAGTATGAATAAGAAAAAAAGAAGATTCTGGGATTGTCTCATGCTTCTAGTATTACTCGGAGGTATTCTTGCATTAGCCTATCCTTTTGTCAGTGATGCGTTGAATAATTATTTGGATCAACAAGTAATCAGTCATTATCAGAAACAAGCAGCCTCAGAAAACAAAGAAAAGATGACACAAATCCAAAAGAAAATGGAAGAAAAAAACCGACAATTAGCAAAAGAAGGCAATAACCCGGGAGCTGATCCTTTTGAAAAGACAAAAGAACACCCAGAAAAAGCAGATGATACCTATTTGCAAAAACATACATTGGGAATCTTGACGATCCCTAAAATCAATGTCCGATTACCTATTTTTGATCAGACTAGTGCAGTGCTTCTGGAAAAAGGTGCATCATTGCTTGAAGGTACCTCCTATCCAACAGGAGGGAAAAGCACCCACGCAGTTCTTTCAAGTCATAGAGGATTACCCCAAGCAAAATTATTCACTGACTTACCGAAATTAGTACTTGGAGATACCTTCTTGATCGAAATCAATAAAAGTACCCACGCATATCAAGTCGATCAGATCAAGACCATCGAACCAACAGATACAGACGATTTGAGGATCGAACCGGACAAGGATCTTGTTACACTCTTGACTTGTACGCCTTATATGATCAATGGCCATCGACTATTGGTTCGCGGACACCGGATCCCTTATTCTCCAGAGCAAGCAGAAAAAGCAACCAAAAAAGTACAAAACCAGCAACAGCTCTTTTTATTACTACTGATTGGAACACTTTTACTTATTTTTGGACTAATCACTTATCTCGGTTATCGTGTCTGGGGGAACCAAGTGATTCATCACACTAAATATCCGTTGTCTTTCCAACTGCAAAACGAAACAATCCAGTCAGTTACGATACAAAGCTTGAACAAAAAGAAGCCTTCAAAAATCAACGTGACACCAAATGAAGAAGGGCAAGTGAATGAAATGCTATCAGGTGGGAAATATGCTATTCTTTTTGATAACGGTGGGAAAATCCGCGCATCCATTAGACATCCTAAAGACAAACAGTTCCGATTGAAACGACAAAATAATAAAGTAGTCATTCAAAGAACCAAAAAAGCACCTTATATCTATTACATCAAATGATTCTATGAATAAAACCATGGAATAGATGGGAGACTAACATGGAAGTACTCGAAATATGGGAAAAATTTGTAACGATGCATCCTGAAGCTAAAGACAGCACATATGAGGTATGGGCTTTCGGGAGCAATCCGTCGATGGCAGATAGTTTACTCACCTTAGTGTTGGAGGGAAAAAAGACTGGAACCTGTTCTGCCAAAAAGTTATTTGACTACGACGATGAACCACTTCCCAAGGAAAAAGAATACAGTATCATCCTGGATGGCAAGAGCCAACCCAAGGCAGTCATCCAAACAATAACTGTAGACGAAATCGCTTTTTGTGATGTTCCAGCTGATTTTGCTTACCTTGAGGGTGAAGACGATCGTAGTCTTGCGCAATGGCGCTACGCCCATCTGAACTATTTTCAAGAGGTGTTTCATACCTATGGGCTGACCTTTACGGAAAAAGAAATCCTCTATTGTGAAACATTCCGAGTCTGCTATCATGCTTAACAGCTATCGATCAGATAATTTGATCGAAGGATAAAATCTTTTTATACTTTACACTTTAGAGTTTTCCTTTTTTATGTAGGGTGCTAAGATTGAAGTGTATAAAAGAAAAGGGATGACACAAATGAAAAAAATCATTATATTTGGTGATAGCATCGCTGCAGGACTTTTTGAAGGAGAAGTCATACACGCCTTAGATCAGCAGCTTTTGAACACGCTGCGTGCGTTAGAGTTACCAGATTTTACTATAACCAATCTAGGAAAAAGAGGTGATTCTACGACTAGTGCTTTGGAACGATTGACACAGATTGACCAAGAATTAACCGCTGATTATGTCGTTTTGAACATCGGCATCAATGATGCAATCAACGATCGTAAAAACAAAAAAGTATTTCAAGAAAATCTGTTGGACATCATAGATCAATTTAAAGACGGTCGGATCATCTTAGTAGGACCAAGTTATGTAGATGAAAAGATTAAAACTCAGACAGATCCAGTCATCTTAGTGGAATACACTAAACTAGCTAAAAAAGTAGCGGAGCAAACCGCTAGCGAGTTTATCGACTTCTATCAGTATGAACGTTCTTTCACTGATCCAACGATCTATTTACAATCAGACGGATTACATCCATCACAACTTGGCTATCATTTTTTAGGTTCGCTGATTGCGCAGTTGATCCAAAGAAACGAGCAACAAAAATAAAGCGAAAACTAGCTCCTACTGATTGGCAAGTGGTTTTTATCACTTCTAAGACAAGCGGGAGCTAGTTTTTTATTGACGGTACTCCTTCAATAACCCATGTTGGATCAATTGTTGCTTTTCTTTCAAGTTTAAAACATTCGCCGTATAATTTTGAGCATACATGATCGAATATAGCGTATTTAAAACATAATCAAAAGCAATCTGGGAAGAAAAAGTAGCGACTTTTACAAAATCCAGCTCCCCTTGAGAGATCACGAGACACATGCTCGCTTTTTTTGCCATTTCAGAATGCTCGTTTCCTGTCAGAAGAAGGGTGGGTGTCCCTACATGTTTCAAGTGGGACATGATTTTCTCATAGTGGTGGATTCTTCCGCTATAACTAATAAAAACAGCACAATCTTCTTTAGTTAGATTCGCAGCATTCCAAGACGAATCACTATATTCTTCAGCCAAGATCAAAAACTTATTTAGTTTGACCAATTTATTTTGGAATTTCCTTGCAGTGATCTGGGAATCTCCTTTGGCAAAGACAAAAATCCGCTTCGCCTGTGTCAATTTTTCCGCAATTGTATCTAATGGCTGATCTTCAATTTGTAGCTGTGCTTTCTTCACAGCCTGAATAGATAATTCAGCCATTTTTTTCGCAATCGTTGCTCCGTCATCTTGATCAGAGAAAGGAAAATTCGCATCGATCGTTTGATCAAATTGCGCTAGTAATTGATGGACCTCACGCCCTAATTCCAAGCGAAATTCTTTAAAACCGGTAAATCCTAATTTTTTACATAGCCGAATGATGGCTGAATGAGAAGTATAGGTCGCTTTAGCTAGTTCCTCGATAGTCATATAGACGGCAGCTTCAAAATTTGCTTGCAAATAATCAGCAATCCGTTTCTCCGTTGTCGTAAATGTATCTTGACGGATCAATTTATCTTCAATTAACATTTCAATCACCTTCCAACTCTATCATACTGAAAATCCATGTGTTTGACTATCTAAATCAAAAATGTACGACTAAACATATTTGTCACAGTACGAAGAGATTTCCCTGAGTCGCTGAACATTTTTACCTGTTTGTCCTGAAAACAACCAACGCTTGCGATTTCCTTGTATACTGACAGTATCTACTAAGGAGGGATAATTATGTTAACAATCGCATATTTAGGTAATGGAAAAAGTACCAATCGTTACCATCTGCCATTTTCACGTAAACTAACCGATAAGATCAAGATCAAAAAAATCTTTTCCCCATCAAAACCAGTTTGGGAAACATTTGACGATATTGAATATACAAATCAGCTATCTGACCTTTGGGATGATCCCGAGATTCAATTGGTCGTTATTACTACGCCTAGTCAATTCCACTATGAGTACGGAAAAATGGCTCTTGAAAAAGGCAAAAACGTATTAGTTGAAAAACCATTTGCAGAGACGTCAAAAGAAGCAAAAGAATTGTTTGCGTTAGCGAAGGAGAAAGGGCTATTCATCCAGTGCTATCAAAATCGCCGCTTCGATTCCGATTTTCTCACGGTTCAAAAAGTGATCGAAAGCGGAAAACTTGGTGACATCTTAGAAATCGAAATGCATTATGATTATTTCAGACCAGAAATCCCAGAAAATACTACTGAATTTTCAACAGCAAATAGTTATCTTTATGGCCATGCGTGTCATACAGTAGATCAAGTCATTTCCTATTTCGGTGAACCAGATACGATCCACTATGATGTTCGTCAATTATTGGGTAAAGGACGTATGAATGATTATTTCGACCTTGATTTTTATTATGGTACGATGAAAATTTCAGTCAAATCCAGTTATTTCCGAATCAAGGAGCGCCCTAGTTTTGTCGTCTATGGAAAAAAAGGCATGTTCGTCAAACAAACGAAGGATCGTCAGGAAAAACATTTAAAAATGTTCTATATGCCTGACAATCAAGACTTTGGTATCGATTTACCTCAACACTATGGCACTTTGACTTATATAGATGGCGAAGGAACCTATCATGAAGAAAAAGTCATTTCAGAGATTGGTGACTACAGCCGTGTATACGAAGGCATCTATGAAACATTAATCAATGGTGCAGAAAAAATCATAAAAGACGAAGAAACCTTACTTCAAATGAACATCTTGGAAGAAGGAATCAAAGAAATCCAGGAGAATGAAAAAAGCACTCACTGATGCCACATTTTGTTTCGTAATCAGCGAATAAAAGGGAACATTTCTAATACTCACAATCAAACACAGAAAATGAGGTCGAGACAAAAGTCGTTTAGGTTTGAAAAATTGAAAAGAGGCTGGGACAGAAGGAGTTGCTTCTGCTCCCACCGTTTATTCTTTTTTTGGAAATTCCGAAAAACCTGACTTTTAGACGCCGTTTATTCGAGAGTCTGTAGCAAAACTAATTTTTAGATTTGTCCCACACTCATTGTATATTTGAAAATCATTTGTCATGCAGGTAGTTCCGAAAAGCTTTGAACATATAAGACACCCCTTATTAACTTTTTGCTGGAGTAGGTTACCTGACCTCCACAGTTAAGAAAAATAGTTATGAAAATTGCTTATACATCCTATGAAAATGTCTGTAGGCAGACATAGAGATATATACACAGCTTTTCTCTGCCGGTCACAAAAATAATGAAATCAGTTGAGATGTTACAAATGCTACGCAGATTTTTCGGATTGTTTTTTATAGAAAAAAAGAACCATCCTGATTGCTGATTTAAAAAAAAGCAAGAAAAGAAACCCTTTTCTATTCACATATTTTGACAGTTATTTTATTCTTATGTACTATAAAGAAAATAAAGACTAGGAGGTAGAACTATGACAAATTACAATGGGGAAAAGGGAAAACGCCTGAGAGGTTCAATGGCGCCTAAATCAGATGATGAAGTAGCATTGGCTGGAACAAATTCTGGTGAAACAGAAGAAAAACAAGAAGCATTATCTGGAACAAACTCCGGCGAAGAAAAAGAGGTAGCATTATCTGGATCAAATGCTGTAGAAGAAGATGAACCAACAAAACCTAATCGTTTCGAAAAAGAAGTAGAGAAACTGACAGATGAAGTCAAAGAAAAATTTGAAGAATTGACTTCAAAAAAAGAACATAAAGACTAATTGTGTGATACTTTCTTTAAGAGTGTTTAAATCAAAGCAATAGAAGTCGCAGACCCAGAAGCAAAAAATGGGTCTGTGGCTTTTTTACTGTCAGGGATACAATTCGTTGCCATGTTGCTTAGAACTAACAAATCCTATTGTTTTTTGACCTCAAAATGATGACTGAAATAAAAAAACACTTTTTCCTGACTTAGAAAAAAATGTTAGTCGATTGGTTTCTTTTTATATTATGCTTTAAGATATGAAACCAAATTATTATTTTTCAACTCAAACTAGGAGGCATTATATGGAAACCTTTTGGCAACAAACAACCAAATCAGGTGTCGTAGCACAGACTGACCTATTCAAACGATTCTCTGACTATTTATCCGATCATTTAGTGTTTATTTTAGGCGGACTCACAGTAATCATTATTGTCACTCTATTACTTAGTAAAAAAATGACAGCAAGTGGACCAGCAAATAAAAAATCATCAGGAAAAATGACGACAAAACAAGGGCAATACAAAAAATACAGATAAGCGTAACTAAACTAGGGGAGGTAGTACAGCGATACAGCCTCTTTTTTATTACCTATAGGAGAAAATAAATGGATCTACTTCTGGCATTTTTATTTTATCAAGATGGATTACCACCCATGAATCATCTAGCAGAATCCTATGCTTACTTTTTCCTCTATATTCTGCGGTATGGTTTTTCAGTCTTTTTTGCTACGTACTTATTTATTGTGATCCTTCGAGCCTTTATGAAGTATTTAAAAGAGCAACGTCACCGAAAACATCAACGAAAATTTAAAAAGCAACTAGCAGAAGCTTATAGACAACAAGAACAAACACTACTCGAAAATGCAAAAAATAAACAAAAGCCCTAATAAAATAACCGATTCAACAGGAGGAGAGAACAGTGAAAAAGTTCGTATACCCGATCCACAAATTCTTTCATACGAAGACTTATCAAAAACTAAAAGAACAAAAAGAAATGAGGAGTTTCAATAGTTCAATAAGTAACTCCAGTAAAGAAACTCTTAGATGGATGTCCGCCGATACAAGCTATCTTACTATAACCACAAATTCTTCTCTACATGCTAGAATTACTCATGCAAAAAAGAATAGGCAAGAAATGTTTCAAAGAATAGCGTCGATGGAAGACCTACATGCTACTATCGGTAAAGAACAAGCGATACATACTGGGAAAAGAAGAAGTTGGGAACGCACTCAGACAATCTAATTCAGATTTTTCTATAAATAAAAATTATAGTAAGTATAACTTTTATTATATTGATAAATGACATATTTAGCATTATAATTTTCATGAAAATAACATAAGAGATGAAAGGGAGCGTGTTATATATCATGAAAAAAACAAGTAGAAAAGTAGTCATTGTTGGTACTGGTTTTGTTGGGACAAGTATTGCTTATGCAATGATCAACCAAGGAATTTCTAATGAACTCGTTCTAATCGACGTGAACCAAGAAAAAGCAGAAGGGGAAGCATTGGACCTTTTAGATGGTATGGCTTGGGGAGAAGAAAATGTCGCTGTTTGGTCAGGAGATTACAGCGAATGTTCAGATGCAGATCTAGTCGTTATCACCGCAGGAGTAAACCAAAAACCAGGACAAACTCGTTTAGATCTTGTTAAAACAAATTCAGTCATCATGCGTGACATTGTCAAACAAATCATGGGATCAGGGTTTGATGGGGTGTTAGTTGTAGCATCAAACCCAGTGGATATTTTGACCTATATTGCTTGGAAAGAATCAGGATTACCAACTTCACGTGTTATTGGTACTGGAACTACGCTAGATACTACTCGTTTCAGAAAAGAAATCGCATTGAAATTAAAAATCGATCCACGAAGTGTCCATGGGTATATCTTAGGTGAACATGGAGATTCAGAGGTAGCTGCATGGTCACACACAACAGTCGGTGGAAAACCAATCATGGAATTTGTTGAAAAAGATCACCGTCTCGAAGAAGCCGATTTAACAATCATTGCAGATAAAGTAAAGAATGCTGCATATGAAATCATTGATCGTAAGAAAGCGACTTACTATGGGATCGGAATGAGTACAGCACGTATCGTTAAAGCTGTTTTGAACAATGAACAAGCTGTATTGCCAGTTTCAGCTTATTTGACTGGTCAATATGGGGAAGAAGATATCTTTACAGGTGTTCCTTCAATCGTCGATGAGAATGGAGTACGTGAAGTAATCGAGTTATCTATCACAAAAGATGAAAGAGCACAGTTCCATAAATCTGTTAGTGAATTACGGAATGTTTTGAATACTGTATTATAAAAAAATGATTGCAAATAATATGATTTTAAAAGTCGGGATAGATAATATATCCCGGCTTTTTTATAGAACAAATTATTCCAGCATTTGAAATTATCATTTCATCAATCCGTTTTCCAGACTATAAAATAAATATATGTCTACATATTGACCGTTGCTACCGAAAAATGAAGAGAGGAACGAACAACGTGGATTTTGGTTGGATAAAAACGATGCGCAGTGATTTGAACGATCATTCTATCAGTACAAAAATCATATTTATCCTTATAACGATTGCTACATTAGGTTATGTTTTGCGAATGATCATCCTTTTAATCTATGAATAATTGATACTTTTAATGAATTATTTGCTTTTAAAAAACGTCATAGATACAGAAGTTTAGTAAAAAAGGAATGCAAAAACAGAAAAAAACATCGGATCAATCAATCAAACCAAGTAGTTAAGAGGGGGATCTATGGGAGTTAGTGTAATTAACGAAACAGTCATAAAAATAAGAGGCATCGCTTTTTTATTATAGTTCGCCACTTTCATTATGATTGTACTAGCCATTTTTTGGAAGCGAAAAAAAGGAACATTCAGTTGGGAAAAGAAGACAACAGCAGCCATCACACCTTTAGTCATTGCTTTAGTATTATTGATCATATTAGCCGTCTATATTTCTTTGATCTTTTATCATGCATTTGTTTATCGATTTTAGTTTAAATTGCTTTTCTATACGCGAAATTGAAGGGACCAACATCAAAGAGAATGGCAATGCTCAAAAAATAAGTTCAGGATACCCGTAGTGACCTTTATAGGCGAATATTTTTGGAACGTTTTACTATTCTCCTAAAGTAGTTATAATTGAAGGAAATACGTTATTAAGGAATTTCTCCTTCTAAACTAAAAGAGAATAGGTGAGGAACAGTGTCTATGGATAGTTACTCTGATTTGTTAAAACTAACAAATGAAACGGAAAATAGCTACTGGTATAAAAAATCAGTATCTGAAAATACTACACTTCTTTACGAAGGAGCAGTAGCAGATAAAATCTATTTTATTAAAAAAGGAGCTCTTCGTCTTTGGAATAACGATGACGGAAAAGATATCACGTTTCAGTTTTTCTTTGAAGGGCAAATCGTCGCTTCTTATGAAAGTTTTCATCTTGGGAGACCAAGTATATTTACCATTGAAACAATTGAAAATACTGATTTATTAGTCTTAGAAAAAAGAAAACTGGAGCATTTATTAGCAGAATCACCTGATTTAATACATCTGATGATGAATCAGTTATCGGAACGTTTTATCGCTTATACCGAATATTTCTTATCAAGAATCAAAGAATCCCCAGAAAAAAGATATATTTCATTGCTCGAAAAAAGACCAGAACTAGTACGACGTGTACCAGATCACTATATTGCTTCATTTTTAGGGATCACGCCGGTTTCTTTAAGCAGAATAAAAAAGAGAATAAAATCGTAGAATTATCTTTTGTTAATTACAGTTATATGATCTCCCTGTATTCTTTAGTCACAAAAGAAAAAGGGAGATCGAAACGAATATGAACACATTGATTATCTATAACCATCCATATGAAGGAAGTTACAATCACGCCATTCTGGAATCAGTAGTAAAAGGAATTACAAGAGCTCAAGGGGAATATGAAGTCATTGATCTAGATAAAGAGAACTTTAACCCTGTGATGACTTCCGCTGATCTATTAGGGTTTGTAAAGCACCAAGCAGTTGACCCAATTGCTATAAGCTATGCGGAAAAAATCAAAGAAGCAGATCATCTGGTCTTTATTTTCCCGATTTGGTGGGAAATGATGCCAGCATTAACAAAAGGGTTTATCGATAAAGTCATTTATCCAGGATTGACTTATGACTACAAAGAGAATGGGATAAGTATGGTAAGTCTTTTACCCAAATTAAAGGCCACAACTGTTATTACAACGATGAATACACCTAAGATCATGTACAAATTAACTTATGGGAATGCCTTGAAAAAAGCACTTATAAAAGGGACATTCAAGAAATCAGGTATGAAAAACGTGAACTGGATCAGTTTAAACATGGTCAAAATGAGCAAGGTAGAAAAAAGACAAAAATGGCTAAAGAATATTGAACAGAAATTCGCAAACATGTAATTAGGATAAACAAAGATTGAGGTAAAAGTGGTTTTTACTTTTATCTCAATCTTTTTAATCACTTTAAAGGAAGGAGCAACTCTATGTATACAAGCATTGAATATGTAATCGTTCACAAAGTCAATATTTATGAGGTAAATCGTTTTGGTCACAAATGGTATACTCAAACATTGATTTTTAAGCTTCCAGAAGATAAAAAAGGTTTGTTTTCTTATCATGTGACAAATAAGATTGATATTTCCCATTTAAACAAAGGAGACAAGGTCATGCTAAATCTTCATGTTTTTGGGAGAGGTCGTTCAACTTATTTTAAACCAGAATTTTGTGTAGATGGCATACTATTAATTGAATAAGTTTCAAGTATGACTAAGGCCGAAAAAGCTGTTTAGATGACTAAGATCCAATACATAACTAATTCGGATGCGGATGATTGCACACACAAAATACAGCTTAAAACACGAACAAATGAACAATAATTATAAAATTGTTGCTGCGCAAATCATTAATAATAATTTATTCTAAAAAATTTTTCACAGAATACGATATAATTTCAAATATTTGAAAAATAAAATCTTGGAATATGTAACGAACAAATCAGAAAATTTTTCTAGCAAATAAAAATTTACGAGTAGAAACAGTGCAAAATTTTTTTATAATTTTGCATCAGGCAAAAATGAGCATATTTGGTTTAAATCGGTTTGATAGAGGTTTGATTTCACTTTGAATCTACTTTGTATAATATATATTATGTAAACAAAAATATAAAAATTATATATTAGGCTATTCTCCCCACTGTTTTACCTATCTCTAACATCTTTTAATGAACGTAATTAGCAAAAAACGAAAAAAATAACCATTTAATACTTGTAGGCATAAATGGTTAAAACCAGAACGTTGATTTTTCTTTATAGATAGGTTTACTTTTTCTGGATTTTATTTGTTTCTTTCAAATAGATTGCAACATCTTTTTTTAGAATATCAAATTCTTTTTTGCTAGTTGTGATAGCTAAGATAAATTGAACTGCTTCATTCTGAGAAAAAGCAGTCGTATAGCCGTTTATTTCAAGGAATGTGACCATTGCTAGCAGTGCCGTTCGCTTATTACCGTTATAAAAGGGATGTTTCTTTGCGAGGTTTATTGCTAATATGGAAGCTTTGTCATAAATACTTGGGTATAAATCTTCGCCAAAAACTGACTGAGACGGTTGATTGATTGCCATGTCTAACGCACTGGAATCTTTTACACCAATCATCTCACCTTTAGAATGACGAAGAATAACTTTTGCATTTATCCTAACGACGTGTTCTACAGTGAGGTAAATCATAAATCAACTAAGTCTTTCAAAGCTTGATTATATTGATCCATAACAGAGTCAACGATGCTATCGATATCGAGCTCTTCTTCAGCTTTTGCTATCTTTACTGTACCATCTGTTTGATAGATATAAATGATTGATTCCCCAGTTTCTACACCTATATACTTTTTAACTTCTGGCGGAATAGTCGTAATATCGCTATTGCCCGATTTTCTAATTTTATACTTACGAGTCATTTTCAATGTATATCCCTCTTTTCCAATATATACTTTCTCCATGTATATACTTTCTCCATGTATATACTTTAACGATGTACATACATAATGTCAATGTATATACTCAATGAATGCATTTTCACTTAATATACACTCTGTTCCCCTTTTGAACAAAAACGATTCCTTTTTTGATTGACCGAATCACTTTGCTGTTAGCAACTGTCGCAACTAAAAAAACTGATAAAGATTTCCATTTCAAAGAAAGTTTATCAGTTTCGACTTGTAACTTGCCATGAGAAATTGTCTTAGTCACAGATTTTGTTAAAGATCGTGTTTATTGGATCATATCGGAATCGAACGATTTGTTTGGCGCACTCGATTTGCACAATAAACGGTACCGTTAATAGATCATCAGCAATCAAACCTAAAAACTCAAGTTCTGAAATTGATAGGTTGATGTGGAATTGCTGATTTTCGGTTGGATAAATCGTTGATTTATCGAATCCTACTAATATTTTTGTCCTAGGAGCCATTTATTAGTGTATTTTTTCAAATAAACTTGAATAACTTCTTTGCCAGCAATCGCTGAGTCATTAGCGATGATGCCAGACACAATGATTTGTTTTCCTTCTAGAAAAACTTCAGAATATTTGAGGGCGAAGTTGCTGTAACTTAAACCATAGCCAAACCGATACACTGGTTTTCCTGATAAATGAAGATAGTTCTCGTTGAAAGCGGTATCTCTAAAATTATAAAAAACCGGTAATTGTCCTTCCGCATCTGGTATTGATACTGCTAATTTCCCACTAGGATTTCGTTTGCCAAAAATTATATTCGCTAAAGCTTCGCCACCATATTGCCCAGGATATACCACATAGAGTAAAGAATCAAAATAATCTGCTAGCGACGAAACAATGACTGGTCTTCCAATAATGACCACACCAATCAAAGGCTTTCCAAGCTTTGCTAGTTCCTTGACCAATTCTGATTGGCAATCAGGTACACTTAAGTCAGACAGATCGATATTTTCCCCACTAGTCATTTCGTTCGAACCACTCAAGGCTGCACCATTCGTATCAAAAGTAGTCTCAAACTCACGTATGCTTGAGCCACCGAATGTCACAATGACTACCTCCGCTTCTTCCGCTATCTCTTTTGCTTCTTCTAATAACTCCCTACGACCAGAAGTCATTCCACACCCTTTAGCCTGTGTAAATACGATATTATCCTTCTGGAACTGCTGTAATCCATCCCACAAAGTCGAACATCGCTCTCTCATCTTGAATGGCGTATAATCACCTAATTGATGGTAAATACTTTCGTTATGCGGACCGATTACTGCAATTTTGCGTGATTCTGTTTGACTCAATGGTAATATACCTTGATTTTTTAACAAGACAACCGATTCTTCCGCTAATTGGATTGTTAACCGTTTCGTTTGTTTGATATCTACTTCCGCTATCTTAGGCAACTGTTGCCTGAACAGCCCCATCCTCTCCTTCAATTTCAATACACGAAGGACGGCATCGTCTAACTCTTCAACAGAAGCCCTCCCCATTTCGATAGCATGTTCCAATTTTGGGAAGACCTGATCCCATAAACTGATGTCCATCCCACTTTTTAATGCTTCTGCTGCTGCGCGTATTGGGTCACCAAAGTGTTCAGCAATACGATCTAACGCACACCCATCCGCCATGATGATACCTTCAAATCCGCCTTCTTCTCTTAAAAATTTCCGCAATAAAAAGGGATTGATATGGCAAGGTACTCCATCTATATCATTATAAGCAGCCATGATCGCTGAAGTGCCTGCTCGAATACTTCTCAGCGCTGCCGGAAGATGGATTTCACGTAATTCTCGTTCACCAATGACTACTGGTCCCGCATTATGTCCACCCATACTGGCTCCTTGGGCGGCAAAATGCTTTAACACTGCCAAGACTAAAAGATGCCCATCTTCTTTTTGCAGTCCTCTAACAGCCGCTTCTGTAAAGCAACTGGTTAGAAAAGGGTCTTCGCTAAAGCACTCTTCCGTTCTCCCCCATCTTGGATCACGAGCAATATCAAGGGCAGAAATCAAGCCGACATGCGCCCCTGTTGTACGAATTTCTTTTGCAACACATTCCTGGACTTTTTGATAAAGTCCAGGATTCCAACTGGCTCCACTGCAAAAATTAACAGGTACTGTCGTAGCATCTAGTCCTTGATGTCCATGGGGGCATTCTTCAGTCAAAAAAGCTGGGATTTTAAGTCTTGTATGTTCATTCAAATAGGTTTGGATCATTCGGCTGACTTTAAATGCTTCTTCTTGCGTAAGGCCTGTATTCAAATCTCTGTTCGTCCAAGGGTCTGCCCGAAAAACACCATAGATCCACCCGATCGACCCAAAATACGCTACTTCTTTTTTGAAGTAATCAGTCAATTCGATTCTTCCATTTACTTTTTCGTAAACTTGCCAGCCGTAGAGACGTTGATTCAGTTGTCCTACTTTTTCCCTTATAGTCATCTCTTTAAGAAGGTTTTCGATCATCTCATTACTCCATATACAATTTGATTGTGTGGATCTCATATGGTTTGAAGTTGATACTTACACAGTTTCCAATCACCGGTAACTCCTCTTCCTCTTCTTCCAATAAATTACATAGAAAAGCACGTTCAATATGCCGTTTTGCTGACAAGGAACCGACTGTTTGACGATTATGATATTCATATAATCGAACAATGACCGCTTCTTCCTCTTCTGCTTTTTTCACTGTATCGAGTAAAATATTTTTTTCGTCAACAGAGAAATACGCTGTATCTTCGCAATCTAAAAGAATCGGTAAGACCAACGCAGGAACATTCAAATCTAGGGCTTGCTCCATCGTATCTGCTTCCTTCCAAGTCCCTTGATGTGCATACAAGGAATAGGTGAACTTATGGATTCCCTGATCTGCGTCTGGATATGGATCAGTTGCTGCTTTGATCAAAGAAATCCCTACTTTTTGATATGATGTATTGAATCCATATTTCGAATCAGTTAAAATGCTGACTCCAAACCCTTCTTCTGATAAATCGACCCATTTTTGCCCACAGCTTTCAAAACGTGCGAGATCCCACGAAATATTTTGATGAACTGCTCGCTTGACATTCCCGAATTGGATATCGAAAGTTGCTTCTAAGGTATTGACAGCAATCGGCATTTGCACTTTCAATAGCAAATGGTGTAGATGCCAGTCTACAGTGGTTTCAAAATCAATACGGCCAGTATCATGGTAAAAACGAATGTTCCAATCTCTGATAAAACTCGCTTGCTCGATTCCCAGTGATCGTTGGCATCTCAGGTAGGGGACGGTGCAAACGTCTTTGGACTTCCAGCATCTGTCTTGTGGGACCACCGCCACCGTCACCATATCCATACGCCACAAGAATTTCATTGTGCGTACTTTTTTGCTGATACCGATCAAAGCTACCCTTGATCGTATAAGGGTCTAAAAGGCCATTATATGTCGTGTAATAGGGAGTAGGACTGTAGCCTTCACTGATAGTTGTGATAAAATGTGTCAGCACTCTACTGCCATCGATTCCCTGCCAGTAAAACGAATCATAGGGTAGTTGATTGAATTGATTCCAAGATAGTTTCGTTGTCATAAAATAGGGCGTGTTCGTTTTTAATAACAATTGTGGCAAAGCTGCAGAATAGCCAAAAACGTCGGGTAGCCACAAGATCTGACTATCGATGCCAAATTCTTTTTTGATGAATCGTTTTCCATAAAGGAGTTGGCGAACAAGCGATTCCCCTGAGGTCAAGTTACAGTCTGCTTCTACCCACATCGCCCCTTCTACTTCCCACTTTCCTTCAACCACTTTACGCTTGATCTCATCATACAACTCTGGTGCCTGTTCCTTAATGAACTGATACATTTGCGGTTGGCTTTGAAGGAAAGTATACTCAGGAAATTCCTCCATCAATTTGAGGACAGTTTGAAAACTTCGTTGTCCCTTTTCGATTGCTTGCTGTACCGTCCATAGCCAAGCTAGATCGATATGTGTATGTCCGACTGCCGTTACCCTTTCTTCAATTGCTCCCGCAGAGTGATAGAGTTCTTCGAAAATTCTGCGAGCGCTCTTTAGACTGCTGTAAAAAAGAGTAGAATAAGGTTGTCTAAAATCCAAGGAATTGACTGCTTTTGTTACAAATTTCTGGTACATCTCTGTTTTACCGCCGAATTGTCGGATTCCCCGCCAACAGTCAAGGAACGTGAAAAGATCGTAAATTGTTTGCTCCACTTCTGGATCGATTTTAATCAATGAGACGTACAAAGGAAACTTTTTTTCTGTCCGTCCAGCCCACAGTTCGATCGATAGATCCAAGGAACGATCAAAAAAGAAGTGATCCAAGATGATTTCTTTATGATTGACATCGATACTTTGGATAAGCGTTCCATCGATTGAAACATTCATCTGTGGGTTAGTCGTATTATCCCATTCCCCTAGTACTGTCTCTATTCTTAACGCTACCGTCGCCTCTTTCCATTCGCCAGGCACTGAAAAGCTACCTTTTAATGTGTAATACCTGTTCTTTTCTCCAAAAAAAGTACCTTGTTGATAGAGTTCCCACGATTCATTATTTTTCTTATAGATTGGATCGATACGCTGTTCTTCTTGTACGCGATATTTTTTTAATTCTCCTAAAATTCTTTGGGCGCGTTCAAATTCAAATAGTTCCATCTATTTTCACATTCCTCCTACGTATTTCATGTTTCATTTGCATCAAAAACCTGGACCATCCTCGTGTAGAAAATAGTCGCAGGTCTTGTGCCTCATATCGCTAGTTTTCTTTCCATCGGTTATAAGCTGTTTGATAGACTTCAAGATATTTTTCGATGCCCATCGACTCTACCGTTTTCTTAAAATCGTCCCATTTACTAAGCAGTTCGACTCCCGTAATAAATTTTGCTTCCATTTGTTCGATATAAGTCGATAAATCGGTTGCCGTTGCCGAAACTTGGTCATTTTCTTTCACCGTTAGATAAAGAAGAGGAAAAGGAACTTTTGCAATATCGTTCATTTTCTATTGTGTTTCCTTTGCTACCCAGTCATCAAAACGAGTGTCTTTTTCTTCATCTGGTGCTGTTAAAAGTTTATATTCTCCAGTGTCAGTGTCGGTGACGATGTTCGGTGTAGTCAATCCGTATGCTGGTGTGATTTTCCCCCGTTCATCTTCCGTATTTTTCAGATCGATCCCTTTTGTGTACACGCGGACCTTCTCACCGGTAGCATTTTTCTGATATTCCCATAAAGAACCTTCTGGACCTTGTTCTAAATATTTCGATCCTTCTTCTGAATAAAAATAATCTACCCAGCGCACAGAAGCTTCTGGTGAAGGATTCACTTTCGTCAATGCGAAAGTCCCTCGAGAAAGACGAGGACTTCCTGGAATCACTGCATTAGTTGACCACTCAGACGTCAAAGGCTGGAACATTGGGTCATTCAATGCTTCTATTTCCGTTCGGCCCGTGGTGAAGAAACTAAAGTAGTCGGAAAATATCCCGAGTTGATCATTCTGTCCCTTCGCTTTTTTCTGTTCATCCGATTGTCCATAGACTTCTTTGTCAAGTAACCCTTCATTATAAAGTTTATTCATGAATGTCAAATAGCCTTTATAGTTTTCAGTGATGGGGGTATAAATAACTTGATCATTATCGACTTGGATCCCTCTTGTCCTTAAACCAAAAGCCGCAAGCAACCAGACTCTTGTTCCATTCATATCCACATCAGTTAGCGGAATCTCATCTGCTTTCCCATTCCCATTAGGATCTTCATTTTTAAAACGAAGGAGAAGTTCATAGAATTCATCTATTGTCTTTGGCAGCTCCGTCACATTCAGCTTATCTAACCAAGTGCCGTTATACCACATTGGTCCTTGCCACCAAATCGATGTTGCATTTCTAGTGACCATCGGTAGAGAATAAACGTGTCCGTCTGGTGTCGTGATCGATTTCAATAAAGACGGGTCTTCTTGCGTCAATGCGTAAAAATTAGGCATTAGTTCTGGAGTTATGTATTTTTCTAAAGGAAGTAAAATTCCCTGTGAACCGTAATCGATTTCCATAGCAGAAGTCAAAGAACCCGAGCCAGCCCCATAAACGATATCTGGCAAATCACCAGAAGCAAAAGCTAGATTCAATCGTGTACTGAAATCAGCTAGGGGCGGTGTCGTATATTTCAACGAGATCCCTGTTTTTTTCTGATAATCTTTAAGTGTTGGCATATCTTCCCATTCTGCCAAACCAGCATTGGGTGCCATCAGATTCAATGTTAATTTTTGACCCTTTTTAATGATCGGAAACTGGCCATCTGTATTCAATTCAGCTTTTGTTGTTTTTGCCGTATCCTTTTTGTCGGATTTTCCACAGGCACTGATTGCTGTAACACATAAAATAAGACAAATGATCCGTATAACTTTCTTTTTCATAGTTTTATCCTCCTTCTTAGTTATCCTTTTATTGAACCTACCATCATCCCTTTGACAAAATATTTTTGCAAGAAAGGATAGACGATGATGACTGGTAACGTTGAAACAATCATGACACCATATTTGATCACTGCAGCTAATTGCTGTTTGCTATACAGCATGTTCGCTGTGTCCGCACTTATATTGCTCACTGTATTTGAAGACATATCTTGTAAAATCAAGATTTCACGTAATACCAATTGCAAAGGATACATTGATTTGTCTGAAAGATAGATCAATGCACTGAAAAAGCTGTTCCAATGACCAACACCATAAAACAAAGCCATTACAGCGATGATCGGTGTCGATAATGGTAAAACGATTTTTAGGAACAAACGAAAATTAGAACAACCATCCACGATAGCGGCTTCTTCCATCTCTCTAGGAATCGTTGTCTGAAAAAAAGTTCTTGTGACAACGACGTTATAGACTGATACGCATCCCGGAATCACGAGAGCCCAGACTGTATTCAACATCCCTAAACTACGAATCAGCAGATAAGAAGGAATCAGCCCTCCAGAAAGAAACATCGTTACGAGCATAAAATTGGTAAATGCTTTTCTTCCATAGAAATCTTCCCTTGCCAAAGCATAGGCACAGGGCAATGTGACGAGAAGGTTGATCATCGTACCTAGCGAAGTGTAATAAATCGTATTTAAATACCCTCGCCAAATATTACTATTTCCCAACAACGTACGATAGCCTTCTAGAGTTATTCCCTTTGGAAATAGCCACATCTCCCCCGAATTTACAAGGTGCGGATTTGAAATCGAGGCACTAACGATATAAATCAAGGGATAAAGCACGATCAATAACGCAATTGCTAAAAAAGTGTATAGGACACCCAGGAATAATTTATCTGCTTTGGTATCTTTGATAAGAGTAGTTGTTTTCATCTTTTCACCTCCTTTTTTATAGCAGACTGGAATTACTCAAACGTTTGGCAATGCTATTTACTGAAATCAGTAAAATGGAATTGATCACTGAATTAAAAAGTCCGACTGCAGATGCAAAACTATATTGAGCATCCAATAATCCCTGCTGATACACGAATGTTGCAATAACATTCGACGATTCCATGTTCAAAGGATTTTGCATTAGAATGACTTTTTCGAATCCTACCGACATCAAACTACCAAAACTCATGATCAATAAAATGACCATCGTTGGCATGATCGTTGGCAAATTGATGTACCAAACTCTTTGCAACCTTGAAGCACCATCGATCGTGGCAGCTTCGTGTAATTGGGTATCGACACCAGATAAAGCGGCTAAATAAATAACTGAGCCCCATCCAGTGCCTTGCCATACACCTAATAAAACATAAATCGTTTTGAACCACTTAGGATCAGTCATAAAGTTGATTCGTTGCAGACCAGCGAACTCCAACAAATGGTTGATCACCCCAGTTGAAGGAGATAAGAAAGCAATGATCATTCCTACCATGACCACTACCGCAATAAAGTTGGGCGCATAAGTCACTGTTTGCGTGATTTTTTTAAACGGACCATCTTTGATTTCATTCAATGCTAAAGCTAAGATGATCGGAAGCGGAAACCCAACGATGAGGGAGTACACACTGATTCCTAAAGTATTTTTGATTAGATCCCAAAAATAGTAGGATTCAAAAAAACGCTGAAAGTGCTTCAATCCCACCCAAGGACTACCTAATATACCAAGAGAAGGCATATAATCTTTAAAAGCAATGATGATCCCATACATCGGTCCGTAAGAGAAAATCAGGATCACCAGAAAAGCGGGCAAAACAAATAAATAAAGTTGTTGATTCTTTTTCAGTTTCAGTTTGAGTTGCTGGAACTTTGTTTTTTTGCCTGTCAATGGTACCTGAATATTTGGATAACCCATTGGTTAACCTCCTTTTTACAAATAGTTGGCGCTTTCATTTTATTTGTTCTTTACTATTCGAAGTCCGATTGCTCCGTTTGCGGGACGTGTGATTTCATTACTAAGTAGATGATATTCGCCATCTATTTCATAGAATGAAAGTTGCTTTTTTGTTGCTAAATCTACAACGACTGTGTCTATACTCGCTTTGATTTCACTTAACTTGATAACAGATTGCGGTATTTCTAGAATGCTACGAAATGCGTAATATATATCTTTTTCTTTATGCGAGGTAAAATACCATCCCTCAGTACTGTCACTCTGGTTTTTTCCTAGAGGTCGCGTATGATAGATCCCTTCACCATACCTTTGCAACCATTCACCGATTTCTTCTAAGATGAATGTTTCTTCTTTGGTGATCGTTCCTTCTGGAGTAGGCCCTACACCTAAAATCAAATTTCCGCCTTTACTGACAACATCAATCAGCATCTCAATCAATTCCTGACTTGTCTTGAACACGTCATTCGGCACATATCCCCAGTCGTTTCCTATAGGTATATTACTTTCCCAAGGTTTTGAAGGAATCTCATCATGCGCAGGTATTTTTCTTTCTGGCGTCACATAATTTTCGTGACGTCCCCCCATCATCCGATCCACAATGATCAATTCTGGTTGCGACTCACGGGCAATCTCTGCTAAACTGTCCATCTGTAGATCCTCTTTGCCTTGTCCACACCAACCAGCATCCAACCACAGAAAATCGATTGGTCCATAGTGAGTAGTGATCTCCTTTATTTGATGATGAACAAAAGAAACATATCTTTCCCATAGTTCAGGGTGCTTTTGTGTATCATAACTGACATGCCGACCTTTGATAGTTGAATCATCTAACCAATAAAAAGGCGAGTACCAATCAGCTTTAGAATAATAGGCACCTGTCGCTAACCCCGCAGATCGAAAAGCAGTGAAAACTTCTTTAAGCACATCTCTTTTAAAAGGACTTAATTTACCTCCAATTTTGTACTCTGTTTCCAGTGTATTGTATAAATTGAAGCCATCATGATGCTTCGCTGTGAATAAACAATACCTAAAACCGGCTTTTTGACAAAGTTCCGCCCACTTTTCGATGTTCAATTTTTGGGGATTGAATTCCCTTATAAGCTGCCAATAATCCATTCGTAAATCTGCTATATTCTCTCGATAAGCTCTACCAGCTCGTGCCCATTCATCTTTTTCAGACAATTGCCAAGACTCCACGATACCTGCTTGCGCATATAGTCCATAGTGAAAAATGACACCGAATTTCAAATCTTGGAACCAACTGAGACGTCGTTCCAGCATTTTTGTTTCTGGATAAATCTCTTCTTGTTCATCTCTATTTTTCGATTGTTCAATATCGCCTCGGATTTTTTCCATTGCACACCTCTCCTTTGTTTTAAAGCTACTGGGCAAAGACAGAAAAAACAATATGTAAAAAAAGCCAATGTGTAATATCAGGAATACTGTGGTATTCACAATTTTTTCATAGTATCTTTTTAGTAAATAAACGCAGCAAGGAGGATCTTATGCCTACATCTAACACCTTTTATGACCTATCTTATCGTTTGGGAACATTCCTGATACTTTTGCTTAAACTACAGTTTTTCTGGCTACTGACTCTCTTGAAAGGTGGGATCATTTTTGGCTTCTTTCCAGCGACTGCTATCATCTTTCAGGTTTTTCTATTCCTTTTTACAAACAAAGAAGTGCCTCAAGAATTGGTATCTTGGTATAAAAAAACGACTAAACGTCAGTTCAAGGCAATCAATCGGTTAGGCTTCTTCTACAGCGGTATCCTGCTTTTTCTTTGGTTCGATCTACGAATAGCTACACACTTTCTGCGCCATTCATTCGTTCATCTGAGTTTATTGCTCTTTGTATGCCTGTTCATTCTGGCAGGATTCTATCTTCTGCCTGTCTTTCTACGATACCAGCTAACATTTAGCCAATACTTCATACGTGTATTTCTCTTGATGTTCTTAAATCCTTTCCAGACATTAGCGATGGTTGTCAGTGGCATTCTCACATCAGCACTATTCTTCTGGTATCCATTACTATGTTTTTTAGCCATTCCATTATTGTTATTTCCAATCAGCTTTTTTGCATTTCAGACCATGCAACGAGGAGAGAGCCTAGCGAGGAGCAAAAATGTATAAAATGATTCGGAGTTTTATTTTTTTAATTATTTCTTTGTCTTTGTTTTTCATTTGGATAAGTAAGAATCAGACAGTATCAGATAGACAGGCAACTGCTATACTTTCAGGGAAAATAACGGATAAAAAAAGTGTCCAAAATTGTCTAGACTTAGTAAAAAAGAATTTAGCCGCAGCCACTGAAAAAAATCTTGAAGCTTATCTGGCTACTTTGTCTGACAAAGCGCAGGCAGACACAAAAAAAGAACTATCAAGTATTGATTCTTATGATCTAGAACACGAGCTGATAGCTTTCAAGGTACTTGAGCAACGGCCAGATTCTCTGTTTGTTGAAGCATTCCAGCGAACGAGTAATCAAGGGAAAACTCATTATCAAAACCATATCGCTCAAATCCATTACACGTTTATGATTGAAGCAGGTGAATGGAAAATCACTGATGCCATCATTACCAATATCGAACAGATCGACTAAAAAACAGTTTTCCAGGGTTAGACTGTCCTACTCAAGGACGTCAATCCATAGAAAGCTGCTTTTTGTTTTCATGTTCAAATAGAGCAAATACCGCTTATTCACGGTTCATTTCTCGATATTTACCTGGTGTCATCCCGACGATCTGCCGGAATTTTCTTGTAAAATTAGAGATATCATAATACCCATTCTGTTGGATGATCACCTTGATGGGTAACTCAGTTTCTGCCAATTCTTGTTTTATTTTTCTAAAGCGCAACATTTGGATATATTTTGAAAAAGTCAGTCCGCTTTCTTTGCGGATCGAACGACTGACAAAGGAAACTGAAACAGAAAAATCTGTAGCTGTTGATTCTAAACTAAGCTGTGCCGATTGGAAATTCTGCTGTAGATAGGCCAATATTTGTTCTTCCAAACATTCCGGTTGCTTTTTTGGTATCTCGCACATTTTTTTACAAATTCGTTCTGCTAGTTCGTTTAAAAAGTTTTCAAGTTCGATCAAACTAGAAAACTCAGGCAATTCTTCCAAGGGATGGAAAATCCCTTTACCGATGAGTTCGTTTCCTATTTGGAGGATCGTATTAAGTAGATAGTATCCATATAACTTTTGCAGATTTTCTGATTTCAAGTTCAGTTCTCCATAAGATATCAGTTCTCTAATTGTTTCTAAAACGTGATCAAACTCTCCATTTTCAAGATAGTTCACTAATTTTAAACGTAGATCAATAGGATACTCGATACTCAAAGCGTCCTCTTTAGTAGTTAGTTCTGAATAGTAACAGATTGCTCCTTTCACATTCGGATAACGTAGCGCTGCTCGCGATTCAATATAGGAACGATTTAACTGACCTAGACTATGAACGATAGAACCAACCCCGATCCGAATAGGTTGTGAGCATCTTTCGGTAATCATTTGGACGAGTTCAACCTGCTCGTCAAGAGATCCACACCCAATCGCAAAAACAAAAGTCTGATTTTCTATATTCTCGACTCCATAAGCACAATAGTTCTTTGTGATCGCTTCAGCCCAATGATTATTTATTCGTTCTTTCGATTGATCCAACTGTTTAAGATCAATCGTTGCAATAAAATAATACTCCGTCGAAAAGTTGATATGGACAGCTGTCAGTAACTGCTCCAATTCGGAATCGATCACTAATTGACTGTTAAGCAAGCGCTGAAAAACTTGCTCCCTTGCATATGGGATCTGTAGTTGATTCTGAATAGTCAATTTTTGGTGTGCAATGAGAAATTTTGCTAATGTATCAGAGACTTCTTTAAGTGAAGAAACCGTAAGTGTGGGGTCTTCTTGAAATTGCTGTGCTAAGTACTCGATTTTTTGAATAGGACGCAAGTTACGCATGCTAAATAAAACGACGATCATTAACCCCATAAACAAAATCACTAAGATCAAGACAATCATTTTGGTCTGAACTCGTTCGATCGTAAGCAATGCCGATGTTGGATCTACAAGAGAAAGGAGCGAGAGATTCAAATAAGGATTCTTCAAACTTTGGATAAGATATCGTTTTTGCTTGATCTTCACATTTTCTTTTGTCATTAGTTTCTCTACGGAATAAAGCGTACTGAGAAAAGTATTCAGCTCCTCACTTTTCGTCTTTGTCACTAATTGATAGCTTTCATCGACGATACAACTCAGATTCCCACTAGCAGGACTATAAGCATCGAGTACTTTAGTAAGAGTATTCTTTTTGATTTCGTAGATTGCGATACTATGTACGGTACCTTCCTTGTTTTGTATTGGAACAACATACAGATAGGAAGAAGATGGCAAGTCCTCATCAGAAGCAATAGTGATAAACTTGGCATCAGTCGTAGCCAATTGTTCTTGTAGTCTCTTTCCCAGCTGATGATCGTTCTTAACTGTTTTTCTAAGAAACAGTTCCAGCGAGTAATTTCCTGATGAGGAGTAAAGCATCTCGGGGCGGTCATTCCGATAATAGAGATAGACTTCTTCAACTAACTCACTAGTTATTTTGTATGTATGTAATATTGATTTGCCTTCTTTGATATAATACGGATGATCCAACGAACTTAAAGCGAGTTGGCGATTGTCAGTGATCCGCTCCGTGAGATGTGCCAACTTCAAAAAGTTGCTCTCAAGCGAGTAATTGATCTGCATCATCTGATTTTTTGCCATCAAGCGCACTTGTTGTTCTGTACTTTCCGTTGCTGTAATATACCAGATCCACGAAACAGATAAGAATGGAAGTAAAAAAGCAACGAGATACGAACCCAATATACCTAGAAGTCTTCGAACATTGATTCTTTTTTGTTTAGTCCTTCTGATCATGTCCACCTCCAACTTAGTTTATTATCATAGTAGAGTATATTCTAACTATAGGATCTCTCCTTCCCATTGCGTTGATTATAGATGAATCTTGAATGACCAATCGTTTTAGCAACTACTATTTCTTGTTCTTTATTCGGATATATTCTAAATTTATTGGCTTTATATTTGAGCATACGAGTTTATTTTTTTCTGGTTTTATCTATATTTTCTAATTTGTTCTTTTTTTGTATTTACACCAAACAAGATAAGATGAAGTAGAACTGACGCGTCCGTACTGGATTTCCGAGATACAAAAGCCCCCCATAAAAATATTAACATACGTTTTAGTGACTATCCATTTAAGTAGGTATTTTAATAAAATGATTTGGAAACGCCAATATTTTTTGTAACTTGAAAAGTAATCACCCTACTCCATATCGTTAAATGAATCGAGTGGTTATTATTTTTAAAAAACCTATCATTGAATCAAAACTACGCTTAGGCAAAAGATTGCTTTTTAAAGTTATGCTACGAGCTTGTTCGTAGCATTTCAGTTCTCTATTCGAACAAAGAATGCTTTTTCTGACTTATATGTAAAAAGTAGCTATTTTTTCAAACATTAAAGCTAAATTGGTGATTAATCTTTTTTTGTGGAACCCATCACTCAAAAGAAGAAGTAACATGTACAAAACATGATTCTTTCCATGTACTTAGATTTCAATATTCCATATACTTAAACATACGCAAAAAATAAAACTATTTCCGAGCATACAAGTATGAAGGACTTGCATGAATCACTATTATAAATTTATCACAAAAAAATACCCTCAAACAATGTACCACTTAAAACAATAACTTTATTTTATCACCCATTCTGCACAATCAGTTACTGTATAAAGTACATGTTGGCCAACCTTTTCACATTCGCTTGTTGAAATAATTTCTTAGTGATTTTCTCTTTTCAAAAGTTCATAAATTGTTGAATAATCGAACAATTTTTTAGTACAGTTTTTTTTCAGTTTGAGTTTTCACCACTTGTTCATGAAAAAAGTAGGAAATAAAATGCACATTTGGCTATACTCGTTTAACTAGAAAAAAATGACCGAAAGAACCTTAATGAGATTTGTAGGTTCTTCCGGTCAGAACTGATCAATACTTAAATGTATTGATGAAATAGTTGTGTTAGAACAGGTAAAAAATAGATGATGACCATCGCGATAACCACCATGATCAATTGTTTGCGCTGTTTTTTACGTTTCAACATACTACTTGTCTTGTGTAAAAAATAAGTAGCGCCCTTTGCTATTGCTGTCAAAGTAGATAAAATCAATGTTGGGGAATAAGCTGTCGGGTCTTGTTTGATCGACAATAATTTTGTCCCATACTCTGGGTACTTAAGTAATGCTTGATAGATAGCAACGATCATGATCGCTCCCATAAAATAGTTTAAAAATGAATGAACTTTTTTCAAATGGTAAAACTCCTTATTTCCCTAATGATTTTATTTGCTCATGTATTGGTAGTGCGGCTTTTACGTACTATCTGAATGTGAATCACTTTATGACTCTTTTTTTGTGTCTGCTGTTTTGTCCATCCAGGGAAATGAAAAACCGATCGTGAGATCATCTTTCAACACTAACACGGCATCAAATTTGCCTTTTTTACCTGTGAAGCCTTTGATAACTTTGCTGGTTTTCCCTTTAGCCAATAGTTCTCGCAAATTTGTTTTTGTTAATTTCTTTTTCGCGATCGTTGGCCACAGTTTAAATTCACAAGCTGGATTTGTACAAGTTGCCACTTTAGGATACAACATGATGATCCCTTGTTTGCACTTAGGACATTTTCCCAACTGATCATTTTTCTTCTCCATTGCTTTGATTTGTCTTGTGCCAGCGATTTCTTTTGACAAGTCGACCTTTTCGATTTGCTTTGGAACAGATTCCAACAAATGGAGAATGAATTTTTTGATGTTTTCGAGGAACACTTCTGGCGTTCCCTCACGATTACCGATTTTTCTGAGATATCCTTCCCAACGGGCTGTCATCTCTGCACTGGTCAATAGCGGCTCGTCTGTTACAGCCTTACATAAAGTAATCCCTTTAGCAGTCACCGTGATTTCATTCTTGTTGACTTCAATATAGTGACGCTGCTTTAAGTTTTCGATGATATTGGCTCGCGTTGCTTCTGTACCGATCCCCTCTACTTCTTTCAATATTTCTTGTGCCTCTTCATCATCCAGTGTTTTGCCCGCTGTTTTCATGGCAGTGATCAGCGTACCTTCGTTGTAAGGTTTAGGCGGTTGTGTTTCTTTTTCGATACTCGCCAAATCAACTTCAACGACTTCATCTTTTTCAACTACTGGCAATTGTTGGAGGTCTTTCTTTTTATTTTTTGTTTCTAAAATAGCCTGCCATCCTTTTTTGACTGGAATTCTACCAGTACTTTTCAATCGTAAATTTTCTACACCTGTCTGAATAACTGTTTCTTCATAGATGTAATTTTCAGCAAACATGGCGATCGTAGTTCGTACGACTTGAAGATAGATTGCTTGTTGTAAACGAGATAATTTAGCAAAACGTTCCTTTGAAGGAATCGTCTTTGTTGGAATGATTGCATGGTGTTCTTGCACTTTCTTCGCATCAACATACCTTTTCTTCGCATAAGTATCGGGCGTTGGAACATTTTCGATACCTAAAAATGTTTTATACTTGACAAGGTTTCTTACTAAATACTGGTGTTCATTTTCCGTGATGTAAAAAGAATCTGTTCTAGGATAACTTAAAAATTTGCTTTCATATAATCCTTGGACAGCATCGAGAGTCGCTTTTGCGCTTGCTTTCATCAACTGATTCATTTTCGACTGCAAACTTGATAGAGAAAATAAACGTGGACTGCTGAGCTGTTTCTCTTTTTTTGATACGTCTAAGATTTTTCCAGGCTGTTTCCCTAGATGTGCCCCTAACCGTTCGATTTCTTTCACTAACTCTTCTGATGTCTTGAAGCTTTTCTTCGGGTCCATCTTCCCAATGAATCGTCCATTTTTAGAAACGATTTTCGCTTCACTTTCAAAATAAGGTTCTTTTTTGAAGTTTCTGATCGCTTCTTGCAGTTGATAGATCATATAAAGCGTTGGAGTTTGGACACGCCCTAAAGAAAAACTGCCATCGATCCCTTTTTGTTGCAGTAACAAGCTATATAAAGGACTGCCATTCATACCAATCAGCCAATCCGCATTTTGTCTTGCTTTTGCTTCTTTATATTTAGAGAAATAATGCTCCCCCGGTCTAAGTTGCTTGAATCCTTCATAAATCGCTTCTTTTTCCAGCGAATTGATCCATAAACGAAGGTATTTCTTTTCTTTCGTGAATGCTTTTGCCTGTATGATGATCGACCAAGCAATTGCTTCTCCTTCACGATCCCCATCAGTTGCAATGATGATCGTATCTGCAGATTGAAGCTCTCTTTTTACGATTGAGAATTGCTCACGTTTATCCGCAGGTACTTCATATCGAAATTCCTCGGGGAAAATCGGTAAGTTCGTCAAAGACCATTTCGCCCAACGCTCTTCGTAAGCACCAGGAGGCAACATATCGACTAGATGACCGAATCCGTAAGTGATCGTAACTTCACCAGTGAACAAAGGATCAGCGATTTCGTAATACCCTGGATGACGTTTCCTTTTCTTGAACGTTTCAGCATATGCTTTTGCTTGAGAAGGCTTTTCAGCTAGAATGACTGTTTTCATTGCTTCTCCCTCCGTTATCTCTGCCTTTTTTCAGACTTCTTTATTATGGAATAAACATTCGCATCTGACAATAAGAAAATCGTTTTCTTGTGAAAAAAGGTAGCCTGATCTTTCCGATTCTCTAAAAATAAACCCGAATAGTCTGAAATTAACTGAGTATTGCCAGTCCTCAAAAATCAGCTTGCTGAACCTCTGTTTTGAGTTACATTTACTATCTTTGAGATGATTTGATTTCTTAGCTATCATTAAAACAAGCGGACGAGATAAAAGTAACCATCACTTTCATCTCGTCCGCTCAATTCGTATAAACGATTTTACTTTATTTACTTAAAAATTCACTGATTGCCGATTTATTTGCCTCATTATCAATAACTAAAATACTTCCTGCATACTCGCTATTTCCGTAATTCCAAGAACCGTCTACAGGAACACTTAATCGATCGATCCCTCCTGCTCCACGAGCAATCGAGAAAAGATTTTTGGCAATGAACAGCGCAGTAACATCTGTTGACGTATAACCGATTACTTTACCAGCCGCATAAGGCGCACGAATAAGATTCAATGGATTTTTCAACTGACTAAAAATAGCGTTCATTACTTGCTGTTGTCTTCTTACTCGACCAAAGTCCCCTTCTTCATCCATTCTGAAACGAGCATACTGAAGAAGGACGTGTCCATCCATTTTTTGGACTCCTTTTTTGATATCCACTCCATCAAGATTTAGATCTTTTTCCGCATCGATTTTAACACCGGTCATAAACAGTGCATCGATTACTTTCTCAAAAGATTTGAAATCCACTTTTGCGTAATACTGACAGTCGAGCCCAAAGTTTTCTTTGAGTGTCTGTCTTACAAGGTCTGCGCCACCATAAGCATAAGCAAAATTGATCTTGTTTTGCCCGACGCCGGGGATCGTCACAAAACTATCTCTCATAAAGGAAATCAGTTTAGGTTTATGGGCAGGTCCATCTAATTGTAAGACCATGATCGTATCTGCCCGTCCAGCATCTTCTCCTCGCGTATCGCTACCTAGAATCAAGATATTATGGGCCCCACTCGAAGATTGGACACCATTAAAAGTTTCCGTCGTTGCACTTTCAAGACTTTTATCATGTTCTGCAACAAACTTGCCAACAAAGAACGAACCAATCGAGTAAATAAGAAGAAAGAAAATGATTCCTAGTACAATTCTTTTCCAGGAATGTTTTTTTCGTTGTTTCGGTGGTTTTATCCCTTTGTTACGGTGGAAGAAGCCTTTTTTCTTAAAAGTAGACTCCTCTTGTTCAGTTGCTTTTTGATAGGTGTAGGGTGTTGATTGCCGCTGATGTGCCGCCTCTTTCTCATCAAACCTGTTGGAAGATTCCTGATGATTTTGATAGATACGTGTAGCATCATCTTGTTCAACATATTTTTCTTTTTTTCGTTCTCTTCTAAAGATACTGCTTGAATCGTCTTTAAGAGGTTTTGCTTTTTTATGGATGTTCTTATAGCGATCCATCCGACTCATGTTCGTTCCTCCTTGTTTCATATATAATTAAAGAATACGATATCAAGGAATCAAAAACACTGAAAATGACAACAATTTAATAAAAAATAACGAAATCAGTTCTAAGTATTCTCTTCTTTGATTTTTTTCATGGCGTCTGTCATGATCTTGACTTCCTTCATCATCCGTAGATAATGTTTTTCATTCAATGATTGCGGGCCGTCTGACCAAGCATGAAGCGGGTCAGGATGGATCTCAACGATCATGCCGTCTGCTCCACTTGCAACTCCAGCTCTAGCCATTGAGGAAACGAGGTCCCACACGCCTGTCCCATGACTAGGATCTACGATGATTGGAAAATGACTTAATTTTTTGATGACTGGGACTGCGCTAAGATCGAAAGTATTCCTTGTAGCTGTTTCATATGTCCGAATGCCCCGTTCGATAAAAATGATTTTTTGATTTCCTTGAACAGCAATGTATTCAGCGACATTCAACCATTCATCAATGGTTCCAGAGATACCACGTTTCAATCCAATCGGCTTGCCCGTTTTCCCGACTGCTTCTAATAAGCGAAAATTCTGCATATTACGTGCACCGATCTGCAAAATATCACTGTAGTGCGCCACCATGTCGATATGTCCTTCATCCATGACTTCTGTGATCACCTGCATCCCACATTCATCTGCTGCTTGGCGAATGTAGCGGAGTCCTTCTTCTCCTAGACCTTGAAAAGCATAAGGAGAAGTTCTCGGTTTAAATGCACCACCTCGTAAGATCTGCGCACCATCTTTTTGGGCCATTTTCGCCGTTTCCCGTATCTGCTCTAAACCTTCAATGGAACAAGGGCCTGCCATCGTTACAAAATTCCCAGCCCCGATTTTCACACCATTGACATCTACGACTGTATCTTGAGGATGAAAGATACGAGAAGTTAACTTATACGTATTCGTGATCCGTTCTACACTTTCTACTCCTTCATAACGTAGAAAAGCTACATCTTGGATCAACCGTGCATCTCCAACCAATCCAAGGACTTGTTGTTCCTCTAACTGGTTCACTTGGACAGTTAGTCCTTCTTTTTCGACTCGTTCAATGACTTTACGGACTTCACTATTGGTTGCAGATTTCTTCATTATAATGATCATTTATCTTCCCTCGATCTTTTCTCTCACTAACTGTACTGGCATTTCTTTTTGTGTCCAGAGTTCAAACGCAATTGCCCCTTGATGGATCAGCATCCCTAAACCATTGTATCCTTTAGCACCAATCTTCTTTGCTTCTTGAAGCAGTCTTGTTTCTTTAGGAGAATAGATCAAATCAAATACTGTTAGATCAGAATATAACAATCCGACATTCGCAATTGGTAAACTGTCTTTTTTTGTCCCCATCCCGATATCCGTCGCATTCACTAATACATCCGATGACGCGAGATCTTTAGCAAGCTGATCTTCATCCGCATAATCCCACACATGGATCAGACACCCTGTTTGAGTTGCGACCTGATCGAAATAACTCTTCAAAGGTAGAAAAGTCGCATTTTTTCGTTTATAAACAACGATTTCCCGCGCGCCTTCTAAAGCCATTTGGACAATGATTGCTTTTGCAGCACCACCGGCTCCAAGAACAGTAATTTTACGATCTTCGATTGAATGGCCAGTTGCTTTTACAGAACGTACGAAGCCCATCCCATCTGTATTATAACCAATCAAGCGGCCTTCGCGATTCACGATAGTATTCACTGCTCCAATCAATTTGGCTTCAGGACTTAATTCATCTAAATAATCAATCACTGCCGTTTTGTTTGGCATCGAAACATTGACACCTAGCATAGAAAATGTGCGGATACTTGCTACCGCCTGTTCAAGACTTTCTTGATCGACATCAAAAGCCAAATAGATGGCATCAACACCACAGGCTTCAAAAGATGTATTGTGCATCATTGGCGATAAACTATGTGAAGCAGGTGAAGCAAAAAATCCGGCCAATTTTGTTTTTCCAGAAATCATGACGTTCCTCCTTTTATACAAACTGCCATCAGATGTCATCGTTCGTATGAGGAGTACGATGACATGGATGGCAGTGAATCATTTCAGGTAAAATTATATAAGGTAGCACACATCTGTACCCTAAGAAAGTCAAAGTCCAGATGACTTGACGTACTGCCTATCAACTAAATAAAAGTAATTAGTCTAATACTTCTTCAAAGAATTGTAATAAGTCGCTCATGGAAAGTTGTGCTTTTTCCTCTTTCGTCAAATCTTTAACGATACGTCCTTTTTGTAATACGATCAAGCGATTCCCGTAATTCAACGCATCTTCCATACGATGAGTGATCATCAAGCAAGTTAACTTTTGTCCCGTGATCCGTTCATTTGTTAGTGTCATCAGCTGTTTCGCTGTTTTAGGATCTAGTGCAGCGGTATGTTCATCTAATAACAACAATTCAGGAGCTTCAATAGTTGCCATCAAAAGGCTCAATGCTTGACGTTGTCCACCTGAAAGCTCTCCAGCCGGGGTATCTAGATGTTGTTCCAATCCATTTCCTACCTCTTGACATAATTTGAAGAATTGTTCTTTTTGGTTCTTTAAATTGCGCAAACGGAATTTTCGCTTTTTTCCTCTATTTTGAGCAAGCAATAAATTTTCAGCAACGGTCATTCGAGGGGCAGTCCCCATCTTTGGATCTTGAAAAACACGTGAGAGAAAAGCAGCTCGTTTTTCTTCTGGGTATTTGGTAATCAGCTGATCTTTAAAAGAAATCGTCCCTTGGCTGAGTTCCAACGTGCCTGCAATGGTATTGAAAAGTGTACTTTTTCCTGCACCGTTTCCACCAAGTACCGTGATGAAGTCTCCTTCATTGATTGTCAAATTGATATCTTCTAGTAATATTTTTTCTTCATGCATCCCATTACTAACTACTTTTTTTCCATTTTTGATCGTGATGATTGCTGTCATAACTAGACCTCCTTTTCGAATCCAGTTTTAAGATTCAAAGCTTTCTTCATTTGTGGAATCATCAAACAAATTGCTAAGATGATTGCTGAGAACAGTTTTAAGTATGTCGTGTCAAATCCAAGTTTGATAACGATCAAGATCAACAGCTGATAGATGATGCTGCCGACCACAATAGCAATCAGACGCTCTGCTAATGTCAATTCTTGGAAAATCACTTCGCCAATAATGATAGAAGCTAAGCCAATCACGATCACGCCAATTCCTTTATTGACATCCGCGTAGCCATCATTTTGGGCAATCAATGCACCTGATAATGCAATCACACCATTTGATAGTGTCAATCCTAAGATCTTCATACGATCAGTCTTGATTCCCAGTGAACGTGCCATTGTTTCATTATCCCCAGTTGCAATATAACCTTGACCTAAATCTGTATTGAAGAAGAAGAGTAAAACACTGATCAAAATGCCTAAAGCGATCAAACCCAGTAGAACAGTATCAAAATAGTCCGGCAAGTGTAGTCCTTTAAATGTATCTTGTAAAATCGGATGATTCAACAATGATAAATTAGGTGTTTTCATCACAAAGAGAATGACTGAATTCAAACCTGACATCACTAGAATCCCTGCAAGGATTACTGGAATCTTTCCTTTTGTATAGAGAAGACCTGTGACCAATCCGGCAACCATACCTGCAAGTACGCCTAGAATCGTTGCTAAAATCGGTGTGACTCCATAAGTGATTGCTGTTACACAAACTGCTCCGCCTAGTGGAAATGAACCTTCTGTCGTCATATCAGGGAAATCAAGAATTCGATACGTCATGAAAATCCCCAGACCTAAAATTGCCCATAACATCCCTTGTGAAATTGCTGATACGATCATTTTTCATCCTCCTTTGTTGACGTTTCTGTTGTGTCACTCGAAACGATTTTCGCATTTTTCTTTAATTTATCTGGGATCGTTATCCCTAAGAGTTCCGCTTGTTTTTCGTTGATGATCGTATCTCCTTTATCAAAAACGTAAACAGGTGTTAATGCTGGTTTTTCTTTACCTGTTGCTAACGTTGCTGCCATTTTTCCACTTTGTACGCCTAAATCATATTGGTTGATGCCGATCGTTGCTAATCCACCTTGTTCAACCATCGTATCAACAGATGGAATAACTGGTATTTTTGATTTGTTGGCTTCCTTCACTACTGTCTGCATAGCGTTCGCAATCGTATTGTCCAAAGGAACATAGATGAAGTCGACTTGTTGACTCATGACTTGGACTGTCTGAGCAATTTCATTTGTTGATGGAACAGCATATTTTACAGAAGTCAATCCTTCTTTTTTAGCCGCTGCTTCTGCTTGGCTCACTTGATATTTTGAGTTATCTTCAGAAGAGGCGTAAAGAATCCCGATCTTTTTCGCATTAGGTAAAATTTCTGATGCCAATTTGATTTGTGCTTCTACAGGGGGTTGATCCGATACACCTGTGATATTTCCACCTGGTTTATCAAGGGATTTCACTAACCCTGCACCCACGGGATCGGTCACAGCACCTAATACTAACGGAATCTTTGTCGTCACATTCGCTAAGGATTGCGCTGCTGGTGTCGCGATTCCAACTAATACATCAGGGTCCGCTTGAACCAGTTGTTGACTCATCGTTGCTAGTTTGCTTTGATCTGCTTGACCGTTTTGGAACTTGATTTCAAGATTTTTTCCTTCTTCAAGGCCCGACTGCTTCAATCCATCTTTGATTCCTCGATAAATCTCGTCTAATGCTGGGTGGCTCACATATTGTAATACCCCAACTACTGTTGTTTTTGTTGTTTTTTCTGCTGATTCTGTGGAAGAATCATTTATTTTTTCATAAATGAATGTTCCGGCTAAATAAATCATTATAAGTGCTACTACTGTTATCAATCGCTTATTTTTCATTTTCTTTCCCCCCATGAACTCCTTAATGACTAATTATTCAAGATTAGTTTACATACGAACTTACGAAAAAAAGACAATTACCTAGACGGCAATTGTCTTTTTACATACAAAAAACCGCATAGACGTTATCTATGCGGTAGTCAAATTTCTTGTCTAGCATAGATACAAATTTTAGATTTGTACTCTAAAAAGTTGTATCTACGGTAAAAGTTCGCCATCAATACAACTTATCTACGCCAGTTACGCCAAGCTTGATTCGTTACTGCTAAAAATTGGTTTGATAAGTTCATTGTGGATCACCCTTTCCTTAATAATTGATATCAGTCTAATCGAATTTATCCTATACGTCAACTACTTTTTACAATTTTATTTTTGATCTTCTCAATTATCATCAGTTGAGCGAGTGGTTGTATTTGTTTGATCCTCAGTTATTTTTGTCGAGGCGGACTCTGATTTTGCCATTTCATCCTCTAGTTTTTTGATATTTGCTAACGGAAGTCGGTTCAATTCTGGAATCATTTCTTGTGCTAACTTTGCTTGATTGTCCTTTTTTTCTATCGTCAATCGATTTGCTTCTTTGCCGTCTTTAAAAAAGATCACCGTGGGTTTCTCCTGATTGATCTTATATTTTTGTTCTGTTTCCTTTATATCGTAAATAAGCGGATAAAAATAGATCGGCCGATTCAATTCTTCCATTTCTTTTGGATCATTAAAAATTGCCAATAACATTTCATATTGCTTACCCTTTGGTACACAGAACATCACAGAAATTGCTTTATTTTCAGCAATCGTCTTGGAAGCGTCACTTAAAACTAAAGGTTGCAGTTTGGTAGATGTAATATCTGCATAGACTAAACTATCGATTTGTTCCTCTCTGATTTTTTCTGGAAAAACAAACATCATGATGGTAAGCATCCCAGAAAAAAACAATACCAACAGTACTCGGGTAAAATATGTTGTTGGATTCTCTGCAAAATCTGCAGCAAAATGAGTATAACTTGCCTTGATTCTTTTGCCCAATTCTTCAATCATTGCCAAGCCACTGTCACCTTCTTTTCATCTTTTCTTTTATTATAGCTAAAAACTGCCAAGATATGAAAAGAAACCTTTACTTTTTTTACTCTTCCTCCATTTTGTTTAGAGAATCTCGTTTTTTATGCCTACACTTTGCAAATTGGTCTTTCTGCCTTTTTTTCGTTATAATAGAACTACTTATGAAAAGAAATGAGGAATGAACCATGTCCTTCGATGGAGTATTTACCCATGCAATGGTCAATGAATTGCGTGAAACTCTACTGTCTGGTCGAATCTCCAAGATCCACCAGCCTTATGAAAATGAAATCATTTTAGTTATCCGCTCACGCGGTAAAAATCATCGCTTGTTATTGTCCGCTCATCCTAGTTATGCACGCGTGCAAATCACACAAATCGACTATCAAAATCCCGACAATCCGCCTAATTTTGTCATGATGCTTCGAAAATATTTAGATGGTGCAATTTTAGAGGCGATCGAACAAATCGATAATGATCGAGTGATCCATTTCCATTTTTCTAAACGAGATGAACTCGGAGACCTGCAAAATATTGTGTTGATTGTTGAATTGATGGGCCGTCACAGTACGATCGTTTTGGTCAATAAAGAAACAGGTAAAATCTTAGATGCGATCAAACACATAGGAAGCTCTCAAAATACCTACCGTTCATTGATTCCTGGAGTTGAGTACGTTTCACCTCCCGAGCAAGAACAACTTGATCCGTTTAGTGCAGACAACGAAAAAATCTTTCATCGTCTCTCACAAAACGAGCTTTCACCAAAAGCGCTCCAGCAACAATTTCAAGGACTTGGTTTTGATACCGCACAGGAACTAGTCGCACGTTTAGCAAAACGACCAAATGAAAAAATGCTCGTCTGGCAAACGTTTTTTTCCACTGTAGAAAAGGAACTAGCTCCTCATTATTATGTAGTAAAAAATAAAGATTATTTCACACCCATCGCCTACGACTATTTTGCAAAGTCAGCCACTTCTGAAGAAACATACGACTCCCTCAGTACATTGCTTGATGCTTTTTATCATGAAAAAGCTGAAAAAGATCGTGCAAAGCAACAAGGTGGCGAACTGATCCGAAAAATCGAGAATGAATTGAAACGAAACAAAAATAAACTAAAAAAACGAGAACAAACGCTGAAAGATTCTGAGAATGCGGAAAGTTATCGTAGAAACGGTGAGTTGTTGACTACCTTCATGACACAGGTTCCAAGAGGCGCAACAGAAGTAACGCTGCCTAACTATTATGAAGAAGACCAACCAATCAAAATCAAACTTGATCCTGCACTCTCGCCTAATCAGAACGCACAAAAGTACTTCCATCGCTATCAAAAACTGAAAAATGCAGTCAAATTGATCGGCCAGCAAATCGAAGAAGCCAAAAGCGAGATCGATTACTTAGAATCTGTCCTCTCTCAATTAGAGATTGCTGGGCCAATGGATATCGAAGTAATCAAAGAAGAATTAACAGCTGAAGGTTATCTAAAAAAGAAGACACAGAAAAAACAAAAAAGAAAAAAACCTTCGCAACCTGATCAATACCGTTCCTCAGATGGCACATTGATCCTAGTTGGAAAAAACAATTTACAAAATGATCAGTTAACGATGAAAACCGCGAAAAAGACGGATTATTGGCTCCATGCAAAAAATATCCCAGGTTCACACGTTATTATCAAAAGTGATCGACCCACAGATGAAACAATCACACAAGCAGCAGAATTAGCCGCATACTTCTCAAAATATCGTCACTCGGCTCAGGTACCTGTTGACCTTGTTCAAGTCAAACATATCCGTAAACCAAATGGAGCAAAACCAGGATTCGTCATTTATGAGAATCAAAAAACGATCATCGTGACACCTGAAGAAGAAAAGATCAATCAACTAGAAAAAGAGTAACGCTTATCCAAAAAACGGCTGAAACAAAAGTAACTCCGAAAGATAAACCAAAGGAGCTACGTCTGTTTCAGCCGTTTATTCGTTTTTAAAACGCGAAGTAGGATGTCTCTTACTGTTGATACACACTCGTTGATTTTTCATACATAGAAGCAAACATGTTTCCAATCCATCCTTGAAATATAGTCTGTGGCACCACTTCTTCTAAAATTCTCCATACACAAGAAAATAAGCTCAATCAAGTGCTTCTCTTCGACGATAGTCACTTGGAAGAAACTATTAACCTGTACCTTTGAAACGTAAAATTTTTTCCATGATGATGCCGTATACGAGCAGCAGAATAATCGGGAACAGCACTACCCAGATGTTCAACGGTAGATCAATACTCTCATTTATATGAAAAGTAGTCGCATTCGTGTCGAACACTTTCGGATAAATTGTCAGAATGATATTTTTCAAGTCAAATCTCCCTAATATCGGTAAAAACAGGGTATATGTACTTAGTACAAATAGGCTCACTAACATATTTTTTGTAACTAGAGTAAGATAGAACATAATCAAAAGATAGAACAGGCTATTTCCTAAAACAAAAAGGATCTGATAGAGTGAATGATGCATAAAAGAGAGTTGATTTATGCTGTCTAACTCTATCAAGGAAATTACTTCCACTGGGAATAACCAAGGCGTCAATAGCTGTAACATGACGAAAACCATAATTGAAATAAGTAATACGCTAGTCAGAGTTACCATACTAGCGATTAGTTTCGACTGGTTGATCTGCCACTGCGAACAGATTGTTCGATGCACTTTGTTCGTTCCATATTTTATTTCTGCATTTGCGATAACAACTCCGTAAATACCACTTATAAAGGGAAAAATAATAAAAAACGAAGAAGACAATAATTGGTTGATTCCGTTTTTAGGTAACATCGCTACTAAACTTGCTTGATATGCCATAAAATAGTATTTTGTAGGATTATCGATTATTTCTATATTTTTAGAACGTTCTAAACGAAAATCTCCTTCTAACAGTTGAGTAATGTTTTCACCATTTGCTACAGCATCCTCCACTGCTTGATAAAAACTGCCTAAATGGCTATTCACCAGATTTCTTTGGGATAGATACATCATTGCAGTCACAAAAAATCGAAATCACTAAAAAAATCAAATAATTTTTTGACTTCCATTGATAATGCAGTTCACTCAGCAACAACGCCACCTTCTTCTACGACAGCAAATAATGTACGCACTTTGTGTTCCGGTACAACTTCGATCGTTTTATTTTTCACCCATAAATGCTCATCACAAAGCTTTAAATACAGTGATTCATGCCCACTCATTATTATCAACGTTCCTTGTTTCTTTAAATATTTTAACGTCTTGAAAAGAAGCAATCGATTCATTTTATCCAATCCATTTAGAACTTCATCTAACAAGAGAATTTTAGGATGGAGCAATCTCACAAGTAGTAAAGCCAACATCTTTCGTTCGCCTAAAGAATAGGTTCTTACACGTGATTTATACAGCAATCCTTTCGATAAGTACGAAGACTCTAATTTTTCTATCTGAAATCGTATATTTTTATTTTTTGTAAAGAAAACCAGATTATCCAGTCCAGTCAAATTTAAAAAAAATGGCGTATCATCAAAAACACAAAATATACTAGATGCTTCTTTATCGATCATTCCAGCAAATTTTTCTTGTCCCAATATACAATGGAACAAGGTCGTTTTGCCAATACCATTTTCCCCATAAATATAGTAAGTTACATTTTGATAAAAAGTGAACGAAACCTTTTCAAAAAGTACTTTCCTTCCAAAACTCTTTGAAAAATCACTCAGCTTCAACATTCTATTTTCTCCTTGTTTTAATACCAACTGCTACCACCATTACTATGCACTCCATAATGATCTGTATAATCATAATTATAAATTTTGATATCTCCCCATGGCGTAACCGTGCCAGCTCCAATTGTCTTTTGACCACGCCATTTATGTGTGGAATTAGTCGTACTATACCTGCTTATTCCTTTTTTTCTAACAATATTTGGAAAGACCCACCCAACTTCCTGACGTCCACTGCTACTAGTCACTCTTCCACCACTATAGTTAAAACTGATGATATCCTTTGACCACATCAGTGCACTTCCACGATTAAAACTTACTGTTTTACCTGCACGCATTTTTTGTTCAACAGTGTGCGAGGTTTGTTCAGTAAAATTTTTTATTAAATCATTAACTTCTGTTGGTGGAACTTCTATATTTTGGCTATTAGCAATAGTTTCTGTCACTTCTTGTATAGTATTCTCTGCTGCATGAGAACTTAAAGGATTAAGAATATTAGTTCCTAATACTAGTAACCCTGTCAACATGATATATCTTGCTTCATTTGAATATTCTCCTTTATTTATAAAAAGATTATTTTTATAATTCGAAAATAGCAGCTATTGGCCAGTCTAACCTGATTATTGAGTCTTTTCCGTAATATAGTAATCACACTCAGTGAAAATTATGAATTCAATCCTCCTCTCCTATTAGTCCTTCATTAAATAAAAATAACACATCAAATTTTGTTACAGGCAATTCATAGCTTAGCCAACAACAGACTATCTACCGCTTATTAAGTCCACAATACTCTTTATAATAAGTTTATCTCACAACGAATTAAAAAAGCATCGGTACATTGTGTAAAATTCTATATTCTATATTGTAAATTGCACAATATACGGATTCTCAATTAAATTTAAATACAGTAAAATAGAATGGATACATCCAAACTACACGTTTCATAAGGAACTCATTCTCTTCGTGATTTTGCCAACTTTAGTAGCAAAAAATGAAGGACTTTGCTATTCCTAAAATGAAAAGCATACTTACATACAAATCAACGGCCTAAGTACTACATTTATGATTCCAATCGATGAGGAGTGATCTAGCCATATGCATATTATTTTATTTGATGATCATACACTTTTTGCCCAAGCGATGCAGTTTTCCTTATCCACTTATTTTGAACAATTTGATATTTTTTCAGAAAAGGTTGATATTTTAAAAGTTATTATTAAGAATAAACCAGATATTGTTCTGTTAGATATCCGTATGGGTAGTGTCAACGGATTAGTTGTCGGAAAAGAAATTATGGAACAAGTCCCACATACCAAACTAATTTTTCTTTCTGGTTATGATTTACAAACCTATCGTAATGAGGCATTCAAGATAGGCGCAAAAGCCTTTATAAATAAAACTGCTTCCCTAGATGAATTGATCACCAAAATCAAATTTATTTCCAAAGGTCATACACTCTTGTCGCCAAATCAATCGATCGCAAATAAAATCACGGATAGAGAATTGGAAGTCTTGAAACTAGCAGCTACTGGACAGACACAGCATGAAATTGCCAAAAAATTATTTATAAGTCGCCGTACTGTCAATTCCCATATCTGCTCTATCAACAGTAAATTAGAAGTGAACTCAACAGTATCTGCCATCATCAAAGGGCTTGAACTGGGGCTGATACAGATTAAAAGTTAGCGTCCTCCACCTATCGATAACTACACCACAGCAAAAAATCAACCACCCAACATAGATAAAAGATCCAATCCCTTTCCTTACTGAATGGTTGTTTTTAGCCTCGTTCCCTTTTCGCATCAAAAAAGAGCCATCAAGAAGAGGTTGGGACAGAAGTGTTTAACTATGAGAATTTCGGCTTATTTAAGAAGGAGTTGCTTCTGCTCCCAGCGTCTATTCATTTTTAAAGAATGGGACAGAAGTGTTTCTTACTTTTGTCCCACGTTCTTTTCGAATACAAACGTTCAAGAATTCGATGCGTGTAACAAAATAACTTTTCTTTTGTATTTTCCCCATAGCTAAGTTGTCACCTATTAAATTCTTTTTCCCATTCAAAGCGAGCGGATTCCTCTAAACTTTTTGGGCAATGACTACACCATGTTGGAACACAAGATGATTCGACCCTATCCATGCTTGGTGTATAGGTTTTGATATCCAATGCGTGTTATTCTTGGCATCAATGCAAGGAAGATGAATGACTCATAGATGCTAGAAGCAACTATTGCTCTTTATTCAAATGGATCTCTTTGAACTCAACAATACTGGTTGAAACCAAAGAACGAGCAAAAACACCGATATCTCGTAAAATTTCAGACATTCTTTATTCTCCCACTGGCAAATAGTAGACTTCCAACCCTAAGACTTGGATCATTTTTTCTAGATCCGCCACTTTCACGACCATCGTTTGATCAGGTCTTCCAGGTGCAAAGACGATTTTTTGATGGGAAAGTAATTCTTCATCAATGATTACAGGTACATGGAACGTATAGCCAAACGGAGAAACAGCACCTGGTTTTTGACCTGTCAATTCTTCCATTTTCTCTGCAGAAACAACAGAAACTCTCTTGCCGATCAGCTTGCCTATCTTTTTGAAATCGCTTTTTTTAGTGGCAAAGGTCAAATAGATGTAATAGTTGTCTTTCTTATCTTTCAAAAAGAGGCTTTTTGTTTCTGTTCCAGTAAATCCTTGCTCTTTTTTCACGACTAGTGCATCTTCATTCGTATAAATCACCCGGTGGCCATATAGTTCAAAAGGAATATTTTCTTTTAAAAATTTGTCTTTTAATGAAATCACAGCACTCACTCCTAGAAAAAATTGACAGTTTTATTTTTTAACCGTATTTCTTTTTTGTAGAAAAGTCAACAATTATACTAGGTCTTTACTATCCTTTGATATAGCAAAAACTACTCTCCAAAGATGAAAAGAGTAGTTCAAAAAAACCATTGATTATTTTATTGTCCTATTATCGGGGGAGCCATCATTTTTACTGTACTTGAAGAGTTTTGCGTTAGAAAGTTAGCTGTACTCCTTAGCTAAAATCTAAAAAGCGGGAATATTTGAACCTTTTGAATTATTTTTGATGTAATCTGCTACTTCTTGGGTAGTCATTGCTTTTTTTAGTACCTTGATTTTTTCACTGTCTTTTTCACCTTCACGCGTAACGAGTTGCAATGCGTAATGTTCACTTGCTTCTTCATCTTCTAATAGCACCGCATCTTTTGTCGTTAAACCAGCGGGCTCCAAATAAGCAGGATAACAAAAGACCATAGCGATATCTTTTTCATCATAGGCTTTTACTAAATTCAATAAATCAATGCTTTCGAATGTAAGATTTTTAGGATTTTTCACAATATCAGCTACTGTCCCATCAAACCCTACACCTTCTTTTAATGTGATTACTCCATTTTTAGCAAGGATTGCCAATGCGCGGCCCTCATTTGTCGGATCGCTAGGTATCCCTATTTTGGCATTTTGAGGTAACTCATCTGCTGATTGATATGACTTAGAATAAAATCCTCCAGAGAAATAATAAATCGGTTGAACAGCTACAAGATCAGCTTTCTTCTCTTTATTGAACATCTCCATAAAAGGTTCATGCTGAGCGAAGTTCGCATCTGCTTCATCATGTTGGACGGCATCATTATATGCGACATTATCACTAACTTCCATGATATTGATTGTGTAGCCTTCTTTTTCAGCTGTCTTTTTCGCAATTTCTAAAATATCTTTTGATGATTCTAACTGGACAGCTACCGTAATTTCTTTGTCTTCTTTCCCCTCTTTACCTACACCACAAGCAGCCAATACCACAGTTACAAGAGTAGCCAATACAATCAGATAAACCTTTTTCATTCTTTTTCCTCCTATTTTCGTTTGTCTAGTGTTTGGGCAATGAAATTACCGAACATTTGTAAAATGAAGACCAACGCAATCATGATCACGATGGCGACATACATCATACCGTATTCATAACGCTGATAACCTACACGTACAGCAAAATCGCCAATTCCGCCACCACCAATGACTCCCATAACAGTAGAATAGGAAACCATACTGACGGTCGTGGTCGTATAAGCCAATACTAATCCACTACGTGCTTCAACTAATAAAAAATACCAAATATATTGTAATCTGGATGTTCCTAAGGAGTTAGCCAGAGTACCAATCTCTTTTGGCACATCTAATAGTACTTGCTCGACTAACCGAGCAAAAATCGCAATTGCTACGATACTCAATGGAACGGATGAAGGAACAGGACCAAATGCTTTCCCTAGGACAGAACGTGTAACTGGAATCAAGGCAATCACAAATAATAAATACGGAAATGAACGGACAACTGTAACAAAAAAATTGAGTAACCAATACAGCCATGGGTGATGACCTTTCAATTTTGGATTTGTCAGAAACAAACTCAAGCCTAATGGTAAGCCGACCAAAAGACAAATCACCATTGAAATCGACATCATGATCCCTGTTTCCTTCAAACTTGTTAGCAATGGGGGCAAATACTCCATAAAACTAGTATGTGTCAATGGTCAAGCCCCCTTTTTATCTTTTCAAAATAAGTAAGATTTTCCTCTTCAAAGTATTCGGGATTGTTGGATAATTCGCCAATCAGTTCTCCATGTTCCATGACAAGAATCCTTTGACAGAGGCTTTTGACTGTTTCAAGTTCATGACTTACAAAGAAAATAGTCGGTTGAAACGCTTCGTGCGTTTTTTGCAATAGGCGTATAACGCTTTCAGTATTTTCCTCATCCAATGAACTGGTCGCCTCATCACATAATAGGATACGAGGATCTCTACTTAGTGCTCTGGCAATCGAAACCCGTTGCTTTTCTCCTCCAGAAAGATTGGCTGGGTAAGCTTGCGCTTTGTGGTTCATATCAACAAAGTCTAATAATTGTGCAAGTTTATCCTCATTGACTCTTTTTTGTAATTTCAAAGGTAATGCCACGTTTTCGTATACGCGTAAATTATCCAATAGATTATAATTTTGAAAAATCATTCCCATCCGTTGTTTTTGCTGGCGACGCTCATTTCTTGTGAAAGTTTGGCTATCTATGCCATCAAACAGTATTTTTCCTGAACTCGGGTCCTCCATCAGATTCAACAAGCGAAGCAGTGTAGATTTTCCCGAGCCGCTTTTCCCAACGATCCCAATAATTTCTCCTTCTTCGACAGAAAAATCAATCGAGTGCAATGCTTGGGTATTTTCATATCGCTTAGAAACATTCCTCAATTCAATCATGGCAACTCTCCAATCTAAGGTTATAACACCTCTAAAATCTGTTTGATAATAGTAAAAAAGTAACTACTAATTCAGTTGAAAATTTCTGATTAATCAATGAAATAATGAAAAATCGCCATTTTATAGCTATATATTCCCTTAAAACCAAAAAAAAAGCAATATTTTTACTCAGTTTATGAGAAAAATCTGTTTTTAGAACTGTACTAATTTTCACTTGTCGTATTTTCCTCCTTTTTCACTATTTCATATACTAAAATGAGGTCGAGACAAAAGTCGTTTCGATTTGAGAAATTGGAGAGAAAAGAGCGTGGGACAAAAGTAAGAAACACTTTTGTCTCATTCTTTAAAAACGAATAAACGGTAGGAGCAAAAGCAACTCCTTCTTAAATAAGCCAAAATTCACGAAAATTTGAAAAGCAAATTTCGTGAATTTTGGCTTATTTCTCGAAGTTAAACACTTCTATCTCAGCCTCTTTTTTGAAATTTCCGAAAAACCTGACTTTTGGAATTTCGTTTATTCACGAGTCTATGGCAAAAATGATGTTTAGTTTTGTCCCATGCTCAAAAAAGAGTGTGAGACACTATGATGCGCTCCCCGTCTAGTGGACACAGAAAACAGGGGAGCATATCATTCTTCTCTCACACTCTTTTTCTATTTTTCTAACAAATCAAGTATTTCTTGAGGAGAGTCAATAACTATGTCGACATTTTGAAAATTTTCAATATTTTGGACTCCCCATTTAGCTAAACCAAAAGTGACTCCACATGCTTTCGCACTTTGCATGTCATATAATGAATCACCAATATAAATCGTCTCTTCCTTTTTTACATGGAGCTCGTCAATCGCCTTTTGTATTGGATCTGGAAAAGGTTTATGCAAGTTAGTATCTGAAGCTGTAATTTGTATATCAAAATATTGATTTAAATCAAATCGGTCAAATTCATTCTTCATTTCTTCCTTTGTTTTAGATGTAACAATTCCTAGTTGAATCCCGTTTATGTGCAACTTTTGTAATACTTCTGCTACATGTGGAAAAACTTGGACATTCTCTGCTAATAAAAGAACATTTTTACCCCATTTTGATAAGAGAATATCCTCTTCTTCCTCAGTATTTACAAACTTTTTAATCGCTTCTCTTCCAGGAATACCTAAAATATAATGTAATTCTTGAATTGGGAGTTCTTTCTCTAATTCTTCACGCAAAGTTTTTTGTAGAGAATGTGTCATAACATATTCTGTATCAATTATCGTTCCATCAACATCAAATAATATCGTTTTAATCATAGCGTTTCTCCTTTGTGTAGATTATTTTATCTTTTCCTATTCTAACGGCTAAGTCTTCAGGAATTATTTTATCCGTTATCAAGTAGTCGATTTCTTCAAAACTGTAGACAAGGTAATTATGAGATAAATTGATTTTTGTATGATCGCATAGCAGCATGATTTTATTGCTTTTCTCTCGAATTGCTTGCTTCATTGCGATGTCTTCTTCATATGCATAATAGATTCCTTGATTATTTATACCTGCACAACTTAAGAAAGAAATATCAAACCGATACTTAGTTAATTCCCAGATTGGGTATCCACCAGTAACTGAACGGCTTTCTTTATTTAATGTCCCCCCAAGGATTGTAGTTGGGATTGAAGTAGTCTTTAAAAATTGATCAGCAATGTCAATCGAATTCGTTACAGCTTTTTTTATGTTTCTATTCGCTAAATACTGGGGCAAAAGAGAGATTGTGGTCGACACATCTAAATATACGCTTTGTTTTTCTACTAATAATTTACTTGCTTCTCGAGCAATTTCTTTTTTTACTTGAAGTTCTTGAGTTGTTCGTCCTAAATATCCATCTATTTTATTAAATGCATTTGCTAAACTAATACCTCCGTATGTTCTGATCACGAGATTGCTATCCGCTAGTTTTATTGTATCTCGCCTAGCCGTGTCTCTAGAAGCACCCGTAAGTCGCATCATCTCTTGTAAAGTCAACGACTGTTCTTTTACCAGTCTTTCCATTATTATCAGTAATCTTTTTTGTTGATTCATCGATAGAACTCTCCTTATGATAATAAGTGATTTTAAGTACATTATAATAATAGCTTAAATAAGCTTAAATGTACAATAGGATATCATACTCATACATCGCACGTTTCTGTACACTCATAATTTAATTTCTGAAATAGCCCCAACTGTTTGTCGATTAAACAGAAATTATATAGCATAGCTTTGTTACTTTGAGAAGTGTAGTTAGTTAGCTGACTCTGCTAGTTTTTTAGCACAAAAAAAGACAGTCTATATTTATTGTCAACTGTCTTTAAAACATGTAGTATTTAGTTATATAACTTAACCTATTTCCATAAACAAGACAGGATATGGATTCCCCTGTTCATCCATCTCTGACCTCTCACGAACTTTAAATCCCATATGTTCATAAAATCCTTTTGCCTGTGGATTTTGCTCATTGACAACGAGTTCTTTTATACCATATTTTATAATTCCACGTTCCAGTAGCTTTCTTCCTAAACCTCTGCCACGCTCTTCAGGAGCAATAAACAGCATTTCTAATTTTCCTTCATCAATCCCCATAAAAGCGACTGGCCTTCCGTTTGTATCCGTTTCAACAAGCAAGTGCGACACGGCTACTAGAGCAGTTGGCACAAATTTTTTTATCTCTTCTATTTCCTTTCCGGATAAGAACAGATGAGTTTCTCTTACTGACCTTTCCCATACGTCAAGCAACTGCTCAATAAGCAAAGGAGTTCTGTCTTTGATTTCAATTTCTTTCATACTCATTTCTTTCATACTCATTTCTTTCATACTCATTTCTTTCCTACACATATCCTTTCTGTGGAACTGGCGCAGTTTATATCACGCCTTTGATGATTATATAAATGATTCTCATACCTTATGAAAGCTACTAGCTATTTTGTTTATGCAGATACACTTGATTTGTTCTATGTTTTTAGTATAAAATCAGTTATTTTCATTCTAAAAACCATGACTAGCAGACAAATAGCCATTAGGACACTTTCGTATTCGATAATTGTTGCGCTACAACAGATACACCAATCAATGTATCGACAAAAATCACACTTTAGATAACACTTCGTCTAAGCTGTTTTCGTTTCATCACCTCACGACTTTTCATGACTTTTTATGTTTCCCGCTACTTCCAATATTATCATCTATAACGTAGAAAAGACAGACAAAAAACAGTTGGAACAACGGTTATTACAAGCTGTCATCCCAATTGTTTCTAATGATGTTTTTCCTGTTTGATTAGTTGTGTGAGGTGATGGATGAACCGTTGAGCGATTTTGCTTAATGGCCGTTTCACAGAGTAAATGATCACTAACTCATTTTCTTGACTATCCGCTAACGGGATCAAACGAAGGTATTCTTTCATCTCGCCGATTACGATTCCAGATCCAGAAGCATAAGCATAAGCATCTGTTTCCAGAACGATGTTCATCAATGTACCACGATCACTCGTATAGATCACCGTTTCTTGGTCAGGAATCTCGATTAAATCCTCATAAAAGTAAGGAAAATTACTGCCATCTTGAGTAAATCTTACTTGGGTATAAGGAAATAGCTCCTCTTTGGCTATCTCCTTTTTTTGGCTCAGTGGATGTTCTTGACGTAAAAAGATATGTGTCTTGAAAGTCCCTAAAGCCTGTGTCACCAATTCTCCTTGTTCCAAGTATCTTTTGATCCCTGAACGATTGTGTTCATTCATATAAAGGATGCCAATTTCACTATGTTGCTCTTTGACTTCTTCTATCACTTTTGCAGTAGTCGTTTCAATGATCCGAAATTGTTTGATTTCTTGTTTGAATGAAGTAATCAGTTTTGCTGTCAAAGGGCCTAAAAAATCATAGTGTTGCGAAGCAATAGAAAAGCTGTCCCGCTTTTCGTTCGTCAGATAATAATCTTCTAATGATTCCAGTTGCACCAAGATACGTTCTGCTCGTTTTAAAAACTCTTGACCTTCTTCGGTTAAAAAGGCACCTCGATTGGTTCGAGTAAAAAGAGTAATCCCAAGCTCTGTCTCAAGTTCCTTGATGCCTGCCGATAAACTAGGTTGTGCAACATATAATTTCTTAGACGCCTCTCTAAAACTTCCGTTATTTGCCACAGCAACCACATATTTCAATTGTTGGAAATTCACTGATTTTCCTCCGCATAATAGTTTATTTTTCGATTCTTTAGCGGTTGGATTGGCCGATTATTCGGTTGTGCATATTGTCCCTTAAATGGAATTAAAAAGTCTTTATTCAATTTTTGGATCTGGTCCATTACAAACCACTGTATAGGACCGCTAGTCGGTGGTGTGGTTAACGAGCCGACATAATGATAATGGCTCTTTTTCTCTGGGAATAAGACGATTGGGTTCGTCCAATGTTCGTGCTTCTCCACGTCCCAAGAATCACCATTTCCGCGATCATATAACCAACCTTCTCCAGTTGCTAAATGATACATGACTCCTACGACCAAATTTTCTTTTTTGGCATTCATATGCACAAAGTGGAACTCAATATCTTCCTGTTTTCCATTGATTAAATGCTCAGAAGGCATATGGAAATGGATATCGGTCAAATAAAACTTTTGACCCTTAAATTCAACGTAGCTAAGTTGATCATAAGGAACTAAATGAATCGTATTTTTAAATTCCTTGTCCGTGAATCGTTGCCTTTCATAATGGAAAGATAATGTTTCACTTGACTCATCTGTTTCCTCACATGTAGTTAATTGAATAGGTGATTGCAAAGAAAAAGCTGCTCCTTTGGCAAACCAATCACATAACTCAGCCCAGTGTTCAGGTCCTCTATCTCCCGAGTAGCCCCATTCAACATCCATATTTTTCTCCAAATCCATACCTCCAGAGCTTTCTTTTTCATTTTATTTGTTGGTTTTCTTGACAATAGTCGAAACTGTTGCTAAAAAATCTTCTTTTCCATAGAATTCTTGGTTCAGTAATTCTGGGAAGATCTCATTGAAGAAATACTGAACAGATGGACGATGATCAAATGACTTGATCGTCGTGACTGCTTCGATAAACATTTCTTTATAGACCTTTTCCGGATTGTTTTTGATGATTTCTTCAAAAGATTCATACAATAAATCGACTTTATCAGAGATTGCTAATAACTCTCCCTCAACCGTGTCATCTTTTCCTTCAAAAAGACGTTTACGATACGTTTCCTGAAATTCTTCTGGAATTTCCTGATTAATAAACTCGTCCGTCATTTTCTCTTCTACCGTTTGCAACATCCCCCGCAACTCTTTACTTGCATATTTTACTGGAGTTTTGATGTCACCAATGAAGCGCTCGGTATAATCATGGTTCAGTGCCTTTTCATAGAGTAGTTTCCAGTCGATCTTTTGACCATTTACTTCTTCGATATCCCCTAAAACTTGAGCAATCGAAGCCACTCGATACGAGTGTGCCGCTACCGTATGCTCGGTGAATTTAAAGAAACCAGGAGCCCGAGTAATTTTTTCTAAATTGTTCAATCCTAAAATAAATTCATTCAATCCCATAAATAGACCTCCTTTAATGGAATACTTTTTCCGATAATCCTACCATTAAATAACTAAAATTTGCAAATAACACGTTTTATTTCCATTGATTTTTTATAATTTTAACAAAATCATTCCCGATTTATATAAAAAAATAGAAACCAGAAGAAAGCATTCTAGTCTCTACCAATCGTATATCGTATTTTCAAATAACACTACCAAAAAACAGTTGATGACTTGGAAGCATTCAAAACAACATAGCTCTAAAACAATTCCACAGAATTAGCTCGCCTCGCTGACGTTTTGGAAGCATTCAAAATAACATAGCTCTAAAACCTCGTAGAAAAAATTTTTTCTACGTGATTTATCACCGAGCTACTCGTCCATAGCAAAACTTTCGTCTTGAATACTTCTTTATTTGTTGTTTATTTAACACTAGTATACCATTTTATTTCTGATGCTAAAATATTTTTTACAGATGTTAAGCAATCAGTTTTTCTTCCAGTTTTCAGGATCTTGTTTCCATTCCTTCAATAGGTTTAGTTCTGTTTCATCAATGTATTTTTCTTCTAGTGCTGCTTCGATCAACACGGAATAATTCGTAAGGGTCAATAATGGCATTTCCACATTAGTAAAGTTTGCTTTTCCTTTTGGTAATTCATACGTGAAGATAGCAGCTACACCTAAGACATTCGCCCCTTCATGTTTAGCAGCTTCTGCTGCTTCTAGTACACTTCCGCCAGTTGAAATCAGATCTTCGATCACAACCATTTTTTGTCCTTCAAAAATACGTCCTTCGATTTGGTTTCCTTTACCATGATCTTTCGCTTTACTTCTGATATAAACCATCGGCAAATCTAAAATTTCAGCTACCCATGCCGCATGTGGGATGCCTGCAGTCGCTGTTCCTGCAATGACTTCAACATCTGGATATGCTTCTTTGATTTTGTCTGCTAACCCTTGTGCAATTTCTTTTCTGACTTTTGGATAGCTCATCGTGATCCGATTGTCACAGTAAATTGGACTTTTGATGCCGCTTGCCCAAGTAAAAGGTTCACTAGGGCTCAAAAAAACAGCTTCGATTTCTAATAGATCTTTTGCGATCGTGGTTTCAATTGTCTTCATATTAATGGCTCCATTCTTCTTTAATTGATTGATACGCTTGATATGGAACTTGCGCCAATGTGATCGGACGACCAACGACAATGAACGTAGAACCGATTTCATGTGCTTTAGCCGGTGTCACAATTCTTGTTTGATCTCCTGCAACTGTTCCTTCTGGACGTATCCCAGGGGTTAGACAGATAAATGATGGGTCAGTTTTTTCTTTGATGGATCTCACTTCCCATGCGGATGAAACTACTCCGTCAAGACCAGCTTGTTTGGCACATTGGGCATAATGGATGACACTTTCCTCAAGAGGAACATCGATCAATTGGTCATGGTGCATTTCTTCTTCACTTGTTGAAGTTAATTGTGTGATTGCCAACAACAGCGGGCGTTTTTTGTCTTCTGGCGTACCTGCTTCTAATCCTCTTAGAGCAGCCTCCATCATTCGGATACCACCAGCTGCATGGACACAAGTCACGTCCACACCTAATTTAGCTAGGCCTGTCATGGCTTTTTCAACAGTATTCGGAATATCATGGAGTTTCAAGTCTAAAAAGACATCGTGTCCGGCGTCTTTTAACCAACGAACAATGATTGGTCCTTCTTGGTAGAATAATTCCATGCCGATTTTTACAAATAATTTCTCATCTTCTGGGAATAATTGCAGAAACTCTTCTACTTCTTGCCAAGTTGAAAAGTCTAACGCGATAATTGGTCGTTGATTCATTGATTTCGTTCCTCTCTTACTTCCTTGATTAATTGCTCTAATGATTCGATACCAAGTTCTGCCATTCGGACTGGCAACCCTTCGATCAGTTTAGGACAGATGTAGGGATCGGTAAAGTTAGCCGTTCCAACAGCAACAGCACTTGCGCCTGCCATGAACATCTCTAACACATCGTCAACAGTTTGGACGCCACCCATTCCAATAATCGGTAGTTTTGAAACGGACGCCACCTGATCGATCAAGCGAATGGCCACAGGTTTGATTGCTGGACCTGACAGTCCCCCACTTTGATTTGCTAAAATTGGTTTTCTAGTTTTTAGATCGATCCGCATGCCAAGTAGTGTATTGATCATGGTGAAACCATCGGCTCCGCCACTTTCGATTGCTTGAGCGATGGGCACGATGTCTGTCACATTAGGCGAAAGTTTCACGTACACTGGAACTTTTGCTACTTTTTTGACCGCTTGTGTCAATTGAAAAGCAACTTCTGGGTCGGTACCAAAAGCGATACCTCCATGTTTGACATTCGGACAGGAAATATTCAATTCAATAGCTTTCACATTCGGTGCTTCACCGATTTTTGCACAAACTTCTACATAATCTTCTTCACATGCCCCTGCGACATTCGCAATGATCGGCAATTCCTGGTAGTGAGCTAATTCAGGTAATAATTCTTTCATCACAACATCTAGTCCAGGATTTTGTAAGCCGATCGCGTTCAGCATACCAGAAGGTGATTCTGCTACTCTCGGAGTAGGATTGCCAAATCTTGCCTTAGGTGTCGTTGCTTTGACCATGATCGATCCTAGTTGATTCAAATCATAATATTTTCCATATTCTTTTCCGAAACCAAAGCATCCACTGGCTGGCATGATCGGATTTTTCAAATCTAACCCTGGAAGTTTTACTGCTAAAGGATTTCCACTCATAAAATGACCTCCCCAACTTTGAAGATAGGTCCTTCATCACAGACCTTCACACTTTTCGTTCCTGTCTCATCATCTGGCTTATGGCACACACATGCGTAGCAAGCACCGACACCGCAAGCCATCCTAGATTCTAATGAAAGCTGGACATTGGGATGGTCTGAATAAAGTTGTTCGACGGTCTTCAATAGTCCATTTGCGCCACAAGCAAACACTGCTTTAGGCATTTTGCTTGTACTCAACAATAAATTTCCGACATTGCCGTGGATTCCGTAGGTACCATCATCTGTTGCAATGCGAGTCTCTCCTAATTCATTGAATTCTTCTTCATAATATAATACGTCTTTTGAGGCGAATCCTAGAAAATGAATTGGAATGATCCCTTTTTCTTTTAATTGCTTTGATAACTCATAGAGAGGAGGCACACCAATCCCACCGCCAACGATGAAGACTTCATCTTCTGGTTCTAATCCTGACAAGTCAAATCCATTGCCTAAAGGACCTAACACATCGAGTGTATCGCCCATTTTCAATTCTGAGAAGATTTTTGTCCCTTCTCCTTCGATTCGATAGATAATCCGACAAGTTTTATTTTCATGATCAATCTGGTTGATGCTGATTGGTCGCCTTAGTAGCAAATCAGCACGAGGCACTCGAATATGCAGAAACTGCCCTGGAAAATTCATTTCATTGACTAATTCTCCTTTTAGCGTGAGTTCATAAATGCGTGGTGCCAGTTGTCTTTGATTGATAACCTTCATTAATTCTTGTTTCATATCTACTCTCCTCATTTGAGACATTCAAGTGTGTGTCCTACCTAAGTATCAACTAAGAAGGGACTCTTCCCAATTGATACTTTTATACATGACTATTCACATTTTCATTATCTCGTTTCTTTTTAGATCGCTTTTGTTGAAAATGCTCGTGATTCCATTACTCGAATGATTGCATCTGCAGTATCTAATGAAGTAAATAACGGAGTTCCATGTTCAACAGCCTCTCGGCGAATGATAAAACCATCTTTCGAAGCATTTCCTCTGTCTTTGTCAATGGTATTGACCACGACCTGCGCTTTTCCTTCACGGATCAAATCAACGACATTTTTTTCATGGATATGCTCAGATATTTTGGCAACTTTCGTAACGATCAATCCATGTGATTCGAAAAAGGCAGCTGTATTTTTCGTTGCTAACAAGCTGTAGCCGATTTCTGAAAAGCGCTTGGCTAATTCTAGTGCTTCTTCTTTGGTTTCGTCCGCAATCGTGAACAAAACGGAGCCATAATCTGGTAACCGAAGTCCCGATGCCTCAAAAGCTTTGTACAATGCCTTATCGAGATTTTGGTCTGATCCCATGACTTCCCCAGTCGATTTCATTTCAGGCCCTAAATACGTATCTACTTTATGAAGTTTAGTGAATGAAAAGACTGGTGCTTTTACGTGGACATTCTCAGTTTCAGGATACAAGCCAGTCTCAAAGCCTAAGTCTTTTAGTTTCTGCCCTAAGATTGCTTTTGTTGCGATCTGTGCCATCGAAATACCTGTAACTTTACTTAAAAATGGTACAGTACGACTTGCACGAGGATTCACTTCGATCACATAGACTTTATTATCATGGATGACAAATTGGATGTTCATCATACCAATGCAGTTCAACCCCCGTGCTAGGCGGATCGTGTAGTCTTCGATCGTCTTCTGGATTTCAGCGGATAGTGCTTGTGGCGGATAAACAGCCATCGAGTCACCTGAATGGACACCTGCACGTTCGATATGTTCCATGATTCCTGGGATCAGTACTGTTTCTCCATCACAAATGGCATCTACTTCACATTCACTACCAAGCAAATAACGATCGATCAGTACAGGATGTTCTGGGGAAGTTTTGACTGCATGTTCCATGTAGTCTTCAAGATCGTGTTGATTCTCAACGATTTCCATTGCACGTCCGCCTAAAACATAGCTTGGTCTGACTAATACTGGGTAACCGATAGTTGAAGCAATTGCAACAGCTTCTGCTTTACTTGTCGCTGTATCTCCTAACGGTTGTGGAACATCCAGTTGCTTCAATGCCTGTTCGAAAAGATCACGGTTTTCTGCACGATCCAAATCTTCGATCGTTGTTCCTAAAATTTTCACACCAGCTTTAACAAGCGGCTCTGCTAAGTTGATCGCAGTCTGACCACCGAATTGGACGATCACACCCATCGGCTGTTCAAGATCAATAACGTTCATGACGTCTTCAAAAGTCAATGGTTCAAAGTACAATTTGTCAGAGATAGAAAAATCAGTCGATACGGTCTCTGGATTACTGTTCATGATGATTGCTTCATATCCAGCTTGTTGGATTGCTTTGACAGAATGGACAGTTGCATAATCAAACTCCACTCCTTGGCCAATTCTGATTGGTCCTGATCCTAAAACTAGGACTGATTCTTTCTCTGAGCGGATACTCTCGTTTTCATATTCATATGTGCTATAGAAATAAGGCGTTTGTGACTCAAATTCAGCGGCACAAGTATCTACCATTTTATAAACGGGTAGGATATTTTGCTCAGTTCGCATTTGTCTGATCTCTTTTGCGGTAGTTTTCCACAAATTCGCGATCTTTTGATCCGTAAATCCATTTTGTTTCACAAACGTTAGTAGCTCATGATCATTCGGTTGTGCTGCTAGTTGGTTTTCTAATTCAACGATATGAAGGAGTTTATCTAAAAAGAATAAATCGATTTTTGTTAATTCCGCAATTTCTTCGATCGGGAAACCTCGACGAATTGCTTCTGCTACGTAGAAGAGGCGATCATCTTGCGCTCTGACCATTTTTTTGATCAATAGATCATCTTCGACATCCTTTAACTCTGGCAATTCAATATGATAAGTCCCGATTTCTAGAGAACGAACAGCTTTCAAAAGGGATTCCTCGATGTTTCTTCCGATTGCCATTACTTCACCAGTTGCCTTCATCTGGGTCCCTAGCACTCGTTCACCATTTTCAAACTTATCGAAAGGCCAACGTGGGATTTTTGCTACAACATAGTCAAGTGCAGGTTCAAATTCAGCATAGGTCGTACCTGTTACCGGATTTTTCATCTCATCAAGCGTCAGCCCTAAAGCAATTTTTGCTGCCAATTTTGCAATCGGATAGCCGGTTGCTTTACTTGCTAATGCAGAAGACCGTGAAACACGAGGATTCACTTCAATCACATAGTAGTTGAAGCTGTTTGGATCTAAAGCTAACTGCACATTACAGCCACCTTCGATTTTCAACGCTCGAATGATTGAAAGCGAAGCATCACGCAACATTTGATATTCATGATCAGATAATGTTTGGCTTGGTGCAAAAACGATCGAATCGCCTGTATGGATACCAACAGGATCAAAGTTCTCCATATTACAAACAACGATTGCATTATCAGCTGAATCTCGCATTACTTCATACTCGATTTCTTTGAATCCAGCGATACTCCGTTCGATCAAACATTGTGTCACAGGGGACAAACTAAGGCCGTTTTCAGCGATTACACGTAGCTCTTCTTCATTTTCGCACATGCCACCGCCCGTTCCACCTAATGTGAAGGCAGGTCGGACGATGATTGGGTAGCCGATTTTATTTGCAAAATCAACAGCTTCTTCTACTGTTGTCACGATTTCAGATTCGGGGATTGGTTGATTCAATTCTTCCATCAACTGCTTGAATAGGTCGCGATCTTCCGCCTGATCGATTGCAGATAATTTTGTACCTAAAAGTTCAATATCTAACTCATCTAAAATACCAGATTCAGCTAATTCCATTGCCATATTCAAGCCTGTTTGGCCTCCTAATGTTGGCAACAATGCATCGGGGCGTTCTTTTCTTAAAATTCTCGACACGAATTCTAAAGTGATTGGTTCGATATACACTTGATCAGCAATTTCTTTATCTGTCATGATCGTCGCTGGATTAGAGTTGACCAAGACGACTTCATACCCTTCTTCTTTCAAGGCTAGACAAGCTTGCGTTCCTGCATAATCAAACTCAGCGGCTTGTCCGATGATGATTGGTCCAGAACCGATCACCATGATTTTTTTGATATCTGTCCGTTTTGGCATTCTTATTTCTCCCTTCCTGCATCCATCATTTCCATGAATTCGTCGAATAAATGTAAAGCATCATGTGGCCCAGGTGCAGCATCTGGATGGAACTGAACACTGAATGCTGGATAATTTCGGTGTCTGATTCCTTCTACTGTTCCGTCATTCACTTCAACATGGGTCACCATCAATCGTTTTGGGTCCACCGTTTTCTCATCCACTGCATATCCGTGATTCTGTGAGGTAAAATCAATCCGTCCAGTAGCGATTTCTCGCACTGGATGGTTCAATCCGCGATGACCAAACTTCATTTTATACGTGTCTGCTCCATTTGCTAATGCAAAAAGTTGATGCCCAAGACAGATGCCAAAAATCGGGATTTTCCCTTGGATACCTCGAATCATCTCGATTGCTTCTGGTACGTCTTTAGGATCGCCAGGACCATTCGTCAGCATGACTCCATCAGGCGCTAAGGATAAAATCGTTTTTGCATCCGTATTATAAGGAAGGACAGTCAAATTACAGTTACGTTTACTTAGTTCTCTTAAAATGCTGTGTTTCAAACCAAAATCGATCACCACGACATTTCGTCCTGTTCCAGGACTTGGGTAAGGTTTATTCGTTGATACTTGTTGCACTTGATTGGTAGCAAGCACAGTTGCCTTCAATTGATCAAACGCATGCTCAAATGAATCACCTGCATCAACGATACTTGCTTTCATCGTTCCCACTTCACGGATTTTTCTCGTCAGCGCTCTCGTATCGATCCCAGAAATCCCCGGGATACCTTTACGTTTCAGAAATTCATCTAGCGTCATTTGACTGCGCCAGTTTGAAGCAACTCGTGCATGTTCTTTCACTACTACACCTTTACAAGTTGGAGATATAGATTCGTAATCATCGCGATTGACGCCATAATTTCCCACCATCGGGTAAGTAAAAGTGATGATTTGTCCATTGAAACTTTGGTCAGTGATCGTTTCTTGATAGCCTGTCATGCTAGTCGTAAAAACGATCTCGCCAAAGACATTGTTTTTTGCGCCAAATGCGTTTCCTTTAAATACCGTACCGTCTTCCAAAATCAGTAATCTTTCCATGCGGTTATTCCTCCTTTTGCCAAGCAATTTTTCCGTCAACAAACGTCAATAACGTTTCTCCTTTGACCTTCCACCCAACAAAAGGTGTGTTTTCCCCTTTGGAAAGGAAATCTTTTTTATCGATCTCGCTAAGGTGTTCGATAGCGAAAACGGCTAAATCAGCAGGCGCCCCGATCGTTAATGTGCCAGCATTCAATTGGAAGATCTCAGCTGGTTTCACAGCTAGCCAATTGATAACTTGTTCCAATGTGAAGCGTTTAGTTTCAACGAAATGTGTGTAAATCAATTGAAAAGCTGTTTCGCTTCCCACGATACCAAATGGTGATTCTAAGAAACTCTTACTTTTTTCTTCTAATCCATGTGGTGCATGGTCAGTGGCAATGCAATCGATCGTTCCATCGAGTAGCCCTTCGATCAAAGCTTCACGGTCTTCTTTTCCACGTAAAGGCGGGTTCATTTTCCAAAAGCCAAAATCTTCCGGTATATCTTCATCGATCAAGATCAAATGGTGCGGTGAAACTTCCGCAGTTACGTGAATTCCTGCTTTTTTGGCATCACGAATTACCCGCACACTTTCTTTTGTGGAGACGTGACAGACATGATAATGAACGCCAGTCGCTTCCGCCAATAAGAGATCGCGTGCGATTTGTGAAGATTCAGTTACGCTTAAAATACCCGGCAAGCCAAGTTCTTCTGCTTTTTTGCCTGCATGCATCACACCGCCAAACAATAATGATTCATCTTCGGTATGTGCGACTAATGCTTTCTTGTTTTTGGCTGCTTCTTTCATTGCAAGATACATCGTTCCTGCTGTCTGGACACCCACTCCATCATTCGTAAAAGCAAACGCCCCTTCAGCAATCAGTGCTTCTTGATCTACTAATACTTCACTGCGAAGGTTTTCGGTGATGGGTGCATATTGTAACACTTTCACCACCGCATTTTGTTTGATCAGATCATAGACATTTTTTAATTTTTCTGCTGTATCAGGTACTGGATTCAGATTAGGCATTGCACATACAGTCGTGAAACCGCCTCTAGCAGCTGCTTTCGAACCGGCTTCGATCGTCTCCTTGTATGTAAATCCCGGTTCTCTCAAGTGGACATGGACGTCTACTAAACCAGGGGTGATCAATTGCCCTTTTGCATCATACACTTCATCAAATTCAGTCTCGGAAAAACCAGTTCCTATCGCTTTGATTTTTCCATCTTCGATCCAAATTTCTGCAGGTGTTGTTTCGTTGTTTCTAGTATTGATTTGACCGTTTTTAATGAGTGTTTTCATGTTTTCTTCCTCCTAGCTTTACGCTTTTCCGTTTAATACCGCTTCTAAAATCGCCATTCTGACAAACACACCGTTACTCATTTGCTGAACGATGCGCGATTGTAACCCTTCAACTAGTGAATCTGCCAATTCCACATCCCGGTTGACTGGCGCCGGGTGCATGATAATTGCATGTTTTTGTAATTTTTTTGCTCGTTCAATCGTCAATCCGTATTCCTGATGGTAAGCTTCCTTCGAGAAGCTTTCTTTTCCATCATGACGTTCATGCTGAACGCGGAGCATCATCATTACATCAACTGTATCTAATAATTCATCTAGTGGAACGTAATGCCCGTAAACTTCAAATTCTTCATCGTACCATTCTCTAGGGCCTGAGAAAAAGACTTGAGCACCTAGTCGTTTAAGCATCTGCATATTTGATTTCGCTACACGAGAGTGGGTGATATCCCCTACGATCGCTACTTTCAATCCATCGAAATGGCCAAATTCTTCATAAATCGTCATCAAATCAAGAAGGCATTGTGTCGGATGCTGACCACTTCCGTCGCCGCCATTTATAATCGAGCATTGGATCGTTTTGCTTTGGATCAGTTCGTCATAATAATTTTCATCTCCATGTCGGATGACTGCAACATCGACCCCTAAAGCTGACATCGTCAACACTGTGTCGTACAAGGTTTCACCTTTTTGTACAGAACTCGTGCTTGCTTCAAACTCGATGACCTCTAGACCCAATTTCTTTTCTGCAACATCAAAACTCTTGTGGGTTCTCGTACTATTCTCAAAAAATAGGTTCGTTGCAAAATATTGTGATTTTTGCGGCGTCCAGTTTGCTCCTTGTTTAAATTCTTGCCCACGACGGATCAATCCCATTACTTCCTGGTCCGTTAAAGCTTCCACTGTCAATAGATGTTTTAAACTAATGCGTTCTGATTTGATGATCACGATGATTCCTCCTTAGTTTTCTTCGCTACGTGAAGTTTCTGGTAAGATAAGATTTAAGATGATACCAAGTACAGTTGCTAAAGCCATTGCTGATAAAGTGAACGTGCCAACCTCGAAGACCAAGCCTCCGATACCGACAACTAAGATCACTGAGGCAATCAATAGATTTTTCTTTTTGTCAAAATCAACTTTATTTTCAATCAAGATCTTCATCCCGCTTGCAGCAATGACACCGAACAAGATGAAGCTGATTCCTGAGATAACTGGTCCAGGGATACTTAGGATCAAAGCACTTAGTTTCCCAACAAACCCTAAGATAACTGCGAAGACTGCAGCACCGCCGATTACAAAGACGCTGTGTACACGAGTGATTGCCAAGACACCGATATTTTCACCGTAACTTGTTACTGGAGGTCCACCGACAAATGCAGCAACGATCTGTGCCAGACCATCTCCCATTAATGTTTTGTGTAAACCTGGATCTTCGAAAAAGTTCCGTTTTGTTAGTTTGTTCAAGACCATCAAGTGACCGATATGCTCTGTCATCGTGACAAATGCGATAGGTGCCATCGTTGTGATTGCTCCTAGATAAAGTTTCGGTTCATATTGGACAAATGGTATTTCGAAGTTCGGTAAAGCAAACCATGCAGCATCAACGATTGGTTTCGTGTCAACAATACCGAATAATAAAGCAACGATATATCCACAAATGATTCCTAATAAGATCGGGATAAGTCCCAGAAAACCTTTTAACCACATATTGAAGAAAATCGTTAGTGCCAATGTGATCAATGCGACCGCGATATATTTAAAATCGTATTTTTCTTGATTGTACATTGCGTTCGTTGCCGCATTAGCCGCAAGACCTAATCCAATAACCATGATAACTGGGCCAACTACGATAGGTGGCAGAATTTTATCCAACCAAGACGAGCCAATTTTTTTAATGATAAAAGCGACGATCAGATAAACAAGTCCTGTAGTAACCGCCCCTTGAGCAATCGCCGGATACCCATCGGTTTTCATCAAAAGCTGCATCGCTGCGATGAAGGCAAAGCTACTTCCCAAGTAAGCTGGGATTTTTCCTTTTGTTGTCACAAGGTAAACCAATGTTCCTAATCCTGAACTCACCAAGGCGATCCCTGGGTCGATACCAACTAAGATCGGTACAAGCACAGTTGCTCCAAACATGGTGAAAAGATGCTGTAAACTTAATCCTACCCATTGGCCTACTGTTGGGCGGTCGTGGATATCTAATACTACATTATCGTTATGAAATTCTTTTTTCTCTGACATACTGTTCTCCCCTATTCTACCTCTTTCAAGATCATGATTCGATCTTGACCATCTAGCTCTTGCATCTCCACAAGAATTTCTTCGACTTTAGATGTAGGAATGTTTTTCCCCACGTAATCGGCACGGATCGGTAATTCTCTGTGTCCTCGGTCAACAAGAACCGCCAGAGAGATCTTTCTTGGACGTCCGAAGTCCATCACTGCATCCATCGCTGCTCGGATCGTTCGTCCTGTGTATAAAACGTCATCAATCAAAATGACTTCTTTTCCTTCTAATGAAACAGGGATATCAGAAGAGTGTAGTTCTGGTTCATCTGGTGTTTCTTTTTTATCATCGCGATAAAGTGTGATGTCCAATTCTCCCACTGGTACCTCGATACCTTCCAATTGTTTCAAGCGTTCAGCGATCCTTGAAGCGATGTATATTCCTCTCGTTTTGATGCCGACAAGAACGACATCGTCGATACTGTGGTTTCTTTCAATAATTTCATAAGTGATTCGTGTCAGTGCACGTTTCATCGTTACTTGATCAACAACTTCTTTTGCTTGCATGTGGTCCCCTCCATTTTTTACACAAAAAAACTCCTGCCCTAAGAGGACAGGAGGAATGTTTTAGACTGAGCGTATACTTTGGATACACTGATAGTTATACTCTGCTAGAGAGCAACGTTCGATATGGCGCACCATATGTCGCTTTGCTCACACCCTTCTTAGCCTCACGGGACTAAACTTAAAGGAAATCATATTTAGTTTTTTTATGCTTTCATTGTTAAATACTATACCGTTAACTTATTTAAAAAGCAATATCTTTTCTCAATTTTTCTAAAGTTTTTTCAAAAACTTCTGGAAGCGGTGCTTCAAATACCATCTGTTGTCCAGTGACGGGATGTTTAAATCCTAATAATCTCGCATGAAGGAATTGTCCATGTCCCTTTAATGTCTTCTTCGGTCCGTAAGTCGGGTCACCTGCTAAAGGATAGCCGATATATTTCATGTGTACACGGATTTGATGTGTGCGACCGGTTTCTAATTGTAACTCTACCAAGGTATAATCGGCAAAGCGTTCCAATACTTGGAAATGTGTCACTGCTGGTTTTCCATCTTCACGGATTGCTTGCATCTTTCGATCGACTTTTGAACGTCCGATCGGAGCATTGATCGTTCCTTTTTCATGTGGGATCACACCATGGACAAGTGCCACATACTTTCTCAAGGAAGTCTTGTCTTTCAACTGTTTGGCTAAAGATTCATGGGCTTGATCATTTTTAGCGACCATCAATAAACCTGAAGTATCTTTGTCGATTCGATGGACGATCCCTGGACGGATCACGCCATTGATCGATGAAAGATCTTTGACATGATACATCAGCGCATTCACCATCGTTCCATGTGTATGCCCAGCAGATGGATGAACGACCATACCTTGTGGCTTGTTGACCACTGCGACAGCTTCATCTTCATAGACGATCTCCAACGGAATATCCTCCGCAATGATATCTAGAGTTTCTGGCTCTGGGATCAGTACCACTATTTCATCAGCTAGTTTTACTTTATAGTTTGCTTTCACTGGTTGCCCATTGACGGACACTGCTCCTTCTTTCAACCAGAGCTGTATTTGAGAACGGCTATGGTCAGAGAACAATCCTGTGAGTACTTTATCGATCCGGCCAGTTTCCTGGTGGATCGTTGCTTTTAATTCGGTCATTTTTTCTTTTGGTCCTTTTCATCTAAAATAGTATAAATCAAAATACAGATCACTCCACAAACAAGTGTCACATCTGCTACGTTAAAAATAGGGAAGTTTATAAAATCAGTCTGGAACATGTCTACAACATATCCTAGCCGCATACGGTCGATGAAATTGCCGATCGCCCCTGCTAAAATCAAACTTAATCCGATCATAAACCAACGATTGCCAGTTTTACGGTTTTTGACCATCAATGTGATGACTACAACTACCGCAATGATCGTTATCAAAGCGAAAAACCACATTTTGCCTTCTAACAAACTCCATGCGGCTCCTGTATTACGAATATGGTTCAATGATAAAATATTAGGAATCAACGATCTTGTCTCTCCCAATGCTAAATCATGGACGATCCACCATTTCACCCACTGATCAAGTCCGATCAACAAGCCACTGATAATAAAATAAATAGCTAACAAAAAATCAATCCTTTTCTACTTGATGATAAATATCTCTTGGTCTGATGATCCCTAATAAATTGCCATTAGGATTACCATCTTTGGTAATCAATATTGCTTCCAATGTGCCTTGCTCACGAAACATCTCTTCGACTTCAAAAATATAAGTACTCGCTGAGACAAAGCGATAATTCGTATACTTACCATCTTTAAAAATCAAGTCGGCAGCTTTTTTCCGTGTAAGATCGATCGTTCCTTTTTGACTTTCTTTCGCTAGCCAAAAACCGATCACCCGTAAAGTGATCAACGCTTCAAATCTCCCTTTATTATAAAGAGGAAATTGGGAATAACGTTTTCTCGCAATCGTTCCTAGCAACTCTGACAACGGGAGATCCCGTTCGAAACCAGTCACATGTTTTGAAAATCGAGGCAATACGGTCTCTGGTTGGAGCAACTCTCCTTCGATCTGCTGTATCTTATTGACTGCCCAGTCATTAGGCTCAGCAATCACAAAATCTACTGCGATACGATCGTGAACGATGGCGTTCCTTAACTGTGCCAGTTGTAGCAAATCTTCTTCGTATTTCTTGATCACCACATTCTTTCTCTGCGCCAATCTTCGTACCAACTCAGTGAACCCCATATTCCGAGTATTACCCATTGCATCTCTCATCCATTTTTCGATGCGATTGAAACTACTTAAAAAAATGTCAGAGTTTGCCATTTCATTCCTCCTTGATTATATACGCTTGGTTTTTGATATAAAAAAAGAAAGCCAGCATGACTAAGATCACTACTAAACTGTAACCGAACTGTTGCACGTACACAGCACTTAACCCACTAGCTAAAAATAAAAAGGGGTAGGATTGTAGTAATAAGAGATTCATCTTTACCACATAGCTAGCAGCCGAATGTGTAATCGTATAAATAGGACTTTTTAACCCAAAAAAAGTGATTTGCATCGTAAATGGTGCTGTTACGTTGAGAGTGATCGACTGATTATTACTGATACTTTTCGTCTTTTTGCCATTGATCCACAAAACAAGCGGGCTGCCCATTCCATAAAAACCAGTTTTTCTCGTCAGTTTGATCTCCATCATGCACCCTCCTATTCTGTTTTAGTATACCTTAAAATACACCAACAAGAAAGAGTCAGGCAGTTGCCCACTGAATTTTTTCCTTGATCCCATTGCAAGCAAAGGATTGGAAAGTCACAGAACTTACCGATTATTTACTCCACTTCTTCATTCACAGTTATCTACTCATAATAAACAAGCCAAATGATCTCGAAAATACTATCTTTCGGATCATTTGGCTTGTTATTCGTATGGTTCTCTTTGAACATAAATGTTTAGAAATTGCTCTGCTCATAGAGGATGGGCGACTTCTGCCTAAATTACGTTAAAATAATCCAATGACTTCGCCATCATTTGTAACATCCATGTTCAAAGCTGCTGGTTTTTTCGGAAGCCCTGGCATCGTCATAACATCGCCAGTTAGTGCGACAATAAATCCAGCCCCTAGTTTCGGAACAAATTCGCGGATCGTCAGTGTAAATTCTTCTGGCGCACCCAACAAAGTAGGATCATCAGAAAACGAATATTGTGTTTTTGCCATACAGATCGGCAATTTATCCCAGCCATTTTTAGCAAACTCTGCAATTTGTTTTTCTGCTTTATTGCTGAGAGTGACCCCTTTACCACCGTAGATTTTCTTGACGATAGCAGCTGTTTTCTCTGCAATCGTGTCTTCTACGTGATATAGCGGGCGGTAATGGGCGGGTTGACTATCGATCAAGCGCACCACTGCTTTAGCAAGTTCGATACCCCCATCTGCTCCATTTTCCCAGACACTTGTCCGTTTTGCTAGCACATCTTGATCTTCACATAGCTCTTCTAATAGTGCCAGTTCAACTTCTGTGTCTGAAACAAACTCATTGATGGCTACGATAACAGGAATACCATAGCTTTCCATATTACGGATATGGCGTTTTAGATTACTAAAACCTGATTTCAAGGCTGGAAGATCTTCTGTCTTTAGTTGATCTTTTTGTAACCCACCATGCATTTTCAATGCACGGACAGTTGCTACGATCACGATTGCATCGGGTGCTTTTTTCAAGTTGGGAACCTTGATATCTAAAAATTTCTCGCCACCTAGATCTGCACCAAATCCGGCTTCTGTGACTACATAGTCCCCTAATTTAAGTGCAGTATGTGTCGCTAAAATACTGTTGCAGCCATGGGCAATATTCGCAAATGGACCACCATGTATGAACGCAGGTGTGCCATAGATCGTTTGTACTAAATTCGGCTTGATTGCATCCTTCAATAAAAGTGCAAGTGCCCCTTCTGCTTTTAGATCCCCTGCAGTCACTGGCTGACGATCGAATGTATAACCAACCACGATTCGAGCCAGACGCATTTTTAGATCATCGATATCAGTAGCTAAACAGAGGATAGCCATGATTTCACTAGCCACAGTGATATCAAATCCATCTTCTCTAGGCACACCTTGAATCGGACCGCCTAGACCAACAATGACTTTTCGCAATTCACGATCGTTCAAATCAACGACCCGTTTCCAGATAACTCTTCGTGCGTCGATATTCAACTCATTTCCTTGATGGATGTGATTATCCAAAATTGCAGATAACGCATTATTTGCCGAAGTAATCGCATGCATATCTCCAGTAAAGTGCAAATTGATATCTTCCATCGGTAACACTTGTGCATAGCCGCCACCAGCTGCGCCTCCTTTGATTCCCATGACTGGGCCTAAAGATGGTTCTCGTAGCGCGATAACTGTTTTTTTATCGATTTTATTCAATGCATCACCTAGGCCAACTGTCACTGTCGACTTTCCTTCACCAGCAGGCGTTGGGTTGATCGAAGTAACTAAAATCAGCTGTCCGTCTGATTTCTGTTTTAGATCATTGATCGTGGAAAAATTGATTTTTGCTTTATACTTTCCGTATAATTCTAGATCATCCTCATGGATACCAATTGTTTTTGCAACTTCAATAATCGGCTTTAATGTTGTTTCTTGCGAAATTTGTAAATCACTCTTCATCAAAACACTCCTTTTTACGAACTATATTTCCAAAAAATAGATCATTTGTTAAGATAATAGTAATTATACCTGTTTTTAATTTAAAAAAAAATAGCTTTTTTAATTTATTTGACGTACCTATAAATACTCTTTATAATATAGTTTATGATCAGACTTTAGAAAGGTCGTGAGTGCTTTGACCACAGGAATCGTGAAATGGTTTGACAATAAAAAAGGATATGGATTTATCAGTTATGATGAGACAGAAGAAATATTCGTCCATTTTACTGCAATCGAAGAAGAAGGTTTCAAATCACTTGAGGAAAATCAACCTGTTGAATTTGAAGTGATTGAAGGAAATCGTGGTACACAAGCGGCCCATGTAAAGAAACAAGTAATTGATAACTGAAGATACTGAAACGGCTATGTATAAACATAGCCGTTTTTTTAGTCTTTATTCAAGCTCGCAGCTGTTTTGGTTTATCCAAGTAGTCAAATCTTTTGAACAGCTGAAAGATCCCTGTTTTTATCAGTTATTTCTCCGAACTAAATCCTCTTGTTGCCGCTTTATTTTCTAGTTGCTCTTGTTGTTCATTGTCTTTAAAAAATGACACAAATGAAGCCTGAGCTTTTTTTTGCATTAGATAAAAGGAAGGTTCTGTCTTTCCTACATACTTGATTTTAACTCCTCGCTTTTCTGGAATGACCTTGTCGATTTCTTGTACGGTGATCACACGATCTTTCCAAAATGCAGCATATCTGATCTTTATCGAATGAGAGTTCAAAACAAACGCACGTCTTAGACCAAGAAATAGGAAAATTAAAAATAGCCCCAAGACTAAATTACTTTTCCAATACGGTCTAGTATTCTCAAGAGATAAGATCAAACTGAAAAATAAAATAATCAAGGTCAATGACCAATAAATGATCGTCTGCGCCCATTCAGGCTGCCAGCGAATTATTTTTTTCATCCTTCAACCTCGCATCAATTAGTAATGGTATAATTATACCATAACACTATTTTTATAAAAAGGAGTGTGTTTCCCTTATGATAAAAGTATATATGGATGCTTCGACAAAAGGCAACCCCGGTCCTAGTGGCGGTGGGATACTGATTGTCCAAGAAAACCGACAAGAACAGCTTAAGGTCCCTCTTTCAGAAGGCTCAAACCATCAAGCTGAGTTTGAAGTCTTTTTAAAAACTTTAACAATTCTAAAGGAAAAAGGTCTTACAAAAGAAACCATCTTGTGTTATTCAGACAGTAAAGTGTTAGTTTCAACGATCGATAAAGATCATACATCCAATCAAAATTTTATCTCGTACTTCCAAGCCATCCAGACACTTCTCTTGGAATTCACATTATTGATACTTCAGTGGATACCTGAAAGTAAAAATAAAGGAGCCGACCATTTAGCCCGACAAGCCTTACAAGCACTGCTGGATAAAGAGTAAGAATGTTCCTTCTCTCATTTTTGAACATTCAGCGCAAAATTAAAGAGTCTTTTAAAAGACTCTTTAATGAAGCAAATAATTATGATCAAATGTGATATCTAAATCATAATTGCCAATTCTTTCCTCGATCTGGACACGAAGCACACGTTCTAATTCTTCATCAGAAAAGTTGAACTTTTCAGGCACCACCACATCGAACTGCAATTCCTTTCCATTACGGATCATACGAAGATCATGAAGTTTCAAGCCTTCTCCAGTTTCCTTGATGATCTTTTTAAGAACTTTTAGTATTTCTCTATATTTTTCATTGTTCACCGGCACTGGATCAAGGTGGCAAACCAATTCTACATCTAAAGTCTTTTTAAAGTCTTTTTCGATGATATCCATGATTTTATGGGCTTGGTTCAAATCAAGACTATCATCTACCTCGATATGAACAGAAGCAAATTTCTTACTTGGTCCATAATTATGAACAAGGAGATCATGGAACCCTAAGATGTTCTCATAGGATAATAGCAGTTTTTCCATCGCTAAAATTTCTTCTTTTGTTGGTCGACTTCCTAATAATTCATAAACAAAGTCACGTAGCATCATGATGCCACTTAACAAGATATACGCTGCCAAAGCAAACCCAACATACCCATCGATTCGCCAGCCCATCAACCATTCGATCCCTGCCGAAAGCAAAACTGCTAATGTTGTATAAACATCATTGTAGCTGTCTTTAGCTGTTGCACGTAAGGTTTCTGAATCGATGGATTGCGCGATCGTTACATACATTCGTCCTTGGACAAATTTTAAAACAATGGAAAAGAGTAACACTATAAAAATAATCGGAGAAAGTGTAAGACTTTCCGGATGAATGATTTTTCCAATCGAGGTCTCTAAAAATTGAAACCCGACATACGTAATAATGATCGAAACAAACAAACCGCTGATATATTCAAACCGCTCATGGCCATAAGGATGCTCTGGATCTGCCGGTTTTGCTGCAATCTTAAAACCCACTAAGGTTAAAATCGACGAAGCAGTGTCTGACAAACTGTTGATAGCATCTGCCATGATCGAGACACTTCCAGAAAAGAGACCAATCGTTAACTTTGAAATAAATAAGATCAGGTTGGAGAGCAAGCCTAAAACGCCAGCTAAGATCCCTTTTTTTGTTCGTTCCACAGATGTTATTTTCTTCTTTTTTGTCACTTTTTTACCCTTTCTCTCGTTATTCTGGTTTAAGGGGTGTTGCTGAAAATAGTGCTTTTGCAATCAACGGGGTGATCACACCTGCTCCAATTGCTTCTGGAATACCATTGATTGCAGCGATTCCTGCTAATGTTTTGAATAGCAAAGAAGAATCGACTCCATATGCTTCTGCAGTAGCCCCCGTATAAAACAATCCCATAAATCCTAAAACCAACACTGTGTTTACCAGTGAACCCAATACGCCAGCAACTGCCGAACCAACAACTATTGAGTGATACCGTCGATAGATCCAGTGAAAAACAAGACCTGCCACTAGACCTACTAAGACACGAGGAACAACAGAGATGATCGGATTCGTAAAGACAAGTGTATCAAATGGAGTCGTTGGCATTGCATATGCGCGAATGATTGTTGCTATCCCCCAAAACAAGCCAATAACCATCCCGTCTTTTGGTCCTAAAACAACGGCTGCTACAATTACTGTGATATGGATGATCGTCAAGCTTATAAAACCTAGTGGAATGAACCCTAACCACGGTACCATTGCTTGGACAATGATGATTGCTAATAAAATCGCACGAATGACCAAACGAAATGTTTTATTTTTAGTATTCATCTGTTTCCCTCCTTATTTTCTTTATCCTAATCGTAAAAGGTTTTACTTATTTGTCAACTAATTGGTTACAAATCAGCACAAAACAAGAAACTTGGAGTGATGTTGTCACTCCAAGTTAATATTGCTCATTCAAATTTGATAACTGTTCTTATTGATTCGCCAACCATGCTTTCGCTTCTGACAATGCATCTGGAATACCCGCTGGATTTTTCCCACCTGCTTGAGCCATGTCAGGTCGACCACCGCCACCGCCGCCAACTTTTGGTGCGATTGCTTTGATCAAATCGCCAGCTTTCAAACCAGCTTCATTCATTTCTTTTGTCATCGCAGCCAATAAGCTGACTTTTCCATCCTGTTCATTTGCTAGAACAAGGATGTCAGAAATCGCTTTTTGTTTCCATTGGTCTGCTAATTGACGTAATTGGTTCATATCTTTCACTTTGACTTGAGCTGTGATTATTGTTTTTCCATTGATTGTTTCGCTATTCTTGAATATATCGCCTGCTTGTTGATTCGCCAACTTGCTAGCCAATTGTTCATTTTCTTTTTGCAGTTCTTTCAGCTGTTGTTGCAATTGTTCTGTTTTAGACACTACTTCTTTTAACTGAGGAGATTTTACGATTGCAGCGACATCTTTCAACTGTTGTTCTTCTTCTTCAAGAAGTTCATATGCTTCTTTACTTGTTACTGCTTCAATACGACGAACACCTGCACCAATACCAGACTCAGAAACGATTTTGAATATCCCGATAGTTTCAGTATTTGCTACATGCGTTCCGCCACAAAGTTCGATCGACCAATCACCCACATTGACTACACGAACTTCACGACCATATTTTTCACCAAATAGCGCCATAGCCCCCATGTTTTTAGCCGTATCAATATCCGTTTCGATCGTTTCGACTGGAATAGCTTCCCAAATTTTTTCATTGACGATTTTTTCCATTTTGATCAATTCATCTGTTGTGATTTGACCAAAGTGAGTAAAGTCAAAACGTAAGTGGCCTGGAGCAACTAATGAACCTGCTTGATTCGCATGTTCTCCTAATACTTCTTTTAATGCTTTATGCAACAAATGGGTCGCTGTATGATTTTTGATGATTCGATTTCTTCTAGGTGCATCGATCAATAAATGGTAGACTTTTCCTTCTTTGATCGTTGAAAGAACCTCAACCGTATGCATAAACTGACCATTTGGCGCTTTTTGCACGTCAACGACATTTGCCACAATATCACCAGAGGCATCAATGATCCAACCAGTATCTGCTACTTGTCCACCCATTTCCGCATAGAATGGTGTTTCAGCAAAAATAAGTTGTGCTTCACCTTCTGTAAGCTCGCTTACAAGTTCTTCACCTCTGACGATTACCAAAAGCTCACTATTTGATTCAATATGATCATAGCCGACAAATTTACTTTCAACCTTGATATCTGTCAATAAAGCAGATTGTACGCCCATAGACTTTTCAGTGCTACGCGCAGAGCGGGCACGTTCTCTTTGTGCTTCCATTTCTTTTTCGAAGCCAGTATGATCTACTTTTAGCCCTTCATCTTCCGCCACTTCTTCTGTTAATTCGACTGGAAATCCATAGGTATCATAAAGTTTGAAGATATCTTTTCCAGAAAGTGTTGTGCCGTTTTCTTTTTTGACATCCGCGATGACTTGATTCAGGATTTCCAATCCTTCATTGATTGTTTCATTAAATCGTTCTTCCTCTGTCCGAACCACTTTTTCAATGAATTCTTTTTGTTGAAGGACTTCAGGATAATAACTAACCATGATCTCTCCAACAACTGGCACAAGATCATATAAAAATGCTTTTTCGATCCCTAATTTTTTGCCATGCATCACAGCACGACGTAGTAAGCGACGTAGTACATAACCGCGTCCTTCGTTAGATGGTAAAGCCCCGTCTCCAATAGCAAAAGACAACGCACGAATATGATCGGCAATAACTTTATAAGAAATATCTGTAACAGGATTTTCACCGTATTTTACTTGCTTGCTTAATTTTTCTACCGCATGGATGATCGGTAAGAATAAATCTGTTTCGAAGTTCGTTGGAGCATCCTGAACAATGGAAACCATCCGTTCAAGTCCCATCCCCGTATCAATGTTTTTATGTGGCAATGGTTCAAATGTATTATCTGGTTTGTGGTTGAATTCAGAAAAAACAAGATTCCAGATTTCTAGGTATCGTTCATTTTCCCCACCAGGATAATTTTCGGGATCATCTTCTGCTAAGTCATTATAAGCTTCTCCGCGATCATAGAAGATTTCTGTATCTGGACCACATGGACCGGCACCGATATCCCAGAAATTATCTTCCACGTCAATGATATGATCCATTGGTAACCCAACTTCTTCATGCCAAATACGTTTTGCTTCTGTATCTTTGGGATAAACAGTCACATATAGTTTTTCAGGATCGAAAGCCATCCATTCAGGACCAGTTAAAAATTCCCATGCCCAGTGAATTGCTTCATTTTTAAAGTAATCCCCGATTGAAAAGTTCCCTAACATCTCAAACATCGTGTGGTGGCGAGCTGTCTTCCCAACATTTTCAATATCGTTCGTACGAATCGATTTTTGCGCATTTGTGATTCTTGGATTTTCTGGTACGACTGAACCGTCAAAATATTTTTTTAATGTTGCAACCCCAGAGTTGATCCATAATAAAGTTGGATCATTCACTGGAACTAACGATGCACTCGGTTCAATTGTATGCCCTTTTGATTGAAAGAAATCTAAAAACATTTGTCGAACTTGCGCACTACTTAATTGTTTCATTTCATAACCTTCTTCCTTGATTTTAAAGTACAAAAAAACACCATCACAGCCAAGGACGAAAACTCGCGGTACCACCTTGATTGCAATGATGTTCGATCATTACCTCTTAAACTCGATAACGCTGAGTGGCGTTGATATTGCTATCAAGAGAAAAAAGGGAGCAATTTGGATGTAGACTATTCTTTTTCCAGCCTAGAAAGAATTTTCTGTCAGTCTTTGAACAAACAAACCATGTCCTTTTCGTACCTTATTAGTATACGTATTCTCATTTCTTCTGTCAACAACTCTCTAAGATTTCTTTCCTTGTTCCATAAACATTTTTTGTTCAAATAGCTTTGAAAGATTATAATCACAAGAAATTCTTTCAAAAAGAGAAAGCATGCTTACTATTCATCAAGAAAAACAATAGCCTTAGATTTAGCCAAAACAACAGGAAAATCCCTGCCAGATCAAGGTAATTTGGTATCTAAAATCTAGATAACACAACACTCAGTATTATTGATTCAATACATTTTTCCTAGCTTAGAGATAGTTAAATTTACAAGAAAAAAGCAAGCCAGGACGACTAGCTCACTTTTGAAGTTTTATTTATGTGAATTTTTCTTGTTTTTTCTAGCAGTTCTTGTTTGTTGTCTTCGTTCAATCTTGCGTTCTTGTTTGTTCTTTTCCGCGATTGCCCAATCGATTTTTTTCTTATACCCAGGTTTGATTTTTTTCTTTTTCTTTTTCACAAGGCCAATCAATGTTGGATCAAGAGTATCTTTTGATTTTTCCCGTTTCGTTCGGCGGTTTCGATCATAAGTTTTAATGATTTCATCATTCTTGATCTCCATTGGTTCAAAAGTCACACCGATTTTTTCAATGCCATCGATTGCTTGTTCATCACTTGGAGAATATAACGTGATTGCTGTTCCTTTCAGCCCATTACGTCCTGTACGACCGACACGATGAATAAAGAAATCTAAATCATCAGGAACTTCTGCATTGATGACATGGGAAACTCCTTCGATATCGATTCCACGAGCAGCTAGATCCGTAGCAACAACATATTGATACTCTAAGTTTTGTACTTGACGCATCACACGTTTTCTTTCTCGAGGTGTGATACCCCCATGGATTTTTGCGACTTTAAGACCTTGATTTTTCAAGTAGTCCACAATTTCATCCACATTTTGCTTAGTATTTGCAAAAACGATTGCCAGATAAGGATGACCGATCGTTAGCAATTGATAGATCATTCGATTTTTATCTTTCCCTTTAGTTGAAATCAACCAATTTTCAATATCTTCAGAAATGACTGCTTTCGGTTTGATTTCTTCAATGATTGGATTGACCATATACTTACGTAAAAATGGACGTAGTTTTTCAGGAATCGTTGCTGAGAACACTAAGAATTGCAGTTTTTCAGGTAAACGACTTGCAATTTGATCGACTTCATTTAAAAAGCCCATATCTAATGTCATATCCGCTTCATCCACTACAAAAGCAAAAGCTGTGTGGATCTTCAACGCTTGCTCATTCATCATATCTAAAATTCTACCTGGTGTACCAACTACAACATGGGGTTGTTGGTGATGCAAACGATTCAATTGACGTTGCTTGTCTGTTCCGCCGACAAAATTTGATACACGGACTTCTGGACTTGAAAATTTCGCAATCTGACTAGCAGCATCATAGATTTGCGTTGCAAGTTCCCGACTAGGGGCAGTGATAACCACTTGAACTTCTTCTTTTTCAGCATTTATTTTTTCAAATAATGGCAATAGGAATGTGTGTGTCTTCCCTGAGCCAGTTTGTGATTGACCAATGATATTCTTTCCTTTAGCGATCAATGGGATCAATCGTTCTTGGACTTCAGTGGGTTGTTTGAACCCTTTTTCCATCAATGCTTCATTGATATATGGTTTAAAATGGAATTGTTCAAAATTACTCATTTTAGCACCTCTTCTCTTTCATTTTTTCACGACTTTCGAATTATAACACATACAGGCATTTTTTGCTTCCTTATTTCAAACTCTGCATCCCTGCAACTTATTGTTTATGCTTGTCTTCAATCGTACTGATTGTATGCGTATGGCTTGCCTTCTCATAAAATAAGACTCGTTTTTTTCGGATAAAGGATAGAATAATATTCAAAACAAAAATAAATTGTGCAAACAAAATCCCAAGATATATAAATACTGAAGTCATCTGAGTCACACCCGTTGTATGATCAAAAACAATTTGCAGCAACTGCGAGATCCAACTTAAACCATAGAAAATAAAGTAGAGATACGCATAGCGGACAAACAATGATTTGAAGCTAAGTTTTGAGTTATCATCTGCTACGATCTTTATACGAACGATTCTCTTCCCAAGAGTTCGTCCATTAGTTAAATAAGGTACTAGCATAAAGTATAAGATGACTTCAATAAATATCCATCCACCACTTGAAGTGATACTTCCTATTTTAAAAGCCGCTTGCAATAACAACGTAATGATAAAAGTCAAAACGGACAAGAATCCCCAATCAATCAAATAGGCGACCAATCGTCTAGTAAGCGACACAGTCTTGCCCTTCTCATATGAGACTTCATCCATTCGAGCTCTAGTTGGTAACATAAAGGTGAAAACTGGTTCGATGATGAAGCCCAATGCGCCACCGAGGGTATTTGTGAGGAGATCATTTACATCAAATAAACGATACGGTCTAGGGTAGATAAAATAAAGACCGCTCAACTGTGTCAACTCAAAAAACAATGAGAGACAAAAGCTTGCAATGACAGTTTTGATAAAAGAAAAACGGAAATAGTACCTTAAATAGATACCAAAAGGCACAATCAGTAATAAATTGAACACTGGCTCTAAGAAAACACTTTGTCTCATCGCGGGCAAGTACGTACTTGGATCTGATAAAACTAAGACTGTATTTTGTCTAAAATGTTCCCAAGTAGCGAATAAATGCAATTCCATTTTTGGCCCTGTCATCTGTGCCACAGCTTCTTTCGTAGGTAATGGCAAGATCACCAAAAAATATGCACATAGTAAATAAAAGACAAATGAGTACAAAACAATTGCTCTCGTTAAAATAAATGTTCCATACTTTCGATATTCATAAATAAAAAAAACCGATGAGATCGCTAATGCTAAAAATGGAAAAACAATCAGCGCAAATCGTATCGGTTCAATATAACTTGACATAAAAATCCCCCCACCAGATGTATATTTATCTTATCAGTACCGTTACAAAATATGCAAGTAATGGAGGTATTATTTTTAAAATTAAATCAATTGAAGTATGATAAACATGAAGGGGGGAATGAACAATGTTGAATATCTACTTTGTTTTTGGGGTTCCTATGTTTTTATTGATCCTTTATTTTGTTTTTGCGTACATACGCAAAAAAACGACTATCCACTATCTAGGCTTTATCCTCCTGATCATCTCAGGATTTATGCTGGTTTTCAACCTTCAAACGTGGCAACAGGCCTTACAAGAATTGGATCAATTCTCAGCAAAAGCTCTTTCTGAAAGAGTAGGTTATCCGATCTATCTGATTTGGGTACCTATTATCATTGCGTTTTTTTTGATCATACTCAACCTTTTGCGAGCGTTTCGCCGCTTCAACTACTTAAAAAACAAAACATAAAAAAACGACTTTGTGTGATTAGGCAGCTTCCTAATACTCAAGGTCGTTCTATTTTTGATTAGTACAATGTGATCAGTGCAAATTCATCTCGATACCGGGCCCTAATGGAATATTGAATACATAGAAAAGAATGAACAAAATCACCCATGTAATAATCAAGCCGACTGAGTGAGGCAACATCATCGAGATGATCGTTCCAACACCCGTTTTTTTCTGATACTTTGCCGCAAATGTCACGATCAATGCAAAATAAGGCATAAATGGTGTAATAATGTTGATTGGAGAGTCTGCTACACGGTAAGCGGCTAAAACAGCTTCTGGCGCAACCCCCAATTGATACAATAATGGAACAAAAATGGGCGTTAAGATTGCAAATTTAGGCACAGCTCCTACCAATACAAAGTCAAGCAATAATACTAACGCTAAGAAACTGAGCAACAATGCCAAACTACTTAAATTCATTCCTTCGATGATCGTCGCCGAGTTTACTGCCCAAACCGTTCCTAGATTGGTAAAATTGAAGTAAGCAATAAATTGGCTGATGATCAATAGTAAGAAGATCATTCCACCTAAGTTACTAAATACTTTGATGATTGGCATAACGACGTCTAAACTTGATTTGATCTTGCCAATTGCTTTTCCAAAGCAAATAGCTGGAACCAAAAAGACGATCAGGATCAACGAAATCAAACTATCCATGAAAGGCGTAGAACCAATCAATTCTCCAGTTTCTGGATGGCGCAACGCTGCTCCTTCTGGGATCGTGATCAGTAAGATAACTGTCAATACAACTAAAAAGCCGACCAATGCCCAACGCAACCCTTTTGATTCATCCTCGAGTTCGTCATTTGCAATGGCTTCCTCTTCTTTGAATGTTCCTAAACGTGGTTCGATCAATTTTTCATTGATCAGTGTACAAACGATGACGATCAACACACTAGAAACAACCGAAAAATAAAAATTAGCCATCAAATCAACGGAGTAACCCGGGTTTATAATATGTACAGCATCATTCAAAATCTCAGTAAGCATCCCATCTATCGGTGTAATGACAAGATTGACACCGAACCCGCCTGAAACACCAGCAAACGCTGCCGATAGACCAGCTAAAGGATGCCGTCCCACTTTATAAAAGACTGCTGCACCTAGTGGGATCAAAACCAAGTAACCCGCATCAGAAGCGATACTTGACATGACTCCTAGTAAAACTAAGACTGCAGTCAAAGATGATTTAGGAACAACTTTCACTAATTTGCGGATCATCGCACCAATTAACCCTACTTCTTCTGCAAAACCTACGCCTACCATTGCCACTAAAGTCACACCAAGTGCTTGAAAACTCATTAGATTTGAAACCGTTGAAGTTAAGATAAAGCGAATACCTTCTCCGCTAAACAAACTCTTTACGTGAACTGTCGTTGATTCCAACTGTCCACTATCTGAATTAAATACTTCATAAGTGGCATTCTGCCCCATCATTTGAAAAATTTGTGATAGTACAGCCACAAACACGATGAGCATCAAGAAAATAATTGCGGGATGTGGTACACGATTCCCCAGTTTCTCTACACCATCTAAAATTTTATCTAATTTTGAATGATTCTTTTTTACGCCTTCTTTCATTGTTTTTATCTCCTTTAAAAGTAGCCGGTTGGCAAAAAGGTTGACTCTTCCTTAAACTTAGATGAACAAACTTACTTGATAGTAATACCTACAGGAATAGCTTCATTTTAATGCAACATATCAAATGAATAGTGGCCATCCTAAAAAGTACTTGATCTTCTATACCAACCAGCTCATCTATCCATTCTTTTTATTATTTTCCAAATAATTGCGCTGCAATTTTTCTACCAGTTGGCGTATCCGCTAATCCACCTTCTGCCGTTTCTTTGAACATGGTTGGCATCTTTCTTCCCACTTGATCCATCGCTTGTATCACCTCATCTGCTGGAATAGCACTCTTGATACCTGCTAAGGCCATATCTGCCGTTAACAAAGCAAGTGACGCCCCCATTGCATTTCGTGTGATACAGGGAATCTCCACTAGTCCTGCGACCGGATCACAGACTAATCCCATCGTGCTCATCAAAGTCAGTGCTACGGCATGACCGCATTGTTCAGGGGTACCCCCAGCAAGCTCAACGAGGCCTGCACTTGCCATTGCACTAGCAGAACCAACTTCTGCCTGACAGCCTCCTTGGGCACCGCTAATAGAGGCCTGATTAGCGATTGCTAATCCTACTGCTCCTGCAGTAAACAAAAAGTTGACTTGCTGATTTTCATTCACCCCATGAACTTCTTTCATCATTGTAATGACGCCAGCACATACTCCGGCACTTCCAGCGGTTGGAGTTGCGCAGATCACACCCATCGATGCGTTCAATTCATTCGTTGCAATAGCGTTTCTTGCCGCTTGCAGCGTATTTTTCCCGCTAAAAAACGACATTTTTTCTAAATAATCAGTGAGCTTCGGTGCATCACTACCTGAAAATCCCGTCACCGAGGCTACACCAGTCAAGCCTTTTTCAACTGCTTGTTCCATTGCCACTAAATTTCTCGCCATTTCTCCCCAGATGTCTTCTTTTGTCCGTCCGCTTACTTTCATTTCTAAATCAATCATCACTTCAGACAGACTACTATCAGCTGCTAGAGAAATCAGTTCAGCTATTGTTACCATTCTTTTATTCTCCCTCACTGTCAGCGACATCACACTTTCTATTGGACTAATCGGTAAATAGCATCTGCATAGATAGCAGTCGCTTGATAGATATCTTCGACATACATATATTCATTTGGCTGATGCATCACATTTTCACGGCCAGGGAAAAGAGCACCAAAAGCACAACCTTTTTCTAGAACTCTGCCATAAGTACCTCCGCCAATCGTGCGCTCGTCTCCTTTTTCACCTGTATGTTCTTCATAAACTTCCAACAATGTTTTGATAAAAGGATCTTCTACAGAAACATAATGGGGCAGTTTGATATCCCCAATGATTTTTGCTGAAGCAGCGAATGGTTGTAACAATTCACTTATCTCTTGTAAAATTTTTTCATTTGTTGTTCCTTTTGGATGACGAATATTGATAATGATTTGCTTTTCATCAGTATCATATCTGAATACGTTGGCACTTGAAGTCACTTGACCCATCACTTCATCTTCCCAATGAATATTAAGCAAATGTCCATTGAAATCTTTATGTAGATAGTTGGCAATCACAGAAAGGTAATTTGACCCGTCCGTATCAAATTGATAGCGATTTAAATATTCACCTAAATAAGTAGCTGCATTGATTCCCTGTTTAGGGTCTTGCGCATGGACTGCTTTTCCAGTAATTTTGAATGTTGCGATATCCTCAGTCAATTCAAATGTACCTTTCAAGTGGTTTTCTTCTAAAAAACGATCAAAATCATGTGCCAGTATATCAATCAACTCTAGTTTTATTATATTTACGACCGCAATAGCCTCACTAGGGACCATATTTGAACGTAACCCTGAAGTAAAACTTGCCAATTTCAGCTTACTCGCTTCACTTTTTTGACTTTCAAACGATAATTCACAGGATATGATCCCCTTCTCTCCATTGATGATCGGAAAGTTTGCATCTGGTGAAAAGCCAACTTTTGGTAGTTCTTCTACTTCTTTATAGAGATGGATTCCTGTCCATTCACTTTCTTCATCTGTTCCGAAAATAAAGCGAATTTTTTTATTGATCGGCAGATTCAATTTTTTGATCAGTTTTACAGCGTAATAAGCAGCAAGTGAAGGTCCTTTATCGTCACTTGACCCTCGGGCAAATAGTTTTCCATCTTTGATGACCGGCTCAAAAGGATCGGTGTCCCACCCCTGACCAGCAGGAACTACATCGACATATCCAAGAATCCCGAACATTTCTGCTTCTTCAGGTCCATGATCGATATGTCCAGCTAAATTACCGATATTTTTCGTTTTGAATCCATCTCTTTCGCCAAACGCTAATACTTTTTGTAATGCTAAAGCTGGTCCAGGTCCTAACGGATATTCTGCCGTTCGATGTTCAATGTCTCGTACGCTCTCGATAGTCAAAAGTTCTTTTAGATCATTCATTAATTCTTCTTTTATTGACTCTACTTCATTCTGCCAATTGATTTTCATAGTAACCTCCTGATGATTCATAGTTATGTGTGTTGGATCGTCTCTGTTTCGTTATATTCTTCTGTTTTACAGATCTCAATGTTTCCACCACCAATTGAGATACCAGTAACAGCTACACTTTTATTGATCGATTTTAAGATGATTTTCACTGTATTGGGATGATCCATTTCTTTTTTTGAAGGAATAAAGCATACCTCGATTCCTTCGCGATAAACTAGTGCAAACGACTTTCCTAAGTTAGGATCATCAGGCAGCATTCCGAGGAGTCCACCCAGTAACGCAACGTCTGTCCCATGTCCGCGATAGGTTTTCCCAAAAGAACCATATAAATAGATATCGACCTCTGTCGGTTTTTCCTGGAACATTTCTCTGGCAAACTTTCCGATCTTTGCAGCACCTGCTGTATGCGAACTACTAGGACCAACCATTATTGGCCCGATAATATTGAAGACACTCGAATACTTAGCTGTCATGTTCTCTCTCCTGGTCCATGTTTTCTCTTCAAATAGATATAAATTGGAATGCCTGCTAATGTTATTGCGATCCCGCTAACCGCTAGCACTGTTTGGGTTACTAAGGTACTAGCAACGATAAAGATCCCGCCCACGATTGCGATCAGTGGGATCACTGGATAGATGGGTACTTTATAGGGCCTTTTCAGGTCTGGTTCTTTTTTTCTTAAAATAATCACGCCAATAAAGACCATCGTGTAAAATATCCAGATAACGAAGACGAGCATATCTGTCAGCATATCAAACCCACCAACCATCATCATCCCTACAGCAATGCTCAGTTCTAAGATACCTGCTACTAAAGGTATTTTCGTCTGATTGGTCAATTTGTCCAAATACTGACTAAATGGTAATCGTTTTTCTTTCGCCATCACGTATGGAAGGCGCATACCCGTCAACGTATAACCATTGATTGTTCCGTAAACAGAGATCAAGATACCGATTGTGACTAACTTACCGCCAAAACCACCAAAAATCATTGTTGCTACTTCACTGGCTGTATTGCTGTTGCCACTGACACCTTCGATTGAAGCAGTTTTTAAAAAGACTGCATTGACTAATAAATAAACAACCATGATACCAATGATTCCTATAGAAATAGCTTTAGGAAGATCTTTGGCTGGCTTCTTTAATTCACCTGCAAGATTCCCCACATGAATCCACCCATCATAAGCAAACATCGTCGCTAAAAGTCCCGCTCCTAATGCCGAAAACAATGGAAGATCTTTCCCTGCTTCAAATGGGAAAAGCTGAAATTCCACTCCACCACTGCGAGATAGTCCAAATAAAACGATCAACAGTAAGGGAATCAACTTGCAAACTAAAGTGATCGACTGAAAGGCACCACCCACTTTTGATCCTAGAAAATTGATCAACATGATCGTTACAGCTGCAATGATAGCGACTGGCACGATCAAGGAAGTTGTTAAGTCAAAAAGATTGACGAATTGCGTACCGAAAATAATGGATAGTGCGGCGACATTTGCGGGAAAATAAATGATTACTTGCGCCCAACCTAGTAAAAATGCAGCAGTTTTTCCATAGATCCGTTCGATATATTTGATCATTCCGCCTGTTTCAGGTATCGCTGCTGCTAATTCTGCACCAGTCAATCCTGCACAAACTGAAATCACTCCCCCTAAAAACCATGAGAACATATGTAAGCTGACAGAGCCCGTCACTTCGGCGACACTTGCCGCTTTAAAGAAAACTCCAGCTCCGATCACCGTACCCATCACAGTGGATAGAGCAGTAAAAAAGCCCATGGTTCTTTTTAAGCCTTCTTCGTTTCCTTCGATATTTAATTGTGTTACTTCGTTATTCTCCATCTCCCTTTTCCTCCCTTAGCGTGGGACAAAAGTAAAAAACACTTTTGTCTCATTCATTAAAACAAATAAACGGTGGGAGCAGAAGCAACTCCTTCTTAAATCAGCCGAAATTCAAAAAAATTTGAACAGCAGTTTTCGTTAATTTCTTCTTATTTCTCGGAGTTAAACACTTCTGTCCCAGCCTCTTTTTATATTTTTTGAAGGGGTTAGACTGTGGTCACTAATTTTTCTTGAAGTTTCGTCAACATATCTTGTGTCATCGCATATAGATCATATTTCGGACAGAAACCCCATTCTTCTTGTGCACAACTAATATTCAATGAGTCTGGCCAAGACTCAGCAATGGCTTGTCTAACAGGATCTACCTCATAAGTCATTACAAAGTCAGGGATGAACTTTTGGATTGCTTCCTTGATTTCCTCTGGTTCAAACGCCATTGCTGAGATATTAAATGCATTGCGATGAATCAATTTCTTCGGATCAGCATTCATCAATTGGATGATCGCCTCGATCGCATCTGGCATATACATCATATCCATTGAGGTACCTTGACCAATGAAACAGGTGTATTTCCCCTCTTTGATCGCTGAATAATAAATATCGACCGCGTAATCTGTCGTACCCCCACCTGGTAAAGTTTTGTAAGAGATCAGACCAGGGAACCGAACGCCTCTTGTATCCACCCCGTATTTCGTATGATAATAATCACAAAGCAATTCACCGGCGACTTTTGTTACTCCATACATCGTAGTAGGGCGTTGAAGTGTATCTTGTGGTGTACTTTTTTTCGGAGTATCCGGACCGAACGCGCCGATCGAACTTGGCGTGAAAAACTTCAAATCAAATTCGCGTGCTACTTCTAAAGCATTGACTAAACCTACCATATTAAGATCCCAAGCAAATTTCGGCTTTGCTTCAGCGACAGCGGACAATAACGCTGCCAAATGGATCAACGTATCGACTTGATAGGTTTCTACTAAGCTACGCATCTTTTCATAATCCATGACATCTAAAATTTCGAATAGTTCATCATCTGCACTTTTTTCAGGTAAACGGATATCTGTGGCAATGACATTTTCTTTTCCTAGATCTTGTCTGAGACGCGTAACCAATTCTGATCCAATTTGTCCTAAACATCCGGTAACTAACACTTTTTTCATCGTAAGGCTCCTTTGCAAATTATTTTTTCTATTCTTATCTAGCGAAAGCAAATCGATTAGTGGCTCTCGTTGAATAGCTACGGCAAATGAAGGAAATAATTTTTTTCTTAAATGATCCCCATCTCTTTTCCCACCTTCAAATAAACAGCGATTGCTTGGTCTAACATCTCTTTTGTATGTTCCGCAGTCGGCATATTGCGGACCCGCCCGGTTCCTAATGGTACAGTTGGAAAAACGATTGGCTTCACATAGATCCCTTGTTCAATCAATTTGCTTGAAAAACGTTGGGTCATTGTTTCATCACCTAAAATAACTGGGGTAATCGGTGTCTGTGAAACGCCGATATCATACCCGATTTTTTTCAACTCGCTTTTAAAATATTCTGCGTTTTCCCATACCTTATCAACTAATTCGGGATGATCTTGCATCAGTTGAATAGAAGTTAAGGCTGCGCCTGCGGCTCCTGGTGTAAGAGAAGTCGAAAATAAGAATGGGCGACTGCGCGATTTCAACCAATCAATAACTTCGAGCCCGCCACATAACCGCCAATCACACCAATTGCTTTTGATAATGTTCCCATCTGCATGTCGATTTTATGATTCAAACCGAAATGCTTCACTGTACCAGTTCCTTTACCCATTACTCCAGATCCGTGGGCATCATCTACGTAAGTAATCAAGCCATATTTTTCCGCAATAGGTATCATGTCTGGCAAATTAGCTATGTCCCCATCCATTGAAAAAACACCGTCCGTGATATACATTATTTTTTTATAACGTCCACTTTCCACTGCTGTCTTGGCTTTTTCTTTTAAGTCGGTCATGTCCTGATGCTTCACTCGAATGATCTTCGCTCCTGATAATCGACAACCGTCGATTATCGAAGCATGATTCAATTCATCTGATAATATGGCATCATCTTTCGTCATGATTGCTGAAATTGCGCCCATATTGCAATTGAAACCAGACTGAAAAGCAATTGCTGCTTCCGTTCCTTTAAACTCGGCAATTTTATTTTCTAGCTCCTGATGAATCTGTAACGAGCCATTGATCGTCCGAACTGCTCCAGCACCAACGCCATATTTTATAGTAGCCTTGATACATGCGTCCTTTAGTTCTGCACGGTTGGCAAATCCTAAATAATTGTTAGATGCTAAGTTTATCAACCGCCGTCCTTCAACATTGATGATTGCTGCATTCGCTCCTTCTAGAATGTCGATCGTATTGTACAATCCTTGATCCTTTAATAAAGATAACTCGCGATCCAAATAATCTGACAGTATTTCTGAAGACATTTCCCCACCTCCGTTTTTTTGAAACAAAAACCTAGGGATTCACTATATGCAAAACAGTATCCTCCCGTTTGTTATTATGCCGGTTGTTGTTAGCGCTTACATAAATAATGAGAGTTATTTAACCGCTTTTTTCAAACATAACGTTTTATTATGAAACGATTATTACCCAACCAACTTATTTATTTTTTTGATTCCAAGTTATTTTTAGTTGATTTTTTTCTACATTGTATAGAAATGCTTTTAAGGCAATAAAGAGAAAAATAGCAACTATTTTCTGAATTTTTTTGTAATTTAAATACTAGATCACTTCTTCTTGACTTGATAAAAAAACAATTAATCATCATTTTTATTAGTGTTTTCTCATATTCCGTCTGCAATACAAAATTTCTGTGTAAGTCATGCCCTATGTAAGAATTTTTTTCAGGATATCTCGTAAAAAAATAGCAGATTACAAATAAGACTTGTTCAGCGATTATTTTTAGTTTATTGTTTGCTTAACAAACTAGCGACCATAGGTGGACATAGGGTGAAACGTGAGAAAATAGTTATCGGTGGGAAGGTATCGGTCTATCTATTCATATTATTTGGAATAAGATATGTAACGAATACTTTTATGGTAGGGATTACTTATGCTTTTGCAACTCTATTTATGCTATATGATATTTATACAACCATCCGTGATGTAAAAGCACTTAAAAAACATGGTTCATAACAATTGAACATTCAACATCTTTCATACCGCAACGATTGAAATGCAAACATTGTTTTATCACATAAGTATATAAAAACTTTATGCTTAAATAGCCACTTGTAAAAAGCAAGATCGGTGGGAACGGATTTTGTAAGCCAACCAATGAATTGATGGTTTTAGACTATAATCAAAAGGAGGTAAAATTTCATGGCCTTTTTACCACCTAATAAAACAAAAGCTGAAGAACTACTTTTGGCGAATAACTTGCACCCCCGTAGTAATTACATTCTTGCTAGTATTCGAATGAATCCTGTTGCTAAATCCGCTACTTGATTGTTTTTATCAGCTCGAGCCTCGATTATCACCAATCTGTTTGAAAAACCTTATTGCCTAGTATTTATAAAAGACAAAATAGTTGCAATAAAAATTTCGGGAAAAGCATCCGTTACAACTTATAACAAAAGTGACATAACTAATTTTTCGGTAAAAGATGGGCTAAATTCTACATTGATAATCGACTTTCTTTATCAGGGCGAACCAATTTCTTTTTATACCCATAAAAACACTGGTTATCGTATTGCTTATAGCGCTGAAAACCTCAAAAAATTAGAAATGGATTCTTGGCAAGGTTACCTTAGAGAAGCTGAATGAACTCGTTCTGCTCTCAACAACAAGAAAAAAATTCATACTTTCTTTATACTTAAAAAAGCTGAATGTGGGACAAATCTAACAATTAATTTTGCTACAGACTCTCGAATAAATGTCATCCAAGAGTCAGTTTTTTCGGAAATTTCAAAAATCAAAACCACCCGTGTGAACGGGTGGTTTTGATTGACATGCTCTTCATCAGTATGACTTCTTTAGCCAACTATCCGGTGTAAAATCCAGGTCATCAATGTCCCACTCATTAAAAAATTCGATCAAGAAATCACGCATAAAACATTCTCGGCGCTTCGCTTCTTCTTTGCCATATGCTGTATTCATCAAATCTGGTAATAAGAAGAGCTTTTCGTAAAAGTGATTGATAACAGTTGATCCCTTACGGTAGTCAGCTTTATTGGTATAATTTGTTGGATGGATTTTTGGATCAAAAATCGGGTGGCCATGTCCTCCACCAAAATAGGCTGTTCGCAAAATACCGATCGCTCCTAACGCCTCGATTCGATCTGCATCCTGAACGATTTGACCTTCTAGTGATAGCACTGGCGCTTTCTCAGATATCCCTTTTGAAAAAGACATATTTTCAATAATGAAGAAAATTGCATCGATCGTTTCTTTTTTTAAATCGATTGCTATTAGAAAATGTTTTAATTCTTGTTTCGCCACTTGTTCATCTCGAACAACTTTATCATCGATCGTATCATGCAGATAAGCAGAAGCAAGCGTGATAAATGGATCAGCTTGAGGTTCAGTCACTAGAATCTTTTTAGCTAGCTTGACCACCCGTTTTGTGTGGTCACTTCCATGACCCGTCTGATCATTTGCCAACTGCTTCATGCTATATTCAGCAATTTGAGCTAGTTTTTCCATAAATGATACTTCTCCTTGTTTTTAATCGACTTGGTAGACAGAAAAATAGATTTTTTCCATGTAATCGATCAAATATTGAGGATTCAATCCTTCATTTGTAGCATCTTGGATCAATTGAGTTGGTTTACGTGACGCACCGTATTGATGGATATGTTCTTTCATCCATTCTTTGATCGGTGAATAATCATCTGAAGCTAAGATTTCATCAATTGATTGTTCTTTTTCCATTGCATGTAGCAGTTGTGCTGCATACATATAGCCTAATGCATAAGATGGGAAGTAGCCGAAACTAGCCCCTGACCAATGGACATCCTGTAAGATACCCTCTACATCATTTTCAGGACGAACACCCAGATATTCTTCATATTTATCATTCCAAATTTCTGGTAATTCTTCAATGGCTATCCCTTCATTAAAGATCATTTTCTCGATTTCATAACGAATAATGATATGCAACGGATAAGTTAAGCTATCTGCTTCAATCCGTATTAAACTAGATTGTGTTTTTTTCAATGATCGGTAAAAATCATCAAAGGAGATATCATCAAATGTACCTTCTGCACATTCTTGGAAAAATGGATACTGTTTCTCCCAGAAATTGCGGTTGCTTCCAATAATGATTTCATTGAAAAGGGATTGTGACTCGTGGATTCCCATAGAAGTACCTTGATAAATTGGCGTATATGCATATTTTTCATCGATATCCTGTTCATACATCCCATGACCAGCTTCGTGGATCACACCAAAAACTGCCATTTTGAAATCATGCTCATTCCAACGTGTAGTGATCCGTGCATCATTATGATTGATACCAAGCATAAAAGGATGGATCGTATCATCTAAACGGCCTCTTGAAAAATCATAGCCTAATTGCTCAATGACACCGACTACGAATTTTTCTTGTTGTGCCTTTGTCATTTTACGCGTAAGAAAATCCGTTCTTGGTTCTTGTCCTTTTTCGTTTATGGTTTGACAAATCTTGAGGATTCCCGCTTTTAACTGATCAAATACCCGATCTAAGATCTCAACGGTCATTCCTGGTTCATATTGATTTAACAAAACGTCATAATCCGTTGCTTCGTCTTTCTTCCAATAAGGAATCAATTCTTTTGTCAATTCGATATTCTTTGTTAGCGCTGGTTGGAAATCCGCAAATTTTTTCGTTTCACGAGATTTCTGCCATTGTACTTGAGCGCTAGAAGTTGCAGCGGTCAGTGCAGTCATTAGTTCTTCTGGTACTTTATATTCTAACTCATAGTCTTCTTTCACTTTTTCAAAGATGACTTTTCCTGTTTCAGACAATTCAGTAGGATGTTCAGAAAAGTAATGAATGGCTTCTTTGATTTTAGGGCCGATTTTTTTTGAAAAATAAATACTATATAGATAACTATTTACTTCGCTTCGCTCATTACTAGCCTTTTCAGGTATTCCTGTTTGGATATCCCAATCCAAGATCCCTAAAGCTTGTTGCAGTAGATTGATTTCTTTTAGTTCTTGTAGCAATTCCTTTTCCTTCATTACTAATTCCTCCAAACATCCATTTTTATTTTTTACGCTTCTTTACTTTTTCTTGGAGGACGCGTTCCCCAATATTGAAATAGATCCGTACGCAAAGCACCGTTATATAATTTACGTTTTTTTGTTGCTTTTTGTCCGTAATATTCTTCAAAGGCAAGATCACTTGTCAAAATATACTTGCTCCATGTTTTGAGTGGTCTAAAAACATCGCCCATTTCTTCATACAAACGTCTAACTGTTTCTTCTTCTCCAAGACGTTCCCCATACGGAGGATTTGCAACGATCACGCCATATTCTTTTTCAGTCTTGAAATCCTTCACTGCTTGCTGTTTGAAGGTGATCGAATCACCTAAACCGATCTCTTCAGCATTTGCCTGAGCGATTTCGATCATTCGTCCATTGATATCTGAGCCAGTGATATCTAGTTCGATGTCATAATCTGCTTTTTCTTCTGCTGCAGCTCGTACATTTTTCATTACTTCTTTGTTGAACCAATCCCATGATTCACAGGCAAATTCTCGGTTGAAGCCAGGTGCGATATTATGACCGATCAATGCTGCTTCGATACAAATCGTTCCAGAACCACAAACGGGATCATAAAATGGACGGTCTTTTCTCCAATTCGTCAGCATCACTAGGGCAGCTGCCATATTTTCTTTTAACGGCGCGCCACCTTTTTCCAAACGATAGCCTCTTTTAAACAAGCTTGGTCCAGTCGTATCTAAAGTAATCATCACATGGTCTTTCAACAATGCAACCTCTAATTGAAAATGTGCACCTGTTTCCGTTAATGGCACTGAAGCTGGTCGATGATAGTACGTACGTAGACGATCAACGATTGCTTTCTTAGTGATTGCCTGACAATCGGGTGTACTATAAAGCTTCGATTTGATCGATTTGCCCGCTACTGGGAATTCGGCATCTAGTGGAAGAAAGTCTTCCCATGGTAAAGCTTTCACATTCTCGAACAATTCATCAAAAGTAAACGCATCAAACTCGCCAACAACGATTTTTACTCTATCCGCAGTTCTTAACCACAAATTGGCTGTCGCGATCGTTTCCATCGTTCCTTTGAATCTGGCTCTCCCATTTTCGACTTCGCACTCAATTCCCAAATCACGTAACTCTTTTCCGACCAATGCTTCTAGACCGCTTGCAGCAGTCGCCACAAGATTAAATTCTCTATTAATGTCCATATCATTCTCCTTATTTATAAGAAAAGCTGAACGATTCGTCCAGCTTTTAAAAAATCAAAACGAAAGTTTAATCTCAAATGTTAAAAAAACCTTCACAACATGGTTGGAAGGTATTCCCTGTTTTATTGCGGTTTTCTGTAAGCCATGTTTTGTACGTCCTCCTTTTCAGGGAAGAAAGGAGAACGTGGTAACCATCTATCTGCAGTTAACCTGCCCTTTTGTCTCGTTCTTAATTCCCCGACAAAAAGCGCCCCTACCGTTGTTTGGGTTGCTCGCTCGAGGGGTTTACCGCGTTCCACCGAATAAGTTTCCCTATTCGCTTCGTCACTGTGGCACTTTCAAGGATACTAAAGCATAGTCATATGACCTTAGCTCGTTTTCCTGCCGTTACTCCCGAAAGAGTACCTTAGCTTATTTTTTCGCTAAGCACGAACACTACAGACATCTCAGCCTGTGCGAGCATGGACTTTCCTCAGCCTGATCAAGTCAGACCGCGATTACCCGAAAACCGCAAAGATCGTTCATTTGTTAGAATTGACGAGTTTTTTCATTATCATCGTCATCACTTACATTTGTGTAGTTATTTGGATTTGGTTGGGAAACTTTTACTGCTGCTTGTTGATCCAATTTTTTTCCAAAAACTTCACGTTCAAGATTTGACAAACGTTTCAAGATATCGAAATTCGTTACTGCTGTGCTCTTAGGTGTTTCAGTTTGTTGCACCCGTGTTGGAGTAGCTCCTTGAGTTTTTGATAATTGAGCGATTTTTGCGCTCAACTTATCATTTTCTTCTTGTAAAGCAAGGAGTTCTTTGCTGTAAGTTTCATAATCTTTGATAATATTGTCTAAGAATTCATCGACTTCAATGGGGTCATATCCACGCATTTTTGTTTTAAATTCTTGTTGTAAAATGTCTTTAGGACTATAAACCAAGTTCGCCATATTTACACCTCTAGTTCTCATTTACATAATAACATTTCTACTTTCTCATTGTATCGGAAAAATATTGATAAATCAAACACTATCTCATTTATTCACTGAAATTTTGTAAATCGTCCATACTGATCAAGCGAATTTCATAGGGATGTTCTTCTTGATATTTTTCTGCATCCTTTAAAAAATACTGGGTTTTCCCAGGAAATTCTTCATCATAAATCAATAGACAACCATCTGTGTGTTCAAGAAGAAAACGGGTGTGATTTCTTAATTGACTCGGCGATTGGTAGCGCTGATGACTTACAGCTTCAACATAGTCAGAAAGTTGTTCTGCTAGTCTTTTCTTCTCTTGATTGTTCTCATTCCAATTGCTACCGAATGCCATGAAAGGATAAATGATCCCTAGATGCAACTCGGGGTAATCAAGTTTCAATTCTGCTACGATCTCCGTTGCCCACAATTCCACACCAAGGTTGCCACTTACAATGATCCATTCCAAGCCTTCTTCTGCTAATTGCTGGATCTCTCTTTTTAAGACTTTTTTAATAACTGACACTTTGGGATCATTTTCTTTAAATACACCAAGTTCAAAACTCCGATATCCCGAAAAGTAAATGACTTTTACACTATCCATCTCAGTTTCCTTTTCTTTCTCTCGCCTTTTTTGCTATAATATGGCCTAGGAGTGTGATTAAAATGGTTTTACGCTATCCGAATGGCCAACCATACCATAAGAATGCCTCTTTAGAAGAGAAAATTCAAGAAAAAAGAAAAGCACCGATAGAATTCGGCAATCGAGGTATGCGTTTTGAAGAAGCGATCAACGAAAGTAATGAGTATTACCTTGCGCGCCAAATAGCTGTTATCCATAAAAAACCAACACCAATACAAATCGTTAAAGTAGATTATCCTCGACGTAGCGCCGCTGTTATTAAGGAAGCATATTTCACCCAAGCTTCCACAACAGATTATAACGGTGTATATCGAGGTTTCTATTTGGATTTTGAAGCAAAAGAAACGAAGAATAAAACTTCTTTTCCATTTAAAAACTTTCATGTGCATCAAATCAGCCATATGGAAGCTTGTCTGCATCAAAATGGGATTTGTTTTGTCTTATTATGGTTTTCATCTTTGAAACGCTGCTTTTATTTAAATAGTACACACCTGATCAACTATTGGCATGCACAAAAGGAAAACGGCAGGAAATCTCTGCCGCTCTCTTTGATAGAAAATTTGGGGATCGAGATCCAAACTGGCTTTTCGCCACGTATCCCTTATTTAGATGCAGTCGATCAGTATCTCTCAACACTAACTATTGAAGGAGAACACAAGAATGGCAAATGAACAAACTAGAACTTCCAGACGCAACAGTACCCCTTCTTCTAAAAAAGGACCGAAGAAGTCTGGAAAAAAAACTAGGAAAAATACGAAAAGCCTGATTACACGAATATTTCTGATCGTGCTGTCACTAGCATGCGTAGCATTTTTAGCGGGAGTCGGACTTTTCTGGTTCTACGCAAAGGATGCACCTGCATTGACTGACAATGCGTTAGACGCCACCGTCTCTTCTAAACTTTATACCCAAGATGGTGAACTGTTCGAAGACCTAGGTGCAGAAAAACGCGAAAAGATTTCTGCAAATGAATTACCAAAGACGCTAGAAAATGCAATCGTTTCTGTCGAAGACCGAAGATTTTATAAACATATCGGGATCGACCCTGTACGGATCATTGGTTCTGCTGTCTCAAACTTTACTTCTGGCGGACTGCAAGGAGGAAGTACTTTGACACAACAATTGATCAAACTTTCTTACTTCTCGACAAACGCTTCTGACCAAACATTAAAAAGAAAAGCACAAGAAGCTTGGATGGCTGTGAGGTTAGAACAGAAAAAATCAAAACAAGAAATATTGACTTATTATGTGAACAAAGTATATATGTCAAATGGACTATACGGCATGGAAACTGCCTCAGAGATGTATTTTGGTAAGAAGCTAGGCGATTTATCTTTGCCACAAACTGCGTTATTGGCTGGAATGCCGCAAGCACCATCTGCTTATGACCCTTATCAGTATCCTGAACAAGCAAAGAAGCGTCGTGATACTGTTTTGTACACGATGTTGCAAAATGACAAGATTTCTCAAAGCGATTATGACAATGCGGTCAATACACCGATAAATGAAGGTCTCCAAGAATTGAAAAAAGAGGCAGATAATTCAAAAATCGTTGATAACTACGTAAAAGAAGTCATTAATGAGGTCCAAGAAAAAACGGATAAGAATGTCTATACTGACGGTCTAGATATCTATACGAATTTAGATTTAGATGCACAAAAACAACTTTATAACATTGTGAATACGGATGAATACGTCAATTACCCGGACGACAAAATGCAAGTTGCATCGACACTGATCGATACTAAAACCGGAGAAGTGAAAGCACAGATCGGTGGCCGCCATGTTGCAGATGACGTGACTCTAGGAATGAATCTAGCAGTGAATACTTCACGCGATTTCGGTTCTACAATGAAACCTGTCACTGATTACGGCCCTGCATTCGAGTATTTAAAATACTCAACTGGAAAAATGATTACTGATGCTCCTTATAACTACGAAGGAACTTCGACTCCTGTTGGTAACTGGGATAACAGCTATCTAGGTACGATCACATTAAGACAAGCATTATATCTTTCTAGAAACGTCCCTGCCGTAAAACTATTTAATGAAGTCGGCTCTGATAAAGTAAGCTCATTCTTGAAGGATCTGGGCATCGAGTACAGTACGATCCATCAGTCAAATGCAATCTCAAGCAACACAGAAAAACAAGATGGGACAAAATATGGTGCATCATCACTGAAAATGGCTGCTGCCTACGCTGCTTTTGCCAACGGCGGAACCTATTATAAACCACAATATGTCAATAAGATCGTCTTCCAAGATGGTACTGAACAAACGTATGAACCTGAAGGAAAAACTGCCATGTCACCAGAAACTGCCTATATGGTCACTGATATCCTAAAAGATACGATCACAAAAGGAACTGGATCGAATGCACTCATCCCTGGACTTTTCCAAGCTGGAAAAACTGGGACATCTAACTATACAGATGAGGAATATGCAAAAATAGGTCTTTCGAGCGGCGTGTATCCTGATATTTTATTTGCCGGCTACACACCAAATTATGCGATCTCTGTTTGGACTGGATACAACGAGAAGCTAACGCCTGTAACATCCGAATCTTCTCATGTGGCTTCAGATGTTTATAGAGAATTGATGAAATATGTATCAGCAAATGTGACAAATGAAGATTGGGAAATGCCAAGTGGACTTGTTCGCTATGGTGGCGAGTTATACTATCGAGATCAAGTGAACAATACGCAAAGAAGAACCACACCGTCAAGTACCGTTCCATCTTCGACTGTTACAATACCAGAAAGTTCAACATCTTCTACTACTGAAAATACTACGACTCAAAGTTCAACAGAAAGCACGACATCCAGTCAGAGCTCTGAGTCATCAATTAGTAGTGAAACATCATCAAGTACTGCGCCTTCATCATCAAGCAGCACTCCACCGGCATCTAGCTCATCGGCTCCACAAGAGTCCTCTGAGTCAACGACGCCGTCAAGTAATGCGAATGAATCACTAGTTAGCGGCAGTTCAGCTGGATGATATGCTTAATAAAATCCAGGGATTCGCAAAATACAATGCGAATCCCTGGATTTTGCTCTACATATGAGTTAAGCAGACAGCATGATTTCAATAAGTCTGTTGCTACCGTTTATGCAAATCGAATGAGGTCGAGAAAAAAGTCGTTTCGATTTGAGGAATTGGAGAAAAAAGAGGCAGGGACAGAAGTGTTTAACTCCGAGAAACAAGAAGAAATTCACGAAAATTGCTTTTCAAATTTTTGTGAATTTCGACTTATTTCCGAATTCGTTCGATTTTTATTATTCGATCTTCATGACTTATCTTTATTATGCAACTTCATCCTATTTTTACCTTCTTGGCACATATCCAGTAGTGGACATACTTCACAACGCGGGTTTCTTGCCGTACAATGATACCTACCAAAAAAAATCAAGGTATGGTGTGTTTTCACCCACAAGTCTTCTGGTATTTTTCTCATGAGCGTTTCTTCTACTTCTAGTACCGAAGCGTTCAATTTACAGATTCTCAGACGTTTCGACACTCGTTCGACATGTGTATCGACAGCAATCGCTGGGATACCGAATGCATCCCCAAGGACAACATTGGCTGTTTTTCGCCCTACTCCAGGCAATGATACCAATGCTTCTCTAGTAGTTGGCACTTGACCGCCAAAGTTTTCGATCAATTGTTGTGCGCATGCTTTGATATTTTTTGCTTTGTTTCGATAAAGGCCGATCGTCTTGATTTTAGGAATGATTTCTTCAACCGAAGCAGCCGCTAAGTCTTCAGGCGTAGGAAATGCCTCAAACAGGGCAGGAGTTGCTTTATTTACAGAAACATCAGTGGCTTGAGCACTCAAGATGACTGCTATCAGTAATTCATAAGGGTTGCTATGTTGTAATTCACCATGAGCCTCAGGGAACATCTGATACATTTTTTCAATTGCTTCCATCGTTTTCTGCTTACTTAACATATTAGTCCTCCAACCAGTTTTTCAATGATACTTTGGGAAGCTCCTCTTCTTGTTGATTTGATGAGTCCACTTCCTTTTGCAAAAGCTGCTGCTTTCTTCTTTTTTGATCTTCCTCTACCTGCTGTTTTGTTTTGAGATTTTTACGCTCCCAAGACAACAAAATCCGATCTACATAATTGAAACTGTACGCCTGGTTCAAGACAGCTTCACGCAATGCTAGTTTGATGATCTCCGGTTGGTAATGATCTTCTTCAAGCCATTGACCGATCCGCTGAAATTCTATCGCAGACAGAGGCCGCCCAAACTCTTGTTCAAACATCTGATAAACAGACTGGACTTCTTTCTCCTGACTCATATCTTCTAGTTTTCGACTTTGTTTTTCCAAAAAATCTCCCAGAACATCATATATCGGATAAAGGTCATAGCGATCCACTTTCTTTCCATCGATCGTTTCTGTTTTGATATTTATAAAGCCATTGCTGACTAATCGATTCAATAGTTGATAAATACGGTCTTGCTTGACACCCATGTTTAGAGCAATTATCTGCAAATCTGGAAATGAATCACCTTCTAGCTGTGCCATGTGTATCTGCAATATAAATAAAAATTCTTCTGACTGAAGTCCAATCCGATGATAATTTTTTAGCAATAAATTCGATATAATCGTTTGACCTGATTTTAAATAATTTTCTAAGTTCAACATGGTTTTTCCTCCGCTTCATTCTCAGTATACGTAAAAAAATTAAATGAAGCAAGTGACCATTCCCTTGGTTAATGAGGTTTATTTTTTTGTTTTTATTTTGCACCTTTTCACTTTTCGGAATAAATGTAATGGATTTGGTGTTCCGATTTCTATAAAAATTGACCTGTCTATTTCAAATTTTTTTGAAATAGACAGGTCAATCGATTACTTAGCTATAGCTAAAAGCATTACTTTTAAAAATCTTCTTCCGTTTGTAAAATATAGGGTTCGCCTTCGTAAGTATATTCTGTGTTCAGCGTTCCATCATTTTCATCTGAATAGATACGGCGAGAAAATGGGAAGCGGTGAGATACGCCATCCTTTGCTTCTTCTGCAGGCATCTCATAATAATCTTCTTGTGTCTGATTCAATTGGCTGATTATCTTATCCGCTAGCAACTCAATCGTCACATCTTTTTGCGCCGCTAATTGTTGATAATCCTCCATAAATGCCTCTTGTTGTACAAAATATTCTTTTTCCATCTTACTATTCCTCCCCATCAATCATTCTTGACGATCCATGTTCATTTATCCATGAGTTGTCTTTCTCTACTTATTTTGGCAGAAAATCCTTTAGAAAACAACTAATTCGTCACACTCCCCTGATTTTAAAAAAGGGCAAAAAAGCAAAGTAGAATCTTTGCTTTTTTGCCTTTATCATTAACTAAAACGAAAAAATACACAGGTGCCTTCTAACTATTGTGCTGTTTCAATTTCGCCAAGAGCTGCTTGAGCTAATAAGTTCAAGTAGTTCCAAGGGCGATCAAAATGTGGTTGGAAGAAAAAGTCAGAAAGTGCTAGATCTTCGACGGTCATTTTATTTTGAACAGCTAACGACATCGTATTCGCAGATTGCGTAATATCGTATTTAGACATAAATTGAGCGCCAACGATACGGTTCGTTCCTTTTTCATAAACTAATTCCATCATGACTTTTTCAGTCGTTGGCATAAACTCAGGACGATAATTGTCTTCAAAGACAGTTGCTTCTACATCAAGATTATTCATAGGTGCACTTTCTTTTGTCACACCTGTTGAACCAATCGTCCACCCAAACAAATAAAGTCCAGACGTACCTTGTGTACCACAATAAGCCATTTTATGTTCCGTCAGATTATTTCCTACAAGCAAACCTTGACGTACTGCATTCGTAGCAAGAGGAATATAGTTTTGTGTTCCACTTGGATTGTAATTGACTACCGCAGAGTCTCCAGCCGCGAAAATATCTGGGTCACTCGTTTGCATGTACTCGTTCACTTTGATGGCACCATTTGGCAATGTATCTACTTTACCCTTGATCAGAGTAGTATTCGGTCTAAACCCAACACATAGAATAACCATATCTGCATCAAATGTTTCTTTTGGAGTTGCAACTTGTTTCACTTTACCGTTGTCATCTGCAATAAATTCGGAAACATTTTCTCCCAAGGCTAATGTGACGCCACGATCGACAAGTTCTTTTTCAAGGATGTCTGTGAATGGTTTATCAAGGTATTTGTTAAGAATACGATCAAGTCCATCGATCAACGTCACTTGTTTACCTGATTCAACAAATGCTTCAACTAATTCGATCCCGATGTAGCCTCCACCTACGATCACTACGCGTTTTGCTTCTTCAGCCTTGGCAATGATCTCATTCGCTTGATTATAATTTTTACATAACAGAATGTTTTCTGATTCAATTCCTTTGATTGGTGGAATGATTGGCCATGAACCTGTAGTCATGACTAATTTATCGTAAGAAACGGTTTCAACTTCTCCCGTATTCAAATCTTTCGCTGTCACTTTTTTATTTTCAGTGTCTACATCAGTGACATCATGTTCCATTTTTACAGTTGCCCCTAAAGAATGAAGCTCTTCAGGATTAGAATAGAATAAACCGGCTGGGTCTTTTACTACACCACCAACATATAATGCGATCCCACAGGATAAAAATGAAACATTGTCATTTCGCTCATATACCGTAACATCTGCTTCTGGATGATTTTTTAAGATACTTTTTACGGCTGCTGTCCCTGCATGTGTGCAACCAATTACTACAACTTTCATATGTGAATCCCTCCGATTAACGTTTTGTCCTTTGACAAGCTCCACTATATCAAAAATAAAACGGATACAACAATTTAATGCTTGTGAATTCACAAGGATAAGCTTGTTGTATTTCAAGCATTCATTTGGGAAAACGCCTATTTAACAGCCTTATATATGTGAATGAACACACAATAATCCTTTTGTTTGTGAATGATTAAGAAAAAAATAAAAAAAGCTAGTGATTTTTTTGTCAAACTAGCTTTTTTAACCTGGTCCATTCATATTTGTTTACTATCCTAGACAATCCAAGATTACTCCCCTTTGCATTCTGGGCAAAGACCATATAATTCTAAACGATGTTCATTGATTTGAAAGTCAGTCAAACGACTCGCTGCCATTTCGATATCTTCCAATCCAGGATAATGGAAATCCACAATTTTTCCGCAGTTTTCACAGATGACATGATAATGCCGTTTTGAACTGAAATCGAATCGACTAGAGGCGTCCCCATATTTCATCTCTTGTACGAACCCGATTGAAGTAAACAATCTTAAATTGTTATATACAGTTGCTACACTCATATTTGGGAAACGATGTTCCAGAGCTCGATAAATTTCATCAGCTGTCGGATGTGAATGATGTTCAATCAGATACTCTAGCACTGCGTACCGCTGAGGTGTAATTCGTATATTTTCTTTTTTTAACTTACCTATTGCTTCTTCAACTATTTTGTTCTCCATTTTTTAAACACCCCAAAGTTGTTATTCTCGTCTTATCATACTATTTTTATTTTTTAAAATCTACTTTTTGTGAATAGAAATTTCAAAATACTTATGATATTGCGAAAAAAGGCGTAAATCAAGAATAGCTCTCTCTTTTTACGCCTTCAACTCTATTATTTTATCCTAAACACTTATTTAACATCAACTGTTTTTTCTATCAAAGTTCTTGATATAAGGGCGTAGACAAATAGTGTTCTCCATTATCAGGGACGATAGCCAGTACCTTTTTGCCTTCTCCTAATGATGCTGCTTCTTTGAGTGCCGCAGCAATCGCTGCTCCAGAAGAAATGCCGACTAAAATGCCTTCTTCTCTTCCAACACGTCTTGCAGTCTCCATTGCTTCATCTCCTGTGATACCGACTACTTTATCATAAACAGAAGTATCTAGTGTAGCAGGAACAAAACCTGTGCCAATTCCTTGGATTTTATGTGGTCCTGCTGCTTTTCCTTCTAAGATTGCAGATTCAGCAGGTTCGACTCCAACGATTTCAATTGATGGATATACTCGTTTTAACTCTCTACCTGCCCCAGTAATCGTTCCCCCTGTACCAATTCCAGCTACAAATGCATCCAGTCCATTGATGCCAAAAGCTTCTTGGATTTCATGACCTGTTGTTTTTTCATGGATTGCTGGATTCGCTGGGTTTTCAAATTGAAGTGGCATGAAATAGCCATGTTCTTCTGCTAAGCGTTTTGCTTCTTTGATCGACCCACTGATTGCTTCTGATCCTGGAGTCAAAATCAATTCTGCTCCATAGCCCTTCATCAATAACCGCCGTTCCATACTCATCGTTTCAGGCATGACAATAATCACCTTATACCCTTTAGCTACCCCTACCATGGCTAACCCAATACCAGTATTACCTGAGGTTGGTTCAATGATCGTATCTCCAGGTTTTAGTATTCCATCTTGTTCTGCTTTTTCAATCATACTTAATGCGATCCGGTCTTTCACACTGCCACCAGGATTAAAAAATTCAAGTTTCACATAAACTTCCGCTGATCCTTCAGGAACCATGTGATTTAGCTTGACGATCGGGGTTCTCCCAATCAACTCTGTAATTGAATGATATAATTGTGTCATGTGTATATTCCTCCTCATCTCGTCTTCTTCTTTATCATAATACAAATCAGAAGCTTCTGGCGAATAATTCGTCTTTCCTATTATAATACAAAAAAGCAAAGAAATATCATTTTAGACATTTATTTGCTTATGAATAATAAGTAAAGCTACACATTCAACTCTTGACCGACTAGTAAAGAATAGTTGGACATCGTCATGCCATTTTTGGCCATTAGATCATCAACAGACATTCCGTACTTTTGGGCGATATCCCATAAAGTATCACCTGAAACGACCGTATAGGTACCACTAGAAGATGCAGTTGATTTGCTGCTCGTTGTCGTCGTTGTGGTTGTACTTGTTGTCGTTGTAGTACTTGTTGAAGACGATGTTGATCCGGTAGATGGTGTATCAAAACGAGTTAAATTATACGTATTAATCAATGAGTTCAATTTTGTACCATAATCAGGATCAGTCGCGTATCTACCTGTCAAATAGGCAGTCGCATCATAGAAACTAGTCGTATTGCTTTTCCATACGCCAGAATAATGATAATCGCCAGTTGAAAAACTAGTCGAACGTAAAACATTCGCATGATCTTGGAAAGACTCCCAATAAGAAGAATACTTGCGGAAAGGTTCATTCATCGTTACCCATTGTCCATCAATATATTCTTGCGTAGCCATATAAACAACCTGCCCACCATAACTACCTTTTACACCGAATAGATTATAATTCGGGGCACTGGATAATCCTGAAGTTCCATAAGCACTTTCCAATAATGCTTGGGCTATCATTACAGAAGCGTACAAGTCATTACTTGCAGCCACTTCTGAAGCAGACCAACCAATTTGATTGATAAATGCTTGAGGATCAGTTGTATTTTGCGGCGCTTGTTCGTCTGCACGTACATGTTGTGGTGCTGCTGTAACCATCATTGGCCCAACGAGCAATGTCGTCCCTACTAAAGGAGCAATTGCCTTTTTATTGATCACCAAAGTTCTTTTACTTTTCTGGTGTCGGGCACTGCGGGTCTTCAGCTCTTGCATTCGAATTCCTCCTCAAAAAATAAAAAACTCTAAATAAAATTTTCTATCTTTAAACAAACTTAATTAATTAAATTATACTTTTAAATTTCAGGAAACTCAAACTAATCTTAAAAAATTTACTTTTTGTAATCTTTAAGTAATATTAGCGAAATAATCCGTAATATAAATCGATCGTAAAACAGAATACCGAACACCTTCTGTTGATGCGATAAGAAACAACTTAATCTAATTTGAAGCATTTGTCAAGTTTTCTAGTATTCGGCTCCCTTGATGAACAAAGTTTTCCTGTTTTTTGCCGTCTCCAATCACGCTGTTTTCATCATTTCTTGATTCTCACACTAGCCACCCTTGCTGATCATCTATTCGCACGTAAGAACAACTACATTGATGACTCTTTCCTTATGAACACAAAACGAGGCTGGGACAGATGCGTTTATTCGTTTTTAAAGAATGAGACATAAGTGTTTCTTGCTTTTGTCCCACGCGCTGCTCTTATTTCTTGAACTTTGACTTACTCTTTTCGTTTTTAGATTGATTTTCTGCAGCGAGCGCAATTAAAGAAGCACCTGATATATAGCAAAAAAATAGCCCAAATGCTTTAGGGCCAAGTATTTATAATACTTCAATACAGTATACTATATGACAGTAAAGATTAATGACGGTGACCTACCCATTGAAAGTGCGGTGGTGCGTATATGCGTACTTCCAAAATCTTACGAAGGGAGAAACCTTTTGTCTGCATACGAAATAATTCAGACCATTGCTTTGGTTAGTCTAGTTGTAAAGTTGCTTAAAAACGACAAAAAAGAAATAGCGATCACTTTAGTCGGAGACCTGCTATTTCTTTTTAAGATATACAGTTAACGGTCACCGTTCTTAAAACGGTATTGCCCAAGAAGATTGATTACTGTTAGTATTTTAAGGTTGATCCACCTGATTATTATCCCTCTGAACGCTTATTCCAATATCAGTTAATTTTTCTAATTCTTCTACGGTTAAATAAGCACCAATTTTTACAATTTCCCCATCAACGACCACAATCGGTAAACTTTCCAGATCTTTTGTTTCCAACAAAGAAAGAATTTTAGGATTACTAATAAAAGGCAAGATAGAGTCATTTAAAAAGTATAAATTCGTTTCTATCTGTTTACTTTTTGTCCGATTATAAAATTCCTTTAACATCGTATCCTCGTGTAATGATTGAAAAACAAAAAGTTTTTCATCATTGTTTCTATTTAAAGCATAGTAAGAAATGATCATCTTCCTATCGTCAATCCTCCCGCACTACAAGAAACTGTTCCTACACCAAATGTGTTATATACTTGCATAGCTAATTTTACACTGTAATATTGTCTCTTTCCAGTAAACGTAAAGTACATTCCTCCACTATAACCATAAGCATTATTTAGATTTACTGTTTGAGTATAGGATGTTGCACTACCTAAACTCAAGCGATTAGAAATACGATACATCGCCGAATTAGGACTTGTTATAATATATTCTGTCCGTCCTTGAGTATTATTAACTCTTTTAGTTGAAGCAGTCAACCACAATACATTTGCAGAAAATCTTGCTCTCGGATCTTTAGGCTCTATATTTTGTGTGTAAAAAATATCTTCCTCCTCGAATCCTTTAGATTTGAAGTAACTTTGTTCTTCTGCTGTTAATTGATCAAAGGTCTTCGCTACTTCACCTGTTTGTTCGACAGCCACGCTTGCTTCAACCGTATTTTCAGAAATTCCAACTCCAAGAAAAACAAACATCGAAATAAAAAACGCACTAAATAATTTTTTCATCGTTTTTACTCCCTACTTTTTTAATTTAATTACCAAGAAAACGTTTTCCTATTTTTGAATATACACTACACATTATAAATTTAATAATGTTATTTTTAAATTAGTCGTTGTTTTTAGTGTCATTTTTGAAACGTCTTAGGCATTTATTTTTAAATATATCTATAAAACGCTATTAATTAATATTCAAGATTGACTATAAGATAACATATCCTTTCAAAAATACGGTTTCTAGTTTAGGTAATAAACAAGCATTCATTTTTATTGCATGTTATCTTAATTTTTACGACTTCACCTTCTTTGTACTATCTCTTGTCTATTTTTTGTCTCACGGTTATCTGTAAGTCCATATAGATAGTCGATACTCACTTTATAAAAATCAGATAATATAACTAAACGGTTACTAGTGGGAAACTGTCTTCCGTTCTCCCTAAAAAAAACATACTTCCTAAACCTGTAATTCCACCTAAATCTTTTAGACGTTTGATTTTGTTTGGATTTATTACGAACTCATCGACCGCATTATTTGAATTTTCTCCGGTATGTCCTTCCTCATTACTTCGTTTGTTTCACTTGTTTATCTGTACCGATAAATTTTGATAATTCATTTGCTGTCTCATCATCTGTGCGCATGATCAAAAAAATAGTTAAATTTCCTAGTATTTGCTTGGATAATTCTTTGGAAACTTTGGTTACATCCACGATTACTTGCATAACTACTATCGTTTTTACATTGAATGCTCTCGCTCGGTTAAACAGCCCCTCAAAAGTTTCTTCAATATGGTATTCTTGAACGATTTTCACTTTGAATTCGAAACTGTATTTTGCCATAAAAATAGCGACTCCCAAAAGTTAGACCAAAAATCCAACTTTAGGGGTCGCTTCAATTTCAATAAAAATGTGTTTTTTTGTAATTCTGTATTAACGAATGATCATCAGTATCTATATAAAATGAGACTGCTGAAAACTTTGCCAAATATATGGCCTATTAATTTACAATTCTTTGTAGTCAGTCACTATTCACTAGTTTAGCAATAGGATGAAAATGCTGATTTAAAGCCATTTATGACCCTACTTTTGCTATCTTGCCTTGCTCGATATAAACAAGAACTATTTTCTAGCCAAATATATCACAGCGTTTTTTATAATTGTTCAAATGTACGAACGACATTTTCAACAGTGAAGCCAAATTCTTCAAGAATTTTATTTCCTGGAGCAGACGCACCAAAATGATCGATCGTGATCGTTGTTCCTTCTGTGCCGACATAACGTTCCCAACCAAAGGAAGCAGCAGCTTCAATTGCTACGCGTTTCTTGACATTTTTTGGCAAGACACTTTCTTTGTATTCCGCTGATTGTTTTTCAAAAAGATCAAAACTTGGCATTGAAACAACAGAGACATCTTTGCCAGCTTCAGCAAGTTCTTTTTGTGCTTTCACAGCCAAATCTACTTCAGAACCAGTAGCAATCAAGATACCTTCAGGGGTTTCTCCTTTTGCTGGTGATAACACGTATGCACCTTTTTTGACCATTGTATCCGCAACTTCTTTTGTCGTTGGAAGTACAGGTAAGTTTTGGCGACTCAATACTAAGATCGTTGGTGTATCCGTTGATTCCATTGCGACTTTCCAAGCTGCACGAGTTTCATTTCCATCAGCTGGGCGAATCACGTGAACCCCTGGCATACATCTTACAGATGCCAATTGTTCGATTGGTTCGTGGGTTGGTCCATCTTCACCAACAGCAACTGAATCATGTGTCAACACATAAATTACCGGTGTATTTTGGATAGCTGCTAAACGAACGGCTGGACGCAAGTAATCAACGAATACGAAGAATGTACCCCCATAGATACGTGTGCCTCCATGTAATTGGATACCATTCATCGCCGATGCCATTGCAAATTCACGTACACCAAACCAGATGTTACGTCCTTCATAGTGTTCAGGAGTGAAATCTTTGTCTGCTACGACCATCGTATTGTTTGAACCAGATAGATCAGCAGAACCGCCCCAGAAGCTTGGTACTGCTTTAGAAAGCTCTTGAATCACTTCTTTACTTGATACACGACTTGCTTGACTGCTACCTTCATCATAAGATGGTAATTCAGCATCCCAGTTTTCAGGCAACTTCCCAGCAAACGCATCTTCAAATTGTTGAGCTAATTCAGGGTACGCATGTTTATAGTTCTTGAACATTTCATGCCAAGCAGCTTCTGCTTTTTGGCCTTCCTCCACCATTGTTTGGTGGAAACGAGCAGCTACTTCTTCAGGAACTGTAAAGTCTGGATATTCCCAACCATAGACGCCTTTTGCCATCTTGATTCCTTCATCACCGATTGGCGCTCCGTGAACTGCTGAAGTACCTTCTTTCGGTGATCCATACCCGATCACTGTTTTTACTTCGATCAATGTCGGTTTGTCTGTCTCTGCTTTAGCAGCTTCGATTGCTTTAGAGATTGCTTCAAGATCATTGCCATCTTTGACTAAAATATGTTGCCAGCCATATGCTTCATAGCGAGCTCCTACATTTTCCGTGAAGGCTTTTGACGTTGGGCCATCTAAAGAAATATCATTTGAATCATACAAAACAATCAATTTTCCTAATTTCATGTGACCAGCCATTGAGCTAGCTTCTTGAGAAACACCCTCCATCAAATCGCCGTCCCCACAGATAGCATAGGTGTGATGATCCACGATGTTGAAGTTTTCTCTGTTATATGTTGCTGCTAAGTGTGCCTCTGCCATTGCCATCCCTACAGCCATCGCAATACCTTGACCTAATGGACCAGTAGTTGCTTCGACACCGTCTGTATGGTTAACTTCAGGATGTCCTGGTGTTTTTGAATCCCATTGACGAAATTGTTTTAAATCATCAATCGAAACTTGATAACCAGCCAGATGCAATAAGCTATACAACATCGCAGAACCATGACCAGCTGATAATACGAATCGATCACGATCCGCCCAGTTTTTAGAAGTAGTCGGATTTACTTTCAAATGTTTTGTCCATAGTGCATACGCCATTGGTGCTGCCCCCATTGGTAGCCCCGGATGTCCAGAATTTGCCTTTTGAACTGCTTCAATACTTAATGTACGAATCGTGTTTACGCCAAGTTGGTCGATTTTGTCAAACAAAATAACCCCTCCTATTAATTTAGGTTTTTTTTACCTTTATTACTCACATACTATTTTATAAGATACCACTAGAAAAAGCAATGATTTTTAGTATTTTTTACTAAAAGTTGTTTTCCCGGTCGTGTAAGCCTTTTTTCTTCTGGATTTCTTTTAATTTATCTGGTGTGACATCATTTCCTTCAGGATCGACGATTTTCATTCCCTCAATATGATGTCTCATTCCCGAGCGAAAGGCACTTAAATACTCTTCTCTTAACTCTAATTGTTCTTTTCTTTCCGCTTCTGATAAGCCTTTTTCTTTCTTTATCCGAGCCAATTCGTTGATTCGCTCGATTTTTTCGGGTGATAGCATATGGAGACCTCCTTTTACTCTACTCCATATTATATAAAAAACGAAAAAAAAACAACTGGATAAACTAATATAAATACGAACATTTGTTTGAAACAAGACCTTTTATATGATATGATTTAGTTATTAATTGAAAGAAGGTGTACCTTGTGGCCCGACAAACTGAAACTAGACAAATCGAAGTCTTACGATATATCCATGAACAAGTGTCTCGAAAAGGTTATCCACCAACTGTAAGAGAGATTGGGGAAGCCGTTCAGCTTTCTTCTACCTCTACTGTACATGGCCATTTAGCAAGGCTTGAAAAAAAAGGCTTTATTCAAAGAGACCCAACAAAACCTCGTGCAATCGAATTGACAAAACAAGGATTGGCAAAAATCGGGGTTCGACCTTCCACGATTCCCGTACTTGGTGTGGTTACTGCTGGGGAGCCGATTTTAGCAGTCGAAGATGCTTCGGATTTTTTCCCTGTACCGCCTAATCTTTCTTCTGAAGAAGGAAGTTTGTTCATGTTAACGATCCGTGGCGAAAGTATGATCAATGCAGGTATTTTAGACGGAGACAACGTGATCGTCCGTAAACAAGAAACTGCACAAAACGGTGATATCGTCATTGCCATGACAGCAGAAGATGAAGCAACATGCAAACGGTTCTACAAGGAAAAAGACCACTTCCGCCTACAGCCAGAAAATGATTTATTAGAACCGATCATTTTGGATCAAGTATCCATTCTCGGCCGCGTAGTAGGTCTTTACCGCAGTCATATTTATTAGGATGCCATGAATTTTCAAAATAGATAAAAGCAATGAGCTGTGCCGTAAAAAGGTGTAGCTCATTTTTTAACTTCCCTCTTTACAAATCGAACAAAAGTTCGTATACTATAAATACGAACTTTTGTTCGCATAAACTAATGAGGTGAGAAATCATGAAATCAATGAGACGTCTTGGCTTGGTATTAATGGTATTATTCTTAGGTATTGTTATTGGTAACTTTGGTATTCGACCAGCACTTTTAGTGTTTGTTCCGTTATTTGCTTTGTGGTTCATGTTGTGGGATGAAAAGAAATACCGTCAGTCTGAACGACGTCGGCATCATGATGATCCCTTTTATCAAGAATCCTACTACAGTTCCAGGCATTTCTGATGAAGCAAGGAAGTGACTGTTTATTTCCAGCCCCCCTGTTAAAAGCCAGCGCGTTGGAACGCTGGCTTTTAACATATTCAAATAACACATATTTTATTGCCTCTTCGTTAAGTCTTACCGTACCCGCATAATGCACCTATTCTTAAATATGGATGTTACAGATTTATATTTCAAGTTCGCATGTTTATCGAATCTCCTCGCCGCACTTTACCATTTAATATATTCAATAGCGCTCAAAATGTTTATTAAATGAAACATTTAGCAATAGATATGTCCGGTAGCATATATCTTTCAACTGTATCTATTTCCTATTGGCATACACTTTTACCACGCCAATGAAGTACTGCGTTTTGGTAATCTTTAAAGAGATGATCGATTTCTGCCTGTCGTTCGATCAACTTAAAATAGCCTTTCTTATAATAACTAACGAAGACACTAAGCGAAACTTTCATATAATCACCTTTAATCAACGCTGTACGTAATAAGTCTGGCTCTACTTGAGCAGTCGTCAATAATGCAGGTAATGAAATGATTTGTAAGGCTTCAAGGCTAACTTTTTTCTTTTCAATCTCCTCGACCGTCGTTTCTAAAAAATCGTCAACTAGTAGGCGCATTTCTGATTTGTTGAAGTTTGGCTGATACGCTGCATGCTCTACTAGTTTAGCACCTATCAACTGTGTCAATGCGTCATAATCAGAAATGTCTCAGTTACTCTCGCTAGGCTCATCAAATGCAAATAAGTAATCAGGCAGTATCCGTTCGAGTCCTATTTCCCATAATCTTTTAAAGGGAAGTTGCCCTTCTGCACTCATTTTCTCCACTGACAAGCGCCCATAGTGCTGATCATACGGACTGCGTTCAAGATGAGTTCTAAGGGAGCTGATAGAAAGTGTCGCAGGTCCTGGATCTGGAATAAAAGCAATTCGTTGGGCAATATGTCTTTCGATGGAAGTGCCAAGGACGTTTTCAAATACCCACTTCATCACAGTGGCTTCGGCATCTTTATCTGAAATTTTCTCCTTATTTTTCCCCCCATAAAGTTTCAATTGTTTTAAAATCATTTTAGCTAAAGGCTGGAACCTATCTGGACGAAGAGTCACTTCATCCATGTCTGGTATGAGCCATTTTCCTAAAGCAACCATTGTCGTTTCTCTTGATTTGTTCTTATTTGGTACGAGCTCCTTTTTTTGCAGGAACTGATTCATTTGAGTCATCAATTTTGGGGATTTCCATGGCGAATGTGATTTCTTAGCATGTCTTAGCTTAGTCTCTCCCTTTTCTTTACTCTTTTCTTCTAACAAGCTAAGATCCTCTAATGTCTCGTCCACCCAATTTTTAACGATCTCACTCGCTGTCTCTTCTGAGAGGACATCTTCTTTTTCGTTAAGAAGGACATTGGCAAATTGTTTGATTTTAGTCACATACATGGTTTCTGGTCTTGTTTCTTCATGTATCCCATCGTCAACAGGCTCTAGTTTCGGGTTCTCATTTTCGTGTAATAACCAATGCATCACCTCTTTAAACAGTTTATGAGGGTTATCTTTCTCACAAACAATTCCTTTTTCAGCTAATAAAGAGATGATTTTTTCACGTTGCCTCTCTTTTTGTTGAGGATCAAGGAGCAAATGTCTTTCTTCCTTTGAATCACTCGTGTGATTAGTTGCTCGTTGAATCCCATTTTCACGAAGAAAAATATCGATTTTTTGGTTGACATCAATCGTTTCAACTGGCTCCCTCGTTCCATTTCCTCTTTGTTCTCCTGCCATAAGTCCATTGAATTCTCTGAAGTGGTAACCTGCCTGCATATTATTGTTTTCCCATTGCAATAACAAGAGCCGTGCCTGAATAGGAGACAGCTCTCCAATAGTTACTCCGTACTCTTTGCAAAGCAATTCACCGACTTGACGCTGTCTTTGGATAATACAATTGTAATTTTCTCCCGCAAGAATCCATTCTTGCAGCGTTCGCGCAAGTTCGTTTGGCAATTGGATATTTTTCGAAAAGTTTTGTTCATTAAGAAACTGCAAAACCGCTTCATTCACTGACATTGTTTTTTCGCGCGCCTTAAATAAAGCTTCATCATAATAAATAGGTGAAAGGGGGTGATTTTTAGGTATTTTTTCTGGCAAATCATTGATAAACGTCACGTATAGTTGATCACTTTCTTTTTTATACTGACTAAAAGAAGTGACCAGTATGCTTTCTGATTCAGAAAGATCATGTTGAACTGTTTCATCAGTGATTTCTTTATATGTATAATCTTCTAGCAATGTGTTAGCTTGCCATTGGAGGAAAAGGTTCTGTGAGCTGCTAGTAGATACAAATTCACCCCATCTCACGTTTTCTACTCCATAATGTTTAAGGATAAGGTATGTCAAGAATTGTTTTCTTTCTAACTTATCTAAATCCTTATTTCCAATCCATTTTTGAGCAATGTCTAGTAGTTCCACATCCGGAGTTGTGTCATTCGCTATTTTTTCTTTTATGAAAAATTCTTTAAGCTTTTTATTTACGTTCCTTGTTTCATTTTTTTTCTGAAAAAGGTCGTGATCATAAAAGAATATCGGCAAAGGTTCTTGATAACGACTCGAAGGAATCCGATTATTTACGATGATTTCATTGATTTCATGGACTTGTTTTGTCTCAAGGTCAATGCTTGGAGATACTGTCCTATCAGCTTGTTCGTCTATTGAAGTTGCTTCAGTTGGTATCGATGGCACGGAAAGTGGCTTTGCTTCAGCACCGAGGGTTGGAATCATTCTTTGGACGAAACCATCCAGCGTGGTTGCAAATTCACTCGTTAGATGACCTAGCTTTGTTAAAAAATCTGCCTCATTATCTTTTAGAGCAAACTCATTTTTTCCGAAGTTGGACGTTTACTTTTTGGCCCCGATGACTTACTTTTCGGTGGTTTTGTAGTTCCTGAGTAATTTGAAGCGTGTGAACTAAGCAACCATCCCACATCATGTTTCGCTTGTTGAGCCACTGACTCCGGGTTCTCATAGTGAACCGAAAAAGTCCGCATCATCATACTTAAAAAACAATCCATAATTGAATCACCTGGCGCACCTGCCTGTTGTTCTGTATAAGTGGTTTGCTCAAATTGACTGAAAAAAGAAGTAAACGTTTCAGTCAGTTCTTCCCAAAAAGATGCCTGCTGGGACGTCACATTCTCGTTAGCGTTATAGCTCTGTCCATGTTCTTTTTCAAAGAATCCTTGAAAGTTTTCTCTCAACATTTGAGCAGCTTCTTCACTTGAAAAAGAACCAGTTATCCTTTTTTTCTTTTCCGAAGAACTTGCAAAAGAAAAGTGTTTGATCTCCTCTGATTGAGTCGGATCCTGTTTATTCACTTTATTAGATTTAGCAGTTGCTGTTTGACAAATCGTATTAAAATGAGTTTTTTCAATCGTTCCACCTAACTGAAAAGTTTCTTTTTCTGTCGTACAATTTGAAAGCTCCTTAATACCATAGGCTAACTTATGGAGTTCCAGGCTCAGGTTATGGACTTCATCTGTCAAAAAATAACCATGATTTGGGGATCCTGATGAAGCTTCTTGTTCAGCGCCACTTTTTTCTGTTCGATTCAGCGATGTAGGTTGGCTTATACGTGTCGTGTTCACCGTAGAACTTGATAGAAAGGAATCAATTTTTGTTCGCTCTCCTTTGTGCCTCGTTTGTACCACCGTATTTGCTTCAAATGCTGCAGAAGTTTCTTGAACAGCATTTTCTTGCGTTGGTCCCCCTTCTGGAGGCAATTGGAAATTTTGTAAGATACTCAATAGATAAAGTATCCCTGTTGGAGATAACAGGGCTTCACGCGTTGGTTGTTGCCCGATAGAATTGGCAATACAATTCAACTTTTCTTGTGTGACCTTTGGACTATAGCTCTCATCATTCATCTCATTGTAGAAGCGACCAGTTTTTTCTCTAAAATCTGTCTGGGGCATTTTCATCATCCTCTCTTATTAATAACTCAAATCTGCTCAACCAAATCTAAACGTATTTCAGACTACCAACTGCTGAAAACTTCTCTAAGGTAAAACTCAAGAGTCTTAGTATAATAAAAATGATAATTTCCCCGAAAACACTCAAGCTTTCCTATCTCCGATTATTATAGGATAGAAAATTTTGATATGCCTTTTCAAAATATAGAAATAACGAGTTAACTACAACTAAATAACATTATTTTATTCAATTAATTAGAAGTTTACCAGGTTTAATTTCTTTTTATGAATTTGTATGCTTAACATACTTCTCCCACTATTATCGCTATAACAGCAACCAAATCAGCTGTTTATTTTCAAAATTCATTCTCCAACAAAAACATAATGAACTATTTTTACGATACCTTTGAAAAGGTTCTCTACCTTACAGAAAAAGCAAATAATTATCCAAACAATAATTTCTTTTTTTTAAAAAAGTGATGGTATCCTGTAGACAATCACCTAAATTCGAAGTGTTGTTTTCAGTCCTTTTATTTTATATTAATCGTACAAGCAATTTTGAGAGGGATCTTAATGATGAGAAAAGAAGCCATTGAACTAATTTTTACAGATGCAAAAGAAGAAGAGCCAAAAAAATAAGCCGAACCGTCCCAAAATAGTTGTTGCGATTTTGAGATAGTCTGGCTTTTTAAAAAATTTTTATTACTGTTTCTTGAAGGAAAATGATTTAGAGCATCGAACTCGTTTTAACCTTAGCAAAAGGTCAGTATAAAATCAATTAATATTCCATCAATGTGATCATGTCATAGCCTTCGATTTTTTCGCGGCCTTTTAGTTCCATCAATTCGATCAAGAATGCACAGCCAACTACAACGCCACCTAGTTCTTCCACTAAGTCGATCGTTGCTTTGATCGTACCACCTGTCGCTAGTAGATCATCGCAGATCAATACGCGTTGGCCTGGCTTGATTGCATCTTTATGCAGTGTCAATGTATCTGTACCGTATTCAAGTCCATAAGTCACTTCGATGGTTTCCCGAGGCAATTTTCCTTTTTTACGCACTGGAGCAAAACCAACACCCATTTCATAGGCTACCGGACAACCAACGATAAATCCGCGAGCTTCAGGTCCAACTACCATGTCAATTCTTTTTTCTTTTGCATAGTCCACGATTTGTTTTGTGGCTTCGCGGTAGGCATCTCCATCTGCCATAAGTGGGGAGATATCCCGAAAAATGATTCCTTTTGATGGGTAATCAGGAATGCTTGCAATATAATCTTTTAAATCCACTCTTTGTTTCCTCCTAGGTTGTTAACCTTTTTTTAATAGTTGGAATATCACTCAATAGTAAAAATTCCTCCACTTTGATTTTCTTAAGTCGCCGCTGATAAAGCGGGCTTTCAGTCAATGGATGACTTTCAGGTTTTTCGACTTTTTGTAAAACGCCATTTTCTATTGTAACAAATTTCAGCTCAAAAAACACCTGAATCATAAAAATTAATAATTTTTGTGGTATTTTCAAATAGGTTGAAATTGCTTCTAACTTATAACGGATATCGATTTTATCTTGCGTATGGATCAATTTGAACAATTTCGCATACTGTTCTCTTGTACCGACACCATTTAGATAAGCTTCATCATAAGAAACCCCTAATAAATACATTCGATCAAATGAACCAAACGTAAGAATTTCTTCCAAAACAAGGAGATCGATGGGACAATCAACAAGTAGTAATGCGTGGTACGCTTTTCCTTCAATTAACTCTTTCGTCTTTTCAAGGTTTTCAAAGAGTATGATCTTCTCTCTTATTTCCTTGTTCAACTCTTTAAGAGAATTTTTTTCAAAAGCCAAGTAAAAGATATCTTCTTTGAATTCGGTTAGGGTTCTATACCGTTTTGAACGCCAATCGAATATTTGGAAACCATTGACGCCAAAATCCGTCACCATCAACTGCGGTTTCTTGCGGCCATTCCATTCATTGACTGAAAGTTTCCCCACCACATCAATAGGGTTATTCAATAGTTCGTTTTCTTCACTACCAAATCCGAAGGCAACAGCATCCAATTGTGCACCATCGTCTACTAGCGTTAATTTTAAATGTTGTTGCGCTGTACCGATCCTTTTTACATTTTCGGCTGAAGTCTGACGGAATAGAAACTGCGGGACCGGATTATCCGTTCCAAATGGTGCAAGTAACTTCAAGGCACCGATCAACTCTACTGTTGCATCCTTTGGTGTCAAGATTTCATCAATCCTTAAAGCAGGACCCTTAGTTAAATCGATTCCTTGTTCTACAACATAGTGATTCATGCGTTCTTGTAAAGCTGAGATATTTTCTTTTGGCATCGTTAGACCGACAGCTGCATGGTGCCCTCCGAAGAATGTAAATAGATCACGCATCTTATCCAACATTTCATATAGATTCAGTGCGTCAACACTACGACCAGACCCTTTAGCTGTTCCATCTTCTTTTATCCCCAGAACAATAGTTGGTTTGCCTGTTTGGTTCATGATTTTACCAGCTACAATCCCCAAAACACCTTCATGCCAGCCAGGATGTGCAAGTAAATGGATCTGATTCGTTTCGTCGATCATCCTTAGTGCTTCCTGAGCGATATCATCCACTATTTTTTTTCTTTGATCATTGATTTCATTTAGTTTCTTGGCTTGTCTCGCTGCATCTTCTTCATCAAAAGTAGCCAATAATTCCACAGCTGGATTTGGATCACCCATTCGACCGATGGCATTCAATCGAGGCGCAATCGAAAAACCAATCATTGTTTCATCTGCCTCTTTCGCCTTCACGCCACTTTCTGAGAAAAGTGCTTGTAATCCGATGCGTTCAGAGTGCTTGATAGCATCCAAGCCTAGAGAAACTAACACACGGTTTTCATCCGTCAGCGAAACCAGATCGGCAATCGTACCGATAGCAACTAAATCCAAGAATTCAGCCGGAGGTTCTTCTAGTAGAGCAGTGGCCACTTTAAAGGCTACACCTACTCCAGCAAGATCCGGAAAAGGATAATTTCCTTCTGGATGACGGGGATGCACGATGGCATAAGCCTCTGGTAAATGATCCGGTAACTCGTGATGGTCTGTAATAATCACATCCACCCCAGCTTCCTGTGCATAGGAAACGGCCTCATTCCCTGCTACGCCATTATCAACAGTGACGATCAATTGGACTCCTGCTTCGATTTTTTCTTTGTATACAGTAGGATTCGGTCCATATCCATGGAGAAAACGATTGGGTAAAAACGTTTCGACTTCTGCCCCTAAGAGTTCTAGTGTCTCTTTCATTACTGTCGTGCTGGTGATTCCGTCTGCATCATAGTCGCCGTAAATCAAGATTTTTTCTCCCTCGATCACAGCTTTTTGAATCCGACTGATGGCTTTGTCCATGTCGTGCATCAAGTAAGGATCATAAAGAGATTGTTCTTTTGGATTTAAAAATCGTTGTAATTCCTTTTCTTCTCGATAACCGCGTTGCCATAGCAACTTGCCGATAAAAGGAGAGATACCTTGTTTTTCGATCATTTGGAGAAAGGATGCGGAAGGCTCCGTATCACTTAACTTCCAATCATAGTTTGCTTGTCTCACGTTCTCACTCCTAACTTAGTTATTATAGCAAAGGAAAACGCTAAAAAAAAGAAGAAAGAAACAAAAAGAAAGCCCGAAAAGAGGAAGGAATCCTAAAACTTTTTCGGGCCTCGCAAGAAATAGTCTTTATCAATTTTCTTAACCTAAACATTCATAATAAAACCGATCAATCAAAATAATTATAGCTTTGTTTAGGTGATGGCGTATTATTTTCCTTTGGTGTTTGCAACTGTTGTAGTTGTTCTTTCGTTGCTTGCAGTTCTGCTTGATACGCAGCTTCAAGTTCTGCGCGTTCATTTCTGAATTCACGCTGTTGTTCTTCTTTTGCCTCGTTCACTTTTGCTTCCACATCTTTTTGGGCTTCAGCTAGTTCTTGTGTCAACTGTTTAATTTGTTTTTTTTGTTGCCATAATGTCGTTGAGGCGGTGACAAAAACAATCAATGCGCCGATGATCGCAGAACCTATGATGACTAGTATCAACGGTGCAGAAAACGAAGCAACACCAAAACTAACAGGCACGTTTTTGTTATTCAATACCGCAAATAGTACGATGACTAAAACAAGTAGAAACCCGATAATCACACCACTTTGTTTTTTCACTTTTCTTCACCTACTTCTTATTGAAAATACCACTCGCTAAATAATCGCCAATTGTTGGGAAGAGCGTGTAAAATTTAGCTGCGATTTCAAGGATCACTGGTTTATTGATTTCACGTTTCGGATATTTCATATTACGAACGATTGCTTTCGCTAATTTGGTTGGATCCAAAACAAGTTGATCTACTTTTTCTAAATAGCTGCCACTAGGATCTGCTTTATCAAAGAAATCTGTAGCGACAGGCCCAGGATTGACAGTAGTCACGGCTACGTCTAATGGTTTCAATTCTAATCTCAATGCATTGGAAAATCCCAAAACAGCGAATTTCGTAGCGGAATAGATCGTTGACTTAGCTGTAGCCATTTTGCCAGCCATCGAAGCGATATTGATAATATGTCCTTGTCTTCGCTCAGCCATATCAAGTGCGAATTTTTGAGTCAAGACCATCATTCCCAACACATTCACTTCAAACATGTCGTATGCTTTGCCTAAATCAAAGCTTAGAAAATCTTCGAAAATACCGAAGCCAGCATTATTGACTAACACATCGACTCTACCGACTTCATCCATTACTTTTTCATACAATGCATCGACACTCTCGGGATCACTGACGTCTACTTGAAAAGCATAAGCCTCTGTTCCACTCAATCTTTTGCATTCTTCTTTTACTTCGCCGATCATCTGGATCCTTCTCGCACATGTGATGACGATTGCCCCTTGTTTTGCTGCTTCATAACAAATTTGAGCGCCTAATCCTCCAGAACCACCTGTTACTAGCACTACTTTATCTTCTAGATTCACACCTATTCCTCCTCACGAAACGGTACTTCAATTGTTTCAAAATCTTTCATGATCAACGTATTAGGAAAGATCTCTTTTGCTTCATTTTCAAGTTCCAATGCTGCTTTGCCTAAATAACGAGCACTGATATGTGTCAATAATAATTTGTTAGTTTTGGCTTCCTTCGCGATTTCTGCTGCTTGATGCGTAGTTGAATGGTAATAATTACGCGCCATTTTTTCCTCATTTTTGTTAAACGTACTTTCATGAACGAGTACATCACTATCCTGAGCAAGAAGGACAGAATTACCTGTTTTTCGAGTATCGCCTAAAATTGTGACGATCCTACCTTTTTTATTCGGTCCCACAAATGCTTTGCCATCAATGATCCGTCCATCATCAAGAGTGACTGTTTCACCTTTTTTTAGCTTACCATAGATCGGTCCAGCTGGAATAGCTAATTCTTTCAGTTTGTCGACTTGCAATTCTCCTTTATGGTCATGCTCCACGACCCGGTAGCCAAAACTATCGATGCCATGATCCAGTTTCTTTGTATAAATAGAAAATTGTTGGTCTTCAAAGATTGGCTGATCCTCAGTCAATTCAATAAATTCCAGCGCATAACCTAATCGAGTTTGCGAAACAGCTAAAGAAGTTTTGATAAACGTTTCGATTCCCTTAGGTCCGTATATTTCAAGCGGTGTATCTCCCCCTTGAAAAGAGCGGCTGCTAAGTAAACCAGGTAATCCAAAAATATGATCCCCATGTAAATGGGTGATGAATATTTTTTCGATTTTTCGTGGGCGGATACTCGTACGCAAGATCTGCATCTGTGTTCCTTCCCCACAATCAAATAACCAAACTTCATTTCTTTCATCTAAGAGTTTTAATGCAATACTTGTCACATTTCTATGTTTAGCAGGTACTCCTGCTCCTGTTCCTAAAAATTGTAATTCCATAATCTACCTGACTTTCTTTAAGTTCCCTATTAATTTTATGGGAAAATCAACTGATAATCAACCGAAAGTCTGAAATGCTTCAATAATCATAAGAAATAAACAAAAATCGAAAAAGATGTCGAGACAAAAGTCGTTTAGGTTTGAGAATTTGGAGAAAAAACAAACAATACGTTTTTTTGTATTGCTCGTTTTTTTTTGAAATTTCCGAAAAACCTGACTTTTGGCCGCCGTTTATCCAGAATTAGAGTCTGTAGCAAAACTGATTTTTAGTTTTATCCCACACTCATCGTTACTCAGCTGGATGATCGGAATCAGCATCCTGTTGAGGATGTTTGTCTTGCCAGTTTTTCTTGGCAGCTTCTTTTGCTTTATCCTCGACTTCTCGGGCATCATGGACATCTTTTTCTACATCATCGTAGTCCAAGCGAGTGATTTCTCCCCCTAATTCCATTGTCACTAATTGATTCAATGGACGGTTGTCTTCTTCTTCAGCAATTAAAATCAGCCCCGTCGTACCTTCACTGATTTTACTTCCTACAAAATCGAAAACTGTCTGTGCATCTTTGATTTCTTTTGCATCTTGTGTTGCTCCGATCATTCCGCCAGCAAACCAGCCTAACAGAATCCCTAGTGGCCCTCCCAGAATACCAACCAACATACCGATCAATCCGCCAGTGGATGATTTGTTGTTGCCTGTAAAATCTAGAAAATCTTCAATTTTGAATTGATGGGTCCCGTTTGGTTCATGACGGATGACTGCCATTTGCTCTCCTTTGATCGAACGAGCAGCATGGAATTTTTTGATTTCAGAAAACGCTTGATAAGCTTGACTCTCTACAGGAAAATTTAAAATGATTACTCGTTTATTCATCGAAAACACTCCTTCTTCTTTTTATTCATTCTACCGTTTATTTCAAAAAAACAAAAGAAATACCCTTTAAAAATAACAAAAAAGAGCAAGAAAAAAGCAAATCTACTTTTCTCTCGCTCTTTAGAAACTCAAAAACAAACTTTTATTACTTGAAACAAATTACCATTATTCAACGAATTCAAATTCAAATTCACCGATTCTTACGAGGTCACCATCTTTAGCCCCTCTAGCACGTAAAGCTTCGTCGACACCCATTCCACGTAATTGACGGGCAAAGCGCATGACTGTTTCATCATGGTCGAAGTTTGTCATTTGGAACAATTTCTCGATCTTTTCACCAGATAAGATCCAAGTAGCGTCCGGATCACGATCGATCTTGAATTCTGGCTCATCTGGATTAAAGCCATATTGTACTGTTTCTTCTTCGATTTCTTCATCATATAGAGGAAATTCTGGTGTAACCTCAAGTAGATCCGCTGTTGCATTCAATAATGGATCAATTCCTTTTCTAGTCACGCCTGAAATTGGGAAAACAGGAATGTCATCTGCAAACTCGTCTGTTTTTTCTTTGTTCAATTGCTCTTTGAATTTTGCCAAGTTTTCCTCAGCGTTTGGCATATCCATTTTATTTGCAACAATAATCTGTGGACGTTCGAGTAAACGTAGATTATAAGAAGATAATTCATGATTGATCGCTAAATAATCTTCATATGGATCTCTTCCTTCCATTCCACTCATGTCGATCACATGTAGTATAACGCGTGTACGTTCGATGTGACGTAAAAATTGAGTTCCCAGTCCAACGCCTTGGGAAGCCCCTTCGATCAGACCTGGTAAATCAGCGGCTGCAAAACTTCTGCCATCGCTAGTTGTAACCATGCCGAGATTGGGAACAAGAGTCGTAAAATGATACACACCGATTTTCGGACGAGCTGAAGAAATCACTGAAAGAAGTGTGGATTTACCTACAGAAGGAAAACCAACCAGACCTACATCAGCCAGTACCTTCAATTCTAATTCGATTTTTCTTTCTTGTCCTGGTTCGCCATTTTCGGCGATTTCAGGTGCTGGATTTCTTGGTGAAGCAAATCGGATATTTCCGCGACCGCCGCGGCCACCTTTTGCTACAACAAGTGTTTGACCATTTTCAATCAAATCACCTAGTAAAGCGCCTGTTTCTGCGTCTCTCACTGTTGTTCCCTGTGGCACCTTGACATACGTATCTTCTGATCCACGGCCATGCATACCTTTACTCATCCCGTTTTCTCCAGGTTGAGCTTTAAAATGACGGTTGAAACGAAAATCCATCAATGTGCGTAATCCTTCGTCAACAACTAAGATCACCGCACCCCCATGTCCGCCATCACCGCCAGCAGGACCCCCATCAGGTACATATTTTTCTCTGCGGAATGCCACCATTCCGTCGCCGCCTTTACCGGCTTTCACATCGATCGTCACTTGATCTAAAAACATGGACATCTTTAAGTCCTCCTATTAATTTATTTATATTTAATTACTTGACTGCCTGAATTTCCACAATAAACAAAAGTCCTATTTATTTTATCGGTGAAAAGCCATTTTGTCCATCTTTTCAGCCAAAGTTTCTCCCTTTTATCTGTTTTATCTCTGATTTGACTTGCCTACTTACTTGCGAAGACTCAAAAACGGAAATAATTAAGATTGCTTTACTTTTGTAAGTATAATTTTTTGACAAATCAAAAAGACAGGAGGAAAATAATAGATGTATTAATGAAGATTGGGCATTCAACAATCTCCAAATAAAGGAGGAACTTTTGATTATGACAGTAAAAGTAGGTATTAATGGATTTGGACGTATTGGACGTTTGGCGTTCCGCCGTATCAAAGAAGTATCAGATGATATTGAAGTAGTAGCAATCAATGACTTAACTAGCCCAACGATGTTGGCTCAATTGTTACAATTTGATTCAACACACGGTACGTATCCAGGTACAGTTACTGCAACAGAAGACTCAATCGTAGTTGATGGTGAAACTACACGCGTGTATGCTGAACCTGATGCAAGTAAGATCCCTTGGGTTAAAGAAAATGGTGTCGATATTGTTTTAGAATGTACTGGTTTTTACACTTCTGAAGAAAAAGCACAAGCCCACTTGAACGCAGGCGTTAAACGTGTCGTGATCTCTGCGCCAGCCGGAGCAATGAAAACGATCGTTTATAACGTAAATGATAATACGTTAGATGCAAATGACAAAATCATTTCTGCTGGTTCTTGTACAACAAACTGCTTAGCACCAATGGCTTACTTCTTAAATAATGAATTTGGGATTGAAGTAGGAACAATGACAACTGTCCATGCTTATACTTCTACACAAATGTTACTAGACGGCCCAGTAAAAGGTGGTAACTTACGTGCTGCTCGTTCTGCAGCAGATAACACTATCCCTCACTCAACTGGTGCTGCAAAAGCTATCGGCTTAGTTATTCCTGAATTACAAGGTAAACTTCAAGGACATGCACAACGTGTCCCAGTCGTCGATGGCTCATTAACAGAATTAGTTTCAATCTTAAAAACAAAAGTAACTGCCGAAGAAGTCAACGAAGCAATCAAGAAACATACGGTTGACAATCCTTCATTTGGGTATGACGATCGTGAAATCGTTTCTGGTGACGTTATCGGAACGACTCAAGGTTCAATTTTTGACCCAACACAAACTGAAGTAACTACAGCAGGTGATTTCCAATTAGTGAAAACAGTTGCTTGGTACGACAATGAATATGGGTTCACTTGCCAAATGATTCGTCTATTAGAAAAATTTGCAAACCTTTAATTTTAATTGAATAATGACATAAAGAGATCAAGATAAAAGTCGTTTAGGTTTGAGAAATTGGAGAAAAAAACGAGCAATACGTTTTTGTATTGCTCGTTTTTTTTTTGAAATTTACGAGAAACCTGACTTTTGGACGCCGTCTATTCGAGAGTCTGTAGCAAAACTGATTTTTAGATTTGCCATGACCTCTTTTTTACACTAATACTGACTGATCTTTTTTTATAACCTGACTTTGTTTAGAAACGCTACTTTGTTTGCTGAATGTCTGCTTGTTCTGCCTTTTTATTTTCCTCTACTAAATAGTAGGTGAATCACTTGAATGCGCTTTTTCATAAAAGGCTGGATTGTCTATTCCACCTGACTTAGCAGGCAACTTCCGATTTTTTTTGATTGTGTCCATACTTTTTTTGAATGCACTAAGTTTTTTCTCCTCTATTTGCTTTTTTTCATGAATACTAAAGGATTTTTCATACGAAAGATCAGATGTCTTTATATTTTTTATCGCTGTTGCTAGATTATTTTTCTGTTTGCTCGTAAATGTCAGTGAATTTTTTTCGATGCCTGTAAGATGATCAATAACTAGTTGATGGATGATTTCAATGTTTTCTGGAAGTGAAAGCATCTGCGGTTCTTTTAGCAACTCCTCATTGAAAATCGCCGAACAAACTGCATAATTTATTGCACATTCAAAATTTTTGATATCGCCTTTATCCACGGTATCTACCTCTTCGTATTTTCGAAATTCTTTCTGTACGCTTATCTTATCCAATCCATCATATGTAGAAAACTTATTATTGCTCTTTCTTCTTGACGTTAACAGATCTGCAATAAGATGTGTTCTAACGGTTGGAACAAGGTATCTAGTTAGAGCAACATTAGGTCCCTGTGATAAAAAATTTTCTAACTCTTTGTTCCTTATATCCTTAAAATAAGTATTACGTTTATCTATGACAATTATTTCATAGTTGATGTCATCGAACTTACGGATAACGACGCCACCTACTTTCCCCCTGTTAGTATTTTCAGACGTGAAAAAAGCTGGATAAACTAAAAAAGAAGATTTTATATTTGCACTCAATTCATATAAAGAACGAATGGTTCCATATTTACTTGTTAAAAACGTTGCACTCTTCTCTAGCGAAACACTCAATAGAGGAAACAATATTTTGGGAGTATTCATCGGATTTAATGCATCTTTTGTTAAACAACCGTTTTTAAATAAAGTTGCCCAATAGGATAAATAAGATTTAAACTCTTCGTTAACAAACGATTGCTTCTCACTTTTACTACACACTAAACCTACCATTCTTGCATAATACTGCTCGATTTTCTCAGGCCCTTCATCCTTCTGGAATAATCCAGTAAAAAAAAGCCTTAGTTCCTCCTCCGCTTTCCTCTGTTCGCGAGAGATAGTTTTTCTATTTAAAGCTTTTTGATAGTGATATTTTTCTCTCAAGGATTCTTTTTCTATATTTTCCTGTCTTTTTTCCGATACTTGATAATTTTTTCCTAACAAAAGTTTCTCATCCATTTGGATCCTCCTCTATATTTTATCAATGGCTCGCTGTCCCCACAATTATGACCACTAGTATACTTCGCATATTTTCCAACATTTAATGTAGTTTTCTGACTACTAGTGTATCTTGTAATGCCAAACAAATAGTCCTTTTTTTATTTGCATCTGGAAATTTAGTTTTTTCTAGAAGATACATCTTGAATAAGCCTAGCAGATAACTAATGAAAAATGGCTTATCGACTATTAGAAACAGATGCTAGCTATGATCGTTTCTTAAACGCCTTAGTCGGAGTACATACAAAAAAGACAAAGGCATCCGCTTATCTTCTTCGCAAGAAAATAAATCGATACTTTTGTCTACAACGCAAAGTTTGCTAGTGATAAACAAATAAGTAATCAGTATTTTAACTATTTCACTTTTTTATCTTGATCGAATCGGATCGTTAAAATTTTTACCCTTAAACGATTTTCTCCTCATCCAATCGTACGATTAGCCACTCAACAGCAACTAGTCGACTTTTTACCGAATCCCTCGAAATCTACTCTTCACACTTATCCCCATAGTACGATTACTTGACAGTTTCTACACCGCCGACAATTTATTTCTTTGAGTTTCTCGAACTCGATTCCCCCCTTGATTTCTATTTTTATACTAAAAGAATAACAACAAAATGTCTGTTCATGTTAAAAATATCCTTAACACATAAAAAAATGTCTTGTATGGAGTAAAAATAAATTTGATTATACATGTTTCTTCTTTACATATCACAGACAGATCCAACCAGCCTCAGTTTCATTTGATCTACGAGAGTGGGGAAAATTTAAGCGACTTTTGTCTCGACCTCATTTCTTGCGCATCTCGATGAAGTGTTCAACTATAAAAAATAAGCCGAACAATCACCAAAAAGAAACATTCTTGGGATTATTCGGCTTAGTACCATTTATTGATTTTAGGAGAAACTTTCGTTTATTACGTTCAAGCACACGGACTACAAAAATTTTATTCCAACTGAAAATCATTGGACATATTTATTTAAGAAGTCTTTTACAACCGTTTGGTATTTTTCTGGATCGATTGAATACGCCTTTGCGTGTTCAGCACCTTTGACTACATATTTCTCTTTTGGCCCTTTCGTTGCCTCATATATTTTGTCTAACATTTCATAAGGAACAAAGGTGTCCGCGTCCCCGTGAATAAATAACATCGGTCGTGTATTTTTTTCTAACTGATCGACCGCACTTGCTTCGCCAAAGAAATACCCTGCTCTGACTTTCGTCATAAAACTTGTCACTGGGATCAATGGGAATGCCGGCAGATGAAACATGTCATCTAATTGATAGCTAAGTTCATCACTAACGGAAGAATATCCACAATCTTCAATGATTGCTTTTACATTATCAGGCAGTTTCTCCCCGCTAGTCATCATAACAGTAGCTGCTCCCATACTGATACCATAAAGAACGATTTTTTGCAATGGCCCCTCTTTTTCTATGATCTGATCGATCCACTGGACATAATCTTTTCGTTCTGGCCAGCCAAATCCAATGTAATCCCCTTCGCTTTCTCCGTGGCCGCGGGCATCTGGGACTAACACGTTATAGCCTAAGTCATGGAACATTTTTGCGTAATTTGCCATTGTTTCTGCGTTACCCATATAGCCATGAGCGGCAATCACTGTTTTCTCACTTTTTGTTGCTGCCGGTAGATAAATGGCTGAAAGTTTCAAACCATCTTTTGAAGTAAGGTGCCAATAACTGCGATTGTCTTTGTCATTAAACCATTTTTGTGCTTCTGTTTCCTTCACTACCTTTGATGTACCTGGTGTGTCGTCTTCTAAAAAATCTTTTTCAGATGGCACGACTGCGTAATTATAAAAATAATTTCCTGCAAATAATAATGCCACGATAATCACTATGATGATTCCTATGACTATTTTGATCCAAAGTTTCATGTCATACCTTCCTTTATTTCAATGTTCCAACACTCTTTTCTAAAATCAGTATAAATAATCAGCCCCACAGATGCAAGCCTACCTAACAAAATCAGATAGCTTGATAACAGATAGAACATATTCTTCGTTTTTTATCAAAGAAAGTTCTGCCCGCTTTTCTTTTGATGCTAAGCTAAGATAAAAAGGAGTGATCTTATGGATACTAAATTAACTGACGAGACTGCGTGGAACGAAACCATTACTGCCACCTATCGCAAAGATCCCAATTATAGTTACCGAATGTTGGAAATACATAACCAAGTTCTTGATCTAGTAGAAAATCGACTAACCCCTCACCCAGATGATCTCAAAGAACTTTATTCTATCTATTTAAATATAATTCAGAAGGATCATTCAAGAAAGTTTGTCGAGGAAAAAAATCGGTCGACTGTGGCTAAGTCGATTTATCAAAGTATTTCTGTATATCCTAGTGTTCAGCTTTTAAAAAAAGCACTTTCCAAGTTAGATTCGGAAAACAAACATTCCTTTCTACTTTTTCCAGCTGGATTCAATGTATCAAAATACAGTGGCCACACTTGTTGCTTCGTTTGTACAAAGAAAGAGAATGAATCATTACATGTCGACCTTGTTGATACTCTGGCTCGGTGTCACCTAAGTTATCCTTTGAAGCACACAGCTCCGATTCATCGTTTTGTTATTCCAATGAAAAAGATCCATCAATTAGCAACTTATTTAAACGCTAGTGCTTTTATGCCCGACTTAAAACACGACAAGAAATTTTTTATCCAGAAGAAATTACTCAAGATTGCCCAATCCAACAGACCACTGGATTATCTATTCAAAGAAGAACAAAAGGTCGGAAATTGCTACCTTAAGCAATCCCAATTTGGCTTGCAATATGCACTCTGGGCAAGAAATACTAAAGAAACAAACATCATCACTTGGCCCATTTCTACAAAAATCATGCAACAAAAAATTAGTGAAACAATGATGAATAACCCCCGTTTAAGCCCTGAAATCAAAAATAAGATGAAAAACTTTTTCCTCTTTTATCAAAAAAATAATTTACATGTACTAAAAAGAAAGGCCTTTGAAACACGTTGGCAAAATGCACAACTAGAAAAAAACTATGAAAAACAGTTGTTTTCACAAAAAGAAGACCGCTAGATGCATTCCTCCCAATAGCAATAGCTGTTCTCCTAAAAAAGGCATCTCATGTTCTCCCTACGATCAAAGTAGGTATAACAAAAGATGCCTTTTCGTCTATTCTATCCATTTTTTGGTGAGGGCCGGACTATGAATTATATATTTTTAATCGTTCATCAGCAGTTGTTTTTTCGTATCAAAGCCAACTATTTATTTTCGATCAATTTAAAGTTTGACCATGGTTTCAAGAAATCTAACAAGAACAATTCATCATCAGCAATACGTCCCACGACATTCACGCGTCCATCATTTTTCATTTCTTTCAACGCAATTTGTGTTTCCCCTTTATATTGGCCATACCCTACGTTATCGATCAATACATCTCCATGAGTCATATCACGAGTATTATGCGCAGGAAAAGGTTTATCTTTGTAATATACACGAGTCATCGTTGATCGTAGGATATATTCCGAGCGGTCACCGCGATAACTATGCAGATTGTCGAACAAACAAATTCGTTCATCTTCTGTGATGTCTTCTGCCACATCAACTTTCAATGTAGGATAATCTGCTTGGAATGCTTCCGCCATCGCTTGTAGTTCAGCCTCGCTTGCGTAAGCATTTCCAATAGAGATATCGTCAATCAGTCCTGTCAGGATCAAGTGTTTGACTTGTGTAGAAATCTCTAAGTCGCGGTGATCTTCTAGCGTACATAAACCATCTTGTGTTGGCCATGGCCCAAAATCAGCAGCCTGTGAGTTCACAAAAGCCATTGTATTTAAATTATACTTTCTGAACTTTTCTGAGCAGTAAACAAAGTGATCATAACCTAACCCAGAATAGCGATGAGGATAGAAATTGTGGGAACCTAACAAGTTTGAAGTATTTGGTGAATAGCTCATGATGTTGTCCACATAGTTCGTTCCTGAGCTCATATTGATCTCAATTTTTATGCCATAAGGATTACGCGTCATCTTCGCTTCTTCAGCACCAGTAAATCCTACGTCCAAGCGAATACCGTAAGCGCCCATCTTATCAAAGAAAGATAGATCATCATATGATATCTCAAGTTGATCAAATAAGGCTGGATTGATATCCACCATTACTTCCATCCCTAAGCTGTTAGCATACTCCACGACTTTAGTAAAATCAGCTAAGACTTGCTCTTTATCTCCATCGATTTGAAGTAGACTTGTAAAAACACGTTTAAAGCCATATTTATGTGCTAAATCAAGATAGGCTTTATCCTTTTCAAAAGTTGAACGTTCTGGATAGATCGAAATACCTAATTTTCCCATCAATAAAATCCCCCTGTGTTTTCTTTTTGTATCCACTTACATTATAACAAAAGCGCTCCAAATGGTCTACACCTTTCCTCTAAAAGAAATTTAACGAAAATTTTATAGGTAAAAAGATAGGTATTCGTACCATAGTTTGTTATCATTATAGATAACAATAATTTCAACTTGAAAGGAAAGAAAAATGAAAGCAAAAAAAGTATTTTTAAGCATTGGATTAGCAGCAACCTTACTATTCTTCGCAGGTTGTACGCAAAATAATTCAGAGAGTTCTTCCTCAACTACAAATGACTCCACTGAAAAAACAACAGAAACTAGCACGAAAGAAAGCGTGGATCTTGATTCTTTGACCTTACCACAATTGACGAATGAAGTAGCAGCTAATGAAGATTTGGTTGAGATGGTCACAAATAAAGGGACAATCAAAATCAAACTATTCCCAGAACTTGCACCTAAAGCCGTAGAAAATTTTATGACCCACGCCAAAGATGGCTATTATGACGGTTTGACTTTCCATAGAGTCATCAAAGACTTTATGATCCAAGGAGGCGATCCAAAAGGTGACGGTACTGGCGGTGAAAGTATTTGGGGCAAAGGCTTTGAAACAGAGATCTCAAACCAGCTTTACAATATCCGTGGTGCCCTATCAATGGCTCGCAGCCAAGACCCGAATAGCAACGGCAGTCAATTCTTTATCGTCCAAAACTCTGACGATGTCCATGACGGACTTTTAAAAGATGACTACCCTCAAGCAATCATCGATGCTTATAAAAAAGGTGGCTACCCTACATTAGATGGTCAATACACTGTCTTCGGACAAGTAATTGAAGGCATGGATGTCGTTGACACGATCGCCGCTACTGAAACAGATAGTTCGGATAAACCGAAGGAAGATATCAAGATCGAGAAAATCAATATTTTACAAGAAGCAAAATAAACGAAAGGGTGAGTCCAAAGAAAAATTGCTTTGGACTCACCCTTTTTCAATCTAATGTGATGAGAGAACTAGAAGAAATTATGCCAATAATAAGTTGTATTCATAAAAACAAATATCTCATTTCTACAATTACTTTCTTATTTTTTGAATCTCCTCTTTCCATTCCTACCTTTTTCTTTAAGAAAACTTATTATTTACTTAAGCATCTTTATTAACGATAAATGTAAATTCACATTCACATACTTTTTTGTCGTCGACATATGCTGCAGATAACGCTGTTCCCACCGCACCCTTCATCTTTGTGATCTCAAAGTGGCATTTCATCACATCACCTGGGACTACTTTTTGACGGAATTTCGCTTTATTGATCCCTCCGATATACGCTCTTTTACCCAAAAATTCTTCCGATTTCAAAATAAGGATAGAGCCTGCTTGCGCTAAGGTTTCTAAGATCAATGCGCCTGGCATTACTGGATTATCTGGAAAATGTCCTTGGAAAAAATCTTCATTGATCGTTACATTTTTCGTGGCAACAATTTTTTTCCCTGGTTCCAAAGTATCTACATAGTCAATATAACAAATTGGATAGCGATTAGGAATCAAGTCCATCACTTCCGTGGCTGATAATACGTAAGACATAAATTACTCCCTCTTCCGGCTAAACGCCTAGTTTATTACTTTGATTATCAAAGTATCATATTCTTAAAGTTTTAGCAATCTTTTTTTATTCTGCAAAAAAATAGTTTGACAATCAAAGCATTTTGCCTAATAATAGAAAATCAAGAGGTTATTTATTGCATTTATTTTTTCATTATTACAACCTATCAAATTTTTCTAGGATCAAAGGAGTGTCAATATGTCTTTTTTAGAAGGAAAGAAAATCGTCATCATGGGAGTTGCCAACAAGCGTAGTATTGCTTGGGGCTGTGCTGAAGCGATGATGAAACAAGGTGCGGAAATCATCTATACTTATCAAAATGAACGAATGAAAAAATCATTGGTTAAGTTAGTCGGTGAAGAAGCATTTACGGTTGAATGTGATGTGGCAAGTGATGAAAGTATCGAAACAGCGATGAACGCGATCGGTGAATATGCTGGAGAGATCCATGGATTGGTGCATGCCATCGCCTATGCCAATAAAGAAGAACTATCAGGTAACGTATCTGATATTTCCAGAGATGGTTATCAATTGGCGCAAGATATCAGCAGTTATTCTTTGATTGCTGTTTCAAAATATGCACAAAAGTATCTTGCACCGAACAGTGGGATCGTCAGCATGTCTTATCTAGGATCAGAACGTGCGATACCAAATTACAATATGATGGGGATCGCCAAAGCATCACTAGAAGCCGCTATCCGTTACTTGGCAGCAGAATTCTCACCTAAAGGGATTCGTGTCAACGGCATTTCTGCTGGAGCAATCAAAACATTAGCCGTTACTGGTGTGAAGGATTACCAAAAGCTGATCCAATTGTCTGAATCACGTACACCTGACCAACAAGGTGTCACGATCGAAGAAGTTGGGAACGCCTGCGCCTTCTTGATCAGTCCCCTTTCAAGCGGTATGATCGGTGATATCATCTATGTTGATAAAGGTGTTCATTTATCTTAATCATCTAACTAAAAAGGAAAGAAGCCGCATCATACGGATTCTTTCCTTTTCTATTAGTCTTTTTTCAAATGGTTTATCCCACCACTTGGATCCACCCTTCTGGCGCTTCTATATCGCCGAATTGGATGCCTGTCAATTCATCATACAAACGTTTTGTCACAGGCCCAACTTCCGTTTCACTATAGAAAACATGAAGATGGTTATCGTAGTAAATACCACCGATTGGCGAGATGACTGCTGCCGTACCACATGCACCTGCTTCTGCAAAGTGATCCAACTGGTCAATAAAGATATCCCCTTCAACCGCTTTTAAGCCCAAACGTTCTTCTGCTAGTTGCAACAAAGAATATTTCGTGATACTTGGTAAAATTGACGGTGATTGTGGCGTAATGAATTGACCATCTTTCGTGATCCCAAAGAAATTCGCAGCCCCCACTTCTTCAATTTTTGTATGGGTCGCAGGGTCGAGATAGACACAATCAGAATAATCCAATTCTCTTGCTTCTGTTCCTGGTAATAGGCTTGCGGCATAGTTACCGCCCACTTTAGCAGCTCCTGTACCTTTTGGCGCAGCACGATCATAATCAGATACGATAAAATTCGTTGGTTTCAATCCACCCTTGAAGTACGCGCCTACTGGTGTACAGAAGACAACAAATAAGTACTCTGAAGCTGGATGGACGCCAATGTTTTCCCCTACCCCGATCAATAAAGGACGTAAATACAAAGTGGCTCCTGTACCGTATGGAGGCACAAATTCATCGTTTGCTTTTGCAACTTGTTTGACTGCATCGATAAACATTTCTTCTGGTACCATCGGCATCAATAGCCGTCTTGCACTTTGATTCAGACGTCGACTATTTTGATCTGGACGGAACAAGTTTACTTTTCCATCTTTTCTTCGGTAAGCTTTCAATCCTTCAAAACATTGTTGTCCATAATGAAGCGCTGGAGAACCTTCGTGGATTGTTAAATAATTATCTTCTGTCAACTCCCCTTTTTCCCATTGTCCATCTTTCCATTTTGCTACATAGCGCCAAGGAGTTTTAATATATGAAAATCCTAAATTATTCCAATCCAATTGCATATTCATTCCACCAATCATTGCTTTTTGAATATTTTAGCACTATCACTGTTATTTGTCATTTGAATTTTTGTGAATTTCTGAAATTAAGATATCCCGTTAAAATATTTTCATGGAGATTTTCTTTTATGTCAGTTATTGTTACAATACAAGTACATCAAATAGTATAGAAAAGGGGATTTTATGCTTTTACAATTAGCTACTGCTTCATCTACCACTTCTACAGGAGAAACATTGACGGAACAGGCAGCAAACCAAGTAAATGCCTTTCAACGTTTTTGGAACGGGATCGATTGGGATGGGATTCTAGCCACACTTATCCAGAAAGGACTCTATTTAGTTTTTTTGATCGTCTTATTTGGCGTGATCAATCGAATCGGAAAATATCTGATGGATAAATCATTTAAACAGTATGCTAAAAAAACAGTCCTAAACGAAAGTCGTTTAAAAACGTTACACAGTCTTTTAAATACCATTTTTCATTATACGATGGGTTTCTTCTTCATCTACGCGATTTTATCAGTGATCGGTGTCCCAATTGGCTCACTATTAGCAGGAGCTGGAATTGCCGGGGTTGCTATCGGATTAGGTGCGCAAGGATTTATGAGCGATGTCATCACAGGTTTTTTCATTATTATGGAACAGCAAATGGATGTCGGTGACTATGTAAAATTGGCGAACTTGACGATTGAAGGAACAGTTGTTTCTGTCGGTATTCGAACATTGCAGTTAAAAGCAACGGATGGAACAGTCCATTTTATTCCTAACCGTAATATCACAACGATCAGCAATCTTTCACGGGCAAATATGCAAGTTTTATTAGATATTCGGATCGTTCCAGAAGAAGGATATGACAGTATCTACGGTATCATCGAACAAGTAAATACACGTTTAGCAGAAAAATACAATGATGAACTACAAACACAACCAGAGATTTTTGGTCTAGTTGATCTAGGGAACAGTAACTTTGCGATCCGCACGGTTTGCTACGTGTTAAATGGGAAACAGTTTGCGTTAAAAGAAGAATTTCTAAGCTCTTATGTCAAAGAGCTCACTGCTGCTGGCTTTACGATCCCTAATACACCGATCGTTTTAAAATAATCTATATTTGTCATTCTAATAAAAGCAGCTTAAGCAAAAACGAGACTTTACTCTTGCCTCACTCATCTTTATACCAAAAAAGTGTTTCAAAAGTGCTTTGAGAAAATTGAATTCTCTGAAATAAATCACTTTTTCAGAGAATTAGCTTCTCAGTGGGTACTTTTGAAACACTATTCATTTAAGGTAGAAAGTCGACTGCCTTATTTTTACTCATTCGTCTAACTGACGATATTGATTTTCTCTTTTAATTTTTCTACTTTAGGAGAGACGATGTTCCGACGCTCTAATTCATGAACCATATAGTTCACAGCCTTCAATAATTCTTTTCTGGTAATGATCCCCTTAAAGACTTTTTCTTCTGTCACAACTGGTAAAAATGGCGAATCCACAAGCAAATGCAAGACATCTTCTAGTTCCCAGTTCTCGTCGATCGTTGGAACATTTGTCTCCATCACATCGGCTACTGTCAACCCTTCTAAAGGATCCATACTGATCGTTTGAAGATCGATCATCTTGTTTACCACATCAGATAGACTAACTAATCCAACAAAACGGTCATCTTTTCCTAAAACAGGGATCTTCGTGTAGCCAACTTTCGATAAAACGAGCAACCCATGTGATAAAGGATGTTGATACATCACATTTGCTACATTTTCAGCAGGAATCAAAAAAGTTTCCTGATTTTGTAGTAATAAATCTCTTACAATAGGTCCAATCATCGGATGCCCTCCATTTCTATTTCACTCAACAGTCTTATTTTACCGAAAACGGATGCACAAATCATAAAATCAATTGATTTTTTAGCAAAAATTAGAGAATTTTAAGTTAGCGTGCATACGTAAATGCCAATTCCTCTACTGGTTGGTGTGCACGATTATAGTACTGTACCTCTATTTTGGTTGCTGTACTATCAATAATTGCATACGATGGGATTTGGATTCGGCCACGAGGCTGTGAAATACTGCCAGGATTTAAATAGAGAATGCCTTGGTCAAATTCACAACCGATTTGATGAGTATGTCCAAAAAAGACCATATTCGCTCCTAGTTCTTTAGCTGACATCACTAACTGAGTCAGGCCAAAACGGACATTCGCTAGATGTCCATGAGTAATCAATACTTTATCGACCCCTGTATCGATAAATTGCTTTGTTTCGTATCCTGGACCAAAATCACAATTGCCTTGAACGACATTAAAAACATTCCACAACACATCTTCTGCTGATAATTCTGAGTCCCCGCAATGGAAGAAATGATCTATCTTTCCTTGGTAACGTTCGACCAGCTGTACTAGGATATCTCGATCGTCATGATTATCACTTACTACTAAATACCGCACTTATCTCCCACCTTCCAGCCACGTTTTCCACTGTTTGCTTAATTTTTTCATCGCTTGCGCACGATGGCTTTTTTTATTTTTTTCTTCACTTGGTAATTCTGCTGCTGTTTTATCAGACCCATCTGGTAGAAATAACGGATCATAACCAAACCCATTTTCACCTTGTGGAATCCTAACGATCTTCCCTGACCATTCTGCCTCCACTACTAAACTATCCTTGTTTGGTGCAGCAAAAACCAACGTACAATGAAATTGGGCAGTTCTTTTTTCATCTGGTACTTCTGTCAATTCATAAAGGAGTTTTGCATTGTTTCCAGCATCACTTTTATGTTCCCCTGCAAAGCGTGCCGAATAAATGCCTGGCATCCCCCCCAAAGCATCCACCTTTAATCCAGAATCATCTGCTAACACAGGTTGATTCAGTAAATGAGCAATCGTTTCCGCTTTCAAGCGTGCATTTTCTTCGAATGTCGAACCCGTCTCTTCCACATCTTGCAACTCTGGATAGTCGAACAATGTCTTCACTTCGTATCCTTCTTTACCGAACATCGCTTTGAACTCTTCTGCTTTTCCTGCATTTCTAGTAGCGATGACGATTGTCTTGTCTTTTTCCAAAGTATCTGACACTTCTGGAACAAATAAGCTGTTTTTTTGTTCCAAGATCAGCTGTTCAATCGCACTTTTTCCATAAAAAAGCATTTCATTCAATTGTTCGCCATCAAAAGTGGCTTCTTCACCAGTCCCTTGGATCTCCACAAACTTTCCTGATTCAGTCATCACGAGATTCATATCCACCAATGCAGCAGAGTCTTCTTCATAATCTAAATCCGTTGCACAGGTTCCATCTGGAAGAATCCCTACACTGATTGCTGCTAAATGTTCTTTGATAGGGTCTTCTTTTAATTTCTTCTCTTGAAGCAATTTGTCAACAGCTAGTTTCAAGGCTATAAACGCACCTGTGATACTTGCTGTACGCGTCCCGCCATCTGCTTGTAAAACATCACAATCCACAATGATACTACGTTCTCCTAGTTTTTCTAGGTCAACGACTGCTCGCAAAGAACGACCGATCAAACGTTGGATCTCCATCGTTCGACCTGATAATTTTCCTTTGCTGCTCTCTCTGCGGTTTCTCGTATTCGTCGCACGCGGAAGCATGCTATATTCAGCAGTGACCCAACCTGTGCCGGTATCTCTCAAAAAAGGAGGGACACTGGTTTCAACCGTTGCAGAACATACAACAGTCGTATCACCAAACCTGATCATAACAGAACCTTCCGGATGTTTAAAAACATTTGTTTGGATCGTTACTTTTCTTAACTCCTGTATCTGCCTTCCATCATGACGCATGTCTCATACTCCTCCTAGATCAATATGTTCTACTTTTACATGGTCGATCTGTAACCAGTCTCCTGCAATCTCTTTAAAAAGTTTCGCAGAACCTGTTGTATAAAATCGACAAATCTCTCGGCCATTTTTTGGCGAATTACTGATTTCAAAATAGTCTAATAACATGGATACTTCACCTACTGTTTCAGCTCCTGAATCAATCAGTGTAACATTCTCTCCCATGACATTTTGAATAATCGGACGCAGCAATGGATAATGTGTACATCCTAAAACAAGCGTATCGATATTTTTAGAGAGAAGCGGTGTCAAGGTTTCCGCTACTATTTTTTTTGCCACTGATGAATGGTACTCATTACTTTCGACTACCGAAACAAATTTCGGACAAGCCAAACTAGTCACTACTAATTCCGGTACTTTTTCTTTAAGGGCTGTTTCATACGCACCACTTTTTACCGTTCCTAGTGTACCAATGATACCCACATTTTTATTTTTTGTTTTCTTCACTGCCGCTCTTGTTCCAGGTAGGATCACACCAATAACTGGAATAGGGAGCGTTTCTTTGATTTCTTCCAACACAACCGCTGTCGCTGTATTGCAAGCAATCACCAACATCTTGATTCCTTGCTCCACCAGATGGTTTGTCATTTCCCACGTAAATTTGATGACCTGCTCTGCGGGTCTTGGACCATAAGGACAACGTGCAGTGTCTCCCATATATAAAATATTTTCGTTTGGCAATTGTTTCAAGGCTTCTTTTACTACGGTCAAGCCGCCGACCCCTGAATCAATAAAACCGATTGGGCGCTTATCAGTCACTCATATCATCCTTTTTTCAATAAATTCTATCTTCCTTATTGTGGACTTTTTGCCCTTATTTTTCAAGTCCTACATTCTTAATTGGTATTCCCTATTTCTATAGTTATTATTTGAAACCCGAATGTGGGACAAAACTAAAAATCAGTTTTGCTACAGACATATAACATGGTTAGATATAGATTTTTACATCATTCAACTGAAAAGTTGGGAATCCCCTTCGATTTGCCCATATAATGCAGTATACGTTTGCTGATTGTTGTTACAAAAAGAAAAACCAGAGTGACAGCTGCACTCTGATTTTTCTTTTATTCACTGTTCGGATTATTTTTGAAGTTTTCTGTAAATTTAGTTACCGTTGATACAAGTTATAGGTATAAATCAACTCGCCCTCTATTTTTGTCTCATAAGTAAAATCAAGTTTCACAAGCAACCTGATTGAAGCATCATTTTCTGGTAAAACACCCGCCTTGATCACCTTGCCTCCTTGATCGTTGCCCCAATTTATAGTCCCAGTAACTGCTTCTGATGCGTAGCCGTTTCTGGCATATTGTGGATGAATAAGTATACCCGATCCAATAGCTATCATTTTCCTTTCTCAAATAGATATCCCTACCAACTGCTTTGTGTCTGTATGGATAATTGCAAGCTGCATCCCTTTTTCCAAAGAGACATCATAAAGTAATTCAGCTTCGTAGAACGCCTTTGACTTTCCTTTAAACCCTTGATAACGCATCTAATCAATATTGTTTCGATAGTCCATAAAGCTATCGATGTCTCCAGAAACAAACTTCCGTATGCTGAGACTCTTCGTCTTTATCTCCATTCTGCTTCTCCTCACGTCCAATTAGACTTAGTGAAATCTCTGATCGCTTTTTGGTTATATTCTGCCATTTTATCAGAGATAATGCTACTTACTTTTTTTAGACAAGATGTCAAAACAAAACTTATTAAGACAAATCGATAACTTAAATTTGACTGCAAAATAACTTTTGTCGCTACTAAAGTAAATTTCACATGTGTTTCATTCAAAAAAAACCGTTACTCGTAAAATGACCCGTTTTACGAATAACGGTTTTTTCTAATGATCGTGCGTTTATGCTTCTCTTTAAAGCTTGTGATAGCCTAGATTTTGGTTTAATAACTGTATTTGCTTCTTTCTAGATAAGAAGAAAGCAATGATAATGCATAACAAACAACGAAGTACATGAATGTCATCGCGACGAACATCGGTAAGACATAATTCGTGTTTTGCCCGTAGATGATTCGTGCTTGGTGTGTCAATTCAGGTAATGAAATGATCACTGCCAAAGAAGTGTCCTTGATCAATGAGATCAATTGGCTGACGATAGCAGGAATCATTGATTTAAAGGCTTGCGGTAAGACAATAGTTCTCATAGTTTCAACATAAGTCAAACCTGTCGAAAGCCCCGCTTCCATTTGTCCTTTAGGAACAGCATTCAACCCGGCACGAAAAATTTCTGATAACATTGCTGATTCAAAAATCGTCAAAGCGGCAACAGCTGACCAGAAGATATTCATTTGAATCCCGATCTGTGGTAAAGCAAAATATGTGAAAAAGATGATCAGCAATAACGGGAGATTTCGTATGATATCGATCACAAATCCTAAGATTTTTGAAAAATAAGGAATATTCGAGAAACGGATGACCCCTGTCAAACCGCCAATCAAAAAGCTAAAAACGATCGAGAACAACGATACTTCTACCGTGACTTTTAGTCCCTCTAATAAAAAGCGGATATTCATCCATGAAAAAGCGCCACTAAAATCCATTCTGTTCTCCCCTTTCTATGAACGAACTGCCCATTTTTTTTCAAGATAGACCATCAAATAAGACAATGGCAAAGTAATCACTAAGTAAAATAGCCCAACAATGATATACGTATCGAATGTATTGAATGTTTCACTCGCAATCAAGTCTCCTTGGTACATTAGATCCAAACCAGCAACAATGGCCAAGATCGAAGAATTTTTTACTAAATTGATAAACTGGTTGCCAAGTGGCGGTACCACGATCTTAAATGCTTGAGGCAAAACGATATAACGCATCGTCTGCGAATAAGTAAGACCCGCAGACAATCCAGCCTCTGTTTGACCTTTTGGTACTGTTTGGATCCCTGAACGCACTGTTTCTGCAATAAATGCAGATGTGTAGATTGTCAAACCGATCGTCCCTGCTTGGAATCCATCAAAGCTGATCCAATAAAGAGGAACAACGACATAAAAAAACATCACAATGATCAATAATGGAATATTTCTAAAAAATTCAACATAAGCTTTTGCTAAACCGCTGATTAGTTTGTTTTTCGACAATTGGAAAATTGCCATCAATGTACCGATGATCAAGCTAAATAACAAGGCTAAGATACTTGAATAAATCGTGATTTTAAATCCATCTACGAAGGTGGATCCGTATGTTTGTATCAATTCACCCATTCTTTTTCCTCCTTAATCCACTTTCCCTTGCGTTGAACCTGGGAACCATTTTTGGTAGATTTTTTCATACGTGCCATCTGCAAGCATATCCTTCAACGCTTTGTTGACAGCATCCAAGAAATCCTTCTGCCCTTTATTGATTGCGATCCCATATGGTTCATTCGTGAACGCTCCTCCAGCTAAAGTGTACTCAGGATTTTCATCTGCCATCCCTAATAAAATAGCATTATCTGTTGTCATCGCATCCCCTTGACCTGACTGCAATGCTGTAAAAGCTTCTGCATAGTTTTCTAGTTCAAGGATCTTTGCATCTGGTGCATGTTTTCGAATATTGATGGCTGAAGTTGAACCTTTAACCGCTAATACCGTTGTATCCGCGTTCAAATCATCCACACTCTTGATTGGACTTCCTTTTTTGACAAGTAATGACTGCCCTGCATCAAAATAAACTTCCGAAAAGTCAACTTGTTTTTTTCGTTCATCCGTGATCGTCATCGTCGCAATGATTGCATCAATGTTCCCATTTTTCAATAGGGGAATACGTGTTTTAGATGTCACTTCCACAAATTCCGCTTTTCCTTGTTTGCCTAGAATCTTCTCAGTGATTGCTTTAGCAATATCAATATCAAAGCCTTCTACTTTGCTGCTTTTGATGTCCATCATACCAAACAATCGGGTATCATATTTTACGCCCCAAACGATCGTATCTGTTTTTTTACTACGTTCTAATATGTTTTCATTTGCAACACTTTTTCCTTTACAGCCAGTCAATACCAGAAACATGAGCCCTAAAAGGAAAAATAAACGAATAATCGATTTTTTACGCATCTTATTCCTCCTACTGATGATTAATGATTGATTACTTTGCTGATGAATTGTTTTGCTCGCTCATCTTTTGGATTTTCAAAGAAATTCTTCACATCACGACTGTCTTCTAACACTTCTCCATCAGCCATGAAAATCACACGGTCTGCTACTTCTTTAGCAAATCCCATTTCGTGAGTAACCACGATCATTGACATGCCATCATGTGCTAATTTTTTCATAACATCCAAAACGTCACCGATCATTTCTGGATCAAGTGCAGAAGTTGGCTCGTCAAAAAGCAGCATTTCAGGATTCATCGCAAGTCCGCGAGCAATCGCTACACGCTGTTGTTGACCACCAGACAACATTGATGGATAAGAATCTTTTTTATCTAACATATTGACTTTCTTCAAAAATTTTTCTGCATTTTTTACAGCACTTGCCTGATCTTGTTTCAACACTTTGATTGGTGCCAAAGTGATATTTTCTAAGACAGTTTTATTTGGATAAAGATTGAAATGTTGAAAAACCATCCCAACATTTTTACGTACTTCTGTTAACTTTGTCTTTTTATCATGTAGGTCGACATCATTGATCAATAGCTTTCCAGAAGTGATCATTTCTAACCCATTGATACATCGAAGCATAGTGCTCTTCCCAGATCCAGAAGGACCAATGACAACGACGACTTCCCCTTTCTCAAACTCAAGGTTTATGTTTTTCAAAGCTTGGAATTTGCCGTAGTATTTCTGTACGTTATCAAATTTAATCATTGCCATCACATTACACTCCCATTATTATTTAGTAAGATTTCCTTTAAAGATATATAATAGAACATATTATATCTGATAGGTAAGCTACTTGTAAAGTTTCTTTGAAACTTTCCTAGATACTTTTCCAGCAAGTCTTTGACTATCTTACCGTTTTTTTCTCTATTTTACTTGAATTTTGATTGGCAACTGTTGTGTCTTCCTCTAAAAAACGGTAAGATATGAAGTGCTTAGTCTTAGAAATCGTAAAGAGGTGTCTTTTTTGAAAAATATTATTTTAACAGGCGATCGACCAACAGGAAAATTACACTTAGGCCATTATGTTGGTTCATTAAAAACACGTGTTGACATGCAAGCAGACGAGAACAATCAACTTTTTGTGATGATCGCTGATATGCAAGCATTGACTGATAATGCTAAAACCCCAGAAAAAGTATCTTCTAATGTCTTAGAGGTTGCACTCGATTATTTAGCAGTAGGACTTGATCCAGCAAAATCTACGCTCTTTATCCAATCTCAAATACCAGAATTAGCAGAGTTGACGATGTACTATTTGAATCTAGTCAGCGTAGGTCGTGTGCGTCGTAACCCTACAGTCAAAACAGAAATTGAACAAAAGAAATTCGGTGAGAGTGTTCCCACTGGGTTCTTCATCTATCCCGTTTCTCAAGCAGCTGATATCACAGCCTTCAAAGCAAATCTAGTTCCTGTAGGTGAAGACCAAAAACCAATGTTGGAACAAACACAAGAAATCGTGCAAAGTTTCAATCATACGTACAGTGATGTCTTAGTTGAACCAAAAGGTGTTTTTCCACCTAAAGGAATGGGTCGCTTACCTGGTATTGATGGTAACGGAAAAATGAGTAAATCATTAGGCAACGGAATCTATATCTCTGATCCCGCTGATGTCGTGAAGAAAAAAGTTATGAGTATGTATACTGATCCAAATCATATTCATGTCGAAGACCCTGGACAGGTTGAAGGAAATATGGTCTTCACTTATTTAGATGTCTTTGGAAAAGATAAAGAAGCAATCGAAGAGATGAAAGCTCATTATCGTCGTGGCGGACTTGGTGATGTGAAGATCAAGCGTTACTTGATCGATGTTTTAGAAGAAGAATTCGCGCCGATCCGCGCCCGTCGTGAAGAGTTAGCTAAAGATCCAGATGCGGTCATGGCGATTCTTCGTGAAGGAAGCGCAAAAGCCGCTAAAGTAGCAGCGAAAACATTAGCAGAAGTCAAAACTGCAATGGGTATCAACTACTTCAATTAATCGGATAAACAAAAAAACAATGACTAAATCGTACTGATTTAGTCATTGTTTTTTTATTATCGAATATTTGCTTGGACTGTTTCGGTCAGTTTTTTCTCTACTTTAGCCATCGCTTGATTGATTTCTTCATCGATCATTGTGGCTTCTGGGTTCGTAAACGTCAAACTGTACGCCAACGATTTATATCCTGGTTCGATATTTTGTCCTTGATAGACATCGAACAATTGGATACTCGTTAAAAATTTCCCTGCTGCTGCACGAATGACAGTCATCACTTCTTGATTTGTCACTGTTTCTTTCACTAACATTGCAATGTCACGTGTCACACTTGGGAATTTCGTCACTGCTTGGAATGTGATCCCTTTTTGAGCCGCTGACACGACTGAAGACAAATCGAATTCCGCTACATATGTTTCTGGAATATCATATGCTTTTGCTGTGTTTGGATGAACTTGACCGACAAAACCAAGATACGTTTCTCCTAGATAGATTTCCGCAGTTCTTCCGGGATGCATGTCTTTCATGGTAGTAGTTGGCTGATAAGAGATTTCATCTGCCACTGCTAGTTGTTCAAACAAGTTTTCCAATACACCTTTGATCGTATAAAAATCAACTGTTTCAGGTTTTTCTTGCCAACTCTTTTCCTGCCATGTCCCTGTCAATGCTAGGGCAACATGTTTCACTTCTTGTGGCAAGTGTGTCAACGGATCATTTTCTTGGTAGAAGACACGACCTACTTCATAATACGCTACATCACTATTCTTTCTTGCCACATTGTAGTTGACATTATCCAATAGACCACTGATCAAATTCATTCTTAAGACAGAACGTTCTTCACTCATTGGCCAGTCCAGTCTTGTGATCTGTGATTCCTTTGTTGTGAATTGTCGGGATTTTTCTTCTGTTGTCAATGCATAGCTGATTGCTTCACTTAATCCACTACCTTCTAATAAAGTACGGATCTTACGTGTGGCTGCTTGTTCACTCGTCAAGCTTCCTGCGACAGTTGCTCCACTTGGTAACGTAGAAGGCAAACGATCATAGCCGTAAATCCGAGCAACTTCCTCGATGATGTCAGCTTCAATTTGAATATCCCAGCGTCTAGGTGGAATAACGACCGTATAAGTTTCCCCGGTCACTTGATAACCGAAACCTAACGTCTCAAAAATTTCATTCACTTCAGTTACTGTTAATGCTGTTCCTAGATATTGGTTGATTCGCGACAATGTAATCGATACTTCTACTTCATTTGCTTGATATTCAGAACCTTTGACAGCACCTTCTAGTACTTCTCCTCCTGCTAGTGACTGGATCATGGCAGCAGCAACATCACTTGCTTCACCAACCGTTACTTTGTTGATTCCTTTTTCAAAGCGTGCAGAAGATTCACTGCGCAAATTGAATTGTTTTGCTGTACGACGGATCGAAACTGGATCAAACAAGGCAGATTCCAGTGCGACTATTGTCGTTGTTTCTGTGATTTCAGAGTCAAGTCCACCCATCACACCAGCTAATGCAACTGGTTCTTTTCCATTTGTGATCACTAGATTATCTGATGTCAAATTACGAGTTTCTCCATCTAATGTGACCATTGTTTCTGCATCTTTTGCATGGCGAACAACAATTTCTTGAGAACCTAATTTATCATAATCGAATGCATGAAGCGGTTGTCCAAATAAGAGTAAGATATAATTTGTGACATCCACGACATTATTGATTGGACGAATGCCTTCATTCATCAATAGATTTTGTAACCATTGCGGACTTGGTTGGATCTTGACATTTTCAATGATCCGAATTTGGTAGGCAGGAACTAATTCTTGATCCTCTACGGTTACATCGATTTTATCCGCTGCTTTGCGCGCAACTTCAACTAGTTTTTCATCTGCAAATTTCGGTGTTTGACGATAGATTGCTCCCACTTCATAAGCAACCCCGCGCATGGATAACGCATCTGCACGGTTTGGTGTGATCGACAGTTCAATGATCGCATCGTCCATATCAAGGTAAGAAAAGACTGGTTCTCCATTGATCGCATCTTGAGGCAGATAATAGATTCCTTCCGCATACTCTTTAGGAACGACGCTATCAGAGTAACCAATTTCTTGTAATGCACAGATCATTCCATTTGATACTTGTCCGCGCATTTTTCCTTTTTTGATTTTTACATTTCCTGCAATACGTGAATTTGGTAAAGCAACGATCACTTTGATCCCTTTTTTCACATTTGGTGCACCACAGACGATTTGTGACAGTTCTTCTTCACCGATATCTACTTGGCAGATCGATAAATGGTCAGAATCTGGATGTGGCACACACTCCATGACTTCACCAACGACGATTTTTTTCAAACCTTCTTCTGGAACAGTGATCCCTTCTACTTCGATCCCTGTCACAGACATTTTATCAGCCAGTTCTTTTGGTGAAACTGCTGATAGATCAATATATTTGTTTAGCCATTTATAAGAAACTAACATGCTTTTTTACTCCCCTTTGAACTGACTTAAGAAACGTAAGTCATTTTGATAGAAATTACGGATATCATTGACACCATAACGTAACATTGCCACTCGATCTGGTCCAAGACCAAAGGCAAAGCCAGAGTATTCTTCTGGGTCGATCCCTGACATCTCCAAGACATTCGGGTGAACCATCCCTGCACCTAGGATTTCGATCCAGCCAGTGTGTTTGCAGACATTACAGCCAGCACCACCACATTTGAAACAGCTCACATCTACTTCTACAGAAGGTTCCGTAAATGGGAAGTAGCTTGGGCGTAAGCGGATTTCACGGTCTTCTCCAAACATTTTTTTCATTACGACTTCTAATGTCCCTTTTAAGTCACCCATCGTAACGTTCTTATCAACTACTAGTCCTTCAATTTGATGAAACTGGTGGCTGTGGGTTGCATCATCTGTATCTCTACGAAAAACTTTTCCTGGAGAGACCATTCGAAGTGCACCTTTAGAGAAATCATGTTTTTCCATTGTACGTGCTTGGACAGGTGAAGTATGCGTACGGATCAAAATATCCTCAGAGATATAAAAAGTATCTTGCATATCACGGGCTGGATGATCTTTCGGTAAATTCATCCGTTCGAAATTGTAATGGTCTGATTCCACTTCATTTCCTTCAACGATTTGGTAACCCATTCCCACAAAAATATCTTCGATCTCTTCCATGATCTGTGTCAAAATATGACGTGTTCCTTGTTTTACCTGACGACCTGGTAAAGTAATATCGATCGTTTCTTTTTCTAATGCAGCATTTAATGCAGCTTCTTCTAATTCTTGTTTTTTACGCTCGATTTCAGCTGTTAAGAGGTCACGGATCTCGTTTGCAAAACTCCCTACTTTAGGACGTTCTTCTGGACTAAGATCTTTCATTCCACGTAAGACTTCTGTGATTGGTCCTTTTTTTCCTAAAGTTTCTATACGGATTTGATTTAATTCTTTCAAATCTTGTGCAGTCGTGATTTTAACGATTGTAGCTTCTTTCAAGCTTTCTAGTTGTGCTTGTAAAGACATTTGCCTGTTTCCTCCTTCAAAATTCAAATACAAAAAAAGACCTCATTCCTGTAAAGGAACGAGGTCTTCGCGTTACCATCCTAATTTACGGTCGAAACCGTACACTTACTTTCTTTAACGACGATTGCCGGTCTGGATCATCAGACGAACTCGGAAAGTGAACTTCATTTTTCAAACACAGGATCTGCTTACAGTCTATGACAGATCTCCCTGGTCAGGTTTATCCAAATTACTCTTTTTCGTCATCGTTCTTTATCTATTCAACTAACGTTAGTTTACAAGATTTTCTAAACAAAATCAACTACATTCTTCCTCAGTGACCCACTTCTCACTCCAAACTTGCAATTGGACCATTGCTTTTTGGAGATCTGCGCCTTTTTCAGTCAGCATATATTCAGAACGACCAGAATCATTACATGAAAGGTTTCTTGTGACGATTCGTTCTCGTTCGAGCTCTTTTAATCGTTCAACTAAAACGCGATCACTCACCATAGGTATTTTCGCTGCGAGATCAACAAAGCGTTGCGGACCGTTTTCGAGCAATACATCGATAATCAACCCATTCCATTTTTTTCCTAATATCGAAAAAGTTTTTTCAAATTTAGGACATAGAGTGAATTCTGTCTGTGTTAGCTCCATCTTACTCACCTCTTTTTTAGAGTATAGCATATTACTTACAAAGTGTAAGTCGCAGTTGCTCAATTATTATTATTTATTAAGATTTATTATTTTCTTCGCACCCAATAAAATAAGATACACATTTGTCACTGGTTTGTCTAGTGCTTCTGACAAAGCTTTTTTGTATAAATTCAATTGTCCTTGATATTTTTGGACGATTGTTTCTATTTCTGCTTGATTTTCACCATTTAAAATATAGTCAGTTTTGAAATCATATAACTCGATAAACTCTGGAAATTCGATGTAGCCATCGACGATCCCATGGATCAGCAATTCATCGTCTTCATTTGGATACTGATCGAACACTTGATCAGCAGACAAGAGCATCGAAAATGGCTGTTCTCGTTTCACTAGTTCGCTGTGTTGCACCAACCGTTTCCCAAGTTCAGTCTGATAAAACCACAAAATACCAGAAAGATCGATTTTTTTAGCGACTTTTTCATCGACTAGCCGTTTAGCGACCAACTCTTCTAAGAGAGAACGGATGGAGTCCCTCGTTGGCATCTCTAATGGAAGCAACTGTAATAAATAGTGTGTAGCTGTTCCAATAGAGGCAGCAGATATTTTTTGGCTTTTTTGTAAGAATTTCGGCTCTGCCAAAGTGTCTTGTGTATAGCGGAATTGCTGATTATATCTCCGTTTTTCATTGTTTTCCCAAACTATTTTTGAATCAGACGTATCATCTGGATCTTCAAATAAACGTTTGATTTCTGAAACGGATTGGTAACTTGTCGTCTGGGTCGATGCTTTGTAGGGATAACTGTAAGCTAAACGGGCTTTCAATGATTCTTGAAGTGGTGTTTGGTCTACCTTCACTGATTCAAGCTCTTTCTTCGTCTCACTTGCCAATGATTGGCGGTTCTCTACAATATCTTGTTGCTTCATCCATGTGATCGAAAAGCGGCTTTCCGACTGTATCAACTGATTATGGACCGTTGTATCTTTCGCGTATTCCTTCATTTTAGGATGACGCATCAAGCTGTAACCGATCCAGTTCAGCAAACTGCCTTTTCCTTTCAAACGAGTCGACGGCTCTAAAACAAGTGCGGTTTGGTTAGCCACTTCTGACCAGATTTTTAACGTTTCTTCCTTATTTTTGTAAGAACCCACGATAAACAGTTTTTGTTCGGCACGTGTCAATCCTACATATAGTTTACGCATTTCCTCAGACAATAATTTATTTTGTTTGGCTAATTTTATTGCTTGATAGGGCAATGTGTCGTAGAGAACGCGCGTATCCGGATCCATGTATCGGATACCTGCCCCTAGTTTTTCTTCAAAGGCATACCTTTTTCTTAAATCTTGGAGATTGAATTGTTTTGTCATATCCAATAGAAAAACAACTGGGAATTCCAACCCTTTACTTGCATGGATCGTCATGACACGCACTGCATTATCTACAGATGCAAGAACTGGTTCTGCAAGATCTTTGTCTTTTTCCTGCATTTTTTCGATGAATCGTACAAACTGATAAAGACCTCTGAATGAGCTTTTTTCATAAGATTTTGCCCGATCGACTAACGCATAGAGATTTGCTTGGCGTTGCGCTCCGGCTGGCAACCCAGCTACATATTCTAAGTAACCTGTCTGATAATAGATAGCCCATAAAAGATCTGTAATGGAAGAACGGCGGGCTAGTTCGCGCCATATATCCAACTGTTCACAAAAATGATTCAGCTTATCTGCAAGTTCGTCTGTATGCTTAGCTTGATAAGCAAGAACAGCTTCATAATACATATGCGACCGATCTGCTAAACGAATTTGGGCAAGTTCTGGTTCGATCAAACCAACGATCGGTGAACGTAAAACAGATGCTAAAGGAATGTCCTGATAAGGGTTATCGATCAATTGCAGCAAAGAGACCATCGTTCGGATCTCTGTCGCTTGAAAATAGTTCTGGGCGTCATTCATTTCCAAAGGGATATCAAACGTCTTGAATATCTCTAAAATCGTCAGATTATTTTTCTTTGTAGGGGTCAAAAGAACGATATCTCTATACTCGATAGGTCGATTTTTTTTCATTTTTTTATCATAGATCATGAATTTTTCATCGATCAATTGGCGGATCTTCAATCCAGTCATGAACAATTCGCCTTCTGTTTTGTCTTCTAAAATATCATCCACTGGCAATTCGATCGTCGTTTCTTCCTGTTCTTTTTCGTAAATCAATATTTCTGGTTCAAATTGTTCAGTTTCTGGAAAATCCGGAAAACCAAGAACAAGCTTTGCCGCATCATCATACGAAATCTGACCTACTACTGGATCCATGATTTGTTCAAAGACTAAATTTGTGAATGAAAGCACTTCTTTTCTGGAACGGAAATTTTCTGCTAAAACGATACGGCGTCCGCCTTCTATTTTTGAAAATGCTTCGTACTTTTGGATAAACAGGCTCGGGTCTGCTAAACGAAACGAATAAATGGATTGTTTGACATCTCCTACCATAAACATGTTGCCTTTTGTTTCATTCGGTTCACGCAACCAGTAAAGAATGGCTTCTTGTAACTGATTGACATCTTGATACTCATCCACCATGACTTCTTTGAATTGCTTGCGATAATGATCGGAGGCTTCGCTAGGCAACCATGTATCATCGTTTTTTTTCGTTAATATTTGTAAAGCAAAGTGTTCTAGATCATTGAAATCCAATAGCCCTTTTTCACGTTTACGCTGGCTAAAACCATTCATAAATGCCTTTGTGACTTTTGTCATTTCTTTCACTAACGGATATGCCTTTTTGGTCAGCTCCTCCATTTGTTCTGGTGACACAGGAAAGTAATTTTTCCCAAGTTGCTGAATGATTTTTTTTGCACGGTCTCTTAACTCTTTGACCTCAGCAGAGCGTTCTTTCAATTCGGCTTTCCGACTACTTTTAAACGTTGTGAATGTCAACGCCTCTAATCCAGAGTAGGCTTCTGGAATCTGGTCTTGTAACAGATGTTCATAGATCACTTGTATCTGGCCTTTTTCACCAGATACCTGATCGTACATTTTTTCAAGACCTTCTTCCTGTGCTAATTGCACCATTTCCTCATACAGTTGCACGCATTGATGCATATCAGCTAAAATCAGCGGACGAATCTGTGTTTTGTATAGGCCAGAATCAGCGAGTCCATTCTCTAAGCGATAACTCTCACTTAACTTTGTTAACCACTCTTCTGGATCAGGATTCGCACGAGCAAATTCATAAAGTGAAAAGACCAGATTGGTTAGGCCATCATCTGAACGATCATTCGAGAAATTCATCGTCAATCGGAAAAATTCTTCCCTATTTTCAGCATAGAACGCCTCTCGTAATTCATCCCAGACATCTTCTTTCATCAAGATCGTTTCTGTTTCATCTGTCAACATTCGAAAAACCGGATCAATGTCGATCAAATAGTAATAACGGCGTATCACTGTCAGACAGAACGCATGCAATGTTGAGATATTGGCCGTTGGCAATAGGACCAACTGCTTAGTGAAGTGCTGTTGTCGAATGGGATCACTTTCTGTATTAACTGCTTCTTGTAGTGCCTCCTGGATTCGTTCCTTCATTTCTCGTGCGGCCGCCTCGGTAAACGTCACTATCAGCAACTCGTCCAGATTGACCCCCATCTTCAATTTCTCGATGACTCTGCGTACAAGTACTGTCGTTTTCCCAGAACCTGCTGAAGCTGAAATAAGCAAGTTGTCTCCTTGATCAAAAATAGCTTGCCATTGTTCATCGGTAAATCTTTCATTTTCTGGTTTTAAAGGAATTTGATTCACTCTTCTTCGCTCCTTTTTAGTATTCTACGCAGTGCTTCTTCTTTGTTCAATTTTTCTAAGCGGTGATAGTTGTTTTCCTTCAGCATCACATCAAATGTGCATACACTTCTAAACGGACAAAATTGACAAGCAATTCGTTCTTTGTCCTTATATGCTGGATTCAGCTTGATTTCACCAGATGTGATCTTGTCTCCCGCTAAACGCATATTCGCTCGGTTATGCGCCATAAAAAGCTGCAACTCTTCTTCTGTATAGAATTTATCTTTGCTGAAACTTCCTTTTTGATATTCGTCCTTCGCATTCTTTTTCACTGGATAGATCAAAGAATTTTCTTTAGCTTCTAAAGAATGGTCCAACACTTCCAACAATCCTGGATCATCGACAAACACGCCATCATAGCTGAATTTCTTCAATGTGTCTTTTTCTACTTCGTTGGTATCCGTTAGTACCGGATTATGGACATGCAGATAGTAGGAACCTGCAGGACGAACAGCTGCCTTGCCTGTGAGACGGACAGCATCCATCAATGCCACATCTAAGTAGGTCAATAATTGCATCGCCATCCCATAATAGGCTTCCGTCACATCAAAGGAACGGCCACTAGATTTATAATCGACGACACTCAACCATGTTTCTGCTTCTTCAACAGCGACATCCACTCGATCGATTTTTCCACGTACATGTAATTTCCCGCCATTATTCAACGGAAGTTCTAAGCCAGGGATACCATTTGCACCTGCGATTTGACCAAATAAAATCTCTGTCTGTAATGGTTTCAACCCAGTATTTCTACTTTGTTTTTGCAACGCCCAAGCTACTTTTTGAATCGTTTGCCCCAATTGATAACGAATGTAATTCATACGGGCAGAACTATCCAGAATCTCAAAACGTAATTCGCCAAACACTTCCTGCAGTACTTTTTCCGTAAATTCTTTTCGCTGTTTGTCCGTCATTTCAACTAATGACAACTGATTTGAGAAAAGCAATTTGAAGAAACAGTCTAGAGATTCATGGTAAAAATCTCCAGTGGCCGCTGGGGTCAGTCCATAAACCATCCGTTCTTTGAGTTTCAGCCCAAACTGTACAAAGTATTTGTACTCGCAATTATAAAAGTTCTCCATTCTGGAAATCGACGTATAGATTTCCTTGCCATACAGCTCTTCTGCCATCTTTTGCGGCAGTGAGACAGGTACGTTTAAATGATCTTGGCTTTCGAAAATACGCAAAGCAAAATTACGCCATCTCGACTGTAAGACGACAGTCCGCAACTCCTGCCAGTAAGCAGCAAGCAGTTGTTTCTCTTCTTTAGCTAAACGATAGACTCCATTGATGATATTGATCGCACTTCGATACGTGCCGACATAACAACTAGGATCGCCATCCAAGTGGAGATGTTCTTTTCGTTCGATTGGGATCGTTAAATATTCAAGGATACGACGTAGATATGGAGACATTTTCAATGTATTCGTATCGTAACTTTCCGCATAACTCAAGTACAAACGTTCCGTAGCAGAAGAAAAGACGAAATAGGCTTGAAGAGGCTCGAAGGACATCGTTTCTTTAGCTGGATCAAATAAAAACTGTTCTTCCCCCAATCTTGCGTTCAGTGTTTCTCTTTCTTCACTTGATAGCAGTCCTTTCGTTTCATGACGATCAGGGAAGACTTGATCATTTAGGCCAATGGCAAAAGTGATTTTCGCCTGGTTTGGCCGAACAAGTTCCAAACGATTGATTCTGACCTGATCGATTGCCGTTGGGATCTTCCCATAGCTTAAATTCTCTAATCCACTAGACATGATTTCTTGGAACAAGCTCCAATCAAATGGTGTTTCTCCGTAGATCAACGCATATTCATCCAATAGATCGATCAATGCTTCCCATGTTTGTTCATGGTTTCTTGCTTCTGCCAGATTCCCACGTTCGATTTCCTGATTGCGCCAAAACAGTAATTGCTGCTGGACACCACTCTGAACTAAAAATTGGTAAAAGACGGACGCACCTTCTTGTCCAGTCTTACATTCTTTGATTTTTTCAAAAAAAGGAGGAACCATTTCTTTGAAGAAGTGGCGGATCTCATTTGATTGTTTTTCCAGCTTTTGAACGTCTTCTAATTGTTCTGCTTCAAAATCATAGGAAACAAATTGCCAGTCCTTTTCTTTGGTCCAATAAGTTCCCTGATAGTTATATGCCAGTGCGACATTTTCTGTCACATCCAGTTTTGTGCGGAATTGGTTTCGCATCACCTGCCAATTTTCCAAATCAAGTACCTCATCTTGTCGGCAGATGAACAACTCTGTTTTGAAAAAACGCATGATGTCATTCAAACGATACGCATAACGATCTAATGCAAACAAACTATTGATCCATTCAATGAGCGGATGATTCTCCATCAGCTGATCTTCATCGACATAGTAAGGGATCGCCATTTCTTTAAAGATAGGTTGCAACAGATTCGCATAAAGTCCCATCTCCTTCGTCAAGACTTGGATATCGCGATAACGATAATTTTCTTCACTGACTAATCGGCGGATCTCAACAGCTAATTGTCTGACTTCTTCAGTGGGATTCTCAGCCTCCCATATATGCAAGTCTTCTTGCTGCCCCAGTTTTATCGACATGGCTTTTTTATTGCTTGAAGTATCTTCCCAGACCGTTAATACACTCTGCAATGCAGTTGGTAGTACTCGATCGACAGCATATTTTTCAACAAAAACCGGCACTTTTCGTTCTTTTGCGCTATTGATCAACTGAAAATACAGTTTTCCAGTTTCATGGAATAAAGTCAGTACTTCTGGCATCTCGGCAATATAAGGTCGATCAAGTACCAGATCCACGACTAAGTGCCCTTTTTCCATCATGAGTTGCAACAATTGGTATTCCTGTGCGTTCAATCGAGAAAAACCGCTGATGATAAATTTGACATTTTCCATATCTAGCGTCTTCATGTAGCTCGCTAAAACAGTCAAAGTATCTTCAAACTTAAGCGCCCGCTTCATCAATTCCTCCTCGAACTCAGAGAAGATAAGTTGGAGGTCTTTTAATTTCAATTGCTGGTCCTCTTCCTTTGGTGTTCTCTCCTCTTTGAAAAGAACTAAATCGCTTGGAGAAATATTTCCCACACGCATTTCATTGTAAAGATCCTGCAATTGTTGAATAAAGCCTTTTTTATTGATTTCCCCACGAAAAATCGTTAATTTTTCTTCGTTTTTTTCCAATATTTGCCGTAAGATCATTGCCGAACCCGCTTCTGAAAGCTCATTGCCAGACAATAGAGTTGTTTGTGCTAACAGATACCAAGCTAAACGATAAAAACTAAAGACTTGAACGTTCGTTGTGCTGAATGTTTCCTTGCCATTTTCTTTACGCAACTGCGCCAAAATCTCTTGCTCTTGTTCAAATTTATTATAATTAGGTACAAGGAAAAATACTTGATGGTCTTTTTCTTGCGCCAGCCACTCCACCGCTTCGGCGATCAACGTGGCGCGATGATCCTTCCGATTCGTTCCAAGAATAAATTGTAAAGTCATTTTCCTCCTCCTCAATGATCAAATTCCGTTTCTTATCTATTATAGCAAAAATGAGTGAACATTTGTTCTTTCGTCTCTACTTTGAACAATAAAAAAAGAGACAATCGATAAACGACTGCCTCTTTTTAATGTTTATGGATTAGCGGATCGATCCCATCAATTTTTTGATTGGTTCTTTGATCGTAAAGAGTAAAACAGCTCCAACGATCGCTACCACACCAACAATTCCAAAGTACATTGATTCTGTACCTGGTGTGTAGAAACGAGCGATTTGCGCATTGATTGCTTGCGATGAAGCATCAGCTAAGAACCAAATGGCAATCGTTTGCGATTCAAATGCTTTTGGTGCAAGTTTTGTTGTCGCAGATAAACCGACTGGTGATAAGCATAATTCAGCGATAACCACGATCAAGAAACTACCGATCAACCATAATGGGCTAACTTTACCAGATGTTCCATAAAGTATACCTGGAAGCATCATCAATAAGAAAGACAACCCTGCAAATAGTAGTCCTAAAGAGAATTTAACCACAGTTGACGGTTGACGGTTCCCTAATTTTGTCCATAATGTGACAAATACTGGTGTTAGTGCAAAAATAAAGATCGGATTCAATGATTGGTACCAACTTGCAGGAATAGTCATTCCAAACAATGTAGATTGTGTACGTTCACTAGCAAACAACGCTAAAATCGAAGAACCTTGTTCTTGTAGTGACCAGAAGATGATTGCTGCAACAAATAGTGGGATGTATGCCCAAACTTTTGGTTTTTCATCTGTTGTTACATCTTTTGAAGTTAACATTTTGATAAAGTAATACAATGGCAACAAAATACCTAAGACACTGATTGTATTTATAAAGAAATCAATTGTTAAATGTCCTGTAACTTGTGCACCACCAAAAATAGCTACGATAACGATCAACGCGATCACTAAGTTGCGGATAAACCCTTTACGTTCTTCTTGAGACAATGGATTTGGTGCGACTGTTCCCACACCATCCAATGTTTTACGTCCTTGGATCACATATTGCAACAAACCGAAGAACATACCGATAGCAGCTAGTGAGAAACCTAAATGATAGTTATAATTTTGACCAAGCGTTCCTACAATGATTGGAGCGATCATCGCACCTAAGTTAATCCCCATGTAGAAAATAGAGAAACCTGCATCACGACGCAAGTCTGTTTTCGAATAGAGATGACCAACCATTCCCGAAACATTTGGTTTCAAAAAGGCTGTACCAATAATAATCAAAGCCATTGAAATAAACAATGTAGAAACTCCGAATGGCAAAGCAAGGACGATGTGTCCAATCATGATGAAGATACCACCGAAAAACACTGTCCGTTTCGCACCTAGAACGCGGTCAGAAACCCAACCACCAACGATACTTGACATATAAATCAATGAACCATAAATGGACATGATCGCCAACGCTGACGCACGAGGTAATCCAAGGCCCCCATTTGTAACAGTATCGTACATATAGTAGATAAGTAATGCACGCATACCATAATAACTAAATCGTTCCCACATTTCAGTAAAGAACAGTGTTGACAACCCCTTCGGCTGGCCGAAGAAGCCTTTGTCTTGTTGATTTTCCATAATCTATACCCCAATTCTTTAAATTTTCAGAAAATAACATATACACTTCCCGAAAAAAATAGCTAAAAAACTTATTTTAGAAATATATACTTATTTTCTATAAAAATAAGTAAAAAACGATTGGAAAACAATAAGAAAAAACATATACAAATTTAATAATTATATAGATGTCAATCTTGAAAAAGCGAATTGAAGTTCGTTTAATCACAATGTAACCGCTCCTTTATTTATTGTGATCGATTCATTTTTAATAGAGAAAAAATTTATTTCTTTTTGCTGAGCATTTCTTTTTACTTACTTTTTGTAAGATGATATACTCCTTTTTGTACTCATAAAAAATATGCACTACGCAATCAAAGGAGATTTTTAACATGACAACTTTTACAAATACATTGAAAAACCGTCGTTCTATCTATCATTTAGGACGTAACGTCACTTTATCTAATGACGAACTAACTGCATTGATCAAAGAAGCAATCAAAGAAAGCCCAACAGCATTCAACGCACAGTCTACTCGTGCAGTGATTCTTTTTGGCAATGCACATGAAAAACTATGGGAAATGACTGAAGAAGCACTTCGTCCATTGACACCTGCTGAAGCATTCCCAAACACACAAAACAAATTAGCCGGATTTAAAAACGGATACGGAACTGTTCTATTCTTTAAAGACACTGATGTAGTCAAAGGACTTCAAGAACAATTTGAATTATATGCAGATAATTTCCCAGATTGGTCAGAACAATCAAACGGGATCGCTACTGCGAATACATGGGTTGCATTAGCAGACCAAGGACTAGGCGCCAACTTACAACATTACAATCCAGTAATTGATGACGCTGTAGCTAAAGAATGGGACATCCCTTCAAATTGGAAATTACGCGCTCAATTAGTATTCGGTTCACCAGAAACACCAGCTGGCGAAAAAGAATACATGAATGACGAAGATCGTTTCCGCGTATTTGACTAAGTACTAAAAAAAGCTAGGTAGTTACGGTTTTCGTAACTACCTAGCTTTTTTAAGGTTATTTCTAAATCATGATCTCTTCTATGCTTGTTCACAACAACACACTATCCTTCATCTGAATCGATCATGATATCGATCTCAGCATCCTCATTTAGATGTTGCGCCAAAAAAGGAACTAATTCCTCCATTGAAACAGAAAATTTCATTAGGGGGCCCCGCCAACCATTACGAAAAAAGTTCATTTTGATTTCGTTTGAACCTTTGGGTTGATAAAGAACAATCTTGTTGATTTCAGAAAACGGCACTCCTCGCTTATCAAAACTATTTAACACTAACCCTTCTTCCGTTATCCCCCGACTATCGAGTAGAAAACTGATGAAGACTAATGCTGATAAAATCCCTTTCGCTAAATCATCTACACTTGGTTCACTGATAAGTGTAAACCATAACACTAATATAGCTAAGAAAGGTACCACTAAATATACCCAGCGATTTCTAACTGTCTTATAGATGATTTCTCGGCGGACAAGCCAAAGAAACAAGCACATCGCTAGTACAAATAAAAACAATAATATCGTAAATAGACTAATCATTTACCCACACCTCTTTCCTTTTCTCACATCCAGAAAAAGAAATAAACCTCTACATAGTAAAAGGACTTGCAGCATCAAACCTGTTGTTGCATGTCCAAATTTTCTTTCTTATTCAAATGTATCATATTTTGCTACAACCATACTGGCTTTTTCTTCTAGTAAATCTTGGTCCTCAGAAGCGCATTGAGCAACTTTGACTACGGCACAGTTTGTCATTTTTGAAACTACTTCGCCAACGACTGTCTGTGTAAACCCGATTGGCTTACATGAGTATTGCTCTCCTAAATTGATCATTTCTTCCGTCATCAAAATCCTCCTAAACTGCTAAAACTCTTACAGACGAATAATCCTTAAAAAAAGTAGTAGTACTATCTCAATTTTCATTGTCTTTAAAAGTTCGTTTTTTATTAATTGTTCTTTAACCTTATTGGCATTATAGCGTATTGATTTCGTTTTCACAATTAAAACAGTTGGCAAGTTAAAATATTTTATTCATTTTACAGAACAATAGTTATTCCTTAAGAAAAACTTGTTCTTTTTTAATTAGAAAAGTCAAATTTAATTTGTTTTTAAATAAAAACCATTATACTATATGACAGACTAGACGAAGGAAGTATTCTAATGAAAAAGAAAAACGCAAAAAAAATCATGTTTTTAGGTAGTCTGACATTGATTTTTCTTTCTAGCACGTACTATATCCTGCATCGAAACGAGGGTGAGAAAGCCTCTCTCTCCACAGCAGAACAAGTCAGCAACTCCCCCTCAAAAGAAAAAAAAGAAGTCTTGCTTGATGTTCCTTTAGAAAATCAATTTGATGCACCCGCTTTAGAAAATGGATGTGAAGTAACTTCCCTTTCGATGCTTTTATCCTATTATGGATACACTACGACGAAAAACCAATTAGCAGATCAGTTGACTTATGTCCCTGTCTTCAATGCAGACGGTACTCACGGTGATCCAAATGAAGGCTTCGTTGGTGACATTACTGGCGGCGATTGGGCAATGGGCGTCTATGTTCCTCCTATTGCTGCTTTAGCTCAAAAAATCGTCGGCACAGATTATTATACTGAACCAAAAACAGACGCGAACTTGAAAGATATCAGAAAAGCGTTGCAAAAAGAAGAACCTGTATGGACTTCTGTCACTATTGATTTTCAGGTACCTACTGACAGTGATTTCACAACATGGACAACCAATAATGGTGAAGTCAAAGTAACCCCTTTAATACACGCTTGTGTGGTCACAGGTTATGATGATACAACGATCTATGTCAATGATCCTTATGGAGAAAAAAATCGAGCTGTTCCAATAAACGATTTCAATAAAATTTTTACGGCAATGGGCGGCCAAATGCTGACTTTAAAGAAAAGCTAGTATTTTTTTTGAAAGTATCTTATACTCTAGCTAAAGAAAAAGAGAAAGGAGCAAGGGAAATGGAACGATTTATCCATAAAAAGATAGACCCAAATGACATGCCGATTATTTTTGTTAGAGATACCAAAGGGAATGTTCAACGAAAAGTATCAGTAAAAGAATGGACAAACCGCTATAGCCCTGCTTCTCTCAATGAGCTAGAAATAAAACTTTATCGTCAAGCTCTCAGCTATTATTCTGAGAAAGACTATTCAAAAGCGATCGATCTTTTAAAATTTCTGATCATTCGAACTGGTTATACGCGCTTTGAGTATATTGAACGCTTAGCTACAATTTATCAAATACTCGGCAACCAACAGGAAGAATATCTGCTTCTTACTACAGTATTATCTGCAGCAACGTTGATTTCTCTTCCGTCCAGTTTGATCAAAAAAATAGAGAAACGAGTAGTCTTACTTAAAGAAGTGCTCTACACAAAAGATTAATAACTTGCGTTTTTTTAATTAAGTGCTAAACTATTTTTGTTGATTGAATGGGATGTAGCCAAACTGGTAAGGCACTTGACTCTGAATCAAGCAATTGTAGGTTCGAACCCTGCCATCCCAATAAAAATAGTGTAAAAGCACACCACTACGCGAAACAAGCCAGATCATCCGAAATAGCTTCGTCTATTTCTTAGATGATTTGGCTTGTTTTTTCAAAAAAACAACGATTTTATAATTTAACCATTCGAAGGTTTACATAATAAAAATATAGTTTATCCAATAATTGCTAATGCTTTTTCTGGTACTGCTTGTTTGTCTATTTCTTCGTATGTTTCAACATGTGCGCCTTTATTCGTGATTTTTAAATAGCAGTTCTCTTTTAAAACTGAAATGCCATTATATTCGATTGTCCGTTTATTTCCATCACTGTCGGCAGCCGTCTGGACATATTTAGCTGTACCGTAAGAGTTGACTTCTTCAGGTTTCGTGGTTTTCACATATACTTCTCCCCTAGTCACAAGGGGATTTAGCTGATCCATGACTCCTGCCATCTCGCTATGAGAATGTTGCGTATATATTTTTAAACTAAATAACATAACACCGGCCATACAAGTAATGCCGACTAAAATCTTTAATACCTTCATTTTTTTCCCTCCTAGTTGATTACTTTTCCATTATATAAATAAAACAACAAAGGCTCATCCGTCTATGGTTGTAATTTTCTCTCATACTTTGGCTCAGAAAATAGTAGATACTCCATAAAAAAACAAATGTATTCAGATGTTTGTTGTCAAAAAGATGGTATGTATGATGACATAGAACAAAAAAACAGACAGATGTACAACCCGATCTCCATATAAAAAAATCCAACTGCCACAAATTAGGAAACATTTTGTGGCAGTTGGATCTTCTTTTTTCGTACTGATTATTTCGAATAGCTTACTTAGTATAAACGTGTTGGATCATAATGATAAGTTACATTGCCATTGAGCAGCGCTTTACCTACAACATATTTACGATCCTCTAATTTGAGCCATGCTTCACGAAAGAGCATGACATCTTCTCTATTGACGTCTATTTTCTCAATTTTCCCATTAATCAAATCCTGGATAAGTGCTTCATATGGATTCATCGTTTTCCTCCGTTCCCCATCAATAAGTGGTAAAAATTGGGTCGTGGACTGTTTTTGTGTCGAGATCCTTCCTTACATTCACCGTTGTGTAAAGTACTTTCTCAACTGGAATACTATAATAGCTATCTTCTCCATTACTAAAATGATGAACATCTTTTTTGGCTAATATCCCGTTGATTTTGTTGATTAATACTCTCTTTTCTACGCTGTTACTTACAAGATAGTAAATGACGCGGATATTGTTTACTAAATGTAAATCGACTTCTAACATTACTTGATCCATGAAATTTTCATCCTTTCTTTCGACATAATTATAGCAAGAACAGAGGAGATAATCAAAAGAACGAAAAAAAACAACATTTATAAAGAAAACTTCCACGTATCGCTTGCGTATAATCTCACAAAGTGTTATTTTGTATCAGGGATTTTAAATAATAGGAGGCGTTATATGATTGCAATCGGACAACTGATATTTTATATTCCTTTTTTTATCATGTTGAGCATCCTTTTTTACTACATAAAATGGACGAAGAAAAAATTTTCCATTTTAATTGCCAGCCTCCCTTGTGCTTACTTCACTTATCAAATCTTTTCCTTTCGACATTGGGAAACACCCATTGCCCTGATGAAGAATACCGCAGGACTATTGATATCTTCTTTACTTCTGATTCTTTGGATTTTCTACTTATATAAAAAGCAAAAGTAATATATATCAAATTCAAAGAGTAGTTGGATGGGCCTGTTTGATCCAAGACATCTAACTAATTTTTACGTATAACAATAGATTTTTTCATTCTTAAAACGAACTTTTTTTAAGCTAGATTTAAGGTTGGATCCATATAGTTTACTCATCCCAAATAACCTTTTTTTCATTTTTTACTCCTGAAAGAATGTGGGACAAAAGTGTTTCTTACTTTTGTCCCACATTCTTCTTTTCTATTTGTCCAAATCCTCAATAAATCGCATCGTATTGATCAATTCTTTGTAATCTTTACTATAAAGTTCCGTTAATTTATCTGTTAAAACGAACCATGCAGGATGGTACCCATTTACTGTTACTGGGAATCCTTTGTCCTGTGCATCATCCCCATCCCATCTTATAGCGATTGCTTTTTTTGCATACCATTTGACTAAAGCAACGGAATAGCCTTTTCTTGTTTTTGTGCCATCTTCTAAAATAGTAAGCACTTCGATCTTTTCCTTTGGGGCCTTTATTTCTTGTGGACGTACCATGATAGTTCCCTCCCTCTTTTATTTCACTACTAATACACTGCAAGAGGCATGGGCAACAACAAAGGAAGCTGTCGATCCAACCAATGCCTGTTGGATTGCACCTTTTCCGGTAGCCCCCATCACGATCAAATCCACATTTTCTTGTGTTGGAAAAACAGTACCAATCAACTGTCGTGGATCACCTGTCTCAACAATCGCATGGATTTCCGTCAAACCATATTCTTTTGCATCGTGAATTTTTTTTAACATTTCAACTTCGATCTTTTGTTTCTCTTCTGCATAGATCTTTGAGAAGGCATAAGCACTATGAGTCAACTCCACTTTATTGATAATAGAAACAATGATTAACTCTGCTTCATTATCTTTCGCTAAATCAAGGGCTTCCAAAAATGCCTTTTCTGCTTGCTTTGATCCATCCACCGCTACCATTATCTTTGAATATCTATTACTCATATCATCGCCTCCTTGTTTCTTTCATTGTAACATCCTCCTTCAAATTAAAAAAAAAATACGCTGTTTTGACTATTTTTACTCAACTTTTTTAGAAAAAAAGTGTTTTATTGAACTTTTACCTTTGATTAATTTCTAATTTTAATAGCCCACATCCGCCCCTATAATAAAACTTTATGGCTTTTTTCTCATTTTTATTCACATTTTCCGATAATCTGTTTGTTACAAAAAACGTAGATTTGTCACAAAGTGTCACGAAGCTATTACCTATGAAATATTTCCACGTGTTAAAGTATTCCTCGTTGAACACAACAAATACTTTTTAAAACGACGAAGGAGATTTTACATGAAATCACTTAAAACATTACTTTTTGGAACAACTTTGGCTGCCGGCGCTCTATTCTTTATGGGTACATCTGCACATGCGGACGAAGCTTATACCGTTCAATCAGGTGATACACTATCAACGATTTCTCAAAAATACGTTGGTGACAACTCCTTGATCCAAACTATTGCAGAACATAATTCGATTTCAAATATTAACCTGATCTATTCAGGTCAACAATTAACGATTCCTACAGGAGACCAAGCAGCAGTTGCAGAAACAACTTACTCTGCGCCTCAAGAAACACAAGCACAACCAGCTGCCACACCTGTCCAACAAGAAGCAGTGCAATCTGCTCCTGCAGAAGCAGCACAACCTGTTGTGACTGAAACTGCAGCACCAGCTACAAGCACAAGCTCAGCGAAAGAATGGATCGCTCAAAGAGAATCAAGTGGTTCTTACACAGCAACTAATGGCCGTTACATCGGACGTTACCAATTAGATGCTTCATACTTGAATGGTGACTACTCTGCTGCTAACCAAGAACGTGTAGCCGATCAATATGTTACTTCACGTTATGGTTCATGGGAAGCTGCCCAAGCATTCTGGCTAGCTAATGGTTGGTACTAAGCTAAAAAATAAAAAGATAGATAGCCTTTTAACAGGTTATCTATCTTTTTTTATTTTTTCAGAAAAACTGGTCCTCCATCTTCGTACTAACAGAAGTAAAATAAAAGAAACATTTTTAGGAGGTTTCTTTATGCCCATTGAGCGCACCGATTCAACCATATTATCCGCCCAGATAGAAGATAAGCTACTTTCTCAAGTCAATAATTTCCAAAACAGTCCGGATTTTCAATCACAAATGAAATGGCCTTCCTCTTCATTCGTAGATACACCCTGCACGTCTGATTTTCATTCAGAACATTACATTGCCACAGAAGAGTATCAGCTTTTCGCAGACCTTAACTTCGTACCTCAAAATGACTCATATAGCAGTTTGCGGGTAGAAAATACAATACCTCTATCTTTAAATCAACAAGAAATCAATCCAACAATACCAGTCGGGAAAAATAATCGCAAAAGACCGTTTCGCTTTGAGCGAACACAAAAAGCAGCCCACGCACTTTTGACTAACCCTAACCACTCCTACAAAGAGATTGCTAAAGAATATCAGATTTCATATACAACTATCACCCACATCAAAAAACAGCTAGGAGTGAGATCTACCTACCGTGCTGAGAAATTCCAACGTGTTGAACAAAAATTAAGGGAACATCCAAATGCCACTTATAAAGAACTCCAGGAAGAGTTTAATATGTCCACTAAAACAATTTATAAAATAAAAAAGAAGCTGTCACATCTATCCAGCCAACAAAGAAAAATACATAAAAACTTAAGCCATACATCCTCTCAAATCGAAAAAATCAGCATGAAAAAAATCCAAGACAGATTTTCTTTAGAAACAAAAATCATTCAACAGCCCAGAAACGAAACAATATCACAGCCTTATTGGTCAGAAAGTCAAAAAATGGCACCAGGTAATAAGGAACATTTAATAAAAGGAAGGAATACTTTGGTCTCACATTCCAACCGTGAATAAATGATAGGAACAGGTATCACTTCCCTTCCGTAATCAATCACTTTTGTCCTTTCTTACCTAAAAATTCGTTCCATTTCTGAGTATCTGATAACCATCCAGGATGAAACAATTGATAGTGAGATATTCGTTTTTTTTTTCGATTCCAAACTAGACTAGCACTTACTACTTCTGGGATTGCTTTATTTTTTTGATTGCCCAGTCATAATGGCTAGCTGTCGAAGAAATAAAGTAACTCCCTAGGGTCATGTTCCCTGTCCATTCAAATTTTTTCTTTTCAAATAGCTCAGCATTATCAAATTTCTCTGCTAATGACATCACTTGTTCATGTGTTTGATGCACGAAGGATTTTGCATCAGACAACAGCGTGTTTTCATGCTTTGCAACAAATTCAACATTCATTTGTGCATAGGTTCGCCAATTGTATGGTGTTGGTAAAAACGGACTTTTCTCTTGCTTCTGATTCTTTTGGACCCAATTTAGTAAAAGCTGATGCCACTCATAAAGATGGATCAAAACATCTTTTAAGTCTTTATCTCTTCGCCAATGGGCCTCTTTTTTCTTCGCTAAAAACGCTTCATCAAATAAGAATGATGCTTGCTGTTCTTCTTCACTCAATTTTGCAATCTCTTCCCATAATTCAGCAAATTTTTGATTCGCTGCTGCAATCAATTCATCTTTTGATTTTGGTCTCATATACTTCCTCCTATTATTTTCTGTCTTAACACATTTTATTTTTATATTTTGATTGTAACAAACACTCGCAGATCCAGCGAATGATTACAGGTATTTGGAAAAAAGCATTGTAATTCCCATGATCTTTTGCTAAAGTACGTCTCAAACGGATGAAATGTATGAATATTCTGACTAAAAAACTCATTTCTCGTCTGTTCAGAACTTTTAGGAGGTATTTTTATGAACGCAATTTTTAATGGTCAACTTATTCCCAAAGATGAAATCACTATTTCACCTGATGATCGCGGCTATCATTTCGGGGATGGTCTATATGAAGTAATCCGTGTTTACGATCAACAGATGTTCATGTTTTCAGAACATTTCGATCGTTTAAAGGTTGGGGCTGAGAAAATCCATTTAACTCTTCCATTCGACAAACATGAACTTCAAGAACAATTTCAACAACTTATCCAGAAAAACCATGTGAGTGAAGGAGAAATCTATTTTCAAATTTCTCGAGGAATCGTATCGCCTAGACAACATTTGATCCCAGACTCTAAGGAGACAACACCGATTTATCTCGCCTATACGATTCCCATTGAACGACCCGTTGCAATGCAAAAAAACGGAATCCGTGCAACGGTCATTGAAGACACCCGATGGTTACATTGTGACATCAAATCATTAAGTCTGATTGGCAATATCCTCTCACTCGATGAAGCTGCCAGAAAAGGATTCGATGACGCTATTTTACAAAGAGACGGAAAGATCACAGAAGCATCTGCCTCAAATATCTGGTTTGTCGATGACGACATTTTATATACCCACCCTGATGGCAACCTTGTTTTGCCAGGTATCACTAAAATGCAGATTTTAAAATTAGCTCGTGCAAATGGACTAAAAGTCTGTGAAACTCCTTTTTCTGTCACTCAGTTAGATAAAATCACTGAATGTTTTATTTCCAATAGTATTTATTAAATCGTACCAGTCATTTCAATCGACGGTAAACAGATTGCTGATAGCCAGTGTGGAACAATCACCAAGAAACTACAAACACTTTATATTGACTCTATCCGCACTTCACATTGATTTTTCAATCTATTCATTGATCGTAACTCAGGATAAAAATTGGAGGAAATGTCATGGTATTAAATGAAGATTATCAAGTAGCTGTTCCTACTGCTTTTTATGAAGATGAAACCTTAAATTTAAAAGCCACGTTACAACATATTGGTTATTTGGCTACTCAAGGTATTCAATCAGTTTTAGTAGGCGGCTCAACTGGCGAACAACATTCATTGACGTTACTAGAAAAATTACAGTTGCTTGACGCGCTATAAAAACTAAATATGTATAATGACTTGGAAATCGTTTTTGGTCTATCTAGTATTCGCCAAAAAGAGGCAGAGATCCTCGCCAAAAAAATCAATACTTCGAATGAAGTCACAGGAATCTTATTGGGTTTTCCCCCTTATATTCTTCCTTCACAACAGGAAGCTATTTCCTATGCCAAATCGGTGATCTCTTTCGCCAATAAGCCAACGATACTCTATAACAATCCGCGTCGTACCGGCTTTGACATCACTATAGACACCTATTTGACACTTTTAAAAGACGATCGGGTCATCGGAATAAAAGAAGCCGGAAATCCAGCTCATCTTCCTAAAATTCTCGCTGAAATAAAAAAAACTTTAAAAGTCTACATGGGTGGTGAATCAGCTGTAACAGAAAAACTAGCTTTAGGATTCAATTCTATTTCTTCTATTGCTGGAAATATTTATCCCACAGAAATCAAGCAATGGTTTATTGAATTGAAAAATAAGCAACCCTCCTCTGATCAAACGATTGCTACAAAAATCGAGGAGTTATACGCCCATTCCCCACTTCCTTACGTAAAAAGCAAAATAAGCGAAAATGAAGGTATTTCTTTTGGAATCTGTCGCCGACCATTAGGAAATAATGAATAATGTAGATTAACCAACAATAAATACTTGTAAAATAATCTCACTCCAATCACTCATTCATCTATTTCGAGAGTGACTTACTGCGTTCTTATCCTTCTATCAAGTTCGTGGCAAAGAGACTGGAACAAAAGTGTTTCTTACTTTTGTCCCACGCTTTTTTTGAAATTTCCGAAAATCCTGACTTTTGGACGTCGTTTATTGGAGAGTCTGTAGCAAACGTGATTTTTAGATTTATCCCACATTCGTTTTGATTTTTCATTTGCTATGAACAGACTATTCTTTACACTTTACAGGCGTTCATGCCAGATACCTATTTTCTATTTTTAGCAGCAAACACGAAGCGGTGTTGCATGTTAAAAATGCTACCATGCCTCAACAATTCTTCATACAATGAAAGTAGCTCTTCAAAATTTTTTTCTACTGAAAAATCAGGATATTCCCATTTGATCGTTCGTAAATAATAGATCAAACCAGGCATATCGAAAAAAAGTTGTTTTAAATAGGCTTCATCCTCCCGTAAAATGTCAAAATCAGCTTTTTCCAATTCTTTTTTTACAGTTGCAAGATGAAAATCAAAACTTTCCTTCTTATACCCTTTAAGCAACCGCGAAGCTAGATTTACTCCATTGAAATCCCCCACTTGCTGCGAGATAAACAAGCCATCTTTTTTAAGCACGCGTTTTACTTCTGTTAGCGAAAATGATTCATGAGAATTGATGACTAAGTCGAATGAGTCATCAGGAAACGCTAAATATCCATCTTTTTCTACAAATTGAACTGTCACACCTTTGGGCTGTAAAGTGTTTACTAACAATTCATAATTAGGTAAATAGCCTTCTGTTACAGCAATTTTTCTATAAGGATGATGGAAAGTCTGTAGTAACTCCCCTCCACCAGTTCCCATATCCAAAAGCATCATTTCTTTACTTAAATGTGTTAAAACCAACTCTCGGTAATTCCAAACTGGCTCTTCGCAGTACCACCGATCATTTAAATAGGAAAAATCCCAGCCAGAAAACTCTTTTTGTCTCTTTTCACTTTGTAACCATTCTTTTTTTAATCGTTGTTCATCCATTTGATTAGCTCCCTTAGTTTTTGAGTTGTTTTAGGGTCGATATCAATTGGTTGGATAACTTCAGTACTCGATATAGTTCTATCCAACCAACTATATCGAGTAGTTACTTCGACGTTTTGCCATTTGCTTTCTCCTTATTTGTTTATGTAACTATCATATCACGAAACCGCTTTCTACAATATGTCTATTTAACTTAAGCCAGAACAAGTCCTCGTTAAAATTTAAAACTTCTATTTAACTATCCCATAATCTTAGTTTTAGAATTTATTCATTGCTATAATGGCGTATAAAAACATATACTGTTTAAACACGTTAAATGGTGCTAGATATCAAGAAAACAAGGTATGCAAGAAATGCTGTCCTCTGATTTTTCAGTATGCAAGTCATGCTTTCTTGAAAAACAAAGAGGAAATTCTTATGATGAACTCACATCAAGGAAGGAAAATAAAAAATGGAATTTGGCGATAAAATCAAAGAACTACGTAGACAAAATAAACTCACACAGGAGCAATTTGCAACAAAATTAACTGTTACTAGACAGGCGGTATCCAATTGGGAAAACAATCGAAACTTACCTGATCTAGAAATGTTGATTTTGATTTCCACTATTTTTCATCTTTCACTTGATGAATTGATTTTAGGGGGAAACAACATGAATCATCTGACAGAAAAATTGATCAACGACAGTAGTAAAACAAAACGAGCAAAGTACAATATGATTACTGCTCTCATTGGTTCCTTGTTATTATTCTTAGGATTCTTCTGCTTTTTTATCAAATCCACCTCAGTTGAATATATTGACACTGCAGGAATCCTACATGAAAACTTTTATTTACTTGGGCTTGGCTACATCTTTTTGTTCTCCGGTATCCTAGTTTTTCTAGGAACGGGAATCAGCTATCTTCTAGCCGTTGTAAAAAAACGATCCTAGCATTTCTATAAAAATAGATAGAAAATAAACTAAGTAACTTATCATCGAATCAGACCTTTGTGGTAAATTACTTAGTTTATTGCGGAAATGTAACTTTTTATTTCATATGCAAATCAGATATCCTCACTACATCCCTTATTTTGATTCAATACCTTCTCAATTGCACTCTGCTCCTTATTCCATCGTCAATTTATATCGTTAGACATTCTAAAAAACAGGTAAAATCATCACTTACTTGTCTAAAGAATTCAATTTGGAAACTCAAATTTGTGATAATGTTAATGTGTTTCTTCTAACTATAAATATGATTAGAAAAATAAAAGAATAATTTTTACTTATTTGTAGAAAGATAGCAGAAACTATTTTGCTATAATAAAATGTAAATCATTACTTAAAAAAATCTAGTCCATCACAGTGATTCATTGATCTACTCCCACTGTCTTTCTAATGATTACTATTTTTTTAAATCACACTCTCTAATAATCAAGCAAAAAAATTTTAAAATGCTGTTAAATCAGTATTTTCAACTATGTAAAAGAACTTTTACACTGTTTTTTCAACTAAAATAAAGATATTTGATAGTTGAAAAAACACGATTGATCTATTCTGTAGGAAGAAGGAGCGAATAAAATGAACCTAAGTAAACAAATCAAAAAATTTAGGAAGCAATGTGATTTTTCACAAGAAGAATTAGCCGAGAAGTTATTTGTTTCACGACAGACTATTTCCAACTGGGAGAACGAGCGTAGTTATCCTGATGTCCATAACCTGTTATTACTCAGTGTTCTTTTTGATGTTTCTTTAGATGAATTAGTCAAAGGAGATGTTGAAAAAATGAAAGAAAAAATTTCTGCAGTAAACATGGATAAGTATACTAAAATCATGATGATTTTTAGTATATTAGCTGCTATCTCGATTGGACCATCCTTATTTTTACCAAATTATTGGTGGATCGTCCCACCACTTATACTATGGTTGATCTCTATGTATGCAGCATTGAAAATCGAAAAAATAAAAAAAGAAAGCGATGTTCAAACGTATAAAGAAATCGTGGCATTTATCGAAAATAAAGATGTTGATTCAGTTAGAAAATTAAGAAACAAGAAAAAAGATCTTATGTCAAAAATTTTCATTGTATCTATGTACTCGCTCATCTTCGGTATCATTGTATTGATCATGTGTATCCCTTTTATATTGAGTCGTTAAGTAAATGAAAAAGTCCAATCAGTTTGGAGACTTACCCAATAACTTGAAACAGAATAAAACGTGTCTCTTGCTGGATGACTTTAACCCAGTAAGAGGCACTTTTTAAATGGAAAGTGGAAATAGCATCTTAGTTACTAGTTGACTGTGCTCTAAAAGACACTGAACTTATAAATGAGTATAGACACTTAAGTAGAACTTTTTTTATTAGCGATGAATCAGAAGAAAAAATACCTTGCTCGACAAACATCAGGAAAACATATCAACTCTATCCCCTCAATATTATCGGGACAACTCGCTAAAAATGATAAATTTGCTGATTTTTTTAATGGCAATTTATTGATGAGTTATTGTCTAGTAGCTATTGAAACCATCAGATGTCATATAGGTGGTAAATTAGTGATTCTAGATAGCGTTAATTGCTCAAAAGTGATTCGATCTTATGAAAAGTACGGGTTTAAATCATATGGAGAACTAGTGTCTAGTGAAAAAACAGGAGAAGTGTATCAACCAATGATTTTGAAATATGAAGAAGATTGCTATAAATAAGGCTATCTGCTCTTTTTTCAAAAATTCAAATAACCGTTTCAAAAACTTTTGATATTTCTTTAGCGTTTTTTATGAGATTCCTCCGGCTTTTTCGTTGAATAACATTTTTTCTAATAGTTCACCTATCCTAAAATTCTACATAACAAAAAAACTCCCTTATCAACTTTGTCTAAAAGTCAATAAAAGAGTTCAGAATTTATTTCCTCATTGGATATGTTATCCGTATCGAAAATACTCTCATTTTATCTGGTATCCGAAATCCAAAAAATTGGCTCAGACTACATACTAAATGAGTGAAAAACGCTGTTAAATCAACATTATTCCCTATCGAATACCCAAAGCAATCCGTGCATAACGACTCATTTTATCGGTCGTCCAAGCTGGATACCAAACAAGTTTGACTTCTACTTTAGATACTTCTGGTACTTCTTTCAATGCATCGTGGATAGAATCAGTCAAGATATCAGCTAATGGGCACCCCATCGTTGTCAATGTCATTTTGATGACTGTTTCTCCATTTTCTGGATCAAAATCTACTTCATATATCAAGCCTAGATTGACGATATCGATACCTAACTCTGGATCGATGACCATTTCTAATGCGGCTAAGATTTGTTCTTTGATTGCTTCAACTTCTTGTGCTGACCATTCTCGGTTCGCTTCGCTCATTCTGCACACTCCTTCATGCGATTTTCATTTATCATACTCTTTTTTTAGATGTTTGTAAATGAGAATCAAGAACATCTATTCTCATTTAGCTTGCTTCCTCAACAGTAAAAACTACCGCTAATCTAAAATAAGTGCATTGCTTATTTTTTTCGTGCAGTATTTTTGATTTCTGGAAAAACACCCGTTGACCGGTACATTTTTTGTTCGGATTCATTTGCAAATCGGCCAAAAACAGAATGGGTCGGCAAAATGTTGATAAAGGCATCATCATCTATTTCGTGTACGATTTGATCTAGATCATACATTTCATAACGTGTGATCACCATCATGATCATTTTTCCTTCTTTTTTAGAATATCCACCGACTGATGGTAGCAAAGTCATTCCACGTACCATTTTTTGTGAGATAGCTTCGGTCACTAAATCGGGTCTGACTGTCACGATCATTGCCGTGACCTTTTGATGGCTCGTATGGATAGCATCTATCACTTGTGTCATGGCATAAATCGAAATAATCGTATATAATGCACTTTCCCAGTTAAAGAGGAATCCGGCGATCACCACAATGATCCCATTCAGTAGCAACATATAGTTTCCAACTGTTTTACCTGTAGTTTGTGACAGAACTAATGAGATGATGTCCATGCCACCAGTCGTAAATCCCATCTTTAGCGACAAACCAACTCCCACACCTAGTAAAACTCCCCCTACTAATGCATTCATCAATATATTATCCGTGACCTGTCCCGTGGGTAATATTGTAGTCATTACTGAGACTGCGACGACATTGACAAAACTCAGGATCGTTGCCCGTTTCCCAACTTTCAGAAAACCTAAGATAAAAACAGGGATGTTCAAAATAAAGATAAAGGCACCTGTATCCACTTGTATGTGGAACCATTCAGATAATAGCGAGGCAATGATCTGGGCGATCCCATTCATCCCTGCAGAAAAGACGTTTGCAGGAATCAAAAAATAATTCAAGGCAATCGCCGCGGTCAGTCCGGTGACTAAAACGACCACTATTTTTTTCAATTTTTCATTTCTTTGATATACAGTCATGATCTTGCTCACAAGCACCTCTTCCTTTCATTGTTATTCCAAATGTAAGAATAACAGGTTCTTTATTAAATGAAAATACTTCGCACATAAATGAGAAGAATTTTAGTAAAGATTCAAAAAAAATTTCTTGCTATGATACAATAAAAGAAAAAAATAAAAAGGAGAACTTATATGGCAAAGGATGCAAGTTTCGATATTGTTTCTGAAGTATCGATGGAGGAAGTAAAAAATGCGATCCAACAAACCATCAAAGAATTAACGAATCGTTTCGATTTTAAAGGATCGACAGTTGAAATCAAGCTAGAAAATAATCAACTAGTAGTCGTTGGCGACGATGATTTTAAAATTGAGCAGATCAAGGATGTCCTTTTAGGAAAATTGATTAAACGGAATGTCCCGATCAAAAATATCCATTTTTCTGATTCTGAACATGCACTAGGTGGAAAAGCTCGCCAAACGGCTGAATTGATTAGTGGCATCGATCGTGAAAATGCGAAAAAAATCACTACAGAAATCAAGAACTCTAAAATGAAAGTCAAAGCACAGATCCAAGAAGATCAAATCCGTGTAACAGGTAAAAACCGTGATGACTTGCAGGCTGTTATTGCTTTGTTGAGAAAGTTAGATTTGCCGATCGAATTACAATTCACGAACTACCGTTGAGTGAGAATCAAGTTAATGACACAACAATGCATGATCTGGATTCCAGAGAAGTTAATGCTTCTTCTAGGACCCAGATCATTTTTTATATGAGTTTGGAGCAGAAGTGTTTAACTCCGAGAAATAAGAATAAATTAACGAAAATTGCTTTTTAAATTTTTGTGAATTTCGGCTGATTTAAGAAGGAGTTGCTTCTGCTCCCACCGTTTATTCGTTTTTAAAGAATGAGGCAAAAGTATTTCTTACTTTTGTCCCACAATCGATATTTCAGAGATTCAATCCTTTCTAGTTGTCCAAAATCGGTGGATTTCACTAGATAGTTCATTTACATTATTGACGTTTTTAGCCCCATGCCAATGGTTCGGGAACAATTGACGGTAATTTCTGGTTGCGAACCGTCGATCAGCTAAGACGACGATTCCTTCATCTGTCGTATCTCGAATGACACGGCCTGCTGCTTGTAATACCTTGTTCATGCCTGGTAACTGATAGGCATAGGCAAATCCAAGATTGTCTTTTTCATTGTAGTACTCTTTGATCAATTCTTGTTCATGGTTCATTTGTGGTAATCCTACGCCGACGATCATGCTACCAATCAAACGCGTTCCTTTTAGATCGATTCCTTCCGAAAAAATGCCTCCTAGTACACAAAATGCCACTAAGGTCTCTGCAGGCTCAATTTTAAAGTTTGCTAAAAAAGTTTCCCTTTCTGTTTCATTCATCACAGTCTCTTGGATCAACAGACGAACTTCGGGGTAACGTTCCTTAAATGCCGCTGCTGTTTGATCTAGATATTGATACGATGGAAAAAAGACAAAGTAGTTTCCTTTTTTCCCTGATATAAATTGGTTAATCGTTTCAACTAACCTAGGTGAACTTTCTTCTCTTTTTCGATAAGTCGTTTCGATATAATTAGCAATCAATACCTGTTGATTTTCTTCTGGAAAAGGACTCGGTAAACGATAAGCTAAACTTTCCTTTCCGCCTAGCGTTTCTTGGTAATAAGACAACGGTGAAAAACTAGCAGAAAAAAGCAGACTGCTTCTCCCCTTATCTAACGATTGCTCTAAAAATAAACTAGGATCGATACAAAATTCTTTGATGACAAAATCATGGTACGTCTTCTCGACCGTCGTTTCATAATGATCATCATAGAATTCACTGATTTTTAAAAAATGTAGGAGAGCGAAGTAGAATGGCAGGATCGTTTCTTGAATCGCATGCTCAGGATATTCTGCCAACCATTCCTGTATGACTTCGCTCAGCTGATACCCCGCTGTGATCAAGGATTCGGCTGGCGCTTTTTGGTGGTGGTAGTCCCAACCGTCTTCATTGGATAGCTCTTGGATCTTATCAAATTCTTTCAACAATTTATTGATGCGCCGACGAAGCTTTTTAAATTCTTTTGGCACGATCGTATAGACATTCTTCGCACCTCGATAGGATAACTCAGCTGAATACATTTCTCTTGAACGATTGACTAGATTATGTGCTTCATCAATGAGGAAAATATTGTCCTCATTCTTTTCTTCTTCAAAGAACCTTCTTAAATAAACAGTGGGATCGAATAAATAGTTATAATCACCGATAATGACATCACACCATAGGCTAACGTCTAAAGACAATTCGAATGGGCATAATGTATGTTTTTTGGCATACGTTTCAATGACTTCTCTAGTTATCTGATTTTCATGATTCAATAGATCCCAGAGTCCTTCATTGATGCGGTCATAATAACCATTTGCATACGGGCATTGATCGGGGTTACAGGTGGTTTCGTCTAAAAAGCAGATCTTATCTTTTGCGGTCAACGTCACACTTTTAGCTTCAGCACCCGCATCATTGAATGCGACCATCGCGTCTTCTGCGACTTGTCTCGTGATCGTTTTAGCTGTCAAATAAAATACCCGTTCACCTGATTCCTCACCGATTGCCTTCAACGTAGGAAACAAAGTCGAAACTGTTTTCCCTGTTCCTGTTGGTGCTTCAGCAAATAGCTTTTGCTTTGTCTTGATCGTTTTATACGCTGCTACAGCCAGTTCCCTCTGCCCCTTTCGATAGTTATCATGGGGAAATTTCAGAGCCATCAACGAGGCATTTCTAACCGTCCGCCAGTTTTCTCGAAAAATCAGCCATTCTTCATAGTCTGCTATCAGTTTTTTAAAAAACTCGTCTAACTGTTCAATAGTTTGATACTCCGTTTTTCTGGTGATCTGTTCTTCTGTTGTTTGAAAGTACGTCAATTGTAAATTGATTTCTGTTAATTCTTGTTTATGGCAATAAATATACGCATAAACTCGCGCTTGATGAAAAAATAGATCAACTTGTTCCTGTTCTAGATCTTCGAATCGAGGTTCTGAAGTTTTGATTTCATCTATATAATAAAGACCATCTTTTTGAAAAATACCATCTGCGCGACCTTCGATTGTTAATTGAACATCGTCTAACTCTACAGTTGTTTTTAAAAAGACTTCCTTTTCGTAGGTTTCCCCTGCTTCTTTTTGTAATTTTCGATGGATCTTGGCGCCCTCTAATGCGGTATGGTTACTTTTTTTACGATTATCGATACTTCCGCGCCTCAAGATGAATTCTACTAGATTTCGTACCGAGATTTTTGACTGTTTCACCCCTTCCGCCTCCTTTGTGTATAAGATTACCTGAAAAAAGAAAGTTACGCAAAGATACAAAAAAACACCCTGCTGATTAGGCAGGGATATAGGATATAGAATTTGGATTTTTGGATGAGTTAACTGTAACAAGTACATATTAAAAAGCAATGAAAACTTCCTTCCCTTACGTTTAAAATCTATAAATACTTTTCATATAGTCTGATAATTCAGATAATCTTCAAATGAAGGGAGCATTTTTGTTTCCTCTCATCAATTGAGTTATACTAAAACAAAGAACGCATTGGGAGGAACGTCTATGCACATTCAAAGATTGAAAACTGGGATGATCGAGGAAAACTGCTATCTCGTCTATAATGACGAAGCATTGTTGATCATCGACCCAGGAGAAGATGCAAATATGCTCAAAAATCAAATCGAAAAAACACAGCAACAACCAGTCGCTATTTTACTGACCCACACCCATTATGATCATATTGGAGCAGTTGAAGAACTTCGCCACTTCTATCAAATTCCAGTCTATGTTAGTCCTTTGGAGCAAGAATGGCTGGGTGATCCAATTTTGAACCTCTCTGGGCTAGGCCGCCACGATGACATCCAAAACATCATCGTCTCTCCTGCCGAATATGAATTTGAGATGAAAACTTATCGTCTGGGGAATATGAGCTTTCGGGTCGTACCGACCCCTGGCCACTCGATCGGTAGTGTCAGCTTCATTTTTGATGATTTCGTTGTATCAGGAGATGCATTATTTAGAGGTAGCATTGGTCGAACTGATTTGTATTCTGGCAATTTAGAACAATTATTACACAGTATCCAAACACAATTATTCATTTTACCCGATGAATTTATCGTTTATCCCGGGCATGGAGAAGCAACAACGATCGAGCATGAAAAACGTACGAATCCATTTTTCAACGCAACCTACTAATTTAACATTCAAGGAGGAATAAACATGACTAAAACGACCCTTTATATCGTCAGACACGGAAAAACGATGTTCAATACGATCGAACGAGTACAAGGTTGGTGTGATACGCCATTAACGAAACAAGGACAAGAAGGAATCCACTATCTTGGGAAAGGATTGAAAGATGTCGATTTTTCTCTGGCCTATTCCAGTGACAGCGGACGGGCAATCGAAACTGCTCGAATCATTTTAAGTGAACATACCAAAGGAAAAGAGATCCCTTACTTTATCGATCAGCGTATTCGTGAATGGTGCTTTGGTTCTTTAGAAGGCGGCTATGATATGGAGATGTGGGGAGTCATTCCTCGTGTCTTGAACTTCAAAACATATGATGATATGTTTACTACAGATGTCACATTTGAACAAATTGCGCATGCGATTTACGATCTCGATACAGCTGGTTGGGCAGAACCTTATGAAACTTTGAAAGCGCGGGTTTGGTCTGGTTTCGAAGATATTGCCCATCAATGTGAGAAACAAGGCGGCGGAAACGTGTTAGTCGTTTCTCACGGTTTGACTATTGGTTTTCTACTGAACTTAATCGATGCCAAACAACCAGTACGTGCAGGACTTCTAAATGGTAGTGTCACAACAGTTACCTATGAAGATGGGACCTTTTCTATTGCTGGGATCAATGACGTCCACTATATTGAACAAGGAAAAACGCATACGAAGGAATCATCCCTATAAAAAGGCGATCAGAGCGCTTCTCTTGTCGTAGCAAGAAGCTAGAACAGAAATATTTAACTTTGATGACCAAGACGGACTCTCCAAAAATTCGTTTTGATTTTTGGGGATTTTGCTTTATTTTTTGAAGAAGCTCCTTTCGTTTCCGCCTTTTATTCCGTTTTTAGAGCTTGAAGCAAAAGTGTTCTTTACTTTTGTTCAAGCTCTTCTTTTTTTCATTGGAATTTCTCAAATTTTTCTTAACTTTGAGAAACAATTTGGTTTTAGAAACAAAGAACGGTATACTAAATGATGTATTTTTATTTGGGAAGGAAGAAAACTATGTTTTTTGCAAATATCATTAAAGCAGCAATTCTTGGTATTATCGAAGGGATTACTGAATGGCTGCCAATCAGTAGTACGGGTCATTTGATTCTAGCCGACCAGTTTATCAAACTGGATGCTAGCACACAGTTCATGTCGATGTTCAATGTCGTGATCCAATTAGGAGCGATCTTGGCAGTCGTCGTGTTATATTTCCACAAGTTAAACCCCTTTTCACCAAGCAAGACAACAATTGAAAAAAAGGATACATGGACTCTTTGGTTTAAAGTCGTTGTCGCTTGTATCCCTGCTATTATTATTGGTCTTCCATTAGATGATTGGTTAGAAGAACATTTCCATAAATTCTTGCCAGTAGCAATCGTTTTGATTGTTTACGGGATTGCCTTTATCATTGTGGAAAAAAGAAATAAAACGAAAAAACCGCGTTGGACCACCCTTAACGACTTTACTTACCAAGCAGCATTGTTAGTTGGATTATTCCAAGTACTAGCACTAGTGCCTGGCACTTCACGTTCTGGGGCAACGATCCTAGGAGCTATTTTGATTGGCGCTTCAAGATTTGTCGCAACTGAGTTCTCATTCTTCTTAGGTATACCGGTAATGTTCGGTGCAAGTGGTTTGAAGATCGTCAAATATCTTGCTGAAGGAAATTCTTTCAAGACAGAAGAAACGATCGTCCTACTTGTAGGTACTTTAGTTTCATTTATTGTTTCAGTATTAGCTATCAAATTCTTACTGAATTACTTGAAGAAAAATGACTTTACTGCTTTCGGTTGGTACCGAATCATTTTAGGTGTTATTTTGATTGGATACTGGTTCATTGCCATGTAGTAGCCTCTCATGAATAAGCAGATATTTCTCTGCTTTTAGAATCAGGTATTACCTATTCAACTATATTTTTTAAATCGGCTTATCAGAAAATAGTTTTCACTATTTCCGAGATAAGCCGGTTTATTTTTGCTCTCATATTTATAATAATTATAATTTAAATTCGATGAATTAACGGAGCATAGCTAATTGATAACCATTATCGTTCTCAATTAGCTAATTTTATTATCAATTAGATTCATTATATGTTATATTGATTTTGCCAAGGAGGGAGAACAATGAACAAGATAAAATACAATCCATTTATGTTAGCAATCGCTTGTCTTTTACTAATGGTTACAGGTTGGCTTTCCGATCACTTTATTGCTAGTCTGGCACCATATCTTTACCTAAGTGCCATTATTGTCGGTGGGTTCAAGCAAACACGAGAAGGTCTCTTAGAGCTATGGAATGACCGAACGTTGAATGTGGATCTATTGATGGCACTTGCTGCCATTGGTGCTTGCTTAATCGGTAACTTTTTTGAAGGATCCATGCTGACATTCATCTTCTGTCTCAGTGGTGCATTAGAAGAATATACTACAAGTAAGAGTCAAAAAGAGATCACTGCTTTGATGAATATCCAGCCGCGGATCGCACAACGTTTGACCGATTCGGGTGAGATCCAAGAAACGGGAATCGAAAACTTGTCTATTGGTGATCGCGTATTTGTTGCAAAAGGCGCTACGATCCCTATCGACGGCGTATTAGAAAGCCCACAAGCAATAATCGATGAAGCAACGATCAGCGGTGAATCGATTCCAGTAGAAAAAGTTTTTCAAGATGAAGTTTTAGCGGGTACATTAAATCAAGGCAATCCTCTAACTATCTCTGTCACAAAGAAAAGTGACGATACCGTTTTTGCTAAAATCATCAAACTAGTCGAAGCTGCACAAAATACACCAACTAAAACTGCCTCCTTCATTTCACGTATCGAAAATACGTATGTCAAACTAGTCTTGTTGATTGTCCCTTTGATGATCGCCATTTCTTATTTTATTTTCGGTTGGAGTTTTCAAGAAAGCTTTTATCGTGGAATGGTGTTATTAGTCGTTGCCTCCCCTTGCGCCCTTGTAGCATCAGCCACACCAGCTACCTTAGCCGCTCTGTCTAACTCGGCTAAAAAAGGCGTATTGATAAAAGGCGGCATCTATTTAGAACAGTTAGCTGAGTTAAAAGCAATCGCTTTTGATAAAACTGGTACGTTGACCAAAGGCAAACCAGTTGTCACAGATAGTTACTTTTTTGCAGAAAAAGAGCTTTCTCACCAACTCCTTGTTTCAATGGAGAAAAAGACCACTCACCCATTGGCCCAAGCAATCGTTGCTCATTTCGATTTGGAACTGCCACAAGATATACAACAACTGTCCATCGAAGAAATCACAGGTTTGGGTCTCCAAACCATCTATCAAAACGAACATTGGGCTGTTGGCAAATTAAATAAATCAGCTCTTTCTTCCGAAGATGTAGACAAAATCAAAACGATCCAGCAGTTAGAGGAACAAGGAAAAACAGTGATTGCTCTGACTAAAAACGATCAATTGATGGCGGTACTCGGTTTACTAGACGTACCAAAAGAAAATGCGAGTGAAGCAATCGCCTACTTCCGTTCACAAAAGATCCATACTAGCATGATAACTGGTGACAATGAAGGTACTGCAAAGGCAATTGCCTCTCAAGTCGGAATCGACTCTTTCTATGCGAATTCTACACCCACTGAAAAAACAGCCTATATCCAAACTGAAAAAGAAAAATACCAGACAAATGCGATGGTGGGAGATGGAGTGAATGATGCACCTGCACTTGCTACTGCATCTTTAGGGATCGCCATGGGCCAAGGAACAGATGCAGCGATGGAGATTGCGGATATCGTGTTGGTCCATAACGCCTTAGATAAGTTAGTCTATGCACACCAGTTGTCCTTAAAAATGAAAAAAATCATCAAACAAAATATCATTTTCTCTATTGCGGTGATCTGCTTGTTGATTTTATCTAATTTTTTCCAATTTCTAACGCTACCCTTTGGCGTGATTGGGCATGAAGGTAGTACGATCTTGGTCATACTGAATGGACTACGCTTATTAAAACCATTAAAGGATTCGAAAGAAGCTACCACTCGTTGTGCAAATTGTCCTTTATATAAAGTTCACCTAACTTGATCATCCTGTTATTACCTCCTTCCCTTTTGTCTGATATAAAAAAATGATATGATGGATTGAAGGAAAGTGAGGTTCTTTATTTATGGAAAGTTGGCTTTTTTTAGGACTGATCATGCTCGTCGCATTATTAGCTAAAAATCAAAGTTTGATCATCGCCACAGGCTTTGTTTTGTTACTCAAGTTACTTCCCTCATCAAAGTTAATCTTGACTTGGCTCCAAGGGAAAGGGATCAATATTGGCGTTACGATCATTACGGCTGCAATTTTAGTTCCTATCGCTACTGGGGAGATCAGTTTAAAAGATTTGTTAGATGCATTTAAATCACCGATGGGCTGGGTTGCCATCTTTTGTGGTGGTTTGGTAGCAGTCCTTTCATCAAAAGGAGTTGGACTGATTGCTTCTGATCCGCAGATTACTGTAGCCTTAGTCTTTGGTACGATCTTAGGTGTTGTTTTCTTAAAAGGGATTGCCGCAGGTCCAGTAATTGCTTCTGGGATTGCCTACTGTATCCTGCAATTGTTTGCATTTGGGAAATAGCTATTTTTAAAGTGTTTTGGCTGAGTGATTCGAGCCGTTCGTGCTATAATTATCCAGAGGTGATTACATGTTAGAAAAATTAAGATATTTTTTCGGTACGATTGGCTGGTTTTTATTAGCTATTTTATTGATTTTAGGATTAGCTTATCTCCTATTCCCCGATTTGATCCAAAATGTATTTAATACCTATTTTTAGCTTGTCAGCTGATGGGCAGTTATGACGTGTATGCTATTTTTATTCTTTCTATCAAACAGACAAATTACAAAAAACTACTAGATATGACAAAAATTCTGTCTGGTAGTTTTTTTTACTTTTTGCTTGATGCGAAAGGCACTACAGAAGAAATTATTGTTTCTTTTTGCCTCCTTCTTCCTTTTTTTGTTATACTAGACTGCAGAACAACTTTATCTCTTTTTGTGTAAAAAGATTGTTCCTATGTTTCAGCTATAGAAAGGAAGACGCTCATGGAAACTTTTGAAGGTCTTTTAATTGATACGTATGTTTTACAAGAGCAACCAATGATGTTGACTGGGTTGAATCTTCAGCTTGAAGATCGAGTGATCAATGGTCTTTTGAAGGATCGTTATCTTGCGAAATATATTTTACGCTTGCCATTAAACAAATATGTTTTAGAAGTTAGTGGAAAATGGAATCGCCGGAATCAATTAGTCATCAAAAAAATGATGATCAAAAATATCGATGAATATATTAAAATTATCGGCACTCCAGAATAATACCAGTAATGCCAACGGTTACAGGTTATAAAATAACTTTAGTATGGTATCGTTCTAATTCCTTTATCAACAAGGTTCGTATCCCTTTTCAAAAAAAGCTTTGCAAACGATTATCCTTGTTATATAATGTTTTGGTACCAAACAGTCCCATTCAAATTTTGTTTAAAAAGATAATCTTATCTCGTTTGGTTGAACGCTATTGTCTCCCACAATAGCGTTTTTTGGTTGTGCGACTCTTTCGTAACAGGCACCAATTTATTAAATCTTTCTTTCTTTTAGTGTTAAGGAAAAAAACTTGTCATGTTGATATTGCAAAGATAGCATGATTTAGGTATAATAATGAATGTTGAATTATGCGGTAACACGCGTAAGAACTTATTTTATCGGAGGTGAAACTAATGCCAAACATTGAATCTGCAATCAAACGTGTTCGTACAAGCGAAAACGCGAATGTAAAAAATTCATCTCAAACAAGCGCTATGCGTACTGCAATCAAAAAATTTGAAGATGCTGTAGCTTCAGGTGCTGACAACGTAGATGCGTTATATAAAGAAGCTGTTAAAGCTGTTGATATGGCTGAATCAAAAGGTCTAATCCATAAAAACAAAGCTAACCGCGACAAATCTCGTTTAAGCAAAAAAATCGCTAAATAAGGAAATCGGCTGCGGCCGGTTTTTTTATTTTATCAAAATAAGCAAGAGGCTGTGACAGAAGAGTTCAACTCCGAGAAATAAGAAGAATTTCACGAAAATTGCTTTTCAAATTTTTGTGAATTTCGGCTTATTTAAGAAGGAGTTGATTCTGCTCCCACCGTTTATTCGTTTTTAGAGTATGCGACAAAATTGTTTCTTACTTCTGTCCCAGCCTCTTTTCTCTCCAATTTCTCAAACCTAAACAACTTTTGTCTCGACCTCTTCGATTGACTCGATTTCCTTCATAAAAACCAAAGCCCACCTATTTTCTTTTATCGTTTCAATAATTCCCCTGTCCGTAATACAAAAAGTTGAAAGCTTAATTCTTTTTCGATCTTTCCACTTTTGATTTCATAATCCATTTCCACCAATTCATCAAATAACCTTCTCAGGGTTTGTTCATCAAATTTCCGTACCTCTTGCATCGCCAATTTTACTCGATAAGGATGGATCTTCAATGTTTCAGCAATGTTCGCTTGCTGATAACCTATCTTTACCAAGAATTTTGTTTGTAAGAACAAACGTATCTGAGAAAGAAGAATCGCATTGATTTTGATTGTTTCCTCACCCTGAGTCACTAAGTCCTGAAAAAGCTGCAATGCCTGTTCCGTACGGCCGGATAAGATATATTGCGTCATGTCGAACAAATTGTGTTCTAATGTTTTTGGCACTAATTGTTCAATTTCTTTAACAGTGATCACTTCTTGTTCTTGCCCATAAAGTAAGATTTTTTGTAATTCTCGCATCATCTTCGACAGATCAAGGTCTGTTAGCCGCAAAAAGAAATCGATGGCTTGTCGATCCATCTTGATTTCCGAATTCTCTAAAGTATTCAATAAATACTGTCGCACTGCTTTTTCATCTAATTGTTTTACATCAATTGTGATTGCTGTTTTCTTTAGCTGTTTCGTCACTTTTTTACGTTCATCTAACTTTTCATAAGGGGCAAAGATGACTAATACAGTTGTTTCTAATGGCTCTTTCAGATAATTCACTAATAGGTCCGTATTTTGATCGATGCCATTCGTTCCTTTTTCTCCAGTTAAAAAATAGGGATTTTCAACAAAAACCAACCGTTGATCCCCAAAAAAAGGCAAGGTTTCAGCTTCAGCGATGACCTCATCAATACTTGAATTTTCCATATCGAAACTTAAAAAATTCAGATCATCCTCTCCATCAATTTTTATTTTTTTCAGGATTTCAGTTCTCACTTGATCTTGTAAAAATTTTTCTGTACCTAAGACAAGATAACAAGGAGCAAGCTTTTCTTTTCGGATTTTTTGTAAATCTGCTTGGATACTCATCTCACTCACCACTTTCCAATTTATCCTACCATGTGCGCGAATGAAATGCTAGTCCAGCATTGTTCCTACCCTGCCTTTAGGTGCCCAAAATGGATGCCAGGTATAGGAAATACTCCCCTGTGTATCTGTTCTTAAAATCGTTATCTGTAAACGATCCATCTCCTGCAACACTTCATTATGTGGGTGCCCATATCGATTGTTTTGACCACAAGAAATGATCCCATAGGTTGGATTCAACTGTTCTATAAAATTACTACTGCTAGACGTCTGGCTCCCATGATGACCTAACTTCACCACATCCGCTCTCAATTCAGGATACCTGTCTCCTATACGCTCTTCTGACTGTTTATCTAAATCTCCCAGAAAAAGAAAAGAGTGCGTTTTATGTAGCATAGATAATGCAATGGAATCTTCATTCATCCCATCCCCCTTCTTATCAGGCGATACTACGAACAAGTTGAAGTACCCTTCGATATAGTCCCCTTGTTTGACTTCAGCGATCATCGTTCCAGCCTTTTCTAAATCTATGAGGTGGGTTTTAAGAGGGTCAGTCCTTCCTGCTCCCCAACCGATGTACACCTTACTGATCTTAAAATGCTTAACAAGTGTTCCCAGTTCACCTATATGATCGATATCATCATGGGTTAAAACCAATTTATCAATCCGACTGATACCCTTTCCTTTTAAGAATGGAACCAAATTGTATTCTGCAGACGACCTCACAGTACGCTTCTGCCAATCCGCTTTTTCAAATGTAAACATGCCTCCAGTGTCAATCACTATTGTTTCTTGATGATGTGGCGCAGTCAGCACCATCCCATCACCTTGCCCAACATCAATAAAGGAGATACTAGACTCTAATCGAAAATAACGCATTCCTAATAGGAGAGTTGGTACAATCCATGCCTTTGCAAACAAAGGGGGTAGCTTCTCCGACTTCTTTTCATTCAGCCATAAAATATAGACAATAGCGAAAAAAACGAATAGTAACGGTGGACGTCCAGTGATCACATTGGAAAAATCCAATGATCCAAGCAAATGTTCGAACAACTGGATGCCAGTTTCAAGCCAATCAAGACACTCACTCGGAAAAGAATGACCAAAGAGAAAAAGCAAGACAAAAGAAGGAAGAAAAAAAGAAATAAATAAAGGAGAAAAAAGAACCGTAAAGAAACTCCCTAGAATAGGCCACTCATAGAAATGCCAAGCAGTTAGCGGAAAGACTGCTAAAGTAAATAGCAACAGCCTTCTGATTCCTTGATATTTTTGTGTACTGCTAGTTAATTGAACAAAGAAAAAACTGATCAGCACACTGAGTTGCCCACCTACTTGAAAAAGTGCAAGTGGTTCAATCAATAAGATGATCCAAAGTGTAAGTGAAAAACAATCTAATGAAGACAGTTGGATATTCAAAAGCTTCAAGACTAGTTTTATTAGAAAAAGACTGCTTGCTCTTAAAACAGAAATCGAGCCTCCTGCTAAAATAGCATATCCCATAGTTAACATCGCTAACGGAAGAAAGCTGACCGATAGTCTAACCCCAACCCTACGAAAAAGATAATACATACACCCCAAAAAATATTGGATATGCATTCCTGATAGGCTAAAAAGATGTAACAGGCCTGTTTCTCTAAAAAGAGGTTCCGATTCTATAAAACGGTGATCTTTATAACCAAATAAAAGTGCATTCATATAAACACTTGTTTTTGGCTGGAATCTTTCCTCGATACCACTAGTAAATTCTCTCCTTTTTCGTGTTAGAAAGTCTTTCCAGGTTGTCTTTTGTCTGACATTTTGGATCGCTACCACTTTAAAACGCCCACTTATTCGATGACTTTTAAAATATACTGTCTGATCAAAAGCAAATTCGTTGCTCTTCCTCTCAAGGGCTTGATATTCACCAGTTACTTTTAGTTGAACGGTTTGTTTGGTCATTTGGATAAATGAATGCCGTTCTTGCTGTGTGTCTAGCTGATAGTCTAATTGGATTTTTTGTTGCTTTGCTGTCTTTCCAAAAAAGGTCACTTTATCGCCATTTATTTTGATGGAGTCTGAAATAACTCCAACAATTTCTATTTTCTTTCGAAGATCAATCGCTTCTGTTTCTCTGATCCAACAAGAAACCAATACCAATATACTGCATAACATACAGATGGATGCAACCCATTTTCCTTCTTTCATCAGAAAAAAACAAAAAAAGCCAGCGAAAATCATTCGATAATACCCTTGGTCTACGTAATAAAGTAAACAGATAAAAATCGAAGAAATCGCTGGAAAAATCAACCGATTTTGCAATCGATCGCAATATTCGTTAAACATGTTCCCCTGATAATTCTTTTTGTAATTTTGAAAAATGAGTTGAATCTAAAGACACTTGGTGAACGGATACACCTAGTTGCTTGATCAGATCTTGTGCGTAAGGATCATTTCGATAGTCATGAAGATAATTGATTTTTTTGATCCCCGCTTGTAACAATGCTTTTGTACAAGCCAAGCAAGGAAAATGTGTCACATAGATTTCCGAGCCTTCTGTCGGGATACCTAACTTAGCACATTGCAACAATGCGTTCATCTCTGCGTGGATGGTACGCAAACAATGACCATCTACTACATAACACCCTTCGTCGATGCAATGGACATCGCCACTGACAGCTCCGTTGTAGCCACCTGCGATGATCCGCTTTTCTCTAACCAATGTAGCACCTACTTCTAATCTAGTACACGTACTTCTCAAAGATAACAGCACTGCTTGAGCCATAAAATACTGATCCCATGGGATACGCTCATTTGTTTGTTTTCCTGATTCATTGTTTGTATGGTCTAATCTCTCATTATTTTCCATCATCCATTAGCACCTCGCATTTTCAAAGTGAAAGTTATTTACATTTTTAATAAATAGTGATTCTTTGATTCGTATAGCTTACTGATTGCGTTCCCACCTGTTAAAACTATTCAGCCGTACTTACTCACTGAATGAGATCTAGTCTTCACTTAAAACATACGTTAGTTGCGAAACTATTTTTAGTTTCTTGAACATTTTTTTGAGTCATGGGAATCTATTAATCACTATAGGTAAATCATCTACTGAAACTTTACCACATTCCCTCGATTTTTGGTATATGTGCTGCTAAATATATACTTAGACAACTGCAAATCATATGATCCATTCTAATGAAATAAAAGTATGCAAAACTGTGGACCGTACGTGTTTGAATAGTTCATTCACCAGTGACTGTGACCCAATTTCTAAGCTGTTCGACTGTCTTTGCACCTATTCCTGTTATTTCTTGCAATTCTTCTATTTTTTGAAAGGAACCTTTTTCTTCCCTATAGCGAATGATCTCTTGCGCTTTTACGTTACCGATCCCAGGTATCTGCTGTAATTGTGCCAAGTCTGCTGTATTGAGATTTATCTTTTCTTCCTGACCGTTTTTTTCAGTCTCTTCTACTGGATGAGACTGTTGGCCCTTAGCTGCTTCAGGTATCTCTTCTCCAATTACGGGTACATAAATCAATTGTTGGTCTATCAACTTTGCTGCTAGATTGATTTGATTCCCATCAGCTGTATCCGTTACCCCCCCAGCTTTTTCTATTACATCATGGACTCTTTCTCCCAAAGAAAAGGAATAGATGCCTGGCCTGTTCACCGCCCCTTTTACATCTACATAATTGATCACCGGAATAGTTTCTTTACTTGTTTCTTTGTACGTTTTCTTCTCCTCCCGCATATTTTCTTCTGTAACTATAGAACTATTAGAACTATTTACGGAAAGGTTCAATGGCACATGTCCATCGTCCTTTTGACTAATGATCCTCCCCGCTAATAGCCCTGCTCCAAGAAATAAAAGAGCTACGCTCAATAAAACACTGATAATAAGCTTAGGCGAATCAATGATATGTTGGTAGATTTTTTTCATTCATTCAACTCCTTTCACTGAATATAGCGAATGCCTCTGTCTTCTTAGTGATAAGTGCTACTTTGCTCTTCACAATCAAATACGTAAAAAGGTGGGATTTATCATTCAAACGATCATTCTTTCATAAAAAAAGAATATGAGACAACTCTACAGTTTTGCTACAGACTCTCGAATAAACGGCGTCCAAAAATCAGGTTTTTCGGAAATTTCAAAAAAAGAGTGGGACAAAAGTAAGAAACACTTTTGTCTCATTCTTTAAAAACGAATAAACGGTGGGAGCAGAAGCAACTCCTTCTTAAATAAGCAGAAATTCACAAAAATTTGAAAAGCAATTTTCGTTAATTTCTTCTTATTTCTCGGAGTTAAACACTTCTGTCCCAGCCTCTTTTCTCTCCAATTTCTCAAGCCTAAATGACTTTTGTCTCAACCTCACTCTATGAATAAAGGCAGACTATTTCATGTTTTCTAAATAGTCCAACGCATCTTGTACTGTTTTTACAGGAACGATTTTCATTGATGAATTGAGTTCTTTCGCTGCTTTTTTAGCTTCCTCATAATTTGATTGTAACTCTGGATATTCTTTTTTCATTTCCTTAGAAATCTCATCATCTGGTGCAAAGAATACTTCGACACCTGCTTGATCTGCACTAGCAACTTTTTTGTCGATCCCACCGATCCGACCAACTTCCCCTGCGCTATTGATCGTGCCAGTACCAGCGATTTCTTTGCCTTGACGAAGATTCTTTCCTGTCAATTGTTCATAAATCTCAAGTGTAAACATCAAACCGGCAGATGGTCCGCCAATCGAGCCTGAATCAATTGTTACTTGTGTATCAGATTTGATGGCTGTATGATCTGTCAAAGTGATTCCGATACCTGCTTTTTTATCAGTTGGAAGTTTGATCAGTTTCCCTGAAGTTTCCTTTTCTGTCCCATTATGCAGATAGGTTATGCTGACAGTGTCCCCTACTTTTTGACTCTTCACATACTCCATAAATGCTTCTGCACTCTTAAAGCTTTGTCCATCAACTTTTGTCACTGTATCTCCTACAGATAATTTACCATAGAAATTAGAGTTTTTCTCTACACTCATGACATACACACCTTTAAACTCCATCTCATAAGGGAGCTTTGCTAACTTCAATGCTTGCTCGATTGCTGCATTTTGAGAGGATTCCATGTAATAACGCTGCATCTGATTGTACTCTTCATTCGTCGCACCACCAGTCAATTTTTCTTCACTAATCAAATCTTCAAATCTAGATAATTTTGCTTTTACTGCAAGAAAACCTGTTGCTTTGCGAATGCCGACAGAAGTCAAAGAGAATGAACCAGATGCTTTGTCCTGTTGATCATTCACTGTAATCAGTTCCTTTAAGTTGATCGTTGCTCCTGGTGACTCTACATAGTAAGGCAGAGGAACGACTACGAAGCCAACGATAAAGATTCCCAGAAAAATAACGAGAATCGTTTTTAACCACTTTTTAAAGTTCATTAGATTCACGCTTTCTAGCTAGTGCTTCGTTGATTGCATCTGGTAAATATTCTGTTACATCTCCACCAAAATAAAGAACCTCTTTCAATAAACTAGAACTGATATGGCTATATTTTGGTTCAGCCAACAGAAAGACTGTTTCAAGCTCGTTAGACAAATGACGATTCATCTGTGCGATATCTCTTTCATATTCAAAATCTTTGATATTGCGAACTCCTCGGATCAACACAGTTGCACCCAATTCTTTGGCCGTCTCTACAGTCAATTGACTTTCCTGATGAACGACTTTGACATTCGGAATATGTAGGACTGACTGTTTGATCAATGCCACTCGTTCCCCAGCAGGAAATAGGCTTTTCTTTGAGGTATTCACAAACACGCCAATCACTACTTCATCAAATAGTTTTGCTGCTCGTTCAATCGTATTCAAATGTCCATTTGTCAATGGATCAAAGCTTCCTGGAAATAGCGCTCTTTTCATTTATCGTCCTCTTTTCGGTATATTGTCACAGAAGTGATTCCGTAAGTTTGTTTTCTGATTTGCTCGAAACAAGTGATTTTTTCTGGCAATTCCACTGCTTTGTCTGTTTCACAGACAATGACAGCTTCCTCTTTGAAAAGATCAAGTGCCGACATTTTTTCGATTTGTTCGATAATCTGTTGTTTAGCATAAGGTGGATCAAGAAAAAGATAGTCAAACTTTTCCCCAAGTTGCGCTAATTTTTCGATTGCTTTGTCTGCATCAAGTTTTAGTGTGGTAAATTTTTCTGGCTCTTTTGTTATTGCAATATTTTCTTTGATGATTTTCAAAGCTTGGTAGTTTTTATCTACACAAACAGCATGCGAGCAACCTCGAGATACTGCTTCGATGGCTAAACCACCACTTCCGGAAAACAAGTCTAATACTTCTTCTCCATCGAAATAAGGGCCAATCATATTGAATATTGATTCTTTTACTTTATCTGTTGTCGGACGTGTGTTAGGCCCAGACAGGCTCTTCAAGCGCCGTCCTCCATACTCTCCTGAAATGACTCGCATTTACTCACTCCTCTTAAAAATCGTACTGCTACTAGTATACCAAAAAAAGCGAAAAAAAAACTTGGATTCCCATTAAATTAGTGGAAACAACAAGTATGTTACTCATGCCTAGGGCAATTACGAATATGTGATTCTTCGTAGAACAAGGTTTCATATTCTCTTTCCTCTTTCATCAAACGTTACCGTAAAATGTACAATTTGAACGAACGTATTACACGATGATTAGCAGTTGATTCATCACCTGGTATTCTCTCATCCTTTTCCAAAAACTGGTATGGGTTCAATCAACGATAAGATCAAAATTTCCAAATGGGTGGTTCTAAAGCAAAAAGCCATTGGCTAGAGTCACTTCTTCTGTCTATGAAACTGCGATACATTTTTTACAATATACAGACAATTTCAGTTTCTTGTCATTATATTGTCTTGACTTTTCCATTAAAATAACTAAACTATATTTAAGTCTTAGAACTAGTTACCATTCTGTCAAGGGTGGTGAGCTGATTTACTCCCAGCAAATAAAGAATTATATCATAACTATTGGCTAATTGGTTTTCTGTTATTAAATAGATGCGTCGATAAGTCCAATGAGACAAAAGCTATGGCTAAAATTAAAACTGGTACTAAATTTAAAATGAAGGTTTCCAGTAATCATTTAATGTTTCAGAAATTGGAAGAAACTACGTAAGAGTCAAACAACAGTTTCTCGTCACTTTCAACTCTCGCTCTAGACTTCATCGATTTAGAAAATACCTTCAAAATGAAAGGAGCGAAAGTCTCTGACAAGATTATATCAATCAAAAAGAGAACTTCCACGGTCATCTTTGGCGCTCAAATCTACATCTCATAATTCTGAACATACCGCTATGATTGATATAATACCAACATAAGAAATTTAAAACATAATTCTTAAGATTTACGAGACAAGATTATTTTAAAGAAAAATCTAAACATCAAGCGAGGTATCCCTATGGAAATTGACAGTTATCTAAACCCAGACATCCTTTTAATCATTTTTTGTGTACTTTTATTTCTAAATTTTGTTTTTGTGATTCTTCGAGGAAGAAGAAATAAAACTAGATCAGATAAAGAAAAAGCCGTATTGAAAGAGAAATATCCTGATTTATCTGATAAGGATTTGAAATACAGAAAAGAATGTATTACAGCCTATTCTAAAATTTATTTCAACGGTTACTCTAATTTGAAACTCGTAGTTTTCTTAGCATTTCTGATTCTCATTACGCTTGGAGTAGCCATAGGATTAGTCATTTCCGATAATTTAATTGGTGAGTATATCTGTTTAGGCATACTCTTCGTCTACATTTCAATCATCTCTTTATCAACGCCAAATCCTGATAAAGAGCAAGCTTTCTGGATGGACTATTTGGAAACCCATCCCGATAACCCACTGATGGTTGTTTTGCATCCTCTTGAAACAGTGAATAAAATGGTTAGATCAGCCAGACTACTAGGTATTTTAAATCTTATTTGTGGCCTCTACGCATTTTTTATAGCCTATATAATTTCTTACCTATATTTTTAGAGCTGCAGATTCTCAATACTTTCTCAAAAAATGATAGAGATAAGATAGATACTCCTTTTGATCAATGAATGGTTACAACTATTCATTTAGTCAAAGGAGTTTTCTAGTTTCGTAAAACTTACAATAATGCATTTTCAGCTTTGTTACGGCACAACCTTCATGTTCTTTCCCTAAAAAAGATCTATACATATGTTCACATTCCCTTTACTGATTTCCGCAAAGACAAAAAAGTGAATGTAGGACAAAGCTAAAAATCGGTTTTGCTACAGACTCTCGAATAAACGGCGTCCAAAAGTTAGGTTTTTCGGAAATTTCAAAAAAAAAAAAACGAGCAATACAAAAAACGTATTGTTCGTTTTTTTCTCCAATTTTTCAAACCTAAACGACTTTTGTCTCGACCTCGTCTAAACTTGTAAAAAAGTTAAAAAATATGGTCTGCCAAGCGAATTTTAGTATTGGCTTCTTCTACTTCGAAGCCATCATCTTTCACTTGTGCTTTTGATCCGATTTTTTCTGCAAAATTCATTTCAATATCTGGGCGATATGAACGCTCTACGTTGCGTACAAAATGTAATTTTTTGATTCGTTCTTCTGTTTGATCGAATGTTTCTTCGTTCAAATAGATGACCACGTATTTCATTTTTCTTGAAACATAATGAAGCAAACCAAACTTCTTGAGATTCTTTAGTTGTTTCAGGCTATAGACCCATACGATCAGTCCACGTCGCTTCGTTATTTCAAATTGATTGTTTTCTGTTTCCATGACAGTTTCCTCCACATCCAGCATGCCTTCCTTTTTCAAAGAAAGGATTGCCTGCATCGATCTTGATCTCCGAAGAAACAGCTTGTGCAAGTTCCTGACTGATTTCATCGAGTATATTTTGAAGTTGGGTTTCTTGTATCCGAAAGGCGGCGACTGAGTCATTTAAATCAAGTTGTCTTTTGGCTTTTCTAACAGCCAAATACGTTTCTTTGTACCCTGGCGCATACTCTTTGTAGGGCGCAATCTTTTCATAGTCTTCTTTTTTTTTGAAAAAATCAGCTTTTAACTTCGCAACTTCTTTCGATTGCTCCATCTGTTTTTTTGTTTTCATGTATTCGCTCATTGTATGACTTTCAATGATACAATTCGCCAAACGTTTACATTGATCTTCTAAAACAAATAATTCTTCATTGATTATCACTGCTATCGCTACTCTCCTCAACTTCTTCTTGCATCAAGACTATCATATTTTCTTTAGAAAAAGCAATTCCTAACTGATCAGGGGAATCAAGCAAGAAACGATCATGGTAGTACGGATCGCTATACAAAAATAAAAAAGTGAACGTGGGGTCGATGACAGGGTGAGTAAATACGCCATTGACATGCTGTAATTTGCCTTTTCCTGTTAACTTATCCAGTTCGTCTTTGGCTAGAGTGAATTTTGTAGCCGTTTTTGCACTACCCAATGTTTGCTTCCATTCTGTTAACCGATCTTCTGAAAGAAATTCTTCTGGTTTTTTCAAATAATCATGTAGTAATAAATTCGTTTTATCGGAAAAATTGATGTTTCTTCGATAAAGTGGTAAATCATCTTGTTTTCTCAAAGAATTCAACAAAATAAAACTTTTATTTTCCTTGGATTGATTGATTTCTTCCCAATCTGCATCATCCTCTAATTGATAATGAGGTAACCCTTCACCAAACACTTGATAAGGCAACAATTTCAGTAAACTATCTTTACTCAAATATACTACTGAGAACAAATCACCTGTACTTTGATCAAAAAACAAAATACCAAAAGTCTGATTGTCAAAGGCGAGCAGTGGTCGATAATTCATATCCTCTTCCATCAACTCAATACCAACTTCTGTATCTTGATACTCAAATGTGAAATTTGTATAAATGGTCGTGATATCCGTTAAATCTTGCATCGTCATACCAAGCGTAAAAGGTGCGATCGTTTCATGATCTGCTTTTAATACTTTGACGGCTTCTACTTTATCATCTTGGATATTTGCTTCGAAAGACCATTGTCCTTGGGTATCCTGATAGTATCTAGTTTCAAAGCCAAAGCCAGAAGTTAAGCGATCATATGGTTTTCCAAAATGCTGTTCTAACTCTTCGATTGGCTTTCCGATATAGGTGGAAATACCAGTTGCTTTAAGCTCCTGGTATTTCCACGTCGTCATCTGGTTTTGTGTCTGTTGTTCTTGGCTTTTTTTTGCCTCTAGCACGGGTGGGAACAATACCGGCTGCATGTAGAATGCGACGATCACTGATAGCAATATCAAGATAAATAATCCTAGCCGTTTCATGCTAACCCACCACCTTTATTTTTCAGTCACTTCGATCAAGAGGTCACCTGACGCAATCGAATCACCATTTGCCACATAGATATGGGCAATTTCTCCGTCAAAACGCGCTTCGATCGCCGTTTCCATCTTCATCGCTTCTGTGATCATCAAAGTGTCTCCTTTTTTTACTTTGTCGCCTTTTTTCACTAACACTTCTAGCACAGAACCTGACATCGTTGCCCCGATTTGTTCGCGATTCGTTGGTTCAGCTTTCAAACGTGTTTGAACTGAACTGATGATCGAAGTATCCTTGATCAATATTTCGCGGCGTTGACCATTCAGATTGAAGAACAACACGCGATTTCCTTCAATATCTGGTTCACCGATCTCATCCAACCGAATGATCAAGATTTTTCCTCTTTCGATTTGGACATTCACTGTTTCACCCAAGCGAATCCCTTGGAAGAACGTTGGTGTATCTAATAAAGTCACATCGCCAAATTGATTGTATGCTTTTTGATAATCTAAAAAGACTTGAGGATACATCAAATAGCTCAAAACTTCTCCATTTTTAGGCTCATAACCAATTTTTTCAGCTAACTCATTTTTGACTTGTTCAAAGTCGACTGGTTCAGCTAAAGCACCTGGACGGACATCGATTGCAGGTCTTCCTTTCAAAATGATCTTTTGTAATTTTTCAGGGAATCCACCAACTGGTTGTCCCAACTCACCTTGGAAGAAAGTGACAACTGATTCTGGGAAACTCAACGTGTCTCCTTTTTCATAGATATCGTCTTCCGTCAAATCATTTTGGACCATGAATAACGCCATATCCCCCACCACTTTTGATGACGGTGTTACTTTAACGATGTCACCAAACATTAAATTGACCGTATGATACATCTGTTTGATTTCATCCCATTTGTGTCCTAGACCGACCGCTTTTGCCTGTTGTTGGAGATTTGAATATTGTCCCCCTGGCATTTCGTGCATGTAGACTTCTGTTTCAGGGGCGTTTAACCCATTTTCAAATGGTTTATAGTACATACGTACATCTTCCCAGTAATGGTTCAATTGTTGTGCATTTTGGATATTGATCTCAGGTAAGCGAGGACCATTGACTAACGCATAATATAAACTGCTCATGCTCGGTTGACTCGTATTTCCACTCATCGCACTCATGGCTACGTCGACAATGTCCACCCCAGCTTTGGTTGCTGCTGAATAGGTGATGATCCCATTTCCGCTAGTATCATGTGTATGCAAATGGATCGGTAAATCAATTGTTTCTTTCAATTCACTAATCAAACGATAGGCTGCCTGAGGTTTTAATAATCCAGCCATATCTTTGATTGCTATGATATGCGCCCCTAGTTGTTCAAGCTCTTTTGCCATATCTTTATAATATTGCACATTGTATTTTGCGCGACTTGGATCGTTGATATCGCCAGTATAGCAGATTGCGGCTTCTGCGATTTTCCCTGTATCTCGGACTGCTTGAATACTTTTTTCCATTTGAGGTGTCCAGTTCAAGCTATCAAAAATCCGAAAGACATCAATTCCTTGTGCCGCCGCTTCTTTCACAAATTCCACTAACACGTTATCTGGATAATTCGAGTATCCTACTGCATTTGATCCTCTGAACAGCATCTGCAATAAAGTGTTAGGCATCAAGGAACGGATTTTTCTTAGTCTTTGCCATGGGTCTTCATTCAAGAAACGATAGGCCACATCAAAAGTGGCTCCTCCCCACATCTCACTTGAGAAAAGTTCTGGAAGTCCCTCGCCTGTTAAACGGGCAACTTCTTTGAAATCTTTTGTCCGTACTCTAGTTGCCAATAAACTTTGATGCGCATCTCTAAAGGTCGTATCAGTAATTAGCAGATTTTCTTGATTCTTGATCCACTGGACTAATCCATCAGCTCCCTCATTATCTAAAACATTTTTCGCTGTGAGATACTCATCCCGAGTGATCAGTTTTTTAGGTAGACGTGGTTTTTCATAGAATGGTTTTTCCCCTTTTTTGATTCCAGGGAAGCCATTGACAGTGATTTCACCGATGTATTTCATTGTTTTATTGCCACGGTCTCTCAAACGAGGAAATTCAAATAGTTCTTTTGTATTATCAATAAACGTCGTTTTTGCATTACCGGATTGGAACACAGGATGAGAAATAACGTTTAACATAAATGGAATGTTGGTTTTTACTCCACGAATCCGAAATTCTTTCAGACAACGTGTCATTTTTTGGATCGCAGTGTCAAAATCAGCTGCATGCGTACAAACTTTAACTAATAAAGAGTCAAAATAAGGAGTAACGACATAACCAGAATAAGCATTACCGACATCTAAACGGACGCCGAATCCACCTGGAGAACGGTAAGTATCGATTTTCCCTGTGTCAGGAAGAAAATGATTCAACGGGTCTTCTGTCGTGATTCGGCACTGGATCGCCGAACCATTAAGCTTGATCCCTGATTGTTCTGGCAAACCGATTTCTTTGTGCAGATCTTTTCCTTGTGCAATCAATAATTGTGTCGTTACAATATCGACATCTGTGATCATTTCAGTGATCGTATGCTCTACTTGCACTCGAGGATTGACCTCGATAAAGTAAAAATCGTCTCCTTCAACCAAAAACTCGACTGTTCCAGCATTGACATAGCCCACATATTTCATCAATTGGACAGCAGCTTCACAGATCCGCTGACGCTGTTCCTCGTTCATGGACACACAAGGTGCGACTTCTACAACTTTTTGGTGTCGTCTTTGAACAGAACAATCTCTTTCAAATAAATGGATCACATTGCCATGCTTATCTCCAAGAATTTGGACTTCGATATGCTTAGGGTTCGCTATATATTTTTCTACATAGACTTCATCGCTACCAAACGCTGCTTTTGCTTCGCTTTTAGCACGTTCATATCCTTCTCGAGCGCTTTTTTCATCATGAGCAACACGCATCCCACGTCCGCCACCACCTAAAGCTGCTTTGATCATGATTGGATAACCATAGCGTTCGCCAAAATCTAGTGCTTCTTCTACACTCGCAATCGGGCCATCTGTTCCAGGAATCGATGCGATCCCAGCTTCAATCGCTGCTGCTTTTGCTTTGATTTTATCTCCAAAAATATCAAGATGATGTAAATCCGGCCCGACAAAAGTGATCCCCTCTTCTTTACAACGTTGTGCAAAACCTAAATTTTCAGATAGTAATCCATATCCTGGATGAATAGCATCAGCTCCGCATTGTTTTGCGATCGAGATGATCCCTTCAATATCTAAATACGCATCGATCGGTTTTTTCCCTTGACCAATCAAATATGCTTCATCTGCTTTGAATCGGTGTACTGAATACTCATCTTCTTCAGCGTAGATACCAACAGTTTTAATTCCTAATTCTGTGCAAGCACGGAACACACGTACCGCAATCTCTCCTCTGTTAGCAACTAAAACTTTTTCCATCGAACCACTCCTACATCTTTTTTAGTATAAACCTAAGCTTTTTCTTTTCTCATCTGCACTGATATTCAATACAAAACCAATACAGATCGAGAGCATCAAGAGACTAGAACCGCCCTGACTCAAAAATGGGAAAGTAATACCTGTCAATGGGATAACACCAGTGATCCCTCCAAGGTTTACAAATACTTGAACTAAGAACATTGCTCCGATCCCGATACACAATAATGAATTGAATGGATCTTTTGAGCGCGTCCCTACTAAAATGATCCGAGTGATCATAAAGAATAGTAGAGCAAGGATCAGGATCCCCATGATAACACCTAGTTCTTCTACTACGATCGCGTAGATGAAATCGGTTTGTGCTTCTTGTAAGAAGCCTTTTTTCTGGATACTATTCCCTAATCCTCGGCCAAATAGACCGCCGTTGAACATCGCATAATAGCCGTTGACCATTTGGTGCCCTCTATTGAGTTCATCGGAAAAAGGATTCTGAAAAACAGCAAAACGATTATAGATATATTGCAATCGTTCAGGAAGAAATTTCCCGTGAGTGATATTGACTAGCCAGATAGTAAACACACTTAGACCAACTCCGCCAAATCCAACGATCAATGTATATACATAGTTGATACCACTTGCTAAAAGCAAAACCAACGTAATCAAAAAGATGACAGTTGCGTTCCCAAAATCGGGCAAGATTGCAACGATAGCCGTCAATACCAATACCAAAGCAAGAGGTCGTTTGACCGTGCCGATAAAATCTTTTTGGATGCTGTATTGTCGTTTGGAAAGAGTCCAAGACAAATACCAGATTGCGATGATCTTTAAATACTCTGCAGGCTGGATCGTAAATCCAGCGATCTGAATCCATCCTTTTGCACCATTGATCTCTTTACCAAAAAATAAAACGATCAAAAGTAAAATCGTCAGCACAGCGATTGCTGCCATGATCAACCGCTGATTCTTCAAAACATCGGTTTTCATTTTATAAAGCAGCCCGATTACAATTAGGCTCAGGACCCAAAAAATACTTTGATTCAAAAATGATGCGGAAGGGCTTGTCCCGTTTTCCATTAATAAATATGATGAAGAACTATAGACCATGATCAATCCCAATACACATAGAATCAAATATGGGATCAATATGCTATAGTCTAATAAATGCCTTTTTTTAACTTTCTTAGGCAAGTTTACTCCTCCTTGCCAATTTCTTTTTTATCATAATTTTCTTGGTAAACTTCACTATACAAATGGTTCAGTTCACGCTCTAATTCACTCAGCAATAGCTGACCTTCTGTTTTTTCGACTATCCCCACACGTATCGCAAAATTGACTTGTTGTGAGAATCCATACATTTGCGTATCCACTACTTCTTCAAATGCTTTACATTGCGAGATACATAAGCTGTTTTTTTGATTTTTGATCAAGCGTTTGATCCGTTCAGCTTCATCTTTCAATACTTGGACTGCAAATTCATTTGACAGAGAATCCATCTACGCCTACCCCCATTCTAAGTTTATTTATTATAACATACTTAAAAATCCAACGGGGAAAAATCACGGTTTTCGTAAGGTGATTTTCCCTTTTTTTATCCTTTTGTTTTGCACGATGGACTCACTTTTCATTTTTCGCTTTGTGCTTCTTTGATAACTGCTAAGAATGCTTCTCCGTATTTATCTAATTTACTTTGACCGACACCTTTTATTTGCAGAAATGCCAGTCGGTTTTGTGGTCTTTGTTGGCTCATTTCTTTTAACGTTGAATCAGAAAAAACGACATATGGTGCAACACCAGCTTCAGAAGCTAAGTCTGTTCGCAGTTCTCGTAATGCTTCAAACAGACTGTCTGCAGCTTCATCTGAAAGTTGAACTACTTTCTTTGGTTCTTTCTTAAATACTTGTTTTTTTCCAGTGAGAACAGCGATACCTGACTCTGTGACCTTCAAAACGGGGTACTCTCCACTCACAGAGAGCAAGTAACCACCAGAGATAAGGAATTCGATCAGCTGCAAGATATCTTTTTGCGCGTATTTCTTTAATAAACCGTACGTAGAAAGTCGATCAAATCCGAAGTTTTTCACTTTTTGCTCCTTCGATCCAGCTAACACTTTCATCAACATCTGCTTCCCATAGTTTTCGCCCATCCGTTTGATACAGGATAAAACCATCTGTGTTTCCTTCGTAACATCGATCAACTCTCGATCATCTAAACAGTTCCCGCAACGCTCGCAAGCTACACCATCTTCTCCAAAATAAGCTAAGATATATTTCTGCAAACAATCCTCAATATAGATATATTCGGTCATAGCTTTTAATTTTTCATATTCTTTTTGCTTTTGAGAATCTTCCCGTTGTGATTGCTGGATAAAAAATTTCTGGATCTGGATATCTTGCGGTGCAAATAACAAGATAGCATCACTTAGAAGACCATCTCTTCCCGCTCTACCTGCTTCTTGATAATATGCCTCCAAAGAACCTGGTATTTGATAATGGATGACAAAGCGGATATTGCTTTTATTGATCCCCATTCCAAAAGCATTGGTAGCCACCAATAGCTCCATGCGGTCATACAGAAAAGCTTCTTGCATTTCCGTTCGTTCCCGTTCACTCATGCCACCGTGGTACCTGCCAGCATTGAAACCAAATTTTTTTAATAAATGATAGATACGGTCAACTTCTTTGCGTGTTGCCGCATAGATGATGCCGGATTGTTTCTGATTCATACGCAGATATTCGACCAAATATTGTTCTTTTTTTTGATCCTTGATTACTTGCAACCGTAGATTTTCGCGAGCAAACCCGGTTTGGATATGATTTTTGACCGGAATCTTTAAAAGTCTTTTGATGTCTTCGGCTACAGCTATCGTTGCAGTTGCTGTTAATGCAACAATGATCGGCCGTTGGATTAACTCATTCAACTTTTCTGCCATTTGAAGATAACTAGGCCGGAAATCATGTCCCCATTGGGAAATACAATGTGCTTCATCAATGGCAAGCAGTTGGACATTCCAATGTTGCATCGAACGAATGAAATCTGGCATGATAAAGCGTTCAGGCGCAACATAGAGCAACTGGATCTCCCTATGTTCAAGTTCTTGGAAACGTCTTGCTGTTTCATAGCCATTCAACGAACTATTGATAAATGTTGCAGCTATCCCTAACTGGTTAGCCGCATCTACTTGATCTTTCATGAGGGATATCAAGGGTGAAACGACGATTGTCAAACCATCTAGCATCAATGCTGGCAACTGATAGCACACTGATTTCCCACTTCCTGTCGGCATGATACCCAGCACATCTTCATGTTCCATCACTTTTTGAATGATTTCCCTTTGCCCTGGGCGAAATTCTTCGTAGCCAAAATATTTTTTTAGTAATTCATTCATCTTATCCCTACTTTATACATATTTTAAGAAAATGATGGCAATATTTCATTCATTTAAATAGATTACGCAAGAACTATTTTACTTCTCGTTGTCACTCAGAACAACCCTTTTATCCGTGAAACAAAATGCATTTATGAAACACCAGAGAACTCATTTTGAGTTTTTAAAAAGTCTTTTAATAGACTTTTTCCGCTATTTCGTGTGTTTTTCTCTATTTCTAAATCTACTTCTCCACAGAAACAGCTGAGCATAATCACCACAATCAAATTTTTAGAATAAACTATTTTCTTTCCATGCTAGGTGACACATTAGCTGAAACGCGCACTTCATCACGCCCTTTGATTTTTGTAGCCTCTTTGTAAAATAGCATAGCTAAAGGCTTTTTATCCTACTTAGTCGACAGTGATAGCATCAATTACACACTTGTTATCTTAAGCATATCAAAAATATTTTTTTTAGATAAATAACACTTAACCTGATGTACTAGATCACTCCATGCTACGAACTTTTTATATTTGAACAACATTACTAGAGAATCAGTTATTTTCAGCTATATACAAAACCAGCTAGATTTATCGGTTTCGATTGTAGTTGTACTTTTATAGCATCGCCTAAAGAGTCAGTTTCGTTCACCGCTGTGACTGACAAACTAAAAAAGGAGGGGATTTTATCCCCTCCTCCTATGATGCTTGATCACGCATTATTTTTTCTTTTTAGACGCTTTTTCACGAACATTTTTGTTCAAGATTTGTTTTCTTAAACGAATACTTTCTGGTGTTACTTCACAATATTCATCATCATTCAAGAATTCTAATGATTCTTCTAATGTTAATTGTTTTGGTTTTTTGATGACAGATGTTTGGTCTTTCGTAGCAGAACGTACATTGGTCATTTGTTTTGCTTTTGTAATGTTGACAGTCAAGTCATTTTCACGGCTGTTTTCGCCAATGATCATTCCTTCGTATACTTCTGTACCTGGTTCAACAAAGACTGTTCCACGTTCTTCAATACTCATGATGGAATAAGTTGTTGCTTTCCCTGCATCGATCGAAACAAGAGCACCTTGGTGGCGTCCACCGATTTGTCCTGGTAACATTGGTAAATATTGATCGAAGGTATGGTTCATGATTCCATATCCGCGTGTCATAGAAAGGAATTCAGTAGAATAACCGATCAAGCCACGTGCTGGGGTTAGGAATGTCAAACGGATCTGACCATTTCCAGTATGGATCATGTCTTGCATTTCGCCTTTGCGTAGGCTCAATGATTCGATTACACTACCCATGTATTCTTCTGGAGTATCGATTTGAACACGTTCAAATGGTTCGCATTTTACACCATCGATGATTTTTTCGATTACTTCTGGACGTGATACTTGTAATTCATAGCCTTCACGACGCATATTTTCGATCAAGATCGATAAATGTAGTTCCCCACGACCAGAAACAGTCCAAGCATCTGGAGAGTTTGTTGGTTCAACACGTAGTGAAACGTCTGTTTGAAGTTCAGCCATCAAGCGTTCTTCAATTTTACGTGCAGTGACGAATTTACCTTCGCGCCCAGCAAATGGTGAATTATTTACTAAGAATGTCATTTGTAAAGTTGGTTCATCAATGTGTAAGATCGGTAATGCTTCTTGGTTATCTACAGGTGTAACTGTTTCACCGACGAAGATATCTTCCATACCTGACACAGCAATCAAATCTCCAGCTTTTGCTTCTTGGATTTCTAAACGTTTCAGACCGAAGAAACCAAACAATTTCGTTACACGGAATTTTTTAACTGAACCGTCAAGTTTGATCAAGGCTACTTGATCCCCTACTTTGATGGTCCCTCTGAAAACACGGCCGATCCCGATACGTCCAACATAATCATTGTAATCTAACAATGATACTTGGAATTGTAAAGGTTCGTCGCTGTTATCTACTGGAGCCGGGATCTTTTCAACGATCGTATCGAAAACCGGTGCCATCGTTGGTTCTTGGTCAGCAGGATCATCAGACAAGCTTGAAGTTCCATTCAATGCTGAAGCGTAAATAACTGGGAAATCTAATTGATCATCATCAGCACCCAATTCGATGAATAATTCTAGTACTTCATCAACAACAAACTCTGGGCGTGCAGATGGTTTGTCGATTTTATTCACAACGACGATCGGTGTAATATGTTGTTCTAATGCTTTTTTCAATACGAAACGTGTTTGTGGCATCGTTCCTTCATAAGCATCAACAACTAGTACAACGCCATCTACCATTTTCATGATACGTTCAACTTCGCCACCGAAGTCCGCGTGTCCAGGGGTATCCATGATATTGATACGGTAGTTTTTATAATCAACCGCTGTATTTTTCGCTAAAATAGTGATTCCACGTTCTTTTTCCAAAGCATTTGAATCCATCGCACGTTCTTGTAATTGTGTGTGTGCGTCTAATGTATCGGATTGTTTCAATAATTCATCAACCAATGTTGTTTTTCCGTGATCGACGTGAGCGATGATTGCTACGTTACGGATATCGTTTCTATAGTTCAATGTAACTAACTCCTTCTCGGTTCTTTATGACAGTGCAATTTTACTCGACTGTTTATTATAGCAAATTTTTTTCATGAAATATAGTAAAATGTTTTCATTTTTTCGAGAAAATTAATATTCTCGTCATTTTCCTCTTAAACTTACGGTTTTTTTATGATTCTGAGGATTGTGAATCGGTTATCAATCGTCGCATTTCTTCATAAGCCTTCTCTGTTCCAGCGAGATAATATTCACGTCCTGCGAACTTTAATTTATCACCTAGTATGCCACTGTACTTCATTCCGAACTCTTCTAGTAAGATATTCCCCGCTGCATAATCCCAAGGACTTAGATTAGAGATATAGCCAATATGATGCCCTTTTAGCATCGCGATCAATTCTAGACCAGCACATCCATAAAGGCGGGCTCCCATACTTTTTTCTGCAATCGTTCGGACATTGAATCGGTTATGACTAAACAAATAACCATTTACTCCTAATAATCCTTGAGATAATCCACTGTTGGGAGGCTTTGGCAATGCTTCTTCGTTTTTATACACTCCTATTCCACTACCACCCCAGTAAAGTTCTTCTTTGACGACATCGTAAATAAACCCTAACTGACCTTTCCCATCTTCGTAGACTCCTAACATAATACAAAAGTTCTCACGTTCTACGACAAAATTAAGTGTGCCATCGATTGGATCAATCACAAAAAGCTGTCCTGTAAAATCGTTTACCTTACTGTATCCATCTTCTTCTGCAAGGATTTTGGCTTCTGGATTGAATCTGTGGATTTTGTCGATCAAGAAAGCTTGGATCTCACGATCCATGTTAGTGACGAGATCATTTCGACTAGTCTTTTGATCAATCGTCAACTTTTTATTTTCAGCATTTGTTATTTTTTCTCCTGCTTCATAAAGCCACTCTTTGATCACACTGATTCGTTTTTCCATGTCTTCACCCATTTATCTTCAAGATTTTTTTCGTATTCTTTTTTGCTTCCTGAACCGTTCGATATAAGGAATAGCCAGAAACTTTCTCAAATTCTCTGCTTAGTCGTTTTTCTTCTCCGATCGATTTGATCACTGTTTTAAAGTTTTGATAGGTTTTTAGAAACTGATCGTTCGCGATTCCTTTTTCGTTTGCAGTTTCTAGGTCCTCCCACATTTTCATGACGATCACCATTTCTTCGGTCGTCCAATCAAGGTCTATTGGATATTGATACTCTTGCATCTCTTATTCTCCTATTCATCATAATCAAAATCAGTGTATCATAGAAAAGAAGAAGCAACCAATTATTTTCACTTTCTAGTTTACATAATATTTTTATAAAAAACATTGGATTGTTTCGTACTTGAAAAGAAAATGATGCTAGCGTTATTTATTAACAGCTACTTCTCTTTTACCTACACAAAAAAATTGAGCAACTAAGTTTGTCGCCCAATCTTACTTTAATTATTTGTTTACAATTTTCTTAGCTAAGCAAATTTTCTATATTTAGTTCCGGATTTTCTATTCTTCGAAAATCTACAGTCAGTGACAGATCAATTTTTATCATCTATTTTTTGATGACCATGGTTCTTTTGATAGGTGGCTGTGTTCAAAAGTAAATCGCTCTAATCTAACTCCTGTGATTTCTTTTTCAATAAAAAATACTGTTCTCCTTGTACATGATAGGGATATTCATCACCGATTTTTTTCTTTAACTAGTTTAAGCAAGTAACAATTATTTTTTTGGAAACATTGCGTTGTTTTTAATAAAAGTCTTTTTCATTTTTTCGTTTCTTCAAACAACTCTTTCTTTAGAATGTTGAATAAAATACTTAATATGATTTGAAGTCCTTATTACACTTTAATGAGCTACATTTAGGTCTTCATCGTGTACGTTTTTGTCTACGTAATTTTGTCATAGAGTTTATCAAATTTATAGGTTTTTCTCTATCAAAATTTTTAATGTAAGAATTTAACAGCCGTTCATTTAATCGTGCCTTATTAACTCGCTCTTCTCTTTTACTTGCTTCATTGATGAATCGAGTAAAGTCAGGAGCGATTATTTTAGCTATTCGATGACCATTTTGATAATAAGCATTTCGGATTGCTATCCTAGCTTCTTTTTGACACTCACTAAATAATGCAAAAAGTACTTTTTTTCGATGCTCTTCATAGTTTGGAAAAATTAACATGCTATGTAACAGGTCTTGTCCTTGTCTATTAAGAACCTCTAACAAAGATAGACCTGATAGTTGGTGTTTTTGAAAGATTATGTTTTCAATCTTAGCATATAATTGCGGATTTTTTTCAAAAATTTCTGATAACTGATGAAAATAGCACCACTCGCTTTCTCTGAAAATTTCATGAATCTCGTTCATTTGAGGATGATTCGTAAAATTACAAACAGCGGGATTCACATAAATTCCTTCCAATTGATTTTCTGGGCCATTCATTTTCTACACTCCTTGTTTATCACTAATGACACATCTATAAAGTGATAGTTAAAATATTGGTCTATTGATAATTATAAGTCCTCAATCTTAAAGTATAAATGGTAATCCCATACCAAACAGCACTCACCGCCCATCTATAGACTTATACCCACTTTAAATGAAATTACTTCAAGCGATACTTACTACTTTTATATAATTTCGTATTTGTTGTTTTCGGAGTACTATTCTGTTTTTGTTGCATTTCCATGTCTGACGCTTTCTCTTTTGCATGTGAAATATTCATTGAGAACTCACTTTGCGCTGCCTGCAAACTGTTCACTGGATCTACTTTCTTTTCACAACTTTTCTCCTTATTTTCTAAAACATTTGTATTGTTTGAATAAATTTCGGCTTCTTTATTAGAATTGGAGAAACACTTTGCTAAAGTTTCAAATAGGTTATCCTTTAGGCTACTTATTGTTTCTGATCCCTCCGTTTTAGAATTCATATTAAAAAAGACAATTGGACCATTAATATTCACAACAACCAATGGATTATTAGATTGCATTTTGGGTAAAATTGGTATAGCTTTGCGTTTCACAAGAACCTGTTCGTTCTTATTTATTACATTATTTAGGACCTTAGGTGCACCTTCCTTATCAATGGAATGATCAGCGAAGGGAATTCGACTACTAGTTGCCTGACCCTCGTTAGTCGTTGTTGCTGGTTCATATATTCTCGTTATTTCTTCCATACTTAGCATGTCCTTCGGCCATTCTTCTGCATTTACACTTAGTGGCAAAATTTCACTTGGTGTTGACACACTACTAGTTGGCTGACCTTCGTTAGTCGTTGTTGGTTCATACATACTCATTATTTCTTCCATGCTTAGCATGTCCTTCGGCCATTCCTCTGCATTTACACTTAGTGGCAAAATTTCACTTGGTGTTGACACACTACTAGTTGGCTGACCTTCGTTAGTCGTTGTTGGTTCATACATACTCATTATTTCTTCCATACTTAGCATGTCCTTCGGCCATTCCTCTGCATTTACACTTAGTGGCAAAATTTCACTTGGTGTTGACACACTGCTGTTCCTACTCCTTTGGGAGTTCTCACTCACTAGTTGCGTAACTTGACTTGTTGGCGGCCTACTAGTATCGTTCTGATTTTCTGGTACTTGTTGCTTACGATTAGCATACTCTAAATCGTTTTTTGAAGTTAGTCGATTTGCAGTAAATTCTTTTCTATTTTCGTTAAGTATCTGATGAATCGTCTTTTGTTCCAATCCTCCATCTCTATCCTGTTGGAGCCATGAAGAAAATGTAGTTCTAGCTATGCCATATTGTTCAGAAAATTTTTGGACTGTAATTTGTCCGTTAGTTTGCTTGTATAAATTTATGTATGTTAATTTTTCTTGTTTAGAATATTTTTTTTTTATTCCGTGTTCACCACGATAGGCATATAACCACTTAGAGAACGTTGTAATCTCAATATTATTCTGTTTTGCAAAGTCCTGAATCGTAATATTAGGATGATTTAAATAAGCTACTAAAATTGCCTCTTTATCTTTTTTAGCATAGATTTTTGGAGGTTCTGTTTTACTTTCAATATTCTCAAGCTTCCTCCCCTTTCTATACTCATCTTTCACCCACGTAGAAATTTTGTTTCTAGCTATCTTGTATTTAGCTTCAAGTTTTCTAATATTTCTCAAACGACCATCAAAAAATTCATCTAGAATTTTTTTTCTTACTTTTATCGGATAGTTCACGTTTGTTTTTTTTGCATGATTTGTCATCCATAATCTTTCTCTCCTTTTTCGTTATTTTCAATTTGACTACTTACTAATCATTCTGCTTAAAAATCACTCAAAGTTATTTTCAGCTTCGACAACTCTATATATTTTATAAACTACCAAAAATCTTACTACAAATTTTCTTCATAATTCTTCTGCTTGAAATGATTTCTAGTAGCTAATTCTACTAACGATCTCCCATTTTTTTAAACTTATCTTCCTAAAATTGAATTTTTTAGACCAAGTAAAATTTGATTAAATTTTACTTGCATTTTAATGAAATCGTTTTTATAAAAGGATAAAAACTCTTCTATTTTTCTAATTATTAGATTTCAGTAAATTTTTATTCTAGCGAGTTGCACGGTATTTTTGGCTTTTATATAATTTTAAATTTGTAGTTTTACCTGTTTTTTTCGTATTATTTTCTTGTTCCTCCACTATAACATCAAGCTTTCTCCCTCGTAGCTCATTTATCTGTTTTTTATCTGATGAATAATGTGGCTGAATCAGTGGTTTTAATTCAAATTCCACTTTTTTTTCTTCTATTAGTTTGCTGATTTGATTTTGTGCTTTCTGGCCATTGCTAGAATGGCCGTATAAAAGTGTTGAAATTGATAAATCTGAATAGAATTTTTTTAGACATTTTCCCCAAGCTAGCTGATTTTTTTCCCAAGGTGCTTCGAAAAAATTTTCACCATCATAGAATCTAACTTTTTCCTTTAGAGTTGGATGATGATAGACATACCTCATTGCATTGGCTAGCTTAGAATAAGTATTCCCTTTTATTACACAATTGTCGAAATCATAATTTTTTTCACAAATAAAACAAATTCTTTCATTTTGGCATAAATTTACCATATCTAATAATATCCGCCATTCAGAATTTTTAAGGAGTTGGGGCAATTTATCGATATCATAGCTTGACAACTGTTGTAAATTAAATTGTTCATAATATGCAATTACTTGAAAAAAATTATTCCAATAAGGATACGACTTTTGTTCCTTAGTAAAATATTTTAATAAAAGATCTTGAATGTCAAAATTTCCATTAGATCCATTTGCACTATTTGAAGCAAATGGTTTACCTGAAACTCCTCCTCCCATATTCTCCAGACTCTTTGTGAGAGCCGCTAAAAAGGCTTCACAATATTCATTAGAAAAGCTGATTTTAACTTTTTCTCTTTCTTTTTTTAATCTGCAAATCTCACCAAAACCATTAATCGGGTATTGATTGGGCTCTATACTTTTGTCATGAAGTAATACTTTATTCATAGAGGTGTTAAAATGATCTTTTTTTGCTCCTAATTTGTTCGAATCATTCCCTTTTCCTCCACTTTCAATTCCTTTACCTACGTAATCATGATCTACTACGAGTCCAGAATTAAATATATGTGCACATGTTCTCCACACTTCTGGCTGTTGTTTCCATGGAGCCTCAATTTCTTGGTTGCTTTTATAAAATTTCACTTTGTTTTGTAGTTCTGGCACAAGATAAATATAACGAAGCATATTAGCAAATGGCGAAATGTCTTTGCCTGAAACGATTTTTTCATGATCAATCCCCGCATCACAAAAAACGGCAATGTGGATATCTTTAGTAATCCTTACCATATCAAGACTCAATCGATCTTCCGAACGCTTAAACAACTCAACTATAGTTAAATCATTTTTTTTTGATTTCTGATAGATTAAAGTCTTTGTACCATTTTGTTACTTCCACAAATTCTTTCCAATAAGGCAATTTTTTTTCATCCGCAGTTAAAAATGTAGTGAAATTTCCAAAAAAACATTCCCCCATTTTATCCAGAGATTTAAATTCTTCACCACAAAAATAACCAATTTGCCTATTCATAAAAACTGTATCTAAATAGTCATAGAGTTTAGTAACTTCATTTTTTATAAAAGAATTGCTTTGGCTTCTTAGATCTACTTCTTGTATCATTTGATCTGGTAATTTTTTTTGAAATAGTTGTCGGAAAGTAATCAGCGACTCATAATAAAATTGATTATATGCTCGATGAATTGCTTCTATATATTCATTCTGAAAAGTTGTTTTTATTTCATGCGGTTCATGCGTAAACAGATCAGTTGGTGTATTTTCCGAATTATCGTAGATAATTACCCTGTTTTCTTTGCTCATTTTCTCCAACTCCTTTCAGTACACTCAACTTCCTTTTGAGTTTTTCTATAAACATTATACTGTTTATAGAAATTTAACAAAGTCAATCATCAGTTATTAAGTCACCGTCCAATGAATAACGTACATTCCCTATAAAACATTCTCGTGGAAATGAAGCAAGCTCAAATTTACAGCTATCGTCATATTAAAGTGTCATAGACGCTCTTCATTTTTTTATTAGTTTGTAAATCATCGCAATAGTCTGTATGACATGATATCTCTTTATTGCCAAGTCCTTACAATAATTAGAACTACTATATTTATTGATAAATTAGTTGATTTGATACAGTTCAATCTCGTTAATAAGATAACCGGAGTAAATAAATTTTGTTTCATATTTTTCTCTAAAAGGTTGCATTCATTTACTTATGCCTTCATCTCCCTTCAAATAGAGCGATCATTCTCGTGACTATTCTTAAAAGAAAAGTACCCCGTTTTTAAATTTTTAAATTTAACATTGTCTTTATTTTCTTCAAATAGCTTACTTAGCCAGTGTTCCGATCCTAGATAATTTTGCTTAATTTTTTGAATTTTACTATCTGTTTGCGAAATAATAAATGCTATTACATCACCTGGAATATGGTCAACATAAAAGTTCCGTTGCTCATTCGTTAATAAATTATTAATTGATTGCTTGATTCTTTCTGTCCCATATTCATTTACATATGGCTCTAAAAAACGATCTAAAATACCATTAGCCAATTTTTCTTTTATTTCATTTACAGATTGTCCCGTCCTATCCGAAAGGTAAGTAAGACTTTTTTCACTAGACATCAATGCAACAGGCAACAACTCATCAAATTGATTTATTTGTTCAAAGTCGACTTTTCTATGAACTGATTCTAAAGTTTCCTGTTCTATTTCAGAAAATGGCAACTGCCTGTCCTCCTGAAAAATTTTACGAACAATCAACTCCCAATTAGAATTTTGAGATAAAAATTCAGGCAATTGCCTTGCTAATCGTTCAACATATCTTTCAGCTTTCAATTTAGGTGTTGCTACATTACTTACTAGTATATTTTGCAAACTTTGCATCGACATATGGTTTTTTTTTGCATGTTCATGGCTATCATTATAACCACCTACAAAAAAATTTCGTAAAACTTTTTTCTCTGTTTCTTTCTTGTCCATTTGTTTTCCCTCCAATGATTTTAGAGTACATAGCGCATCTTCAATGATCCAATTTTTCTAGATAGTCGTTCCTTTCAATTTCACGTTATTTTTCATATAAATCTATATGTTTTCATTGTCAACTTTTTGCTCAATCTCACCAGCAGAAAGAAAGCGCTTTCTTAAATTGGTGGTTTAATTTACAAACATGTTACCATCGTAGTAAGTAAGCAACTGACCTATTTTTTATATATTTTTAAATTAAAGTTCTTAATAATCATCCCCCCTTCAAAAGGGTGGTTTGCACCAGGGCTATAAGCCCTTAACTCCGGCCAGCGCCTAAAGACGCTGGCTTTCTTATTTCATGTCCAAGCCATATTGCCTTTGCCACTTTTGCTGTATTTCCATGATTTTCTCTTCTTTTTTTACCAACATACCTCCTACTATGATCAGTTTCTGTTCACTTGTAACTAAAGAACAACCACAACTCATCTATCATTTCCCTGTCTCGCCGGTTTTGTATAAAAATTGATCAGATTGATAGGCTTATCTCTACGTAAATTTTTAAGACAAGCTTCAAGCGCACGAGCGGCAAAACGCACATTGTCTCTTCTTCTTTCAAAGTTCTTCGTTTCTTCAATAAGGCGGTTGAAACTTGGCGAAACAATTTCAGCGATGCAATATCCATTTCGATGATAGGCATTGAAGATTGCAGTTTCCGCTTCATCTCGACAGGCAAGATATAGTTTTTTTACTGCTTCTTTTCGCTGTTCTTCATATTCTGGCAAGAGTAATGGAGCACGTAGAATGTTTTCTCCTTTTCGTTCAACCATTACTAATAACGAAGGAACAGACAATTGGAACTTATCAAAAATGATTTCTTCAACTTTAGCGTAAACTTCGGGTTCTTTTACAAAGAGATCCGATAAATGACGAAAGAAATTTTCCTCACTTCGAACAAATATCTGCCGTATCTTATCACTTTGAGGATGATTTCTAAAATCTCTAGTCGTTGGTGCTACATAAACCTCTTCAGGATTTTTTTCTGGGTTATTCACTTTCTCCACTCCTCTTCATGTATTCGATCATCAAAAGCCGAAAGCTAATGATATATTCTTACGGAATATACTCGTTAGTCTATCATGTGGTAGTGAAAGCAGATGTCCTATTTTTTCATCGTTTAGAATTAACGTGTACGCAAAAAAAACAAGTGCCTAACTCACTCGAATTAGACACTTGCTTTACTGATATTCAACACTAGATCATCCAATGAAAAAGTGATTTCTTATTGATTTTTAAATATGGATCGGTAACCCTAATGCTAGTTCGGACGCATCCATAGTGATTTCTCCAAGGGATGGATGTGGATGGATAGTTAAAGCAATATCTTCCGCATTCATTCCTGATTCAATGGCTAAAGCTAATTCTGACACCATATCGCTGGCACCAACACCACCGATTTGTGCGCCAATGACCACATTATCGTCATTTGTTGTGACTAAACGAATGAAGCCTTCAGTTTTTGCAAGTGACAAGGCACGACCATTTCCGGAAAATGGGAACTTATAAGCAGTCGCTTCTAGTCCAGCTTCTTTGGCTTCTTTGATCGTCATTCCAACAGAAGCTAATTCAGGATCTGTAAATGCAACTGCCGGCATTGCTTTATAGTCGACAGCTACCTTTTTGCCCGAGATAGCTTCAGCTGCAATTTTCGCTTCATAGCTTGCTTTATGGGCTAATGCTGCACCGGGTACGATATCGCCGATCGCATATATATTCGGAACATTCGTACGCCCTTGTTTATCCACTTTGATCAATCCGCGTTCGCCAACTTCAACACCAGCTTGTTCTAAGCCCATGTCATCAGTATTTGGGCGGCGACCAACTGTTACCATGACATAATCAGCCGTCACAGTTTCTTCTTTCCCGTCAACAGCATATTTGACTGTTACGCTATCGCCGTTATCCACTGCTTCTTTTGCCATGGCATTGGTTACGACGGTTACTCCTTTTTTCTTAAAGTCGTCTTCCACTAGTCTCACCAAATCTTTTTCATAAGTTGGTAAGATTTGTGGCGAACCTTCAAGAATCGTTACTTCGGCTCCAAGATTTGCATACGCACCACCGAGTTCCGCGCCGATGACACCGCCACCGATGATCACAAACTTCTTAGGTACTTCTTTCAATGCTAGACCGCCAGTTGAATCAAGTACACGTCCGCCAAATTTGAATCCTGGAATTTCGATAGGGCGTGAACCAGTAGCAATGATTGCATTGTTAAATGAATACGTTTGTGCTGAATCTGGATGGATCACACGCAATGTATGATCATCCACGAAGAAAGCTTCTCCTTCAATCGTTTCTACTTTGTGTTTTTTTAGTAAGAATCCAACACCGGAAGTAAGTGTTTTAACTACCTTGTTTTCTTTCCAATCTTGTGTTTTCTCAAAATCAAGAGTAACATTTTCGCTTGTTACACCAAAAATAGTGGAATCAAGTGATTCTTGATAATGATGTCCTGCAGCAATCAATGCTTTTGAAGGAATACAGCCGACATTCAAACAAACGCCACCGATATATTCTCTTTCGATGATTGCAACTTTTTGACCCATTTCAGCAGCGCGGATAGCTGCTACATAGCCGCCAGGTCCCGCACCGATTACAACTGTATCTAATTCTACAGCAAAATCTCCAACTACCATTTGTTTATCATCCTTCCATCATTAATAGCTCTGGATCAGCTAAAAGACGTTTGATATTGTTCATTGCTTGTTGTGCTGTCGCACCATCAACGATCCGGTGATCGAAACTTAGAGAAAGTTTCATTACTCGACCTACGACGATTTCACCTTCACTATTCACGATCGGTTGTTGTGCAATTGTACCGACACCTAAGATCGCTACTTCTGGGTAGTTGATTACTGGAGTAAACCAGCCACCACCAACTGAACCGATATTACTGATAGTGATCGTTCCATTACGCATATCATCAGCGGATAGTTTTCCATCATGAGCTAGTTTTGCTTTTTCGTTGATTTCGTCAGCGATGGCAAACATTCCTTTGCGGTCTGCATCTTTCACGTTTGGCACATATAACCCATGATCTGTATCTGTAGCGATACCGATATTATAGTAATTTTTATACACGATTTCTTGTTTTGCATCATCAATCGAAGCATTCAAGATAGGGAATTTTTTCACTGTAGCTGTCAATGCTTTCACCACGTATGGCAAAAAAGTAAGTTTTGTTCCATTGGCTGCTGCAACTTCCTTGAATCGTTTGCGGTTATCCCACAATTTAGAAACTTCAACTTCATCATGTAACGCCACATGAGGCGCTGTTTGTTTGCTGTTGACCATGGCTTTCGCAATAGCTTTACGTGTAGGAGTCAATGCTACGCGTTCTTCTAGATCACCTAGATTTGACTTGAATGCTTGAGCTGGTTTCGCTGGTTTTGTTTCAGCTTTTTCAGCAGGAGCAGTTTCTTTTACAGGTGCTGCTTCTGCTTTTGCAGGAGTCCCACCACCAGAAATGAAGTTTTCAATATCTTCTTTTGTCACACGTCCGCCTTTTCCTGTAGCCGTCACTTGAGAAATGTCAACATCTTTTTCACGAGCGAATTGACGAACAGACGGCATCGCTAACACACGTTTATCTGGATCTGAAGCTTCGACAACAGTGGCTGATCCCGATGTTTCGACTTTTTCAGAAGTAGGTGCAGCTGGTTTTGCACTTGATGGAGCAGTGTTATGACCAGGGGCATCGATTTCAACTAATACATCCCCTACATTTGCCACTGTGCCTTCTGGTACAAGAATATTTTTGACTGTCCCTGTTACTGGAGAAGGAATTTCTTCAACTGATTTGTCATTTTGTACTTCTAATAAAGTATCGTCTTCATTGATCGTATCTCCTGCTTTAACAAACCATTTGACGATTTCACCCTCTGCGATACCTTCACCGATATCAGGCAATTTGAATTCAAACACGCCACCGTCTGTCCCTTGTGTTTCAGTGTCAGCAGTCGGTTCAGCTGCAGGCTGTTCTGGTGTTTGCTCTTTGGCTGCTACACCAGCATCACCACCGCTTTCCTCGTTATCTTCGTGTCCAGGAGCATCGATTTCTACCAATACATCCCCTACATTTGCTACTGTGCCTTCTGGTACAAGAACATTTTTGACTGTCCCTGTTACTGGAGAAGGAATTTCTTCAACTGATTTATCATTTTGTACTTCTAATAAAGTATCGTCTTCATTGATCGTATCTCCTGCTTTAACAAACCATTTGACGATTTCACCTTCTGCGATACCTTCACCGATATCAGGTAATTTAAATTGATATGCCATGATTTAATTACGTCCCCTCTTCTTAGAATTCTGCGATTTCTTTCACTTTTGCTTCAATATCAGCAGCATTAGGTAACCAGATATTTTCTGCTTGTCCAAAAGGAAAGACAGTGTCTGGTGCTGCAACGCGGCCGATTGGTGCCTCTAAAGAAAGGATCGCGCGTTCTGAGATTTCAGAAATCACTTGTGCACTTACGCCAGCTTGTCTTTGTGCTTCTTGCACAACTACAACACGACCAGTTTTTTCAACAGATTGAATGATCGTGTCGACATCCAATGGTGCAACCGTACGTAGATCGATGATTTCTACTGAAATATCTTCTTTTGCAAGATTGTCTGCTGCTTTGATTGCTTCACGAACCATTGCACCATATGTGATGATCGAAACATCGGAACCTTCACGTGTGACAGCAGCTTTATCCAAAGGTACTTCATACGCTTCATCTGGCACTTCCTCGCGGAACGAACGGTATAGTTTCATATGTTCCAAGTAGACGACTGGGTCATTACTGCGGATAGCTGAAATCAATAGTCCTTTTGCATCGTACGGATTTGATGGGATGACTACGCGAATTCCTGGTGACTGAGCGATCAATCCTTCCAAATTATCTGAGTGAAGTTCTGGTGTATGGACACCTCCGCCGAATGGTGAACGGATCGTGATCGGTAAGTTTCTTGTTCCGCCCATACGGTATCTTGTACGTGCCATTTGTGCAACAACTTCATCCATTGCTTCAAAAATAAATCCGAAAAACTGGATTTCTGGTACTGGACGGAATCCTTCAAGAGCTAATCCAAATCCAAGTCCAGCGATTCCTGATTCCGCTAAAGGAGTGTCAAAAACGCGTTCTTCACCAAATTTTTCTTGCAATCCTTCTGTTGCACGGAATACCCCACCGTTTTTACCGACATCTTCACCAAAAACGACAACATTTTCGTCATTTTCTAGTTCCAACGCTAAGGCATCTGTGATTGCTTGAATCATTGTTTTTTGTGCCATGATTATTTCGACTCCTTCGCTTCATAGATTGCAATTTGTTCTTTGATTGTTTGAGGAGAAACTTCAAACATATTTTTCAAGAAATCTGATACTTTTTGTTTTGGCATTTTATCAGCTTCTGCAATTGCTGCTTTGATTTCTTCTTTTGTTTGTTCAATGACTTGTTCTTCTTTTTCTTCTGACCATAATCCTTTCTCAGTCAAATAATTACGGAAACGGATCAATGGATCTTTTTTCTGCCACTCGTCATCCGTATCTTTCGTACGGTAACGTGTTGGATCATCTCCAGATAATGTATGTGGTCCGTAACGGTAAGTTAACGTTTCGATCAACACAGGGCCATTACCACTTACTGCCCAATCGCGTGCCATCTTAGATACGGTATAAACTGCTAATGGGTCCATGCCATCAACTTGGATACCTGGAATACCAGCAGCGACAGCTTTTTGTGCTAGTGTTTTAGCAGCTGTTTGCTTTTCACGAGGCGTTGAGATAGCGAAACCATTATTTTGAATGTAGAATACTGCGTTGGCATGGTAAGCACCAGCGAAGTTGATTGCTTCATAGAAATCTCCTTGTGAAGAACCGCCATCACCTGTGTAAGTGAACACTACATTTTTCTTATTACGTTTCTTTAAGCCAAGTGCTACACCAGCCGCTTGAACATATTGTGCGCCAATGATGATTTGTGGTGGTAGAGCTTTCAATTCTTCTGGATAAAAGTTTCCTGCCGCATGTCCGCGTGACCACAAGAATGCTTGTGATAAAGGTAAACCATGTTTAACCAATTGAGGGACATCACGATAACCTGGGAGCAATACATCCTCTTTATCAAATGCAAATGAACTTGCAAGCTGACTTGCTTCTTGTCCTGCTGTTGGGGCGAAAAATCCTAAACGTCCTTGACGATTCAAAGCGGTTGACCGTTGATCTAAAACACGAGACCAAACCATATTCGTCATCAATTCAACTAATTGTTCATCTGATAAATCAGGAACAAGTTTTTCATTTACTACTTTACCATCTTGGTCTAGTGCTTGGTATACTGGAAAATCTGAATTGACTTCTTCTAATAATGCATTGAAGTCGATAGGTGCTTTCTTGTTTGCCATTATCACACATTCCTCTCTCATCTATAAGAAAATCTCATCTTTCTGCGATTGAAACAGTGATATAATCTGTATCACTATTTAACCGTCTTCATTTATAAATTATCACGTATCATTAAGAAACACAAGCTTAAAGCCCAAATTTTCACGATTTAAAAAAATTACGGATATCCGCTTTATTACAACATTAGTGAAGCAAATCACAATCAAGAAAGCGGTTCACATTTTTTTGCCATTATCGCTTGTTTTTTTCGCCTTCACTATACTAACTGTTACTATTAACAAAGCTTATTGTTATACCTTTTTAACGAACCAAGCAAAAGCTTCTAAAGATACTAGTGATAAAATAAACAAACACTTATATTCTAATTTACTCCTATATGTGCATTTTTTTCAACTAAAAAGCAACAGTCAGGTTTTTTCCAAACTGTTGCACTATTTATTTCTTCATTTTGTTTGTGCTTGCAACCAACATGCCAATTCTTCCATTCGTTTGGCAAAAACAATCATTCGATCTTGGTCAAGTCTGCTGAAATTGATCCTTATCCCATTCGTCTCCCGACCAAATAACCAACTAGGTGCTACGCCCAACCCTTTTGCCACCGCTTCACTTGCAATTTCTGCCGACATTTTCTTTCCCTCCCATGTTACCCAGGCATAATATCCACCTTTGATTGGCCAGACATTGAAAAAGTTCTGCTTCTGTTCCCATTTCTGCAACAACAAACTTTTTTCCTGCAGTTTTTTACGCACAAGTACTAGTTTCGCATCATAACTTTCTTCGAAAACTGCAGTGGCAGCAATTTGTGTAAAGATACTCATGGAGAATTCCATCATTTGTTGTGCTTTGGCTAATTTAAAGATCAACGTTTGGGGGCCGATTATCCAACCGATTTTTGTCGTTTTACCAAGTAGTCTAGATAAAGAACCAACATATAGAACATTTTCAGGATCGAGTGAATGGATAGAAACAGGGCTTTTTTCAGCTTCCTGAAACGAAAGATCACTAAAAACATCATCTTCAACAATCGGGACCTGATACTTCCTACACAGTACGACTAGATCATTTCGCCGTTTTTGCGACATGACTTTCCCGGTAGGATTTTGGAAATTAGGGTTGACTAGTACAGCTTTGATTTTATTTTTTTGGATGGACTTTTCTAAAATAGCCAAATTTATCCCTTCATCATCCATTGGAATACCAAATAGCCGAGTCCCTGTTGCTCTAAACAAAGCTAAACGATAGAAAAAGGAAGGTGATTCGACTGCTACTGCATCTCCATTGGAGAGAAGTGTTTGTAAAATCAAAAAAATAGCTTGTTGCCCTCCCACCGTCACTAATAGCTGTGTGCGGGAAAAATCAAATTGAAACTCGTCACTTAAATATCCTTCAATTTTTTCTACTAATGGAAGATAACCTAGATCCGTCATTTTTTGCTCTTCAGTGATCATTTCTGCCATCGTATGTGCCGGAAATTGTACATCAGGCAATAGTTTATTCGGCATTTCACTGGAGAAAAGATCCAGAAAATCTGGTTGTTTTTTTGCTTCCTTGATCCGTTCTTCATACCAGTCATCTACTTGCTCATAGCGCTGAGAAAAAAGTTCACGCCAATTGATTCGTGGAACACAAAACTTTCCCCATTCCGTTTGATTGACATAGCGTCCGCTTCCCTGTCGACTAGTAAGAACTCCCAAATCACGTAATTCATCCAACGCACGTACCACTGTCGTCCGATTCGTCCTAAAAGCAGCCGCCAATTTTCGTTCAGAAGGCAATCTTTCCCCAGAAGCTAGATTGCCATTTTCGATGTTTTTCATTATCTGATCCATCATTTGCCGATAGATCGGTCCATTCATTTTATCTATTTCTTTCCACATGTTTTTTCTCCAGTTTTTTTCTTTATTTTAACGGATTTTCCGTAGAAAGAAACAGAAAATAAAAAATAAGAGCACGACAAAAGGAAAAGTCACCTTTCTCGCACCCTCTAAATCGAAGCTAACCACTGCTTTGTGTCAATAACATAAGATTCTTAGAAATTTGAAAAACAACTCCTCTGAATTTTTTCTTATTTATTGAAGACCACTTTCTGCTATCTCCGTTTTTATTTCATCGATCTTCTTTAGATCGTATCTCCGTTGAAAATCGAATTTTTCACGATTACATAATCTACTTTTCGAATAGCTTCAAGGTCTCTTCCACCTGCATATGAGATCGAAGACTGTAGATCTTGCTGCATTTCAATCAGCGTATCTTTTAGTGATCCTTTATGTTGGATCCAAATTTTCTTACCTTCGACATTTTTCTTTTCACCTTTTTGGAACTCTGATGCAGAACCAAAATATTCTTTATACACGACACCATTCTCCACTTTTGTTTCTCCAGGTGATTCTTCATGTCCTGCAAAAAGCGAGCCAATCATTACCATCGTTGCACCAAAGCGTACTGATTTCGCAATATCACCATGCGTACGAATACCACCATCTGCAATAATCGGTTTTCTTGCTGCTTTTGCACACCATCTAAGAGCCGCCAATTGCCAACCACCAGTACCAAAGCCTGTTTTGATTTTAGTGATACATACTTTCCCAGGTCCAATGCCGACTTTCGTAGCATCAGCACCGGCATTCTCTAATTCACGGACTGCTTCTGGCGTACCAACATTTCCAGCAATCACAAAAGTTTCTGGTAAATGCGCTTTGATATGTTGGATCATTTCAATAACAGAATTTGAATGACCGTGTGCAATATCGATCGTAATATAGTCTGGTGCTAATCCTTGTTTGGCTAACTCTTCTACAAAAGAATATTCTTCCTTTTTCACCCCAACACTGATCGAGCTAATCAATTGGTGTTCCTTCATTTTTTTGACAAATGGGATTCTTGCCGCTTCATCAAAACGGTGCATGATATAGAAATAGCCATTTTCTGCTAGAAATTCTGCGATCGAGTCATCGATGATCGTCTGCATGTTCGCCGGTACTACAGGCATCTTGAATGTGTGTTTTCCTAGAGTAACGTTCGTATCACACTCTGAACGGCTATTCACGATACATTTATTAGGAATTAGTTGGATATCTTCGTAATCAAATACTTTCATTGACATGATCCTCCTGATGTTCGAATACAGTAAAACACGAACATTATTTACTTTCAAAGCACTTATTTTTAGCGCCCTATGTAATTTAACCTAATTGAAATAAAAAATCAAGAGAAAAAGCAAACAAAAAAACAGAATCGGTGTTTTTCCACTGATTTTGTTTTTTTGCCTATTGTTCGTTTTTAAGGGTATTTATATAGTTGATATAAAAATGAGCGACCCTTGCTCTTAGAGCGTCGGGCTCCTATCAGGTTGGTCAACTTTTTTAGCCGTTTCCCGATTTCTTTTTATATAGGACTCATTCGTGCTGTTAGCGACTGCTTGATTGATGACGACACCAAGTCGCCGAGAGTTGATCGACTGATTACTTTGAGCACGTTCTATCACCGGATGATTAAGAGTTCCTTGCTCTATTTTTGGCGGTTGTGTATTCTCGACAACTTCTTTTTCTTTCTCGACTTTCGCTAAGAGCTTACCCATTTCTCTTAACGCATCAGCTATCCTCTCTCGACTGCTCCGATTCGTATAAGCATCATAAAAATCAAAGATTTGGGGAGCTTGATACTTTCTAAGCGCCAATTGAAGATTTCCAGTAAACGAATCTTGTGTGTAGTTGACTTTTTTGAGTGTTTGACTAGCATTGATATACTTTATTTTATTCTCTGTATTCAAGGATGTATGATGTACCAACGCTATTCTTGTTTGGTGAAGCTTAGTTCTTACTTGATCCAGAGCCACAAATTGATTGATGTATGTAGCAAAAAGTTGGCTGTGCTTGACGCACAACTGCTGATACTCGAATGCTTTTTCTTTACTGATAGTTCGTCCAGTATCTTCGCACTTGTTGAGAATAGTTGCGGTAATTCCATCTAACTCATTTTTACTTTTTTCAATCAGTTTCACCTGTTCGGTCACTTCTTTATTTAATCGAGCTTTCTGTGTATGTAAGACTTTCCGACAAAGAGAATTGTTTTTTGTATATGTACCTGGATATAATTTGTTTTTCATTGGGTTTGTAGATAGAACGGCATTCAGTTGGATGTCCTCATAAGTGCTATTTAATCGCTCGATATACTTTTTCAACTGAGGAGGGTAGTATATTCCTTCAGCATTCTCCATTTTTCGTTTAGCCGACTCTGGTTCATAGTTCAACCTTTTAAATGTATGGCTACCTAGATAATATGAATATTTTTTGGCGTAATTAATGTCCTTTTCAATTTGATTCATCCTGCGTAATCTCTTTAAATGTTTCTCTATCTTCTTTTCATATTGATTCAATAAAGTAACGACCTGACCGTCCACGTATTTTTGTTCTATCTTCGGTCAATTTTTACTATTCCCATAATCAATCTGCTTCGTGATTTTTTGTTTTAATTGCTCAAGTTCTTGAGATTCTTTTCTGGCATTGGTAAACTCCCTCACAAAAAGCTTATTCAATGCTTTTTTCTCCGCCTTTAACAGATCCATATATGTCGGCATATTCTTCTTCCTTTCTTCATTCATTTTTTATGTGTTCTTCCTATGTAAAAGAGCCGTCAAATCAACTTCAACTGACTAACGGCTTCATCATTTCTAAGGCAAAATATTTCCTGCTGCACGATAAAGTTCATACCAATCTTCGCGCGTTAATTGGATTTCTGACGCTTTCGCAATTTCTTCGATCCTTTCAGGATTCATCGTCCCAGCAATTACTTGCATATTCGCAGGATGACGCAAGATCCACGTCGCTGCTAAACCGGTCGGAGTCGTTCCGTATTTTTCAGCTAAGTTATCCAATGCTTGATTCAACTCAGGGAATTTTTCATTTCCAATAAATACTCCTTCAAAAAATCCGTATTGGTAAGGAGACCACGCCTGGATAGTCATATCATTCAAGCGTGAGTAATCTAATACACTACCGTCATGGTCAACGTTTCCATCATCAGTCATATTGACATGGATTCCTTGATCGATCATTCCAGAATGCTTTAAGCCAAATTGCAATTGATTGGCTAGTAATGGCTGTTTCACATACTTCTTAAGCAAGTCGATTTGCATCGGTTTTTGATTGCTGACACCAAAATGGCGAACTTTCCCTGATTTTTCTAATTCATCAAAAGCTTCAGCCACTTCGCTAGGATCGACTAAAGTATCTGGACGATGGAGTAAAAGCGCATCTACATAGTCCATTTTCAAACGTTGAAGGCTTCCTTCCACCGATTCAATGATATGTTTTTTTGAAAAATCGAACATAACACCAGGAACTATCCCGCACTTCGTCTGGATAAATAGGTCTTCTCGTTTAAGCGACGTTTTTGCTAACGTATCAGCAAAAATCGATTCACATTCTCCGCCTCCGTAAATATCGGCGTGATCAAAAAAATTGATTCCATTATCGTAAGCTGTTTCAATCACTTTTACTGGATCCTTTGCTCCGTTTATTCGCATACAACCAAGAATAACAGAGGAAACCACCTGACTTGATGCACCCAATTGAATCTGTTTCATCTCAAAACTTCCTTTCTTTTCGGGATAATTTTACCACAACTTTAATGAAAAGGCTTTAAAAATAGACACCGTATTTTTCTATCCACCAGAAAAATACGGTGTCTTGCCCTATTCTCAACTTTTCGATTTTACGCGTAGCCCTTTTGCTCCAATATCCGTCCGATAGAATGTCTGATTCGTATCTTTTGCCGCAAGCGCTGTGTAGATGTTTGTTCTTGCCTCAGTCAAGGTTTCACCAGAACTCTCCACCAAGTAGATTCGCCCACCTGATCCCACCAATTTTCCATCTTCTTTCCCTACACCTGCATAATAGACAGTCACATCCTCAGATGAAAAATCAGGGAGTGACATGCCTTTTAAGTAGTCGCCCGGGTACCCTTCAGCTGCAACAACTACACCCACGTTATACCCCTCATTCTCCCATACAAGTTCACTTGGCGCTTGCCCTTTAAGCAATTCATCAATCACTTGGACAAAGTCACTTTTCAAACGGGATAAAACGACTTGCGTTTCAGGATCTCCGAATCTTGCATTGAATTCAATCACTTTGGGTCCCGTTGATGTTGCGATCAACCCTGCATACAAAATACCAACGAACGGACGTCCCAGTTCTACCATGCCATCAACGGCTGGTTGAAGGATTTTTTGAATCGCTTCTTCCACTAACTCGTCGGCGATTTGTGGCACTGGCGAATATGCCCCCATTCCGCCTGTGTTTGGACCTCGATCCTCGTCGTATGCTCGTTTGTGGTCTTGTGAGATCGGCATCGGATATATTTCATTCCCATTGACGAATGCCAGTAAAGAAAATTCCTCTCCCGATAAAAATTCTTCAACAACGATCAATTTTCCGCTGTCTCCAAAGCGATGATCTTCTAACATTTCTTTCGCAGCCTGAACTGCTTCTTCCACTGTCAAAGCAACTACGACACCTTTACCAGCAGCTAATCCATCCGCTTTAATCACGATAGGTGCCCCTTGTTCTTCGATATATTTTTTTGCAGCTGCAAAAGTCGTAAAGTTCTCTGATTCAGCTGTGGGAATGCCAAATTTTTCCATCAACTCTTTTGCAAAACTTTTCGACCCTTCGATTATCGCCGCAGATTGAGTTGGGCCAAAAATTTTTAGCCCAGCATCTTGGAAGTCATCGACGATCCCATTCAACAATGGCTGTTCTGGACCAACGAACGTCCAAGTAATCTGATTTTTTTCGGCAAATTCAATCAACTTTTGATGATCCAGTTCATGGATATCTACTTGTTCGATGCCATCAATGGTCATACCTGGATTACCAGGTGCACAATAGACCTTGTTAACTTTCGGACTCTGTTTTATTTTCTTTCCTATCGCATGCTCTCTGCCACCAGCACCTATGATCAATATATTCATCTGCTACTCCTTTGTATTAGTGTCTGAAATGACGTACACCAGTAAATACCATTGCCACACCATATTTATTTGCCATATTAATGGATGCTTGGTCTTTGATACTTCCCCCTGGCTGGATGATCGCTTTGATTCCATGTTTTGCGGCATATTCGACAGAATCATCCATCGGGAAATAAGCATCACTTGCTAATACTGCATCCTTGGTCTTAGCTCCTGCTTGTTCAATAGCGATCTTAACAGAACCCACACGATTCATTTGTCCCGCACCGATTCCTACTGTTTGATGTTCATTTGCCAAAACAATCGCATTTGACTTCACATGTTTCACTGCTCGCCATGCAAAAGCCATAGCAGCTAGTTCCTCTTCAGTCGGTTTTCGATCAGTCACTACTTGCCAATCTTGTTTCTCTTCCATCGCAACATCTTCGTCTTGGACTAATAATCCACCTAAAACAGAAACCGTTTCTTTCGTATACCTGGACTCTTTCAAGGTAAAATCAACAGTCAGCAATCGAATATTTTTCTTCTTCTTCAATACTTCTAAACTCTCTGGTGTAAACGATGGTGCAATAATGATTTCTAGAAAAAGCTTATGCATCGCTTCAGCTGTAGGCAGATCTACTTCTCGGTTGAGAACGATGATTCCGCCAAAAATCGATACGGGGTCTGCTTCATAAGCAGCATTCCAAGCAGCAAAAATCGTTGAAGCAGAACCAATCCCACAAGGGTTCATATGTTTCAACGCAACAACAGTCGGTTCTTGATACTCTCGCATGATCCGTAGCGCCGCATCCGCATCACGAATATTATTGAAGGACAATTCTTTTCCATGAAGTTGTTGTGCTTGGGCAATCGAATAACTTTCCGGCAATGCCGTTTCATAAAACGCTGCCTTTTGATGACTGTTTTCTCCATAGCGAAGATCTTGTTTTCGATCAAAGGTAAGCGTCAATTTTTCTGGTTCGCGTTCAGCTACTTGACTGGTTAGATACTGTGCGATCAAAGCATCATATGCAGCAGTATGGCGAAATACCTTTGCAGCTAATTTTTTTCTCGTTGCAAGCGACGTCCCCCCCTGTTCCTTCAATTCCGAAAGAACCACAGGATAGTCTGCAGGATCAACGACTGCTGTCACAAACTGATGGTTTTTAGCTGCGCTACGCAACATACTTGGTCCACCAATATCGATATTTTCAATTGCTTCTTCTTCAGTTACACCGGATTTCATGATCGTTTCTTTAAATGGATATAAATTGACACAGACAAAATCAATTGGCGTGATCCGCGAAGCTGCCATGGCCTCCATATGACTAGCTAGATCTCGACGGCCCAACAATCCCCCATGGATCTTTGGATGAAGGGTTTTGACACGACCATCCATCATCTCAGGAAAATCCGTTACTTCTTCAATTGAAATCGTGGGGATACCTGCTTCATCAAGCACTTTCTTCGTCCCACCAGTAGAGATGATCTCAATGCCATTTTCTATCAGCCCTTCAGCAAACGCAATAACGCCTTTTTTATCTGACACACTTATTAATGCTCTTGTCATTTTATATGAGCCTCCATCGTCTTCATTTCTTTTACAACTTGTTCAATCACTTTTGGGTAGATTCGATGCTCTACTTGATGAATCCGTCTTTCTAACTCTTCCAGTGTATCCTCTTTTTTGATTTCTACACTTTCTTGACAAATGATCGGACCAGTATCAATACCTTTATCAATGTAATGGATCGTCACTCCTGTTTTCTTTACTCCTCCTTCAAACGCATCACGAATACCATGTAATCCTGGAAAATCAGGTAATAAAGAAGGGTGGATATTGATGATCCGTGATTCATATTGGTCTAGTAAAGTAGAACCGATGATCCGCATATATCCTGCTAGAACAATCAAATCTACTTCTTTGTCCAACAAACATTCCAATATTTTTTCTTCGTATGCTTTTTTCGTCTGAAATTCTTTTGGAGAAAACACACTTGTCGAAATATCCAGTTTACTCGCACGTTCTAAAACGTATGCATTCGGTTGATCACAAAAAAGCCACACAAATTGATCTGTTAACCCTTTTTCACGGAAATATTCGACCAACGCTTGAAAATTACTGCCATTTCCCGAAGCAAATACTGCGATCCTCATCTTGTTGCCTCAGCAAATTCCACTTTTTCTGTTTCTAACGGCACGACTTCTCCAATACGATAAACAGCTTCCCCTTGTTTTTGTATTTTCTCCATGATCTCATCAGCTTCGGTAGCTTCTACTGCTAATACCATCCCGATGCCCATATTAAAGATTTCATACATTTCTTTCGTTGGTATTTCCCCGTATTTTTCCAAACAATCGAAGATTGGTAATGTCGGCCAAGAACCTAGTTGGATGTGAGCCGCTGTTCCTTCAGGCAGCATTCGAGGGATGTTTTCAACAAAACCGCCACCAGTGATATGAGCTGCGCCCTTGATTTTTTGCTCTTTCATGATCGGTAATAGTGAAGAAACATAGATTTTTGTAGGTTTTAGCAATTCTGCGATCAGCGGTTCTGATAATCCGCTGATCGTATCAGATAATGCAAAAGCGTGTTTCTCAAAGAAAATTTTGCGCACCAATGAATAGCCATTAGAATGAATACCACTAGAGGGCAAGCCAAGAAGGACATCCCCATCTTTGATTGCTTTTCCTGTGATCAATTGCGCTTTTTCAGCGATACCTACCGCAAAACCAGCAAGATCATACTCGTCTTCCGTGTACATCCCCGGCATTTCCGCTGTTTCGCCGCCGATCAGAGCCATATTGGCCTCAACACAGCCAGTAGCTACTCCCGCTACGACTTTTTCTAACTTTTCCGGAGAATTCTTTCCTGTTGCCAAATAATCCAGAAAATAGAGTGGTTCAGCACCTTGCGCAAGAATATCATTCACACACATCGCTACACAATCAATTCCGATCGTATCGTGTATCCCAGATTCGATCGCTAAGAGTAATTTCGTTCCCACACCGTCTGTACCAGAAACTAGGACCGGTTCCTTCAAATGGCTGAATGAGCCAAGCTCGAAACACCCGCCAAAACCGCCAAGAGCCCCCATTACACCAAGTCGTTCTGTCCTTTTGACATGCTTTTTGATCCTTTCGACTACTTCATAACCTGCTTCGACATTCACACCCGCATTCGCATAAGCATTTCTCATCTCGTTCGTGCCCTCCTTAATAATCAAAAAAACGATACTTTTTCTTTTAATGATTCCTGATACTTTTCTTCGTAATCGTAGAGTGGAGTAGGATAATCTCCATTGAAATAAGCCATACACAAACCAGAATATGGAGCATCCTCCGCTAGACCGATTGCTTGGATTAATCCTTCTTCACTTAAAAATTCAAGTGAGTCAGCTTCAATACATTGTCTGATTTCTTCTACACTATGATTCGCTGCAATCAGCTCTTTTCTAGTTTGGATATCGATGCCATAGAAACAAGGATATTTCAATGGTGGTGAAGCAATCCGCACATGGACTTCTTTCGCTCCCGCTTCTTTCAGCAAACGAACGATCCGCCGACTCGTCGTTCCTCGAACGATCGAATCATCGACCATCACGATCCTTTTTCCTTCGACTACACCGCGAACTGCTGAGAGTTTCATCCGGACTCCTTGTTCTCTCAGTTCAGGGGTTGGTTGGATGAAGGTGCGTGCAATATATTGATTTTTAACTAAACCAATTTCATAAGGGATACCACTTGCTTCAGCATAGCCGCTAGCAGCAGATAAAGATGAATTAGGAACACCAACTACCATGTCAGCATTGACTAACGCTTCTTTTGCTAAATTCCGTCCCATGTTCTTACGTGCTGTATGGACATTGATTCCTGCAATATTGGAATCAGGGCGCGCAAAATAGATATATTCCATTGAGCAGATGGCTAGTTGCGTATCTTTTGTATACGTTTCGACACGATAACCTGAATCATCGATGATCACGATTTCTCCTGGACGAACGTCACGCACAAACTTGGCACCTACTACCTCCAGAGCACAAGTTTCCGAAGCAATCACATACGCACCATTTTTCATTTGTCCAATCGCAAGCGGACGAAACCCGTTAGGATCAAGAGCCGCAATCATGGCGTCTTCTGTCAGTAAAAGATAAGCAAACCCACCTTTCACCTCATTCAACGCATATTTTAGTTTGCCAAGAAAGGTCTGCTCACCACTTCGGCGTATCAAATGCATCAGGATTTCTGTATCAGAATTAGAATGAAAAATCGCTCCATCTTTTTCTAATTCTGTTCGTAGTGAGCGCGCATTCGTTAAGTTACCATTGTGCGCTAGACCAACTGACTGATCATAAAATTTAAATAGGAAAGGCTGGATATTATCGACACTTCCATTTCCCGCCGTTGCGTAACGGACATGACCGATCGCAGCCTCACCCGATAATGCCTTTAATTTTCTTTGATCTTTGAACACTTCCGAAAGCAATCCGAGATCTCGATGACCTAACAGTTTCCCTTGATTATTCGATACGATCCCGGCTCCTTCTTGCCCACGATGTTGCAAACTATGAAGACCAAAATAAGTGATACTCGCAGCGTCTGAATGCCCCCATACGCCAAATACCCCGCACTCTTCATTTAAACTCTTTACTTCATAAGGCATTCGATCGCTTCCTTCCAGTTTCTATAGGCAACTTGAGTAGCCACATCGATTTTCCCATCAGAAGCTTGGATGGTGATTCTTTTTTCCGTGGTTACCTGCCCGATCAATGTCGCTTTTTCGCCTACGATTGTTTCAAAAGCTGCTTTATTCTCTGGCGAAGTCGTCAAAACGAATCTTGACTGTGTTTCAGAGAACAGCTTCGCTGTTGTCATTGTCGTCCGTACGTCTAAGCCGAATTCTTTAGGAAAAGCTGCTTCTGCCAAGGCAACAGCCACCCCGCCTTCTGCGCAATCATGCGCACTTGCGACTACTCCAGCCTTAATCGCTGCTAACACTATTTGTTGGTTCTCTTTTTCAATCGTCAAATCAAAGTGTTCGATATCTCCTTGGATTTTTCCTAATTGTAATTTTTGGAGTTCACTGCCATTGAAGTCCTCGTAAGTTTCACCAAGCAGATAGATAAGATCCCCTGCTTCTTTGAATTCTTGTGTCGTGATATTCTGTTGTTTTTCAATCAAACCGACCATTCCGATCATCGGTGTTGGATAGATTGCTTGACCATCTGTTTCGTTATAGAGAGAAACATTCCCAGAAATAACGGGCGTCCCTAACACTTTGCACGCTTCAGAGATACCTTCAGCAGATGTTTTTAATTCCCAGAATACTTCTGGTTTATCTGGAGAGCCATAATTCAAACAATCTGTAATTGCTAGTGGTTGTCCACCGCTTGCAACGATATTCCTTGCTGCTTCTGCTACAGCGATCTGCCCACCGATTTCAGGATTCAGATAGATATAGCGAGCATTACAGTCAGTAGTCATTGCTAATGCCTTTTCTGTCCCACGAATCCGTAAAACTGCCGCATCACTTCCCGGTCTGACCACTGTATTCGTTTGTACTTGTGAATCATACGTTTCATAAATCGAATGTTTCGAAGCAATCGTTGGCTGACGTAATAGATCAAGTAATACTTCGTTAGGATCAGTGAGCACTGGCTGATATTGACCTAATTCTTTGAATTCTTTGATCCGGGCAGGTTCTTTTGCTTCCTTTTCATAGACTGGTGCGTCTTCTGCTAACGCATCCACTGGTAAATTTGCTACTTCTTTCCCATGATGGTATAGACGATAAAGTCCATCATCTGTCACTTTACCGATCGTCACAGCATCTAGATCATATTTTTTGAATAACTCTTTCACTTGTGCTTCTGCGCCTTTTTTAACACAAATCAACATCCGTTCCTGTGATTCAGAAAGCATCATTTCATAAGGTGTCATATGACTTTCTCGTTGTGGGACATCGTCTAAACTCAGTACCAAACCCGAACCAGCTTTAGACGCCATCTCAGAACTTGAAGAGACCAAGCCAGCAGCCCCCATATCCTGGATCCCCACTAGAATATCAGCATGATCTAAAACAAGTTCTAAACAAGCCTCTAGTAAAAGTTTTTCCATAAATGGATCGCCTACCTGCACAGCTGAGCGTTGTTGCTCTTCTTCTTGGCTGAATTCTTCAGAAGCAAATGTCGCACCGTGGATACCATCGCGACCGGTTTTTGCACCAACATACATGATTGAATTCCCGACTCCTGAAGCTTGTCCCTTTTGAATATTTTGATGATCGATTAAGCCTACACACATTGCATTAACTAATGGATTCCCTTCATAACATGGATCAAAAGCAATCTCACCACCAACAGTTGGGATACCGATACAATTTCCATAACCGCTGATACCAGATACAACTTCATCTAATAAATATTTCGTACGAGAATTATCTAGCTCACCAAAACGCAATGAATCTAGAATGGCGATTGGTCGTGCGCCCATACTGAAAATATCTCTGATGATTCCTCCAACTCCTGTAGCTGCACCTTCATAAGGTTCAACTGCTGAAGGATGGTTATGGCTTTCCGCTTTAAAAACAACTGCTTGACCATCACCGATATCAACGATCCCAGCCCCTTCACCAGGACCTTGTAAGACTTGCGGACCGCTTGTTGGAAATTTACGTAAGATGGGTTTCGAGTTTTTATAAGAACAATGTTCGCTCCACATCACAGAGAACAAACCTGTTTCTGTATAGTTAGGCATTCTTCCTAGAATATCTTCTTCGATCATGCGATATTCTTCATCAGTTAATCCCCACTGTGAATAGATTTTTTTCTCTTTGATTTCTAAAGCACTTGGTTCACTTAATGTTTTCATTTCAAACAGTCACCTTTCCAAAGTTCTTGATCATTGAAGCAAAAAATCGTTTTCCATCTTCTGAGCCCAACAATTCTTCCATCGCTCTTTCTGGATGAGGCATCATCCCTAGTACATTTCCCTTTTTATTCGTGATCCCTGCAATATGTGCTACACTGCCATTAATATTTTCAGTAGCATAAGTAAAGGCAATCTGATTGTTTTCTTTCAATTCCTGTAAGGTCTCTTCATCACAAAAATAATTTCCTTCCCCATGTGCTACAGGTAACTGAATGACTTCATCGGCCCCATATTCCGAAGTGAAAGGTGTCTGGTTATTCACTTTTAACGGCACTGACTTACAGATAAAGCGTAAAGAATCATTTCTTCTCAAGACACCTGGAAGTAGGCCTGCTTCCGTCAATATTTGGAACCCGTTACAGGTGCCAAAAACTGGTTTTCCTTCATTTGCAAAACGAATCACTTCTTCCATGATCGATGAAAAACGAGCAATCGCTCCACAACGCAAGTAATCACCATAGGAGAATCCACCAGGAAGTAAAACACCATCAAAACCAGCTAATGAAGTTTCATCATAACGAACGTAATCGGCTTCGACACCCATGATTTCACGTATTGCCCATAACATATCTGCATCACAATTCGATCCAGGAAAGACGACCACAGCAAATCTCATATTAGATTTCCTCCAATTGTTCGATTTCATAACGATACGTTTCCATATTGACATTCGCCAACAATTTGTCACAGATTGCTTCGATCGTTTCTTCAACTGCCTGTTTCTCTGCTGAGACTTGGATCTCGAAGTATTTGCCGATTCGAATCTCTTCTACAGTGTCATACCCTAAACGATGAACGGCATTCTTGACCGCTTCTCCTTGAGGATCTAAAACAGAATCTTTATAGGTGAGATAGACTTTTACAAAATACATGTGCTTTTCTCCTTTTACCCATTATTTTTTTATTGGTTGATTTTTTCTAAGCGATTCAATACTTCTTGATATACAGGGACGATCTCACCGATTTTTCGGCGGTAAACATCTTTGTCCATGTGGGCTTCCGTTTCTAGATCCCAAAGGCGACACGTGTCAGGAGAAATCTCATCTCCTAGAAGAATAGTTCCATCACTGGTTTTGCCAAATTCCAATTTAAAGTCGATCAATTGTAAGCCGATCTGTTTGAACAATGGTACCAAAGCATCATTCACTCGTTTTGCTTGTTCCTTTAATTCAGCAATTTCCGTCATCGTTGCTACCTTCAAAAACAAAACATGTTCATCATTGATAAACGGATCATCTAGTTGATCATTTTTGTAATAAAATTCAACAATGGACTGAGGTAACTTTTGTCCTTCTGGTATCGCCAAACGTTTAGAAAAGCTCCCTGCAGCGACATTACGCACGACTACTTCTAAAGGAATGATATTTAATTTTTTTACTAATTGTTCGTGTTTTGATAGTTGTTTAATAAAATGATTCTCAATACCTTGCTCGTTTAGATAATTGAATATCTTACTTGTGATTTGATTGTTCAGTTCTGCTTTACCAACGATCTCATCTTTCATTGCACCGTTAAGCGCAGTGGCTTGATTGAGATACTCGATCCAAATCACTTCTTCATCACTAGTACGATACATTTTCTTGGCTTTTCCTTCATAGAGCAAATCTCTTTTATCCACAGTTCCATCTCCTTAGTTACTTTACATTCATCAGCAAACCGCTTCTTTTTGTTCGTGTTTTCACTTTTGATTTTAACAAGGCTTGTCAGATCAATCAACAAAAAAATGTACATTTTAACCATTAAAATTGTCTAATGTTCGTGTTTTTATCTTTTAAATCTGATGAAAAATCTTGACAAGCGTTTACACAGATAAAAAATGGTGCTATAGTAGAATTAAATAAACTTGGATACTTTGTTCAAGGAGGTAATTGAATGGAAGAGTCAACCTATGCCAAACGTTTTTTATCTGAATTATCATCAGAAGAGAAAGCCCGTCTGTATAATGACTTGCTCTCAATCAAAGATGTCTATTTATGTAACAAAGATACGAGCTTTTATACCTTCCGTAAAATCCGCCGTGCGGCTAAACGACGAACGGAATGCCGGAAAAGAACGTTTCAGTTCCAAACAAACACGAAGCATCATTTGGTCATCTGCCAAATTCATGAACAAAGACTTTTTAAAAACCATTATCGAATTCAAGTAACCTACGATCAACAAGAATTCACTTATACTTTTATTGAAGAATTATTACAGCTACTTCATACACAACATTTTGCTTATGGAGATCACGCTGTTTACGCGTAGTTTTTGAACCTTGCAGTCATAGATACCAAAAAAAGGTACGACAATCCCTTTGTCGTACCTTTTTTTGGTTATTCTGATAGGTTTGCAACGGTTCTAGTGATCGTTGCACTGCAGTAACTTTTTTCATATTCAACTGTTCGTTGTTTATTCTAATCCTACCCGTTTAAAAATCACATCCACATTTTTCAAATGATGACGATAATCAAACGCGTCATCGATATCTTCTTTCGATAAAACCGAAGTAATGGCTGGATCTTCTTCTAATAACGGACGGAATTGTACCTGGTTGTCCCAAGCATATGCTGTTTTTGGTTGCACCAAGTCATAAGCTTCTTCCCTTGTCATACCCTTGTCGATCAATTTAAGCATGACACGTTGGCTATAGATCAAGCCAAATGTAGCAGACATATTTCGTTTCATATTTTCAGGGAAAACCGTTAGATTTTTAACAATATTCCCAAAACGATTCAACATATAATCCAATAAGATCGTCGTATCAGGTAAAATGATGCGTTCTGCTGAAGAATGTGAGATATCTCTTTCATGCCACAATGACACATTTTCGTACGCCGTGACCATATGACCGCGAATCACTCTCGCCAACCCAGCCATATTCTCTGATCCAATCGGGTTTCGCTTATGAGGCATTGCAGAGGATCCCTTTTGACCTTTAGCGAAAAACTCCTCTACTTCTCGTGTCTCAGATTTTTGCAATCCTCGTATCTCCGTCGCAAAACGCTCGATACTCGTTGCGATCAAGGACATTGTTGCAAAATATTCTGCATGTAGATCCCGTGGTAAAACCTGTGTAGACACTTCTTGTGGGCGAATACCCAACTTGTCACAAACGTATTCTTCGATAAAAGGCGGGATGTTGGCAAACGTACCCACTGCACCAGAGATTTTGCCAGCTTCCACTCCTTTGGCAGCATGTTCAAAACGTTCGATATTTCTCTTCATTTCAGAATACCAAGTAGCCAATTTCAAACCAAAAGTCGTTGGTTCAGCATGTACCCCATGCGTTCTCCCCATCATGACTGTCAACTTATGTTCTTTTGCCTTCTCGCCAATAATTGCTGTAAAACGTTTCAAATCTTCTCTTAAAATATCATTTGCTTGTTTGATCTGATAGCCATAAGCTGTATCGACAACATCTGTACTTGTCAATCCGTAATGGACCCATTTGCTCTCTTCACCTAACGTTTCCGAAACTGCACGTGTGAAGGCCACAACATCATGACGTGTCGATTTTTCGATTTCTAAAATCCGGTCAATATCGAATGAAGCATGTTCTCTGATTTTTTGTACATCTTCTTTAGGGATTTCTCCTAATTCGGCCCAAGCTTCATCAGCTAATATCTCCACTTCAAGCCATGCTTGATATTTATTTTGTTCTGTCCAGATATTGCCCATTTCAGGTCGTGTATACCGTTCTAGCATCAATTATTCTCCTTTAATCCCAAATATTGGTTTTCTTTATTTCATCCAATGTTTGTTGGATATCTTCAGTCAAAATGGTGATATGTCCCATTTTACGTCCTTTTTTCGCTTGTGATTTCCCATAAAAATGAAATTGCCAGTCAGTTTTTTTATCGATGAGATGATAACTTTCAAGCAGTTGTTCTCCTAATACGTTTACCATGACTGCATCGCTGAGCAAACGAACTTTGTCACTCAACGGCCAACCACAAATTCCACGGATATGGGCATCAAACTGACTCATCGAGCAAGCTTCGATGGAGTAATGTCCTGAATTGTGCGGACGTGGTGCTAGTTCATTCACGTATAATCCACCTGATTTCGTCAAAAACAACTCGACACCTAGAACGCCCGACAAGCTCACCGCTTCGGCAATTACTCGAGCGATCCGCTCTGCTTCTTCGATTACTTCACTAGAAACATGAGCTGGTGCAATCGTTTCGTGTAAAATATTGTTACGATGGATATTTTCAACTACTGGAAATGTACTATATTCTCCTTGACCATTCCCTGCTACCATGATCGAGATTTCTTTTTCAAAAGGAATCCATGCTTCCAATACGCAAGTCCCTTCTCTTAACAGATCCATCGCTGGAGCAAGATCTGTACGACTTCTCAATACATATTGTCCTTTTCCATCGTATCCTCCTCGCGTTGTTTTCAATACACAAGGATACCCGATCCCGTCAATTGCATCTTGGATATCCGTTGGGCTAACGATTGTCGCATAAGGAGCGATGACGATGTTGTTTGTTTCCAAAAAGGACTTCTCTAACAGCCGGTCCTGTGTGATAGCCAATAGATCCGTTCCTTGGGGGATAAATGACATTGGTAAAATCGCATTAAGTGCTTCGACACTGACATTCTCGAATTCATAAGTGATAACATCTGTTCTTCTAGCAAGTTCTTCTAGTGCAAACGTGTCATCGTAGGTTCCTTGAATCGTCCAATTTGCCACTTGTGCAGCTGGACAATCAATTACAGGATCAAGAACACCTACTTTAAAGCCCATTTCTTTCGCGCTGATCGCCATCATGCGGCCAAGCTGACCGCCACCGACGATCCCGATCGTTGATCCAGGCAACAAAGGTTTAACCAAGTTGATCACTACTTTCTATAACAGTTTCTGCTAACATTGAGCGTCGTTGCGCTAATTTAGCCTCCAACTTTAAATCATACATTGAAAGCAGTTCTATCGCAAGTAGTCCAGCGTTAATTGCCCCTGCTTTTCCGATTGCCGTCGTTGCAACCGGCACTCCTCCAGGCATCTGAACAATCGATAGTAGCGAATCCAATCCATTCAATGTTCGTGTTTGTACCGGCACACCAATAACTGGTAGTGTCGTTTGAGAAGCCACCATCCCTGGTAGATGAGCAGCACCACCTGCACCCGCAATAATCACTTTGATTCCTCTCGCACGTGCTTCTTTCGCATATTGAAACATCAAATCAGGTGTCCGATGTGCAGACACCACCTTTTTTTCGTAAGGAATCTCGAATTCATCCAAAATGTCACAAGCATTTTTCATCGTCTCCCAATCGGAGGTACTTCCCATAATCACAGAAACCGTTGCACTCATGTCTTTCTCCTCTCTCTTTTACATCCATATTTTAGCAATGAGTTTTTTTGTTGTCAAAGAATTTTCGAATATTATCTAAATGTTTTGCAAAAATGTTCGTTTTTTATCTAAAGTAAAAATATAGAGGAACATTTTTACATATTCCTCTATATTTGATCTTTTCTATTTATTTTTTCTTGTTATCGCTTCTTCCAGTATTTCTTCATCTTTTTTGAACCCATTAAAGATCAAGTTTAAAATAATTGCAGTCACACTACTCATGACGATACCGTTTCCTGTAAACATTTGTACTGTTTCAGGCAACTGACTGAATAAGTTCGGCATGATATTGAAACCTAGGCCAAAACCAATCGAAACCGCGGCAATCAAAAGATTTTTATCATTTGTAAAATCAACTTCTAATAACATACGGATTCCTTGGACAGCAACCATACCGAACATGACAAGCATACCGCCGCCCAATACTGGTTCAGGGATGATCTGTGCCAATGCACCGATTTTAGGAAACAGACCCAAAATGATCAAGAAAAAGGCAGAAAAATAAATCGGTTTTCTCGTTTTTATACCTGAAAGTTGAACTAAACCAACATTTTGAGAAAAACCAGTATAAGGAAATGTATTAAAGATCCCACCCAAAATCACAGCTAGACCTTCTGCACGATATCCTTTTTTCAATTCTTCTTCTCCGACTTTTTTGCCTGTAATATCCCCTAATGCAAAATAAACACCTGTTGATTCAACCATACTGACCATCGAAATGATGATCATCAATAGGATCGACCAAACATCGAAGGTTGGTTTACCAAAGTAAAAAGGTTGCGGAAAATGGAATAATGGTGCTTGACCGATCGCACTCAGATCGATCAATCCCATGAACGCTGCCAAAAGACTGCCACCAACTAACCCGATCAGGACAGCAATCGAACGAATGAAGCCTTTTCCTAACATTTGAACCCCCACGATCAATAAGATGGTCACAAACGCTAATAACAAATTCGTTTTATCGCCAAAGTTTGAGGCAGCTGAATCCCCACCACCCATTTTTTCAATAGCAACAGGAATCAATGTTAGCCCAATAACAGTGATAACTGTTCCAGTAACGATCGGCGGAAATAATTTTTTGATTTTAGAAAAGAAACCGGCAATCAAAACAACGAAGATCCCCGAAGCGATGATTGAACCATAGATGGCACCAACACCTTTACTACTACCAATCAAAATCAAGGGTGCCACTGCTTGGATCGCACATCCTAGCACGACCGGCAAGCCAATACCGAAAAAGCGGTTGACAGTCAATTGTAGCAGTGTGGCTAATCCACACATAAAGATATCGATGGAAATAAGATAAGTCATTTGTTCTTGATTAAACCCTAAGCCTGTACCGATCAACAATGGAACAGCTACAGCACCTGCATACATCGCCAGTAAATGTTGTAAGCCTAGGACAGCGGCTTTGCCATTTTGTGTTTCTTTTTCCACGATTATGCGTCCTCCTCAAGAAATTCGACTTGCCCATTGGATAAAGAAGCAATCCGCGCAAGTGAAACAACTCTTAATCCTATCTCTTCCAATAATTGACGACCATCTTGGAAAGATTTTTCGATGACGATGCCAATACCTTCGACTTCTGCTCCAGCCTGACGACATAATTCGATCAACCCTTTCGCCGCTTGTCCATTCGCCAAAAAGTCATCAATGATCAATACTTTATCCTCTGCAGACAAAAACTTACGAGAAATAGAGATTGTACTGGTTACTTGTTTCGTAAATGAATAAACAGATGCTGTCAGTAATTCTTCATCCATTGTTAAGCTTTTCGCTTTTCTGGCGAAGATCATCGGTACATTCAACTCTTTTGCCGCAAATAAAGCTGGGGCGATACCAGAAGCTTCGATCGTTACTACTTTTGTGATTCCTTTTTCTTTGAATACTTCTGCAAAACACTGTCCCATTTGTTCCATCAATACTGGATCGACTTGGTGTGTGACAAAGCTATCAACTTTTAACACTCCTTCACCCAAAACATGTCCATCTTTTTGAATACGTTCAACTAATTCTTTCACTTTATTTGCTCCTTTTTCATTTATTAATACAAAAATAACCACTTTTCACAGAAAAGTCCAATTATTCCTATTTTCCGCTCGGTTCAGCGTGAATAAAAAACACCCTTTTACTTAACGACAAGTAAAAAAGGGTGTACAAAACACTCTTTTACTTATAGTCCAGTATTTACGGTACTGGCTAGATACTGTCAACCTTATCATGACGATATATAAGTAGAGGATGATCAGAAAAACAATTATAACCAACTACTAGAACGAAGCATACGCTAGCTCTTACATGATCAAACAATCGTTTTTCTGACTTTTATTAGGAAAAATGCCAAAAATAGGCGGATAAATCAAAATAGTTTTTTTCGTAGTCATCCAAGTACTTGAACGACTGTTATGTTTCAAATATTGAAAATACTCTAACATTTGTTTCTGAAACTGACAACCAAGTTTCATCGTTTTTTTCTAAAATCTAATATTTCTAATTTTGAATATCGATTTTGTTCAGGTTTTCTTAAAGATCAAACTAAAAAAATAAAGTCAGAAGCAATAAAGACTGTTTATCCCACTCTTTTTTGTTTCCAACTTTATTTAGGAATGTCAAGATTGATCATTTTTTTCGATTTTTCGATATTTTTCCATTTTCCGACTGAATAGCTCACCATTACTTGGCGGAGTGTACGTAATTGCGTTGGCGCCTGCTTCTATCGTTTCTCTGATACTTTCTTCAGTAGGCCCTCCTGTAGCTATAATAGGCAGCTTTGGGTATCTTTCTCGAAAATATTTGACTGTTTCAGCAGTTTCTTTTCCTGCACTAATGTTAATGATCGTGATTCCTGCTTCAAGCTTCTCATCGATTTCTGTATATTTCGATGTGACCGTACTGATTACAGGAATATCCACCACTTGGCATACTTCTTGGACCGTTTCTAATGGCGTTGGACCATTAAGTACTACCCCGAGGGAACCTTGCGCTTCAGCAAACAGACTCATATAAGAAGACCGCGCACCTTGAGTAAGACCACCGCCCACACCAGAGAATACTGGGATATCTGCTGCTTCAATAATACTTTTAGTAATTGCTGGATGTGGCGTGAATGGATAGACGGCAATGACCGCATTTGCATTTGTATTTCTGACAATTGCTATATCTGTGGTAAAGATGATTGAGCGGATCAATTTCCCAAAAATCTTGATTCCACTTGCTTCCATGATTACTTCGGGTACTTTTACGATATCTTTACGTAATTCTGTCATGATCTCCGGAATAAATTGTTCCGCCATAGTGCCACTTCCTTTTCTCTGTTATTGATCGTACTGATCCAGATGATATGTCTCAATGACTTGAATGATCTTTTGTGCATAGTTCGGGTCCGTCGCATACCCTGCATCTTGCAGTGCTTGTGCGGCTTCACGATAATTCGTTGCTGTAATTACTTTTTCATATAATGCGGGGTTCCAGTCCACGCCATTCACAAAAAGTTGTGTGTGATCATCCATCGATTCCTCCCAAGAATCATATACGCGAAAATCGCCTTGGATCGTGATCCATTCTTCATTCACATATTCTTTGGTTTCCAGATTTACTTTTTTTTGATCCCCGTATGCTTTGATCCCAAAAAGGTTGTGATATTCGCTAGCTAAGGTGCTTTTTCCCCAATTCGATTCAAGGATCGCTTGTCCTAAAATAATGCTAGGCAAGATTCCATAACCGTTTTGTAATTCTTTCGCATGCGGAGCAAGCTGATCAATAAACTGTTGATGGCTTTTTGCTTCAGTTTCTTGTGGTTGATCTGAAAACGGTGTGGACAAACTTCGTAAAGAAAGAACAAAAGCCATCATAATCAATATGCCACCCAAAACAACAGCAATAATACGGACATTTTTACGCTTTTGCTTTTTCCATTTTTTTTTGGCCATCGGATACTCCTATTTTTCTTTCAATTGATCCAAGTACTCTTCCAACGTCAGATCATGCTTCGTGATATATTCCGCACTTTCTTTTCCTACATAACGCAAATGCCATGGCTCATAAGTGATTTTCGTTATATCCTGACGATCTTTTGGATATCGAACGATGAACCCAAACTTCGGCGCATTCTCAGCGATCCATTTCGCACCTGGCTGGTCGCCATAACTTGCGTCTAGCAGTTGAGAAGTATAATTGTTGTACCAATTGTGATCTACTACATCGACAGCCAGGCCCGTATGATGTTCACTATACCCAGGAACTGTGATCGTCTGCTTTGTGATTTTTGTTGCTTCATCTTCAGAAACACCTTTACTACTCATCACTTGCTGTACATTTTGGGAAAAGACAGCTTGTTGAGAAGAAACTGAACGATAAGCAGAGACCATCACTAACGGAAACCCCGCTGCTTCAGCTGCTTTCTCAAGTTCCTCGTAATTTGCTTTGATGCGTTTATCGATCATATACCCATTGTCTAAAGCAGTCAATTGTGTTGCTTCATCAATTTCTTGATCGAGCTTATGATCGGGTCCGACAAGAATCAACTCCCAATCCTCAGCCTTAACATCTGGTAGATTATTTTTTGTTTTCTTAGTTGAAGTACTTATCTTCTTTTCATTACTGGATGAAGTTGTGGTCTGAACTTTCTCCGTTGTTTGTTTTTCAGCTTCTACGGCAGTTGATGTATGTTGCTCACTGACTATGACATACCCCATAGCCCCGATCATGATCACGACCGCTGCAAATCCTAATACTTTATTCAATTAAAAAATCCTTTCATTCTTCTTTTGGTTCTTCCTTTTCATGAACATAAGTTTCTTCTAAATTTTCGTTTACCCAATCCAGGAGTTCCACCTTTTCTCCTTCGATTTGCTTTTGGATATCAGCAGGCAGACGGAAATTCAAGATGTCATCATAACCCCATTCATCATAGTTAATACTTACTTTCAAGTCAAGAAACCGACTGAGATATTGATCATTTTTCAATGGGATCAATTCTACTTTAGCGATCCCTGCTCCTAACCATTTTTGAGCGATCCTCGTTTTGATTTGTTTATATTCTGCTACAGCGGTCGTCCTTTTTTCAGGGAAAATGATCGTCTGACGTAAAATCTTTTGTGTCAGCATCCATTCATAATCTGTAAAGAGATTTTTGATCTTTTGCATAGCTTCAGAAGGAAGATTCTTTTCTCCAGTTTTCCAACCTTGCCACTGCTCCTCGCTAATCAGTAAATAATCATCTAAAAAATTCTTTTCTGTCTCAAATTGTTCGAGTAATACACTAATAATAAGATCAACGTATACTTGATGCACGATAATCTCCTCCTCTAATTTATTTTACTTAAACTTCCTAAAAAAATCACTACTTCTTTATTCTTTCTTACTAAAGTGTTTTGACTGAAAAAACAAAGAGATATTTGCTATAATCAAGTCAGGAAACACAGAGCGCTAAATGATGAGACTCTCTATTAAATATAACACGAGAAGGAGTTTTGAAGTATGAAAAAGTATCAATGGGGCATCGTCGGTCTAGGTTCGATCGCCCATGAATTTGCCAACAGCTTTGAACAAGAAACGAGCGAATTGGCAGCAGTTGCCTCAAGAACATTAGAAAAAGCAGAAGCTTTCGCCAAACGCTACGCTATTCCTAAAGCATATGGCAGTTATGCAGAACTTTTGAATGATGAAGCAATCGATATCATTTATATCGCTGTTCCTAACCGGCAGCATATCGACTATATTTTGCAAGCACTGCATGCAAACAAACACGTCTTGTGCGAAAAAGCAATCACAATGAATAAAGATGAATTAGCGAAAGCCATGAAATTGGCAGAAGAAAAGCAGTTAGTTTTAGCGGAAGCTATGACCATTTTCAATATGCCACTTTATCAGCAATTACGCTCCTTTATCGACTCCCAAAAACTAGGAGCGTTAAAAATGATCCAAGCACCCTTTGGCAGTCACAAAGAACCCGACCCAACCAATCGCTTTTTTAATCCAGAACTTGCTGGTGGAGCTTTGTTAGATATCGGTACCTATGCTGTGTCCTTCGCTCGTTTCTTTTTAAGTTCTCAACCAGAAGTCATCGCATCCAGCATGGTTCCCTTTAAGACTGGCGTCGATGAACAATCTGTCACTCTTTTAAGAAACAAAGAAAATGAAATGGCGACGATCAGTCTTACATTCCAAGCAAAAATGCCGAAAGTTGGGATCGTTGCCTTTGAGAATGGTTACTTAACGATCACCGATTACCCTCGTGCTGATCGTGCAGAAATAACCTATAACGATGGTACCAAAGAATGGATCGAAAGTGGTTATACTGCACAGGCAATGAACTATGAAATTGAAAATATGACTAAAATAATCGCCGATGAGCGCCCTAACAAATCACTTTTCTTAACGAAAGATGTCATCGCTATCCTTGATGACATGCAAAAACTTTGGGAAAAAGAAAAGTAGGCTCTACCACACATTAAAAATATGGACCTCCAGTATCAGTAAACCCAACTGTCGCGTATATCGCTTCTGTTCCACATTGGTTACAACAAAAACTGGAGGTTTTCTTTTTTTTTGCGCGTCTCCATAAATCTTAGAAACATCAAGCTACATTAGTGATCCACCTAGAAATGCACTGTTTCTCCGTCTGTTATCCAGTGATTTCTCTTCTAAAAACTAACTTGTTGCGAAAATTCTGCTTTTAGTTCAATAAAACTCTTAAAAGATTGTAGAAATTGGAATAACTCTGCACGTTCCTCAAATTCTAATCGATCTTTTGGTAATGGCATGTCACGATATAGGTCATACACTGCTTCAATTCGTTCTAGCAACTCTTTCCCATCATTTCTTTCAGAAAAAGTCTCTGCAGTATAGATCAATAAACCATAGATATGTTTACCATATAAATCTGGGCGCTTGATTCTTTGAAGCGTATCCTGCATATCTCTAATCACATTCACTTGCGCACGTCTCATCGAAAAATAAGTCTCATAATATTGTGTCTGTTTCAACCAAAAGTTTTCTTGGTGTGTTCTGGCATCTGTTTGACTGGTACGAATAAAAACAAGCAATTCTTCACAGGCTTTTTCATTCTCTATCTGCTCACCTGAAAGAAGAAACTGAGCCATATTCTTTAAGATCATGCGAAATCTTTCTTCGATCACCAATTGTTTTTCTTGAAGTCTTCGTTTGGTATTCGGCATATAGACATTTGCAAGCAGCGCAAATAAAACGCCAATTGCCATCAATCCTGCTTCGTTGCCGATCAAAGACCAACTCATATTTTGTTCACTTAAATAGTGTGTAACTAATACTGAATTGACAACGATTCCCTCGGTCAATTTAAAATAAACTGTCATAGGTATGAACAACAATAAAAATAACCCAAAACCTAGAATCGTATATCCTAAAACAGAAAAACTAATAAAGGCAACCAATGTAGCAAGAATAAAGGCCGTGATTCGATAGATGCCTGTATATAAAGTCGACCGTTTCGTATTCCCAACACTCAATAATGCAATGATCCCTGCTGAGGGCCAAAACAACAAGGAACAGGCATGGGCAACCGTCATCGACAACATACTGCTCAAAACCGTTTTCACTGTTCGTAATCCAATACGCATAAGTCACCTCTTCCTTTTCTTAGGATTATACTAAAAGCAACAACGAAACACTAGCAATCTTCCCGAAAATTAGTTATTCTATTAAAAAGGAGAAGAAGGAGATCACTTTATGCAATTTGGTCGTTTTCGCCTCGGTATGCGAACCACAAAAACTGCTTTAGCCGTTTTCTTATGTATTTTGTTTTTTCATGTATCTAATCGCGGCCTTCCTATGATCGCCGCTTTGTCTGCTGTTTTCTCATTAAGACAAGATTTGACTACTACAGTTTCCCTTGGCCGTTCACGAATCATCGGCAATACATTAGGAGGACTCTTAGGGATTTTCTATTTTTTTGTCAAAAACTATTTTCACAATGATTTTCTCGTAGAACTTTTTTTCCTTCCTCTTTTAGTTATCGTTGTCATTGTTGTATCTGACGGAATCGATAATAATTCAGGTATCATTTCCGCCATCGCTACGCTACTTTTGATTTCTTTAAGTATTCCGCAAGGTGAATCCTCCTTGTATGCGATTCAGAGAGTCCTAGATACTTTTATCGGAACATTTATTGCAATCGGAATCAATTTCTTCTTGCGCCCGCCAGAAATCGAGAAGAAAGAAGAATTAGCAGAAGACCTTGTTGAACTAAAAAAAAGAGAAGAACGACTGCGTGAGGATCTAGCAAAAGTCGAGGAACAGATCAAGAAACAAAACAATCATCTTGACCAGTAATACATATAAAAAACTAGTGTCTCCCCATCAGATATCCCTAAATATTTCTTTAAAGATAAAGGGAATCTGTCAGATAGAGACACTAGTTTTTTCATTATCCATTAATTCGATGTTATTCTTCTAAGTCTGCTTTTGTATCGTATAGATTAACTTGTTTCATCGTTCCGCGATTGGATAAGTTCTCAATGATGTCTTTGATATCTAACCCAGTCGTTTCTTTTAATGTTTCTTGAGTGGATGATAAAAGATTTGTTGCGTAACTTGTTACTCGATTCGCCCCACTATTTTCTCCAGTACCGCTACTTGTATCCACTACAGAAATCTTTTCGATATTCCCTAAAGGCTGCGCAGCTTCTCGCATCAATTGTGGCAACATTTCGATCACCATACTCAACACAGCAGCTTCTCCATATTCTTTGAAAGCATCTGCAATTTTTTGTTTTGCTTCGGCTTCTGCCTTTCCTTTGGCTAACGTTGCTTCCGCTTCGGCTTGCCCTGCCAATCGTGTTTTATTCGCTTCGGCTTGTGCTAATGCTTCTACTCGGAACTGTTCAGCTTCCGCTTCGGCTACTTCCCTGGCTTTTTGAGCTTGAGCTTCTTGTTCTTTAGCATAACGGTCTGCATCTGCTCTTTTCTTCACTTCTGAATCATATTGCTTTTCACGGCGGATGATTTCTTTTTCTTCTAATTCGATTTGTTTTTGTCTTTCAACGACTTTCACTTGCATTTCTTGTTCAATAACTTGTTGTTGCGCACGTGCGCTTTCCAAATTATAGGCTTGGTCTGCTTTGGCCTTAGCTATATCTTGTTCTTGTTTGTAAGTAGCAAGTTTCAGTTCTTTTTCTTTCAACGCTTCAGCGATTTCAGTTTGTCGTTGTAATTCAGCAGCTTGTGATTCTTTTTCTGCTTCAGCTTTTTTGATACGCGTTTCTTTAAACGCTTCGGCTTCGGCAATATCTGCATCACGCTTCACTTGAGCGATTCTTGGTTTCCCTAAAGAATCTAAGTATCCATTTTTGTCTCGTACTTCTTTGATTGTGAAGGAAACGATGATCAGCCCCATTTTTGCTAGATCCACTGAGGCGACTTCTTGAACACTTTGACTAAATTTATCACGATTTTGATAGATCTCTTCCACAGTCATTGAACCTAAGATAGAACGCAGATGTCCTTCTAATACTTCTCGTGCTTCATTTTCTAGTTCTTCTTTTGTTTTGCCTAAAAACTGTTCAGCAGCAGTAGCGATTTCTTCTACAGATGAACCGATTTTGATGATCGAAGTCCCATCACACATCACAGGGACCCCTTGTTCCGTGTAGACTTCTGGCGTGGATACATCCAGTTTACTAGAAAGCAAACTGATGCGGTTCGAACGCTGAAACACAGGTAAAACAAATGCTCCTCCGCCTCGTACGATCTTGATCTTATTGTTGCTGTCATCGGTATGAACATTTTTACTTCCTAAGTAACTACCGCTGATGATCAGTGCTTCATCTGGTTTAGCTGTTTGGTATTTTGCGACAAAAACAATCAACAACATCAATAACACTAACACTGCAACACCTATTACTACAAAAATCTCTGGTACTACCATTCAATACACTTCCTTTACATTTTTAACATCTCTTCATAAGGCGTGACGTAACAGACCCTATCTTTCACTTCAATAATAAGTACTCGTTCGCCACGTTCAGCAGGTGAATCTTGTGGTGCATAAAAACAAGCAGGTCGGCTGATCGAACCAGTGACACTTTTTAGGCTGATCTCACCCATTCCTTTTACCGGTATCGGTGTGACCACCTCAGCCATTTGCCCTTCCAATGTCTTTTCGGACGCAGATAAGGTTGATTCAGCGTTCTTCATCGGCATCAGCACGTAAAAATTAAGCAAAAAAACTAAAGCGGTTGCAATAACGCCACTAATAATAAGTATTAGTACGGAATGCAACAGTGTTAAACGTTCTCCTAAAAAACCAAACAAACTAGTAAACGTTAACCAAGGAACGATAAGCATCGGGTCGATTGGCCCATCAAAATCAAATATATCTCCAAAAACGACTAGAATAATTGCTATTCCAGCGCACACCAACAAGGTATACCAATAGATAACTTCTAGTGACACTCCCCCTATCATTTTATCGCCTCCTTCATCTTCTACGTCTATCATACCAATAGAAGAATTTCCTGTATAGCTTCTTTCGCAAATAACATCGATTTATTTGTTCTTCTTTGCCTGCATTTGATTATCGTTTATACTAATAATCGAGGTGAAAAAATGAAAAACTTAACTAAACTGTGGGGAACATTGGTCACCCTACTGATTGTTGGCGCAGCCAGCTGGTATGGACTTGTTCCATCCACTCACGATACTTCGCAAAATCAAGTATCTGAGAATACGAAAATCACGGATAGTTCAATTGGACACCGAACTTCTGCATTACCCACTAAAGCAGACATAAAACCCGTGGGAACCAACAGTGGGCCTCAAGAATCAGGTCCTGCCACTTTTACCAACAGCGAGCTAAAGGATACGTCAGAAGGCTGGATCAGCTACGATCCGCTTGATCATTTGAAACGACCAACTGGCGCAGAAGCTTTATTGAAAAAGGCAATGATCAATACTGGAACCAGTGCTAATCGAAAAATACGCCCACCTGGTTTCATCTCTGGTCCAAAATACGATCATTCCCGTGGTCATTTGATCGCAAAACAATTTGGTGGTAGCGGTGATGACCCTAAAAATCTGGTCACTTTATATCAGTATCCTGTAAATGATCCATATATGAACTATTATGAATTAAAAATTCGTCATGCTTTGAATAAAGGTGAAACGATCCGCTACCGTGTGATTCCTCAATATTCAGGACAAGAATTGATCCCTGAAATCATCATTTTAGAGGCAAAAGGACTGGCTTCTAACACAACAATCGATTTCAAAGTAGTTATCCCAAATAAAAAGTAGGTGTTTATTCTGTTTGAGCAGTTATCCAAAAAAAAATATTCCCTTGACGAGACACTCGAATGGTTAAGAAAAAAACAAATCGATGCTTTCGAAGAATTAGTGTTCTTCCCCCCACTACCGCATTTAAAAAATAGTATCTTTTCAACAATGGCTGACCAATCTTCAGATACCCTATTTTTCGAGCAACTATTCACTAACTATCGGTTGGTGGCTCGAACGATCGATGGCGATCATTTATTTGCGAATGAAGAACAAGTATTGTTGCTTCCACGTTCTCATTTTCCAGATGAGATTCTTCACTTTCATGATAGTTTCACCTATCTACTAATTAAATACGCAAACTCTACTCAATCGATCACTTGTTTTTTCTCTAAATAAAATCATTTGATCGATTCGTCAGTACAAAGGAGTACTACTTCAAATAAACCAAAATCGAGCCTGGGACAAATCTAAAAATCAGATTTGCTACAAACTCGCGAATAACCGGCGTCTGAATGTCAAGTTTTTCGGAAATTTCAAAAAAAAAAAAACGAACAATACAAAAAACGTATTGTTCGTTTTTTTCAATTTCTCAAACCTGAACGACTTTTGTCTCGACCTCTTTTTTGATTACTCTTCTTATTGTACTTGCAAGGCCGGTAGCTCATTTTTACTCAATTTCCTCAAGTAGGGAACAAGCATGATTACACCAGCAATAAACGCGATACCTTCTGTAATCGTCATTGACCAGATCAAACCATGCAAGCCGTAAAAGTGATGTAATAGCAAAACAACTGGAATAAAGAAAGTTCCTTGGATCGTTGACATCACTACTGTCTGAAATCCATAACCAGAGGCCTGGAAGATGCCCGTAAATAGACCTGAGAAGCCGTTGAACACTGAAGAGACCAATTGTGCAGCCAGGATTGCCAATCCTACTTGGATGACACCTGGATCACTAGTAAATAACTCCAATACAGGCACTCGGAATAGGTAAACAATGAGCGCAAAGAAAATGGAGATACCTCCGATCCACAATGAAACTTCTTTCAACGATTCTTTTAAACGTTTTGTATCATGGGCAGAAAAACTGTAGGCAAATAGCGGCATTGCTCCTAGGAATAAACCCATTGTCAAGAATTCTGGCAACTGAGTGATACGAACAGCAATACCAAAACTGGCAACAACATTGTCACCATATTCAACAGAGAAATTATTCAATAATAAAGTTGTAACGATCATAAACGCCGATTTAAACAATTCAGAGATACCAATTTTATAGACTTCTAACCGATCTTTGAATGAAAGTCTAAAATGCTTTAAAAAACCTTGCAATGATTCACTTTTATTCTCCAAAAACCAAATATAATAAATTGTAGAGGCAAGATTTGCGATCACGATCGATATCCCTGCACCGATTACATGGAGGTTAAAGATTAAAATCAGCAAGGCATCTAATATGATACTGACCGCAACACTAATGAACATACCGTACATTGATTCTTTCGAAGCCCCTTCTGAACGAACCAATTGTTCTAAGGCAAAGTTCAAGATAAAAGCCCCGCCACCAACAAATAAAATTGTGATATATTGTTTAGTATAAAGCATAGTTTGACCATCCGAACCTAGTACATGAACAATGGGATTCATAAAAATAATCGCTACGATACCGATGATAATCCCCAAAATGATACTTGCGTAGAAAGAATAGCCAGCAACTTTCTTCCCTTTTTGGGTATCCCCATTACCTAGCAACCGTGTGATAAAGCTGCCTCCACCGACTCCAAACATATTTCCAACAGCCATTAAAATAATCGTGATAGGCATCGCTAAGGTAATTGCGGACATCATATTCGTATCGTGGATCAAACCAATGAAGTACGCATTGATCAAATTGTAAATCGTTGTCGCTGAGATCCCGACCATCATTGGAATCGATAAATGAGCAATAGCTTTGCGAATCGGACTTTCTTTTAAATAGCAAATATTTGATTCATTCACTTCAAATTCTTCCATGGTAATTCCTTCTTTTGTTAGATTTTTAAATGTTAGATTTCTAACTATTTTGCTACAAGCAGGTAAACACTGCTTGTTGATTAGAGGCTGCGATCGATTTTTCTTAACAACTCCGTCAATTGTTGGACTTCTTTTTCATTCAGCGCATGGACCAATTCTTCCTCAGCTGCATAAAAGGCTTCATTTGTTTCATCAACTAACGCTTTTCCTTTTGGTAGAACATAGATATTTTTTTGTCGCTCGTTATCTACAGGAATGCGTCGCTCGATATACCCTTTTTTCTCTAACCCTTGTAACATACTCGTGATACTTGCTCCACGACGTTGAAATACTTCTGCTAAGTCCTTTTGAATTAAACCCTTGTCTTCATTTTGCGCAATATAAGAGATCATTCGCCCTTGTTGCGGACTAATATCCATATCCTTGACACGTTGCTCCATCGATTCGCGAGATTTGTTCATGATTGACCGTAGTAAATTGGAAACGACCATTTTATCCAAAATGAATCCCCCTTTTCAAAATAATTAGATACCTAACTATTCGAAATGAATATACACGCATCATACAAAATTGTCAACAAAATAATTACATTTCTAATCATTAGATATCTAACAATGAAGAAAATACTTAGAGCCAATAGTTCTTCTCTAAAAAAAACGGGGCAATAATCAAATTGTCTTTTGATCATCGCCCCACTTTTTATCATACTGAAACGCCTTCTACGACCCAGCCGAGGTTGGGACAGAAGTGTTTAACTCCGAGAAATAAGAAGAAATTCACGAAAATTGCTTTTCAAATTTTTGTGAATTTCGGCTTATTTCCGAAGGAGTTACTTCTGCTCCCACCGTTTATTCGGAGTTAGAGTCTGTGGCAAAACTGATTTTTAGTTTTGTCCCACGCTCACATTTTTTATTTATAGTCCTTGAATTGGAGTCTACTTTATTTCTCCAATCGGTTATGCTCTACTTTATTTTGCTGTTAACTGTTCCATTCAGCTTAAGCGATAGGAATCTAAGCGTGGAAACGTTCTACACCATCTAAATATGTGGCATCTAACGTCATATCAGGATTCAATACGATAAAGTCAGCATCGCGTCCTTTAGCAATTTTTCCGCAAGTATCATCGATCTTACAGCTGATAGCTGGAACTAAGCTTGCCATCATCACTGCTTGTTCTGGTGTAGCTAATCCCCAGTCAACGACATTTTTGATTGCTTCTTTTAATTTTAAAATACTTCCGGCAAGGTTACCAGACTCTAAACGTGCTGTACCTTCTTTTACTACTACAGGAAATTCGCCTAGGTTGTAGTTTCCATCTGGCATCCCACCAGCCATCATACAGTCAGTGATCAATGCCACATGATCATGGCCAGCTTTTTCGATTAGGATTTGTGCAGCATTTGGATGGACATGATGCCCGTCACAAATCAATTCTGAGAAAACATGTTCAAGTGACAATAATGCCCCAACCATACCAGGTTCACGATGATTCAACCCACGCATACCGTTATAAGCATGAACAAAGACACTTGCACCAGCTTCAACTGCTTTTTGTGCTTCGTCAAGCGTTGCATTACTGTGACCTAAAGAAACAACCACGCCTTCTTCAGTTACTTGTTTAACAAACTCTTCTACACCATTACGTTCAGGAGCTAATGCGATCTTTTTGATCAAACCGCCAGAAGCTTCTTGCCATTCATGGAAAGTATTCAAATCTGGGTCACCAAAGTAACTTGGATTTTGCGCACCCTTATGTTCCTCTGTAAAGAAAGGTCCTTCAAAATAAATACCCTTGATTTTTGCTCCTGGAGCTTCTTGATGCATCTTACCGATCGTTTCCGCAACGTCACGTAAGCGTTCTTTGCTTGATGTTAACGTTGTTGGCAAGAATGATGTAACACCACAAGACAACAGGCCTTCAGACATCGCTTTCACGCCTTCTGCATCGTTATCCATCACATCATGGTTCATATAACCATGGATATGTGTATCCACTAAACCAGGTGCGATCCATTTTCCGCTTTGGTCGATGATATTGACTTCTCCCTCTGGTGTTTTTTGTGAATAATCTCCAAAAAGTCCATCAGTGATTTCAAGATAACCTGCATTTTTGACACCAGATGCCAAAAAGAATTTGTCTGCATAGATAAATGTTCTCATTCTACTCTCTCCTTTGATTTGCTACCTTTAAGGTACTCTTATTTCAGAGAGAAGTCAATAATGGTCTAAACCATTTATAAACTTTTTGAGATTTTTTTCACCGCTTGCGCTAATTCCTCATAGAACAATGCCTTATTTATTTCTCCTTTGTTTTTAAAAATCAAACTTTTCAAAATAAATAGATCGTTCAAGTAGTAATAACTGTTCTTTTCTTGCGCCCATCTGATTCCCTGATTCACCTGTTCTAAGGCAGCCTCGATTTCTCCTTGATGCAATAAAAAGCTTCCATAGTTATAAAAAATCTGCGTAAATTCGCTTTTTGTTCGATCCTGGATCGATTCATGGAACAATTGGATGCTGCGGCTCAGATAATACCTTGCTTCACCACTTTTTCCAGCTACACCGTAAATTTTTCCAATGCAACTGATCAATTGGATCTCTACATCTGACACTTGGATACGATCTTTTTGGCTTGAATAAGTTAACGCTTCTTTTAAATAATTAAGTGCTTGAGTAATATTTTTTCGAAGAGTGAACTCACACACACCTAAATAATAGTAATATTTCTGATAATCTGCTGCATCATAGAGATTTTCGATCATCATTGAAGATTTGATCACTTGTTCTAATTTTCGATAATCTCGCTGCTGGAAGTACAAATCTGTTAATTCGAATTGCTTCAAGGAAGAACGAACTTTTCCCTTTGATAAATTCATGACATGATCGATCGTTACCCCTAGTCGCTGGCAGATTTGTGCCATTACAACAACATTTGGCAATTCTTCGTTATTTTCGATTCTGCTCAAAACGCTTTGTGAACAGATATCTTGCGAAAGCATCTTTTGTGTCATTTTCTGTTCTTTTCGAATTTCTTTTATGATTGTACCAAAGGAATCGACTAACGTTTCCATAAGTATCCTCCTCAAAATATGCATATTCGCATTATACAAGTATTTTACTTTACGACTGATGAAACATCAAGAAAAGACCCATTATAATATTTTAGTCTTCGCTAGTTTCTACTCCTCACTCTATTAGCCTTCACACCAAAAAGAGCCTAAACCTTTGCGTTTGGCTCTTTTCAGGTAAACACTTTGCTTTGAATTTTATTGTTGTCGATAGGTTGATAAAAATTCACGCATTTTAACAGCGGTTGTTTTTAAATCATCCATTTTTGGTAGATAAACGATTCTAAAATGGTCAGGCTGAGGCCAATTGAATCCTCCACCGTGAACAAGTAAAATATGGTGTTCATGGAGAAAGTCTAGTACAAATTTTTCATCATCGAAAATATTGAACCGTTTTGTATCGATTTTTGGAAAGATATAAAATGCTGCTTTAGGTTTTACTGCTGAAAGCCCTGGAATATCATTGATTGCATTGTAGATATATTCTCTTTGTTCATAGATTCGACCACCCGGCAGAAGTAATTCATCCACACTCTGGTACCCACCTAATGCGGTCTGGATGATTTGTTGCGAAAGGACATTCGAACAAAGACGCATCGAAGAAAGCATGTTTAGTCCTTCTATATAGCCTTGTACATTTGATTTGTCGCCACTTAACACCATCCAGCCAACGCGAAATCCTGCCACTCGATGTGATTTAGACAACCCATTTAAGGTAACGACAAAAAGATCAGGTGCAAGGGTCGCAATTGGGATATGTTCCCTACCATCCATAACGAGACGATCATAGATCTCATCTGAATAAATGATCAAATTGTTTTGTCTTGCTACTTCTACGATTTCTTCTAAAAGTTCTTTTGGATAGAGCGCCCCAGTCGGATTGTTAGGATTGATGATGACGATTGCTTTCGTCCGACTTGTCACTTTCGCTTTGATATCTGCAATATCTGGATACCATTCTGCTTCTTCATCGCAAATATAATGAACAGGATTACCACCTGCCAAAGAAACAGAGGCTGTCCACAAAGGGTAATCTGGCATTGGAACTAAGACTTCATCTCCATTATCCAACAACCCTTGCATACACATAGTGATCAATTCACTGACACCATTTCCAGTATAAATATCGTTAATAGTCACATTAGGGAATTTCTTGACTTGACAATATTGTTGAATTGCCTTTCTTGCCGAAAAGATCCCTTTCGAATCAGAATAACCTTCTGACTCGCGGGCGTTCATAATCAGATCACGAATGACTTCATTTGGTGCTTCAAAGCCAAAGGGAGCTGGATTCCCAGTATTTAATTTTAAGATGCTGACCCCTTCTTCTTGCATACGTTCTGCTTCTTCCAGAACCGGGCCACGTACATCGTAACTGACACCTTCTAGTTTATTGGATTTTTCAAATTTTCTCATAACGCTATCCAATCCCTCTTTTCAAAAAAAGTTAGAAATTTCTGATTTTTTATTGTTTACATATTTATTCCAATATCATACTCTATTCTTTCCAAATTTGCTATATTTTTCATAAAACCAAAATAAAATTTGTTTTTTATTTAAAATTTTTATTGTCATTTTCTTTTGTTTTAGCGATATTTATCCCATAAATTTGCTAACCAATCCATCGCGATGCCAATGATGATTCCAAGTACGATACCAAACATCAGATTTTCGAAAATCATCCCAATTGGAATCCCGATAAGCATCCCCAATAAAGCAAATTCACCATCGTATTTCTTCATGTTTCTACTCCTTTTTCAGCTTGACATTTAACTCATTTCTCGCTATCATTAATTGTTGTTTCCATTATAACGTAGGCATGCTTTTTATTGGTAAGACTATAATTTTTAGATTCACGCAGATGTGTTGGAATTGGCAGACAAGCATGATTGAGGGTCATGTGAGCTAACGCTCGTGTGGGTTCGAGTCCCATCATCTGCATAATAAAAGAGGGCTAGAGAAAAGTGATCAGCTTTTCTTGCCCTCTTTTTTGTTATAAAAAGTTCATTTTGATTCTTTTTTGTTTTCTCATAGGAGGAATACACGCCCCACCAGAAGAGCAACAATGACTCTCTAAAAGATGTATAAGGAATCTTATAAAAAAACGTAATAGTATTTTCAGTTATCTATCTACTTTCTGATAAATGTTGAATCTTCTTGAGGAATTCCATTTTCATCTGTTATATAGCGTTCTACTTTCATATGCAGATCATATTTTTCTCTCAATTCAGCAATACGGGTCATCATAGGCGAATCATGATGATGATCAATTGCGCGCTGATCCGTCCAACTGTCAATCAGAAGGACCGTTTCTTCATCATCCATAGGGAAAAAGTATTCATATTTAAGATTACCCTTTTCTGCACGAATCGCATTGACAGTCCCGGTTGAAATCATTTCTTTTGCAAATCTTTTTGCGTTGCCATTTTCGCCACTATAATAGATATTCACAGTAATCGCCATTTTTCCGCCTCCTCACTTCTTATCTGAAATTCCTATAAGACTAAATCCTATGCCTGAGTGCTGTAAACTCCCTGAGCTAGCTGACTCCATAATGAGAACACTTTGCAGCTAGATAGCAACCGCTTAAAAACAGGCACCTCTCACTATTCAGCTTACAGATAGAGTAAAAAATAAAAAACAGCCCTAATAAAGTATAAGGTAATATAAATATCTTACCCACACTTTTTGAGCCTGTCAATTTTCACATGTATTGTATAGAGACAGTTTTACCACAAATAAAAAACCACCCCATAAGAGGTGGTTAAAGTTCAACATTATTTTACGATATTTACTGCTTGAGGGCCACGTTGACCATCTTCAATATCAAAAGTCACTGCTTGACCTTCGTCTAATGTTTTGAAACCTTCGCCTTGGATAGCTGAGAAATGTGCAAATACATCTTGTCCATCTTCACCAGTGATAAATCCAAAACCTTTGTCTGAGTTAAACCATTTTACTGTACCGTTATTCATATATATTTCCTCCTAATACGTATATTATACGTGTTTTGTTGCAATTAATATTACTTAGTAAAAGGAGTTTTTATAGTGTGAATATATCGCTCAGATTACGTTTCAAATTAGATTACTTACTTAATATAGCATGGATATCTAAACAATGCAAGGATTATCTTCTCTAGGTTCCACAAAATATCAATTGAGCAATAATAGATCGTACCTGTAGAAGACCAATCTTACTGATATAACCACCTCATCGTATTCAGTAAAGCGGGGGAATGCCATGTGAGAAACGCGTTTATAGTTAACTTCGCTTTTTTTGATAACTTTTAATTCCCTCTTCCTATTCCTCTTCATCTATAAAGAGAATCTCTCTCTCAAAAATTATATTATATAGAAGAAAATAGTCTAACCATGTCATTCTAGACGATACGTTTTCTATAAAAAAGCTATGTTCCTTACAATCATCTATTTTGAATGATTTCTCTTTGGATACTTGCTCTTTTCGAAAATCACAGCAATTTTGGATTTACCTATGACCGTATAATTCTTGACAACGAATTGATTTCGCTGGTTATAGTAGCCTTTCACATACAGCTTCATTCCCTTGTCGACTTCTGCCAAGAAGTTTAGACTATGAGAAGCAATCAAACAGTTCACGTTATCTAAGGTAAAACGGATCAATGGACGGGCATTAAGTTTGAGTGTTCTGATTTTACTTACAGTTCCATATTTATGTTCCATTTTACTCACCTCTTGCAGCAATCATACGAACTTATGTTCTTTTTTTGCAAGAATTATCTGCTACTTATCTGATAAAAGTTTCTTACTTTGTTCGAAACTTTTCACCTTCACCTATTAATCCTCCCTCTCAACTCTTATATGATCTACTCACCTTATACTCCAAGAATGCTTTTCTTATCGGCGTTACCATTGTTAGAGTACGAGCAGCACACAAACTTTATTCGAAAAATAGCATATTTTTCAATCGATTGCTCCCTCACTAAGATCCTCACAAGCAGTATTTTAGCCGTAGCCTCTAGATTCGTTTATAATGAACTTATGTCAGATAGGAGAGGAGAAATAACAATGAAAACATTAGACGTAATTGCTTTAACACTATTGATCGTTGGGGGATTGAATTGGTTATTGGTTGGTTTATTAGAATTTGATCTAGTTGCTACAATTGCTGGCGGTTCTACAACAATTTTAGCGAAAGTCATCTATATTGTCGTAGGTATTTGTGCTGTTTATTGTTTGAAATTCTTTCCGCTACTTACAAATAGAGTCGAACGATAGACCCATTCATATAAACAAAAGAGTGTAATAGAAACACTAAATAAATCATAGAGGGTAAGATAAAAGTGATATTGCTTTTATCTTACCCTCTAAACTTAGATAAACAGTGGTATCCTACTTAAAAAGAAGCTACTATTTCTTAAGGATTAGAAATAGTAGCTTCTTTTTTATTTTTGTGAAAATAAATCCTTAGGTATCGAACTCTGCTTTTTTATGCTGATTCTCTAAAATCAGTGCAAATAATATAATTAACCTACCTATTTTAACTTTTCTTAATAGTTTGGCTTTGTGAATTTCATAAAGCCAGTTTCTTGTTTTAAAGGCAAAGAAAGCTTTCTCAATTACATATATTACTTCATTTATTACAAAAAACGTAGATTTGTCACAAAGTGTCACGAAGCTATTACCTATGAAATATTTCCACGTGTTAAAGTATTCCTCGTTGAACACAACAAATACTTTTTAAAACGACGAAGGAGATTTTACATGAAATCACTTAAAACATTACTTTTTGGAACAACTTTGGCTGCCGGCGCTCTATTCTTTATGGGTACATCTGCACATGCGGACGAAGCTTATACCGTTCAATCAGGTGATACACTATCAACGATTTCTCAAAAATACGTTGGTGACAACTCCTTGATCCAAACTATTGCAGAACATAATTCGATTTCAAATATTAACCTGATCTATTCAGGTCAACAATTAACGATTCCTACAGGAGACCAAGCAGCAGTTGCAAAAACAACTTACTCTGCGCCTCAAGAAACACAAGCACAACCAGCTGCCACACCTGTCCAACAAGAAGCAGTGCAATCTGCTCCTGCAGAAGCAGCACAACCTGTTGTGACTGAAACTGCAGCACCAGCTACAAGCACAAGCTCAGCGAAAGAATGGATCGCTCAAAGAGAATCAAGCGGTTCTTACACAGCAACTAATGGCCGTTACATCGGACGTTACCAATTAGATGCTTCATACTTGAATGGTGACTACTCTGCTGCTAACCAAGAACGTGTAGCCGATCAATATGTTACTTCACGTTATGGTTCATGGGAAGCTGCCCAAGCATTCTGGTTAGCTAACGGTTGGTACTAAGAAGTACAAATAGAAAATAAAAAAATTGGCGGGAATCCTTAGGTTTCAGCCAATTTTTTTGCGTATTTTGTTTGTTGAAACTTTGTTACTTTCTGATTGGGCTCTTGGGTCGAAAACAATTGCTTTTCCAATTGTTGGATATTGTTCTCAGCTTCTCGAATGACCTTCACTAAATAATTTTTTTCTGCTTTTAGTTGTTTTACTAAATATTCCAAATAATCATTTTCTTTTTGAAATTCTTCTATTGTTTTATTCTTTTTTCTCATAAACTTGCTCTGTGGATCTCGTTTATTCTGCTCTGGTTTTTTTATTCCAATTTCTGAGGGCAAAATAGATGTATTCACGATTTTGTCATAAAGCTGTTTGTATTCTAAACGCTGACTATTCGTATTTAAAGAAATATGTGCTCTGGATGTGTTGTTTCCAGAAATTGCGGCCTTTTTTTGTTTGAGAATCATCTCAAGCTTCAAAGAAAGTTCAGTTTCCAACTCATTCTTTTTGTATTTAGTGATCATTTGAGCAGAATTAAAACGTCCTTCTTTCATTGGAATCAGACCGATATGTAGATGTGGTTGCTCTTCATCAAAATGTACACTTGCATAAATAATATTTGCTATACCATAAAATTTTTGAAATGTCTGTACGACTTGTAAAAAGAATAATTTCATTTCTCTACTTGATAATTTTTGTAAAGAGTACTCCTCGAACAAGACACGCCATTCAACTAAGACTGTCCAATTAGAGCAGACTGACTTAGATGCAGATAGATGCGTCAACCAACGTTTAATAGCTTTCTTATAGTTTATATTTTTTTGTTCAAGACATCATAATTCAAAAGGGTCTTTTCAGAATGAACGATCAGTGACTCGCAAATTTCTCTTTGATTGTGGATTTGGACCTTTTCTAATTCATAAAAACGATAATTTTTTCTTTCTAAACTAATTGGCTTGATCTTCTTCCCTCCTCTAACATCAAATTACTTATATACTTATTTTATGAAATGTCGATCTTAAAAACAAACCTATATCTTCCTACCTCTAGGTAAAAATATAAGCCGCCTTGCCATAAAAAAGAGGACTTCTTCCCCAAAAGAAACCCTCTTTTATCATTAGCCAAAATGAGCAATCAATGTGTACTAGAACTACCCCAAAGTCTATGTTACCCATTATTTTTAATCATCAACTTACGATTATGGTTCCATCAATCGTTGTTGTGTTGATCAATTCTTGTTTGTCATACATTTTATAATAGATTTTTACAGTATGCTCCCCTTTATTCGGTATGTTTTCAAAAGGAACAGAGGCGATTCCATTATTTGGCGGTACTAACCCTGAAACATACAATTTTTTCTGATTAGTGGCTAAATAATATTCTACTTGGATATTGTACGCATTCTCTCCACTATTACGAATATCGACATTTGCTTTCCCGTTCTTGTCTACTTCAATCTCATGTTTTAATGTAATCCGAATATTGTCTTTATCAACTTCAGTTTGCATCAATTTCAATAGTTCGTCGTTATTCAATTTAGAAATATTCTTGTCTAATTCTGGAAGTCCAGTAACGACCTTTGGGGGAGATTGATTAAAATAATAGTATCCACCAACTCCGAGTGCGAAAAACAACACTACTAGAGCTATGAGGATATATGTTCTTTTTTTATTCTTGTCTTGCGTTGCATTGTTACTATGTGCTATTTTAAACACTCCCTTCTCTGTCGTTGCTGAAAGTTGTTGCTTTTGCTTTGATTTTTTCAAATACTGACATTTTTAAGTTGATGTTCATTTCGAGTAATCTTACTGCTCTATAGACTCGTTGTTCACCTAAAAAATATGTGCGAAAACACCTGATCACGGGTTTCCAAAATAACTCTATGCTATATTTAACTACTTGGTGTCAACTCATTTTTTTAAAGCTGTAAAATTGAACGTCATTGTGTAAGAAGGTTTGATGACTTCATCCGCTTTGAATCCTTCAGCGATCTTACCTTCGAATTTCAAATATTTACTTTGTCCCATACCGATAGTCGCTAAATGGGTCGGTGTATCTAAGAACTGTCCTGCAGCACTTTGCAGACGTACGCCTGCCTCATTGACTGGTGTAAAGAACAAGTCTTGTTTGACACCTGAATTTCCTGTTTCAGAAAAACTTGCTACCTCAACCATCACATCACGTACTTTTGAATTATTGGTGATCGTATATAGCGGAGATAAGATATCTGGAAGAATTTTTCCGTCTTCAGACATCGCATTCGCATAACGAACTGTTGTTGGAACAGTGATATCTACATAAGTTTTATCTTCTGGATCTACTGGCGTCCACTCTCCGACCCATCCAGAAACAGCAACGCTTGCATTGTCTTCACCTTTAATCGTTTGTCCTGGTGCAGGATCTGGTTGACCAGGGATCCAACCTAAATCTTCTGCACTAGCATTCATCGTTCCGACAGCCAAGCCGCCTAGTAAAACAGACGATAAAAGAATCATACTTGTCAATTTTTTCATTTTTCTTTTTTCTCTCCTTTTGAAATAGTGAATTATTTCGTTCTGATAGCGATACCTACTTTGACCCAACTGTCTTTTTCCCGATTCACAGTGACAAACATCACTACCGAAAAAATAGAAAGCAGCAATCCGATTGCTAGAATATGACCTTGTTTTTTTACGCCAGTTTGTGGAAGATTTGCAGAAGAACCTGAATCAGATGGTGGAATTGCTATAGTTGGTTTTTCTTTTGTTCCAGCGCCATTTCCTTGATTGTTTGAACTGACATCCCATGGTCCTATCGTTGCTTCGACACGAACATTTTGTGTATCTGTAGCTTGCGCATGACAGTTTGTTGTAATACCTAAATTGATTAGTATAATACCTGTCAAAATATACAAAAATTTTTTTATTTATTCTTCACCTCCATTACTTAATGACACAACTTCCACATCTATAATTATGCTAAAAAGCGAAAAATAATTAAAACCAAGTTTTACCGATAGGTTGGTAAATTGACGAAAAACTCACTTAATCACGCTGTTAGAAAATGTAAAAAACGCTTCAACAGAACGTCAGTCATCCAGATCATACTTACTATCTCTTGAGCGCTCATCTGTTCATACTCTGGCTCCTGCATTCAATTTAGTGTGATAATAATCAACTAATTTATTGATCACATCTTCATCAAGATAGTCTGAGATACCAATGGTAGGAATACCAAAATAATCTTGCGAATAGATATCTGTTAAAATACAGTCGAACTTTTGCAAATAATCTTTTTAGATTCTCGTTGAAGGATTCATTATCTCTATTTTGATATTGTGTCTAAAATAAAACTGGATTTCTTCTTTCAGCATCCTCATGTGATCATACGAACTATCCAATAAAAAGGCGACCTTTATGCTGACTTTGCTGGCTCTTACTTGGACCCATAACTCAGACCAGGAAGTAAGCAATTTAAAAACAGATTGATGGATCATTTCATCCAAATAAGAAAGAAACGGATTTCCTAACGAAAAATAAATATCAAAGAACTCATCTCTTAATGCATTGATCAAATCTGGACTATCTCTCAACGTATTTTCAAAAAAATCTGCCTTCTTATTATGTAGGACGTAAGTTGGCCTGGCAGCACTTAACGTAGTCCAATAAATATCATGAACAAGCTTATCTTTATTCTCGCAAAGGAGATGGAACTGTCCTTCTAGTAAAGTGATGACAGCTTTGATTTCGTTTTTGATAGCTACAGAATCAATATCGATTCCTTCATAATTGAATCGTGCTGTGGGATGGATTGGTTGATAAAATTCATAGAATAATTGTGGAAGATTCTCTTCTTTGATTTCTACATCAAATATATTATGTATATTGGTAATTATTTTCTTTTTGTTTGATAGATGTGAAAAACTAAACGGAATAATATCTGAGGGCATCTTGTATCCTTGCTTCAAGCGGGTTAAGCAAACAAATAATTGGAATTTTATATTTCCTAAAAATAGATGATTGTCATTGTATACTATTGCCCAGATCATATTTTCTTTAATAAACAATTCAATGATATCTGAGATCAAATTGATTTCGTCTTTCTGGATCAACTTCTCAGGCAAACTATATTTTTCCGAAAAATAGACTGCAAAAAAATCCCGAATATTTCCCTCATTACCGACAATTTCCAGTTGTTTAGTTATTTGAAAATCAAAAAAGCGCAACTCATGATTGATACGGTTAATGACACGTGCCACCTGTGTTTCTGAAACATACAAGATGTCACTTAACTCTTCTTTAGAATGGACAATTCCAAAAAATACTGTTTCTAAAAGTGTGTACTCTAAACTCTTTTCGAGTATCTTAGAATAAATAAATGACTTTGGGGTCATCAAATCTTTCTTTAAAATGACACCTGATCGAAAAGAGGTTTCGATAGACAACGGAGCAATCATCTCATTCACTTGAGAAAGATCATTTCGGATCGTTTTCTCCGAGCTATCAGCTTTTTCTGCTAATTCAGAAGTCGTGATCCATTCTGTTTCCCAAAGTATCTCTAAAATATTTAATTGACGTTTCAAGCGCCCGTCTAATATTTCCCTCATTTTTCTTCCACCTCTCGTCTTAACGAAAAAACTCTTCTAACATAATTTTTAGCACAACCGCTCGCCTAAAAATAACCGTAATATACCGAGCGCCTGGTAAAATAACGTTAGCAACGTTACAGTTTAGTTTTTTCTATGTCAAGACTTCTTACATTTCCTAGTCGATCATTTATGAATAACTCCAATTGGGATTGCATTTTTTTCATCTGTTTTTTTCAAATAATAAAAATAGGATACATAAAAATCGTGTCAAAGAAAAAAACTCAAAAAAAATAGAGATAGGCCTGATTGAACGTATCTCTTTATGTATCTTATTTATTCTTCTATTCCCCACGACCTATGTCAAAAGTGTTGCTTTAAATCCTTCGCTCATTTTTTTTTACTATTAAAAAAAGATGCAATTTTTTTATGAACTCTTCTCCAAAATAGTTTGGTATACCAATCACGCTTACTTCTCCCAGCTCATCGATATTTAATAAATTGGTTAAAATACAATCATAGCAATTCAAGCGGGAAAAAGTGATTGGATCATCTGGTAATAAAATATCTACTTTGTACATATTTCTAAAGTGATATTCGATTTCTTCTTTTAACATGATCATATGTTCTTCCGGCGCATCTAGTAGTAATGCTGCTTTGATTTTCATGATCGTCTTACGAATCTCTACGCGAAACTCATGCCATTGGGTCACTAATGTATAAATAGACTGGTAAAGTATATTATTTTTATCCTCAGCAGATAGGGATAGGTCAGAATAAATGTCGGCAAAATATTTTTGTAAGTCACTGGCGATAGCTTGTTTATCTCTCAATAATTCCAATACGAATTCTTCTTTCGTATTGTGCAAAATATAACTTGGACCAACTTTTAGAAAACTACTCCATAAAATTGCATGGATCAAAGCATCTTGGTTTCGGCATTCGATCTTCAGTTGCTGACAAATCATACCAATCAATTGTTCAAGTCTAGTCTTTAAAGCAAACTGGCTCGTTCCTAACTCAAGACAAGTTTCAGTGACTTTAAAAGGAGCATAATAATGTTCAAAAATGTTATGCAAAACTTTTTCTGTCAATGAGATTCCAAAGACAACTTGCCACCGCTTATTCAATTCTTTGTCTTCAGTAATCATCGTGTAATCGAAGAAATGTTGCTTTTGCTCTAAAAAATAGTCTGATTTACAACGATAGATCGCCACAAGTATTTTCATACGCATTTTATTCAATAAAAAATGATATTGATTGTTCGCAGCAATGATCGCCGTATTTGCTTTATAGAATTTTTGGATCACCTGATCAATCAATTGAAATTCTTTTTCTTTGAAAAAATGGTCTGGGGAAAGATATTTCTCATAAAATAGACTTGAAAGTAATTTACGGATATTCCTTTCGTCCCCAACAATTGTTAAATCAGTGGTGATTTTTATGCCATATTTTTCAACCTCTTTATTTAGTTTCACTTGTAATCGATTCAATTGCGTTTCAGAAATATACAGTCGATCACACACTTCTCCTTTCGTGATATGGGGATTAAAAAGAATCATTTCAAGTAGCTGACATTCAACACTCTTTTGTAAAAAGAGCGCATACAGGTGTGTCTTAGAAATACACATTTCTTTATTTAAAAAGACGCCATGTTTAAAGGATGTCTCTATTGTTAATGGTTCAATGATCTCATTTAGCTGTTTGATATCTGTGCGGATCGTTTTCTCAACCCCACCGATTTCCTTGACTATTTCTGAAACTGTCACCCACTCTTTGTTCCACAACAACTCTAATAAAGCGAGTTGTCTCAAACTCTGCTTATTTAATACTTCCTCCATTTTCCCCTCCTGATAGAACTATTTGTCATTTTATTACTCCCTCATAATTCAATTTTAATTTACTAAACGAAAGATGTCTATAACTAGATTAAAATATAAACATAGTAATATTAAAAATCATTTTATAATTACACCAATGTGTACAATTATGTCTGAATAACAGTCCTAAATTTATTAATAACAAATATAACTATTTCAAATTAGTTTCTATTATAAAAAACTGGACAAAACCGTTTCAACTGCCGACCATTCTGTCTCGATCTCTTCTCGTTTCACGAACTAATACGCTTCGGCACCATTCACTTCAAATTGCTGCCTTATCGTCCAGTATTCTATGAAACTTTTTTAGAAAAAAACTTTACATCCGCTAGTGTACTACGTATACTAGTACACTAGGGTGCGGTATCAAATGGAAGGAGCAACGCCATGATTACGATTGATAAAAACAGCAGCAAACCCTATTACGAACAGCTGATGCTTAGCATTAAAGAAGCGATTCTCCAAGGTATTTTACAGCCCGGTGACAAGATCCCCTCAGTACGTGAAATGGCAAAACAACAGTTGATGAATCCTAACACAGTCAGTAAAGCGTACAAAGTTTTGGAAACCGAGCAAGTTTTAATCACAATCAAAGGCAAAGGAACCTTTGTCAAAGATTTTGCAAAATTGCCGCGCGATGAACTTCGCATTGCACAGTTAAAAGACCAGATGAACGATCTGGTCATCGAAGCAACACATCTAAAAGTCACAGAAGAAGAACTCATTACTTGGATTGAACAAACTCAAGCAGCCCTAGGAGGTCCTGAACATGAAAGTCATGAAACTTTCCAAAATGATTGAAGGTAAACAAATTCTCAACGACATTCATTTTGAACTTAAATCAAACGAAATCGTCGGCTTGATTGGTCGTAATGGGTCTGGCAAAACCACTTTGTTTCGTACACTAACCGGTCAATATTTACCCGACAAAGGAGAGGTCGAACTTGATGGTATCTCGCTGTTGACCGCAACACAGTCAAAATCAGAATTGTTTTACATTGATGAAGCAGAAAATTTTTTAGCACCCTACACGTTGAAAACGATCAATCAGTTTTACCGTACTGCCTATCCGAATTTTAACCAAGATTTATTTCTTACATTGACAGGCTCGCATCAGCTCCCCTTGCACGTGAATTATCACGGCTTGTCAAAAGGTATGCAAGGTTTATTTAACATGATTTTAGCCATCAGCTCAAACGCGCGATTTTTATTGCTTGATGAACCTTTTGATGGCTTGGACGTGATTGTACGCAAAGATGTCATCGGCTTATTATTAGAACATATCAGCGACAATCATCGCACCGCATTGATCGCTTCACACAATTTAAATGAACTTGAAAATTTAGCTGATCGTGTCTTATTGTTGAAAAATCAAACCATCATTAAAGATTATCGTCTGGAAGAAATGCGAGAATCCGCAAAAAAAATCCAAATGGTTTTCAAAACAAAAAAAATTCCATCACTTGTCAAAGAACACTCAAGATTATTGACCATTCAAGGACGTGTCATAACTGCGATTTTTGAAGATTTTAATCAAGATTTGGCTAATAAGATCCAAACACTTCAACCAGTTTTATTTGAAGAGCTGCCCTTAAGTTTAGAAGATTTGTTCGAAGCCAACTTAAAAGAAAAAATGCCCCGCTAGAAAGGAAGAATCACATGGTGAAAAATATCTATCTCACGCGTTACAGTAAAATCTTGTTGCCATTGATTGGTTTGATAGTTCTCATGTTTGCCTTCAATGCTTGGAGTAATGTTAAAAATTGGCATGATAACGAGCGCTATCTAACTACCGACAAAGAATTAAAAGCAGATTTTAACGCCTATCCGGAGCACTACACTTATTTGGATGAGAAAAAACAAGAACAGATTCCCTACGCTTCATTTGAAAAATATATCGAACACCAACTGTATGTCTACCATAAAAATGATTTTTCAGACAAAATATCGCAAAAAACCGACCCAAATCAAACTTATTTCAACCAATCGAGCAACGTAGCTACACTGTTCGCACTTTTTTTAGCCTCTTTTGTTGGTTTTTGCTTATTTTTTGTCGATCTGAAAACCCATTTCACACGCTTTTTATTTAGCTTACCTGTCAGTCGGAAAGAATTATTCGCCAAAAAGCTGCTCTACCTTGCCTTACCATTTTTAGCAACGATTTTCGTTGGTCAACTACTCTATCTGGTGATTCTTCGTTTAGGAATCCCACAACCATACTTAAATGCGAGTCTAGGAGATATGTTCGCCTCTGTTGTGAATAGTTTTTCGTTGATCATGGTGTTCTTTTGCCTAAGTCTCTTTGTTGGAGTAATAGTAGGTAATTTGGTACTTGGCCCATTGACTTGGTTTGTCTTTTTGATTTTTTTATGTCAAATTCCAAGTGCCGTAAATGGTCTATTGTATATTGTCAGCCTGATATACTCACCTTTTTTACGTGATTTCGACTTCAACACTTTATTTATTTTTGAAATCGGCAAAACGACTGGACATTGGTATATGAGCCTGTTGTTTTTACTTATCAGTGTTTCTTTCATCTACTGGGCATACCGCAAGTTCCAGGTCATCAGTTTGGAACATGAAAGCGAGTATCTTTTAACACCTGAATCACGTTGGCAAATTTGGCTTTTCATGACCGTACTTACAAGTTTTGTCCTAGTGTTTGCCATAAAAAATCCTTGGCCTTATTATCTGAGCGGCTTGCAGTACAACTTTGAAGTGTCATTTATGAATACGATGATGACAACACTTTCTATAATTGTCATTTGTGGGGGGATTTGTTTTGTGGTCGTTTTCTTTTCCAGCATCAAGCGCTTTTTCCGCTCAATTAAAGCTCGAAGATTGGCGCGTTAGTATCCAAAATAACCCTTAAAGGAGGATGACGTGATGCAACAACAGCTTTCTTTACTAGATTCAATTTTGGACTTATTTGTTATCAGTCCACTCAGCATCTTGGGCTTGCTCGTTTTGCTCGTTTCCTTGTACTTCTCGTTGGTAAACGCCAATTGGAAGCAAAAACTGCGCGTCAGCCTGGCATCATGTTGCTTGTATTTTTTGGGTGATTTCCGTAACAAATATCTTTGGTACCCCAAGTTTAGCGGAATTTTTCCGCTTGCATGATTTAGATGAGAAAATTTTCAATCCTAACATCGAATGGGGCTTTCTCGCAGATGGCTTTTCCCGCAGCTTTATTTTGAACATCCTCATTTTTATGCCTATGGGATTTTTAGCCCCTTGGATTAGCCCAGTTTTTCAAAAGCTGAAAAATACTTGTTTGTTGGTCTTTTGTGCCTCGCTTGCGATTGAAATCAGCCAACTGTTTACCTTGTATCGAGCAACTGATATCAATGATTTGATCGCAAATACCTTTGGTGGCATCTGTGGCTTTGCTTGTTATTGGTTATTGGCCAAGATTTTTACTACCAACAAGGAAGGTTCGCCTGCTAAACCACGCTATCTGCCAATCATGATTCTTATATTGGGTGGTCTGGTAACTTTCTTTTAAAATTCCAGAATTTCTAAGAAAAAGAATGAGCCAAACTTCATCATTCGCAATTCAGCGGACAGAAGTTTGACTCTTTTTTTGCAATCATTTTTTGATAAAGAGCACCATTTTGACTTAAAAATTCGCTGTCAAAATCAACACGTTATGCAAGGACAGTACATTGCATAGGCTCAACAAAAAGAAATCATAAGCATGTTTAAATCCTTAAAAACTCGAACAAATTCGTTTGAACTTGTTTCTCTAACTTTTCTTGAGAAACTTCCCTAATTTTACTGATCTGATGGAAATGCTCTTCAAGTAGCATTAAGTATTCTTTTGTAGGAGCAGGAGTCCCTAATGCCCATTCGATCGCCCCTAATCCGTCTGTTTCGACTAATAGACGATTGAAAGGGACTCCTTTTGCTAGTTGTTGCACTGCCTGATTTATTTTTAAATCAAAACCGATCGTAAAATAGCAACCTGCTTCGATATATTCCTTTTGTAATTCCAGAGAAGAGTACCAATGAATAAGATAGCGATTCGGATATTCTTTGATGAACGTCAATATCTCTCTTTCACATCCTTTGGTATGCAAAACAACTGGTTTATCCGTTAATGCGGCATACGCTAGTTGTTTTCGGAATAATTTGACTTGGTGTGCTAAAGGAATATTGGTCCAAACACGATCAAGCCCTATTTCACCAATGATGGCTGCTTGTTGAAGATAAGGGTAGATTTCTTCAAAAGTATAGTCTTCTATTTTCCAGGGATGGAGACCAAAACTTAGATATTGATGACGACCAACAGCTAATTGCTGATTCTTTTGCCATTCCTCGGGAGAATCACAATTGATGATCGTCAAGACATCATTTTCTTGTTGGAGTGTTGCAAGTTCTTGGTTTCCTTCAAAATGGCAATGGGCATCACTAAGCAATCGAATCACCTCCCAATAATTGGTAGATTTCTTGTTTTAAAGTAGCTTGACCAATCAGCCATGCACGTGTTCTTTCCACCGATGGAATCTTGATAGTGGTCAGAACTTTCGCCGGTCGTGGCAACAAGACAAAAATCTGATCTGAAAGATAGATTGCTTCCTCGATATCATGGGTGACTAAGATAGTTGTCCGTTTCATTTCTTCTGGAAGAGAAAGTAACCAATCTTGCATCTGTGATCGCGTCATCGCATCCAACGAGCCAAATGGTTCATCTAATAAAAGGTAGGGTGCCGGATTTAGCATTGTTCTCAGTAGCGCTGTCCGTTGCTGCATCCCACCTGAAAGTTGCGGTGGCAAAAAATGCTGGTAGTCTTTTAACCCAAAAAGTGCTAAATCATCCAATACTTGTTTTTTATCAATTGTCTTATGGTTGATTTTTTGATATAACGTCACATTTTGGTAGACACTTAGCCATGGCAATAGCATATTTTCTTGTGGCATATAACTAAATAGTGTATTCCACTTACTTGTTTCTTGACCATCTATCAGAATTTTGCCAGAGGAAGGTTCCAGAATTCCTGTCAACACTTTCAATAAAGTTGATTTTCCGGCACCACTTGGAGCAATGATCGACGTAAATGTATTTTTGGGGATAGACAGATCAATCTCTTTTAAAATTTCAAGTTGGTTGATGGTTACGCTGAGGTGTTCAACTTCTATCGACATGCTTCCTTCTCCTATTCGATAAACTGATTCGTAAATAATTCTTTCGCAGATATTTTCTCTTTGATCAGACCATTTTCTTTCATAAAGTCAGTATAGTTATCCCATACTTTTGCATCCATCATTCCCCACTTAGCAGGATCATCCGTATAATTTTTCGATAAGAATTCTTGTGAAGCATCTAAAAAGGATTGTTCGTAGTCACTTGCGTAATTGTGTAAGATTTTTGCGCCTTCTTTAGGATTTTCCATCGCTTCTTGATAGCCTTTTTTAGTAGCATCCATAAACGCTTGGACTGTATCAGGGTCCTCTTCGATCATTTGATCATTCGTGATGATCAGCGGAGTATAATAGTCTAACCGTTTATCCAATTCTCTTAAAGGCATATAATTCAAGTCGATCCCCAACTCTTTTGCTTTGATCATATCCCATCCTTCAAAGTACCATTGGATATCTGCTTCCTTCCCCAAACTTTGAGGGCCTTCACCATTGCTGCCAATGATCGTCAATTTAGAAAAATCTGCTCCCTCTTTGTTCATCGTGGCTTTCAGTACAGCTTCTTCGCTTGGACTTTGCCACCCTGCATACGTTTTTCCTTCAAAGTCTTTGGGTGAGTTGATTCCACTATTTTTTAGCGAAACAAATCCTGATGTGTTATGTTTGATAATCGTGCCGATCGCCTTAACAGGAATATTTTGACCATCCACACGTGCATACGTCACATCCTCTTGATAACTGACACCAAACTGAGCTTTGTTTGCACCGACTAGACCGATGCTCGTTGAATCATCCCCTGGTTCGATGATCTTCACATCCAAGCCTGCATCTTTATAATACCCTTTTTCCTTTGCCAAATAGATACCGGTGTGATTTGTATTCGGCACATAATCAAGTACTACTGTAACTTTCTTTAATCCTTTTTCTTCCGGAGCTGCTTTTGATCCTGTACTACAAGCTGTTAAAGCAAATAATAAAGGAATGAGTAACCAAATTTTTTTCATTTTTTTCTCCTTTTATGAACGATATAAGAGCGTGGGACAAAAGTAAGAAACACTTTTGTCTCATTCTTTAAAAACGGATAAACGGTAGGAGCAGAAGTAACTCCTTCTTAAATAAGCCGAAATCCACAAAAATTTGAAAAGCAATTTTCGTTCATTTCTTCTTATTTCTCGGAGTTAAACACTTCTGTCCCAGCCTCTTTATGAACGATATAAGATATAGTAATATCCTTTTTTTAACAGTACAGTGAGCATATTTAACAATAGACTTAGGATGATCACACACAAAATAGCTGCAAATACCTTATCGATTTGATAACTATTTTTTACACGAATCATATAATACCCTAAACCCGCTTGCGCACTTAGCCACTCTCCAACGATTGCGCCACTTACACAATAGGTCGCAGCTACTTTCAATCCTGAAAAGAAATCATTTGATCCTTGCGGAATCTTGATGATCCGATACAGCTGCCATTCATTCGCTCCCATTGTTTTAAAAAAGCTGATCTGCTCACTTGAAACTTTACTTAACCCATCGGCAAAAGCAACCACAATAGGAAAGTAGCTCATCAAAATAACTAAAATCACTTTAGGAAACAGACCAAACCCGAACCATAACGCCAAAAGCGGTCCAAGGACCATAATCGGTAATGTTTGTGAGACGACTAAAAGTGGATACAAAGAATTTTTAAAAATTTTCCAGTGGTCCATAGCAATAGCTGTCACAAAAGAAAGTAAGGCCGCAATGACCAAACCGATGACTGCTTCTTCTAACGTTACGAAAGAATGATAAACGAGCGTAGCCCCATCTGCGAATAGTGCTGAGAGGACATTTAGCGGGCTTGGTAAAATAAATGCAGGCGTGTGAAAAATCGTTACTAGTAGTTGCCAAAGGGCTAGTAAGAAAATAATACTTACGACTGGACAAATTTTTTTCTTCATTTCTCCCCTCCTTTTCACATGTTTCAAGGGCACATCAAAAACGCCTGAAATCGGGCGCAACATAGAAAGCCCAACTTCAAGCGTTTACTACGTTTCTCCCTTCACCAGTGTTAACTGACAGGTTCGATGGGTCTAAGTTCACAACTTACTCTCATGTCGTCGACGACATCCCCAGAAACAATCTTTATTTTCGTTTAGTGTAACACAACTTATTTTTAGTAACAAGGTACTTTACTTCAGCAAATAGGAAAGATCACTAGCTAAAGTTGGATATCCGAGAATCCATTGATCTAGCTCTGCTTTTTTTACTTTTTGATTGATCAATAGAGTTAGATCATTGATCAAATCATCTGCTTGTTCGCTGATAACAGCAGCACCAACTAAAAAATCATTCGCATCATAGGTAAGTTGAGCCTTCGCTAAAGGTTCATTTACTCGATGGTAGGTAAACCAATCTGTCATTGATACATCGGTCACTTGGTCTTTTTCAGTTGCCTGTTTTTTTGTTCGTCCGACCTGTGCCACCTTCGGACTGCTGTAAACGATCGTTGGGATTACCGGATAGTGGATAGGTGCTGTTTTCCCCGTTAAATAATCAGCAACATATGTCCCTTCAAACGTCGCAACAGGAGTTAGTTTGGGTTCATTTTTTGCGATAATATCCCCACATGCAAAGATATTCGGGTTACTTGTCTGTAAATACTCATTGACGACGATTCCTTGCTTCACTGTGTGTACACCTGCCTGCTCAAGTTGCAGATATTCAATATTCGGTCTTCTACCAGTCGCAACGAAAATTGCATCTGCCTGTAACTCTTTGTCTTTTGAAACAAGACGATACGTAGATGCTTCTTGAATGACACGCTGTGACTCAAAGTCAAAAATGAAAGTGATCCCTGCCTTTTGCATTTGCTCAACTAAGCTGTTGACCAACTCTTCTTCAAATCCTTTTAAAGGTTGCTGATTATGATGAACGATCGTTACCTTGCTTCCAGCAGCACAAGCAATCATTGCTAATTCAAATGCAATATAACCTGCACCGATAAAAATAATCTCTTTTGGCAATTTTTCCAACGCTAAAAAGTCCGTACTAGTTTGCAGAAATTCTTTTCCTTCAATAGGTAAAATAGCTGGTCGCTGCCCAGTCGCAAGGACATAATGCTCAGCAGTGATGGTTTCTTCTCCCACTTTGATCGTTTGTGGATCGATAAACTGAGCAGTACCAGATAAATGATCGATTTTTGCAGCCGCTAGTTCTTCTTGGCGATTTTTAGAAACAGGATCTGTGAATGTTCGTTTGAATGCTTGCAATTCTGCCCAATCAACAGGAGGTACATCCGAGAAACCTTTACCAGTGAGTTGTTCGATTCTTTTTCTTGCTTCAACACCATTTAATAGAATTTTCTTCGGGTCACACCCTCTATTGGGGCAAGTTCCGCCCCAAAGGTTTTCTTCCACGACAAGCACCTGTTTTTCTGCCGCTTTCAACCCATATGCAGCACTTAACCCAGCAACTCCTGAACCGATGACGACCGCATCATACTTTTTCATGGTCTTCTTCCTTTCTACTTAGAAAAGCAAACATATCTCCTCTCGTGATCTCACCAGAAATACGTTCATTTTCCTGAATATTTACAGATTCATGATCAACCAACAATGCAAAAACTTCATTCAATGGTGTATCAAATTGAACTATAGGACGATCTTTTTCGCTGATTCCTTTTGTGTAATTCTTGGCCAAGAGGATCTCTTTTACGGTTTGTTCTTTTTGAGAAAGAGAATCATCAAAAAATCTTCGCACAAACTCGTTCTTCGGATTGGTCAGTAATTGTTCCGGTGTCTCGCATTGGATCAACTCCCCATCCTTCATTACCGCTATCCTTGTTCCTAGTTTGATTGCTTCATCCATATTATGCGTAACAAAAACGATCGTCGTTCCTAGATCCTGATGTAAAGACAATACCAGATCCTGCAAAGAGGCCCGTGACAAAGGATCTAGCGCACTAAATGGCTCATCCATCAAAAGCACCTCTGGATTTGCTGCTAATGCTCGAATAATCCCGATTCTCTGTTGTTCTCCTCCTGATAATTCCTGAGGCATCCTGTTTCTATAGCTAGTGGGGTCAAGTCCAACTTTTTCTAACAAACGATCTGCCGTCTGTTCCCTTTTCGTTTTTTCCCAACCTAGCATTTCTGGAATGACTTCAATGTTTTGTTTGACCGTCATATTCGGAAACAGCGCAATTTGCTGCAGTACGTATCCCATATTCCATCTCATTTTTTGCAGATCATAGTCTTTCAATGCTTTCCCTTTGAAAGAGATTTCACCTGAAGTAGGCCAAGAAAGGCCATTTATCATCTTCAATGAAGTCGTTTTTCCACTACCAGAAGGGCCAACGAGCACAAAGATTTCCCCTTCTTCGATTGCTATATCTAATTCTTTAATTGCGTATTTGTCCCCATATTTTTTTTTGACTTTATGAAATTCAATCAGCTTGGTCATTTGCTTTCCTCCTTCAGTAGTCCCTCTTCTATCAAGAATGCATGAGCGACTTCTGCAGGTTGTTTTTTCTCCACGTTTACTTGGTAGTTCATGTCGATCATCTGTTCTTCAGTGATTTTGTTTGAAAGTTTCTCTAGCGCTTTAACGATCCTCGGATGTGTATCGGCAAATTCAGTTGTCATCAAAGGTGCCCCTTGGTAAGCTGGAAACAGCCCTAGATCATCTTCTAAGGTGATTAGTCCATATTGCTTCAATTCACTATCTGTCGAATAACCGTCTACGATGTTCACATCACCATTATTGATTGCTTGGTATCTTAGACTAGGTTCCATACTCTGTACACTTGGAAAATCCAATCCGTACGTTTCTTGAATGCCTTTATAACCGTCCGATCGATCAATAAATTCTAGAGTAAATCCTGCTTTGATCTGATTTTCTATTTTCTTCAAGTCAGAAATCGTTTTTAGTCCATTTTCCTGTGCAAAGCTGGCTTTAACCGCTAGTGCATACGTATTCTGGTAAGCCATCGGTTGCAACAAACGCATCTTGAATTGTTCATTCAATAAAGTATTGGCTTGCTCATAGGTTTCTTCTTCATTTAATTTTTTATTTTTTAAACTGTCAGGAACCTTCACTAAACTTTCCAAAACAGTTCCTGTGAATTCAGGATAAATATCGATTTGTTGATTCTCCAAAGCACTGAACAAGAAACTTGTTTTACCAAAATTAGGCTTCAGCTCAACTTTAGTGTCTGTTTCTTCTTCAATCAGTTCCTTATACATCTCGATCAATATATCTGGCTCCGCCCCGAGTTTACCGGCAATAGTGACCTTCTCTTCCTTGAATATCTCACTTTGAGCCAATGAAGCACCACCGATTCCTAACAGGATAACGATCAATGTAATCACTGTGTATCTAGGCTTTAAATGTTGCAGAAGTCGGATCAGACTACTAAAGACAATGGCTAGTAACGCTGAACTGATCGCACCAATCAACGTCAAGACAGGTGTATTACGGTCGATACCTAATAAAATGAATGTTCCTAAACCACCAGCCCCGATCAAAGCTGCTAATGTAGCCGTACCAATGATCAACACTAAAGCTGTTCGAATACCTGAAATAATGACAGGAAGCGCAATAGGAAGTTCTACTTTGATCAGCCGCCTCATTCTAGACATACCGAATGCGCGAGCTGCCTCTTCTATTGACGGATCGATCTCACTCAGACCAATATACGTACTTTGAAAAATCGGTAATAGCGCATAGATGACCAAAGCAATCAATGCTGGTAAAGTACCGATCCCGACGAATGGAATCAACAACCCCAATAACGCTAATGAAGGAATTGTTTGAAGAACACTTGTCGTTTGTAGTAGTACTTCAGCCATTTTTTTATGGCTGACTGACCAAATAGCAATTGGTATGGCTATCAAGATCGCAATCAACAACGCAATCAGTGATATGGATAAATGTTGAAAGGTAGCTGTCAGTAACTCACCTTTTCGCTCATTGAGCATTTGTATAAAATTATTCATAAGACCTTCCTTTCTAGCTATAATTCAAGTATAAACAACGAACAACAATTCCCCAACTAAATTGACCTCGTACAAAAACAGTACGGATAAATACTTTCTGCTTTCCTCAAACATTTCCATTTACGGGAAGAGAATCTGGTACAAAAAGTATACATTTATACGGACCTCTTCAAGGTTTCTTCCGACTTCCTCGTATTCTTTCTTTGAAGATGGTTCTTTAGAGAAAGGCAAAAAAATACACACCTTATGTTCTAAGACATAAAGTGCGCGATTATCGAATATAAATCAAAACAGCCAGTAAATATTGGACCTCGTGGGGGAGATTTTTTTTACTGGCTTGTTCAACGATTATTATACTGGAAAACCAGCTATTTTTACTAAAAATGTAACAATCAGTTGTTTTGAGATCATAAACGTTGTACTTTTCCCCTTATTTCTTAAATAAAATAAAAATATTTTGTTAAATGATTAATTGTTGATCCTTCTCTTTTATTCCATATAAAGGTAATTTTTCTTTATCTTTTTGATAAAAGATTTCTTTCTCACGATTTTTCATCAAAAAAACCAATAGTTCTTTCATCGGAAGTTGTTTTTGCCCTTGGATAAATAAAAAATTGCATTGCCCAGTTTCAGTTATTTCGACACCGGTCAAGGGATAGGATTGACTGTTGACTGTTAATTCGATACTTTCGTAAGGTTTTTTTGTAGGTGGATTTGACAAAACTGTCAACAAATCTGCAGCGCGCATCTTTTTTCCTCTTTCTGACTATTTTTTTATTTTTCCTATTGAAGAATAAGTATCTATCAGTATAATAAAGAAGTTGCTGAAAATTTTCAAAAGGAAAGAGGTTAGACATGAAAAAAAACAATTTATTGGTTGATCTAGTTGGTATTACTCTGGGGGCTGCACTTTATAGCTTAGCCGTGACAGGGATCAATATCCCATCAAAGTTAGCAGATGGCGGCGTTACTGGTATCGCACTTTTATTAAATAATTTATTTGGCTTTGCTCCATCTATCACTTCTTTGATGATCAATTTACCTTTATTACTTTTCTCATTGTTCATTTTTGGGAAGCAAGCATTTTTACGGACAATTGTTGGTACTTTTGCTTTGGTTTTCTTTTTACGTACATGGGAAAGTCTTCATATACATTTTGCGGTGCAGAATCTTTTGATGAATAGTCTGATGACTGGGCTCCTTTCTGGGATTGGTTGTGGGCTTGTTTTTCGCTTTGGTGGAAGTACTGGTGGAACAGACATCCTCTACCAAGCGTTTGAAAAATATTTTCAGATAAAAATCGGAAAAAGTTTATTTTTGATCACTTTTAGTATCTTAGTCGTTTCCTTGCTCTATTTGGACCTGCGGCATTTCTTCTATACATTGATCAGCTGCTCGATCCTCTCATACACTTTGAACAAAGTGAAGTATCTGGAGATCCCACTTTCATTCAAAACTTTCAAGAGAACATCCCCTGAACCATTTGAAGGATTGGATTCTACCGAACAATTTGACTGATTTTCAAAAAAAACGAGCAATACAAAGAACGTATTGTTCGTTTTTCTTTCCAATTTCTCAAGCCTAAACGACTTTTGTCTCGACCTCTTTTTATTTTTTGAAATAACTGTTTTCACCTAACGAATTCCCTTGGTCTTCGATCAATCCTTGTAAAGATCGTTCCAAAATACCGTGGCTACGCTCTTTTTTACTTTGTTCTGGTGTGCTCTTTTCTGCCTTATGGAAAGGTTTGACAGAAGGTTCATCTACTTTTTTTTCTTGATAAGGTACTTGTTCATTATCAAATAATAAATAAGAATCTCCCGTTTTCTTCATTGATTGGATCAATTCGCTATCTGGAATCCTTTGCTCTTTCGGTTCGGAAATAATCGACGCTGGGACATATTTTGGTACAAAATAAGAACGTTCTCTTCTAGTTCTATGCGTCTCCGTTGTCCTTTGCGTACGTCCTTCATTTGAAGATCTAGTCGCTGAAAATGACCGGTTTTGGGTCTTCGGTAACGTTTTTCCCACTTCGTTGTGTCCTGTGTAATCAGGAAGATGTTCTTTGTATTTTTCCAAATCTTCTTTGACGACAGTTGTTTTCTTGGAATGACCTATTTTGCGGCGTTTGCGTTGTTCTTTTTCACTATACTCTGCAAAATGGAATTCTTGCATTGGTTCAAACATTGGTTGCTTTGTTATTTCTGTCAATAGCTCATCATGTCCATCAAACAAGACACGTTTTTCTTTTTTCGGTAGCTTTACACCTGTTACATCATCGTAGGCAGGAAAACGAAAATGCTTTCGTCTAATTTCTTTCATTTAAACCATCCTTCTCATCAATGGAGCTTTTCTAAATAATAGCATAAATTTGTTGTTTTCAATAGTAACCTCTTCTAAAATCCACTACTTTCTCATTCAGCGAGTTGTTTCCCTTAATATCAACTCAGGGAAAAAACGACGATATCCTTGACTCTCACCTTTTTCAGCAATTTTTTTCAACAGCATTTCACCACATACTTCTCCCATTCGAACAATGTCTTGCTTCACTGTAGTCAATTTTGGTGAACTGATTTGATCAAGAAATACACCATCAAAGCCAATCACGCCGAAATCATCTGGTATTCGCCCTTTTTCTTTGGTGATTCCTCTGACGATACCTAGGGCTAATCGATCTGAACTACAGATGAAACAAGTTTTTTCTTGAAAATCCTGCCAATTTTCTGTCAAATAATTTTCAGCCATCGTTGAATGATTCGGAAACCGTAAAATCTTAGATGGAAGATCTTGATCCTTCATTATGGAAAGATAGCCGTCCTCTCTTGATAACTCAAAAGGCTCATCTTCATCGATACCAATATAAACGATCGTCTGATAACCGTTATCTAACGCATATTGTGTAGCTTTTGCCGTTCCATAATGGTTGTCACTATCTACATAGTCGTACCCAAAACGATTTTCGCCAAACAATACCACAGGCTTTTCCAAACGATCGATCCAATCAAAATCTTTCTCTCTAACACCAGTAATGATATAGCCGTCACAGGAGCCCACATCGAAGGCATCGTTTGTCACTAATTGTAAAGAGTAATGGGCTTTTCCGATACATTTTGCGATTCCCATCAGCAAATTCATATAGTAAGGTTCGGTGGTATCGATCTCTTCCAAGATAAATAATTTGATTATTTGGGAACGGTTTGAAACAAGTGCTTTAGCAGCTATATTCGGACGATAATCTAGTTCTGCCATTGCAGAAAAAACCAACTCTTTCAGTTCGTCTGTTACTTGTTCAGGATGATTGATTACTCTGGAAACAGTCATTTTGGAAACATTGGCCTTTTTGGCAACATCGGCTAAAGTCGGCATAAAAAACTCCTCTCCATGGTAAAAACGTTTTATTCATTAAGAATAGTATAGCAAATTTCCACCCGTAATTATGCAAAAAATCAAAAATACAGCAACTTAGATCAAACAAATAAACCAAAATCCATATCTAGAACAAGAAATGGCATTTCGATTTATTTGTGCTATTCTTTTATAGATAAATCTGTTGCATCCTCAATCTATTTTATCCATCATCTTACCTAGAAAATCAGCAGCTTCTTCCATCAAGGGTACCTTCACCATATGTCGTTCGGTTATAGAAGAACGAAAAACGATCTTCTCACCAAACGCTGTATCTCGGTTTTCATCAACGAATTCTTTCGTATGGGCAAATGGGATCTTTTCATCTTTTTCACCATGCCAAAAATACAATGGGCGTCCAGCTAATTTTTCTGGATGTAAGGACAAATCGTATTTTTCGACCCAAGAAATCAAATCAAAGTAATCTGCGGACAATTTATAATGGTATTCATTTGCTCTTTTTTGGATTTCTTTTCCATATTGAATCGGTGCTGGTGACCCCATCAAACAGATACCGCCAACCAAACGTGGATGTCGAGTCAACAAGGCACAAGTGGTCATCCCACCCATCGATACACCACCTACCGCTACCTTTTCGTGGAGTACTCCTCTTTTATCTAAATGTTCGATCAATGTACTAAATTCCCATAAATACTACTCCAAAAAGTATAGGATGGGACAGAAGACACTGGCTGTTTTCGCTCACCGTGGTTCATCGCATCTGGTAATAAAACACGAATGCCCTTCTTAGCAAATTTTCTTCCTTGTGTCAGTACAAGTTCTTTACTGGTTTGCCAACCATGATAATAGATGACTATCGGAATCTTTTCATCTCTTAACTCTTCCAATACGACCTCTAGAAGTGGAATATTTTTTACTGTTCGTTTCAATATGAGTGGACTCAAGTGTTTACTCCCCTATCTTCATAAGTGTCACATACCGAAATAATAGCCAGATACTAACTACAATTTGGAATAAACTGATTATACCAAATATTATTAAAAATAAATTAAAAGATTTAGAAAATAAAAGAAGTGCACAAGTTCCTGTCACACCTAATCCTAAAGAAAGAAGAGGATAAATAGAGAAATTCAAGAAACTTGCAATACTTCCGAAAATATTTCCGATAAATATGCTTGCAAACAAAAAAATGCTTAAAATCAATCCATCAGTCAACGATATTTGGAATAGTAGATCGTTTGTTTCGATCGGTTGTTGTATGGAATATACACCGAGATATACACAAGCGACAATACTAGCTATATGAGTTATACTGATTATTCGATTGATTGTTTTCATTTCTATCACCATCTTCCTGTACCTGTATTATATTTTTCTATAATTCTATTATAATCATTTTATCATTTTTTGCGTATTTTAAAACTCATTTTTTAATTTTTTCTATAATTTTTAGGATAATATGGACTTTAGAACGAACTGAAGGGAGATTACTATGGTCGATACACGTATGTTACTGATGATTTTTTTTATTAATTTTGCTTATATCACACTTAATACGCTACGCTTTATGTTAACAATGAAGGGGTACCGTCTGATTGCCCCATTAGTCAGCATGGTCGAGATCACGATTTATATTCTCGGGTTATCTCTTGTGTTAGACCGTCTAGACAATCCTTTGAATCTATTTGTCTATGCACTAGGCTATGCTGTTGGGATCAGCGTTGGCATCTTGATTGAAGACAAGTTAGCACTAGGTTATATCATGGTCACTACGATCTTGCCAACTAGCAGTACAGTAGAACAACATCTACCGCTCATCTTACGACAACACGGGTATGGCGTTACTCAAAGTTCCGCTATGGGTCTTGAAGGAGAACGTGTTGTACTAGAAATTCTTTCTCCTAGAAAAAATGAAAGAGAACTTTATCATTTGATAAAAGAAATCGAAGCACGAGCATTTATCATCTCTTATGAACCAAAATACATTTCTGGTGGATTCTGGACGAAAAAAGTACGTAAACGTCAATCACATTGAGCGTTTCTTTCAACAATCAAAAGAAATAAAATGAAATTAGTCTGTTCCTATTAGTCGTTTCTTTTCATTTTGATTAAAACCTATCGACATATACTCATCATTTTGTTATTATATTCATATCAATCTATTTTCAGGAGAACCTATGAATATAAAAAAAAGAACCACTAGATTTTTACTGACAGGCTCTACTTTTGTTTTATTAACTACTATCCTATTTTTAAGCTACGCTTGTTTGAAAACATCTAGTACTCCCTGCAATGCGTTCGGTTGGTTATTATCGGACCACTCTGAACTTGCTCAGATAGAAGAATTTCCTTATCTATTGATTCTTTCATCGCTGTGCGGTTTTTTGTTTTCTGTTTACTTTCAAGCTTATGTATTTTACCAATTGCCAGGGACGATGAATGAGGCTGCCGGAGTTTTCACTGCATTGAAAGTTCTTTCTTTGATCAGTGTTTTCTTTTATTCGTTTAATCAGTCCTCATTATTCTTTTTTATAATCAATGGATTAGTCGTCATCTTATCTATTTTCACCTATTTTATTTTCTCATTGGTTTTTAAAAAGTTAAAGTTACCGCGTTATATCCAGTTCATCCCACTTTTTTGTTTTGGTTATAGCATGTTTTCTTTCTTTATTCTAGCGTTAGCACCAACCTTTGACCCAGAAAATATTCAAACCACCAGCAACTTTTTAGATTTGTTATTCATGTTGAGTCTTGGGTGGATGATGTGGAAAGTGAAAAAAGAGGCGGAAACAGAAGTCATCAACTCCGAGAAATAAGAAGGAGTTGCTTCTGCTCCCGCCTTTTTTTATTTAGAGCGTCTGGGACAAATCTAAAAAAATTAGTTTTGCTACAGACTCTCGAATAAACGGTGTCCAAAAGTCAGTTTTTTCGGAAATTTCGAAAAAAACGAGCGTGGGACAAAAGTAAGAAACACTTTTGTCTCGAACTCTTTTATCGTTTTTCTAAAATATAAGAGTAGTCAGTCAAAGATAATTCTGCAATCAAAGATTCATATACTTTTCTTTTTATATATGCCCGTTCTGCTGGACCGATCTTGGGGTCCAAAACAGGGGAAACGATTTTTTCTTCACTTGGATGAAAGATTGGCAATCGTATTTCTTCGATTTCATTCGTTTCTATAGTAGCCGATAAAACAAGTGCATCAAAAAAGATGCTTGGTCGGCGTTTTTTGTATTTTTGTTTTTGGATACGTTCTAAGATGACCTCGATCTGGTCGAAGAAATAGGATTCGTTCACATCACCAATGGTATGTGCTAAGTCCGTAAAATTCTTTGGCATTGGTAGTTGTTCTTTCTGAATGTAAAAATAATTTGCCAAGGTGACTGGTAATTCCTTCTCATGGTTCACTGAAATAAACTGATACTCTTCATTTCCAGCACTTACTTTGTTGACAAGAAGGATATCCGAAGTTGTTCCATAAAAATAATCTTCTTCACCTTCAAAACAATAACGCCAAACCTCTTCTCCCATAGCTAATTGCTGTTCTTCTTGTGATAATTCCCGCAGTTGTGGCAGGAGTTCATTTGTGATGTTTTGACTTTCAGTAAGGTCTTTTTCATTGTTGAAGATCGGAAAATTCAACATATATCGTCTATTTTCACGGAGCACCAATTTTTCTTCAATCAATTGATCTAAAAAATGTTCAAATTTTTTCTGAGGAAATTTTGTTTTTAGTTCTCTTAAAATAATTTCGTGCTGTTGATTTTCATACATATATGCCACAAATTCTGAAAAAATAGGTTGCTCAATTATTTTTCCTAGCTTTTTTTTCTTGCTAATTGAATAGAAATAATTCATTTAGTTCCCTTCTTCATTGTTTTCTCATTGAATAAAAAAGGCGGGAGAATCGTCGCATTGACTTTCACCCCACCTTTTCACTCATTGGCCACTATTTGATCATTTTTTAGTTAAATGCCGCTGTCAATTGAGGGACAACTTGTTTCTTACGAGAAACAACGCCTTTCAATAGTGCCCGATTATTTGTTAATTTTGTTTGGAAAGCTTCTTCGACTTTATCGATTGCATTTCCTGCTACCAATAATTCAGAATCGCTATCTAAAATATTTGTAACAACTAGTACAAACAAATCATACCCATTCCTAGCCATCTCATCAGTCATCGCTTCTTCAAGCTCCGTTTGGCGATCCATGACTTCGTTTAGGTCAACGGTATTGATTTGAGCGATCCGTACATTTGCTTCACCCATTGGGAAGCTTTTTGCATCTAAGTCTAGAAGGACTGATGCTGTTTTATCGCTTAAGTTCGTACCAGCTTTTAGCATATCTAATCCATAAGCTTCTAACTCAACTTCGGCTAGTTCAGCAAGTTCTTTCGCTGCTGCTACATCTTCTGATGTGCAAGTTGGTGATTTGAATAACAGTGTATCTGAAATGATTGCAGACAACATGATCCCAGCGATTTCTTTCGGAATAGCCACTTGATTTTCTTTGTACATCTTCAATACGATCGTACTTGTACATCCGACTGGTTCTGCACGATAGTAAAGTGGGTTTGCTGTTTCAAAATTAGCGATACGATGATGATCGACAACTGACAAGATCTCAACATCGGCAATATCAGAAATACTTTGTTGGAATTCGTTATGATCGACAAGCATCACTTGTGCAGCTTCGTCTTTCGCAGAAGCTACGACACGAGGGGCAGCAAGTTTGAAATAGTCTAATGCATATTGTGTTTCTTCACTAGGTTCTCCCAAAGCCACAGCTTCAGTGTCCTTACCTAATTGATTTTGCAAATGTGAGAAAGCAATCGCTGCTCCAATTGCATCTGTATCCGGATTTTGGTGTCCAAAAACTAAAATTTTTGCCATTTTTTTCGCTCCTTTGTGATTTCTCCTATTTAATAATAGCAAAAAACGGAAAAGAAGCAATACTTATCTTCCTTTCCGCCTCTCGCTATTTTGTAAGATATCCTTTGTATTCTTCGGTATGAAGCAAGCGCTTGGCATTCTCAACACGCTCTTTTGTTGGTGGTTCGATACCTTCTAAAGGATATTTCAAGCCAAGTGTTTCCCATTTATATTTTCCCATCGTGTGATAAGGAAGGATCTCTACTTTTGCTACATTCGTCAATGTTTTGATAAATGCATCTAAGCGGATCAAATATTCATCATAGTCGCTTCGCTCTGGGACCAACACATGTCTGATCCAGACTGATTTGCCGATTTCAGAGAGATATTGAGCCATGTCCAGAATATTTTCATTGCCCCAATGCGTTAATTTTTTGTGTTCTTCATTATCGATATGTTTGATATCAAACAGTAATAAATCAGTATATTTCATCAACTCTTGGAAACGAGAAAAGAAAGGTTCATCACGTGTAAAAGGTTTACCACATGTATCTAGTGTGGTGTGTATGCCGCGTTTTTTTGCTTTTTGAAATAGTTCGATCAAGAAATCAATCTGTAACAACGGTTCTCCTCCACTAACAGTGATACCGCCCTCTGAGCCCCAATAAGAACGATAACGTTCAGCTTGATCTAAAATCTCATCTGCCGTATATTCTTTTCCTCCGCCGATATTCCACGTATCAGGATTGTGGCAAAACTCGCAGCGCATGCGACAGCCTTGCATAAAAACGACAAATCTAACTCCAGGGCCATCTACTGAACCAAACGTTTCAATCGAATGGACATAGCCAATTGTTTTTTCTACCATAGGGATCACTTCTTTTCTTTGATTTCATTTTATAAAAATATTCTTCTGAGCAAAGCTAAAAGATGAGGGCAAGGACAATGAGTCGTCCTGCCCTCAAGTTGATTACATTCTATCGTGTGATGTTCTCATCAAGACGTCTAGTTGTTGTTCTCTTGTCAAATCACGGAACTTAACAGCATAGCCAGATACACGAATTGTTAAGTTAGGGTATTTCATTGGATTTTCCATCGCATCGCGCAATAGATCATTACTGAATACATTCACGTTCAAATGGTAAGCTCCTTTAGAGAAGTAACCATCTAATACATTACGTAGGTTACCGATTCTTGTATCTTCATCTTTACCAAGTCCAGTTGGGTTGATCGTTTGTGTATTTGAGATACCATCACGAGCATATGCGTAATTGATTTTAGCTGTTGAGTTCAAGCTTGCTAATAATCCATTTTGTTCTGCATTATAACTTGGGTTTGCTCCTGGTGCAAGAGGTTTTCCAGCTTCACGCCCATCCGGAGTATTCCCTGTATTTTTACCATACACTACATTTGAAGTAATAGTTAACAATGATGTTGTTGGTGTAGAGTTGCGGTAAGTTTTATGACGTTTGATCTGTGTCATGAAGTATTCTAAGATCCATTCTGCTAATTTATCTGCATTATCATCGTCATTACCATATTTAGGGAAGTCGCCTTCTACTTCAAAATCTACAGCGATTCCTTTTTCATTACGGATTGGTTTTACTTTTGCATATTTGATTGCAGCCAAGCTGTCGGCAGCATGTGAGATACCAGCGATACCTGTTGCAAACGTACGTTTCAAATCTGAATCCATCAATGCAAGTTGTGCTGCTTCATAAGAATATTTATCATGCATGTAGTGGATGATGTTCAATGTATTGACATATAATTCAGCCAACCAATCCATCACATTCATGAAGTTATGTTTTACTTCTTCAAAGTCTAATGTTTCAGAAGAAATCGGACGATATTCTGGTCCAACTTGTGCGCCTGTGACTTCATCTACACCACCATTGATAGCATATAATAAAGCTTTAGCTAAGTTTGCACGGGCACCGAAGAACTGCATGTCTTTACCGACAACTGTTGCAGATACACAACATGCGATCGCGCAGTCATCTGAACCCCATTGTTCACGTAATAGATTATCATTTTCAAATTGGATCGAAGAACTTTCGATAGCGATCTTGCTTGCATAAGTTCTAAATCCTTCTGGAAGATGTTCTGAATACAAAACAGTTAAGTTTGGTTCTGGAGAAGGTCCCATGTTTGTCAATGTATGCAATAGGCGGAAATCATTCTTCGTTACTAATGAACGGCCATCTAAGCCCATACCTGCAATGGAAAGTGTTGCCCAGATTGGGAAACCTGAGAATAATTGGTTATATTCTGGCGTACGAGCAAATTTTACCATACGAAGTTTCATCACTAAATGGTCGATCAATTCTTGTGCTTCTTGTTCAGTGATCACACCGTTGTCTAAGTCACGTTGGATGTAGATATCTAAGAAAGCAGAAATACGACCGATAGACATCGCAGCACCATTTTGTGATTTGATTGCAGCTAGATAACCAAAGTACAACCATTGTACAGCTTCTTTTGCATTTGCTGCTGGTTTTGAAATATCATAGCCATATTTTGCAGCCATTTCTTTCATTTGAGCTAATGCACGATATTGTTCTGTGATTTCTTCACGAAGACGGATCACGTCTTCACTCATTGTATGGTAACCAGTCATATCATGATCTTTTTTCTTTTGTTCCATCAAATAGTCGATTCCATATAAAGCGATACGACGGTAGTCACCAATGATACGTCCGCGACCGTAAGCATCTGGTAAACCAGTGATGATCTTGTTTTTACGTGCAGCACGCATTTCAGCAGTGTATGCATCGAAAACACCTTGGTTATGTGTTTTTCTCCAATCAGTAAAGATATGTGTCAATTCATCATTTGGTGTATAGCCATTACTTTTTAGTGCATTGTTTGCCATGTTGATTCCACCAAAAGGCATGAATGCTTGTTTCAATGGTTTGTCAGTTTGTAAACCAACAACTTTTTCTAAGTCTTTATCCAAGTAGCCAGCGTCATGTGAAGTGATCGTTGATACGATTTCTGTATCCATATCGTAAACACCATTACGTTCGAATTGGATATCATTTAATTTTTGTAGTTCTGCCCATAACTTTTTTGTTGCTTCTGTTGGTTTTTCTAAGAAGCTGTCATCCCCACGGTATTCCGTGTAGTTATTTTGAATAAAATCGCGTGTATCCACGCCTTCTTTCCATTTCGTTCCTTTAAATCCATTCCATTGCTCCATTGTATGGACCTCCTATTTTCTGTTTAATGTAACAGTTTTTACGTGATTAGTATAACACAGAAGCAGACCTTTGCAAGGGTTTTCTTGTTTTTTATTTAACAAAATAAAAGCTTTTTAGTATAGACGTTGAAATAACATTGATTTACCAGTATTTAGCTATTGTGAACACTTTCATATTTTTGAACGATATCTATTAATATTTTATTAACAAACATAAAATAAGAGGGTTACCTGTATTAGTACAGATAACCCTCTTATCAAAAAATACCATAACAGTTTACTCGTCAATCGAAATCTCTGGTGAATCAATTACTTTGAGGACTTCGCCACCGCTTTTTTCATCCATTGCAAAGGAACCATTTGATGTTCTGTCGCCAATCGGATAGTCCGTTGGATCGATGACTAGCTCTTGTCCTTTTTGGTTGATCACTGTCATCTCTTTCGATTTGCCTTCCGACATGTAAATGATACGATGCGGATTTTTCTTTAATTCACGCAAGACTGTGACGCCACGCTTCGCACGCGAGGTTTGACTGATTTCTTGTGCTAACATTCGTTTCACGGCTCCACGCTGAGTAACGATCACGATCGGTGTATCTCCTTCAGCAATCACTACGAGTCCATTGACCACAGTGTCTTCTTCTTTAAGATTGATCGATTTGACACCAGCTGCCTTGGTACCAACTACCGGTACTTCTTGGAGCGGGTATCGTAGTCCCATTCCCTGATGTGTGACTAAAAAGACATCTAAGCCTGTCTGACCGTCTTCAAGGTAAATGGCGACTAATTCATCGTCTTCGCTCTTCAGCTTCATCCCGCTAAGCGGACGGCTCTTGTACGTACGCCACGGTTCGAATTCTGTCATTCTCGTTTGTTTGATCCATCCTTGTTTACTGATGAACACAAATGTTTTCTCCGGATCGATTTTTTTGTAAGGGAAGACTGCCAAAATCGACTCATCTACAGAAAGATTTAAAATCGTTTGCGAGATATGTTCCCCCGCATCTTTCCATTTCAAATCAGGCAACTCATGGACCGGACGATAAATAACGTTGGCTTTGTTCGTGACAAGGAGAAGATGATCCAATGTATTCAGTTCTCCTGAATACAGTAAGTAATCGCCCTCTCTCATCCCGATTTCTTCAGGTTTAGAGGCGCTATATGAACGTAGACTAGTTCGTTTCACGTAGCCTTCTCTGGTCACACTGACAACAACGTCTTCTTGTGCCACCAATACTTTGGTATCGATTTTGATTTCTTCGATTTCATCTTCGATCTTCGTCATACGAGCATTCGCGTACTTTTTCTTGACTTCGCGAAGTTCTTTTTTCATCACAGAGAATAATTCTTTGTCATCAGACAAGATCTTATTCAATTCAGTGATTTGAGCGATCAGGCTTTCTGACTCTGCACGTAACTCCGTGATATCTGTATTCGTTAAACGATACAATTGCAGTGTCACGATTGCTTCTGCCTGTTCCTCAGTAAATTGGAAAACGTCCACTAAATTTTTCTTTGCATCTTTTTTATCTTTACTTTCACGGATCGTCGCAATCACTTCATCAAGGATCGATAAAGCTTTCATCAATCCTTCAACGATGTGCTGACGTTTTTGTGCCTTTTCCAAATCAAATTGACTACGCTTCGTGATCACCTGTTTTCGATGGTCGATATAACTACTCAAGATATCTTCCAAGCCAACTTGATGAGGTGTCATATGATCGATAGCGACCATATTGAAATTGTAGTTGATTTGCAGTTCTGTATTTTTGAATAAATAATTTAAGATTCCAGGTGCATTTGCATCTTTTTTTAGTTCCACAACGATTTGTAACCCTGTTCGGTCACTTTCATCCCGTACCTCAGCGATTCCATCGATTTTTTTATTCAAACGGATCTCATCCATTTTCTTGACAAGCGTTGCTTTATTTACTTCATATGGGATCTCAGAGATCACGATTTGTTGTTTGTTCCCTTTGATGGCCTCGATTTTTGTCTTTGAACGAAGTATGACCTTGCCACGTCCTGTTTCGTAGGCTTTTTTGATTTCATCTTTTCCTTGTAAGATTCCGCCAGTCGGGAAATCTGGTCCTGGGATAAATTCCATCAACTTGTCTAAACTGGCTTTTGGATGGTCGATCATATAAATCGTTCCATCGATCACTTCCGATAAATTATGCGTGGGGATCTCTGTCGCATACCCTGCTGAAATCCCTGTCGATCCATTGACCAGCAGATTAGGGTATCTGGCAGGTAAGACAGTGGGTTCTTTTTCTGTATCATCAAAATTCCAGACAAGATCCACTGTGTTTTTTTCGATGTCTGCCAACATTTCACCACTCAACTGTGATAATCGGGCTTCTGTATAACGCATGGCAGCTGGTGGATCACCGTCCATACTCCCATTGTTTCCATGCATCTCGATCAAGACTTCTCTTAGTTTCCAGTCTTGACTCATACGAACCATTGCTTCATAGATACTGCTATCTCCATGGGGGTGATAGTTCCCCATGATGTTCCCGACAGATTTAGCAGATTTTCTAAAGCCTTTATCAAAAGTATTCCCATCTTTATTCATGGCAAATAAAATCCGTCTTTGAACGGGTTTCAAGCCATCGCGAATATCTGGCAATGCTCTTTCTTGGATAATATATTTTGAGTAACGCCCAAAGCGGTCACCCATTACTTCTTCTAGCGTTAGCTCTTGTACTTCTTGACGATTTTCCATCAGGTGACCTCCTATTCTACAACAATTTGATCTGTTTGTTTCTCTTCATCCAGCAATTCGTTTGAAACAGATGGTGTGATCTCGACTTCTTCTTTTTTATCAAGGATGCTTCCATCTTCTTCCAAAGTAAACTGGACATGGGTTTCGATCCATTTACGACGTGGCTCGACTTTATCTCCCATCAATGTGGTAATACGACGCTCCGCTTGGGCTGCATCATCGATCCGAACGCGGATCAACGTACGTGATGTTGGGTCCATCGTTGTTTCCCATAATTGTTCCGCATTCATTTCTCCAAGTCCTTTGTAACGTTGAAGCATATAGCCTTTACCGATCTTCTTGATCGTTGCTGCAAGCTCATCGTCCGTCCAAGCATATTCGATTACTTGTTTTTTCCCTTGTCCTTTAGATACTTTGTATAATGGCGGTAAAGCAATGTAGACTTTCCCGGCTTCAATCAAAGGTTTCATGTAGCGATAGAAGAAAGTTAACAACAATACTTGGATATGTGCACCATCCGTATCTGCATCGGTCATGATGATGATCTTGTCATAATTGCAATCTTCAATCGAAAATTCTGGACCGACACCCGCACCGATCGTATAGATCATGGTATTGATTTCTTCATTTTTTAAAATATCTTGCATCTTCGCTTTTTCGGTATTGATAACTTTTCCTCGAAGCGGCAAAATAGCTTGGAACTTGCGATCTCGTCCTTGTTTCGCTGAACCACCGGCTGAATCCCCTTCGACTAAATACAATTCATTCTTTTTAGGATTACGTGATTGCGCAGGCGTCAATTTCCCTGATAAGAGAGATTCCCCTTTTTTACGCTTCTTGCCGTTGCGGCTTTCTTCTCGCGCTTTCCGTGCTGCTTCTCGCGCTTCTCTGGCTTTTACGGCCTTTCTAACAAGCATTTGACTCATTTCACTATTTTCTTGTAAATAAAAGCCCATTTGTTCACCAATGACGTTATCTACGACGGTCCGTGCTACTGGTGTCCCTAGTTTTTCTTTTGTTTGTCCTTCAAATTGAAGCAGATTTTCTGGCACGCGAATTGAAAGGACAGCGGCGAGACCTTCTCTAAAATCACTACCTTCAAGGTTCTTGTCTCTCTCCTTCAGCAAGCCCACTTTTCTAGCATATTCATTGTATGCTTTTGTCATAGCAGTTTTCATTCCTACTTCGTGGGTACCACCATCTTTTGTTCGAACATTGTTAACGAAAGACAAGACATTTTCAGAATAGCCATCATTATATTGATAAGCTACTTCCACTTCGATTCCGTCTTTTTCACCAGAGAAATAAACAACTGGTGTCAACGTATCTTTTTCTTCATTCAAATAATCGACAAATTCTTTGATTCCTTCTTCATAATGAAAGACTTCATTAACTGGCTCTTCTCCACGTAAATCAGAGAGAGTGATCCGTACGCCGCGTAATAGGAAAGCTGATTCTCTCAAACGTTCTGATAATATTTCATAAGAAAATTTTGTGGTAGAAAAAATCGAATCATCTGGCAAGAAATGGACAGTCGTGCCATTTGCTTTTTTAGTTTTGCCGATTTTTTTCAGTGTGCCGTTTGGTTTTCCGCCATTACTGAATTTTTGTTGATATTCAATGCCATCACGTACGATCGTGACAATTAGCCATTTTGACAATGCGTTTACAACGCTGGCACCTACACCATGGAGTCCACCAGAGGTTTTATATCCTCCTTGGCCGAACTTCCCGCCGGCATGCAATACCGTAAAAATCACTTCGACTGTTGGGATACCTGACGAATGCATTCCTACTGGCATTCCACGTCCGCTATCTACGACGGTGATACTATTGTCTTCATGTATCGTTACGCCAATTTCATTTCCATATCCTGATAACGCTTCATCTACAGCATTATCGACGATTTCATAGACTAAATGATGTAAGCCTCGGCTGTCAGTCGACCCAATATACATCCCTGGTCTTTTTCTGACTGCCTCTAATCCTTCAAGAACCTGGATTGACGCATCATTATATTCGTTCTTTACTTTTTTTGCCAAGGCAAACGCTCCTTCAATAATACTTTGCGGTAAAAACCGCACCACGATAATCATACTAGAAAAGCTCCTGAAAAAAAAGAGGGTAGAAGCGAATTAAAAACTATTTAATCCCTCGTTTTCTGTCCATAGATGCTCTTGTTGAGCCATTTTTATTTGTTCATTTCTTTCTTCTTTGTTTTTTTCTAAATATTGTTTTGTTCGTGCATTTTGTTCCATTCGATCTTGATACAACGGTCCATCACGATATCTTTATGATTTGCTTTTTGGAGTATATTCGCTGCTTCGTCATTTTGGATCCCTAACTGCGCCCAAAAAACTTTTGCATTCGTCTGTAAAAACTCTTCGGCGATTTCTGGTAAAAATTCACTGCGACGAAAAATATCGACAATATCAATAGGTTCATCTATATCTGAAAGACGTGCAAATACTTTTTCTCCTAAGACTTCCTGTTCGGCTAAAATAGGATTAACTGGTAAAATTCGATATCCCTTGTCTTGGAGCAACTGAGCAATTTTGTAGCTCGTACGCTCTTCTTTATTACTTAATCCTATGACCGCGATCGTTTTCGCTTCTTTTAAATAATCAAAAATTCTTTCTTGCATTGGATTTTCAAATGCCATCTCTTTTACGCTTCCTTTCGTCTAATCTTTCAAGTTTTTCCGATTGTTCCTGCTTACTATTCATGCTAAAATAAACCTTAGTTTTCAACTTGAAAGAGGGTTAAAAATGAAATTGATCTTATTATTTATTGTAGCATACCTTTTAGGTTCGATTCCTTCGGGCGTTTGGGTAGGCAAATTGTTTTTTAAAAAAGATATTCGCCAACACGGCAGCGGTAATACTGGCACGACGAATACATTCAGAGTACTAGGTAAAACCGCAGGAACCATTGTTTTGTTCATGGATATCCTGAAAGGAACATTGGCAACTTGTCTGCCGTTTATTTTCCACGTTACGAGCATTAATCCGCTTTGGTTTGGTGTTTGTGCGATTTTAGGGCACACATTCCCGATATTTGCAGGATTTAAGGGCGGAAAAGCTGTAGCTACAAGTGCCGGCATGCTTTTGGGATTCAATCCACTCTTTTTCGTTTATTCGTGTATTATTTTCATCGTTAGTCTTTTTTGTACAAGCATGGTTAGTTTGAGCAGTATGATCAGTGCAGTGTTGATCACATTATCCACAATCTTCTTGCCTTATATTGCCCCTAATATTTTACCTGAGCCTAACTGGTTACTTACGATCATTGCCTTCTTAGTATCAGCTTTTATTTTTTATCGTCACAAAGACAATATCAAACGTATCAAAGATAAAACTGAAAGTAGAGTCCCTTTTGGCTTGAATAGCAGCAAAAAAAATAATTAAAAAGCAGAGAGCAAGTGAGATAAAAAGAGGCTGGGATAAATCTAAAAATCAGGTTTGCTACAGACTCTCGAATAAACGAAAGTCCAAAAGTCAGGTTTTTCGGAAATTTCAAAAAAACGAGCAATACAAAAAACGTATTGTTCGTTTTTTTCTCCAATTTCTCAAACCTAAAAGACTTTTGTCTCGACCTCTTTTTTTCATTGTTTTTTAAAATATTTATTGAAATTCTGTTCTATTTTACTGTAATCGAATATTTTGTTTTAAAGATTTCATGGGCCCCTAATTGATTGATTCCGGCTTTTTCCATCAGCTTCCCTGTGCTGTCCACTGTATCCGCGATCCCACACCAAGGTTCGATACATACGAACGGCGCTTCTTTGGGATAAGGAGACCAAATACCAACGTAAGGCATATCTTTGTAGCTCAAAGTCACACTATGACTCGATTTTTCGCTTCTGATAGCATAAGCATTCAAGCCCTTTGTCTCAAAGACCAACGCATCCTGATCGAATAATTCACGCATCAATGCAAGATTCGTATTTGTCTGGCCCAATGTTTTTTGATCCATATCGATATATGGACCATTCAGAGGTAAACGCAATCTAGATTTTCTTGGTGAAAATGCAAGATAAAAATCTTCAAAAGTCAATCCTTCTTCAAGTGGAACGTTAAAGGCAGGGTGCCCGCCAATCGAAAAGAACATTTCTTCTTCTCCAACATTCGCTACTTGGTAATGAACAGTGATCCCATCCCCACCTAGTTCATAAGAAATGACGAGTTCAAAATCAAATGGATAATTTTTCTTTGTTTCAGGAGTACTTTTTAGCATAAAACTAGCTAATTCCTCGCCTTGCTCAATGACCTCAAAGTCCATATCTCTAGCAAAGCCATGTTGCCCCATCGAATAAGTTTTCCCTTGATAAGTATATTCATCATCTTTAAGACGACCGACAAATGGAAATAATACTGGCGCATGGCGTCCCCAGTATTCAGGATCACCTTGCCAAATGTATTCCAAATTTGATTCTTTTGATTTTAAACTAATCAATTCTGCGCCATGTTCAGCGATTTCAGCAATCAATTGATCATTTTGAATGATAACAGTCATAGTAATTCCTCCATCATTAAATCCTAAAACCTGAGACGATAGCTGTGTCTCAGGTCTATAAGTTTTTCCTCTATTTGAATAAATGTTGAACTGCTTTTTTAGATTGAATCAGTTAATAGCTGTGCTTAGTTAATTCTTCTTTAAAGCGAGAATTCAAAACTTTTAGATACGTGCCCTTCATCCCCAGAGAACGAGATTCAATGATACCGGCTGACTCTAATTTGCGTAATGCATTTACGATCACTGAACGAGTGATGCCGATCTTGTCAGCAATATTTGAAGCCGTCAAACGGCCTTCATCTCCCTCTAATGCATCAAAAATCGCTTGCACCGCTTTTAACTCACTGTATGATAACGTATTGATCGCCATCTGGACCGCAGTCGCACTGCGAACGTCGGCTTCGATACTTCGAGATTTTTGATACAAGATCTGCATCCCAACTACTGTTGCGCCGTATTCAGCCAATACTAGATCATCATCATTGAAAGCTTGTTCCATTTTTGCAAGAATGATCGTTCCTAAACGTTCGCCTGCACCAAAAATCGGTACAACAGTAGTTAAACCAAAGGGATATTTTTCTCTGGTTTCAAAAGGAAAAGCAGTGATTTCACTGGTGATAGGAATATTCGCTTCTGTTTTATTTAGTTGACCAACAGTGTCTGTATAAGAATCGGGAAATTGTTTTTCAACAAACATGCTTTTTACACGATCGTTGTTTACATCGTGACGTTCATTATATCCTAAAAGTACACCATCACTACCGATGATATATACATTACTATCTAAAATAGCACCTAGAGTAACAGCCATCTTATCGTAAGGTAAATCTGCTTGCATATCAAAAGTATTTTTTTGTTGCAAGAGTTTATTTATCTTGCGGGTCTTTGTCAATAAATCCGTCATTTTCTTCCTCCGATTTTATAAAATATAGCGGCTTAAGTCTTCGTTTGCCGCGATTGAACCCAACTTTTCATCCACATATGCTTCTGTGATGGTTATTTCCCCCATCTGCATATCAGGTGCTTCAAATAGTAGATCTTCCAATAGTTTTTCAAGAATCGTGTGCAAGCGACGAGCACCGATGTTATCTGTGTCGCGGTTCACGTCATAAGCGATTTGTGCAATTTTCTCAATTGCTTCTTTTGTAAACGTTACCGAAACATTTTCTGTACCGATCAAAGCCACATATTGCTTGATCAACGCATTGTTTGGTTCAGTCAGGATCTTGATGAAGTCTTCTGCCGTCAGATCATCCAATTCAACGCGGATCGGGAAACGTCCTTGTAGTTCAGGGATCAAATCGCTAGGTTTTGATAGATGAAACGCTCCTGAAGCAATGAACAAGACATGATCAGTCTGGATCGTACCATATTTCGTATTTACTTGTGAGCCTTCAACGATTGGTAAAATGTCACGTTGGACCCCTTCCCTTGATACTTCACCGGATTGCTGTGATTTTGACGTGATCTTATCGATTTCATCAATGAAAATGATCCCGCTTGATTCTGCTAATTTGATTGCTTCACTATGGATATCCGCATCTTTGACAAGTTTAGCAGATTCTTCTTTTGTCAATAATTCTAAGGCTTCTTTGACTGTCACTGTGCGTTCGACCTTTTTCTTAGGTGTCAAAGCTCCTAGTGTTTCGTTCAAGTCGATACCCATTTGCTCTAATCCGTTGTTCATCATTGGCGCTGGTTTCTTTTGATCTTCCACTTCAATCGTTACTTCGCGGTTATCCAAAAGACCTTTTTGTAGCTGTTCCAATACCGTTTTGCGATTCACTCGGATGTCTTCAGTAACATCTTCTTGAGGTTCTGCATTATTTTGCTGTGCCATATTGAACATATTCATCATCTGTTCAAATTGATTACCAGATTGTTTTTGTTCTTTTTTGATACCAGGGACCAACACTTTTACTAAGCGTTTTTCAGCATTCTTTTTCGCATCCATATATACACGACTATATTGTTCTTTTTCTACGATTTGGATCGCATTTTCAACTAGGTCACGCACCATCGATTCGACATCGCGTCCCACATATCCCACTTCAGTAAATTTAGTTGCTTCGACTTTGACAAAAGGTGCATTGACGATTTTCGCTAAACGGCGGGCAATTTCTGTTTTACCTACCCCAGTCGGTCCGATCATCAACATGTTTTTAGGTGTGATATCTTGTTGCATTTTTTCATCCAGTTGTAGACGGCGGTAGCGGTTACGTAATGCTACAGCAACTGATTTTTTAGCATCATATTGACCAACGATGTATTGGTCCAATTCGCTGACGATTTGTCTTGGTGTTTGTTTTAATTCATTCATAGTTTGTTCACCTCTATATTTCTTCCACGATGATATTATGATTTGTAAAAATACAAATATCTGCTGCGATATTCAATGCATTTTCTGCGATTTCTTTTGCACTCATATCATTTTGAGCATAGTTTTTCATTGCACGGGCGGCAGCTAATGCGAAGTTGCCTCCTGAACCGATGGCCAAAATACCATCATCAGGTGTGATCACTTCACCAGTCCCTGATACTAGAAGCATCTCTTTATCATTCATAACAATCAGCATTGCTTCTAATTTTTGCATCGATTGTTGTGTGCGCCATTCTTGCGCCAATTCTACTGCTGCTCTTTGCAAGTTGCCGTTATATTCATTTAGCTTTCCTTCAAACTTTTCTTCTAAAGTAAAAGCATCTGCCACGCTTCCAGCAAAACCGACAACCACTTCATCATTGTAGATGCGTCGCACTTTTCTGGCAGTGCCTTTCATAACAACAGATTCTCCCATCGTTACTTGACCATCGCCCGCCATTGCGAACTTGCCGTTTTTTTCAACAGCACAGATTGTCGTTGAATGGAATTGTGATTCTACCATAGTTATTTCCTCCTAAATAGTTAACTTTCTCTTTTATCTCACGCTCTTGGGTGAAAAGAACGGTAATTTTTTTGTAAGCTTTCTTTGGTTACATGCGCATAGATTTGGGTCGTTGAGAGGTTCGCGTGACCAAGCAATTCTTGCACCGTACGCAGATCTGCACCATTATTCAATAGATGGGTTGCAAATGTATGTCTAAGCATATGGGGATGAATCGAACTATCTAAGCTGCTTTTTTTTATTATTTGGTTTAGAACATATTCAATGCCTGTTGGTGTGATTGGTTCTCCATGATGATTGACAAAAACGATATCATGCTCTTTCTGATACTTCGTCATCAAGACATGACGGCCATTTTCAACATATTCCATTAAAGCATCATGTGCAAATGATCCAATCGGCGCATATCGTTCTTTGTTTCCTTTCCCATGGACCAGCATGACTTCCGAATCAAGATCGATATCCGACATTTTCAGATTGCTGCATTCACTTAAACGGATACCCGAACCATAGAGAATCTCTAATAATGCTCGATTTCTCAGTTCCAACGGTTTTTCTCCCGTTACACTATCGAATAGTGCCTGCATTTCATCTTCATAAAAAAAGCGGGGCAATTTTAAATTTTTCTTTTTGAGGTGCACATAGGAAAAAGGGTTCTCAATGATCAGCTCTTCTTTTAAAAGGTACTGATAAAATGAACGTAGACTGGCAATCTTTCGACTAATCGAATTTCTGCTGTACATCTCATCAGTCAAGTAGCTCAAATATACGCGTACATCTATATGTTTTACTTTTAACAAATCGTCATCACCAGAGTCAGCCAAAAATTGATGGAAGTTGTTGATATCTTCTTCATACGCTTCCCTTGTTTTTTCGGAATATCCTCGTTCAACGATTAAATAACGTAAAAATTTTTCTTTCCATGGTTGTTCTGTCACTTCATCACCTTCCTTTTGATCCCAGAAATAAATTTAGCATAGCCAAAATAAAAAGACAAACAAATTGTCAGAATTTAACCAATATTTCTAAGTTTATTCACAATTAAAACAATTATCTTGACAAAAAGGAGGCGTCTTCTTTTATTTAACGACCATTGAAAAGAAAACGTTCCCCACCAAAAGAAGAGTGTGAGACAAAAGTAAGGAACACTTTTGTCTCACACTCTCAACACGAGTAGAGGGTAGAAAAAGAAGAAGCTCCCTCGAAAATAAATCAAAATCCACAAAAATTTGAAAAGAAATCCCCATGAAATTTTTCTTATTTTTCGTAGTTAAACGCTTCTACCCTCTTTTGTCTAATTGGCGGAAACTTCTTCAAATAATTCACGTTTGAATTGTTCGCCCACTTCCAATGCTCTTTGAGCAATTGTTTCATAACGTGTTTTTTTATCACGAATACGTTTCGGTAACTCAGGGAACAATCCATAGTTTGCATTCATCGGTTGGAAATGTTTGCCTTCTGCGTGTGTGATATAGTATGCCATGCTGCCGATAGCAGTTTCCCGTGGAAATTCAATTGGCTCCTCAGATTTTGCCAAACGAGCGGCATTGATACCTGCAAGTAGACCACTGGCGGCACTTTCAACATACCCTTCGACACCCGTCATTTGTCCCGCGAAAAATAGATCTTCGCGTTTTGTCGATTGATACGTAGGCTTCAATAATTCTGGTGAATTCATGAAACTGTTACGGTGCATCACACCATAACGCACGAACTCAGCATTTTCTAATCCAGGGATCATCCGGAAAACACGTTTTTGTTCGCCCCACTTCAAATGCGTTTGAAAACCGACGATATTATACAAAGATGCTGCCGCATTATCTTGGCGTAGCTGAATGACTGCATACGGTCTTTTGCCCGTTTTTGGATCTTCTAATCCAACTGGCTTCATAGGACCAAACAGCATTGTTTTGAAGCCTCTTTGTGCCATCACTTCGATCGGCATACAGCCGTCAAAATATTTTTCTTTTTCAAAAGATTTCAACTCGGCAACTTCTGCTGTCGTTAATGCTTCATGAAAAGCTTTGAACTCTTCTTCTGTCATTGGACAGTTTAAATAAGCTGCTTCCCCTTTATTGTAGCGAGATTTCAAGTAGACTTTGTCCATGTCGATCGTTGCTTTATCGACGATTGGTGCAGCCGCATCATAAAAATAAAATCCTTCTGATCCATTGAATTCTTTAATACTTTCTGCTAAAGGATGAGAAGTCAACGGACCTGTTGCAATGATCGTGACGCCCTCTGGTATGGCAGTTATTTCTTCGTTGACGACTGTTACCAAAGGATGTTCTTTGACTTTTCGCGTAATGGTTTCAGAAAAGGAATTACGGTCAACCGCTAAAGCACCTCCAGCAGGAACAGCTGTTTCATCAGCTGAAGTAATGACTACGGAATTCAAGCGACGCATTTCTTCTTTCAACAAACCTACCGCATTCGCTAGACTATTGCCTCTTAGAGAGTTGGAACAGACTAGTTCAGCAAAATTACTTGTGTGATGTGCCTCAGTTGATTTTACTGGACGCATTTCATATAAACGAACAGGAACTCCTGCTTGCGCAATCTGCCACGCAGCTTCACTTCCAGCAAGACCTGCTCCTACAACATTAACAGTTTTCAATGATTGACCTCTTTTCATTTCTTATTTTTGGATGTCTTCTTCGTAATCGCCATTCACACAAACGACTTGTTTGCCGCCTTTAACCTTTTTCTCTACAAGATATTGGTCACATTTTGGACAATTTCTGCCGACAGGTTTATCCCATGAAGTAAACTCACATTCTGGAAAACGAGAACAGCCATAAAAAATACGATTTTTCTTAGATTTACGTTCGATGACCTGTCCTTCATGACAAACTGGGCAAGTTACACCGATTTCTTTGACGATTGGTTTGGTATTTCTACATTCTGGAAAATTACTGCATGCATAGAATTTACCATACTTACCTAATTTTATAACCATCGGATGTCCACAAATATCACAATCAAACCCAGCAGGTTCATCCTTGATCTGGATCTTCTCGATTTTTTCTTCTGCATTTGTAAGTTCTTTTTCGAAAGGTTTATAGAAACGGTCAACTACTTTGACCCAAGCTTCTTTTCCTTCTTCTACTTTATCTAAATCGCCTTCCATTTCAGCGGTGAAGTGGATATCGACGATTTGTGGGAAGAACTCGCAAATCAATGAATTGACGATTTCACCAAGTTCTGTTGGTTCAAAACGTTTTTGCGTCAATTTGACATAATAACGACGTTGGATCGTATCTAAAGTTGGTGCATACGTGGATGGACGTCCTACTCCATTATCTTCCAATGCACGAATCAACGTTGCTTCACTAAATCTTGCTGGTGGTTGAGTAAAATGTTGTTTTGGTTCAATATCAGTAGATTGGACAACATCTCCTTCGGCAAGATCTGGCAAAATATTTTCTTTATCTTCTTTGCCGTCATCACGTCCTTCAACATACACTTGCATGAACCCTTTAAATTTAACCTTTGAGCCATTCGCAATAAAAATCACACCGTTTTGTTCAATGGTTACCTTCATTGTATCTAAGATCGCCGGTGTCATCTGGCTTGCTACAAACCGTGACCAGATCAATGTATAAAGTTTCAATTGATCTTTATCTAGATACTGCTTGATTTCATCTGGTGTACGCAATACACTCGTTGGTCGTACTGCCTCATGGGCATCTTGTGCCCCTTGAGCGTTTTTGATTTTACGATTGGCATGACTAGAAAATTCTTTTCCGTATGTTTCTTCGATAAAATCAGCCGCTTCCGCTTTCGCTGTTTCAGCAATACGTGTCGAGTCAGTACGCATATAAGTGATCAAACCAACTGTTCCTTGTTTTCCTAAAGAAATGCCTTCGTATAGTTGTTGAGCGACCATCATCGTTTTACGTGTTCTAAAGTTGAGTTTTCTGGCAGCTTCTTGTTGAAGACTACTGGTCGTAAACGGATTGGCTGGATTTCTCTTCCGTTCTTTTTTCTCAACTTTTTGAACAGTGAAATCTTGTCCATCGATTCGCTCAGTGACTTCTTTCACAGATTGTGCGTCTGGTAATTTTTTCTTTTTCCCATCGATTCCCCAAAAATTCGCTTTGAATTTTTTACGCGCTTTTTTGAAATTTCCATCAATACTCCAATATTCTTCTGGAATAAATTCACGGATTTCCTGTTCGCGATCAATGATGATCTTCAGAGCTATGGATTGAACTCGGCCAGCACTTAGCCCCTTTTTCACTTTGCGCCAAAGAATCGGACTGATCGAGTAACCTACTAGACGATCCAATGCTCTTCGTGCTTGTTGGGCATCGACTAGATCAACATCGATCGTTCGTGGCTCTTTGAAGGCTGCTTTAACCGCATCTTTTGTGATTTCGTTAAAAACCACCCGATTCTTGTCATTTAAGTCTAATCCTAATAAATAAGCAAGATGCCATGCAATTGCTTCCCCTTCTCTATCCGGGTCACTTGCGAGATAAACTTTTTGTGCTTTTTTGGCAGCAGACTTCAAACTTTTGATGACATCGCCTTTACCGCGAATTGAAATATAATGAGGCTCATAGTTGTTCTCAACATCTATCCCCATTTTGCTTTTAGGTAGATCACGTATATGGCCAACACTAGCCATTACTTTATAATTACGACCAAGATATTTTTCTATCGTTTTGGCCTTTGCAGGTGATTCAACGATCACTAAATATTTATATGCCATTACTGAATGGACTCCTTTCCATTGTCGTGTTCCTACTATATATATAGGATTCATACAAATCGTAGCTTATCATATCCATTCAGAAAACGTTTGTCAAGAAAAGCCAATGATAAATCCGTTGTTATTCTTTTAATTCAGCCAATATATCTTGACCAGAAACCGCACAAACTGCGCCATCTTGTATCAATTGATGGGAACCTTTCGAATGTTCTGTCAAAATATTTCCTGGAACAGAAAAAATGGGTTTTCCCAACTCCAAAGCGTGCTGGACAGTGATCAGAGAACCACTCTTTTCTCTTGCCTCAATCACACAGGTTCCTTCTGATAAAGCTGCAATGAGTCGGTTTCTCATCGGAAAATGATATTTCTTCGGACCTGTATCAGGAAGGAATTCACTGAGTAGTAAATGATTTTTTCCTATCTCTGCTTGTAATGCACGATTTTCTTCAGGATAGACTTTATTCATCCCTGTGCCAATGACTGCAATTGTTTTGCCAGAGTAATTGATTGCCGCTTGATGTGCATAGGTATCGATACCTTTTGCACAGCCACTAACGATCACAACTCCTGCTTCAACGACTGGAGCCAGCAGATGGTGCACTACTTTTTTTGCTAAAACAGATGTTTTCCTTCCACCAACAACACTGATCATCTTTCTCTCCAACAACGAAAGATCACCTTGGTAAAAAAGTGCAATAGGGGGCGCTGCAAGATGCAGTAGTTGCGAGGGATACTTTTTATCTAGGCATGTCACGACTGATTGCTTTGACAAGCGATCCGCCTGTTTTGCACAAATCTCTGCCCAGCTCTCTTCAAATAGGTGACGGGAGTCGCCGATTTTTGCAATAGCAATGATTTCTGTTAGGGATAATTCTTTTTTCCCAGATTTCAGTAGCTCTTGAATCACTTGCCATTTTCTTTGGATGCTCAACCCTTTTACGCACGCTAATTTTACCAAAAATAAATCTATTTTATACATAACAAAGATCGCCTCTCTTTCTCATAAATAACATGCGCAAGAGGCGATCAATTATTTTAAATCAAATAGTTTTTTACAGGCGCAAATGTTTTGCGATGGATCGGTGTCACGCCTTTTTCTGCTAAACCAAGTAAATGCTCTTTCGTGCCGTAGCCTGCATTGTGATCAAAACCATAGCCAGGATACAACTTGTCATACTGTTTCATCAGATCATCTCGATAAACTTTGGCAATAATACTTGCCGCAGCAATCGATACAGAACGTGCATCCCCTTTGATGAGCTTTTCTTGTTGGATCGGTAAATCAAGCGTCATCGCATCAATCAATAAATACGTAGGCTTTACAGCTAGTTTTTCAACTGCTTGGATCATCGCAAGTTTACTTGCTTCGTAAATATTGACCTCGTCAATCGTCTTTTCATCAATTATCCCGATCCCGATAGCAATCGCTTTTTCTTGGATTTGCGCATAAAGCAATTCTCGTTTTTTCTCTGACAATTGTTTGGAGTCATTTAAACCAAGTATTTCTTCATTTTTAGGCAAAACGACTGAGGCAGCCACAACTGGTCCAGCTAATGGCCCGCGACCTACTTCATCGATCCCTGCGATCCATTCATGACCACTTTCATACCCCTTTTTTTCAAAAATCGACATTTCTTGATATTTTTCTTTAATCGATGCTTCTTTTTTTAAGCGATTCTCAAAAGCAACCAATGCTTGCTTTACGCCTTTACGTGAGTCCTGCCGAAATTCTTCAATAGTTGGATCTGTTAGCGAATGAATGGCTTTTAAGCGCTCTTTGATACTTTGAATCGACTCACTCATGTTCTTCTTGACCCAGTTCTTCGTAACGGTCTAATGTGTAGCGTCCTAATTTTCCTTGACGGATGTCGAATACGACGACTTCACTCCCACGTTCATAGTCATCCTTATAGCCCCGTTTAGCGGTAATATCCATCAGGAGTTCAGAACCTAATTTCTGTTCTTGATCTTCCGATATGTTATAGCGTTCTGCTATTCTTCCTGGATAATAGCGCGCAAAAAAATCTAGACCATAGATCGCTAAATCATCTAAATGCACAAGTTGATCTTTGATTGCACCAGTCAATGCCAATTTTTTGCCGATTTCTTCATCTTCAAATTTAGGCCATAGTATCCCTGGGGTGTCTAATAATTCTAGTTCGCTGCCTAAACGCAGCCATTGCTGACCTTTTGTTACACCGGGTTTATTCCCTGTCTGTGCAATTTTTTTCCCAACTAGTCGATTCATCAATGTTGACTTCCCCACATTGGGGATTCCTAGGACCATTGCCCGTATCGCACGAGGCTTGATCCCTCTAGCTGCATCACGTTCCCGTTTTTCTTTTAAGGCTTCTTTTGCCGTAGGAATCAGTGCTTTGATTCCTTTACTTTCCTGTGCCGTGATTGCAAGTGCTGAATGACCTTGTTTTTTAAAATAGTCTTGCCACAATCTTGTCTGTTGCGGATCTGCCAAATCCGCTTTATTCAGTAATACTAATCGAGGTTTTTGTTGGATAATCTGGTCGAGCATCGGGTTTCTTGAAGATAAAGGTAACCGAGCATCAACCAATTCAAAAACGATGTCTACATATTTCATTTTCTCAGATACTTCACGGCGTGCTTTCGCCATGTGTCCTGGGAACCATTGGATAGTCATAGTGTGAAATAAACTCCTTTCGTATCAAGGTTTTAAGAGGTTCAACTTCTACAAATCCAAGTTGATTATGTGGCATGGGACACCTTTTCTCATTTAAAGGAGAAGTTATTCCCATACGTGATCTTATAACCAAGCATCTTTTGCATTTTACCATAAAACGTTTCAATATCAAATGACGTCTACCCTTCACTTTAGCTACTAATAACCAATAACCTTCGATACTGTTACTGATACCTAAACCATATATAGTAGTTTCTCTACGAGCATTATTTTATCATACCAGCTTTTTAACAGCGACTTAATGATAATTATTTATTTAAAAAAAACAATTAAGTTTTTCAACATATAGTTGCCCTTGAGTATCCAAACAATCTATTCATTTCAAAGACTTCGACAATCCAGAATGTTAAAAGGATCAAAATTTGTCTAACGTTAAACTTCAATTTGCTGGTGACCCCCATTTACTCGTCAACTCTTGTAACAACTTGTTGGTTTCATTGTAAACGTTCTGAATACGAAGAATATTAATAATAACATTAGCAGCTATAATGTAAAGAGGCTGTGGTGGAAGCTTCTTTACTTTTGCCACACATTCTTCTTAATTATAGTACAGACCATTGAAGATTTATATACATTGATAATTATCATACAAAAATAATACTAATCAAGAATTAATATACATTTTTATAAAAGCATATAAAAGAGTACAAGCAAAAAACTTTCAGGTAAATTCGTATACATTCCTTAAACAAATAGTTGAAATTTTTTGACAACGTTTACAAAAAAGCGGATGATGTGTAAAAGAAAGGAGCTGTTGAAAATGAATAGTATGGTTTTTGTTAATTTTCCAGTGGAGAATGTGGATGCTTCTGTCGCTTTCTATGAAAAATTAGGTTTTACAAAAAACGAGGAATTTTCAAATGAACAGGCAAGTTCGATGGTTTGGGATGATACCTTTTGGATCATGCTACTTTCTCACGATTTTTATAAAAAGTTCTTGAAAGATAAAGAAATTGCAGACAATCACAAATCTAGCGGGACCTTGATTTCGTTTAGTGTAGAAAATGCAGATGCTGTCAAAGAATTTGCAGAAATTGCAAAAGCAAACGGTGGTAACTATCATGCAGTCGATATGGGGATACCAGAGGAAGAAATGTTCTCGTTGGAAGTCCAAGACTTAGATGGAAACACTTTAGAACCAGTTTGGATGAAGATGCCTTAACAAAAAAGCTCTCGTAGCAATCTACACAAGCAAAAACGTACTAAGATTAGAGGGGAAATTCATCGACGGATGAATTTCCCCTCTAATGCTCTTTTAAGCGTATAGAGTGGGACAAATCAGGTTTGCTACAGACTCTCGAATAAACGGTGGGAGCAGAAGCAACTCCTTCTTAAATAAGCCGAAATTCACAAAAATTTGAAAAGCAATTTTCGTGAATTTCGGCTTATTTCTCGGAGTTAAACACTTCTGTCCCAGCCTTCTTTTAACGTGTTTATTTGCATATTGAGAGTTTTTTTATTTTTATTCAATATAATACATATTTACTTTTTTGATTTTTGCCAGTCAAGGGACAACGCAACTATTTCTAAACAACTTCTCCAAAGAGTAAATCAAGCAACCCCTCCGTACTAAAATGAGTGATATACTCCGAAACATTCACCTCATTCAGCTTAGTTTTAAGCGATTCATATAGAAATGGCTGACCTTCAAGAGATTCTTCAAGCTCTCTGATATTTTTTTGTCCAAAAAAATCGCCGAAAAAGCGGATATCTGTGATTTTCCCTTTTTTTGTTGCTAAACGGATGTCGATGATCCCTATTGCTGGAATGCGTGTACGTCGAGTTAAAGTGAACACTGGTGTCTCACCGTGGATCCACTCATCATTGCCGTAGCGGTCATTCACTAATTTGCTGATTTTTTGCTTATCTGCAGAAGTCAGTACTAATTTTTTATCTTCAATTTCAGCTAAATCAGTGACATGATAAAGTTCTTTTAAAAGCGCATCACGGAAATCTTCAATATACACATATTGGAATTCAGGACTTAAGTATGGCTTGATGTTTGTGACGCTTTTTCGTACTGATTTCGTTGCTTTGGACTCTATCTTTTCTTTTGAGACTGTCAATATCTTATCTAGTACAGATAAATCCACATCATACATCAATGTTCCATGGGAATATAACCGATTCTTTTTCGTATACATTGCATTACCTGAAAACTTCATACCATCAACATACAGGTCATTGCGTCCACTAGCTTCGACAGTTGTGGCACCCATGTTTTTTAACGCTTGTACAATAGGTGAGGTAACAGTTTTATATTCGCCAAATACTGTCTGATCTTTCTTTGTGACAAAGCTGAAACTAAGATTCCCAAGATCATCATACACCGCTCCGCCGCCAGAAGTTCGCCGTGTGATCGTGATTTTTTTCTGTTGTACGTAAGTTTGATTGATTTCCTCGTAAACATTTTGATTTCTGCCGATGATCACACATGGTTCCTGAATGTATAACAGCAATAATGGTTCGTTGCCAGCATAATGATTCATTAAGTATTCTTCAGTGGCTAAATTTTTACGGATATCTCGACTTTCCATGATATGGTAACGCATGAGCAACCCCTCTTATCTGATGTAATTGTTGGTTCTATCTTCTCTTTTCTCCTTCAAAATGGCAACTATTTTGACTAATTACTGTATTATTCACCTCAAATATCTGTACTAAAATTTATTTTTAGTTTACGTAAAGATTAGGGCATTTCCACCCGCTTGCGATAGACACTATGGAGAACAACAGCCTTGAAAGAAAGAGCATAAAATAACTATCGGAAACAAAAATAACTCCTTCATAAATAAGTAAAAAGTCACAAAAATCAAAAAAGTGATTTTCATTACTTTCTTCTTATTTATTGGAGTTATACACTTCTGCTCATTCGCTTTTCTCATTACATAGCCAGATTCAGCCAATCCATTTTATCTCGTGTAATGGATAATAAACGAACCGAGCTTTCCCTAAAATATCTTCTTGCGAAATCGTACCAAAGGATCGACTATCTTTTGAGACCCGCCGATTATCTCCTAAAACAAAATAGCTATTCTCTGGCAATTTTTTTTGATTGATCAATTCGTCTAAAGTAAAATCTGTCGTATAAGGCAAACTTTCATGGTCTGTTTTGATATTTTTTGTCAAAAAAGGTTCTTTGACTATTTTTCCATTTACTCTTAACTGATCATTTTCGTAGCTAATTGTTTCACCAGGTAAGCCAATCACTCGTTTGATGTAAATCGTTCCATCTGCCAATTGAAAAACAACAACGTCGAACCGTTTAATTGTTGAAAATTTTTCCATTACTACCATATCGCCTTGCTTCAGTATGTTCTCCATTGAATTTCCTTCAACTGGAACTGGAATCAGAACAAATCCTCTGATGATGAATACAATAAAAATGGAGCAGAGGACATATTTAAATACAAGCCAAAAACGGTCTATATATTGTTGTTTTTTTATCAATATCCATCAATCCATCCTTTAATTTTTTCCTTCTTTCTCCATTATAGAAAATCTAACCGAAAAATGCGACTAGCTGAGTAGCTTTTTTAAATTTTTAACAAATTGTGATCAGTCGCAGCTTTTTTCTTTCATGAGTTCTCTTTTGAAAAAACTATCTTTACAAAAAAAGAGCGCTAGGCAAAAGTAAGGAATGCTTTTGCCTCACACTCAAAACACGCTTAAACGACAGAAACAAAAGGCATCTCTTGCTAGAAAGTTGCACACTTTTTTTGTTCCAGTCTCTTTTTACAAATGATTCAAAAACATCCACACGATGTCCAGTTACAATAAACGATACGATGTTCATGTGACCCAAAGAGCTCATCCAATTATCTACGCAGACAACCTGCTCAATGACTATTTTCTAAATATTTTTCCCATACTTCATCAAAAATATCCATTGAAGGTAGATAATCAACATTCAATTCTAAGTAATCTGAAATTTCTTCGTAGCTTGTACTGTGTTTTGGGAATTGAATATCCTTCCCAGCATCGGTTGCAAAAGAGGAGATCATATCCGTATGTTTTCCTCCACGTAGTGTCATCAAATAATGGTAAAAGCTTCGGTTCACTCTTTTTCCTCCCAGTTATCTTTTATGAATGCTGCTCTTCTTGCATGGTTTCGTTCATAATTTTCAGGATTTCTTTTATAATAATCTTGATGTTCATCCTCTGCTAAATAAAAAGGCTTCGCAGATTCGATCATGGTAACGATCGGTTCATAAAATCGTCCACTTTCAGCTAATTTTTGCTTACTTTTTTCAGCAATCACACGTTGCTCCTCTGTAGTATAGAAAATAACAGGTCGATAATTTTCTCCTCGGTCTTCAAATTGTCCGAAAGCATCCGTTGGGTCCGTTTGTTGCCAATAGATTTCCAACAATTCTTCATATGTGATCTTTTTCGGATCATAGATGATCTCTACTGCTTCTGTATGCCCTGTTATCTTAGCCTTTACTTGTTCGTAGCTTGGATTTTGGACATGTCCTCCTGTATAGCCTGACATGATCGTGTGGATTCCCGGTAATGTATCAAAGGGTTGGATCATACACCAAAAACATCCGCCAGCGAAAATAGCTCGTTCCATTTCAATTCCCCCTAAAAATCATTATTGTTTGTTACTCTGTGTTGTACTTTTATTATCAGTTGTTTTTTCATTCGTTGATTCTTTTGTTGATTTTTGTTTCGTATCTTTAGGAAGGTATAAGCTAAAACGAATGTCATCATTGACCAGATCGATTTTGTTCGCTTTGATATACATGCCATTTTGCATACGGAACTGATCTAAACGAAGCATGATCGTTAGTTCATCCGTGTTGATTTCGATCCAATCAGGTAATTTGTAATTACGTTTGATCATATTCATGACATCTTTGATTGGCAAGCTGAGTGTCCCGATTGAAAGGCTTCGAGCTTTTAACTGGACGTTCCCATTTTCCATCACATAAGGATCAAAATAAAGATAAAAATTGATTGGAAAACCGAGTACTTCAAACGTACCGTTCAACATTGCTTCATTTTCTAAATAAAATTTATACTGGATATCTTGATCTTTTTGATAGTCAGATAAAAAGAAGCTGATCATCTGATTAACTTTTTCTTTATTCGTATTGATCGTTAAGACTGGATCGCCTTGTCGTTCAGTGATTTCCGGTACTTTGGCAAACTCAGGCTCTCGATTAGCAAAAATCCGAGTACCTAAAAATATAGACGAACCGAGTACGATTCCTAAAAGGATCAAGAAAGCGAATTTCCAGTAATTCTTCTTTTTTGATTCCGTTGATACATCTTTTGAGCGTTTTTCCATCACTACTTATCCTCCTTTGGCAGCCATTGTTCTTGCGTTTCTATCAATTTATCACGAACAGCATTTGCCATTAACTGATAGCCTAGATTATTGGGATGGAAATGATCCTCTTCATATAGCACATTATTCTTTGTGCCAGAAGAAGATTCACCTGTGCTAGATTGGGTCGTTCCTTCTTCAGCCACTCCAACTTCCTGATTCAATCCTTGGTAGAGCAGATCATTGATCGGGATGAAGTAGCAATCTTTAGAATCTTTAGTAACTTTTTCTGTACTAGCATTCCAGTTGTCCACAATTGTTTGCATATCCGTTATTTCTGGGAAATTCAAGTAGAACGGATTATAAATACCCAGCACGTATATCGGCGCGTGTGCATTGAGAGATCTGATTTCTTCGATCAATTTGGTTACGTTCTCTTGGTATTTTTTCATTGGCTTCTTGAACGAATTGATGCTGATTCCAAAAAGATCATTTTGGATGACCTTCATCAAATCATTTCCGCCTACTGTCAATGTAATAAAATCTGCAGATTCGATATTTTTTTGGATTGCTTCTTTTTTCTTCACTCTTTTTAGGATCTGGTCGCTTCGTTCACCATTTACTCCATAGTTTTCGATTTCAACAGCTGTCAAATCATATCGATCTTGCAAATCATTTGCAACCAATGGAACGAAACCACCTTGTTTCGTTTGATCGCCGATTCCTTCGGTTAAGGAATCACCGATTGCTACATAATGGATCTTTTCCTTGTGATCGGTCGCCTTATTACCAGTTGCTACTGGTTTTAACAAAGGCGCCGCTTTTGGGATCGATAACGACAATCCCGCAAAAACGATAACAGCAATCAGTAGCGGGAACAAAACGAGCAATACCTGTCGTTTTGTAAATTTCATTCTTTTCACCTCATATTATTCGATTGTTTCTTATGTTATCAAACTTTCCACTAAAAAAGTAGTAATTACGAACAAAATAAATAATTTTTCCAAAAGAAAAAGGATAACACAATGGATCGGCCACTGTCTTATCCTCTCAAATTAAATCAATCGACGTAATACATGATCGCAAAGGCGTTTTTACCTGTATGTGTAGCAATAACCGGATTTGTGTGCAAAACGGGGATATTCATATCTGGGAATAATTCTTGCAGCCCTTCCTTAAACTCTTGAGCGAGTTCTGCGGCATCAGCATGAGAGATACCGATTTGTCGAACATTTGGCAAAGCTTTTAGTTCTTTTTTCAAATTGTTGAACCATTTATCAAATGTCTTTTTGCCTCTGCCTTTTGCAACTGGGATCAATTCACCATGGGTAAAATTCATGACAACGCGGATATTCAAGACACTAGAAAGTAGCCCAGTGGTCCGACTGATTCTGCCACCCTTGACCAAATTGTCTAAAGTAGATATTCCAATATAAAGTGTTGTATTTTCTTGCACTCTTTGGACCTCTTTTAGGATCTCAGCTGCTGATTTTCCTTCTTTTGCTAATTCTGCTGCTCGGATAACTTGAAAAGACAGCCCTTGGTCGGTGGTATCGCTATCGATCACCGTTACTTTTGTTTTCGTTAGATTACTTGCTTGGCGAGCAGCTTCAACAGTGCCACTTAATCCTTTTGTCATATGGATCGAAATGACTTCGCTGCCATCTTCTCCAAGAGAATCATACATCGAAATAAACTCCCCAATTGGTGGTTGACTCGTTTTTGGCAATGACTTTGCTTGTACCATCATTTCCATAAACTTTTCTCCACTTAACTGATCATCATCAGGATAAACCACACCGTCGATCATTATCGCTAACGGCATCACGTGGATATCTAAATTATCTCGCACACTTTTTTCGATTGTACAAGAAGAATCTGTTACGATTTTTACGTTTGTCATTCTATCTCACTCTTCCTTTAACAAGATGCCTTCTTCGTGGTAAACTAAAATAAAGGCAATTACTCTTTTTAGTATAACAGACAAGTCTGGTTTTTTCATTAAATACATTCGGGAAGGATTCGTTTTCATGGAAAACACAAAATTTAATCGTACCTATCGTATTTTAAACGAAGTCTTCAATGCTGTCACACATGGTATCGGAACTGGGCTAAGTATTGCTGGTTTAGCGATTCTTTTAGTGAAGGGTGCTAGACTCCATTCATCCGTCCATGTCGTCTCCTATGCCATCTATGGCTCTATGATGATTTTGCTATTTTTGACTTCTACCTTGTTTCATGCGCTGATTTTTACGAAAGCAAAAACAGTCTTTCAAGTACTGGATCACAGCACGATTTTTCTGTTGATTGCTGGTAGTTATACTCCCTTTTGTTTGATCAGTATTCGGGGCTGGCTAAGTTGGACTTTGTTTGGGGCCATCTGGCTATTTGCGATTTTGGGGATCATTTATAAATCATTGACACTTCATAAGCAACAGCGAGTCTCAAAATTCTCTACGCTTATTTATATTTTGATGGGATGGCTTTGTGCAGTGGCAGCGGGTCCTTTGTACCACTCGTTAAGTCTAACTGGGGTGATTTTGCTGGTTGCTGGCGGTCTCTCCTATACAATTGGTGCCTTTTTTTATAGTTTGCATTCCATTCGTTTTATGCATGTGGTGTGGCATCTCTTTGTTATGTTTGGTGCTGGTTTTATTTACTTTTCAGTCTTGTTTTATACCTAAAAAAGAGACCGAAACAGAAGTAGTGAACTCTGTGAAAGTCACTTCTGTTTCGGTCGTATATTCACGCTCATCTTTTTATTCGGGAGATTCTTCTGATTGGGTTTCTTTTCTTTGATAGGTTTCAAACTGGTGATTGTAACGATTTTTTTCATCTGTTTCTCCTTGACTGACATTGATCATTGACCAATCCTCCCAGTCAAGCGTAGGAAAGTAGCTATCACCTTCAAACGTGTGATGGATCACTGTACGATATAGGACTGTACAAAAAGGGAGAAATTCCTTGTAGATTGTTGATCCTCCAGCAATAAAAATAATTCCATCCGTTTCCTTTTCATACGCCAACACTTCGTCTATACTATGCATCACCATTACACCTTCTGCTGTATAATCCCGATTGTGCGTCAATACAATCGTGTGACGATTTCGTAGCGGACGGTTCCCCATTCCTTCAAACGTTTTTCTGCCCATGACCAGAGTGTTCGATTCAGTCATTTGTTTGAAGAATTTCAGATCGTTGGGTAATCGCCAAGGTAGCTTATTCTCTTTTCCAATCAAACCATTCTCATCTTGTGCCCAGATTGCAGCTAACATACGCTCATCCTCTCTACCTTATACTGCGATAGGTGCTTTGATAGAAGGATGTGGATCATACCCTTCTACTTTGATATCTTCCATATCAAAATCAAAAACAGAGGCTTTTTCTGTATTCAATTTCAATGTAGGAAATGCACGAACCTCGCGTGATAATTGTTCTTTCATTTGTTCGACATGATTGGAATACAAGTGTGCATCGCCTAAAGTATGGATGAATTCTCCGACTTCTAGACCTGTTTCATGTGCGATCAGATGTGTCAATAACGCATAACTTGCAATATTGAATGGTACTCCTAAAAAGACATCGCCACTCCGTTGGTATAACTGACAGCTGAGACGACCGTCAGCAACGTAGAACTGAAACATTGTATGACACGGTGGTAATGCCATACTTGGTACGTCTTCTGGATTCCATGCTGAAACGATCAAACGTCTTGAATCGGGTGTTTTTTTGATTGATTCAATCACTTCTTTGATTTGATCAATGAAGCCCCCTTCTTTTGTTTCCCAATGACGCCATTGATATCCATAGATGTGTCCAAGATCACCAAATTTTCTAGCAAATTCATCGTCAGTCAAGACTTTTTCACAAAATAGCTGATGTTGTTCTTTGTATTGCTCGTTGAATACTGGATCAGTCAAACTTCGATGACCAAAGTCTGTCATGTCAGGACCTTGATATTCGTCACTTTTGACATAACGTTCAAATGCCCACTCATCCCAAATGTGATTATTGTTTTGCAACAGAAAACGGATATTCGTATCTCCTTTTAAAAACCAAAGCAATTCGCTTTTGATCAATCCGAAAGGAACACGTTTAGTCGTAAGTAATGGAAAACCTTTTTGCAGATCAAACCGCATTTGGTACCCAAATATGCTCCGTGTACCTGTACCCGTACGATCGCCTTTTTCATGTCCTTCTTCGAGTAGTTTTCTTCCTAAATCGAGATATGCTTGCTCCATGTTACTCCTCCTATTCTTCTGCCCATTCACTTAGGTATTCCCATCGTGCCATCTTTTCTTCTAGTTTACTTTCAGTCTGTGAAACCTCCGTTTGCAATTCCTGCAAGCGAGTAAAATCATCTCCCTGATGATTCATTTCTTCTTGAAGCTGGTCGATTTTTTCTTCAAGTACAGCGATCTCATCTTCAATAGTTTCCCATTCTTTTTGTTCCATATAAGAAAGCTTCTTTTTCGTTACCGCTTCTTTTACTGGTTCTATTTTTCTTTTTGTTTTGTCACTTGTTTGCTCTGTTTCTTTTTGTTTGCTCAAGTAGCTCGACATATTTCCATAATATAATTCTTGTCTTGCATCTCCTTGGAACACCAACAGTTTTTCTGCAACTTTATCTAAGAAATAACGGTCATGGGAAACTGTGATCACAGCTCCTGGGAAACTTCTAAAATAATCTTCTAAAATCGTTAAAGTCGCAATATCCAAATCATTCGTTGGTTCATCTAAAAGTAACACATTCGGTTGTTGGATCAATAATTTCAATAAATACAAGCGACGTTTTTCTCCACCAGAAAGTTTCTTGATCAACGTTCCATGCATAAATCGTGGAAACAAAAATCGTTCGAGTAATTCTGCTACACCGATCTGCGTACCATCCGCCGTTTGTGCTTCCTCTGCCGCTTCCTGTAAATAAGCAATCATCCGTTTTTCAGGATTCATTTCTTCATTTTCCTGCGTGTAGTAAGCGAAACGTACTGTTTCTCCTACCGACAGTGTTCCTTTGTCTAATGGGATACGGCCTGCTAAGATATTCAGTAAAGTTGATTTTCCAGCACCGTTTTTCCCAGTGATCCCTAGTCGTTCCTTTGATTGGATCAATAACTCAAAATGATCCAATAGCTGTTTGCCGTCAATAGCATAGCTACCATCTTTTATTTCTAATACTTTTTTCCCTAAACGTTTTGTTGCGATATTCAACTCAAGATCTTCTTCGTGATTCACTTGATAGAGATTTTCTTTGAGGTCCTCAAATCGATTGATCCGTGCCTGCTGTTTTGTTCCCCTTGCTTGTACTCCAGCACGCATCCAAGCTAATTCCTGTTTGTAAAGACGTTTTCGTTTTTCTTCCTGTTCAACTTCCACACGGTCTCTTTCTGCCTTTTCTAGTACATAGGCTTCATAATTTCCTTTGTATTCATGGAGTTTTCCAAACGCAAGTTCAAAGATTCGATTTGTCACGCGGTCTAGGAAATAACGATCATGTGTGACCATCAGCAATGCGCCACGGTATTGTCTAAGATAATTTTCTAACCATTCGATTGCTTCATAATCAAGATGGTTCGTTGGTTCATCTAATAATAATAAATCAGGTTCATCGATTAATACTTGAGCTAAACTTACGCGTTTCTTTTGCCCACCAGAAAGTTCACCGATTTTTTTCTCTAATTCACTGATGCCTAATTTCTGTAAAATGATTTTAGCATTTGTATCAGTCGTCCAAGCATCTTCTTTGTTCATCTGTTCTTCGGCTTTTGAGTAACGTTTTTGGATTGCTGGATCATCCCCATTTGCAGACAGAGCAATCAGCGCCTCTTCGTATTCTCTTACTACACGGATCATCGGGCTATTCCCTTGAAAAACAGCTTGTAGCACCGTCAATCCTTCATCCAATGCTGATGCTTGCGAAAGATAACCAATGCGGTAATCATTCGGATAAAAAACAGTCTGACGATCTCCGTCACCTGTATCGATTCCCGCTAAAATATTTAATAGACTTGTTTTCCCAGTCCCATTTGTCCCGATCAGACCAATACGATCTTTTTCATGGATCAAAAACGAGATCCCATCGAACAAATCTTTTTCTCCATAAGTTTTTTTGAGGTCAGTTACTTTTAATTCTTTCAATGCATTCCCTCCTCGTCTTGGACATTGTATCATAAACAATTTGTTTATAGATATGTTTTTCTAATAAAAAAGGAGCGGTCGAGACAGAAATATTTCACGCCAAGAAATAAAAAGGGATTCATGGAAATCGCTTTTCAAGTATTTGTGAATTTCCATTTATTTTCCGATGGATTAGCTCTTTGCTCTTTCCAGTTTTGTCTAGAACATAGTACAAAAAACAGCGGATAGCCGAAAGAAAGTTTTCAACTATTCGCTGCTAATCAACGGATTCATTTTTCATTACTATCGTTCATTTCTGATTCAGATAAAGGTTTTCTCCTCTTTCTTAAAGCAAATCTAAACGAAAAATTATCGGTTGGTTTATTCATTGTATAGGATTCTAATAAGTTGATATTTTTACGGTAAATGTTCGCAGAAAATGTCGTTATCTTTTCTGCTTCTTCATACTCATCAACGATTTTACGTTCAAGGTAATAGCCGCGCAACATCCTTTTTGAAAACAGACTATCTTGTTGGATCAGCCACGCTGAAATAAGATTTCCTGAAACCATTTTGATTCCTTGGATTTTTCTTTGTTGAATAAAAAAATCAACCATTGTTTCATCGTAAACATCTGTTAAGTTTTCTAAACTTTCAATGATCAATTGTGTATTTTTTTGATAGGTATTTCGGATTTCCTGTATATCTTTTTCTGAAATAAATGTTTGTCGATCAGAATGGCGTCGTTCCCAAAACATTTTAGGATGCAAAATGATCCGGATCAATCGACGAACGAAGATAAACCAAAAACCAATGAATGAGAGAAATTGACTAGTAATCGAGTGCTCGAAGTTCGAAAGAAAACGAGAATAAAAACGATATCCATTAGCAGAAAGCTTTCCTGAACGAAAACTTTCATCTAATCCATCACGTTCAATCGATAGTATGAGTGCTTGGATCTCCTGTACTTCTTGTTTCTCATCGTCAGAAAGATCTGCTAAATATAAATCACGAATCCGTTCCTGATAGTTTTCGATCACCGCATCTGTCGCTAAAAATTCTTTGGAATCCTTGTCTAATTGTTTCATTTCTGATTTCAATATAGCAACAACTTCTTCTAAGATCATCAATGCATTCAGATCCGTGCTTTTCGCTTCTTCTGTTTCAGTCAACATTGGTAACACAACGATACCCACGATCAGAGTAACCAAGATCACTCCGGCGGTCAAAAACAAAAGTAACGATCGTTGGTAGAACATCATGTTATTGATCGAAAAAGGTAGGATAAAGATCGTTGCTAAACTCACTGTTCCTTTTACTCCACCAAACGTCAAGATCAATATTTCGTTCAACTGTTTTTTACAATTTTCAAAACCATCTTTGAAGATATAAAAGAGGCTGATCGATACAAAGCGGATCACAAACAAGATAACAGAAATCAACAAAATCGTTGCTAAGAGCAAGCCGTTTGGATAGACACCATCTCCCCAAACAGGTGAAAAGACTTGTGTAAGTTCGATCCCTAGAAAAATGAACACTAACGCATTAAGGGTAAAAGCAATCGTTGTCCATGTACTATTGGATAAACTCGATAATTCTGCATCAAACACCGTGATTTTTCTAAAACCGGAAGCCTGTAGTATTCCGGCTGCCACTGCGGCAATGATTCCTGAAACATCAAATACTTCTGCTAAAACATACGCTAAAAATGGCAATAACAATTCAATCAATAAATAGCCTGTGACATCCCTAGCCGAAGCTTTTTCAATCAAGTTGATGACTTTTCTTTTGACCCACACAAGTAAGAAACCCACAACTGCTCCGCCTATACTTGAGATCACTAAACTAAATCCAGCATGGACTGCTGAAAATGAACCGGTGATCAAAGCAGCTAACGCAAATTGAAACGCGGTAACGCCAGATGCGTCATTCAGCAATCCTTCACCTTCCAAAATGTGCATCGCCTTTTTAGGGATATTTACTCGTCCAGACAATGAACTGACTGCTACAGCATCGGTTGGACCGAGTGCTGCGCCAAAAGCAAAACAAGCGGCAATCGGGACACTTGGTAATAGAAAAGATAAGGTCACTCCAACTCCGACCAGTGTTAAAATCACACCACCGAAAGCTAAAAACAAAATCGTATCGAAGTTTTTAAGTATCGAAGAGATATCTGCTTTTTCACCTTCTCTAAATAGCAATGGGGCAATGATCATGACCAGAAATAATTCCGGTTCAAAATTGATGGATTGCCCCCATTTAGTCAAGCCTAAGACAATTCCTAGGAATATTTGTATCAGTGGAGCTGGAATCATTGGTAAGATGCGGCTAGCTATATTAGATAGCGTAATCGTTACTGCAAATACAATAACTAACTCTGCAAATTCCATGGTCCATCCCCTTTATTTTTTATTTTGAGCAAGTACCTTTAGAAATTGTTCTTTCTTTTTCAATATTTTATTTTCTACCGCTTCGACTTGAATCGCATTTCCTTCCAGTTCACACTGGACGCGTTTGGATTCCAAACGCAATAGATCATGTTTCAAGCGCTCTAACTGGCGGTACATGAGTATATTTCTTTTACGCAGATTACAAAGAATTTGACGACGATCTTCCATTGAAAACACGCCGTAACGATCATACAACAATTTTTTTTGTTGTTCAAAACTCTCTCTCATTTTTAAGATCTCCTATATACAAACTTTTACCATTATAACAAAAGCTACTGTAAATGAAAAACAACCAAGTTTCTCTTAAGCTATTCTATACTTTTAGCTGTCTATAAGTTTGCTTCAATTTTCGAAGCTTATTCTATTCCAAAAAACAGAAAATAGCAAGTACAGAAAAAAAACCAAGAAAATGGACATTTATACGCGACTGTCCTCCCTTCTTGGCTTATGATCGTCCGGCTTACATGACGGATCTATTCAAAAAATTCTCCATAGATATCGTCTACTCGTTGCTCTGGATTGATTACGATATAAAGATTGCCTGTTTTTTCACTGATTTTTGTTGATTGATATTGATTATCTAGACCTTCTGTTCCTTTATCAAGGTATGGGAAATAAACAAGGTCTGGTGTACCATTACGGTATAGGATTTCCATGCGTTCGATATCTTCATATTTCAATGCGCGATTGAACATTCCCATCTCAAGGCCGCCCAAATTGATATCATGCGTTGCCACTGAATCTCCTTCATGAAAGATTTCGATTTTAAATCCAGCACATGGATGAATCTCCATGAACTCACTGCCGTTGATCCGACCAAAGCTAGTTGTAATTTGTTTGATCCACAAGTCCCCGATATGACGACGGTTGATTGTCCAAGTTTCGCCGTTTCGGAAATAAAATTTTAGCGCTGTCATTTCTTTACTCATTAAAAAATCTCCTTTTTGACGTCATTTATTCTGGTTCACCTTTAGTTTAGCATAAACATCGCTTCATGGTCACATCTAACGTTTCTTTATCAGAAAATCCTCTACAGGAATGAGGCTGGGACAGAAGTGTTTAGCTCCGAGAAATAAGAAGAAATTTACGAAAATTGCTGTTCAAATTTTTGTGAATTGCGGCTTATTTAAGAAGGAGTTGCTTCTGCTCCCACCATTTATTCTTTTTTAAAAAATGAGACAAAAGTGTTTCTTACTTTTGTCCCACGCTCGTGAGCAATACCTTTGAATTGTCAGATTCCTATATTTTGCTCTTTCAAATAAACAAGTAGTTCATCTTTATCGTTAGCAACTACTCCTGTAATAACGCCACGTTCAGCTAATTGCAGCGCTTCACTTACCCATTTTCCAGGCTTTTTTTGACTTATTTCTAACAATAGATTTCCATCAATAGAAAGTTCACTTAACGATTTGATAGGAAGCTTGTCATAATTTGCCGTCACTTGTTGCAACTCAGGTGTTTCAGCAAAATAGCGGATCAGCTCCTCTACGTTCAAAGCGGATTCTCTTCCCAAACGATATAAATCAAGTGCCTCTAAAGAGTGCTGTTTACGTTGTTTCAATCCATATACTAATAACTGGACCTCTTTGATCATCTGATTGGAACATTTCCATTGTTTTAAAAATGAACGGATTTCTTTTTCTTCAAGACCTAATTGATCGATCAGCAATGTCCATGCCTGACTTTCTGTTCTCAACAGTTTTTTAGGTAAATCAGCGAAACGCAATAATGCTTCACCATATTCCTTCAGTCCTGGACAATAAACGTAGCATTCTGTTTCAACAAAGGCACGAAGTCCTGCCGAACGCTCTTGTCCTAGCAACATCTTGACAAACTCGACATTGATACGTTCTACAGAGATTTTTTCTAATAGATGATGGTTTTCTTGGATTGCTAGTGCTGTCTCTGCCTCAAGTTCGAATCCTAACTGGCTAACAAATCTCAAGCCACGCATCATGCGCAACGCATCTTCATGGAATCGCTCATGGGGGTTTCCCACAGCTCGAAGGACCTGATTCTCTAAATCAGATAGTCCGTCAAATAAATCAATGATTTGTCCATCTTCCTTTAATGCAAATGCATTGATGGTAAAATCCCGTCGCTTGAGATCTTCTTCCAATGAACGGACAAATTCAACACTATCAGGTCTTCTATAGTCCTGATACGTCGATTCCGTACGAAAGGTGGTGATTTCATATTGCTCATCGTCAACTAGAGCCAACACTGTGCCATGTTCGATACCAATATCGATTGTTTTCGGGAAAAGTTGTTTGATTTCTTCTGGAAATGCGCTTGTAGCGATATCCACATCATGAATATTTTGTTTCAAAAGGGTATCTCTGACACTTCCTCCCACAAAATATGCTTCAAAACCTGCATTCTCTAGTTTTTTTAATACTGGGATGGCTTTTTCATACTCCTGTGGTAATTCTTTTAATTTCATCATTTTCCCTCTTCCGTGTCTCTTATTTCTCTTCATTTCGTTCAAATCGATCATGATCTCGCTGATTGAATTTCGCCATATTCTTTTCAAAGATCTCCGTTAGATCTATTTCTAAAGAATTCGCCATGATCATCGTCACAAATAATACATCTCCTAATTCTTCCGCAACAGAATTGTCAGGTTCAGAGTCCTTTTTACTTTTTTCTCCATATGTATGGTTCACTTCTCGTGCTAGTTCGCCTACTTCTTCGGTTAATCGAGCCATCTGCGCCAGCGGTGAAAAATAGCCCACCTTGAATTGTTGGATATAGTCATCTACTTCTTTTTGCATACTTTTTAATGAACGTTCGTCACTCATCTGTTTCACCTCACACACTATCTTACCAAAATTTTCTGCCAAATCCTAGGCAAGAGCAATTGTGAAAATGAATATTCCATGCTACATTATGTAAAGAAATGTAAAAAGTTGAAATATTTTGAAAAATTAATCATTTGAAAGTAGGGATTTGATGACTTCATTAAAAACAATCAAAGAGATAGTGCTTATCATTATCGGGACAAGCATCTATGCTTTTGGTCTAGTTTATTTGAATATCGCTAATCAATTAGCAGAAGGCGGTGTATCAGGTATCACCTTGATACTTAAAGCACTTTTTGGGATCGACCCCGCCTATTCTACCTTATTTATCAATATACCGTTGATCCTTATCGGTGGTAAGATCCTAGGTAAACGTTCCTTGGCTTACACCATCTTAGGTACGCTCTCACTGTCTGCATTTCTTTGGATCTGGCAACGTGTGCCTTTACAGATCAATCTACAACATGATCTGCTGATCGTATCGTTACTTGCTGGATTAGTTGCTGGTATCGGTAGTGGTCTTGTTTATCGGATGGGTGGAACAACCGGTGGTAGTGACATCATCGCACGGATCTTAGAGAAAAATTATGGCATCTCCATGGGGCGTTCGTTGTTGGCGCTAGATGTCATTGTCCTACTTGCTTCCCTTTCCTATATTGATCTAAAACGAATGATGTACACCTTGATCGTCTCTTACGTATTTAGTCGAGTCATTGATTCGATTTTAGACGGTGGCTACGCTGCTAAGGGAATCTTGGTCGTATCGAATAAAAATGAAGAGATTGCCCCACTCCTTATGACAGGTTTAGAACGCGGTGTGACATTTTTATCTGGTGAAGGTGGGTTCTCTGGACAGTCGAAGAAAATCATCTACATCGTCGTTAGTTCAAGTGAAATAACCGAAGTGAAGCGAATCATCCATGATATTGATGAAAAAGCATTTGTTTCTGTGATCAACGTCCACGAAGTAGAAGGAGAAGGGTTCACTTACCTTAAACCTCAAACAAAATTGTTGAAGCGTTTATAATAATCAAATTTTCTGGTTTCACCATCAAAATAACCCCGTATTTCCAAAGTCAGGAAATACGGGGTTTTAAAATACTTTTTTACTCCTTGTTACGGACGTTCTCGTGTATGCTCGCTCATTTCCGAACTATTTTTGAGAATGAGCCGATTGACCTCATCTGACAATGCAAGAAATACATCTTTGTCTTTTTTTTCTAATGCTTGATCGATTTGTGCATAGAGCATCTTCAACCGTGCTTCTTGCTCTTTTTCTTTAAAGTAATGTTCGATCAATTCTGCATCTTCTTCACTGATCGAATCATCCCATGAAGCAAAAGGATTATCTTCCAATATCATTAAATACTCTCGTGTTTGCCACGCATTTTCAAATAAGCATTCTACATATAATGGTCTTTTCCAATTCAAACGGATCTCATGAAAAATTTGATCTGTATCGGTAAATTCTTTTCCTTCCAAAAACAGCTTCATTGGTTCCCCATCGAAGGACAGATCACTAATCTGTAAGCCACGGTTTGCTTGGTTGGCTCCCTCCACGAAGTGAACATTACTCAATATCGCTTCATGGTTTGCTAAATAATTTAAGATCCAAAAAACTTCCCTTCGACTAAAAGAGACGTGATTCACCATCCAAGTCAAAAAATTCTTTTTTTCTCTTACATCTATCAGCATCTTTCTCACCTCTCTGCTAGATCATCTAAGACTGACAATGCCTCCAAATCTCCAGGTTCATGTTCTAAATAATGGGTAAGTAATTCTCGTGTTCGCTCTAGTTGTCCTTCCTCACGTAAGAAAAAGGCATACTCTTTCAGAAAGTCTGGTTCATGTTCTAGTTCATGATAAGCTTGTTCATAATGGACAGCCGCTACAGCGAAATCTTCTAGTTCATTATACGCATGGGCTAGATTCCATTCTGCATAAGGATTAGCTGTTTCCTCCATCTGGTTCACGACTTCGATCACATCTTCATATCTTTCATCATCTAGATAAAGATTACTTAACGTCAATAACGTTTCATCTTGTTTTTCTCCTAACTCAAGCGCTTCTAACAGTAGCTTTTCAGCCTTTTCTTTATCATGAAGTCGAAACGCATTCTCTGATGCCAAATGATAAAGTTCTACTTGATATGGATTTTCCTTTATTCCTTCTTCTAAAACTTTTTGAGCCTCTTCGATCAGTTCTTCTTCCTGTAATGCTTGTCCTAAATAAAGATATAAAGACTGATATTGCGGATTGACTTCTCGCAATTCTTGGAGGTAATTGATGGCTTTTTCATTTTCTTTTAGTTGAAGATTTGTAAAAGCAAGTTGGAAAAGACGGTCATCTGTTCGTTCCTCTTGGAGTGCTTTCTCTAAGGGTTCGATCGCCGCTTCAAATTCTCCTTGCATGCTAAGCGATTGACCCACGCGTTCTTGCATAGAGATACCAGAGATTTCATCTATGTCAGAAGATAGCAGACGTTCATAGATCATTGTTGCTTCTTTAAAACGATCAACTGAAAAATAAAGTTCTGCTAAAGCAAATTGGATCAGTGGTTCTTCTGGTAATAACACTGCTGCTTCCTTCAATTTTGCTTCACTGACCTCTGGTATGCCAATTACTTGATATAAATCAGCAATCGCTAATAAAGCTTGTGGGTAATACTCACTGTCTTTAGAAATTCGTTCTAAATAATCAAATGCTTGATCGATCTCATTGTCTTCGATCGCGATCTCCGCTAATGGAATATTTAACTCGTCATTCTCAGGATATTGTACGAGTAACTGCTCATAGATTTGTTTCGCTTCTTCTAAGAAACCGAGCGCTAATAATTCTTCTCCCAATTCAGCTAATACATCTGCTGGATCTTCTTTTAGAGCCTGTGCTAGATATAGCTGTGCTTGCGTTAAGTCTTCCTCTGATAATGCTTGTAGCATCTTTTCACTATTTGTATTCATTTAATCCCTCTTATCTCAGTGACAATCTTTTCGTAAGTTGCCATAGTTTTCAATAATTCTTTCTCATTTGGTGATTGATAACCACCTACTATACCGATTTCTTCCAAAATGAGAATTTTTTTGCTTTTTTCAGCTAATTGCAGAACATTTTCTAAATAATCCGTTTTCGATAGCTGCTCTGGCCAATCGATCGGATAATTGAGATGCTTTAACCATAAAAAAAAATTTTTAATTTGAAAAGGCATCTTTGTGATTTCCACATTCCAAACAAATTGGAAAAGCATCCCTAGTAATTTTTTCATACTAGCAGATAATAAATGTCCGTTTTCTGACAAATAAAAAGCTTGTTCAAACAGTTTACCATAATTTACGAGTTTGTCAGCCTCTTCTTGATAAAAATAGATCATTTCTTCCAACATCCCAGTAAACGGTCGATGGTATAACTGCTGCGTAGTTGGATAATTTTTATATAATGTCTGTAAAAATGAGTGATCACATAGGATCCCACAAAAAACAAAAGTCAAAAAATCGATTTGTTTACCACTGATTTGTTTTTCACTGATGGTTTGATCGTAGACGATTCGTTCTGGGAGGGTCTGCGTTTGAAGAACAACTTGGTTAGGCAGCTGCAAAATGATTCGCTCTGGTGTCAATGCCCGAGCCATCGAGCGAATAGATACTGGAATAAGCCATAGCTTCGATTCCAGATGTGTATGTTTTTGAAAAAAGCCAGCCAAGTCCATAATCCCTTCGTTTCCAAAACCAATAATGAGGAATGCTTCATTTTCATTATAACGTTTGGCAAAAGTAAGTAGATTGCTTAATTCGATCAAATGATTGCATTGCGTGTTTGCACAGATGTACCAATCAATCTTACGAGGATTCGCAAACAACTGATTGATTTTATCAGCAAATAAGTCATAATACCGCTGATTCGTCAAAAACAGTACAGATTGCTCGATTTTCAGCGACTTTAACTGACTAACTAAAGTTTCTGCATAAAAGATTTTAGCTGTTTCACCATGCAACTCATAATCCAACTCCATGTGCATCCCTCCTTTCCCTTATTTTACCATTAGTAAGTAAAAACGAAAAAGGATAAGATATGTATAAAGGTTGTGAAAGAAGCGCACAGCTCCGAGCAAATAAGAACTAGATTTCTAAAATAGCTTCTCATATTTTGGAAATCTAGAGCTTATTGCTGAGGAGTTGCTTCTTGAACACCGTGGATAAGGTTGTGATAAGACCGTTCAGCTCCGCCGACAATAAGAATGGATTTTTTCGAAACAGCTTCTCATGTTTTTCATCTGTTTAGGCTTATTGTTGAAGATGCAAGCCTTTGAACACTATGGGCTAAGTTGTAAAAAGACCCGCTCCACGAAATTTGACTAGTTCCTACAACTTACGAGAGCGAACGAGGAGCCTTTCTCATTTCTTTTGCTTAAGCCACGTCATGTATAAAGAAAAGCACCTGTAGCATGAGAGCTACAAGTGCTTTTTAGCTGTCTTATTTAACAGCATCTTTCAATGCTTTACCTGGTTTGAATGCAGGTACTTTGCTAGCTGGGATTTCGATTTCTTCACCAGTTTGTGGGTTACGTCCTTTACGAGCTGCGCGTTCGCGAACTTCAAAGTTACCAAAACCGATTAATTGAACTTTTTCGCCGTTAGCTAAAGCATCTTGAATAGTTGAAAATACAGCATCTACTGCTGCAGTTGCATCTTTTTTAGTTAAGTCAGTAGCTGAAGCAACTTTTTCGATTAATTCTGCTTTGTTTGCCATGGATAGATTCACCTCCTCCACAAGAGATATGATGTAAAACATCAGTTTAGTTAAAAACATTCTGAGTGGTCCAGAAGTTTAAAAGAAATATTGATCAAGTTCAATATTCTGTTATCACGATATCATATGAACCGCTTAATAGCAAGGTTTTTACCAATTTTCACATGCTTTTTTTAGTCATGAAAACGTAATATTTAAAACCAACTATTTTTTTTGAAAAATTCCACTTGATGTGTTAAAATGCCTATTTTCTTCTTCTAGGAATGATGCGAATTGATGTCCCTTCAAAGGTAAATGCTTTTCGAATTTGGTTTTCTAAGAAACGTTCATAAGAAAAGTGCATCAACTCTTCTTCATTGACAAAAACAACGAAGGTCGGTGGCTTAACAGCTACTTGAGTTGCGTAGAAGATTTTTAAACGTTTTCCTTTATCCGTTGGTGTCGGATTGATGGCCACCGCATCCATGATGATATCATTAAGAACAGCAGATGATACCCGTAAGTTTTGATTCATGCTTACATCTTCAATCATTTCAGGCAAACGTTCAAGCCGTTGCTTTGTGACTGCAGAAACAAAAACGATCGGTGCATAATCTAGATAGCGGAATTCTTCGCGGATTTCTTGTTCAAAATCACGCATCGTATTCGTTTCTTTCTTGACAAGATCCCATTTATTTACCACGATGATCACACCACGACCAGCTTCATGAGCATAGCCCGCTACTCGTTTATCTTGTTCACGGATTCCTTCTTCTGCGTTCAATACTATCAAAACAATATCAGAACGATCGATGGCACGCATCGCACGCATTACACTGTATTTCTCAGTGTTTTCGTAAACTTTGCCACGCTTTCTCATTCCAGCGGTATCGATCATCAAGAATTTTTGACCATTTTCTGATACAAAGTGCGTATCGATTGCATCACGTGTAGTTCCTTCAATATCAGAAACAATGACACGATCTTCTCCCAAGATTGCATTAATCAAAGAAGATTTACCGACGTTTGGACGACCAATCAGACTAAACTTGATCGTATCATCCTCTTCCTCTTCATTCTCATCAGAAAAGAATTTCACTGCTTCATCCAAGATGTCGCCAATACCTAATCCATGGCTCCCAGATACTGGGTATGGATCACCTAACCCTAATGAGTAGAACTCATAGATGTCATTTCTCATTTCAGGATTATCTACTTTGTTAACAGCTAATATCACTGGTTTGTTACTACGATATAATATTTTTGCAACGACCTCATCCGCATCAGTGACACCTTCACGTCCACTAACCACACAGATGATCACATCTGCCTCTTCGATGGCGATCTCAGCTTGGTGTTTGATCTGATCCATAAATGGTTCATCACCTAAATCGATCCCACCTGTATCGATCACGCTAAACTCACGACCTAACCATTCACCTTTTGCGTAAATGCGATCGCGAGTTACTCCAGGAGTATCTTCGACAATCGAGATACGCTCACCAGCGATGCGGTTAAAAATCGTAGACTTACCGACGTTCGGGCGGCCAACGATTGCAATTGTTGGATTTGCCATAGTTATTTCCTCCTCACAAGTTTCCAATCTTATTCAGTTTAACGAATGTCTCACTAACTTTCAAGCATAGACTGACAAATAAACAAAGTATTTATCTTCCTTCAGGCAAAAACAGCTTTTTGATCGTAAAAACTGTCCTATTTGAAAGGTAAAATCAAAAAAACGCCTATTCTGGCCTACTATACTAAAAAGTTCTCTCTTGGTTACGGATTCATATTTACTATTTCCGCTACTTACCGCTAACTTCAAACAACCATCAAAAACAAAAAACGAATCAAAAACCTTTTTAAGATTTTCGATCCGCTTGCTTTTGATTTTACCAAACAATACGATTATTTTTCTGAATCGTCTGATGTGTTTCCTTCTACTTCTTCTTTTAATGCATCCCCTAAAAGATCTCCCATTGTAAATCCAGTGTTTTCTTCTGGCAATTCATAAGATTCTACATCTTTAGGTTCTTCTTCAGAAGCTGTTTTTTCTTCTAAAGCTTTGATGCTAAGAGCAATACGATGCTCTTCAGGATTTACTTCTAGCACTTTCACTTTCACATCATCACCTTCATGAAGAACTTCATGAGGTGTAGCGATATGTTTATGTGAGATTTGAGAAATGTGAACAAGTCCTTCTACCCCAGGGAATACTTCCACAAAGGCACCAAAACTTGTCAAACGCTTCACTTTACCGTCTAAGACTGATCCAGCTGGCGCTTTTTCTTCGATATCTGACCAAGGTCCAGGCAACGTATCTTTGATCGATAATGATACACGTTCCTGTTCTGGGTTGATAGATAGTACTTTCACTGTTACTTCATCGCCTACAGCTAGGACATCACTTGGCTTAGCAACATGGCTATGAGAAATCTCAGATACATGGACTAGTCCATCGATTCCGCCTAAGTCAACAAAAGCACCGAAATCAGTAAGACGTGCTACACGACCATCAATCGTGTCGCCTTCATGAATATTTGCTAAAACTGCTTTTTTCTTTTCTTCTTTTTCAGTTTCGACAACTACTTTATGTGAAAGGATCAAGCGATTTTCTGAAGGTTCGATTTCAACGATTTTGAACGTCAACGTTTGCCCTTTGTATTCTGAAAAATCAGCAACAAAATGGTCTTCCACCATTGAAGCTGGTACAAAGCCACGAACGCCTACATCAACGACCAATCCGCCTTTCACGACGTTTGTCACTGGTGCTTCGATCACATTTCCAGCTTGGAAATCTTTTTCGATATCTTCCCATACTTTTTTCGCATCTAAACGACGTTTGGAAAGTAAATAGCTCCCGTTTTCTTTATCTTTGCCAATCGTACTGATAACAACTAGATCCAAGACATCTCCAGCTTTTACTATATCGTTGATCTCTTCGACAGGTGAAGTTGACAACTCTTTTGCAGGAATGACGCCTTCTACTCCAGCCCCTTCGATCCCTACAACCACTTGTTTGTCTTCGATTACTAACACTTCGCCTTTGACAACATCACCGACATTTACTTCTTGGACGCTATTCATTGCATCTTCCATCGATTGATTGTTATCTGTTTGATTTTGTTCAAATTCTGTCATAACACTTGTCCTCCTAACCAACATTCTGCCGTAACCACGGTACTGCTTTAAGTTTAATTGATTATTTAAAAAAAATAAAGCGATTTCGTTTGTTTTACTCTAAAAAAAGCGGAATTTTCGTAATTTTTCATTTTTTTACAAACGATAGCCTTTTTCGTTGACTACATCTTTGATTGCCTGCACGACTTGCGGGATCGATTTACCAGTAGTATCGATTCGAACTGCATCTTCTGCTTGTTTCAATGGTGATACTTTTCTGGTGGAATCATAATGATCACGTGCTTGGATCTCTTCCGTCAATCTCGCTAAATCTGTAGGGATACCTTTTTCGAGATTCTCTTTATATCGTCGCTGTGCTCGTTCAGTGACACTGGCAACTAAAAAGATCTTCACTTCTGCCTGTGGCAATACTGAAGTTCCGATGTCACGTCCATCCATCACGACTCCTCCGTCTTTAGCAATTTGACGTTGGATCGCCACTAACGCTTCACGTAGCTTTTTATGTGCTGAAACTTCCGAAACAGCTCGAGTCACATTTGGTTGGCGAATAGCTGTTGTAACATCTTCGTCTGCTACCCATACATGCTGCCCATTAACTTCTTGACTAAAAGAAATCGGATAGTGATTCAATAATTCTACTAGCTTCGTTTCATCTGAAAAAGCAATCTGATGAGTAATAGCCAGATAGGTCACTGCGCGATACATTGCTCCTGTATCAGTATAAATATAGTTGAAATCTTTTGCTAAAATTTTCGCAACAGTACTTTTTCCTGAAGAAGCAGGTCCGTCTATTGCAATACTGATTCTTTTCATTTTCTAACTCCCTTTTCTCAAAAAAGAAGGGGCTGCGACCAAAGTCACTGCGCCTTCTTTTTTTACAGTCAACAGTGCAAACAACTTCATGGATGCACTCTTTTTTTATCTACCTTCATACAAAAAGAGACTGTAGAAAAAGAGTCTTGAGTATCAGATGACTCTTTTTCTAACATGTCTCATGATTATTTAATTCGTAATTCTTGTCCTGGGTAAAGGAAGTAGTTGTTTGGATCGATTCCATTTAATTCAAACAGTTGATCGATCGTAATACCTGCACGCTCTGCAACTTGTTTAGGACCTTCACCTGATTGGACCGTTGTAGTTGAACCTGCTGGCGCAGTAGATGAAGAAGATGGCGTTGTTTCAGCCGCCGCACTACTTGAAGGTTGTACTTCCTCTTGATCTACAACAGATGAAGAAGGAGTTGCTTCTCCCTGACTAACACTGCTGCTGGAAGGAGTAGTTTCCACTACTGCTTTACTCTCAGAAGTACTTTCAGATTCTTTACTTGATTCTACAGCCGAAGATTCTTCTTTTGTGGAAGAACTTTCAACCAATGATGATGTTGTCGAAGAAGATGATGCACTTGATGCACTATTCGTTGAACCGTTTCTGATCCAGAAATAAGCTCCTGCTGGAATCGCGATACATAAAACTAATAGAACTAAAAAGAGAGACAAGAATAATGTATTGCCTTTCTTTTGTTGTCGTTGAGAACTTCTTGAAGAAAATTCATCTTCCGTATCATAGATCGGTTGTTCCCATGGTTCTTGTGTTTCGTTATTTTCTGATGATTGATGTCGATCTTTTCTGCTCACCTTGTTAACCTCCTAAATTCTTTCGTGAGTATTATACCATAGTAAGAACTCCATTGTCTTAAAAAAATGCTATCCGTTGTTTTTTTTAAATAAATTTAGTAAAATCTCCTGCCACGAGCTTTTCTGTACAATTGGTGGTGTTATTGTTTTTGCTTCTCCATATAACTCTGCTCCGTCTTTATCACAACATTGTATTGGCTTGTCGACCAATTTTTCACCAAAATAATCAAGAATCAATTCTCTTCGACAAATTTCACTATTGATATAATGAAGCATTTGCTGTAAGCGATACTGCTTTGCTTTTTCTTGTGCCTTTAATCGATCCACCCATTGTTGCGGATCAGTCATTTCTTCAACGACCTCCAACCACTTTTGCTGTACTTCATCAAAAAATTCGTTGTTATCAAGATCATTTTCTAGATAAAATTCAAATACTTGACGTTGCTCTCTTGACAATTGGTTAAAGAAATAATGGATACGCTCATCGTTTTTCTTGTATAACAAAATTGCTTTACTTGGTTGCTGATCCCTGCCGGCTCGACCAATCTCTTGGACATAATTTTCTAAACTGTCTGGCAGATCATAATGGACGACTGCTCGAATATCTGGTTTATCGATACCCATTCCGAAAGCATTGGTAGCGACTAAAAATTGTAATTTATTTTGACTGAACTGTAACTGCAACTGTCTCCTTTGTGAAGCATCTAGTCCACCATGATAATAGCCAACTGAAAATGATCCTCGATACAATTGATACAGTCGTTCCACTTCTTTTTTAGTCGCACAATAGATGATCATTGAGCCATTCGCCTGTTTCATCAAAGTAGCTAATTCTTCATCTTTGTCTTCCGTTTTTCTGACAAATAAAGAAATATTTTTACGATTGACAGAATGTCTCACTACTTGCGGTGGCAAATCAAAAAGTACCTTTTCGATATCCTGTTGAACAACCGTTGTCGCCGTTGCCGTCAACGTGAGCGTCACGGGTGATCCTAACCGTTTACCAATCACTCCCAATTGCTGATATTCCGGACGAAAATCCACCCCCCACTGAGAAACACAATGGGCTTCATCAATGACATATAAACCGATTTTTTGTCGTTGCAAAACATTCAGAAGCTCTTTTTGAGTCAACATCTCTGGACTTAAAAATAAAAATTTATATTCTGCTAGATGTTGCAACACATATGCTTTTTCTGATTTAGACAATAAACTATTGTATGCGACTACTCTTTTCTCTCCTTGCTTTTGAAGCTGTGTGACCTGATCTTCCATCAGCGATAGGAGCGGGGAGACGATGACTACTAGCCCTTCCCTCAAACAGCCAGTTAACTGATAGCATAGACTTTTCCCATTGCCAGTTGGTAAAACAGCTAGCACATTTTGTTCTTGCAAAAGGGCTTGGATAATTTCTTCTTGACCTGGTCGAAAAGATGAAAAACCAAATCGTTTGCGTAGCTCATCGATCAGTTCCATGTTCAAGTTCTCCTTTCAATAGACCAAGTTGATAAAATCGGAATTCTCCGTAATCTAAAGAGAACTGCTCATTTATTTCTCGATAATTCCAAGAACGGACATCATTCAATCGACTAAGAGAGTCCACTGTTTTCTTTGAAATCATCGTTGTGTAAGGAAAATCATCAAAAAAAAGCAACCATTCAATCAAGTGATCTGTGACTGTTCCTTTTTTTAGTTGACGCACAGACATCACTTGCTCAACAGAATATCCTTCTAAAATAAGCTTTCGCGTAATCAGCATACTCTGATTTAGATTCTGATCAAACAGCGGCTTGAGTAATTTAAAAAGCAAGAAATCATTTCTTTTTTCGAGATTCTGTAACATGACATGAATTGCTCTTGCTTCGAATAACGTTGCTTGAGTTTCTTGTTTATCCGTCAATTGATAAGGTAAAAGCCCCAAGTCATGTTCTCCTGAAAACTGATTGGCTAGAAAGTCAGCCAATTCTTCTGGCATCCCAGTAAACAACGCTACAAATTCCTGATAGATTTTTTCTGATAATTCTTCTCGGTTCAACTTTACACTAGCTAACCATCTTTTTATTTGGAATGTATAAAACGGGCTTGTTTCAATCGGTAAATAATTTGCTGTACCATTTTTCAGATTTGAGACTACTTGGACAGCAAACTTAAGGAGACGCCAGCAAGTCAAATAGGTTCTGCCATATCGATCATAGTGCACTCCTTGATAAGAAAAATCGTTTTTTTCTAATTTTTTCTCTCCAAGTGTGGTGATTGACGCGTGGTTATCAATCAGAACAATCAGCTTTTCTTGCTCCAGGCGAGTAATGATCGTCAAAAATTCTTCTTGCTTCAATGCTGGAAAACTCCCATGAACCAATAAAAGATCATTCAAAAAACTATAAATCAAAACAGACGTCGTACGCTTCCCACTAATTAGTTGAAATAGGCTAGATACCCTTAGCTTGTTTCTTGATAAAAATAAAGATAAAATAAATTCAGTCATATTAATCCCCTTAAGAATAGGATGGTTAGAAATGTCATTACTATGTAAACTCGTCCCTGAGCGTTGTATCGCTTGTGGACTTTGCCAAATCGAGGCGCCAGATATTTTTGATTATGATGAAGAGGGCATCGTGCTATTTGCACAAGAACCAGAAGCCCATCAACAATTCGTCTCTGAAAAAGAAAAAGAACCCATACAAAAAGCCTACCAAAAATGTCCGGTAAGAGCAATCTTACTAGAAAGATCATAATACAGCTATCTCATTAACAAGAAAAAATTTAGAAGAAAGGAGAGGCCGAGGTAGAAGTGTTTAACACTGAGAAATAAGCCGAAATTCACGAAAATTTCTTTTCAATTTTTTGTGAATTTTCGCTTATTTCCGAAGGATCTGCTCCTGCTTCCACCGTCTATTCATTTTTAAAGCATGAGACAAAAGTGTCTCTTACTTTTGTCCTACGCTCCTTCTTCTTGTGTCTTATTTGACCCTAAACAGCGACTGAGCAGATCATAGCCCAGCTAACCAATTCAGTAGAGTGTTGACGATTGCCGTTTGTTGATCTGCGTTCGTGATCTCCGCTTTTCCATCTCCCTTTTGTTCGCCATAACTACCAAAGCCCCCATGATTTCCACCTGCAATCGAAACATATTCTGTCTGTGTTGGCAAGTATTCTTTCGCTGACTCATATGCTTCTTGGTCCAATACCTGATCGTTGGAAGCAGTGATGCTCAAGATAGGTAGCTTACTTTTTGCAAGTGTTCCTTTTTTGTCAGGGTAACTTTCTAAATAAAAGATTCCTTTTAATTGTTGTTCTTTTGAGTTCGCATTCGCATAACGGCTTGCCATTACGCCACCCAGCGAATGGCCACCAATCACGTAATTTCTATCGGGAAAATCTTCTCTGATTTTATCTGCGCGGTTTCCACTCAAAATGGCTAAATCTAGCGGCATTTTGGCAATAGCAACAGTATAACCGTTTTCTGCTAAATCATTTGCCCAAATACTGTAACTTTTTGGTTCTACTAATGCACCTGGGTAAAAGATCACTAAAGGTTCCTTTTTATTATTCTTTTGTCCAAATAATAAGTAGTCTCCTTTATCTTTGCCATGTTGAGAAGCTTGAGTTGCTTGCGTGGAAGGCTCATACGTACTCTGTTGCAGATAGTAATAGCCAGCGCCGCCTGCTATGCCTAATATGATGACTAAACCTATAAGTATTCGTTTAAATAGTTTCACTGTCTCTCCCCTTTATCAATCAATTTTGTCTGATCATTATAGAGTTACACTAAGGAAATTACGCTGAAAATGCAACTATTTTTTACTGATTCCTGAGGTAAATAAATAAAGCGATCCTCAAGTGTTAGATTTTGCACTAACCTTTGAAGATCACTTCAAGAAATTTCTGATTCACACTATTTTTCAAGAAAACCTAGTGAAACTTATTTCCCACACAAACGATAAATCGCTTCTGCATAGATTTCCATCGTTTTATACATACTGCTTAATTCCCATTTTTCGTTTGCTTGGTGCATTAGGTCTGGAGTATCAGGGAATAAGGCACCAAAGGCTACACATTGATTCATCGTCCGCGCAAATGTAGCTCCACCAGACACAAGTGGTTCGGTCATATCTCCAGTGATATCACGATACGTTCCTAACAATTGTTGGATCAATTCGCTATCTTTTGGAACATAAAGTGAATCAAGGAAGTCGAACTCTTCATATGTCAAATCATATTTTTCAACAGTTTCTTTCATTTTTTCAACAAGATCTTCTTTTTTGAATGAAACAGGGATACGCATATCTACACCAATTTTTGTATGTTCTGGTGTGATTTCCAAATTAGCAAAGTTCATTGTCAATTCGCCTGACTGTTCATCGATTGTTTTACCTACCACTTTTTCACCAGTCGCATTTTCTTGTACTAATTGACCTAAAAATTGGATAGGTGCAAAATCAAATACTTCTGAAAGAGCAATGGCTAAACGTGAGATAGCATTGACGCCTTCTGCCGCATCTTTTGCATGGATACTCTTACCAAGGACCACGATGCCATCACCTTTGTCTTCAAAATCGAAGTGATGTTTGTTCAATGCTTCTTTAACTTCCGCTAATTTTTCACCTGAATAAGGTGCTTCATCAGGAACAACATTTAATGCTCCACCAGCATGAACAGAGAATTCACTTGTTCCAGGTCCAGTTAAATAAGCTTGTAATAGACCTTTTTCTGCATAGATCAATGGGAAAACAGCATCTGGCGCAAAACCTTGTGTAACGCCTTCTTCTTTTTCATTGTATTTTTCTAGGCAACGCCATAGATTTTCTTCGTCTGTTCCGAAAATGAAACGAATACGCGTTTTGAATTCAACACCTGCATCCATCAGAGCTTTAACAGCATACATCGCCGCCATAGAAGGCCCTTTATCGTCTTCTGATCCACGTCCGATGATGAAACCATCTTTTACAGTTGGATCAAATGGTTTTGTTTTCCAGTTATTTTCATCTCCGGCAGGCACCACGTCCATATGACATAAAATACCGAATAGTTCATCTCCGGAACCAACTTCTGCATAGCCATAGTAACCTTCAGGATCTTTAAATGATTTGAATCCTAAACTTTCGGCGATTTCTAACACTTTGTCTAAAGCCGCAACAACTTTTTTACCAAACGGATGACCTTCACCAGAATCCCCTTCATCTAAAACAGACGGGATTCGAATCAACTCACTTAAAGATTCTACTGCTTGTTCACGATGTTGTTCAGTTACAAATTGTTTCATGTTTTTAGCCTCCTAATATAATAAAAAGGTCATGTCAAAACAACAGACACAACCTCTTTTTTCAAAAATAATTAGTCTACAAGAGCTTGGATCTTGTAACGTGTAGGTTATTGCTACACCCCATATTTCCTCTACAAATCTAAAATTTGTTAGGAGAGGATCATAACATTGCTGCTACACCTAAGATAACACAAATGGCTACAAAAAGGATAGCAATCAACTTACCAGTAAATTTCCACCACACTGAGATATCGAAGCGGGCAATTGCTACCGCACCCATCACGATTGCAGAAGTTGGTGTGATCAAGTTGACTAAACCTGATGCAGATTGATAAGCCGTGATAACTAAGTCTTTTCCGACTCCAGCAAATTCACCCATTGGTCCCATAATTCCCATCGTAGCAGCTGCTAAACCAGAAGTTGATGGGATCAAGAATGACATTGGGATATAGAAGATGAATGTCAAGATCAAGAAGACACTTGATGATAATGAACTTAGTCCTTGTTCGCCCCAATGTAAGATCGTATCTGTGATCAAACCATTGTTCATTACGACTTGGATACCGCGAGCGACTGCTACAACGATCGCTACACCGATCAAGTCAGAAGCACCAGCTAAAAATTCAGAGATAAAATCTGATTCTTTCATCCCATAAGTAAATGCCACAACGATTGCCATTACTAAGAATAGCATTGTGATTTCAGGGAAGTACCAATCACCTAGCGGAAGCATGTTCTTACCTAAAACTGTACCAACAACAGGTATACCTGTTATCCATTTTGTCAACGATTCAAAAATAGTGAAGTTTGAATTCAAAGTCGTCCAAGGAATCAAACTGATGATCATGATACCAAATGTAATAAAGAATAGAACGTTTACATGTTTTTGACGTTTCGTGATCGTTTCTTGGCGACCGATCGAATCGATATCAAAATGTTTCATGTCTTCGTCGCGTTGGTTGTAAACCAGTGATTTTGTCGGATCTTTTTCGATCTTTGATGCATAACGATAAACATATAGAATAGAAATCGTGATTAATACAACGAACATCAAGAAACGCAAGCCAATTCCTTCACCCATAGAGATACCTACAGCCTGTGAAGCAACCCCTGTTGCAAATGGGTTAACTGTTGAAGCCAAACAACCCACTTGTGAGCCTACTAAAACGATTGCAACAGCAACTACAGTATCAAAACCAACTGCCATCATTACTGGAATAAGCAACGCATAAAATGGAATCGTTTCTTCTGCCATCCCATAAGTTGATCCGCCTAGAGCAAACAAGATCATCAATACAGGAATCAACATTTTTTCTTTGCCTTTAAATTTTTTCACTACAGAAGCAATCCCTGCATCTAGTGCCCCTGTCTTGTTGATGATCCCTAGGAATCCCCCAACAACCAAGATAAAGAAAGAAATCGGAATAGCCGCTGGTGTTTCTTTTGTTAGTTCTCCAGCAGGAACCCCTAACATTCCATTGATTGGTGCCATGAAAATATCCCATAGTCCTTGGGGATTTTGTTGCACTCGTTCATAAGATCCAGCAATAATATTCCCATCAGCATCAACAGCATAATGTCCTGCCGGGATGAACCATGTCAATACAGCGATAATCGCAATAATGATGAATAAGACCGTATACGCTGAAGGCATCTGAAATTTTTTCTTTTTTGTTTGTTCCATGTTCTTCTTCCTTTCTTATTTCTTTAGAATCTTTTTAGTTTCGATCCAAATGTTATTTTATCAAAAATAGCTGAATAACAAAAATAATAACTCGTGGAATCGAAAAGTTTTATTCAAAAAGGTTCGTTTTTTCTATACCTCCTTCTATAAAATTATTGGAAAGCTTTTTCAACTTTATTGTAGCGGTTTCTTTCAGCTAATAAATAAACCTATTTATCATTCAAAAAGTGAGGATTTTCACACTTGTTTGCATAAAATACATTTTTATACATTAAAGAAGAAAATACTCAAACACCGTCTATAAAACGCTTACATTATTTTGTATAATGTATTTTTTTTCATAAAAATAATGCGAGAAAATTTTCATTTTATTTGTTGATAACTATTCTATTCACAATTCCAACAAAAAAATTGAGGTTGGGACAGAAGTGTTTAACTCCGAGAAATAAGAATAAATTCACGAAAATTGCTGTTCAAATTTTTGTGGATTTCAGCTTATTTAAGAAGGAGTTGCTTCTGCTCCCACCGTTTATTCATTTTTAAAGAATGAGAAATGAGACAAAAGTATTTCTTACTTTTGTCTCACGCTCACCGGGAGATCTGCTTGGGTCCACTAAAAACGTTGGTCTTTACGTTTATTCATGTTTTTCTCAAATCTTGCTATCGTTTTTTTCACTGTCGGTAATTCTTCCGATCAATACGTATACAAATGAAAATTATCCAATAGTTCTTTACTGCGCTGATATTCTAAATACCAATCATTTTTTTCTTGCCGATCTTTTTCTGTAACACCGATCGCTACATATGTTTCTAGAAAAAGACGTACACAGTTGAGGTGAAAGTAGTCGACTTGTTCTTCCACAAAAACCAATAAAAGTTCTTCCTTATTTTCCAATGAAGGAATCGGATTAAAATGACTCTGACCAACCGAAAAATACAGTTCTGATGCTGTTTCTCGTTTGATTTGATACACTTTGACATGTAGCTCCATCCACGAGAGTTTTTGCGTATTTTTCATTGAGACAAGAGCGTTGAAACATTCTCCTTCATAAGTAGACTTTGGAATCATCTCTGAGTTGATCTCTGTTAAGGTAAATCGCTCGTTCAAAATTTTTAATGCCTGTGGCACAAGTCCCTTCATGTATCGTCCCTCCTTAATTGATCGTTGCTCCGCCTGAAAAGTTCATTAAGGTTCCCCAGCCATCTTTCATTGATTCAACCATCGTACCTGTAGTTGTCACATCCCCTCTTGTTTCTCCTAATGGTATGGACAAATAGCCGATTCTTTCCGTTCCATAACGATCTACAGTTAAACTTCGTAGTACTGAACGGAAGGTAGCGTACGTTTGTTTATTGATCAAATTCATGTTTTGCACCTTTACTTGGTCCCACCAAAGAGTCTTGATCGGACTAGTCGCATTAAATCTTGTTAGTAGCTCACAATTTGTTGTATTGCCACTGCGAATAATGAAATAGGTCAAGGCAACACCAGTTGCTCTCGGTAAGAGCTGTCTTCTCCGCTCATTTAATTTCTCTAATAACTCGTGCTTTTCTGTTTCTGTTAGTGGCACGTTTGAATCAATGAAAAATGTTTGGCTTACTTCATTGATTGTTTCTTCAATCGTTAGTTTCTTCGTCATCGTTCGATTTTGTCCTCTCTCACTGATAGCGATATCTGCAAACGCATACTCTGAAAAACCAATAATCAAAAAGTTTAAACAAATCAAGATGATTCCTTTTATTTTTGACATAACAAGTCTTCCACTTACCCAATTTATTGTCATTAGCTACTTCTTTTTGCTATACTCCTTCCTGATTTATTTTTTCAATTTAGCTAAGTTCAACCATTCCTCGTACCTCGAATGACTATTTCAAGAATGCTAATCACCAGCCAAAGGAAATAGTCGTTATTTAAAATAGAATTTATCTGATCTTTCCCTTATCAAGTTTATATGTACAGTATAATTCACCCTCTGTATCTTTACTATAATAACAAGGCATATGTAATTTAAAAATAGCAAAAAAGCTTAGAAGAAACATCATTATCTACATGAGATTCTTCCAAGCTTTATATTTTATAAGTTATTTAATAATTGAGCAGCTATTTTATTACCGTATGTCGCTGTTCCAGTTTGTGCTGTTTGCGACTTAACCAAGGGAGTAGTTTTGCGTGCAACACTAGGAACGCTGCACTAACGATAAATCCTTTGATCAAATTAAACGGTACGATACCAATCAACACGTAATTTGTTAAAGGCATCCCCAACATCTGATTCGCATTTAAACCAAGAAACATCAGGTATAATGGCGTAATCACGAAATAGTTGGCTACGCTCATGAACAAAGTCATCGCAAGAGTACCAGAAATCACTCCAGCAAATTTATTTCTACCTTCATTTTTTTTCTTTCTAAAGAAGTAGAATATCGGTAATGTAAAGATCGATGTTGCTAAGAAACTTGCCACATCTCCTACTAGATTATCTGGTGAAAAGCCAGTGGTCACTAGATGTAGGATTGAACGCAAGAATGCTGTGACTACGCCTGCTAGTGGCCCAAATAAAAACATACTGATCAGTACTGGGATATCACTAAAGTCGATCTTTAGAAAACCAAAAGCTGGCATGATTGGAAATGCAAAATATTGCAAAACCAAACCGATCGCAGCAAACATTGCTACAGCGACCATTTTTTGTACACGGGTGTTCTTCATTTGAAATCCTCCTGTTAGGACTCCTCTTCAGCGAACTTTTTTAACGACTCGACCATTTGCAAATAAAAAAACTCTCCTTAGCACAGGGAGAGTTAGAGTTATTTGGCAAAAGTCTGCGTCAAATAAGCTCTATCTTCTTTATCCAGACTGTACTGTCGGTACCGGAATTTCACCGGTTCAGCTACTTGAAAAGTAGGTCGTGGACTTTAACCACCGGTCGGGAATTTCACCCTGCCCCTGAAGACGAACCATTTATGATTTTTTGTTTACCCTTTCATTATACATACCTTTAGAAAAAATGCAATCTTTTATACTTATAATTAGTAAGTAATTATTTTGAGTGATTCAATAAACTACTTACTTCCTTTTTGTTCAACTCACGATAGTCTCCAGGACGCAAGCCTTGAAGCGTCAAATCACCATATTTTTCACGCTTTAGTTTTTGGACAGGAAGCCCTACTGCCTGTAGCATATTTTTGACTTGGTGGTTGCGGCCTTCATGGATAGTCAATTCCACGATACTATGGTTCGTCTTTGGATCTACAGACAAGATTTGATATCTAGCTGGAGAAGTCCATTTTCCTTCGATTTTGACACCTTTAGTGATCGGTGCTAGGTTTGACTTCGTGGCAATACCTTTTACTTTAGCAACATATACTTTATCTACTTCATGTTTTGGATGGGTCAAACGTTGTGCAAAATCACCGTCGTTTGTCAATAATAGGATGCCTGATGTATCATAATCCAAACGTCCAACTGGGTAGATCCGTTCCTTGACCATCGGAAGAAGATCGGTCACAACTTTACGTCCTTTATCATCAGCGACTGCTGAAATGACCCCTCTTGGTTTATACAATAGATAGTAGCCAAATTCTTCTTGATAGATCGGCACTTCATCTACTTCGATCACATCATTTTTCGCTACTTTGACCCCTAGTTCTTTGATGACTTGGCCATTGACTTTCACTCTGCCAGCTAAAATATATTCTTCTGCTTTGCGTCGTGAAGTTATGCCAGCATGGGCAATTACTTTTTGTAGTCTTTCCATTACGATTGTTCTCCTTCATTCGTTCCATCAAAAAATAGATCTAATGGTGCATCTTCTTTTAATGAAAGTTCCATTTCTTGTATATCCGGTAATTCTTTCAGCGATTTGAGACCAAAGTAATCTAAGAAATAAGAAGTTGTCCCGTATAATATCGGACGTCCCGGTCCTTCTACTCTCCCTTTTTCCTCAATTAGATTGTGGGCAGATAGACGTTGAACGGCCCCTGAAACTTGTACACCTCGGATTTGTTCGATTTCGACTCTTGTGATTGGCTGTTTGTAGGCAATGATTGCCAAAGTTTCAACAGCTGCTTGCGAAAGCGTATTTGACGTTCCTTGAGCATACCGTTTCAACAACGGTGCTAGCTCTTTTTTGGTCGTCAAAACGATATGCGCCTCTGTCTCCAAAATATGTAATGCACTCGTTGAGTCATTTTCATATCTCTCTTCTAGCTCTGCGACCAGTCGTAGTGCTTCCACTTTGTCGATTGCTAAAATATGGCTGATTTCATCTAAGGCGATTCCTTGTTCACCGACTATAAAAAGAATCGCTTCAAGTTCACTTAATTTCGTCATTTTTGGTATCTCCTATTGCTGGATAAAGCATGATTGATTCATAATTTTCTTCTTGTTGGGCAACGATCTGGCCATTTTTCATCATCTCTAATATTGCCATAAAGGTTGTCACGATCTCTGTTTTTGAGGGCGATTCAAAAAAAGAAGCAAAAGTGCAACCTTGTTTGTTTCTCTTTAAACGCTCTTCAACAAAGATGATCCGCTCCTCGATCGTTGTATCATCTGGCGCAATGGTCTTTTCAATTTTTTTCGAAAATTGCTTTCGTTCCAAAATCTTCTGCATTGCACGAAACAAATCGACTTGCTTCACTTGTCCACGTTTCAACGGCCTTTCCTGTCCGATCAAGTCATCAACGGCTAGTGGTTCTTTTGTAAAATATAAGCTTCTTTCCTGTGCTTTTTCTGTTAGTTTTTCAGCGGCATATTTGTATTTCCGATATTCAAGCAACTGATTCACTAACTCTTCACGCGGATCTTCTTCCCAATAGCCGTCTTCTTCAATGATTGTTTCTTGAACAGGCAGTAAAGTCTTGCTTTTGATAGCCATCAAGGTAGCAGCCATCACTAGGTATTCTCCCGCAACTGCAAGTTCTAGCGTCTTCATGGTATGAATATAATTCATGTATTGTTCCGTGATCGTCGCAATAGGGATATCATAAATATCGATTTCCATCTGCTGGATCAAATGAAGAAGGAGATCCAATGGTCCTTCAAATACATCTAATTTGATATTGATCTCTGTCACCGTGTTCACTCTTTCTTCTTTTTCTCATTCAGCCATTTGGTAAAATAGGATTCTGTGATCTCTGTGGCACGAATTTTCTTTTCAGGATATTTCTGTTCAAGTTCATCCAACATTAGAAAGCCCATCTTTTCTCCACGATAAGAAGGATTCAGCGCTACATCATGAATGACTAGTTCCTTTTCATCTCCCCAATAAACGCCAATGATCCCTTGAATATTGGTTGAGCCTTCAGGAGTGAAGAAGAAAATCTCATACTTTTCTTCTGTTTCATACGTATCAATCTCTTTCAGCCGGTTTTCTTTATCCGCTAATTTCTTGTGGAAACTTAAAAGTCCCATAGCGATTTTGCGATTTTCTTTTCGGTAATGTGTTAACATTTTTTCACCTTCCTATGACTAAGCCCTTGGAAAATGCTGCTTATAAACATCCGTCATTCTTTTCTTCGTGATATGTGTATAGATTTGTGTCGTTGATATATCCGCATGGCCTAGCAATTCTTGAACAGTTCGGAGGTCCGCACCGTTTTCAAGTAAATGAGTAGCAAAACTATGGCGTAAAGTATGTGGCGTCACTTCTTTTGTGATACCGGCATCACGCACTAATTGTTTCAAATTTTTCCAAATACCTTGCCGTGATAATCCTGAACCATGATTATTCACGAAAACGTGGACCTCAGTAGTGTCTTTGACAAGTAATGGTCTCACTTCGTCTAAATAACGTTCCAACCATTGGATTGCATAATCACCTAAAGGAATGATTCTTTCTTTATCTCCTTTACCGATCGTCTGTACTAACCCTAAAGATAAATGCAGATCGCTCAATTTCAAACCGATCAGTTCGCTTACCCGCATTCCTGTAGCATACATGACTTCCAGTATTGCGCGATCTCTGATCCCCAGATTTTTAGTTGTATCCGGAGCTTCGATCAGACGTTCAACTTCTTTCAAAGACAGTGTGCTAGGTAACTTTTGGGCTTTTTTAGGTGTATCGATATGCTGCATCGGATCATGATCAGTAATACGTTCTTGGCGTAAGAATTGATGAAATCTTCTTAAACTTGTGATCATCCGTGTGACAGTCGCGGGTGCTTTTTTTTCATCATGCATCTTCTCTAGATAACTGATCACTATGAAACGATCGACATCTTGCCATGCAGTAATTTTTTTTTCCTCCAAAAAATGAAGATATTGTGCTAAATCACGTTCATAACTTTTTCTAGTATTTAATGATAATCCTCGTTCAATCGTCAGATAGTGGAGATAATCATTGAGTTGTTCTTTCATAATAATCCACCTCGTGCTACTCTATCATATCAGATAGCCTTCATTTTCGATAGTCTCTTTTAAGTGCAGACAAAGAAAAAGCCGTCTGTTCCATTAGACGGTTTTACTTTCTTTTTCCTGATTGTAACATTTTTGGCAGATACCGTGAAAAGTTAAGCGATGATCTTTTACCAAAAAGTGATAGCGGTCCTCTACTACTTCTTCTACCTGAATCAATAGATCTTCTTCCACTTCTTCGATCGTTCCACATTTCAAGCATAATAAATGATGGTGAAAATGTTTAGCCCCTTCTTTTCGCAAGTCATATCGTGCAACACCGTCATTAAAGTTCACCTTATCAATGACGTTTAGGTCAGTTAATATTTCTAATGTACGATACACTGTAGCTAAACCAATTTCTGGGCTTTTCTTTTTTACTAGAAAAAAAACTTCTTCTGCGGATAAGTGTTCTTTTTCATTTTCTAACAGAACAAGCAATGTTGCTTCTCTTTGTGGGGTCAGTTTAAACCCAGATTCGTGTAATTGCTGTTTTGTTTTTTTCATTACTGACATAGCGTTCATAACCATTTTTTCAACCCCAACAATTTATAATAATTATAATTAACCAGACTATTTTTACTCTCTAAATTAAAATAATTATAAGCTAGTTAAGAAAAACATGCAAGCCATTCTCAATTAGAATTTTTATTTCGTTTCGTTACACCATCTTCTTGCTTGATCAATCCTTGCTTCAATAGATTACCTAGTGCACGTTTGAATGCTCCTTTGCTGATTCCAAATGCTTTCATGATTTCTTCTGGATCTGATTTATCTGTAAAATTGATTTGCTGATCGGCAGATCGTTCGATGATCGTTAAAATCATTTGTGCGTCATCAGAAATTACTTCATATGCTCTTGGCTTCAAAGATATGTTTAGTACCCCATCTGGTCTGACACCGACTACCCGGCCTTTTACCTGTTCTCCGAGTCTTGGTTCATTGTATCGTTCAGATGGATGGATGAATCCTAGGTAAAAATCATCTGTCAATATATAGGTACCAGTTAATTTTAAGCGATAAGCTGTCCCAGTGATATCTTTGTTTTTCATTTCTTCTGTTCCAAATTTACTTAATGATTTAAAGATTTTTTCATCCGCTAAACTACCCCAAATACGATCCTTCGCATCCACTTTTAGAGAAATCATCAAACGATCGCCTTTTTTAGGCCAGAGTTCTGTCATTGTAGGTAATTCATCTAGTGAAACGACAAAATCTTTATCAGGCAAGCCAATGTCTACAAAAACCCCTAGATCTTTTCTGGAAGAAGTGACTGTGCCAAACGCGTAATGTCCGATCCGGCTTTTCGGGATCACTGTTGTAAAACGGTTTTCGTGCTTTTGATTTTGGTAGCCGAATCCCTCAACTGTTTCACCGATCCGATGTTCACCTTCCATTTTACTTAATCCAAAAGTTTGTCCATTTTTTTGAACAAAATAATTTTTTTCATTTTCATCAATTACCATACCGGTAAATATCGTTGCTAATAATTCATTCATTTTATTTCTCCTTTATACGAAAAACAGGTTATCTCTGCCAACTTTCTTTGCTATCATACCATAATGTCACTTTGATTAGTAGCGTGTTACCCGGCAATAACTACAAAAAAACTTAGGTCCCTCATTTCCCAACATACTGAATAGAGATCCCCTACTCATGTTGAATAGAAAAATAAAGTAAACCTAAGTTTTTGTTCTGCGTATCCTTTTAACGACTGCCGTTACCGCCAAACCAGCCTGTTTTACAGTTGATCGTCACAATATAAAATGGTAACGCACTTTCACCGATTCCATTCATTAATGAAGATTTGGTAGAAGTTGCATAAAGATTGTAATACCCTTGGCCATTTTCAATTCTAACTTTTTCCAACCGATAACCGCCTTGAACGATGTAGCCTCGCTGAATACATGTATTAATCACGCTTTCTTGAACACCGGGTGCCCAATTCCAAGCTGCATTTGCTGTATCTGCTACATCACTTGGACGTGTAGCCATGATTGGCTGATTCGCAGAATTTTTATTTACTGAAGAAGAATTCGCTGCTTGCTGTGCAGCTTGTGCCACAGCCTGTGCTTTTCTTGCTGCCTCTGCTGCCTCTGCTGCTTTCTTCGATTCTTCTGCCTTTTTCGCTTCCTCTTCTTTTTTCTGTTGTTCCTCTTTCTTGGTCAATATATCATCTACTTGTTTTAACTGATCTTTTAGAGTCACAGCTAGCTCTTGATTTTTCACCTGATCTACAGTCTTTTGTGCATCTGTATATTGCTCACGAGTTGCAGAGTCTGCGACTTTATCATCAGCGAAAACGATATTGGTTTTCTCTTTTGCTGTTTGCAGTTGATCGTATTGTGCCTCAGCTTCATCTTGCGCTTTTTTCAGCAGTTGTCCAAAATCAGAATCGTCTGTTGCGAAACGTTGGATTTCTTGGTCCGCTTTTAATTTCAGATCATCAGCTAAGTGATCATCAATGATCGCCTCAGTAGTAAACAGTTCGTTGACACCCTTGATATCTTTTACCTTTGTTTGGATATCTTCATACGTTTTTTCTAGATCAGCATAGCCTTTTTCTCCTTTGACCTCATTCAACGCTGTTTTTAACTTCGTCAAATCTTGATTGATCATAGAAGTACGTAAAAACTGATGCGCCCCATCATAGTAAAAAGTAGCGAGTGTCTTCTTCAACTCATTCACTTTTTGCTGTTGCTTTTTCGCTTCTGCTGCAATTTGTGCTTGAACCGTTTGCTGGTGATCATAATACGCCCAACCACCTGCTCCAATCAGTACCGCAACCGCCAATACTATATACGGGATTTTTCTTGATTTTTTCGTTTTAGCCGCTTTTTTGTTATCCTCATTTTCTTCTGGTAATGGAATTTCTTCCTTTTGAGGCTCTGTTTCAGGAATCACCGTTTCAGGAGTCGGCTGTTGTATTTCATTTTCTTTCGTATCAGTTGCGTCTTCGCTCGTCTTGATAGAAGCAGCAATAGGTGTGTCAATCTCTTTTTCCAAATCAGAGAGGGGCTTATTCGTTTTTATTGGCTCTGCTGGTTCACTATTTTCTTCTTTTTCCGCCTTTTCCTCTTCCTTTATGGATTCGATTATTGGCGACACATCTTCTTCCAACCGAGCTTTTGCTTCTAGCGGTTTTGATACTTCTGCTTTTTCTGATACAGATGCATCTGTGACTTCTTGCATTTGATCTGACGATTGACCCTCTTTTGCTGCGATTTTATCGTTGATCATCTTCATCAATTCTTTTGCATGCTCTTCAGTCGTATCTTCACGATGGGCTTTGATGTAGGCAGCTAAGATGGAATTTTCTTCTTCCTGATCCACAAATTCCTTTAGTTCAGCCACTCGTTTTTTCTGTTCATTATCTATTGTTTTTTCAAGAGACTGGTCTTTTGGCTGATTTTTTGTTTGTTCTTCTTTCACCAGCTTTTTATCTATCGTCAGCGGTTGCTTTTCTTCTTTATCCTTCATGTTCGTTGCCGTTTGCGACATTGTGTTTTCTTTAGGGGTTACATCATTTTTAAAGATTTCCATCACAGATTCCAAAGGTAGATCTTTTAGTTCTGACCACTCGATTGGATCATTTAATTCACTATCTGGAAAAACTTCTTCTGAAGAACCCTCGTGTGACTGGGAAATTGATTCGTTTTCTTCATTGGTGTGTTGATCTATCTCTTCGATTTGATAACCGCAATCAGGACAAGTTGATTTGTCCTCGATTTTATCTGATCCACACTTTGGACATTTTTTTATCACTTAGGGATCGGCTCCTTTTGTTAGGTTTACGCTATCATTAAATCTACCATATTCTGAACCTCACGCCAATAGCCTATTTTTATGATTTCCATAAAAATGCTGCAAATAATTATTTTCTTTTTTAGAATTATTGGTTTTTCCAACAATTGATTCTAAAAAATGCTTGATGTAATTTGATGGTATGTGATCGAGAAATTCTTATTTATTCAGTAAAGATGGATATTCAATACTGAAGCAAAAAAGCAAAAAACCAGAACAGAAATGTATAATTTCTGTCCTGGTTGCTCTACTTTGAATGAATTCCACGAAGAGTATGGGACAAAAGTAAGAAACACTTCTGTCTCATTCTTTAAAAACGAATAAACGGTGGGAGCAGAAGCAACTCCTTCGAAAATAAGACGAAATTCTCGGAGTTAAACACTTCTGTCCCAACCTTGTTGCGGATACTATTCTAAGAAATCTTTCAATTGTTTTGAGCGAGAAGGATGGCGTAGTTTTCTCAATGCCTTCGCTTCGATTTGACGGATACGTTCTCTTGTAACCCCAAACACTTTTCCGACCTCTTCTAATGTTCTAGTGCGTCCGTCATCTAAGCCAAAACGCAAACGCAAAACATTTTCTTCACGGTCAGTCAAGGTATCTAATACATCTTCTAATTGTTCTTTCAATAATTCATACGCTGCATGTTCCGCAGGACTCGTTGCTTCTTGGTCTTCAATGAAATCACCTAGATGTGAATCGTCTTCTTCACCGATTGGTGTTTCTAAAGAAACTGGTTCTTGCGCAATTTTCAATATTTCACGTACTTTTTCTGTAGGGAGATCCATTTCTGCACCGATTTCTTCAGGCGTTGGTTCTCTTCCAAGGTCTTGCAGTAATTGACGTTGGATACGGATCAATTTGTTGATCGTTTCAACCATATGCACTGGGATACGGATCGTACGCGCTTGGTCAGCGATGGCACGAGTGATTGCTTGACGGATCCACCAAGTAGCATACGTAGAAAATTTAAATCCCTTACGGTAATCAAATTTTTCAACAGCCTTCATCAAGCCCATGTTACCTTCTTGGATCAAGTCTAAAAATTGCATACCTCGTCCTACATATCTTTTAGCAATACTTACAACCAAACGAAGGTTTGCTTCAGCTAGACGCTGCTTTGCTTCTTGGTCGCCTTCTTCGATTTTCAGTGCTAGAGCTACTTCTTCTTCTGCTGTTAAAAGGGACACACGGCCGATTTCTTTTAAATACATTCTTACAGGATCATTGATCTTTACACCCGTTGGCGCAGATAGATCTTCGGTCTTCGCTTGTTCTGCTTTTTTCTCTGCACTCTTTAAACTGTGAACAGATGGTTCGCCATTTTCATCAACGACACTGATTCCTGCATCTTCCACTTTTTGGATCAATTTATCCATTTCGTCTGCATTCAACGTGAATGGTGTCGCAAGTTTATTTGAAAGATCATCATATACAACTTGTTTTTTTGGTTTGTTTTCTTTGATAAAAGCTGCTACCGCTGCTTCATACTTTTTCTTTTCTGTTACATTTGCCATAAAAGAAGGCCCCCCTTGAGTAGCTATTCGGCTTTTTTTAACTGTTTTGTTAAATCAATGATTTCAATCGTCAATTCCAACTCCAACTGCTTATTACCAGTTCTTCTAGCTTCTTGCTGCATCTGTTTTTTTATCATTATTTCATCAGCTAAACCAGATTTACTGATCACTCGCAATAGGTCTTGGATCTCCCTTGGCGTACTTTCTTCTGACACGCGCAAGTATTCGATCTCCACCACTAACCGCCTTAATTTTTCATCTTGCAAAAAGTCTAAAAATTCTGCAAGGTTGAATTCATCATGTTGTGATACAAATGCATCGAATAAAAAATAGACCTCTGCATAAGTATCATGGATAAACTGGAAATTCTGCTCTTTTAGAAGATTACGAACAGAAACCTCTTTGAATATCCGATACAAAAGTATTTGTTCTGCTTTTTCAACCTGGGTCAGTGGTCTTTTTTTCGCTGTACTTGTTTTGACAGCTTGTCTTTCTGGGACCACCGTTGGCTGTTGTTCTGTACGACTTCGCTGATTTTCTCGTCGAAGTTCTCTCAATTGCGTCTGGATCGTTTCACGGTTCACTTGAAATTCAGCTGCTAATTGCGAGAGATACATATCTTGTTCGATCGGTGATACGACCTTACTTAACTCAGTGATCACATCTTCAAGATATTCTATTTTATCTTTTTCATTATCTAAATTCTTTTCTTGCTTCAAATAGCGGCTTTTAAATGTAAATACCGTTTCTCGACCATGAGAAAGCAATTCATTGAAAGACTCGTTTCCATATTTACGTAAATATTCATCCGGATCAAGTTTTTCTGGTATCACAATGATCGATAGGCGTAATCGACTATTTTGCCGAAGCAATTCAATTCCTCGATTTGTTGCTTCAAAACCTGCCTTATCACCATCATAACAAAAGATTAGCTCTTTTGTTAAACGTTCGATATGCTGGATCTGTTGATTTGTTAAACTGGTCCCCATAGAAGCAATGCCATTTTTTATGCCTGCTTGCCATGCTGCAATCACATCCATGAAACCTTCAAATAAAAGAACTTCACCACTTTTTCGGATTTCACTTCTGGCTTTGTCCAAATTAAACAACACTTGTCTTTTATTGAACAACTCTGTCTCAGGACTATTTAAGTACTTAGGCTGGTCTTTTTCTTGTCCTTTTTCCGGTGCGAGCCAGCGCCCAGAAAAACCAATCGTTCGTCCCTGTGGATTCTTGATCGGAAACATGACTCTTTGATAAAACCGATCTGATAATCGGCCATCATCATGGGATACAAATAAACCAGAACGTTCCAAAACTTCTTGATCATAGTTTTCATTTTTAAATACTTGATTTAAAAATGACCGCTCATTTGGTGCAAATCCAATTTTGAACTCGGCAATCAGTTCCTCTGTCAGCCCTCGTTGGAGCAGATAGTTCAAAGCTTGTTCACCTGCTTTTGTATGAAGCAACATGTGGTGGTACACTTCTTCTGCTTTTTCATGGGCTAAAATCAGTTTTCCGTTTATTGAGTCACTGTTTTCAACAGGTAACGTTTGATTACGCCACTGTTCTTCCAAAGGGATTTGTTCAAAATCAGCAACTTTTATCACTGCTTCCGGAAAATTAAGCCCCTCTAGCTCTTGTAAAAAGGTAAAGACATTTCCTCCTTTTCCGCAACCAAAGCAATGAAAAATCTGCTTATCTTCAGCCACTGAAAAAGATGGCGTTCTTTCTTCATGAAATGGACATAACCCTAAGTAATTTTTTCCAGATTTTTTTAATTGGACATATTGCCCAATTACCTCAACGATGTTCGTTTGACTTCGGATCGATTCAATGACTTCTTGAGGTATTCGCTGAGCCATGTTTTCACCCCCTGTAAGCAATACTTGTAGTATCTTAAGAGAGATACTCTCAGGAGAATAACCGGTAAAAAATCGCACTAACGAAAATCAGTGCGATTTTAAAGGACACAATTATACATCATTCATTGTACCATAATCCAATACTTTTTCAAGCATTATACTCACGATTCATTTTTTGCCCATCTACTCCTACAGAAAGTAGCACTATTGCTTACTCAAAAACTTTAGTTGTTGCAAATTTATTGAGTAAATAACTTTGAATATCTGCCTTCCAATAAAACAAACGTAAGACGATATTTATCCCCATGAACCCGACAAAGTATGGCCAAGTCGTTCCTAGACCAAGATTGACTTCTAGTAAATGATGGAAAAGCATTGCTGCAACATATATACCGATCACTGTCGTGACTGCTAAGAATATACGTAACGGATTGAATGGGTAGCAAGCTTTGATTACTGCCATACAGCTGATCCCTATCAACAAATAATACATCAGTGTCGTTGTTTCCATATTCGTAAACGATAAAATGTCGCCTAACAAGTACACCACAATGATATTTAATACAACTAACAACGCATTCGGTAATGCATTGATCAGAGCGGTTGGTAAATAGCGATAAGTGACTTTTTTTCGATCTTGTTCAAACGAAAGGAAGAAAGAAGGATATCCTTCAATGGCTAGATCGATCAGAGTGATTTGGATTGGGATGAAAGGAAAACCAATCGCTGTCACTGCACATATAATAGACAAGATAAACGAATAGATCGTCTTGATGAAGAAGATCCCTGAAACTTTCGTCACGTTATTCACTACTCGTCGCCCTTCAAACAAAACTTCTGGTAAAGTAGTAAAATCGGAATCCAACAAGACCAAATTAGCGATTTGACGAGTTGCACCGTCACCTTCCGCCATTGCAATACTACAATCGGCCTCTCGCAAAGCTAAAACATCATTGACGCCATCGCCTGTCATGGCAACTGTACGTCCACTTTCTTTTAGTTCGTTCACTAAAATTTTCTTTTGTTGCGGACTCACTCGTCCAAAGACGGAATATTCATGTACGGCGTTTCGAACTTCTGATTCTTCCGTCAACGTTGAAAGATCAATATAAGAATCATAGTTTGGTAGGCCTGCACGTCTGGCAATATTCGATACTGTAAATGGATTATCACCTGAGATGACTTTTAGATCGACTCCTTCATTATGCAGGTAAGCCAAAGTTTGCTTAGCATTTTTACGGATCGGATCATCAATTTCAAACAATGCGAGTGGCTCCACGCCATGTGGTGCATCATCCGTCAGCCGCTGATTTGGTGCAAGTCCAAGCATTAGTACACGATATCCGTTGGCTTGTGCCGACAATAAACTTTCTGGTAGTTGTTCCTCTGTAACTAAACGCTCAGGCGCCCCAACATAAATGACTCCTAACTCAGGGAATTCCATCGCCCCCCATTTACGGTCAGATGAAAAAGCTAATTTTTCCGTTACATCGTAGCGATTTGAAACGGCAAAATAATCTCTTAATGCGCGCATCGTGATATTATTGTCGCTGCTCTCAGCTAAATAAGTACCCATGATCTCAGAAATGGCATTTTCATAGACAGGATGAAGTGCTTCAACTCGTTGGATACTCATTTTACCTTCTGTAATCGTTCCTGTCTTATCTAGACAAAGCGTATCGACATGTGCGAGTGTTTCGATCGAATACATATCTTGGACTAAGATTCTCTTTTTTGCCAGTTTTGTGACACCAGTCGTTAAGGCAATACTGATCAAAAGGACTAAGCCCTTTGGCAACATTCCTAATAAAGCAGCTGCCGATGCAATAACTGATATTTTGATCGATGCATCACGAATGAACAATGCTTCTAAAAATAAAATAATACCTAGTGGGATAATGACAAAACTAGTGAATTTTGAAACCTTACGGATCGAATCCACCAATTCTGAATGGATTGCTTTGTGTGTTTTTGCTTCACTGGTCAGGCGGACTGCATAATTGTCTGCACCAACTCGAATCGTTTCTGCAAAGACGGAGCCACTTGTCAGATAACTACCTGACAGTAATTCATCACCTGCTGTTTTTACGATCAAATCTGATTCACCTGTCAATAACGCTTCATTTGCTTCAGCGCGACCAGATACCACCCGCAGATCTGACGGGATTTGTTCCCCTGCACCGATTTTGACGATATCACCTAATACCAATTCTTTTGTACTAAGGGATAACTCTTTTCCTTCGCGGATAACTAAGACTTCCGATTGTGAAACAATCGATAATTTTCGCACGAGATTTCGGGCATGGATTTCTTGATAAATACCAATGATGATATTTACCATGATGATTGCTAGATATGCCATATTCGAGTACGCACCGACAAAGAGTAAACATACCCCAATACCAAAGTTCAAAAAATTAAAAAGCGTCAAAATATTATCGCTAAAGATCTGCCCAGTACTTTTCGTAGCATCCTCTTGATAATCATTTTGTTGTCCAGAGGCAATTCTTTCTTTCACTTCTTTCTGAGAGAGACCTCTTATTTCTTTATTTTCCATTTTTAGCCAACTTTCAAAAAATAATCAACGTAATTAAGTCTAGCTTGTTCCAGTAGCAAAAACAACTTATTTTTTTATATTTTAAACAAAACAAAAACACACGATCGAACACCAAGCATTTGTTGCTGGTCTGACCAATCATGTGTAAAGCAACCGTTTCTATTTATATCGTTCTTCCAGACGACTCATCCACCAACCGAGCAGTGCTCCGACAATGAATAAAACTGGACAAAGTAAGATTCCCAAGAGTCCAAGTCCAGAATAATCTGTTGGAATGATCATGATCGTTGAAGCAAAGACGACACCTAGAATAAAATGGAACAGTTTACTATAGGCTTTAGAGAAAATATAGTCCATGATCTTTGATAATCCCAACACACAAACAATTCCGCCCAATGCAATCGGCAAAATCACGTCTAAACGCATCTCTTTAAAACCATCTGCCATTGCTTTATAAAGACCCATGTATACAAGGAAATTAGAAGGGCTAAGTCCAGGAACGATCATTCCAAGACCGATCAGTCCGCCTGCGATGATCCAAGTAACCGTATTTTGCTCCACTTGACCATCGAAAAGTTGTGCCCCATAAAATAGAAAAAGATAAGCAACTACAAAAGTGACGACCATGATCACGACATCCGTCGTTTGCCGTCCCTTTTTCCCTGCCTCTTTCCACAACGTAGGAACTGTTCCAGCGATACACCCGACAAAAAACCAGAGAATGGTTGTTTCGTACGCCCCTAATAAAAAGCTAACTAAAAATGAAAGTAAGAAAACACCCGTGACACCTCCAAGTCCCACAGGCAAAAAGAACCAAACATTTTCTTTGAAAGTCTTCGTGATGTGAGCCAAAAAAGAAATCAACCGTTCATACATACCAAAAACAGCAGCTAATGCGCCACCACTTACCCCTGGCAAAATAAATCCAGAGCCAATAAACATTCCTTTGATAAAACGTAAAAGCCAATCCTTTGATCCATTTCTAGTGACATTTTCTGTTGCTTCTTGTCTATTTTCCACCTATAGTAGCACTCCTTCTTTCTTAATTATTCAATACTTGGAACTATTTCCATACTTTTTCATATAATTCGATTAGTTTTCCATTCATATCCACAACATCTGAATAGAACATGTTACCTCCATTATGATAGAGATACCCACCATTGTAAAGCAAGGACTGGACTCGCCAATAACGATATTTCGTCTTCCCATTGTTACCTAGTAACGGGCTTAGTACGTTTTTGGAATATTCTTCTGCTAATTCTATGCTATTTTTGCCTCCATGCTTTTTGACGTAAGCAATATAGTCTTTGCCAAAGTTATACGCCTGGATAGCCGTAGCAAGATCACAGCCTTGTTCGTTTGCCTCAGTGATCATTTCGGCCAAATAGCTAACTCCCTGATCAATACTTTCTTCTTGGTTGTTGATCATATTTGCTTTTCCATAGGCACTTTCCGAGCTTTGCATCAAATCAGTACCCTTACCCTTTGATTCTGTGAGAATGATCCCTTTGATCAGATTTTTGTAATTTTCCATTTGATATTTTTTTGTAGCTACCGCAATTTCAGAATCGTATTGTTCCACCTGCTTGATGGATGTATAGGTTCTTCCTCCGATAAAAAGGATACCTACAAGCACCGCAATGGCAAGCAACCGTAGCGGCCATCGAAAAATCGATTTTCTTTTTTTCTTCATAAAAACTCACCTAGTTATTTTGACATCTTATTTATCTTACTATTTATTATCTTCCTTGGCTATTTAAGAGAGAAAATTCGTTGCTTCTCTTAATAAAAAATGAAAAATTCACTATTTTTTCTTATCTTACGAAATTGATCGTTGTTTTTTTAGGAAAAGCATTGTCCTTATCAAAGAAAAGTCGTTATAATTTAACCAGTAGGTGATTATGTGGAAAATGAAAAGAAATATGCAAAAATGGCAGATGGTAGTGAGATTTATTACGAAAAATGCGGTAAAGGATTTCCGCTTTTCTTACTTCATGGTAATGACGGCAGTGGCCGCTTTTTTTCAGAACAAGTACCTGTTTTTAAACAGTTTTATACAGTATATCTGATCGATAGTCGCGGACACGGTCGATCAACGAACAATGCAAATACCTTGAGCTTCCGTTTAATGGCTGAAGATCTTTATACCATCATGTTGTTAGAAGGGATTACAAAGGCAAACATTTTAGGATTTAGTGATGGTGCAAACCTCGCTTTAGTATTTTCAAGTTGTTATCCCGAAAAAGTGCATCGGCTGATTTTAAATTCAGGAAATACTTTAGTAGAAGGTGTTCTTTTTTCTGCAAGAATAGCTAGTTACTTGCATTATGCATGGGTTTGGCTGCTATCGATCTTTCGTCCAACGCTTAGAAGAAATCTACTAGTAATAAATCTATTATTGCAAGATGTGGGACTTTCTACAGCAGATTTGGAAAAAATCAAATCGAAGACATTGATCATTGTTGGGAAAAAAGATGTGATCAAATTAAAGCATTCACTTTACTTAGCCAAAACGATCCCAAATGCTTCCTTCGTTCTTGTAAAAGAGCAAGGGCATCAACTCGCTAGAAAAGATCCAGAACGATTTAATCAAGAAGTACTAGAATTTTTAGCTGAATAATAAAGAATAGTAGGTGATTTTTTTGATAAAACAGACCGTGCAGTGGATCAAAAACCATTTAGGTCTCTTTAAAATGATATTTTTGATTTCAGTCATCGTAATTATCGTTAGTGAACTAATTTCAATTGGAAAAACATTATCTGTTGACCAGTTAGCAGAGACATTCGCCACCATTCCTCTTTGGAAAACCGGATTGATGCTACTCATCGGCTTAGTCGCGGTACTTCCTATGATTGGTTATGATCTTATTTTAAATCGATTACTTGGACAAAAGCAAAAACCGCAATATTTATTTGAGACAAGTTGGCTGATCAATACCATCAACAATATCGCAGGATTTGGCGGATTCGTCAGTATCGGCTTGCGTTCTGAACTTTATGGCAACAAAAAAGAAAGTAAACAGTTGATGCAAGCCCTCTCTAAGATCTTTCTTTTCTTGATGGCTGGTCTTTCGGTTTACAGTCTGATTTCCTTTTTCATGGTCTTATTTAGTCCTGTCGCTCCATTCCTTAAACAATACTGGATCTGGTTGATTGGCGGAGGATTGTATTTCCCGATCGTGTTCCTTGTCACTACGCTGAAAAAAGAAGGTTATGTCGGCGGGCTTTCCTTAAAAACACAAGGTCAATTATTGCTCGTATCTTTTCTTGAATGGTCAGGGGTATTATTTAGTTTCCTAGCAGTAGGCTATTTGATGGAAATCAGGATCGATCTTTGGCAAACGATTCCTCTGTTTATTGCCGCTTCGGTTATCGGGATCGTCTCCATGATACCAGGTGAAATCGGTAGTTTTGACGTCATGATGATCATCGGCTTATCCGCGATTGGCGTACCTAAAGAAACTGTCGTTGTTTGGATCTTACTTTATCGGGTCTTTTATTATATTATCCCTTTCTTGATCGGAATCGTCTTTTTCTTTAAAAATATCGGCTCAACTTTTGATAAACGTTACTCAGGTATCCCAAGGCAATTAGCGACAGAAATCGCGCATAAAATCGTTGTTGTTCTTTTATATTTTTCAGGAATCATGTTGGTTCTCTCTGCAACGATCCCACAAGCTTTTACTGAGTTTCGCTGGTTGCACAGCTTGAATCCTTTGAGGTTGCACTTGATCATTCAATTTCCAAGTATCTTATTAGGCTTTTTATTTGTAGTCATGGGAAGAGCAATGGCAGCTCGCGTAAAAAGAGCTTACTGGCCAACGATTGGCTTGATCCTCCTTTCACTGATCTACGTTGGTATCACAGATCTTAGCCTAACAGCAGTTGTTTTTCTAACGATCCTATTGTTGATCATCGTTGCTTCCAAAAATGAATTATTTCGGGAACAAATCATCTATTCTTGGGAATGGCTGACAGTAGATGGTCTGATCACCGGCACCTTATCCCTTCTTTACATTATTATTGGGGTATACAACATGCCGGAATTTCCCCATCGGAAGCATCACTTTATCTCGTTTTTCCTTTTCCCTTCTGAAAAGATTTGGTTCTCTGGATTACTTGCAATTATCGCTGTAAGTTTCATCATCATTCTCCTCGTTCATTTTTTACAAGGGAAGAAACAGCAGATCGGCGAACCATTTAACGAGGAACGAGCATTGTCAGTATTACATTCTTTTGGCGGAAATTCAGATAGTCAACTGATTTTCTTAAAAGACAAGCGGATGTTCATTTATGAAAAAGATGGGCAGCCAACTGTCTTACTGCAATTTGCTTGCTATAACAATAAATGTATCGTGATGGGTGATCCTTCTGGGAAAAAAGAAGATTTTGCTGAAGCAATCGAGGCATTTATCGAAGAAACAGACCGCTTGTGCTACCTCCCTGTTTTCTATGAGACAAGTGAAGAGATCGTGATGATCCTTCATGAATTTGGGTACGACTTCATTAAAATGGGCGAAGAAGCTCACGTAAAATTAGCCGATTTCACTACTTCCGGCAAAAAAATGAAGGGATCTCGGGCAATCTTAAACCGAATCGAACGTGAAGGATTTACCTTTGAAGTCATCCAACCACCCTTTTCAGCTAGTCAAATGGCTGACTTGAAGAAAATTTCTGATAGTTGGTTAGGTACACGAAAAGAAAAAGGTTTTTCCTTAGGATTCTTTTCAGAAGATTACTTGCAACGAGCACCGATTGCTATTGTGAATAGCCCAGAAGGAGAAATGGTCGCTTTCGCCTCCATTATGCCTACCTATACAGATAATAGAATCGGCACGATCGATTTGATGCGTTACGATCTAGACCGAGCACCATCTGGAAGTATGGATTTTCTCTTCTTACATCTCTTCGAGTATATGAAAGAAGAACAGATCGAGTACTTTAATTTGGGAATGGCACCTTTAGCAAATGTAGGAACTTCTAGAAAAAGTTTCATTCAAGAACGAATTGCTTATCTTGTCTATGAATTTGGTTCTCACTTCTACTCATTCCATGGGTTACGTGAATACAAAGATAAATATGCAACCAACTGGATTCCACGCTATACGCTTTACTCAAGAGATAGTTGGATCGCTTATGTCATGATTGCCTTGTTGATCATCGATAATGCGCCTGTTGAAACTCCAAAAAACCGATTATTCGGATTAAAGAAATGGCTGCGCAGACGTTGATGTGAATAGAAAGAAATCTAAAAAGTATTGTTTTTCAAAAACTTCATTTTGAAAATATCTACCGCCTTCCATAGGAGACGGTAAATCAAAAGAAGTTGGGACAGAAGTGTTTCTTACTTCTGTCCCAGCCTCTTTTGTCTATTTACTATCCCCCGTCACTATTCGTTCTAGCGCACTCCTCTCATTTCACTCCGCAGAATATCTTCTATTGATCCTAATCGTCACTTCTAGTTTCATTCTTGATTGAACTAATCTCCTTGAAAGATGCTTCTACTTCAATAACATTTCATAGCTTAACTTCCTCGTAACTCCTCGTACAAGCAACCAAGCAAGGAGGATCAAAGCAATACTCAATCCTAATGTGATCCAAGTGTTTACAAGCATGATTCCCATAAACTGTCCAATGATAAAAAGTAAGATAGGTAAAATCAGAAAAACAGCGCGTTGCTGTGCTTCTTCTACAGTCTGCGCTTTTGCAGAACCGCGTACAGTAATCGTGATTGCGATAAAAGATATTGCAGGTGACGCCAATAACAGAATGACTAGCCAACTTATACTAGGTAAGAACATGGTACCCATCAACACAAGTATTTCAACTTGCGTCACGATCAGCATGGCAAAAAATGAAGTAAAGGAAACGATCATACTTAATAGAAATGCTGCCGCTATTTTTGATTGGAAAATTTTTTTTAGTGGAAGAGGACAGTAAAGCAATGTTTCCAAGGTCTGTTTTTCCTTTTCTCCCACGAATGAGCTTGCCGCCATAACAGACGAAGCCATGATGGGTATCATCAAAAAGAACACAGGCATGATGTTATTCATCAATAGCTTGATCAAACTCTGTTTGACATCCTGATCTACACCCGTGCTTGGGATCATCTCTAATAGTGCTTGTAAATTGAGAGAATCTAATGGGACAAAATGGACCATCATAATAAAAATAGTGGGTAGAACAATCGTCAATGCCAAAGGAACCATCAATATGGTAACAAATACCTGTTTGTTGGTCATGATACTTTGCAAATCTTTTTTGATGATGGCCCACTGCATAGTATGCAACATTTTACTCGTTCCCCTTTCGTTTTTCGATCAAGCTGAAATAGATATCTTCCAATGTTGGCTGCTCGGCAGAAACATGGTAAATATCTCCACCTACCTCCACGATCTGCTTCACAAGTGAAGGGATTTCTTTTTCTGTCTGAACGTCAACTTCAAACATCCCTTGTTCGATTTTTCGATAAGACACACTATCCGGCATATAATTCGTCTCGATTTTTACCGTCATACCAGAATGGATCTTTACGCGAAGCTGTTCAAGTGTGCCTATTGCAAGTAGTGATCCCTTGTCAATCAAACCATAAGAAGTACAAATCTCCTGAGCATAACGCAATTGATGTGTACATAAGAAAATCGTCATCCCTTCTTCCTGGGCCAATTTTCGAATCATGTGATTGACACTTTGGGCACTTTCAGGGTCTAACCCAGAAGTGGGTTCATCTAGAAACAAAATTTTAGGTTGATGGATCATTGCACGCGCAAGAGAAAGTCTTTGTCTCATCCCAGTAGAATAAGACCCTAGCTTGTGATCTTTTGCTTCAGTCAGATTCAGTCTTTCCAAAAGTGCAGTAGCACGCATGAAACTCTCACTCTTATTTATACCGAATGCTGCTCCATAAAACATAAGATTGTCAATACCTGACAAGTTATCGTACATTTGTGCATGCTCTGTGACTACACCGGCCAACGCATGTACTTTTTCAGGATTTTCCATAGGATCGATATCGAATACCCGGCACTGCCCTCCTGATAGTTGAAGCATACCATTGAGTATCTTCACAGTAGTAGTTTTCCCCGCACCATTCGGACCTAAGAATCCAAACACTTCTCCTGGTTCAATGCTAATCGTTATATTGTCTATCGCTTTATTTTTATCAGGAAATACTTTTGATACATTCTCAAGCAAAACTGCTTTCATCGTTTCTTCCCTCCTGCAACTATTTTGAGTTCCTCCGCATCCTACGTTCATCATTGCTTTTTATTCTATAAAACTATTCACTCTGACTGGATACACCTGGATCAAGCTGTAAACGACAATCTTGATCTGCGCATCTTGAACAGAACTGGCTGTTCGTAAAAAGCAAACGTTATCTTTTATTATAACAAAAAAACTGCAGATCAAAGAATTTTTTCTTTGTCTGCAGTCTTTTATTTAAATAGATTCTCTTTAATGACCAAATTAGGCTTCGATTTCTGTTACGATACCTGAACCTACTGTACGGCCACCTTCACGAATAGAGAAAGTTGTTCCGTTTTCGATGGCAACTGGATGGATCAATTCAACATCGATCGTTACGTTATCTCCAGGCATAACCATTTCAGTGCCTTCAGGTAAAACGATTGTTCCTGTTACGTCAGTCGTGCGGAAGTAGAATTGTGGACGATAGTTATTGAAGAATGGTGTATGACGCCCACCTTCTTCTTTTGTCAATACGTACACTTCTGCTTTGAATTTTGTATGTGGTGTGATTGAACCTGGTTTTGCGATTACTTGTCCACGTTCAATATCTTCACGTTGGATACCACGTAACAATACCCCAACGTTATCACCTGCTTCACCATAGTCTAATGTCTTGCGGAACATTTCGACCCCAGTTACAACAGCTTTTTGTGTTTCAGGTTTGATACCGACGATTTCGATTTCATCACCTACACGAACTGCACCACGATCGATACGACCTGAGGCAACAGTCCCACGACCTGTGATTGAGAAGACATCTTCCACTGGTAACAATAATGGTTTGTCTGTATCACGTTCTGGTGTTGGGATATATTCATCAACAGTATCCATCAATTCCATGATAGCTGCTTCTGCATCAGGATCTCCTTGTAAAGCTTTTAATGCTGAACCTTTGATGACTGGTGTATCGTCACCTGGGAAACCATATTCGCTTAATAATTCACGAACTTCCATTTCGACAAGATCAATCAATTCTTCATCATCTACTAAGTCGATTTTGTTCAAGAAGACGATCAAATATTTAACACCTACTTGACGTGACAATAAAATATGTTCACGTGTTTGTGGCATTGGTCCATCTGTTGCAGATACAACTAGAATGGCTCCGTCCATTTGAGCAGCACCTGTGATCATGTTTTTCACATAGTCCGCATGTCCTGGTGCATCGATGTGTGCATAGTGACGTTTTTCAGTTTCATATTCTACGTGCGCAGTATTGATTGTAATCCCACGTTCACGTTCTTCAGGTGCCGCATCGATACTAGCATAGTCTTGAGGATTTGCTAAGCCTTTTTTACCTAATACTGTAGTGATTGCAGCAGTCAAAGTGGTTTTACCATGGTCGACGTGACCAATAGTCCCAATGTTTACGTGTGGTTTACTTCTATCATAATGTTCTTTTGCCATAATTAACAAACCTCCTAAATGTTTTAGAGCTCGATTTTTCGCTCTCACTTGTTTATTATAGTCTTTTTTAGCTTAAATAAAAAAGATTATGTCCGCCTTACTTTTTATAAGCATCGAACGAACCCTATTATACGTCAAAATTGGTCAAAGTCAACTAAGAACACTCGCCTTGTTGACCAGTTCAGTATTCGAAGAGCACACAGACACAACCGTTGAATTTTCAGCAATTAAGTCGTTTAAAAATAACCTTGCCATTCATCAATGATCACTTGGAAAAGTAAGGGGTATTTCGTGATTACCAAATCTGCTTGTGACAAAAACACACTGATCGGTTCGTTGGGATCAACTGAATACTGATATTCTTTTTAATATTCTTTTTAATATTCTTTATAAAAGCAAACTGCTTCTTGTTGCTCTGCTAGGTGGAGCCCATTTTTTTCATAGAATCTTTTTATCACAGGGTCATTTTCTGCCAGTAATACTTTTTCCCTCACATCTGTATAAGCTTCTACCATCTTCTTCATCAGTTCTGTCCCAATGCCTTGCTTTTGATAGGCAGGGTGTACCAACAAGTCTTGAATGTAAAGAATTGTTTCACCATCCCCCACACTGCGGATCAGTCCAATCAATTCTTTCTCTTGCCAAACAGTGATGACCTTAAGTGACTGCTCCACCGCCTTCAGTAGTCGTTTGCTATCTGTTGTATATGCCGTCCAGCCTACAGCGCCATAAAGTTCTAGTAATGATTGTTCACCAATACATTTTTGTTCATGAAAATGCATAACTACACCTCCTTCATCGTATATACCATTATTTATTGTGCTTAGCGAAAAACCTTCAACGACTTTCGAACTCTCAATCAGCTGTAAGTTCAATAAAATTCCCCTCTGGATCTTGGACCACTGCCTCATAATAACCATCTCCCGTCGTTCTTGGACCACTTAGTAGTGGATAACCATCAGCGATGAATCGTTCCGCAAATGAATCCACATCTTCTTTTGTTCCGACTGCTAATGCAAGATGCGCATAGCCTAACGTATCTACCGATCGATCAGATAAAAATGGTTTAGTGATCAATTCGATTCTGCCACCAGTAGGAAAACTTAAAAAATAAGATTGGAACCTCGTTTTGGGATTGGTATATTTTTCTGAACTTTTTGTGCCAAAATAGCACTCGTAAAACGCTCTCATTTTTTCTAAATCCTTTGTCCAAATCGCAATATGCTCGATATGCATGAATTCCACTCCTTTATATTTTAAATCTATATGATTATTTATACCACGCTTGATAATTCCCATAAAGCGTCATCTTCCTATTCTATTTTTCTATGATAAACTAAAATGAACAAGAATGTGGAACAGATCTAAAAATTAGGCTTGCTACAGACGCTCGAATAAACGAAAGTCCAAAAGTCAGGCTTTTCGGAAATTTCAAAAAAACGAGCGTGGGACAAAAGTAAGAAACACTTTTGTCTCAGTCTTTAAAAACGAATAAACGGCGGGAGCAGAAGCAAATCCTTCTTAAATAAGCCGAAATTCACAAAAATTTGAAAAGCAATTTTCGTTCATTTCTTCTTATTTCTCGGAGTTGAACACTTCTGTCTCAGCCTCGTTTTTCTCTCCAATTTCTCAAACCTAAACGACTTTTGTCTCGGCCTCTTCCTATCTACTAATGTAATACAAAAGTTACACGGATTATCGCTCTATCTAATGTATTTGTTTCATTTGACGATTTTCGATCAATGTTGGTTTTCCTTCAATTAATTGATCTGCAAATAAAGCGACGTCTTCTCCTGTGATATCAAGAACTGCTTTCCCGCTTTGTGCCCCTTCTTCGAATAACTCTACTAATTCAGAAAGTACACCATCCTTTTCAGTTACACCAATCGGCGCTACTTTAAAAAAATATTTTTGGATCTCTTTATAAACGATTTGATAGTCTTTCGGTAAACTCTTGACACGGATCATGTGGACACGCCACTCTTTTTTTTCATCGATCATTTCTTGGATTCCCATAGTTTATCCCTCAATTCTTCAGTTTTTCAGCTACAGATTCGTTTAATTGCTTCCGCCATTTATCGCGGTAATTTTCTACACCTTCAACTCCTGCGACCGCTGCACTGAATTTCTTCGCATCCCCATCAACGATTTGATCGATTGGAATTCCATCCATTGCAGATTCCTCTAGCAGTCCCAGAATCCCATCTAAAATAGGGACTAGGTTCCTACCGGAAAAATTCGAATAGTCCCATAAACTACTTTGGATCTCTTTCCATGCTATCTGATAATCTAGCGGCAGTTTATCTGAACGCACATCAAATTCCTGATACGCTCTTCTAATATCATTACCTGTGATTTTGTCATAAAATTTCATTTTTCATCTCTTCTTTCTTCACTTGCTTCATTTGTCTTTACTTTTGCCAATTGAGAGACTAAGAAACGCCATTTTTCCCAAAATTCTTCTAGATATCTATCACCCTTATCATTCAACTGATAAAACTTCCGTGCTGGACCAAGTTCTGATTTTCTCTTTTCAGTCGTTACTAACCCCTTCTTTTCCAATCGCAATAAAACAGTATACACTGTTCCTTCCACGATTTCTGAAAAGCCAGTAGCCACTAGCTCATTCGTGATCTCATATCCATATGTTTCCTGCTTGTTCTTGATGATTTGCAGGACGATACCTTCTAATGAGCCTTTTAATAACTCGGTTATCCCTTTCAACTTCTGTCACCTTCTATGTGTAAAAATACTTTGTAACACTTAGTACTGGAGTATCATAACACCATCATCAAAAAGAAACAACTACCTAGTATTAAAAAGTAGAAGATTTAATTTTTCTTTATAAAATTTTACATTCCAATTGATTCAATAGACGAATCGACTATTTTCATGAATAATAAGATTGAGGTGAAATGGATGATGAAAAAATGGCTTGGCGCACTCATCGTAGTTGCGATTTTTTTAGGCGGTAGTTTTGCTACTTATCGTTATTACTACATGGGAGAAACCTATTATACAAAGATCACGACAAATGGCGAAAGACATACAGAGGGCGACCGAAAAAACACGTATTATACGTATAAACAACCGGGTTATAATGAAGAAGGTCAAGAAAAAGAAGTTTCTTTTAACGAACTAAGAGAAAGACCATTGAAGATGAATGCATATCTCAAATTAGAAGTGAACGAGAGAAAAGGCGTTTTGAATTGGGAAGAAGTAAAGGTCAATGAGATTCCAAAAGCTGCAGCGCAACAGTTAGAATGATAAAATAGCCAGAACACTACGAAAATAAGTATTTCCGCAGTGTTCTGGCTTATTTGTTGAAAATTTAACCGATTTTTTGAATCGCTCAGTCGTATCCTATAAACGATTTAAAACTTCATCGACATTTTTGATCATGACTGAAATCGTTCCATCTGGATTATTTACGAATTCGATCAAATCAGGATTGCGGTAAACATCGACAGGGACAATCAATTCGATTCCATTTGATAGTTTAAATTTTTGTTTTCCAAATTTTTTCTCGGATATTTCTTGTACTTCTTTAACAGGTGGCGCTTCTGGAACAAAACCTTGTTCCTGTACTTCTTCTTGAAACGCCAATTTTGCTGTGATGTTTTCTTTGAACACCTTTTCGGCAATCATTTCATGATCTAATCTGCCCTTTTCTTCGATCGTATCATAAACGGCTTCCTTCAAATCTGCCATGATATCAAACTCTTCCGTTTCAAATTTTTTACCTAGACTCTTGGCAACCTTTTGGATAACCTTGACGTTTTCTTCTAATGAGGGAGCGGGAACACTCTCGATCACTCTTCCAGAAAAGTAAAGTTCTTTTTTCCCAGAGAATTCATATTTCTTTTCGATCAATTCATACGTCAAGTCAGTTAAGTTCACAGCAAGTGCTTCATCCGCTTTCTGTGATTTTGAACCAAGGATCGCTCTGTTCAAAATCAAACGATTATCGATTCCTGTTTCATCTGCTTCGACAAAGTGAGTATACGATTCCCGATAATTTACTTTTAGCAAAGCTAAATACATGACGGTATCCATCTCGTACAAGACAACAAAAACATCCGCGCTTGGTGCCTCTTCACTTTCTTGATAGACGTCAAACCACCGTTGTACAATCAATTCACTCGCTTCAACAAAATTTTCTTCACAGTTTTTTAAATGCGTACCGATTACACTTTCTTGTGTCAACTGGCCGGTCTTTGTTTGTGCAGAAGAAATTTTTTGGATTTTCTTTTGTAAAAACTCTCGGGTAAAATCTTTTGTCAAATCCAATTCTTTTTGAGAAAAAACTGGAGAACCAGTTTCGCGATCAATAATATGCAAAATTGCTTTTTTTAAATAGATATCCATTCTCTCATTCCCTTCTGATTTAGTTTACGTAATTTACCGGCAAAATACTAGAATGAAAAAACATTTTTTTATTGATTTTACTAAAATAAAAAAAGAAGAAACAAAATGGATTCTTTTTTTGGAAAAATGAGCTAGAATTAAGAAGAAATAAAAATTAAGGAGTTGAGAGTATGGATTCATTAACAAGTACGTATCGTTTAGCAAACGGCTATAAGATCCCAGTCGTTGGTTTTGGCACATGGCAAACACCAGATGGAGATGTTGCCGTTGCATCAGTAAAAGAAGCATTAGCAGCAGGGTATCGTCACATCGATACTGCACAAGGCTATAAAAATGAGGAAAGTGTAGGACAAGCAATAAAAGAAAGTGGCATTCCTAGAGAAGAAATTTTTCTTACTACAAAATTGTGGAATGCAAATCACAGCTATGACTTAGTGATGTCTTCCTTTGAAGAATCCTTGAAAAAATTGCAAACAGACTATGTTGATCTATTCTTGATCCACTGGCCTAATCCCGTTGCATTTCGAGACAATTGGGAAGAAGCAAATGCAGAAACATGGCGTGCATTTGAAGAATTATATGAAGCTGGGAAAATCAAAGCGATTGGTGTCAGCAACTTCTTACCTCACCATTTAGACACTTTGGCTAAAACAGCAAAAATAATGCCAATGGTCAATCAGATCTTCCTTGCTCCAGGAGAGTTACAACCTGAAGTCGTGGATTATGCTAAAAAATACGATATGATCTTAGAGGCTTACAGCCCACTAGGAACTGGGAAAATTTTCGATGTTCCTGAAATGCAAGAAATTGCAAAATCACATGACAAGAGCATCGCTCAAGTTTCTCTTCGCTGGTCTTTACAACACGGCTTTTTACCATTGCCTAAATCAGTAACACCTAGCCGTGTCAAAGAAAATACTGAACTATTTGATTTTGAATTGTCAGAAGAAGAAATGAAACAAATCGATCAATTGGACGGCGTAGTTGGAAAAGCAAAAGATCCAGATACTGCTCAATTCTAAGTTAAGGAAGTTAGATAGCTATGGACCCAATCGAACGTTTAGACGCTCTTCCTGAAGAAATCACACGAACGTTTCATCCTGATTTTGTTTTTTTGATCACACCAGACAAAATCCAGCATTTTCCATTGAGGAATGCTACTTATGAACAAAAATTAGCAGAAGTTAAAAATAGATTCGATCATTCTTTGATGGTCAAGTCTTGGCAAGGTCATAAAGTGATTTATTCCCCTGACCTTGAACAATTCGCTTTGATCCCAAGAGGATAATGATGTAGAGCGTGGGACAAAAGTAAGAAACACTTTTGTCTCATTCTTTCTTTAAAAACGAATAAACGGTGCCTTGAAGAAGTTCGCAATATGCGCTACTTCTTCAAGGCACCTCATTTTATTTTACCCTCATTCATTGCTTAGCGATCATTGATAGCTGTTGCCGCAAATTGTTCGATCAGTGGGATCAAAGTCAATTTCACTTTATATTTACGTTCTAACGCTTTTTCGATCGTAAACTCGTTTTCAGCTGTCATAGAGATCTCAGCTAGTTTGCGAGGTTCATCCGCTGCTTTTTCATAAATCACTACGGATTGCTCTGTTTTTTCTGTATAGAATTTTGGATATTCAGCTACTTCACTTGAAAAATCAGCAAAAGTCAAAGCGGTAGTGTTCGTTGAGCGTTCTTTTTCAGTTGATTCCGCTGTTGGTTTGTCTTCTGCTTCTTTCACTGATTCTTCCATTTTGGCTGTGTTCGTTTCTTCGACAGTCTTATCGCTTACTGGTGTAGAAACGGTTTGAGCAGTTGGCTCATCATTTTTAAGACGTTGATCGTTCCAGTAAGAAACGATTTCGATCAATAAGTTGTCGCGGAAGCGATCAAAAATATCCTTTTCACCTGAACGAATACGTTTTAACACAGTAGTAAAATTATCATCGATAGGTACATTGATACGTGTATCTTCGTTTGATTGTCCTGCTAACCCAATAGTCAATATTTGTCGATTTTTAGGATCAAGCATCACTTGTAAAGGTAATCCGTAACGTCGTAAGCTTTCCTCTTCCAAAGAATGGAACAATTGACTTCTGATGCCGTCTAAAGAAGGACGGAATTGATTGAGTAATTTTTGCTTTTGTTTTTTCTTCATATGTTCTCTCCTTCGCTCATACCTTTACGATTATAAGAAAAAAAAAGACAAATGAAAAGGATTATACAAAAAAAACTTAGATATATACGCAAAATCATTAAAAATAAGCCGTTTTCCAACTATTTTTTAAGAAAAAAGAACCTAAGGCATTTATTTGCCTCGGCTCTCTGATTGGACAGGTGTCAAACAACGCTTTCTCATTCATGTAACAGTTCAAACAGGTCGAGACAAAAGTCGTTTAGTTTTGAGAAATTGGAGAAAAAAACGAACAATACGTTTTCTGTATTGCTCGTTTTTTTTTGAAATTTCCGAAAAGACTGACTTTTGGACGCCGTTTATTTGAGAGAGGCTGGGACAGAAGTGTTTAACTCCGAGAAATAAGAAGAAAGGAACGAAAATTGCTTTTCAAATTTTTGTGAATTTCGGCTTATTTAAGAAGGATTTGCTTTTGCTCCCGCCGTTTATTCGAGCGTCTGTAACAAAACTGATTTTTAGATTTGTCCCACATTCCCCCATACGAACACGCTAATCGACGCCCAATCCATATAAATTTTACTAGACAATCAAGAACGGATTTCTAGCAAATAATCACTTGCAAGCTGTTGATTCATGGTATCTGCTTTCCTTAAATATGCCGCAACTTGTTCGATTTCATCCCCAGTTGCACCAACAGTAATGGCTAATGCTCGTGCTTGTAAGGACATATGCCCCTTTTGAATGCCTTCTGTTACTAAAGCTTTCAATGCCGCTAAATTCTGAGCTAAGCCCACAGCCGCAATTACTTGTGCCAATTCTCTTGCAGAAGAGACATCAAGTATTTCAATCGCAAGTTTCGCTTTAGGTAAAATCTTTGAAGCGCCTCCTACGGTCGCAACAGCTAAAGGTACAGTCAATTTACCCACTAACTGTCCATCAACTATCTTCCAATCTGTCAATCCTTGGTAAAAGCCATTTCTTGAAGCATATGCATGAATAGCTGCGGATGCCGCTCTGGCATCGTTACCAGTTGCTAAAATAACTGCTTCGATTCCATTCATAATGCCTTTATTATGCGTCGTTGCCCGATAAACATCTAGCTTTGCATATTCCGCTGCTTGTTGGATCTTTTCGGCAACTTGTCTTCCAATTTCTTTACTTTTACCTAAGCGTTCAAAAGGGATCGCACAACAAGCAGTAGCAAGAGACTCAGTTGCTAAGTTGCTCAAAATACTAAATAGAATCTCTTCTTCTGGGAACCAGATTCGTAATTGGTTGGCAACTCCTTCTAAAATCGTATTGACAATGTTCGCCCCCATTGCATCTTTAACATCGATCAAGAAATCAATTGACGCATACGCATGGTCACTTCCCATAAATTCTCTCGTGGAAATATCCCTGACTCCTCCACCGCGTTTAACAATGGAGGGATAGCTATTGTTTGCACACAAAAACAGTTCATCTTTTCGTGTGTCTATTGCTTCGATGATTGCCTGATATTCAGGCTTACCTGTCAACACGATCTGGCCTCTCATCAGTCTTTGTGGCGTTTTTGCAGTGATATCCCCACAAATTTTTGCTCCATTGCTAGCTGCTGCTATAACGGATGGTTCTTCTGTTGCCATGGGAACCCATTTTTTTTCACCATTGATCTGAAAATTTTGGGCAACGCCCATAGGAATCTCCACTTGGCTTATCTGATTCTCAATCAAATGGTTCGCAATGTCTTCAGACAAGTGTTCATTTTTTAGTTGATCCGCACTTTTTTCAGCAATCACGCCTCCGCGAACTAACTGACTTCTACGTTCTTCTGGTGTCAGCTGATAGAACTTTTTTTTTTCGTCAAATGATCCTGCTTTTTCTTGATTTGCCTCAAGTAAGACTGCTAGTCCCAGACCTCCACCGATACATAAAGAAGCAACGCCGTATTTTTGCTCATTTCTCTGCAGTCCATAACTCAATGTCGTCAGGATTCTTGCACCACTAGCGCCAATCGGGTGTCCTAGAGCAATAGCTCCACCATCACTATTTACTTTTTTTGGATCAAGTTGAAGTTCACGATTGACAACGATGGACGAGGCAGCAAATGCTTCATTGATCTCAAATCGATCAATCGCACCTAATGGAACCTCTGTCTTTTCTAACAAAGAATTGATCGCATTGATCGGTGCGATTCCCATAATACTAGGATCAATACCGATTTCCGCCACACCTTTGATCGTTGCTAGATACGGAAGATCATTTTTTAGTGCATACTCCTTTGAAGCTAAAACCATTACTGATGCACCATCATTTAAAGGAGAAGCATTTCCAGCTGTGACCGTCCCATTTTCCGAGAATACCGTTTTTAATGTTCCAAGTTTTTCTAATGAACTATTGCCACGTATTGCTTCATCTTTTTCCATCAATGTTCCATTCGGTAGTAAAACAGGTATGATTTCTTCTTTGAATACATTGTTTTCCGTTGCCTTGGCTGCTTTCAATTGTGAGTCTAATGCATATTGGTCTTGCTCTTTTCTAGTCACTCCGAATTGTTCTGCCACATTCTCAGCGGTTAAACCCATATGCGTGTTTGAAAAAGTATCGGTCAAACCATCGTTGACCATGCTTGAAATTGGTCCATTATATGAAGTGGTTTCAGAATCAAATTGTTGTAGTAAAGGCGCCCGGGTCATGCTCTCTGTTCCCCCAGCTATTACTAGATCTGCCTCACCTAATTGAATCAGCTGACGCGCTAAAATCACTGCTTTCATCCCTGAACCACAGACTTCATTGATAGTCATTGCAGGAACATCTACAGGAATATCACTATTGATCGAGATTTGACGGGCAACATTTTGTCCATTTCCCGCTTGTAAGACATTTCCAAAAATCACTTGGTTGATCTCATCTTTTTTGATACTTGCTTTTTCTAGCAATTTTTTAGTAACCATTGTCCCTAATTCAGCTGCAGAAAAACTGCTCAAACTACCTTTATATTTACCAATTGGCGTTCTTGCAGCATCTATAATTACGACTTCCTTCAAGTAAGCCACCTCCTACAAAAATATACCATTGTTTTCGCTAAAAACAAATAGTACATTACTTCTTCAAAATAAACGAGAAACAAATTTTAACAATCCTTAAATATTCGCTTTTTTGTATTTCTTTTAATCATTTTATGATACTTTAGTAAAGTAAGTTTTTTTATCATAAATAAAGAGGTGTTGAAATGAAAATAGGGATCGATCGTCTTTCCTTCTTTATTCCAAATTTATATTTAGATATGACAGAATTAGCCAACCATCGTGGGGATGATCCTGCTAAATACCATATCGGTATTGGTCAAGATCAGATGGCTCTTAACCGCATTTCAGAAGATATCATCACATTGGGTGCAAATGCTGCCAGCAGAATCGTGACGGAACAAGACCGCGAACTCATCGATATGGTGATCGTTGGAACAGAATCAGGTATCGATCACTCAAAAGCAAGTGCTGTGATCATCCACCATTTGCTTAAAGTCCAACCTTTTGCTCGTTCCTTTGAAGTCAAGGAAGCTTGTTACGGCGGAACGGCAGCTTTGCATATGGCAAAAGAATATGTGAAAAATCATCAAGATCGTAAAGTTTTGGTCATTGCTAGTGATATGGCTCGTTATGGTTTGGCAAGTGGCGGCGAAGTCACACAAGGCGTTGGTGCTGTTGCAATGATGGTCACTGCTGATCCAAGAATCCTTACAATCGAAGATGATAGTACCTTCTTGACAGAAGATATCTACGATTTTTGGCGCCCAGATTATAGTGAATTTCCTATAGTAGACGGGCCATTATCAAATTCAACTTATATTGAATCCTTCCAAAAAGTCTGGAATCATCATAAAGAACTCACTGGTCTTAAACTAGAAGATTATGACGCATTGAGTTTCCATATCCCTTATACAAAAATGGGAAAAAAAGCGTTGCAAAGTGTATTAGATCAGACAGACGAAGAAAACCAAACGCGTTTATTAGAACGTTATGAAGAAAGCATTCAGTATAGTCGCCGAGTCGGTAATTTATATACTGGCTCGCTCTATCTAGGTTTGATTTCTCTTTTGGAAAATTCTCAAACTTTATCATCTGGTGATCGTATTGGCCTATTCAGTTACGGTTCTGGCGCAGTCAGTGAATTCTTTACAGGCTATCTAGTCGAAGGCTACCAAGAATTCCTAATGACCGAGAGCCATCAAGAAATGCTAGATGCAAGAAAACAAGTCACTGTTGCTGAATACGAAACGATCTTTAGCGAAAAATTACCAGAAAATGGCGAATCTGCAGAATATACTTCTGATGTACCTTTTTCAATCTATAAAGTAGAAAATGATATCCGCTACTACAAACAGTAATACGTAAGACTTGGCTTTTATCAATTAAAGCAGTGAGTTGTATAAAACCAAAGATTCTAAAATAAATGACTACGATCAGCCGGAGAAACCAAAATAATATTCTTTATTTTGAGCTCCTCCGGCTGATCGTTTATTTGCATAATGGGGGTAACTTCTCCAATTTTTACGTATCCAGTACTACTTTTGCTATCTCAATTTACTTTTTATTGGATCAGCAACAAGCGGTAGGTCAAACGGGTTGTACTGATTTGTTCATCTTGGAGAAAATGTTGGTCAAGAAAATCAGCCAATCGTTGGTCTTCTTCATACCCCTCATAGTAGACCTCCATTAAGGAACGAGTGATTCTTTCTTTGAGAACATACATAAATTCTTTGACCTGATAAGAATAGTCGCTTTGATCTAGATATGCTTCAAATTGATCCATCAGATCTTTAGAAGTCATAGGATCATCTTCATATATCCCTAATCGTTTTTCCAAGGGTAAAAACAAGTCATCTTTTGAACTCACGACTCTGATGATGACACATGCCTGATCCATCTTTTTCAGCATACGTTCTAATTTTTGGGTATTATCTAATGCAGGATTTGCAGCAGTAAAAATCACTTCAACACTTTCTTCATTTTCTAAAAAATCTTCGAAAGAACGCTTCATCATTTGGACGTTTTTCACACCTAACTTATCTGCTTCTTGTTGAGCAAACCTCAACATTTCGGTTGAAAAATCAAGCAATTTGTAACTTTCTACTTCTTTCGCCATAGGTAAATAGCGCCCAGCACCACCTGCTACATCTATCAAGTCTGATACGGGTAATACTTTCTTGCTTCTTAAAAAGGCGATCACATCTTCTACGACTGTCGTGCGTGATTCCAGTTGATTTTGATAATACGCTGGGGCAAATTCATCCCAATCTAATTCGTCCATAGTTGATTCTCCTATTTAAAATTTTCACATTTCGGAATAAATAATATCTCTTAACAAATTCCATTCTTATCTTGAGATTCTAACACATTGATCTATTTTTCAAAAAGATAATCTAAAAAATCAATCATATAAAGATTAAAAATATTGCGTTTATTGCCTTCATTCCCTAGTTCATCGCGTTAGACAAAATTGGCTATCCCCTTATACAGTTTATGTACTACAACTAAATTGTTATTCTTAGCAACATAGCTTCCTTGCGAAGTGGTACAAATATTTATGCTAGACTATTGGGTACACAAAGATATAAATGGATTTTTGCTTTCTAAACAACTAAGAATCAGCCGAATGAAGAAAAATATTTATTTTGAAGAAGTACTTAACGAAAAAATTACTTTGTTGTTTGTTTTTTTTGCTTATTCTCTTGATGCGATTCAATTATCTGGTGGACATAAGGTTGATGGCTCTCGAATGTAAAATTGAAATGAAGTAAACCGTACAATTTTTTGCAATTTTCTATTATACTTTTCTCATAATTTATATTTGGTACTCTTAGTAAAAAAAGCCCAATCGTCCACTTAAGACGATCGAACCTCATAAAACAGTCACGCATATAAATCTTAGTTATCTAAGTCATCTCATAAAAATTTTGTTTATGACGTTTAGCTAATCTACTCTCAATTCCTTACGCCAAGCAGAGAGTTCCATACTTTTTTACTTCAAAGGTTTCTATTCATTTTCTACAATTAATCCTCTTTTTAGGCAATAATGATAGATTCCCTCTTCTGCTACATGACCAATCACTTCATCAGCAATTTTCTTTAGATCCTCGGAAGCATTGGCCATTGCTATTCCCCAACCAACCGCTTCTAGCATCTCAATATCGTTATTCCCATCTCCAAATGCAATAGCTTGGTTCTTATCGAAACCATAATAGTCTAGTATTTTTTTTATGCCGATTCCCTTACCACTACTTTTAGGAATAATATCAACCGCACGATCCCACCATGCAGTAATCTTTGACGCAGTAGTATTCTTCATTACTTCTTCATATTCCTCTCGGCGAGCACCTAGCATTAATTGGAAAATTTCCTCATTCTTCATGACCTCATCGAAGCTCTTCGACACAATTATCTCTTGATGAGCAAAAGAAAAGTATTCAGCTAGATCTTCATCTTTACCGTTTGTAATGGTCTGATTGCTCGTTGCAATAGCTACTGGGCGATTCAAGACTCTCGAATTTTTGATGATCTGTTCTACATCTTTTTGTGGAATTGGATTTTTATGAATACTTCCTTTTTGGTCAAAGCAGTATGACCCGTTAAAAGTCAAAAAAGCATCAAATGTCAAGTCGTCAAACTGTGGTAAAGCAATTGGACTTCTACCTGTTGCAATACAGAGAATAATATTCTGTTCTTTTAGTGCTTTCAGCGTTGCTAGCATCTTTCTTGAAATTTGTTTTTTGTTCATATCAATCAGAGTACCATCAACATCAAAAAAAATAATTTTCACGTCGTTCATCTTGCTCACCTTCTTCTGACATAGTCGTAAATCTAAACTTCTACTAATTCTATGCCTTTATTTCGATTTCTATTTAAATAATTTTAACACAAACTGGCTGATAAATGGGAATTGAAAATTGTCTTAGCAATCAGCTTATCAAAGGCGATTCGTTTTTCTCTCTTTGTTTAAAAAAAGAGACTAGGACAAAACTTGTCTCAGTCTCTTTTTTATTTTATTTATTCTTTTGTACGTGGATAAGGATCATTTTTGTGATCTCCATCAAAATGACCGTCACTAAAGCAATTCCGATACATGTAAAGACTTCAGTCAAGCCAAAAGCAGCTGGAATTGAGAAGACTTGTTTTAACCCAGGAATCATGGTCAAACAATATAGCGCACTACATACGACAACAGCTAACAAGACACTACGGTTTGAGAAGAATCCAGCTTGAATCGCTGTTTGTGTATTGGAGCGTGCTGGAAATGTTTGTAACGTTCGGCACCAAATCAATGTAGAAAAGGACATTGCTACACCGAATTCCGGTGAGTGTTGCATTCCTAACCATTGAGCAAAAATAACGGCGATCCCGATCAACACCCCACGATAAGTTACTGAGATCAACGTTTTATCCGTAAAAATACCGGAATTTGGATCTCTTGGTGGTCTATCCATCGTTGCTGGTTCCGCTTTTTCTGTTCCTAAAGCAATAGCAGGAAGAGAGTCGTTCACTAAGTTGATAAATAGTAATTGTAATGCAGTAAATGGGTTTGACCAATCAGCAACTAAAGCAAAGATAATCGCAATGATTGCACCCAAGTTACCTGAAAATAGGTAAGAAATGGCCTTCTTAATGTTATCGAAGACATTTCGTCCTACTTCAACGGCACTGACGATCGATGCAAAGTTGTCATCAGTCAAGACCATTGCAGCAGCATCTTTCGCAACATCCGTACCTGTTCCCATTGCAATACCGATATCTGCTTGTTTCAAGGCTGGCGCATCATTGACACCATCACCGGTCATCGCTGAAATATGGCCTTTATTTTGCCATGCTCGTACGATCCTAATCTTGTTTTCTGGTGAAACGCGCGCATATACGGTCACTTTTTCTAGTACTTCGTTCAGTTGGTCTTCTGTCAGATCATCTAATTCTGTACCAGTCAACGCTTGATCGCCTTCTTCAAAGATGCCGATTTCTTTGGCGATTGCTACAGCAGTCGTCTTATGGTCACCTGTGATCATGATCGTCTTGATACCAGCACTTCTTGCTTCTTTGACGGCTTGTGTCACTTCTTCTCTTGGCGGATCGATCATTGCAAGCAATCCAACTAAGATCAAGTCATTTTCATCTTCAAATGAAAGTTCTGTGCTTTCGATTGGACGATACGCAAAAGCTAAAACACGTAACGCACGATTTGAAAAAGCTTCATTTTGTTCTTTGAATTTTGTCATCAGTTCTTCTGTCATTGGCACAACTTCACCATTAACTAAAGCTTTTTTACTGCGACCAAAGACGATATCCGGTCCACCTTTGACAAATAGGTATTGGTCATTGTCAATGTTATGTGCTGTTGACATTAATTTACGGTCAGAATCAAATGGTAATTCTGCTTGTCTTGGATAGGTATTTCGGATTTCTTGATAAGGCTGATTCAGCTTTTCACTGAAATCAATGAATGCCACTTCTGTTGGATCACCTAGTTTTGTACCATCTTCACTGATCGAAGCATCATTTGCTAAGACACTGATCTCAATCAAACGGCGTTCATCATCGGACCATTTCGCTGGATCATTCGTGAAGTCTCCTGTAGCGCCATTTGCCAAATAATAATCAACCACGGTCATTTTATTTTGAGTCAACGTACCAGTCTTATCGGTACAAATGATACTTGTTGATCCAAGTGTTTCGACCGCAGGTAGCTTACGAATGATCGCATGACGTTTTGCCATTTTGTTTGTTCCTAAAGACAAAACGATTGTTACGATCGATTGCAATGCCTCTGGAATAGCTGCTACGGCAACAGCAACTGCGAACATGACTGCACTAACGATATCTGCAGTTAGATCCCCTGTTCCCTCACCTAAATAGATACGGAACAATTGGATACCTAAAATAACTAGTGATAAAGCTAGGATTGCCAAACTTAATTTTTTACTGAATTTGTCTAATCCGCGTTGTAGAGGAGTGACTTGTTCCGTTGTTGATTCAAGAAGCCCAGCAACTTCTCCGATTTCTGTATTGTTCCCAGTAGCAGTTACTAAGAATTTCCCGCGGCCATAAGTGATGATCGTTCCACTAAACACCATATTTATACGGTCGCCGATTGGTACTGTTTGCTCAATCGACACAACCTCTTTTTCTGAAGCTGTCGATTCACCAGTAAGCATTCCTTCATCTACTTTTAATGAACCAGCTTCTAACAGCCGCCCATCAGCAGGTACATAATCCCCTGCATCTAATAAGACGATATCCCCAACAACTAACTCATTTGCTGGAATCGTCCGTTCTTTTCCGTCACGGATAACACGCGCATCAGGTGCGGAAAGACTTTTTAATGCTTCTAAAGAGCCTTCTGCTTTTTTTGTTTGGATAACACTGATCACGGAGTTCAACATCAACACGGCAAAAATAACTAAGAATTCGATGTAGTCACCCATGACCATTTGGATCAATGCGACAATCAGCAACACGATGACCATAGCATCTTTGAATGTTTCTAAGAACAATTTCCATGTCGGTTTCTTAGGTGCTTCCTTTAGCTGATTCAATCCATCTCTTTCTAACTTTTCTTTTGCGAGCGTCGTACTCAATCCTTCGGTCGAGCTCTGCGTTTTTTGCATCAGCGAGTCGATTGATTCCTTGTAGACGGCTTGCTGAGCCTGTTCCTTGTTTTCCAAATTTCATCCCCCATTTTGATTTTTAGTTATCGGCAATTGTCCTGACTGAAAAAAAGAGACCTAAGACAAATGCGGATTTGTCTTAGGTCTCACCATTTCATACAATACCAGATAACCATTTGGTTAACTTACTGTTGATATTATCACAACAAATGTTGTCGGTTACTCCCCTAAGGAGATATTCAACTGTACTATTATCCTACCTGAATATATGCCAAAAAGCAACCAATTTAGCTTAGTTTACTGGATATTTTCAACCTTGTTTACAAAAATAGCGTTCTTCATTTGTAGGCTTCTTTTTGTTCTCATGCTATACTATTGTTATAGTAAAAAAGGAGGATTTGACTGTGGGAACAAATATTATTTATGTCCTTTATTTGATCAATGTCATCATTGCTTTAGTTATTATTTTGATCAAACCACGTGATGTCGCTGCTATCTGGGCATGGTTACTTGTGCTTTTTGCGCTTCCCGGTATTGGGTTTGTACTCTACCTTTTCTTTGGGCGTGGCCTGACAGATAAGAAAAAATTCTATTTAAGACAAAGTGACTTGAAAGAATTAGAAAATTTTCAAGATTTCAAAGGAGACACGATCGATCACTACGATCCATTGATGGAAAATCTGGAACATCAACAATTCGTTGATTTTTTCTCTTCCCTCAATCGTATGCCACTGACTCGAAAAAATTCGGTCACTTTATTGACAGATGGACAAGAAAAACTGGACGCTCTATTAAAAGATATCAAAGCGGCCAAACATTCCGTCCATATTGAGTATTATGCCTTTGTAACAGACAATATTGGCCAGCAGATTTTGTCGTTACTTGAAGAAAAAGCTGCAGAAGGAGTAGAAGTCCGTTTACTGTATGATGCCTTTGGCTCCAACGGAACAAAACCAAAGGACTTCAATAAACTAATTAAAAATGGTGGACACGTTCACACATTTATTACTTCTCAACGTGCATTGCTCCGTTTTCGCCTAAACTATCATGATCACCGCAAAATTGTAGTGATCGATGGAAAAATCGGTTATATCGGTGGTTTCAATATCGCTGATCAATACGTCAACGTCACCAAAAAATTTGGGTACTGGCGTGACACACATCTTCGAATCTATGGAGCCGCAGCATCGCTCTTGCAATTACGCTTTCTAACAGATTGGAATGTTTCAGTTCCTGAACAGAAAAAAGTCGGTTATCATCTTAATTACTTTTTCCAAAAAGAACCAGGGAAAGACTATAAACATGAAAATACATCTATTCAATTAGTGTCAAGCGGTCCGAATAATGAACGTGAGCAGATTAAGTTATCCTTCATTAAACTGATCACTTCAGCGAAAAAACAGATTTGGATCCAAACGCCCTATCTTGTACCTGATGAAAGTGTACTTGCAGCTTTAAAAATTGCAGCTGCCTCAGGTGTCGAAGTCAAGATCATGATTCCAAATAAACCAGATCATCCCTTCATCTATCGTGCTACTCAATATTATGCTAGACAATTGATCAAAGAGAATGTGCAGATCCTAGTGTATGAAAATGGATTTCTACACGCAAAGACACTGATCATGGATGATGAAATCTGTATGGTGGGCTCTGCCAATCAAGATATTCGTAGTTACCGTCTGAACTTTGAAACTAGTGCTGTCATTTATGATGCAGATTTCTTGAACCAATTAGCAGACCAATTTTTGGTTGATGAAGAAAAGTGTACACCGATGACAACTGAAACAGTCAAAGAAATGTCCAAGTGGTTATTGTTCAAACAACAAATTTCACGTTTGTTCTCACCAATTTTATAGTCTGGATAAGTTATCCCCAGTATTTTTTATCTAATACTCTTGGCTCTCATAGATCACGTATCAAAACGATCAGCTGTTCGTAAAAAAAGTTGGCTACTCAAAAAAATAGGAAAGCCTATTTTCAAAGTAGTCAACTTTTTTCTATTGGTTTATTTTCATTTTCGACCCAGATATATGTTAGAAATCTGCAGATTCCTTCAATGATCCAGCTGCCCAATGATTGATTGGTCCATATTTATGCCCTACGTTGATTTCTTCTCGTATCGCAACATTCACATATTCTTTCGCAAAACGAATGGCTTCCTCAACAGATTTTCCTTTAGCTAATTCTGCTGCAATACAAGCGGATAAAGAATCCCCTGTGCCGTTGATACGATCAGTAGGATAAAAAGGTGCACTTAACCAAAATGACTTTCCGGATTTAAGCAAGACATAATCTTTTACGTCTTTTTGGTCTGCATCCTTTAAATGATGCCCTTTGATCATGACATTTTTTGCCCCCATTTGTTGGAGTTCCTTTGCTGCTTGAACGTAATCTTCCTCTTCTGACAATGATCGACCAGTCAATTTTTCTGCTTCATAAAAATTAGGCGTCAAAACTGTTGCTAAAGGTAAAAGTTTGTCTTTCAAGCTTTGTAAAGCAGATTCCTCTAATAACAGATTGCCATGTTTGGTCACGATCACAGGATCAACGACTAAAGGACCGAAGTCATACTTTTGGTAATTCTCAACAACTGTTTCGATCAATGTAGAATCAGCTAACATCCCTGTTTTTGCTGCTCTTACTTGGTAATCTTCTGCAATCAATGCAAACTCTTTATCAATAAAGTCAGTTGGCAGCGTCACACTTGCTCCAATGCCATATGAGTTTCCTGCCACGCAAGCAGTCATTACAGAGACACCATAAACGCCTCGAGTAAAAAAAGTATGCATATCTGCTTGCATCCCGGCACTACCATCACTGTCTGAACCAGCGATGGTCATTACTTGTAAATATTGTTCTTCCATCATGATCATTCCCTTCGTTCTTTTATCTATCATTTTTGATTGATTTTTTCTTTTGCAGTTACTATACCACTACTTTACTCCTACAATCAAATTTATTTGAAAATACTTTGTATTTAGCGTTTTCATACCAATGATAAAGAAGTAGACACTAAAAAAACTTTTAAGGAAGAGCAAGAAGCAATTCCTTAAAAGCATTAGTATTAATTGATAATGTTATTTAATTACGAGCACATTACATGGTGCATGGTTTACTACATAGGAAGTTGTTGAACCAACTAACGCTCGTTCCACTGCATTTAATCCTGTCGCACCCATCACGATCAAATCGATTGGTTCTTTGGATTCATTGAAGTTTGCGATCAATGTTTTTGGATAACCATATAAAATATATGTCTCGTTATCTGTCAATCCTTTTTCAATTGCCAGATTTCGATGCTCATTCATTTGTTTTTCCGCTACTTCATCTAATTCTTCTTGAAGATTTGGTGTCAGGAACCCAAAGTCACCGAAATAGTTGCCAGTCACCTCATTGACATACAAAATGTGCAAAGTTGCTTGATTTCTCTTAGCAGCTGCAATTGCCTCCATAAAAGCCTTTTCAGCTTTTTCCGAACCATCAATTGCAACTAAAATATTTTTATACGCATCTAACATTGTAACCGCCTCCTTGCTTTAATTCTAGCACTATTGAGTGCCCATAACAAATATTTACTTGTATCATTTTTATATAAAAAAGGCCAGAACAGAAATGAACCTACCCTCAAGAAATAAGCCAAATCTCACGAAAATCATTTTTCAAATTTTTGAAGATTCATGTTTATTTTTTAGGAGGTAATTTCTATTCCCACCATTTATTCAAATTTCTTGCATACGAGAAACGCTTTTACTTCTGTCCTTGTTTCTTTTTATTAGAAGTTCGTTTCTAGAATCCGTTGTTCTTAGCGACTTCGCTGAACCAATGACCAGATTTCTTGATCGTCCGTTTTCCATCTTGAGCAAGATCTACCGCAATAAAACCATAGCGATTCTTATATGCATTTGTCCATGACCAGTTGTCCATGCACGTCCACATATGGTAACCGACACAATTTGTGCCTTCTTCGATTGCTTGATGAACATATTTTAGATGATCCGTAACAAATTCGATGCGGTAATCATCTTCAATCACGCCGTTTTCATTGATAAAACGCTCTTCTCCTTCAACTCCCATACCATTTTCGGAAATATAGCATTTGATATTTCCATAATTTTCTCTAGTATTTGTCAAGATATCATAAATTCCTTTTTCATAGATTTCCCATCCACGATAAGGATTCATTTTTTTATTTGGCAGATCATAATTATCAAAATAATCATCTGGCATAGGACTATTTTTTGTATCCACTGGGGTTTCTTTCGCTTTGATCCGTCGCGGTTGGTAATAATTGATCCCTAATAGATCAACCGTATTTTCTTTGATTGTTTTCAGATCACCTTCTTTTATCTCAGGTAATAAATCCAATTCTTTGACAATCTTGATCAAGTCTTGCGGAAACTCGCCTTTTACAGCTGGATCAAGGAACGAACGATTAAAGAAAGCATCCGCGATCGTTGCGGCTTTCACATCTTCTTCATTTGTTTCATCTCTCGGGTAGCTTGGTGTCAGATTTAAGATGATCCCGATTTCTCCATCTTGTGCCAATTGGTGATATGCCTTGATCGCTTTGGCACTCGCCAGGTTCTCATGATAGCCAACTTGAATAGCCTCTTTCATATTGACATGATTTGGATAATGGAATTGATACAGGTACCCTCCTTCAACTGGAACGATCGGCTCATTGTGGGTAAACCATTTTTTTACAAGGTCACCGAACAAGTCAAAACAAGTAGTCGCATAATCGACATATGCATCGACAGTTTTTCGGTCTAACCAACCACCATTTTTTTGAAGTGTCAGCGGCATATCAAAATGATAGAGATTCACAAAAGGTTCAATACCATTGTCTAATAGTTCTTTGAAGTACGCACGATAAAAAGCAACTGCAGTCTGGTTTACTTCCCCAGTTCCATTTGGTAGTAGACGGCTCCATTGGATAGACGTCCGAAAAGTATTATGGCCTGTTTTCTTCATCAATTGTACGTCTTCACGGTATTTAGTATAAACCTGACTCGTTTTTTCCGGCCCAACTTGATTGAAAAACTTTTCTGGTTCTTGTTCATACCAGTAATCCCAAATATTCTCTCCTTTGTGATCGCCTTGGATCCTTCCTTCTGTTTGTGGCCCGCTAGCTGCCGAACCCCACCAAAAATTCTCTGGAAATTTATACTTCTTCATTTTTTTGCCCTCGCTTATTTTCTTTTGATACCGTTATGATAACGAATACTAAAAAATAAATCAACACTTTTATATTAAATGACTAGACATTTAATAAAATACCGGTTATACTATTTTTTGTAATCGATTACAAAAATAAATTTGAGGTGAAAATAATGAACGGTTTTATGGATAAGCTTGCTCAAAAAATCATGCCTCTAGCAAATATGTTGGGGCGAAATCGTTACTTGACGGTTTTAAGAGACGCATTTATGCTGTCTTTTCCATTAACGATGTTTGGTTCTATAGTGGTAGTTATCAATAATCTTCCATTTTTCAGTGATAGCACGAAAGGAACTTTAACCACTCTATTTGGAAACGGTCAAAATGCAACAATGAGTATCATGTCTATTTTTGTTACTTTTGGTATCGGCTATTATTTATCGAAATCCTATGACGTTGAAGGTATTTTTGGCGGAGCAGTTTCCTTTGCGAGCTTTTTGATTCTCACTCCTTTTGTCATGACTACACCTGGAGGCGAAGAGGTTTCTGGTGTCTTGTCGCTTGATCGACTTGGCGCTAAAGGGATGTTCATTGGTATGATTGCTGCATTTATTGCAGGTGAAATCTACTGCCGTATCACAAAACGCGGTTGGCAGATCAAAATGCCTGACGGTGTACCACCAGCAGTATCAAAATCTTTCGCTGCTTTGATTCCAGCCGTTGTGACATTAACTGTTTTCTTAATTATCAACGCGATTATGACTGGTGTCTTCCATGCAAATCTTCATGATGTGGTTTATGAAGTAATCCAAAAACCATTGACTGGATTGGGAAGTAGCTTACCAGCTACATTGATTGCTTTGTTTTTTGTTCAATTCCTATGGTTCTTCGGACTTCATGGTCAAATCATCGTCAACTCTGTAATGGATCCAATCTGGAACACTTTGATGCTTGATAACCTTGAAGCTTATCAACAAGGGAAAGAATTGCCACACATCATCACTAAACCATTCATGGAAACATTTACCGTTGGTATCGGTGGTTCAGGTATGACACTGGCCGTTGTCCTTTTGATGGCATTTATTTTGAAGAAAAAACAATATCGTGATGTTGGTCGTCTTGCTCTAGCTCCCGGGATCTTCAATGTGAATGAACCTGTGATCTTTGGGTTACCAATCGTTTTAAACGCAACGATCTTGATTCCTTGGGTAATTGCACCACTGATTGTCACTACGTTCAACTACTTGATCATGGCAGCTGGGATCGTACCACCACCAACCGGAGTTTCGGTGCCTTGGACTGTTCCAATCATCGCAAGTGGTGTGCTAGCAACCAATTCTTGGTTAGGCGGGCTCCTTCAAGTTGTTGACTTCGTGATTGTAGCTTTCATTTGGTATCCGTTCCTTAAAATCTTGGATAAACAACCAGACTTGGATGTCTTGTAATAACTACTTTTACTACATTGAAAAAAGGTCGAGACAAAAGTCATTTAGGTTTGAGAAATTGGGGAGAAAAACGAACAATACATTTTTTGTATTGCTCGTTTTTTTAATTTCCGAAAAGCCAGACTTTTGGACACCGTTTATTCGAGAGTCTGTAGTAAAACTGATTTTCAAATTTTTCCCACAGCTTTTTTAACTATCGACCTTCTTTTTCGATTACTTGTTGTCGAAAAACATATCTTTAGTTATACTCAATTGTGAGGTGAATAACGTGCCAAAATATGAAGAAATAGCCCATATATTAAGAGAACGGATTCGTTCAAAACAATACCCGCCTAATAGTTTTTTACCGAATCAAGTGGACTTAGTGAAAGAATTCGGCGCCAGCCGCATGACGATCAAAAAAGCAATCAATATCCTAGCAATGGAAGGTTTACTTTACTCTCAAAGAGGTTCTGGGACAAAAATATTGAATCATCCTTTTATGGAAAAAGATACTTCTCCTGCCAATGAATACGAAGGCCTAAGCTATCAAATGCATAAACGCCATCGTTCTCTAACAAGTCAAGTGATCCATTTCGACGTGGAATTTCCGAATGAATATATCCAGGAGCGCTTGATGGTCGATGCGGAACAGCCCGTTTATAACATCCATCGCCTACGCATACTGGACAATGAACCTTACATTTTGGAACACACATTTATGCCTGTTAACTTAGTACCTGGTTTAAAAAGAGAACACTTGCTTTCTTCTATTTATGATTACTTGCATAAAGAATTGAATATTCACTTTGCTGGAGCCTATCGCGCAATCTCTGCAGATAAAAGCACCACTTTCGACCAAGAATATTTAAATTGTAGTGAAACCGATCCTGTACTGGAAGTCCAACAAGTCGTCTACTTAAAAGACGGCCAACCTATTGAATATTCCTCAAGTCGTAATCGGTTCGATGTTCGTAATTATTCTGTACTTGATGTCCGTTCTAATTAAAATCATATAGCCCTTGCAAGAAACAGCCGTTTCGTGTAAGGGACTTTTTTTATATCATTCAGCCAATAAAACACAAAGACAAAATAATTGCATTAACTCCCCTCTCCCACTATACTGTATCTATCATCATTTACTTACTTTTTGTAAGTTGACAGGAGGAAGCAGTATGGACACACAAATCAGAGGAATTCACCACGTTACAGCAATGACTTCTAGTGCCACAAAAATCTATCGTTTTTTTACTGACATTTTGGGTATGCGTTTAGTGAAAAAAACCGTCAATCAAGACGACATCGAAACTTATCATCTTTACTTCACAGATGAACATGGAACACCAGGAACTGATATGACTTTTTTTGATTTTCCAAATCAGGCAAAAGGAAAAAAAGGTACTGATACGATTTCAAGAGCTTCGTTTAGAGTTCCAAACGATGAAGCATTAACATTTTGGCTCGAGCGATTTGAAAAATATGGTATCACTCATTCTGAGATCAACGAACGCTTTTCTAAAAAGTATTTAGAGTTTGAAGATTTTGACAGTCAAGCATACCAACTGATCTCAGACGAAAATAACCACGGAGTCGCTTCTGGTATCCCATGGAAAAACAGTAACGTTCCATCAAAATATGGAATTACTGGATTAGGCCCTGTTTTTGTTCGGGTCAAAAACTTAGACCATCTCCGCGTGATCCTAGAAAACATCTTAGGATTTAAAGAAACAGCTCATTCAGATGCTTTTTATCAATTTGAAGTAGGCGAAGGTGGTAATGGGGCTAGTATCATCATCGAACACCGGACTGATCTTCCAGATGCAATAGAAGGATTTGGCAATATTCATCACTTAGCTTTACGTGTCGCAGATAAAGAAGCGTTGGAACACTGGATTCGCTTGATCAATAAAGTTGATTTACCAAATTCAGGCTTTGTTGACCGTTTTTATTTCCAATCAGAATATTTCTTAGCCGCTTCTCACGTGTTATTCGAATTAGCTACAGATGGTCCTGGATTTTTTTGGGATGAACCAACTGAAACCGCAGGAGAAATATTGTCCTTACCACCTTTCTTAGAAGAGAAACGAGCAGAGATCGAAGAATATGTCCGTCCATTCGATACTAGCGATGCCAATAAAAAACGTGAGTAACTATTTTCTATGAGTGAAAAAAGGAGGCACCCCATGCACTATTTATTCGAAAAAGATAGCCCTAATGGCAAAAAGTTACTCTTGCTTCATGGTACAGGTGGAGATGAATACTCTTTAATTGATATCGCCCACTTTTTAGCTCCCAATAGCACACTTCTCTCTTTTCGCGGTTCCATTAATGAAGACGGTATGAATCGTTTTTTCAAACGAAATGGATTGAATCAATTTGATTATGAAAATTTAGAAGAAGAGTCAACAAACTTGCACGAAGAAATCAAAAAAATCAGTGAAAACGAACGAATCCCTTTGAGTGACTGGATCGTTGTCGGTTACTCAAACGGTGCAAATATTGCTGCACATTTGATGTTAGAAAGTCAAACGGGTCTAAAAAAAGGTCTCTTTTTCCATCCAATGTCATTAGGTAACCATCAGCAATCCTTTTCATTGACGGACAAAAAAATCTGGCTTTCCTACAGTGAAGACGATCCTATTGTCTCTTCCACAGCTATTTCGACTTTAATCAACGAATTTGAAACTCGTCATGCCCAACTTAAGGTAACCAACACAAATACAGGACATCAATTGACAATGGAAGAGTTAACCATTGCTAAAGAGTGGCTAGATAAAAATAGTTGATCCCTAGAATAGGGAATTACTAAGAATGATCCGCCAGAAGAAAAACAACTAACCCTGTTTTCTTCTGGCGAATTTTTTGATGTGAAGTCATTCCTTAATATTATTGGTTTGAAACGCTACAGAAAAATTTAGTGGCTGGTACATTCGTACAAAAAAGTTGAAACAGATGTATTTCTCGGAGTTAAACATTTTTGGTCCAGCCTCGTCCAAC